>NZ_CP012669.1:0-1200000 GCF_001281485.1 Altererythrobacter epoxidivorans
CCAACCTGACCACCGAGATGGACGAGAAGAACGCGGCCACGCTGATCAAGCTGATCGACGCGCTGGAAGATGACGACGACGTCCAGACCGTATGGGGCAATTACGAGATCTCTGACGAGGTCATGGCGAAGCTCGACGCCTAGCCCCTTTTCGTGACGATAATCCTCGGCCTCGATCCTTCGCTCAGCTGTACCGGCTGGGGCGTGATCCGGGCCGAGGGTTCGCGCATCAGCCATATCGCCAATGGCGAAGTGAAAACCGATGCGAAGGCACCCATCGCCGAACGTCTGCACCATTTGCACGATGCCATCCGTGCCGTGATCGGCAGCCATGCGCCCGACCGGGCGGCGGCAGAGGAAATCTTCGTCAACAAGAACCCGCAATCGACATTGAAGCTGGCGCAGGCGCGCGGCGCGGTGCTGGCCGCCTGCGCGGCTGGCGGACTGGCAGTCAACGAACATGCTGCCCGGCTGGTCAAGAAATCGGTCGTTGGTACCGGCGGTGCGGACAAGGCGCAGGTCCAGGCGATGCTGAAGGTGCTGCTGCCCGGCGCGGCGGTTGCCGGTGCGGACGCGGCGGACGCGCTGGCTGTGGCCATCGCCGATGCGCACCTGTCCTACTCGCCGCTCTCCCGCTAGGAAGTTCGCATGAATTCGCCCGCGAAACCGAGGTTTTTCCCTGTCATGGACTGTGTTCCATGTGTTCCATCCAGTAGGATTTGAGGCCCGATGATCCACCTGTTCGGCATCTCCAATTGCGACACCGTGAAGAAGGCCAGGACCTGGCTCGATAAAGAAGGGCTCGAATACACCTTCCACGATTACAAGAAGGAAGGCGCGGACAAGGCCAATCTCGAACGCTGGTCGGACCGCTGCGGCTGGGAAGTGCTGCTAAACCGTCGGGGCACGACCTTCCGCAAGCTGGCTGACGAGGACAAGGCCAATATCGACCGCGACAAGGCGATTGCGCTGATGCTGGAGCATCCCAGCATGATCAAGCGGCCGGTGGCCGAGGTGGATGGCGGTGACCGCGTGCTGGTCGGCTTTGCCGTCAGCGAATGGGAAAACGCCTTCCGCTGATGTTCCACATGAGCCTGCTTGAAATCGTCGGCACGCTGTTCGGGTTTGCCAACATCGTCCTGCTGATCAGGCGGTCGGTGTGGAATTTCCCTGCCGCGATGGTGATGGTCAGCTGCATCGCAGTCGTCCTGTTCGAAGCGAAACTCTATGCCGAGGCCGGGCTGCAGGTCTTCTTCTTCATCGTGAACGTCTATGGCTGGTGGCTGTGGGCACGAGCCGGCGGGATGCAGCATGCGGTGCAGGTCGGCTGGATGGGCTGGCCCACGCGGATCGGTTGGATTGCCGCGACCGCTGCGGTCAGCCTTGAGCTCGGCTGGGCCCTGTCGCGCTATACCGATGCGGCTGTGCCGATGGTGGACAGCGCAGTCGCGGGAATGAGCGTATCGGCGCAGTTCCTGCTGTCCTTCCGCCGGATCGAGAACTGGATCGCGTGGATCGTGATCGATGTCGTGTCGATCTGGCTATACGTCTCGCGCGACCTTGACCTTCTGGCGGTACTCTATGTCGCTTTCCTCGTGCTGTCCGTGCTCGGCCTGCGCGAATGGTGGAAGGCTGCCAAGACCGGCGGCGAGGCTGGTGCGGCATGACGAGCATCTGCTTCCACGGTGCCGAAAGCACGGGCAAGACGGTGCTGATAAGGCAGCTGGCAGAAGAGTACGGCTGCCCCTGGGTGCCCGAATACGGGCGCACCTATGCCGAGGAGCGCGGCACCGATTTCAGCATGGACGACCTGCTCGCCATCGCCCGTGGCCAGGACGAAGCGATGCAGGAAGCGGCGCAGCAAGCACCCGCACTGCTAATGCTCGACACCGATCCGCTGATGACGGCGGCATGGGCGCAGATGCTGTTCGGCGAGATCCCGGACGAACTGCTCTCCTATCCCAAGGCCGATCACTACCTGTTGTTCGAACCCGACGTCCCGTGGAAGGGCGACGGTACGCGCATGTTCGGCGCCGACGATGCGCGCCATCGTTTCGCAACAATAGCCGAGGATATGCTGGTGCGAACGAAGGTGCCGTTCACGCGGGTTTCAGGCGGCTGGCGCGATCGTGAAATCCAGGCGAGGGACGCAATCGCTGCGCGTGTCGCCGGGGCGGGAGAGGACAGGGTCGATGTCTAGACTGGTTGGAATGCTTGCCGTGATGCTGGCGATGGTGCCGGTCGTGCCGCTGCACGCAGGCAAGCCGCTTGTCATCGCGCATCGGGGGGCAAGTGCGGAGCGGCCCGAACACACGCTTTCCGCGTATGAACGCGCGATCGAACAGGGCGCGGACTATATCGAACCTGACCTTGTCGTGACGAAGGATCTCGTCCTCGTCTCGCGCCATGAAAACGAGTTGAGCGATACGACCGATGTGGCTTCGCGCGAAGAGTTCGAAAGCCGCCGGCGCGAGAAGACGATCGACGGCCAGCGCGTCAACGGCTGGTTCGCGGAAGACTTCACGCTGGAAGAACTGCGCACCTTGCGGGCGAAAGAGCGGCTGCCGAACCTCCGGCCGGGCAATGCGCGTTACAACGGGCTGTACCAGGTGCCGACCTTGCAGGAGATCGTGGCCTTGGTGCGCGCCAAGGAGGCGGAAACCGGAAGGCGCATCGGCCTGATCCCCGAAATCAAGCACCCCACCTTCTTCCTCCAGGCGGAAGGGATCGACATGGTCGACCTGCTGCTGAAGGAATTCCGCACGCTTGGCGTAACCGCGCAGGATCCGGTCTATATCCAGAGCTTCGATGCCGCCCCCCTCGGACGGCTTCGGCAGCGCAGCGATTTCAAGCTGGTGCTGCTGGTGAAGCCGGATGGCGGTCCGGAGGACGAACCCGGCCTTCGCTATGCCGAAATGGTCACGCCGACCGGCCTTGCCGAAGTCGCGACCTTTGCCGATGCGGTCGGCGCACATGTCGGCATGCTGCTCGGTCCCGATGGCTCGCCGACCTCGCTGGTGGCCGATGCGAAAGCGGCGGGGCTTCAGGTTTTCGCCTGGACCATCCGTCCGGAAAACGACTTCCTGCCTGCGCAATTGCGCAGCGGTTCGGATCCGGCGGGTGTCGGCTGCGGCGATGTCGTCCTTGCAGGGTTGCTGACAGCCGCCGGGGTCGATGGATATTTCACCGACAAGTCCCTGGCGGGCCGCAAGTGCAACACCGCGATGATCGCGGCGGGAGCGGATCGCTGAACGGTGCGTTGTCTTGCCCATGAGCAAGGCTGACGATGAAAAGTGGATGCGCGCCGCATTCGAACATGCGGTCGCGGAAAAGGGCACCGATCCTTCGGACACGCCTATCGCTGCAATCCTCGTGCTCGGGGACAAGGAAATCGCGCGCGGCGTGAACCACACCGCCGAATGCTGCGATGCCACCGCCCATGCAGAGGTGGTGACCCTTAGGGCTGGCGGTGCGGCGTATGGCGACATGCGGATAGAGGGCGCGACGCTCTATTCGACCTTGCAGCCGTGCGGGATGTGCACGTTTGCCAGCATCTGGGCCGGGGTCAGCCGGATCGTCTATGGTGCCGGGCGTGATGACGTTCACGAGATGTATTTCGAGGACAGGCATCTCTCGACGCTCGATTTCGTCGCCGACGCCTACAAGGACGACCTGACGCTCGAAGGCGGGGTCCTCGCCGACGAATGCGCGCAGCTCTATTTCCGTCCGTGGGACGATGTGCCCGAAGACCAGCAGGCCAACGACTGACCCGCTGGTCGAGGCAATTCAATCCATGCGCGGTTCGGGCTCTGCGGCAAGATCGGCCTTGCGCACTCTGTCGCCGACCTTGAGCGTCAGGAACACAAATGCCGCCACGGTCATCAGTCCGGCTGCGAGCCACATCACGGTCGCCATTTCATTCGTGCCGCCGAGCATGGCGAACACGGTCGCTCCGATGGAGACAGGCAGGTTGGACAGAGAATTGTAGATCGTGAACTGCGTCGCCGCGACACTCGGATCGGACAATTGCATGCGCAACGGGTTTGTCGCGATGCTGGTCATGACAACTGCGAGTGACCACAGGCAGCTGAGGCCGATGAAAGCGGCAGGCACGATCCAGATCGAACGGCCGTAAAGCACCAGCAGGGCGAGCACTGCGAAATAAATCCAGACCACGAAGCTGGCATTTCTCGGCCCGAGCCTGGCCGTGAGGAAGCTGCCGACGCCGATGGCAAGCACCGCCATGACAAGATCGACGGTCGAGATCATGCTCGAATAGCTGGCAGTCGTATATCCGACGACGCTGACGGCAATGATCGGCCACATCGTGTCGAAGAAGCCGGCCGTGCCGCGCGCCAGCGACGAAGCGAAGATGAGCTTCAGGCTGTCGAATTTGAGCAAAGAACGGAACGCCGCCACCGCCATCGGCCACCATGCGCCCACATGTTTTTGAAGGTTGATTTGCGACGCTTTGCCTTCGGTCCACGGAAGCAGCCTCTCGCCCGGCCGTTCGCGGAGGAACACGACGTAGATCGTGATCAGCAGAATGATCGGAAGGAAGAACAGGAAGGTCGCCTGGCTGCCGAAATACTGGAGGCCGAAGCCGCCGATGACCGCAGAAGCAGCACGGCCCACGGCCTGTCCGCCGAACATGAAGGAGCTGGCGGTGCCCTGTTCCTCTTCGGGAAGGATGTCGACCGCCAGCCCGTCGACGGCAACGTCCTGGATCGCGGACCCGGCCCCGATCAGGAAGATGACGTAGAGGATCACCTGCAAGTCGTCGGGCTGGGGCGCAACCACCGCCGCGATAGTGAAACCGAGCACCATCAGCATTTGCGCGACGATTAGCCACAGGCGCCGACGCCCCATGGCAAGGAAGGCGTATCGGTCCATCACTGCGGCCGGGATGAATTTGAAGCTCCATGGCAGGAACGTCGTGGCGATGATCGCGGCAACATCGGCTTCGGAAGCGCCATTGGCCACCAGCCAAGCCGGAAATGCCACCATCGAAACGCCGAGCGGCAGGCCTTGCCCGAAATAGAGCAGGAAGAACGAGAACAGCCTGAGCGGCTTGCTTTCGGACAATACCATGCGCTGCTGCGCGGCTGTTTCTGTCAAGGTCGCGTCCTCCTCCAAAAGGAGGAGCTTAGTCAGTGCCCCGAATTAAGCAAATCGCGCGGTGACGATGTAATTCAGCGACATATCTGAAGACAGGTGCAGCGACTTGCCCGGACGCCATGCGATGCCGCGTGGTTCGCCCATCGCAAGGCCCGCGTCTGCCAGCAGGCCAGCCAATTCGTCCGGGGTAACGAAGTCGTCCCAGTCGTGCGTGCCGCGCGGCACGTAGCCGACCCGCTCGGCTGCCTCGACCAACAGCAGTTTGCTCGCCGCAGTCCGGTTGGGCGTCGACATGACGAGCAGGCCGTCGGGCTTCAGACTGGCCGCCACATCGCGCAGGAAAGCAGCCTTGTCGGACACGTGTTCGATCACTTCGAGGCAGGTGACGAGATCGAACTGGCCGAGCTGGAGGCTCGCAAGCTCCCCCGCCATGTACCGAATGTCGAGGCCGGAAGATTCGGCATGGGCGCTCGCCACTCCGACATTCTCCGTCGATGCATCCACTCCGGTCACGTCGCCGCCAAGCCGTGCAAGCGGTTCGCAGAGGAGGCCTGCACCGCAACCGATGTCGAGCGCGCTTTTCCCGCGCAGCGGTGCCGCCGCCTCGATGTCGCTTGCCCAATGCATGTCGATCGCGTCGCGGATGAATTGCAGCCGGACCGGATTGACCTGGTGGAGCGAGGCCATCGGCCCCTTTGCATCCCACCAATCGCGGGCGAGGCGCCCGAAATGCGCGGCCTCTTCGGGACGGATCGTTGTGCCGCCCGTAGATTTGGTTTCACCGCGAGATATTGCATCGCTCATGCCGCGCCCCTAACAGGCCCCGATTGCTTGCACCAGCCTATGCGACAGGAGGCGATAGCTTGGCTCGTATCGTGATGAAATTCGGCGGCACCTCGATGGCGGGGACCGAGCGCATTCGTCGCGTGGCCAATATCGTGCGCAAACAGCAGGCGGCGGGTCATGAGGTTGCCGTAGTCGTTTCGGCGATGGCGGGCGAAACCGACCGGCTGGTGAATTTCTGCCGCGAGGCCAACGCGCTATACGATCCGGCCGAATATGACGTGGTCGTCGCAAGCGGCGAACAGGTCACTTCGGGCCTCCTCGCGCTGACGCTGCAGTCGCTCGGCTGCAAGGCGCGCAGCTGGCTCGGCTGGCAGTTGCCGATCCACACGATCGAAGCGCATGCCAAGGCACGGATCGAGAGCATCGACGCCGACGAGCTGATCGCATCGATGCAGCGCGGCGAGATTGCGGTCATTCCCGGTTTCCAGGGCCTAAGCGAGGACAACCGCGTCACCACCCTCGGTCGTGGCGGTTCGGATACTTCAGCAGTTGCGGTTGCAGCTGCGGTAAAGGCCGACCGGTGTGACATCTATACCGATGTGGACGGCGTCTATACGACCGACCCGCGCATCGTGGCCAAGGCGCGGAAGCTGAAGGCCGTGACCTACGAGGAAATGCTCGAACTCGCCTCGGTCGGGGCCAAGGTCCTCCAGACCCGCTCGGTCGGGCTGGCCATGAAAGAGGGCGTGCGCGTGCAGGTCCTCTCCAGCTTCATCGGCGACGACGCCGTCCCGGCAGACGATCTGCCCGGCACGATGATCGTGTCCGATGATGAAATGAACGCTCTAGTGGAGAACGGCGATATGGAACGCCAACTCGTAACCGGCATCGCTCATGACAAGAACGAGGCGAAGATCATCCTCACGCGCGTGCCCGACAAGCCGGGCGCCGTCGCGCATATCTTCGAACCGCTCGCCCAGGCATCGATCAACGTCGACATGATCATCCAGAACGTCGGGCGCGACAAGGGCGAGACCGACGTGACCTTCACCGTGCCACAGGCCGACCTCGCTCGCGCGCAGGCGCTGCTTGAAGACAAGCGCGAGGAAATTGGTTTCAACCGCATCATCACCGACAGCAAGATCGCCAAGATCAGTGTCGTCGGCGTCGGGATGAAGAGCCATGCGGGCGTTGCCAGCACGATGTTCCGCGCACTGTCCGACCGCGGGATCAACATCCAGGCAATCTCGACTTCCGAGATCAAGGTTTCTGTGATGATCGACGAGGACGAAACCGAACTTGCCGTCCGCGTGCTGCACACGGCCTACGGGCTCGACACGGATGACGAGGCGGCCTGAAGCCGGTCGAAATCGGTTCGTCGGGGATGAGGCACCGCTGCACGGGCGGTAAGGTCTCCGGCTAACCAATCCTTAACTCAATACGCCGAACCATTCGCGTGCTGAAGGAGCACGCGACATGGCGCTAAAAGCGCATCTGGATTACCTGACCGACAACGCTGGCGACGAACGCGGACAAGAGCGACGCCGCCTCCTGCTGGAAACCAGCGGGACCCTCCCTTCGGGAGAGGAGGCCAATGTTTCCGTCCACAACATCTCGCAGACCGGGATGCTGCTGGAGACGACGCTTCCGCTCGAAGAGGGCGAAGCGCTGTCGGTGGACTTGCCGCAAGCCGGGACGGTCGAGGCACGGGTGGTGTGGAAATCGGGCCTCCTGTTCGGCTGCCAATTCAGGGGCCCGGTTTCCGACGGTGCACTCAGCGCCGCGGAATTACGTGCTTCGGCTCCTCTCGCGCCTGCCATCGGTCGGCCCGCGACTGCCCGGCAGGTCCCGAGCGAGCTTTTCGGCAAGCGACTGGAACAGCTGCGCAAAGGCCAGAGCCTGACACTGGCGCAAGTGGCCGATGCACTGGGTGTAAGCAAGCCGACCGTGTGGGCCTGGGAAAAGGGCAAGGCGCGTCCGATAGCCGACCGAATGCCTGCGCTTGCCGAGGTGCTGGGCATAGCCGAAGACGAACTAGCCCATTTCAGCGAGCCCCCCGGGATCGGAGAACTCGTCGAAGCGAGCCGTGCCCGTATTGCAGAGGCCTATGGAACGACTGCGGACCGCGTGAAGATCATGATCGAAGTCTGAAGCACTGACACAACTTTGCCAAAACAATGCGTAATAAATGAATAACATGGTAAACAAAATACAGCGTTGAGTCGTATTTTAGTTAAGTAAGGTTACGTAGTTAACCAGGTTGTTCTTTTATTAATGCTTTTCCCTAGGGTATGGCGCGAAAATAAAAGAAACGGGTTAGTTAACGTCAAAGCTTGACTAGGTACGGTTAGACGGGGGGTAGTCGTCAAAGCCGGGGGCAAGCGGCAATGTTAAGGGGTTTCACCGTCGATGACGGTTCGGTTCTGTGCGGTCTGTTGGCGGAAAGTGCTGACGACATAATACTCAAACTCGATGTGCGCGGCTTCGTGACGAGCGCCTCACAGGCGATCGAGCACCTGAGTCTCGACTTGGCGCAGTATCTCGTCCCGCCCCACATCTCCGACCTCGCCATGAGATCCCACGGAGAAGCCGTCCGGACCTATTTTTCAGACACGATCGAAGGAATGGGAGCCGGTGGAGGGATCGAATTCCCTGCGTCTGGTTCCGCGACCGGCGGTGTCGCGGAACGCTGGTATGCCTTGAATTTGAGGCCGACGATCGACCAGATCGGGGCGACCACCGGCGCTTTGGGCGTGATGCGATCGAACGCCGGTGGAGGTGCGCGCGGCATCGGTGCTGCAAGCGGGGTTGCGACCGTCGATCCCCTCACCGGCCTCGCCAACCGGGCGGCGCTGATAGCCATGCTGGCGCGTAGCATTTCGGCGGCACAGCATGGTGCGTTGATGGTCATGTCGATCGACCGTTTCCGCGCGATCAAGCTGCGCTACGGGCAAACACGCGCCGACGAAGTGCTATGGGCCTTCGCCCAGTTCCTGCGATCCATGCTGGGCGAAATTCCCAGCCTCTCCCGGCTCGAGGGCGAACGTTTTGCCGTGATCATTCCCGGAATGAAAACATCCGATGCCTTCGCTTTGGGAGAAGAAACCGTACGGACGTTCGCGGGCCTGTCGCTCGAAGGCGAGGGCAGGGGCGTCAACTTGACCGCCAGCGCCGGGATTGCATCGCTCGGCGCAACTGTCGACGACGTGCTCGGCAAGGCAGAGCTCGCGCTTACGGTGGCGAGTGGCGGCGGCGGGAAACGGGTCGAACTGGCCGACAACCTGCCGGGATGCCTGATGGCGCGAAGGAGCGCGTGACCGTCGGCGCTTGCCGTGCGCCGGGAACGCGCCTAATCGCCGGCGCCATGACGACCTATCCCAAGACTTCGCGGTTGATGAACCGCGGCACCGATTTCCTTGGCTGCGACTACGCGATCCTTTGCGGCGCGATGAGCTGGGTTTCCGAACGCAATCTCGTGTCAGCGATCTCGAATGCCGGTGGCTTCGGAGTGATTGCGTGCGGCGCCATGACGCCGGAGCTGCTCGACACGGAAATTACCGAAACGAAAAAGCTGACCGGCAAGCCGTTCGGTGTGAACCTCATCACCATGCACCCGCAGCTGTTCGAGCTGATCGAGGTCTGCAAGAAGCATGAGGTTACGCACATCGTGCTCGCTGGAGGTATCCCGCCCAAGGGGAGCGTGGAAGCGATCAAGGGCGAGAGCGGCGATGATGCGAAAGTGATCTGCTTCGCGCCGACCCTGGCGCTCGCAAAGAAACTGCTGCGTTCAGGTGCGGATGCGCTGGTGATCGAGGGCATGGAAGCCGGCGGCCATATCGGCCCCGTTTCGACCAGCGTGCTCGCGCAGGAAATCCTGCCCGAATTGGCGGCCGATCACCTGGTCTTCGTCGCCGGTGGTATCGGCAAGGGGCAGGCCATCGCAGGTTACCTCGAAATGGGTGCCGCCGGCGTACAGCTCGGCACGCGCTTTGCCTGCGCGACCGAAAGCATTGCCCATCCCGACTTCAAGAAGGCGTTCTTCCGCGCGTCTGCGCGCGACGCGATCGCCAGCGTCCAGGTCGACCCGCGCCTGCCGGTAATCCCCGTCCGCGCGCTGAAGAACAAGGGCACGGAAGCCTTCACCGCAAAGCAGATCGAAGTCGCAGGCAGCCTTGATCGCGAAGAGGTCGCCATGGCCGAAGCGCAGTTGCAGATCGAACATTATTGGGCGGGCGCCCTGCGCCGCGCAGTCATCGACGGCGACGTCGAAGGCGGCTCCTTGATGGCGGGCCAGTCGGTCGGCATGGTCAAGCAGGAAGAACCCGTCGCCGATATCATCCAGACGTTGATGGCGGAAAGCGAAGAAGCGCTCACGCGCCGCTGATTTCCCGACAGCGCGCCGTCAGGCGAACGAGTCCAGCAGGCGCGCAGCATCATGCTGCGTCAGCCGGATCAGCCGTGCACGGCGGTCCCTCGGATCCAGTTCCGAGGTGACGATCCCTTTCGCCTTGAGCCGTTCCAGCGCCAGATAGAATCCGCGATAGGACGACTCCGAAGCGAGAAGTAATTCCTTAATTCTCGATTCACCGTGCGAAATAAGGTGGATGATGATCCGCCCTTCGACCGTGAAGATTTGAATGCCCGCGCGCCCGAAGGCGGCAGCAAATTCTGACAGATTCTTTTTCACTTGCCCGACCAAATAGAAATTCCCGCACCCGATGCGGGAAATAAATAGCATCCCTGTTATGCTGAAGGCCGATGACTTGCGTCTATAAGGACCAATAGCCCTTACCGGTTATTCTAGGAACAACACCATATCAAGTGCATCATGTATATCTAATATAGGATCTTAAAACAATTATCAATGCCTAATTAATTCGCGTAGCCCCTCTGCAACTGGGCCCTCGGGTCGCCTGGTTTTTAACAAATGATATATTACCTTCTGAGGGGTTTTACTTATGCGTACTATGAATAAAGCGGGTCGCGTGATTGGCGTCGGCCTTATGACGGGCGTTGCAGGGGGCGCGCTGGTCATGGCAGCTTCGGCTTCGGCACAGTCGGCTGAAACCTGCTTCAAATATCCGGATGGCAGCGTTTACTGCTATGAACCGAACGATGTCGATTACCGCCTCGGCCAGCAGGGCTACTCGGGTATTGCCGACGGCGCATTTGACAACCTCGCCAGCAAGATCGAGCAGACCACCCCTACCGAAGCTGAAGTTGAAGCGGCGCAGGCCGAACTCGATGCAGCGAACGAAGCAGCGGCAACGCTGAATGACGCCCAGGCTGCCGTTGAAGCAACGCTTACGGCTGACAACCTTGCTGCTTTTGCAAGCGTCGAAACCGCAGAAGCCGACCTCGCATCCTCGCAGGAAGCTGAAGCTGCAGCCAGTACTTCGCTTGCCGATGCGCAGACAGCATTCAATGTTGCCGCTGACGATCTGACCGATGCCAACCAGGCAGTGACCGATGCACAGGTCGCGGTTTCGGACGCCCAGGACGCGGTTAACGCTGCGCAGGCGGCATATGACGCTGACCAGACTACAGCGAACCTTGCAGCGCTCAACGATGCGCTTGCCGACCGCGCTGATGCCCAGCTGGCCCTGGCCGATGCAGAAGATGTTCGTTCGGACGCGCTTGCAGCAGCGAACGCAGCTTCGGCCGACCTGACTGCTGCGCAGACCGTCTTCGACGATGCCGTTGATGCACGTATTGCAGCAGCTGACGACCTGACCGATGCCCTTGCGGCGCTCGATACCTCGCTTGCTTCGAACGACGATTTCGTCGACGCGATCACTGACGCTGGATATTCTGCCAGCGCTTCGGGCCTGACGGCACTCGGCGATGATGCTTCGACGGCAACTGTCGCAGCGGCAACCGAGCAGCAGCAGTTCGATTCGCTGGACGATGTTGCGAACACTTTCATCCGTGCACAGGAAGTCCTCACCCCGGCTGCAGAAAACCAGAATGCTGCCATCGCGGCTGCATCGCAGGCTCTGCTGGGTGACCCGCGCGCCAATGAAACCGACTTCGAAATCGAAACGGTTGCCGCCCTCGTCGATCACGAGACCCGCATCACCGCCAACGAAGCGACCCTCGTCGATCACGAGACCCGCATCACGGCAAACGAAGCGACGCTCGTCGATCACGAAGACCGTATTACGACCAACGAAGCAAACATCGCCAGCAACACTGCTCGTATCACGGTGGCGGAAACAACCCTCGTCGAGCATGACGAACGTATCACCGCCAACTCGACTGCGATCGTTGCTGAAGCCGAAACGCGCGCTGCTGCCGACACCATGCTTCTCGAAGCCATCACGTCGGAACAGAACGCACGTATCGCTGCTGACAACGCCATGATGGCGCAGATCAACAACCTCGGTGGCCGCGTCGGCGTCCTCGAATCGCGCATGAACGATTTCGACGATCGTCTCGCGAGCTCGACCGCAACGGCGATCGCTCTTGGTGGCATGGGCTTCCTGCCTGACACCACGTTCAACCTCGCTGTGTCGGGTGGTTTCTACGAAGGCGCAAATGCCATCGCAGCAAACGCCGGTTTCCGCGTCAGCGACAACATTGCCATCACTGCCGGTGTCGGCGGTGGCCTGAACAAGGGCGGCAAGGTCGGCGGCCGCGTCGGCGTCATCTTCGGCTGGTAGTCTCCTGGCTGATGGAGGTTTCCTCCAAGAAAGGCGGTCCGGGTCTTGTGCCCGGGCCGCTTTTTGTTTGCGCCCGCGATATTCGGCGGCGCAACTAGGGCTTGTCGATCTTCGGCTTGCTCCATAGGCTTACCGGTGACGGGGAAGTCTGGGAGAAGATCGATGTGCGAGCAGAACGAAATCGAAAACTGGGCCCGCAAGGGGCTGACCCGTAGGCAGTTGGGCGCATTCGGCGTTGCGGCAGGTGCTGCGGCCTGTGCTCCGACCGATGGCGCCGCCAATGGTGCGGCATCGGCTACCGGCGGGCTTGCCGAAAGCAATGTAACTTTCGAGACTCCTGCCGGGACGATGGATGGCTTTTTCGTCCATCCGGCTGGCAAGCGCTCGCCCGCTGTCCTGTTCTGGCCCGACATTGCCGGCATCCGCGAGGCCAAGCGGCAGATGGCGCGGCGCCTTGCAGGCGAAGGCTATGCGGTGCTGCTCGCCAATCCCTACTACCGCGATGTCGCTGGCGAACAGTTCGCGGATTTCGCCGATTTCGCTTCATCGGGAGGTTTCCAGAAAGTCACTCCGTGGCGCGAGAAATTTTCGGCTGAGACGATCCAGCTCGATGCGCGTGCCTGCTCTGCATGGCTGCGTGGACAGGATGCCGTCGACAGTGCCCGCGGCATGGGGACCCAAGGCTATTGCATGACCGGAAGCTTCGCCGTGCTCGGTGCCAATGCAGTTCCGCAGATGAAGGCAGCAGCCAGCTTCCATGGGGGCGGACTGGTGCGCGACAGCGAGACGAGCCCGCATCGCAAGCTGCGGGAAGACGTGCATTACCTGATCGCCATCGGCCAGAACGACGATGCCAAGGCGCCGGGCGACAAGGATGCACTGCGGGAAGCTGCGACCACGGTCGGAGCCGAGGCAGAGATCGAGGTTTATGCCGCCGACCACGGCTGGTGCGTGCCCGACAGCCCGTCTTACGACAAGGCAGAGGCAGAGCGCGCCTGGTCACGCCTGCTCGCGATCTACGGGTCCGAACTTTAGTATCCGGCGGACTTGTCGGCGCCTCTTGTCGTGCAAAGTGAAATCGCGCAGGGCATAGGGCCATGAGCAACGAATTGATCCTGACCCTGAGCTGTGCCGACCGGCCGGGCATCACCGCCCGCGTTTCCGGTTTTCTCTACCAGCACGGGGGCAACATCCTCGATGCGCAGCAATTCAACGATGTCGACAGCGACCGCTTCTTCATGCGGGTCGAGTTCGACCCCGGCGAAACGGACCGGAGCGAGATCCGCGAAGGCTTCGCGCCGATTGCCGATGAATACGGCATGGAATGGAAGCTGGCGCTGCGCGACCGGCCGCGCCGTGTGCTCATCATGGTCAGCAAGTTCGACCATTGCCTTGCCGACCTTCTCTATCGCTGGCGTATCGGTGAACTGCCGATGGAGCCGGTCGCGATTGTCTCGAACCATCCACGCGATGCCATCGGCGTCACCTACGTTGGCGAGCTGCCCTTCTATCACCTGCCGGTGACCCGCGAGACGAAGGCCGCGCAGGAAGCGCGCGTGCGGGAGATCGCCGAGGAGACGGGCGCCGAACTGATCGTGCTGGCACGCTACATGCAGATCCTGTCCGACGAACAGGCGGCGCATTTCGCCGGTCGCTGCATCAATATCCATCACAGCTTCCTGCCGGGGTTCAAGGGTGCAAAGCCCTATCACCAGGCCCATGCCCGCGGCGTGAAGATGATCGGTGCGACTGCGCATTTCGTCACCACCGATCTCGATGAAGGTCCGATCATCCACCAGGACGTGGAATCGATCACCCATGCGGACAGCCCCGACGAACTGGTAAGAAAGGGGCGCGATATCGAACGGCGGGTGCTGGCAGAAGCGGTCAGGCTTTTTCTCGAGGAACGCGTTCTCCTGAACGATCAGCGTACGGTCGTCTTCAAGGGCTGAGGAGCGCTTTCCACGGAGCCGCTGCAGGGTCTTCGCTGGCGAGCGGGTCCCACACGCTGAGCATCTTTGTGCGCGCAGCAGCTTCGTCCACTTTCCGGTCGATCAGATACATGAAGGCCGTGACGCGCCAATTCATGATGCAATGAACGTGGACCGGCCCTTCGATCTGGTCGAGTACTTCCCGCAACGCTTCGACATGCGCCCTCGTGGGCGCGCCGAACGGCACGGGGATATGCGTGTAACCGATGCCGAGCGACGCAAACCGCGCCGCTTCATCAGGCAGGGCCTCGGGATGGTCGCCAAGCGCCAGGTTGACGACATGGGCCGTACCCGACGCGGCAAGTCCCTCTGGCGCCTCGGGCAATAACCGCCCCGAGGTGGTAACCCGCCCGGACCAGCGCAGGAAATTGCGCATCGAGGGCGAGCCACCGTCCATCGTCAGCTTGCTTCCAGCGCCTTGTCCTCGTTGGCGCGCTTGATCAGGTATTGGCGAATGGCCTCTGCATCGGCGGGCTTCAGCACCTTGGAGAAGCTGATCATGCCGTTGTGGCGCAGCGCCCCGTCGATGACGATCGACTTGATCGCATCCTTGCTGCCGATTGCGCCCGAATAGCGCAGGTCGGGAACATTCGCCCCGCCAACAGCAGCATCGCCGTGGCACATGGCGCAGTAACGGGCGAAGTTCGACGCGCCGAGCGCAACCTGTTCTTCCGTGCCGGTGAACGCCGGCGGGTCGAGCACGTTTTCACCCAGTGCAGGCGGATCGGGCAGTTTTACATCGCCGCCAAGCTTGAACACCAGCAGGCGGCTGATGTTCTTGACCGGCCCGGACTTGTCGGCAAGCACGCCGGCGGTCAGGTCCCATACGCCGCCCCAACCGACCAGCACCGCGACATATTGTTCGCCATCAATGGCGTAAGTCATCGGCGCAGCGATCACGCCGGTCTGTGCCGCAAAGCTCCACAGGGGCGAGCCAGTCTTCGCATCATAGGCCTTGAACATGCCGGCTGCATCGCCCTGGAAAACCAGGTTCCCAGCGGTCGCGAGCGTTCCGCCATTCCATGGTCCCTTGTGCGGGACGGCCCAGGCTGCTTCCTGCTTGACCGGATCCCAGGCCAGCAGCGACCCGCTGAACTGTTCGGCCATCTGCGCGCGAATTGCCTTGTCGGCCGGCATGGCGACAGGCGCGGTATCGATCCCGATCTGCCAGCCCTGCTTGTTCGGGGTCCAGTCCTTCGCAGCGAGGAACCCCTGGATGACCTGGTTGCTCGGAATATACATCAGCCCGGTCTGCGGGCTGTAGCTCATCGGCTGCCAGCTGTGCGCACCGATCGGTCCGGGCATGCCGATGAAAGGCTGATCGCTTTTTTCGTAACGAGCTGCCTCGAGGATGTTCGGGCGGCCGTTTTCGTCTAGCCCGTCGGCCCAGTTCATCGGCGCGAAGGCTTCACCCGACAGGAATTTGCCGGTCTCCGCATCGAGGATGTAGAAGAAGCCGTTCTTCGGTGCGTGCATCACGACGTGGCGGATCTCGCCGTCGATCTCGATATCGGCAACAGTGATCTGCGCGTTGGAATCGTAGTCCCAGCGATCCTCCGGCGTTTCCTGGAAGTGCCAGCGATATTCGCCGGTCGCCGCATCGACCGCCACGATCGAGCCGGTGTAGAGACTGTCGCCTTCACCGCGGTCATGCGCGGCCGGGTTCCACGGCTCTGCATTGCCGGTGCCGAAATAGACGAGGCCGGTCTTGGGGTCATAGGTGATCGAATCCCACACGGTGCCGCCACCGCCCAGTTCCCACCACTTGCCGCCCCATGTTTCGGCAGCCTTTTCCATCGCTTCATTTTCAAAACCATCGGCCGGGTTCCCCGGCACGGTGTGGAAGCGCCAGACTTCCTTGCCTGTCTTCCAGTCATAAGCAGCGAGATAGCCGCGCGCCTTGTATTCCGCACCGCCACTGCCGATCAGGACAAGGCCGTTGGCCACGCGCGGGGCGCCGGTGATCGTGTAGCTTTCCTGGTCGGGGACGGTCATCTTCTCCCAGGCTACCTTGCCGCTTTTCTGGTCGAGCGCGACGAGGCGCCCGTCGAGCGTGGCGACGAAGACCTTGTCGCCATAAAGAGCGACCCCGCGATTGACCGCGTCGCAGCAGGCGCGGGCACCGGTTTCACGCGGAACTTCCGGATCGTATGCCCAGACAGGCTCACCCGTTTTCGCATTATAGGCCTTCACCATGCTCCACGCCGTGGACACGTAAAGGATGCCGTCATGGACGAGCGGGGTGGCTTCCTGACCTCGTGCCGTGTCGATATCGGAATACCAGGCCAGGCCGAGTTCGCCGATATTGCCGTCGGTAATCTGGTCGAGCGGCGAGAAGCGCTGTTCCATATGGCCCCCGCCATAGGTCAGCCATTCTTCGCCCGGACTGTTCGCGATCAGGGCATCGGTCACACCTTCTGTGGCCGGGCCCGAAACCTCGTCAGTCGATGAACCGCATGCGCCAACAAACAGCGCCAATGCCAGCGCCCAACCTGCACGTGCCATATATTTCCTCTCCCTTATCGGTGGCATGTTGCAACGCAATTGGCTGCATGTCCATCGTCTAGATTCAGGTCTTGGTCCGCTTTTTCTTGGAGACCGGCAAGCAAGGCTCTAGGCTACTGAAATCAAATCCAATGGAAGAGGGGTTCCCATGGAATTCGTACTGATTGCACTGCTGTTTCTTCTGATCGTGTTCCTGCTGATGGCGGTTCGCGTCGTTAAGCAGGGCTATGTCTATACGATCGAACGGCTCGGCAAGTTCACGATGGCTGCGGAACCTGGTCTCCACCTCCTGATCCCCTTCTTCGACCGTGTCGGGCAGAAGGTGAACATGATGGAGCAAGTGCTCGACATCCCGGGCCAGGAAATCATCACTGCCGACAACGCTATGGTCGGGGTCGATGCCGTGGTTTTCTTCCAGGTGCTCGACGCCGGCAAGGCAGCTTATGAAGTCGCGAACCTCTACCAGGCGATCATGGCGCTGACGACGACCAACCTGCGCACCGTGATGGGCAGCATGGACCTCGACGAAACCCTGTCGAAGCGTGACGAGATCAACGCCCGACTGCTGTCGGTCGTCGACCACGCGACCTCGCCGTGGGGCGTCAAGATCACCCGCGTCGAGATCAAGGACATCCGTCCTCCGCACGATATTTCGGAAGCGATGGCGCGCCAGATGAAGGCCGAACGCCTGAAGCGTGCCGAAATCCTTGAGGCAGAAGGCGACAAGACCAGTTCGATCCTGCGCGCCGAAGGTCGCAAGCAGTCGGCCATCCTCGAAGCAGAGGGCAAGCGCGAAGCGCAGTTCCGCAATGCAGAAGCGCGCGAACGTGCGGCAGAGGCCGAAGCCCGAGCCACCCAGATGGTGTCCGATGCCATCGCAGCTTCGGGCAACCAGGCGATCAATTACTTCATCGCGCAGGAATACACGAAAGCGGTCGGCAAGTTTGCCGAAAGCCCGAACGCGAAAACGATCCTGTTCCCGGTCGAAGCGACGCAGCTTATCGGCTCGCTCGGCGGCATCGGCGAACTGGTTCGTGAAGCCATCGGCCCGGGCGAAGGCGAAGCCGCCACGTCCGCGAACCGCTCAGGCCAGCCGCTGCCCGCTGCGCGGTCGCGCACCAGCGTGCCGCGCACAGGTGACCAGTAATGGATAGCTTCGGCGGGATAGAGGCGCACTGGATCTGGATCGGCCTCGGCCTGATCCTTGCCGCGCTCGAAATCCTCGTCCCGGGCGTTTACCTGATCTGGCTGGCCGTTGCCGCGATTATCACCGGCGCGCTGGTGTTTGGCATCGGCCTGGCCCTGCCGGCCCAGATCATCGTCTTCGTTTTCCTGTCGCTGATCGCTGCCTTCAGCGCGCGCCGTTTCCTGCGCGACCAGCCGATCGTCAGTTCCGACCCGCTCATGAACCGCCGCGGTTCACGCCTCGTCGGTGAACTTGCGCTCATCACGCAGGCGATCGACGGCGGGACCGGGCGGGTGAAGCATGGCGACAGCGAATGGCTCGCCCGCGGCCCCGACCTCGCTGCCGGAACGCGTGTCAGGATCATCGGGAACGACGGCTCAATCCTGATCGTCGAGCCCTTCGAGGCCCTGCCTCCACCGAAAAGTGCGGAGCAGGCCTGACGCCATTCGCCGTTAGCTGGCGAGGGCGCTCTTGCCGGTGAAACGGCCGTGCTTGCGATAGCGCACCATCCACTTGTCGAGGAACAGGCCGAGCGGCTTCGGCTCGATCCCGAACGCCTTGAAGCCGGGATGATCGCCTGATGCGACACTACCCTGTTTCAGCAGCGTCCATTGGTCGCGGCCCATGGGCGTTCCGGGCAAAGCGGCAAAGGTCGCGGAAGCTGCGTCGGGCATGGCGATGAAGTGACGGTCGCGCCCTTGGGCATCGGCGATGCGGCGATTGATATCCATCATGGTCAGGGTCTCTGGGCCACCGAGTTCATAGGTCTTGCCGCCGTGACTTGCTGGATCGGCGGCTGCGGCAGCGATCGCTTCTGCGACGTCGTCGACATAGACCAGCTGCAGTTTCGAATCCGGCCCGAAGACCGGCAAGACCGGCACGAACTTGATCATCTGCGCGAACATGTTGGTGAAATTGTCGTCCTTGCCGAAAATGATCGACGGACGGATTATGGTCGCCTTGGGGAAGGCCTCGGCGACCAGCTTCTCGCCGAGCGCCTTGGCACTGGCATAGGCCGTTTCCGATTCGGCATCGGCACCGATCGCGCTGACATGCACGAAGGCGCCAGCACCATTGGCAGCGGCGATTCGGGCCATCGCCCCGGGCGCTTCGCCCATCAGCTTGCGCAGATTGCCGTCGAAGCTGCCGACCAGGTTGACTACGACATCCGCACCCGAGATGGCAGCAGCCAGGCTCTGCTCATTGGTGACATCGCAGCGCGCGAATTGCAGCTGGCCCAGATTCGCGAGCGGCTTGAGCGAGAAGCTCTTCTCGGGATGGCGGCTGGCGATCCGCAGTCGCGCGCCGCGCGCAAGCAGCGCTTGGGCCACATAATTGCCGAGAAATCCGCTACCCCCGAATAGGGTTACGAGCTTGTCCTGCAGGGGTGTGGTCTGTGCCATTGTGTATCCGTTGTGTGCCGTTTGGAACTGCTGCCGCGCGCCTTGCCGTAACGGGCGATGGACTGCAAGCGTTCCGGAGCGAACAGAGCCGTTGACAGGCGGGTATGGCAGTCGCTATTGGCCCGCGCCTACCCGGCGGCAATGGCTCGTTTGACCATGCTGCCCGAAAGTGCCCAGATGGCGGAATTGGTAGACGCACCGTCTTCAGGTGGCGGCGCTCGCAAGGGCGTGGAGGTTCGAGTCCTCTTCTGGGCACCATTTGTTCTTCTCACGTTCTCCCAAATATTCTATAAAACCCGCAGAAATCCTAGGGATTTGGCCCTTGGATCGTTCCGGATCGTCCCGCCTGTTCTCGGGGGTTCCAGACACTTTTGTGGGCCTTTTGAGGCCATTTCGCAAAGGCCCAGATGAAAAGGCCCCCACATGCCGCTGACAGATACTCGCCTCCGCGCACTCAAGCCCAAGGATAAGCCGTACAAGGTCACCGATGAGCGCGGCCTATATGTTGAGGTCACGCCGACTGGCGGCAAACTTTGGCGATTCCGATACCGGATCGGCGGTGCGCAAAAGAAGCTCTGCATCGGCAGCTATCCGGAAATCAGCCTCAAGCAAGCGCGAGACGTGGCCTACGAGGCACGACGAGCTGTTGCTTCTGGCGGCGACCCGGCCTTTGAGAAGCGGAAGCGGAAAATCCGCGCCGAGTTCCTTTCTGCACAGACGTTCGAGGCAGTCGCGCGTGAGTATATTGAACAGATGATGGTCCAGAATGGTCGCGCCGATGGCACGATCGTCAAGGCCAACTATTTCCTCGAGAAGCTTGTGCCTGCCATCGGGAACCGACCCATCAACGAGATCGAGCCGTTCGAAGTCCTGGCTCCTCTCAAACGACTGGAAGCCACTGGTAAGCACGAGACTGCGAAGAAATGCCGCTCGTTCGCAGGCCGCGTGTTTCGCTACGGAGTCGCTACCACCCGCTGCAAATCCGATCCGACCAGTATGCTGAAGGGCGCTCTCGTAACGCCGAGAGCCACGCATTATGCAGCAATCCTCGAGCCCACCGAGCTAGGCGGGCTGCTGCGCGCAATCGACGACTTCACTGGCTACATGGTGACGAAGTTAGCTTTGCAGATCGCGCCGCATGTGTTCGTACGCCCCGGCGAACTCCGGCACGCCGAATGGCATGAGATCGACCTCGTCGATGGGGTCTGGAAGATCCCTGCCGGTAAAATGAAAGCGCGCCGAGCGCATGCCGTCCCGCTTTCCAAGCAGGTTAGAGCCTATCTCACTGATCTGGCCGAGATGCTCGGCCGCGAAGGATATGTTTTCCCATCTGCGCGCAGCTCCAAGCGTCCCATGAGTGAAAACACGCTCAATGCCGCATTCCGTCGCATGGGATATTCGAAGGAAGAAGTCACCGCTCATGGACTCCGGGCGACAGCATCGACATTCCTGAACGAGTCGGGCCTTTGGAATCCCGACGCGATCGAGCGTGCCCTGGCACATGGCGACAGCAATGTTGTGCGTGGCATCTACCATCGCGGCAAACATTGGGACGAGCGCGTGCGAATGGCTCAATGGTGGAGCGACTACCTCGATGAGCTGCGGACAGGAGGAAAGGTCATCATGGGAAAGTTTGCGAAGGGTTGATCGGGAGATCGAATTTCTTCTCAGCCAATGCAGGATTGAAGGCTCAGGATCAGCCCTATCAGGGACACTGACGCCAGCACGGCGAACTCAATTCTGATGCCCCAGATCCGAAGCCAATTCCGCATCGTGCCGAGCCTCAGTTCGTAGAGCTTTGGCAGCTAAGTTGATCGAAGCGTTCAGCAACAGTCTTCCACGTTGCTATGCCTGCCTCGTCCCCTTCGTTGGATAGCCGCTGGATTTGCTGCGCGATATAAGCGGTTCCCTCTTCGCCATGGTTCTTTTCGACCCAGAGTGCGACGGCCCACAATTCCTGATCGCGGTTCAGCACCATGGCTCACGTCTCCCGGTCCATGTCCGCGCCAGCCCTTCGCTGACCAGCTGATCGCCAAGCGAGCGGCCGCCGCGCGTTACAACCCGCAATTTGCGACCGTACTGATCCTCATCTCTGCTCCCGATAGTCGTCAGTTCAAAGGGCCCGTCATTGAGCAATTCGACAAGGCGGTACGTCGCACGCATGCCGAGTTGGTACTCATAGTCGCAGCGAGGCTCGCTGATCTCGGGAGTGTCGATGTCGGCAATCCGGATCTTCACGCCATTAAGCCAGAAAGTATCTCCATCCACGACGCATGTGCGCCGGATCGATCCGCAGACGTCGAATTGCGGGGAGCTCGCTTGCTGGAATAGAGTTTGAGGCTGCTGATCATCGTTAGCAAGGCTGGCGTCATGGACTGGCCAGTTGAGTGCCAGCATCCCTCCAGCAAATACGATCGCGAATGCTCCCAAACCCAACGCGATCTCCTTTCTGAGCTTCCGGCGCTTCTGTACCTTCAACGCCTTGCGAAAGTCGAACGGCTCACCGGGGGTCTCACTCACTGGCGTTGTCCGTCTTCATTCCGGCACATGATTTCAGACAATAGCCGGAAATCAGGTAGTTTCGTCAATTTTACGTACCAATTGCTTGCCAACGTCCCAACACAGACCGGACATATTGCGGCGTTTCACCATTCTTGGGAATGCCGCGTGATCGGGAGACGGCACCCGGGCCAGCATTGTAAGCAGCCAAGGCCAGGTGGACTGCGTCGAACCGGTCTAACATCTCGCGAAGGTACCTGGCGCCACCGTCGATCGATGCAAGAGGGTCATGACGGTTCCGGACGCCCAGTTCTCTCGCCGTGGCCGGCATAAGCTGAGCCAGCCCGGCAGCACCGGCTGGACTAACAGCCATCGGATTGAAGCGGGACTCAGCCCAGATAAGAGCACGAAGCAGGTTGGTCGGAAGCCCGTAACGGCGTTCAGCCTCGGCTATCGCCGCCATATACAGGCCCTCCCGGTAGGATACGATTGCTGGCCCGGCTTGGTAGATTGCAGGAAGATATTCCCTTGCCGGCTGCTGGTCCGTCTCCGGTGGAACGATCGCGTGCTCGAACAAGGTGAAATCCTGGGCGCGGACTTGCTGGGAGGAGGTCGCGATCATTCCCAGACAGGCGACCGCTATCGCGGTCCGACGATTGAGGCGGGTCATCTCGAGTGGTGCTCCATTGATTCGAATCGAGATAGAACATAAGTAGAACATATGCCTGTAGGAAAGCAGCGAATGCCTGCCTTCGGGAGAGGAGAGGAACGCTGATGAGGGGGCCACTTTGCTTGCTGAGGAGCTCGCATGTCCCTGTCTGTCCAAGCTCATCCCAACCGGTCGCTTGCCGAGACCGCCCGTCGCATTTGTGAATCGCGAGGGGGCAAATGGTCCGGCACTAAGGGCATGGCCTGTTGCCCCGCGCATGATGACCGCACGCCGTCACTCGGTGTGTCGCTCGGTCGACAGGCCATCCTCTTCCACTGTTTCGCGGGATGCGATCAGCAGAGCGTGCTGGCTGCTTTGGCGCGTGAAGGTTTCGAGGCACCGGCGCTCTTTTCAGCTTCTGCGACCCCCAACGAACCCGAATCGACCAGCACCCGCAAACCCTCGGCGGTAGCGTTAAGGATCTGGCGCGATGCACAGCCACTGCGTGCCAGTCCGGCAAAGGCATATCTTGAAAGCCGCGGCATCCTCGCCGCATCTCCGGCGCTCCGCTTCCATCCACGAACGCCGCTTGGCCCGAAAGGACGGGCCCGCTTTCTGCCCGCCATGATCGCGGCAGTCAGCCTCGACGATGGCCCGATCGCCATCCACCGCACGTTCCTGTCTACCAAGGCCTCAGGCAAGGCCGCTTTCGACAAACCTAAGCGCGCACTCGGCACGCCCGGGCAAGCTGCTGTCCGCCTCTTCGCTCCGGCCTCCGGAAAGCTCGGCCTCGCCGAGGGTATCGAGAGCGCGATGTCGGCCTATGCCCTCACCGGCATCCCCGTCTGGGCTACCCTGGGTAATGAGCGCTTCGGTCTCGTCAGCGTGCCTGAGAGCGTGACCGAGCTTCACCTCTTCGTCGATCACGATGCTGGCGGCGAGCTGGCCGCGTCGCGTGGCCTGGCCGCTTATGCCCGCGATGGGCGGACGATCCACGTTCGCAAACCACACTCACGCGACACCGACTGGAACGATGAACTTACAGCATGGCTGCGCCGCAAAGCGGCGCGGTAGAGGAGAGAGAGCTTCTCGAATTCCTGATCCGGCAGAGGGCGTGTCCCGATGCCCTCATCAGGAGGACGAATCGCCATGTTTCAATCAGACCTGTTTCCCGCCGGCGAGCAACAGTCGTCAGTGCCATTGGCTTACGCCGTCGGCGCCAGGATTGCCGCGCTTCTCGCTTCGGGACGTCACCTTTCCCGCGCCGATATCGCCGGCCTGTTCGCCGAGGAAACCGGCGTCATGGACTGGGGAAGCGCCTGGACCATCGATGACTACAACAACGCGGTCGAGATCGGCGCACTGCTCTGGCTGCGAGAGTCCTCACGGATCGATCTGGCGACGAACGTGCACGAAGCCGAAGCGCGGTTCGACTGGCTCAAAGCAGCCTTACCGCCCCGGCATGTTCGCAGCGAGGCACAGGTCGAGCTCCAGCAGTTCTCGACCCCGCCAATGCTGGCCTGGCTGATGGCAGGGGCCGCAGCTATCTCTGCGCACGACACGCTGCTCGAACCGTCCGCCGGCAATGGTGCGCTTGCCCTATGGGGCAGCGTCCGGAAGGCCTCGCTGCTCCTCAACGAGATCGATCCGGCAAGACGAGACAGCCTAGGCCACATCTTCGCTGCGGCCCCGATCACCGCGCATGACGGGGAACTGATCGCCGACCTGCTTCGCGGCCCTGTTCCGTCGGCCGTGCTGATGAACCCGCCATTCGCCCGCAGCCAGGAACGCGGCAAGGATGGTGAGACGGCGCAGCGCCACCTGCGCAGTGCAATCCGGGCGTCAGCCGCTGGGGCGAGGATAGTCGCGATCATGCCCGAAGGCTTCGACGCTTCAACCTTCGCCAAGGAACAGGACGAAGCATCGCTCCTGCTCAATGTCCGCTTGCAGCAGATGTTTCGTCGGACAGGGACGGGGATCGCCGTTCGTCTGGTTGTGTTCGATAAGACGCCGACTGCGTCCTCGCCTGCGATCACCGAAGATACTGCCGACCTCATCTCGCTCCACGAGCTTATCACTGCGCTTCCGCCACGCGTACAGACCTCCGCCAACATCCATCGCCTGCCGCTCGGCAAGCCAGTGCGCCTCGTTTGCAAGACTTCGACCCAAAGCGCGCTGGTTCGGCCGGTGGCGCCGTTCGCCGCGACACCAGCAGCCACGGCGAATGCGATCGACCTTGCCTATTCGGTCCTCGCCGACACCGCGCCTGTGCCCGAACAGGCAGGCATCTACCTGCCTTACCGGCCCAGCCGCATCGCCTTCGAAGATGCGCCGGTCCATCCCACCCCGCTCGTGGAATCGGTCGCCATGGGTTCGGTCGCGGCACCGCAGCCCGATGTTTGCCCGCGTCTCCCCGCAAATTGGCAGGCCAATGGCCTCTTGTCCGAAGCGCAATGCGAGACACTGGTCTACGCTGCCCAGGCATTCGCACACGACCTCCCGGGTCAATTCAAGGTCAGCCAGGAAGGCACCTCGCTTGAGCTTGCCAACGACGGCCACGCCTACCGCCAAGGCTTCTTCCTCGGCGACGGGACAGGAGCTGGAAAGGGACGACAGATCGCCGCGGTCATCATGGACCGCTGGCTCGCCGGCGAGCGTCGCCATATCTGGATCACCAAGAACGAGGCGCTGCTCGAAGATGCACGCCGCGACTGGGAAGCACTTGGTGGGCTGCCGCTCGACATCCAGCCGCTCTCCCGCTGGAAACTTGGCCACCCTGCAACGATGTCCGAAGGCATTCTCTTCGTCACCTATCCGACGCTGCGCTCGGGCCGCGCCGAGGATACGCGGCTCGACCAGATCCTTGCCTGGGCGGGCGAGGATTTCGATGGCGTGATCGCTTTCGACGAAGCCCACGCCATGGCCAATGCGCTCGGGGGCTCTTCAATCCGCGGCAAGGTCAAGGGCTCCGAACAAGGGATGGCGGGCCTCAGGCTGCAGAACCATCTCCCGCGCGCCCGCGTGCTCTACGCGTCTGCCACTGGCGCTTCGGATATCGCCAACCTCGGTTACACCTCCCGGCTCGGCCTGTGGGGACCCGAGACCGCTTTTCCGACCCACGAGGCGTTCATGACCGAGATCCGCGCTGGCGGCGTCGCGGCGATGGAGCTCGTCGCCCGCGACCTCAAGGCCCAGGGCCTCTACCTTGCCCGTGCGCTGTCCTTCGCCGGGGTCGAGTACGAAATCCTCGAACACAGCCTGACCGAAGCGCAGGTACGGATCTACGATGCCTATGCCGAGGCCTGGGCAATCATTCACCGCAATCTCGAAGCGGCGCTCGAAGCAACCCGCGTGGTCGACGAGGACAGCGGCGATACGCTCAATCGCAACGCTAAGGCGGCAGCGTTGTCGATCTTCGAAGGCACCAAGCAGCGCTTCTTTGCCCAGCTCCTGCTTTCGATGAAACTGCCGAGCCTGATCCCCGCGATGGAAGCGGCGCTTGGCGAAGAGCATTCGGTTGTCGTGCAGCTGGTCTCGACCGCCGAGGCCATGCTCGACCGGCGCCTTGCCGACCTGTCCGACGAAGAACGCGAAGCGCTCGATATCGATCTGTCCCCGCGTGAATATGTCATCGACTACCTTTCGAAGAGCTTCCCGGTGCGCCTGATGCAGGTCTTCGCCGACGACGACGGCAATCTCCGCTCCGAGGCAATGAGCGACGAGGAGGGCAATCCCGTCTTCTGTCCGCGCGCCGTGGCCGCGCGCGATGCGCTGATCGAACAGCTTTGCGCGCTGCCGCCCATCGCAACAGCACTCGATGCGGTTATCGAGCATTTCGGAACCGAGGCTGTGGCCGAGGTCACGGGCCGGACCCGAAGGCTGGTATCGGGCCGCGATGGCCAGCAGCGCCTCGAACGGCGAAGCCCCAGTGCCAATGTTGCCGAAGCGCAAAGCTTTATGGAAGGGACCAAGCGCATCCTGGTCTTCTCGGATGCAGGTGGCACGGGACGTTCCTACCATGCCGACCTTGGCTGCCGAAACCAGCAGCGCCGGGTTCATTTCCTGCTCGAGCCGGGCTGGCGCGCCGACAACGCTATCCAGGGTCTTGGACGTACCAACCGCACCAACCAGGCCTCGGCCCCGCTCTTCCGGCCGGTAACCACCGACGTGAAGGGCGAACGCCGCTTCATCTCGACCATTGCGCGAAGGCTCGAGGCATTAGGCGCGCTGACGCGCGGCCAGCGCCAGACCGGCGGGCAGAACCTGTTCGACCCGGCCGACAATCTCGAAAGCGATTACGCGCGCGACGCGCTCAGCCGCTGGTTCCAGCTGCTCTATGACGGCAAGCTCGAGGCCACGAGCTTCAGTAACTTTGTCGAGCGCACCGGCCTCCGGCTCGAAAACCCCGATGGCGGGCTGACCGACAATCTCCCCACGATCCAGCGCTGGCTCAACCGCATCCTCGCCCTGCCGATCGCGCTCCAGAACGGAATCTTCGACGAATATCTCGGGTTGGTAGAGGCGCGGATCGAAGCCGCACGCGAAGCCGGAACGCTCGACCAGGGACTGGAAACCGTCAGGGTCGATCGCTTCACGGTCCTTGCCGACGAACTTCTCCGCACCGACCCCGTGACCGGAGCCGAGACCCGCCTCGTCTCGCTCGAAGTAACGAGGCACCTTCGGCCTCTACGCTTGCAGCGCCTCGTACGCATGCACGAGATCGGCGGCCCGCGCGCGATCCCGATGCGAAATGCGCGCTCGGGCAAGGTCGCACTGTCGGTTCCGGCCCGACGGCTCATCGCCGACGACGGCGCCGTGATCGAACGTCGGCGCCTGCTGCGCCCGCTCAAGTCTGCAAACTGCACGCTTGAGGCACTCGCTGAAAGCCATTGGGAAGAAATTGGCGTCACCGCATTCACGAGGGCCTGGCGTGCCGAGGAAGAGGAAGCGGCCAAGTCACCGGTGACCGAGCGCGTCCATCTTGCTACCGGCCTATTGCTCCCGGTCTGGAAGCGCCTGCCCGGCGATCATGTTCGGGTCACCCGGCTCTTTGCCGAGGACGGCCAGTCGATCATTGGGCGTGAAGTGCTCGATATCGATCTCGCCGCAATCGCCGAGACCTTTGGTCTTTCCGGATTTACCGGACCGGCGCCTGAGCAGATCGGCAACCTCGTCATCGCCAGCGGCAAGCCGCTGGGCCTCGCAAGCCACGATGCCTTGACCGTCAAGCGATCGCTGGTCGGCGGCGAACAGCGGCTTGAACTGACCGGGTTCTCGCCCGATCGGCTCGACTGGTACAAGGGCAAAGGCTGCTTCACCGAGATCATCCGCTACCGCACGCGCCTGTTCGTCCCGGTGTCGAATGCCTCGTCGGTTCTCCCCGCGCTTGCCGCCTGATCCCTCGGGCAGACCCCAGTCTCAGAATGAGAGTGGAGGGAGCCCTTTGGGCTTGTGGGCCTCGTGATCCTCACCTGCGCCTTCATTCCATCAGGAGAACACCCATGATCCAGTCGATTCCCTTGAAGAAGCTCGTCCCGAGCCCGCGCAACGTTCGCAAGTCGAGCGACGTGCTGGCCGACCTTCAACTGCGGGCAGACATCGCCGCGCGCGGCCTGCTGCAGAACCTCGTCGTGCGCAAAGGAAAGCGCGGCAAGTTCGAGGTCGAGGCCGGCGGTCGCCGGCTCGCTGCACTGCAGGCGCTGGCCGAAGATGGCGCCTTGCCCGAGAACCACGAGGTCACCTGCCTCGTCATCGAAGGCGAAGAAAGCGAAGTGCGCGAAGCCAGCCTTGCCGAAAACTTCCAGCGTCTGGCGATGAACCCGGCCGACGAGGCGCAGGCCTTTGCTTCCATCATCGAGGCGGGGGCTACCCCCGAAGACGTGGCGCGCCGCTTCGGCCTCACCGTCCGCTTCGTCGAAGGACGCCTGCGTTTGGCAAGTCTCGCACCCTGCGTCTTCGAAGCACTCGCCGAAGGCACGATCACGCTCGACATGGCCAAGGCCTACGGCGCGATCTCCGACGTGGAGTGGCAGGCGCATGTCTATGCCGAGTTGCAGGATGCCTGGTATCAGATCACGCCTGATACGATCCGCCGCATGGTGCTTGATGCCACGGTGCGCGGTTCCGATCCGCGAGCGGTTCTCGTCGGACGCGATGCCTACCTCGCCGCAGGTGGGCGGATCGAACGCGAACTGTTCGACGACGATGCCAGCGAGAGCTGGATCGATGTCGCGCTGCTCGAAGACCTCGCGCACAAAGCCATGGAAGAAGCAGCAGAAAAGGCCGCGCTCGAATATGGCCTTGCCTGGGTGCGCCCGACGCTTGGCAACTACGTCAGCCATGACCTCGTCGAAGGTCTCGGCCGTCTGCCATGCGAGCCTGCGCCGATGACCGAACAGGAAGCGAAGGAACTTGGCGAGCTCGAAGCCGACTACGACCGCGTCGCCGCAGTGCTCGAAGACGAAGACAGCGACGAAGACGAGGTCGCCAAGGCCGAACAGGAACTCGTGGTGATCGACCGCGCCATGTGCGTGCTCAATGATCGGCCGCCAGTACTCGCCGATGAGCTGAAATCCGAGGCTGGAGCTTTCCTCGTCCTCTCGCGCAATGGCGAACCGACTTTGGTCCCGCAGTTCTATACTCAGACCGAAGTCATCGCTGACGAAGGTGTGGTCGAGGCAGTCGAGAACATTGGAACGGTGAAGACTAAAGGGAGCTCGCTGTCGCAGCGCCTGCTCGACGAACTGGCCATGCAGCGCCGCGACATCCTGGCGATCCATCTCGCCAACGATCCGGCATTGGCGCTCGACTTCTTGGTCTTCACGCTCGCCGATGCCGATGGGCATGACTGGCGCGCCAAGAAAGCGTCGACGCTGGTCGGCTCGGTTGCTTCCGGCCCGGTTACCGGGTTCGAGGCCAAGGATGCGCCCGCGAGTGCTGCTTTGGCCGAGTTTGCCGGGTCGCTCGATGAAAGCTGGCGCTCTGGCGAAAGCGATGTTGAGCGGTTTGCCAGGTTCCGGGCACTATCCGACGAGGGGCGCTCGGCCTGGCTTGGTCATGTCGTCTCGCGCACGCTTGTCGCGAGCCTGGCCTGCGAAGGCGAGCGCTCGGTGCCTATGCATGAGGCTCTGGGCTCGCTCCTGGAAATCGAGACCGCGCATTGGTGGCGTCCCACGGCGGCCAACTATTTCGACCGCGTGGCCAAGGCCCGCACGCTCGAGGCACTCGATGCTGCCGGTGGTCCCGAACTGGTCAGTCGCTACGCTGCATCGAAGAAGGCCGAATTGGCGAGCGCTGCCGAGCGCATCTTCTCCGGCAACTTCATTGGCGAGTCTGAGGTCAAGGAGCGGGCGCAGGCTTGGGTTCCGCCGATCATGCGTTTCGCCGGTTCGGAAGAAGTCGAATTGGCCGACCACGAAGGAAACGAGGCGGTCAACGGCGAAGGAACTGACGAGATTGCCGAGCAGGCTGCCTGACCCCTCCTGACAGGTCTAGGTCACTCGGCGGGCGGTCCGTCCCTCTAGGGACGGGCCGCCTTTTCGTGTTCTTCCAGTGCGGCGTCCGACACGATACTTCTGAATGCCACATTCCTAGTGCTGAGGAAGCGTGTCAGCAGTCGCCGACAAAGCGGTCATTGAGCAGCCGTAGCTTGTTCGTTGATAGCTGTCCTTCGTTCATGCGAAACTCAAGAACTGGACCAACTCACAGACCGAAGGCGCCACCTCTTATCAGCGGAACAAACTTCGTCCACGACGCCCAAGCCCTCGCTCGTCCAGCCCCTTCTGGATCAATGCCAGAAGGCGGTCCCTCCAATCGTCGGAGTGGATGATCCGATCGAAGTGGGCATCGCGGTCGCGAAGCAGTTCGAGGCGGGAGCGCTGCGAAATGGTAGGCCAATCCTCGTACAGGACGTAAACTGCATTCCCGTATTTGAGGTTCTCGAACACCACCAGATCATCGGCGAACTGAGCTCCGAAATAGGAGCCGAAGCCGCCTTGCCCGCGAATATATGCGGTGGGGTTCAGCCGCTCGAAAAGACGCACACGGTCGCGGACATGCTTGTCGAAGTCCGGTGCGTTGCGCGGGTCCACTGGTTGTTGCGCCAGTCGCTCGATCACCTCGTCTATCGTGCCCGGCGGGAAGATTTGCCAGTCGAGGGTAATGGTGGCGATGTAGTCGTCCCGCGTGGCGTCGGCCGCGAAAACCCCCGTTACACCCGTGTTCTCCTGAAGAACATTTATGGACCACAGTAGCATCAGATCGAACTCGCGTTCGGCCCGCTCCAGGTAAGGGGTCAGGGTGAATCTGATGGCGACGTAATCACCGCCCCCGTCTTGCAGCACCTCCGGTTGGATCAGCATCCCCTGCGGTTCGAACACCTGATGCTGATAGACCTCACGATCCCATGTGTGCATGTGGGTGCCGTATGTGCCTGCATCCCCAAAATTCGGCGTCTCGAATACATAGGTTTTCGTGACCATCGGCCAGTCGGTTCGCTTCCGATCCCACCCGTGGGCATTACGCTCCGACCATTTACCGGCATCCGCGGGAGGCATTACCGGCCCATCGATGATTATGGCGCCGTCCGCTGCCCGCAATCCGATGTGGGCGTATTCGCCCCGTTCGATGTCTGCGCGAGCAATCCTCTTCGTGGCTGCAATCACAATAAGATCGCCCTCAACTTCTTCAAGCGCGGTCAGAACGTGCGGGGGAACCTTGCGGTAGTTCCTCTTCCACGGAAATGTACGGAAGGCCATTTGGCATCGTCTCCTGAAAAGGAAGTGCCGTCCGGGTGAGCGGGCGGCACTGAATGCTCATTTCTCGTGGGTAGTGGTGTTCGGGCTCCGCTTGCCGTGCGCGGAGGTTACAAAGCGCCCGGAGATCGCACTGCGATACGCACCGCCGGTGCTTCCGCTCTTGCCGCTCGCTTCGTGGACCGTGGTGCTCGGGCTGCGTTTCCCGTGTGCCGAGGTCACGTAGCGTCCACTGATTGCGCTACGGTAGTGCCCACCGCCACTTTTACCTTTTGCCATAATCAAGGCTCCTTGTGCTCGTGGCAGGTGAGTTCGTTACTGCCATACACGGTGTATGGTGACTACGAGTTCGCTTGTCAAGCATAAGGAGTCAGGTTATCGCCGAACTTCCCTAACAGCACCGGAGGACAGATGCCATCCCTGCTCGGCACCAAGATTAATGAACTTCGTCGGGAACGCGGGCTCACGCTTGAACAGCTTGCGCAAGCGACCGACAGCTCAAAGAGCTATATGTGGGAGATCGAGAATAAGGACGTTGCCCGCCCATCTGCCGAGAAACTTGAGAGGATTGCGAACGCTTTAGGTGTCACGTCCGCGTTCCTGATTGACGCCTCGCAGGTCAAGCCGACCGAGGATGTGGAAGACACAGCATTCTTTCATCGATTTCAGAAAGCTGATCCCGATGTGAAGGCGAAGCTCAAGCGGATTCTGGACGTGCTAGACGATGAGGAGTGATCCCACCACACCAAGCGCGTGGGCCAATACCCTCGTGACGATGTGGGGGCCGCGGTTCCCGGTAGATGTGCGCCAAATCGCGCTCGAATACTCCAAGCGTTTCAGCGATCCCATCCTGGACATCATTGAAGCGCCGGTGCCGTGCTTCGAGGGCGCGCTTGCTCCGCTCAAAAAGCGTGGCGGGTGGGCCATCCTGTATAATCCGGGCATCCGCTCGGCAGGGCGGATTAATTACACCCTCGGGCACGAATGGGGACATTACCTTTGTCACCGCCAGCAATCGCCCGCTGGATTCGAGTGTGGTGAGAGCGACGTGCTGGGCGGATCGCGGCAGCAGGAGCGGGAGGCAGATAAGTTCGCATCCTATCTGTTGATGCCGCTCACCGATTTCCGAGCCCAGGTAGGTGCACAGCGCATGACGCTGGACCTCTTGAAGCACTGCGCTGATCGCTATGATGTATCGCTGACGGCCGCTGCGTTAAAGTGGCTGGAAAGCACCGGTCTGTGCGCCGCCGTTGTGGTCGCCACCAACGGCTTCGTGTTGTGGGGCCGCCGGAGTGCAGCAGCGGGCCGCGCTCGCATCTTTTTCCCATCCGGCATGGAATTGCCGCGAGGATCTCTCGCCGCAGGAAGCGGTGGCTCATCTCCCCCGTCTGAGGGGCAGGACCTGCCGCCGGGCGTCTGGTGGAACCGGCCGGTGCGCGAAGTCGCAATCTTTGCTGACCATTACGAAATGACAATCTCGCTGCTTATCTTTGAGGACCACGGCGTGTTGCCCGACGGCTGGGAAGACGATAAGGTCGAGGACACGGTTGATCGCTTTGCGCTGAGGAAATAGACAGCGATCGCCGACTTTGCTGTCTACCCGCTCCAGAGCGCCGAAGCAGCAATAGCCGACATTGGGAGCGCACCTGTGTTTCCGGCACATCCACGACAAAACCGTCATAGAGCGTCAATCATGGCACTCGGCGTCATCGATCACAGCAGAAAGCGTGAGGCTGACAACTGACGTGAGCCGAGTGACGTTCAGAGGGAAGGAATCGAGAGGGCAATGGCGTTTCTGATCGTTTTCCAGTGCAAACGCCTTCGTCATATATCGGCGGGCCAGGCCCAGCTGAAGTAGCGATTATAGACGTCGGCGAGGTCAGTCGGCGCAGCATGCGAGCTGATCGCGCTCGAATACCAGTGCGTTGTGGTCGCGATCGGTGTCGGGAAGGTTTGCGCGATGTAGGGATTGAACGGGCCGAAGGCTGGTGACACGGCGCGATAGTCCTTATTGATCGTCTTGAGCCAGCTCACGCAGACCGTTTGCGCTCCTGCGGCCTTCAGATAGGCCCGTGCACCCTCGAAGCTGTTACCCTCGGTGCAGATATCATCGATAACGAGGACACGCTTGCCGCCGCGCGCGGGCGGCGACTTATAGGGTTTGCCGCCCACTCCGCGGACCGGCGCCGGGTTGAGCCGGATCGTGTTGAGCTGATTGTCGAGGCCCACGCTTCCCCCTGAGGCCCGCGCGGTCTGCGATTTCACCGCTTTGGTGTGACGGAGAATGAGGTCGGGCAGATAGCTCTTGCGCAGTGACTGCCCCAGGATGTTGAGCGCCTCACTGATCACCGTCGCGTTGGAAGTCGGCGCGTGCCCGGGATAGGCGGTGATATAGTCGATCTCGTCAGCGAGACCTGAAAAATAGATGCGCGCCGCGAGAAGACGGCCCCAGAAATTCGCATCGCCGGCCCCGTGTTTCGAGGTCGCCTTGGCGTTTTCAGAATAGGCATGCGCTTGTGCGTAGCGCGGCGAGAGCGTTGTGAAAGGCGCGAGCGCATAGACCCGCAGATCGCCCTGTTCGAGCGCCCAGAACCAGCCGTCGAGGCCCAGACAGAGGCAATCGACGAAGCGCGCGACGTCGCGCGGAGAGTCGAATTGAAAGCCGTAGGGGCTCGCCACTCCGTGCCACATGACGTTCACAAACAGCAGGCCGCCATTGGCAGCGGTCTTCATATCGTCGGTGGTGTTGCCGACATAGAGGACCTCATTCCGCTGCCAGCCCTTCTCGGAGAGGATATGCGCGGTGGAATCGGCGCGTGGCTTATACGGCATCCCGTTTTGGCCGCCGATATAATAGCAGATCGGACCGAGCCGCTCTTCGAGCAGGGTCCGGAACGGCTTGGACTGGCCGGGACTGGTGACCGTCCAGTCATGGTTGCCAATGAAAACCGGCTCGACACCCCGCGCCTTGAGATAGCGCAGCAGCCGCAGCGTTTCCTCAAACAGCGGCGCGTTGATCGTGCCCTTGGTCACGAGCACATCGTGCAGCGAAAAGATCGCCCCCTTGAGCACGGCTAGCTATCCCCAAATAGCGAAAGTTGGCCCAACTGAGCGGGTGAAGGCTTGCCGATCGCCGACCGGACGAAGGCGTCGAACCGTCTCTGGTCGTGCGGTACGGTGAAGATTTCGCCGGTCGGAAGCCCCATGCCGCGCTCCAGCACCACGCGCTCGTCCGGCCACTCAGGCAAGCGCAGGCAGGCAATAGGCCGCTCGAGCGCGGTCGCGAAGCGGACCGTATGGGCCGTGCCGCTGCGGCGATTCCATTCGGCTGGGATCAGAATCCGGCCGAGCGCCGCCTGGAGCCGGTTGCGCTGGACGAAATTCTCGGCGCTGTAGGACGCTGTTGGTAGATACTCGCTGACGATCGCGCCGCCGGTCGCGAGAATATGATCGCGCAGTCGACCTGAGCCCTTGGGATAGTCTTCGAGCATGCCGGTGCCCAGCACCGCGATCGTCGGCACGCCAGCGCGTAGCGAGTGTTCATGCGCCAGTTGATCGATGCCGGCCGCGAGGCCACTGACGGTCGGTACACCCCATTCGCCGAGACAAGCGCCCACATAGCGTGACAGGAAGAAGCCGTCGGCGCTGGGCTTGCGGGTACCGACGATCGCAATGGACGGCTCGGCAAGGCGCTCGACGCTGCCCTGCACGAAAAGCCAGTGCGGCGGGCGTTCAAGGTCGAGCAAGGCGGAGGGAAAGCCGGGCGAGCCCCGAAAGAGCAGACCAATGCCGAGCGCTTCGAGATGCTCGGCCAGGCGGTCACCCTGTTCAAGCGCATGCCCGCGAACCCGCGACCAGTGCCGCTTTGAGATGGCCTTGCCGTCGCTGCCTGCAGGGTTGGACGCCTCTGGCCCATATTCGAGCGCATCGCTGAACGATTTTTTGTCTTCCGCCATGGCGAACAGGGTTTTCTGACCAATGCCCCGCACCGTCGCGAGAGCGAGAAAGGCACGCTCCTCGTCGATCGTGCCCGCGCTCGGCGGGGTGAGCGCGGTCGCCGCATGGACGTCGCTGACACGGTCTGGGGGTCCGTCGTGGCTTGGCCGATCCATGCTCACAGGCCTCCGAAGGCAAGTGGATCGTCGGGAAAAACCCGCCGCGCGACGAAGAGGCCGATGATCGGAACATTCGGGAATCGGGCCGCAAGCGCGGTGTGCATGGCCCGGTAATGGGTTCCGGCTGTCAGGACATCGTCGACGATACCGATTGTCTGCGGTGCCGGGGCGGCAATGGTTTCGTCGATCGCGTAGAGGTCGAGCAGGTCTTCGACGGTGACGCGGTCACCTTGTCCCGCTTCGTGCGACGCGGTGGTCGAGGCAGCCTGACGGACGAGCGCGCGCACGTCGGGCGCAGGCTGGCGCATTAGCCGGCAGATGCGCTCCATGCGATCATCATAATCCGGGTGATCTGTTGCCTTCGACCCGGGCACGGGCACGAGGGTAGCAATGCCGAGCCACGCCGGGTTAAGCGCGGCGCCAAGCGCGCGGCCGCACGTGCCGATCGCTTGGCCCTTGTACCAATAATGTGGCTGGTCGGCTTGGCTGGGCTTCTTCTTGAGATTGCTGATAAGCTGGTTGGTGGCGCTGAAGGAATAGTCGCGGTGCGAGGTATATTCGTAGAGATAGTAGCACCGATCCTCGGCCGTCAGGTGATAATGATCCCCGCGGCTCGTCTCATCGATCTGCGAGAGCCGGACAACGTCAACCAAGGGCGCTCCAGATGTCGTCGGGCGTCTTCACGCGCACTGCACCTTCGGCTTCGAAGCGGGCTGGCCACGTGATGTCCGTCCGCTGGAAGCAATTGTCGAGAATGAAGAGCTTGCGGCCCTGATGGAGCGCGGCGCGCGCCTGGGTCAGCGTGCCCGACGTATCGCCAGCCTCGACGATGATCGTGCCCTCGGTGAGAGCGCTCATCGTGACATTGCGCTCGGGGAAGAAAAGCCGGTTATGCTGGGGTGCCTGCTTGGCGTAGCGAAGAACTGGCACCTGCGAGATCAGCAGATGATCGCGGGCGATCACCTCTTGCAGATCGGCATTCTCCTTGGGGTAGCAGGATCCAAGCGGCGTCCCGACCACGGAAATGGTGCGTCCGCCGCGCGCGATCGCGCCGCGATGGGCGGCCGAATCGACGCCCTTGGCAAGGCCAGAGACGACCGTGAAATCGCGATCGACGAGTTCGCGTGCAAGCCGCTCGGCGCGACGGATACCATCGGGCGAGGCCTCGCGGCTGCCGACGACGGCCACGCACCGGGTTTCGGTGATCTCCCAGGCGCCGCGATAATAGAGAAGCTCGACTGGGTGGCGCGCGTCGCGCAGCTTTGCGGGATAGTCACCGGCATGATGGATGCGGACGCCAAACTGATGGACACCGGCCTTCTTGAGCTTCGCCATCACCTCGGCCGCGCACTGCTCGGCAAGCTGGGCGGGCACGAAGTCGGACGGAAGCGCTTCGGCATCGAGCGCAAAGCGATCGGCCAGGGTTTTGAAGGTCGCGCCCTTTTCCAGCCAAAGGGCCTCATAGGCGCCGAGCTCTCGGCGCGGCGAGATTGGCGCCAGCGCTGGTCCTGAATCGTTAAGGGCGAGACGCATGCTCATGCGGCCCTTGCGTCGGTTGAATACATGTGTCCCATCCGGGCTTGTCCTTCCCCTCGGTGCCAGCCTCGGCTTGACAGATGTGAAGCCAAGGACGTGCCAAGGCAAGTGAAACGTCCGCGCGCTGCTCCAGGTGCCGCGATACGAGACGAAATGTCCTCAACAGCCGCTCAATAATGTTCTTCATTTGTTTCAAAGTCAATGTGGGGCTTGGTCAAGCAAGTCCCTTCGCATAGGTTGGGTCGATGCGGGATGAAGATGACGATCGGAAAAGGAAACGGTGGGAGGACGCTGAGGAGGAGCGCCACTATTGGGAATCGATCGAGGACGAAAAGCGGGAAGAAGAAGAGAAAGCGGCGCAGGCACAAGCTGACGCCATAGAGGCCATGGAAACGTGGTTCTTCGAGCAGTTCGAAGATCCGCAAGTCGAGATGCCTCGCGACAGCGAGGAGCAGAGCTTCATCTTTCCGTGGGGTGGCCCGTTCGAAGCAAGCGATGTCCTCCACGGCGAGTTTTCACACCGGTTCGACGAAGCGACCATCATGGCGGCGGTCGAGCATATCGAGCGCGACGGCACAGTCGAATAGGCGCCAACCTCGCACGGCGACTTCTATGAGCATCCGGACAGCGAACCTGACGAAGAGCCCGAAGCGACGCGCGTGGAGTTGACGGGCCGCATCCTGGATCGTCTCGACCAGCTTGAAGCGGCGATCGCGGCAATGCCTGGGCAGCCGGGCAATATTGGCCACAATGCGCTGCCAGAAGAGATTGGTCTGCCGCCATACGGCGACGAGGAAGTGGCGGAGATCAAAGCGGCGATTGCCGAGACGCGTACGGAACTGGCTGAGGTCGACCCCGACGCCGCCGTGCTTGCCACCCAGTCTCGTCGATTCGAGCAATGGGGCAAGAAACTTGGCCTGTGGCTCGCCAAGAAAGGCGATCTGGCGGTCGACGAGCTCATCAAGAACGGCATCAAGGCTGTTACATGGGCCGGCGCGCTCACGCTATTCGGTGACCTGGCGCATGACCTTTTCGCGCTGGCCAAGGCCTTGCTCGCTCATTTCTAAGCTTCATCGTCTGCGACATCGCTGTCGCAGAGCCGCGCGAAATTCGGGGCTGCGGTGCTTAGCTCCGCATAGAGCGGCATGACGAGCATGAGCGAGGTCGCGAGGCACTCAATCAGAAGCCAGGCGCGGCGCGCATATTGCTCACCGCGCGGCGTGAAGGTCGCGCCGAGCCGGACAATGTCGAGCACTGCGAACGAGGATGCGGTCCCTGCGTCATTGGGATGGGCATATTCGCTCAGCTGATCATAGAGCGCGCGGAATGCCGGCAGCGTCTTCGTGAGCTTGTCGACGGCGTTCAGAATGTTGATGGCGTCGGGCCGGTCGTCACGGACGCGCGAGCCCATCAGCATGCTCATCAGCGTCGCGTCCAGCGTCTCGATATCACCACCTTCATAGCGGGTGACCAAAGGGTGGAGGCTGTTGAGGGCGGCGATCGACTCGATCGTCGCTCGGGTGAGGACGATGCCGGCGACATGGTCGTCCCGATCATAGGCGTCGAGTGCGGATCGTCCCAATTCCTCTATCCGCCAGAGCAGGCTGTCACGATAAAGCGTTGCCTTGAACGGCAGCTTGGAGCGGCGCGCGGTGCGACGCGCGTCGAGCGCTTGCGGCCTTGCCGCCGCGATCTGGGCGAGCGCGGCTCCGGCACTTGCCCGGCTCGCCTCATGGTCCCATTTGAGGGCGACATCGTCATTGTCCATGGATCCCATGTTCATGAACGGTGGCGCGACGTCCAGTCAGCCGTCACCGAAGCGCCAGACAGGGAGGCCCGCTTTGCGCGCTATGTTGGCGCTAATACCGGCGCCGGGAAAATCGCTGGTAGTTGCTTGATCATCGGATCGGGCACCGCCCTCTGGGCATCCAACGCGGACGAACTTTTGATTCAGTCGCCCCGCCAAGTATCGAGTTGCCAATTGCTGTGCTCGGTGGCTACCTCGAGATAGCGCGACGCCAAGAACTGAGCGCGGGCGGAATCAGCTGCCGCGATCAGCTTAGCCGGCGCAGGATTGTCGGCCGGTGTGAACCAGACGAGACCGGTTTCGCGCTTGTGAACACGCGGTGAGACGATGGCGGCGAAGGCGTCGAGCGCCGCTTGCAGGACGCCATCGTCGTTGCATGCCATTTCCACGAAGACGTCGCGATTATCATCCATCACATAAATGTGTGCGTCGTAGACATAGGAGCTGAGGCTGGTGGTTTCATGCTTTGAAAAGCGCATCGCCACGAGCGTCTCAGAGTATCGTCCGGGAACGCCATAGCTCAGACTGAAGCCGTACTTTTCCGCGGCAAGATCTACCGCCGGCGTGATGGAAAGCAGGCTGTTATAGCCGGTCTCGACCAGCGATTTGTCTGTACCGAGGCTTTCGGTAACGAGCGCCAGCGCGATACCGGAGCGGTCGAGCGCGACGCCGCCGCTGAAGCCCCCGCGCGCCATGGTTGAGGCGATGAAGTGGCTCGCAGGTGAATGTCGGACGCGCACGACCGCGTTGATTTGCCCCAGCGTTGCGACCTGCACAGGAATGGTCGTGTACGGGATCGGCGGGTATCCGAGGATGAGGATGTCGGCGAGGACGAGATCGTGCTCCTCGAGGTCATACTCGGTGTGCTGGCTCACCGAGATCGCTGGCAATGGCGTGTTACCGACATCGACGCGGAAGACGGCGACGTCGATATTCTCGGGCCCGAAATGCGGGCCTTCTACGATTGTCAGCCGGCGCGGGGCGATCGCGTCGGAGTTGGCTTGCTCCTTCGGGTAGGCAGACTTGGTGGTTGCGACTTCCTTGATGGTCAGGCCTTCGACGACATGGCGCGCGGTGACGAATATCCCGTTACCGATGTGGAAGCAGGAGCCGATGCCCTCATCGCCCTTTGAATCCACAACGGCAACATAGGCGACAGCTCCGGCTGCGCGAATATAGGTTTCGTGAAACTGGCTTTTCTCAAAGTCCATTTGCAAATTCCGGGCAATTTCCGAGGCCGAAAGGCTTGAGACTGATTTAGCGGAACGGTGTTCGTTGCTCAATCTGGGGCTGGATCACCGCGCCCCGTGCCCGCGATCAGCGGGCAAAAAGATCATATTCCCAGAGCATCATCGAGGGGCGTCCGCTAGGTACGAGCCCTACTGCCGCTTATATCGCCAGCGGTCATCTGGAGGTTGTTGTGCGAACGACCGGGTCTGGTCGACATCTGTCGGAAAAGCGGGACGTCTGCTGCTGGGATCGAAAATCTCACGCTGAGCGTCGGGTATCGGTCGGACCCGGAAGACTACACCAACGCATTCGAATGTCAGCTATCCCGTTTTCGAGACTGTGAAGCTGCCTTTCGGGACTGTCCGACATTTTGGACAGATTGAGCCGAGTGATCCGATGACCGCATTCAGGAGATCAGAGGCATCTCTTCTATGGCCGGCGAGAGGGCGCTTAGCGTTCCATTAAACGAGAGGGGAGGGAGCTTTGCTCTTCCTGAGCCGGGACAACTCCGTTCCGGCGATCAGGAGATCTCCCATGACCAAGTCCCGCCGCTCTGTTTCGACATCGCCTGCCCAGCGCATTACCGCCGCCATCATCGAGAAGCTCGAGGAAGGAACAAAACCCTGGGTCAAGCCTTGGCGAGGTGTGCCGGTCTCCCGGCCCTTGCGCTCCTGCGGGACGCCCTACCGCGGCATGAACACCTTCTGGCTGTGGATTGTTGCCGATGGCTGTGGCTACGGCTCGCCATACTGGATGACGTACCGCCAGTGCCAGGCGCTCGGCGGACAGGTTCGCAAGGGTGAGAAATCGACCATCGCGATCTTCTACAAAAGCTACACCAAGGAGGTCGAGACTGCCGAAGGCGAAGCGGACATCGAGAACCGGCGCGTGCTCAAGGCCTATGCCGTGTTCAATGCCGACCAGTGCGACGGCCTCCCCGAGTTCTATCATCCCAAGCCGCTGGTTGCCGCACTGGAGCCCGAAGGACGCGAAGACCGGCTCGATGGCTTCTTTGCCGATATCGGCGCAGACCTGCGCCATCATGGTGCGCAGGCCTATTACGAGCCGCAGCGCGACCGGGTCACCATGCCGCCAGCCGAACTCTTCGATGCCTACGACCACTACTACGCAACGCTCGCACACGAGCTGTCGCACTGGACGGGGCATCCCTCGCGGCTCGACCGCGATCTCAAAAACCGCTTCGGCAGCGATGCCTATGCTGCCGAGGAACTGATCGCCGAACTGTCCTCGGCCATTCTTGGGGCCGAACTGGGTCTTCCGGTCACCCACCTCGACCACCACGCCAGCTACATCGCCTCCTGGCTCAAGATCCTCAAATCGGACGAGCGTGCGATCCTCACCGCTGCGGCCAAGGCCGAGGAAGCGGCCAGCCTGTTACTTGACCTAGGGGGTCACCGATCCAGCGAAAGCGAGCCCGACGTCGATCTCGCTGATGCAGCCTGAGGAGCAGTGAGATGGGACGTTCCGTCAGCTATCCGCCCGGCTCCGTGGTGGCCTTTCGCCTGCTCGATGACAGCGAAGACGAAGATATCGACTGGGTCTACGAGTGCCTCGTCGACGAGGTCATCGATGCCGCGAAAGCGGCCTTTCCTTCGTTCGAGCGCTTCGATGGATGGCGCGGCCGCGAGGATCGCATCCTCCTGCGCAACGCCTTCGCCGATTGCGGCGTATCGACTTATTGCGGGCTCGCCGCGATCTGGCTCGCCGAGCGCGACGATCCCCAGTACTGGGAGGCCGATTTCTACAACCCGCGAACGGCCAGGGCACGGCACTGGCTTGGCCAGGTCTCGGGTAGGTTCATCGACCTGTTCGGTGACTTGCGCCTGGTCGGGCGCCTCTCGAATGGCGAAGCGATCTTCGAGCGCTCCCGATCCACCTGCGCCACCGGATTCTGATCCAGCCTCATCCTTGTCCGCCGGGAGAGGCCCTTGGGCCGGTCGGGGCGCGCCGCAACCTGCGGCCCGTCGGCCCGTGTTACCCGCGCCAGCCTAGGGCCGCAGGTTTCCCGCTACGCGGTGCGCCTTGCCCCTTTCCCCGGCCCTGATCGGGCTCCGGCGGACAGGCCCGAGGCAATGGTGCCTCCTCTCCTTGTCCCCGCGATCAGGAGACACACCATGTACGACAGCTTCATCGATCAGTTGAGCGGCCTCGACCTTTCAGGCCTCAGCATCAGACCAGCCCCCTTCAACGAGACCGATTTTCCCTGCGAGGACGCGATCGACCAGACGCTTGGCGCCGTATGGTCCGACCTTTTCGCGATGTTTTCCGACACGGCCCTTGAGGCCGATGCCGAGGATATTGCTTGGGGCGTGGTCAATCTCTTTCACCGCGCAGCCAGCCGCAAGTCGGCTCAACTTGATCGGGCCAGCGACGAGATCCGGGTCCTCATCGCATCTGCCGATGGCTCCGAAGTGCATTCGAGCAATCTGGAAGAGCAGGTCGAGCGCGCGCAGGCCGCCGAGGCCAGCATGCTGGCCTTCGAGCAGATGCGTGAGGCGGCGGCAGCACTGTACCGCGACGAGACCGGTTCCTCGTGGAAGCCCATTTCGGGCTCGCGCACGAGCCATTCGCGCCACCTTACTTCGGCTGTGATCGATGCCCGCGATTTCCTCCGCGCACGTGCTGAGAACCGGCGTCACGCTCTGATTCCGGAAGGAACTCCGGTCGTTTTCACCGGTGGTCGCCAGAGCTTCGAGAGCGCCGAGGATGCGCGTGTCTACGCCGATAATATCTGGGCGACGCTCGACAAGGTTCGCGATGCGGTTCCCGATCTCTTCCTGGTCCATGGCGGCGACGGTAAGGGAGCCGATCGTCTGGCCGCGAGCTGGGCTGAACGCCGCGAAGTGCAGCAACTGACCTATTCGCTCGATCGTCGGCTTGGTGCGCGCGCCGGGTTCAAGCGCAACGAGCAGATGCTCTCGCTCAATCCGCGTTATGTCGTCGCCTTTCCGGGCAATGGCGTGACCGAACGGCTGGTGATCGATGCCAAGACGCGCCGGATCACCGTGGTCGATCGTCGCGGCCTCTTGGGCACCACTCCCGGGTCGTGAGGGCCCTTCGTCAGCCATATCTGAATTGCCTGGATGTGCATTCGGCGCCGACCCGACTATGGACCGGTCATGCAACTTGACGATCTGCTGCAGCGCTACTTTGCCACCACCGACCTCTCCGGGGTTGCCCCCGACACGTTGTCAGCCGGCATAGAGCATTGCCGGGTCGATCTCGGCCTTGAGGAGGACCGGGGCAAGCGCTTTGCGTTGTGGTCGTTCCTGCACATGTTTGGGTCCGCCCCCGATCTCGATGTGGCGTTCGAGAACGAGGAAGATCGGGAAGCAGCCCGCAACTTCATGGATCTCCTGGCGGCATCGGAAGGCGATGGAGCAGGCTGATTGCAGTAGGGTCTTGGCACCTTAAGGCCCACACCCGATACCCATCCGGCTTTCTTCGCGAACAGTCCTGAACCAGGTCAGCTGAGGACAGCAACCCGTTCCTTTCCGGCCGTGTTGCCGCGCTTCGCGCGCCTGCCCGCACCACCCGTCATGAACAGGTTCCCCTTGGAGCTTCGCTCCTGCGGTGCAGTCCTCCCATGCCCTGCTTCTTCTGAATGTTCGCAAGCCGGAGATGGTCTCCGGTTTGAGGAACTGAAGGACTTACACCATGACCAATATCGCAATCCTCACTGGCCGCATCGCCCGCGATCCCGACACCCGCGAGACCAAGGGCGGCACCAACGTCACCGGGATCACCGTCGTCACCGATCGCCCCGCTCGCGACAAGGACGGCAAGACCTACAAGGACGAGAACGGCTACACCGCCAAGGAAAGCGAGTTCCACCGGGTGACCTGCTTCAACGGCCTCGCCAAGACCGTCGGGCAGTACTGCTCAAAGGGCCAGCTGGTCAGCGTCCAGGGCCGCATCCACTACACCCAGTGGGAGGACAAGGACGGGGTCACGCGCTACGGCACCGAAATCCTCGCCGACAAGGTCGACTTCCTCTCCCGCGGCAACGGCTCGGGTGAAGAAGGCGACAACACGGACGCTCCCGAGATCGACTGACATCGATCCCGATCGTCCCCTTACGAAGAGGCTCGACCGCAAGCGGCAGGGCCTCTTCTTCTGTGGTTACTGGGTTCCCGGCGCAGCGTTCGAAGCACGGGTTGCAGCGCGCCCGATCAGCTTCTCGATCGCGGCATCCTCGCCGAGTTTCCCGAGTTCTTCGGCAACCTTCCTCAGGCCCTTCTTCGAGAAGCTTTCGAGGCCGCTTCCCAGGATGATTTCGCCGAGTTCTCTGGCCGCTTGCACTTCAAGTTCGCGTTGCTTGGCGTCGAGCGCCTCGCGGTCTGCTTCGAGCTTTTGTAGAGCTGCAATCGCGCTCCTGTTTCGGGGCATGTTACCTGTCCTTTTGTCCCCCTCGGATTTGCTCCCTGGCTGTCTCCATGCCTGGGTCATCGGGGTGTAGGAAAGGCAATTCGCACGCAGCAGGCGTTCGATATTGGGGCGGAGGTGGTGGGTTCTTGCTCACGGTTCTCCCAGCATGATGGCCTTGCGCCTCCCGCCTCAAGGACGGCGGGGTCCCACCATTTTGCCCGCCACCGGATTGCATCCGGCAGCGAACAAAATCGTTACCCCCACCGCCGCTATCGCGGTCGCCCATTCGGGCGATCCCTGACCCGGGATGCACAAGACCATCGCGCGCACCTCCTGTCGTCTCACGACAGAAATCAGGAGGATTATCATGGCTTATTCGATGCATTGCGCCCTTCCGTCCCGGAGCTATTTCGAGGCTCTGGAAACAGCCGAGAAGAGAGCGCTGCACAGCTTCTTCGATCAGCACGTTATCGAGGATGACGAACTCGGGTACTTTGCCCTCGACGAAGGTGACTACAACATATTGCCAGCACATCTCGCAGCGAGGGTGGTCCACACGGTCCACGGCGGCATGCTCGACGAGTTTTGAGACTACCGACAGGTCGGGAACCGGGAACGGTTCCTGCCCTTCTTTCTTATTCGCCGGGTAGCCCAATCAAACAAAAGAACCCGGCTCGGTCGGTTGCTCTGACGGCCGCCCACCGCAATGCGGCGGCGCCCGATAAATGGAGCGGGGCTGTGGACGCACTCTGTCCCGCGCATCTTGCGATGCGCTCCTGAGGGTGCGGCGTGATTTGTTCTTGGGCCCCGCGCGCACTTGCGAACCGGCACCGGGTCGGGCGGCGGGAAGCTGGGCACGCGACATGCCCCGCTTGCCTTGCTTCCCACGCGCCCTTGGCCGCTGCCTCTTTCGCAGGTGCTGTCTTTGGCTGGAGGCGTCCAACTGCTTTCTATCTGCATGCGGTGAGCTGCCAGGCCCGGTTGCTCGCGCTCCAACGAGGAGGTCGGAAAAGGTCGTCCTTGATCAATCCCCCCTCACTGTCTGGGCCACCCCGCACACATGGGAACAAGGGAGCACACCGTACCCCGCGATTTCGGGATTTATCTCTCTGTTATTGCTGAAGAATATGGTTTTGGGCGAAATCAACCCGTCTGCGAGTAGAGCGGCTTCACGCTGATCCGCTGACAACTCACATCTCTCTATCACACTGAAATACTGTCTGAATCTTTCGATTGACTGCGAGTTGTTCACGATTTATTCTCATCAACACCTTCCGCAAGGTGAGCCAGGTTCCGTCGGCCCGACAAGGAACCTGCTTCATGACCCGACAAGATCGGCTTCAGACATTCGTATCTCTCTCCGTGGGTAACTGGGTTCGCCAGTGTGCCGCGGACCACGGCGTTAGTGTCAGCGTCTTTATCCGTGACCTCATCGTCGCAGCGTGGCAGCGCGAAAACGAGGCGAAGGACCGGCCCGCAGGGCTCGATCCCGCGCGCCAGGCGATCTTCATTTCGGTGGCGCTCGATGCGCTTCTGGCCAGCCATTCTGACGCGAGTTTGCGCGATCGTACTCACGAGGCGTACCGGCGACGCCTCGAGCGTCTTGGCCTCCCCGTCAACGCGAGCATGGGAGGCCATTCCCATGAAGCATAATCTCCTGAACTTCACCCGCGGGAGCCAGCTGCTTGGCCACTTCGGTTTCATGTTTGCAGCCGGCATGAAGGGCCCTTTGATTGTCACTGGCCTGGTTGCCGTCGGCACCTGCTATTGGGAATTGCGGACGGCTCTGAGTGATCACCAAATCTACCTGGTCTGGATGCACATCTACGCCAGTCTCTATGCCTTCATGGAGTTCGATCCTGCCAAGCTGGTCAACCTTGAGCTGCTTGACGGCGAAAGGGTTGGCCTCCCCTTTGGCATCGTCCGCGAGTTCCCGCCGATGCGCGAGGCCGTTGAGGCATTTCGTACGGCAGTGAAGCAGGGATTGCTGCTCTCGGCGGTACTGCTGATCCCTGCCTTCGTGTTCTTCTGGTGGTTCGCCGAGCGCTTTGGCGGGCGGTCGAAGGAGCGCAAGCACGAGCGCGGCGCAATGCTTGTTTCGCTCGACGAACTCGAAGGAGAAATCGAGCGTCACAACAAGGCATTCCGAGCCGAGGAATTGGGACGCAAGTTCGGCTGGAAGTGGCGGCTCGCGAGCTCGTCGGCGCTCGCCGAAGCGGGCCACTACCAACCTGCACATCTTGCCGGTGTATGCTGGCCGTGGCGGCTCGAGCAAAGCCACGCCATGCTCATTGGCACAACCGGAACGGGCAAGACCGTGGCGCTCACCGAACTTGTTGCCGAAGCGCGTGAACGCGGCCAGCGCGCGGTCATTTTCGACCTGACAGGGGCCTTCATTGAGGCCTTCTACGATCCCGCGCGCGACATTATTCTCAATCCTGTCGATGTTCGGTGTCCGCTGTGGAGCGTGTTCAACGACTGTACGACGGAAGCCGAGTTTCACGCCGCTGCAGAAGCGCTCGTGCCCCATGACGGGGGTGGTTCCGAACAGTTCTGGGTGCTCGCTGCGCGCATGCTGTTCGTCGAGATGTGTCTCCATCTTGGCCGTGCCGGCACGGCAACCAACGAGGCTTTGGCTCGGCGGCTGATGACCGCTGACCTGTCCGAAGTGCATAAGCTGATGCGCGGTACCATGGCCGATCCGCTGACCGCTCCGGAAGCGGCCCGCATGGCGGAATCGATCCGCGCGGTGTTCAATGCGAATGCGAAAGTGCTCAAGCTCTTGCCCTCATCCGGACCGCGCTTTTCGGTCCGCGACTGGGTCAAAGGCGACTGCCAGGCGGGCTCGATCCTGTTCCTCTCTGCCCGCTATGTCGACATGAGTATCTCCTCGCAGTTGCTGACGCTGTGGCTCGACACGGCGATGAATACGCTCATGACGCTCGAGCGCACACAGGACCTGCGGATGTGGTTTCTGATCGACGAGCTCGGCGCCCTTCACCGACTACCGGCGCTTGAAAAGGGACTGCAAACCGCGCGCAATTTTGGCGGTGCGATCGTCACCGGGGTGCATGCGTTTGCCAAGCTCAAGGAAGTCTACGGCGAGAACATGGCCATGACACTGTCCTCGCTTGCGCGAACCAAGCTGATCCTGGCGACGGCCGATCGAGAGACAGCGACTTGGTGCTCCGATTTCATCGGTCACCGGCAGGTGCGCGACATGGAAGAGGGTTATAGCTACGGGTACAACAATGCGCGCGATGCAGTCAGCCTGACGCCCAGGCGGCAGATCGAACCGTTGCTCCTGCCCGACCAGTTTATGAACCTTCCGAGGTTGTCAGCCTACATCAAATTTCCTGACGGATTCCCCGCTGCGCCGGTTTCGCTCATTCCGCGGACGCGTGGCCGTATTGCCGAAGGTTTCATCGCCCGCGAGAAACCGCTCATAAGGCCTGGCCAGGGTCCTGCGGCAACTACGCTCCAAGCGAAACCGGGTTCGAAACCGAATGACGAGCATCCCGTTTCGACCGATGACGGTGCTGGTAAGCCTGTCGATTCAAAGCAGCTCAAACTTGACTTGGAGGGGCAGCGCCGTGTCGCCGATGAACCGCAGGATCGGCAGGAGCCTGTGCCGCTTGAAAAGCTGAATGCAGGGCGCGCTGCTGGTGATCTCGGTGCCGAAACTCGGTCCGATACGCATCTGGATGCAGTTCCAACGCTACCTCTCGCCGCAGTGCAAACCGGTGAGGATGCACCAGCAGTGGGCGCGGAACAGCATCCGTCCGAACCGGGAACCGCCGGCGATGACGCAGCTGGAAAGGGCGGTTCGACGCCCCAAGCTCGCGCGGTGACCAGTGGGCACCAATCTCTCACGCCGGTTGAGAAAGACCTGCGTGAAGGTGCGGTCGCAGATCCTCCGGAAAAGGATTTCGGCGAGTTCGAGCCCGACATGTGAAAGGCAAATGGGGAGGGATTACCTGGCCGCGAGGGGAGCCCGACGAGGATTAGACTGGATGCTTTCCGTCGCCAATGTGCGCTCCCCTTCGGCTGCTGCGAGCTATTTCGCGGCAGACAATTACTACACCGGCGCCGATGCCGATCGTTCCGGCACCTGGGTCGGGAAGGGAGCGGAACGACTTGGTCTCGAGGGCCGCGTCAGCACCGAGCAGTTCGATGCCTTGCTGCGGGGTGAACTTCCCGGCGGCATCCAGGTTGGCAATGCGGGCCAGGCCCACAGGCCTGGAACCGACCTCACATTCTCACTCCCGAAAAGCTGGTCGCTGCTCGCGCTGGTGGGCGGCGACCAGCGGATTATCGATGCTTATCGCGAGGCCGTCATCGAGACCTTGCGCTGGGCAGAAAAGAACGCGGCGCAGACCCGGATGGGCAGTCAGGCTGGTTACGGGAAGGTCGCGACAGATAACCTGACGATTGGTCTTTTCCAGCACGACACCAACCGCAACCAGGAGCCAAACCTGCATTTTCACGCGGTCGTGGCGAATGTCACGCAAGGCAGCGACGGAAAGTGGCGCGCGCTTCGCAATGACAAACTTTGGTCGTTCAACACGCTGCTCAACTCGATGACCATGGCTCGCTTTCGTCTGGCAGTCGAGAAGATGGGCTACGAGGCTGGGCCGGTTGGAAAGCATGGCAACTTCGAAGCCGGAGGCATTGCCCGCGAGCAGGTCATGGCCTTTTCGACGCGGCGCGAAGAAGTCCTCGCAGCCAGGCGCGGGAGCGGACTGGAGGCAGGGATTGTCGCAACGCTGGAAACACGCAAAGGCAAAGAGCCAGTGCGCGATCGCGAGGGCCTTCTTTCGTCGTGGCGCCAGCGAGCCGAAGAGGTCGGTCTCGATCTCGGTGGTCTGATTGACGCATCCCAGATGCGTGCCGCGGCGAGGGTCGCCGGAGGCTCGAAAGAGCAAAGCCTCCTTCAGCGCGGGATTGCGAAACTGAGGGAGTTTGCGCAGCGGATCAAGGGCGATCCGGCCGATCCACTGATCCCTGCCCATGTCCTCAAGCAGGATGCGCCGACCATCGCGGCCGCACAGGCCGTGGCCTCTGCGGTACGCCATCTCTCGCAGCGCGAGGCAGCCTTCCCGCGTGAGGGATTGCTGAAGGCTGCGCTCGATTTTGGGCTTCCGACGACGGTCGACCACATCGAAACCCGTGTGAACGCATTGGTCAGAGGCGGCGCACTCGAGCCCGGCAAAGGCGAACATAGAGGCTGGCTGGCGAGCCGGGAGGCGCTGGACCTTGAAAGCACAATTCTCGCGAATGTCGACCAGGGACGAGGTGCGGTGTTGCCCATCCTGGATCGGAAAGACGCAGCAGAACGGGTTCAGGCTGTTGCAGCGATCAACCACGGAATTTTGCTCAACGAAGGGCAGGAGGATGCGGCGGGCCTTGTCCTTTCGTCGCGCGACAGGATCGTTGCAATCCAGGGTGTAGCCGGGGCCGGCAAGAGCAGCGTGATGAAGCCGGTCGCCCAACTGGTCCGCGAGGAAGGCAAGCAAGTGCTGGGGCTCGCCGTGCAGAACACGCTCGTCCAGATGCTCGAGCGCGACACCGGCATCCGTTCGATGACCATCGCCCGCTTTCTCGCCCAATGGGGCAGGCTGCTGCACGAGCCGGGAAATGCCACGTTGCTGGGTGAGGCTCGGAGCGCTCTCGGAGACCATGTCCTGGTGCTCGATGAGGCGTCGATGGTGTCGAACGACGACAAGGCCAAGTTGGTACGGCTGGCGAACCTTGCCGAAGTCCATCGTCTGGTTCTCGTCGGCGACAAGCGACAGTTAGGCGCCGTCGATGCCGGTAAGCCCTTCGACCTCGTCCAGCAGGCCGGGATCGAGCGCGCCAACATGGATGTGAATTTGCGCGGCCGCGATCCCATCCTGCGGCGAGCCCAGGCCGCCGCGCAGGAGGGACGCATCGACGATGCGCTCCAGGCTCTTGCTCCTTCAACCATCAAGGCTCGCGGGGACAGTGCGATTGTTGCTGCCGAAAAGTGGCTTTCGCTCAGCCCGGCGGATCGGGATCGGACCTCGATCTACGCTTCGGGACGGGCTTTACGTTCTGCGGTCAACGAGGCTGTTCAGCGCGGACTCAAGGCCAACGGCGAGCTCGGCCCACGATCGGGCCGGCTGACCGTTCATTCGCGGGTGAATGTGACACACGAGGAGCTGCGATACCTTCGCACATATCAGCCGGGCATGGTCCTCAACTTTCGCTCGCGCGACAGCACGCAGAAACTCTCCAAGGGCGACTACACCGTCAAGACCATCGACCATGCGCGCAAGCAGCTCGTGCTTGAGGACAGGAAGGGGCGGGTTCACAAGTTCAATCCCGCGCGATTACGGCCGGGCGCAGTCGAGAGCCGGCTGTCGCTCTTCGAACGCAAATCGCTTTCCATCATCGAGGGTGACAAGATCCGTTGGACCGACAACGACCACAAGCGCGGGCTATTCAATGCCGACCAGGCCAGGATCGTGGCCATCGACACAAAGGGCGTCTTGGTGAAGACATCAGCGGGCAAGGAGCTTCGCCTGAGCCGCGGCGACCCCATGCTCAAACGCTTGAACCTCGCCTACGCCCTCAATGCGCATATGGCGCAGGGACTTACCTCGGATCGCGGGATCGCAGTGATGGACAGCCGCGAACGCAATCTCGCCAATCGGCAGACCTTCCTGGTCACTGTCACCCGGCTTCGCGACGGCCTTACGCTGATTGCAGACAATGCCGAGAAACTCGGCCGGGCCATCAAGTCCAACAGCGGCGAGAAAGCGTCGGCACTTGAAGTAACACAAAGGCTCAAAGCGGCAGCTGCCAACGGGCTTTCGCAAGACAAGGATGTTGGCAGTGCTTTGCCTGCAAGTGACAAGCCCGAACTCACAAAGGAAAAGGTAAAGCCGTTCGAAATCGGGATTTAAGCCGAGGGGAGCTCCTAAAGCGCGCGTCCGAACCAGATGACACGCCCGACCACTTGGATTTCGGACCGATCGACGTCGTCCCAGCTGGGATAAGCCGAATTATCGCTGCTGATGGTGATCTTGCGGCCACCGGGCTTTAGCGTCACGCGTTTGACCACCAGCGCGTCGTCGGCGCGCAGGACGTAGATGCCGTCACGCAACCGCGAGCCTTGGTCCGATGCATCGACCAGCACCTCGTCGCCATCGCTGAGTGTCGGTTCCATGGAGTCGCCCAGGACGTGGATGATCGAAAGGCTGGCGCTTTTTGCCCGCGTTAGCCGGCCAAGCCAGCGTTCGTCGAAACCAAAGCGGGTATGGGCGGTCTCGCTTTCGGCAATCGCTCCAAAGCCCGCCGATGCATCGACATTGAGCACGGGTATTTCGATCAACCCGTCACGTATGGGCGCGGGCGGTCCGCCAAGCACTTGCTCGTCGACCCCGAAGAAGCTGGCAAGCGTGCGCCGGTCATCGTCATCCAGCTTTCGCGGCGAGCCGCGCTTGATGAACTGCTGAATGTAGGACGAGTTTCGTCCGATCATCCGCGAGATCGAGGAATATCCGAGCCGTCGCTGCTGGATCAGGCGATCAAGCTCCTCTCTGACATGTTCCATCGTGTCGTTCCTTCTGACGGTCTCAGGAGAGAAGGAAATCTCCTAGACTCGATGGAACCTTCCTACTAAGAACAAAATAGGAACACAAGTGCTGAGTGAGTCGAGGAAGGCCATGAAATTGCTGGATCGCATTGAGCGTCATTTGAAAGAATCGCACATGTCGGCGACACGGTTCGGTCGTCGGGCGGTTGGCGATCCGCGGTTTGTCCTGGACTTAAGACAGGGAAGGCGGCCGCGGCGACGGACCTTGGAAAAAGTTGAGGTCTATCTCAGCCATGCCGAGGTGCGAAACGGAGACAGTCTTTGAACGCAAATCGTTTGTCAGCTTTCATTTAACGATCATCCCGCTAAGTTCGATGCCGTTCGACGCGGGGGGTAGCGGGCTGGATTTCAGCAAAGGTGCCCTCCTTCAAGGGGGCGGCTAAGTGAATGATCTGATTAATCAACCCGACGCGCCACGGCTCATTTACGGGCTTCGGGACACAGGCTACAGTTTCAATACCGCCGCCGCTGACATCATCGACAATTCAATCGCGGCCAACGCGACCGAGGTCAATGTACGAATAGAGCTGTCCGAAGACGGCCGTAAATTCGTTTGCTTCGGTGACAATGGTGATGGAATGGACAGCGAGATGCTGTTCGACGCTATGCGTTACGGGGCGCCTGCCAGAGCTAATCTCGCCAGTCTCGGCAAATTTGGCCTTGGTCTCAAGACGGCATCCAGTTCAGTCTGCCTTAGGTTTACGGTCATTTCCCGCGAGTCCGAAGAGGCTGACTTCGCTAAGCTCGCTTGGGACCTTGAGCATGTCGAAGAGCAGAATCAGTGGGAAATGCTCCGCGAAGAAATGACCGCAGACGACTATGAGCTCTTTGAAGAGCTTTGCGGTGACAAGGGCACGCTAGTGGTCTGGTCCAAATGCGACCGTCTGTTGTCGAAAGAATATGACGATCCGGGTGGCGCGAGAGAACAGGCTGCAATCAGACGACTGGGTGAGCGGCTGATCGACCATGTCGCTCTCATTTATTATCGCTTCCTCGACAAAGGGGACGATCGTGAGAGGCACGTCTCGATAACCGTAAATGGCGAGCAAGTCAGACCGTGGAACCCGTTTTATCCTGAAAAGGCCGATCAGGTCCTCTCGCCTGAACAGCAGAAGCTTGAGATCGAACTGGAAGACGGGTCGGTTGAAACAGCGCAAATCAGGGCGTGGATTCTGCCCAACCGCCGGGATCTCACCAAAGACGAGCAGAAAGTCGCGAATATCACCAACCGCGGCCAAGGGTTTTACATTCATCGCGAAGGGCGTGTGATCCAGCAGGGTGGCTGGCTCGGCGTGTTTGGCGCTGTTGAGCCGCATACATCATTGCTGCGCGTCGAGTTCGACTTCACTCATAAGCTTGATGAGGCCTTCAAAGTCGACGTCAAGAAGTCGAAAATTCTCTTCGATCCGGCCCTTGAGGAAGCGCTCAAGACCTTGCTTCAGCCGACTTATCGCGAGGCAGGAAACCGCTACCGACGCAAGGAGAAGGCAGCTGCGGTCGAGCGCGGCGTCGATCACGGCAGCGCGAATAAAGTCATCGGCAATACGCCTTCGACCAAAAAACCGGACGTTCAGTCTGCCGACGCGGGTCAGAAAACCGCTACGCTCAACAACAATCGCGGTGCAGGCATAAAGCTCCGGGTGCCCGTGGATACGCACGTAAACCCGGACAGCATTCACGTTGAAGCTGTTGAAACCATTACGTCCGGTGATCTCTGGGAACCGGCCATGCGCAGCGATGCAGAGTCAGGCTTCGTGGCAGGCGTCCGCATTAACAAGCACCACGACTTCTATCTGAAAATCTATCAGAGGGCTGCCGCCAGTGGCTATGCAGTCGAGGGTATGGATCTGCTGCTGTGGGCTTTTGCTGTGGCTGAGCAGAACAACACCAACGATGACCTTGAGCCTATATTTGAGGACATACGCAACGAGATTTCGACCAATCTCAAGAAGCTGCTGCGTGAAGTGCCTCTGCCCGACGACGAAGAGCTGACAGAGGCCGGGGACGAAGAAGGGGACTGAGATGCTTGCCGAGAAGCAGGCTCTGATCCGCCAGGAAGTCGAGGAGGGAACCGGCGCTGCAATTTGCCTGGAGGAAGACAGGTCCGGAGTGCAGACAGCGATCAGGCTCTGGTTTGCAGACCTTGAGCGCTCTCACAGCCCGATAGTCACTCTTCGGCCCACGGGTCTGCGCCGCTTTGAAGCGAAGCTGGCATTCGGCAATTTTGCAGCTGATACGATCCGGCAGATGCAGCAGGCAAGCGCAGAAGAGCTCCAGCTCGCAAGGGCACTCGTCGCATCAGTAGCATCGAGCGCAAATCTGAAAATCGCTAACGGTCAGACAACCGATGACTGGATAATCGACAATGGCAGTTTCACGATTATCGCAGAGAAACGGGGTATCGAGAGCCGGTTTGACGATGATTCCGTTGCAGAGACCTGCCGTGAGCTCGTCATCCCTGTTCTTGCCGCAATGGCAGAACTTTATGGATACGACCCGATCGAGGAAAGCGCCCCGTCCGATCAGGAAGCACTGACTGAAGGCGCCGTTAAACTCACCGTCGTACGCCGGCGCGAACGGAACCCACGCAATCGTTTGCTCTGCCTGCGTATCCACGGGGCCGTCTGCAAGATCTGCAGTCTTATTCCCGGCAAACTCTACGGCGATGCCGGGGCTATCATTGAAGTGCATCACCTGCAGCCTCTGTCTCTTTCCGGGGACCCCAGACCATACGATCCGGCAACAGACCTGATACCACTTTGCCCAAACTGTCACCGCGCGGTCCACACAAGGCGCCCTGTTCCGTGGACACCTGCAGAACTCAGAAGCAAGCTGTCCAGTGACTGACGGGCCTGCACCGCTTCCTGCCGATTTCAGGCAGCTTTCAGCGGCACCTCCTCAGGGCTGGGAGCTGTCGTCAAGAGTTGTGCAGCCGGAAATCCGGATCCGGAAAGAGGGTGCTGGTTTTGCGATCCACGTTGCTGGCACCAGAACTGTGCGGGGGGAAAAGAAAGTCTGGGACGCGCCCGGCCCGGACTACAACTGGGTCGCCGACGGAAATGTAATCCGCCCACTTCCTCACGATACGCCGGCCATAGTCCGGCAGATGCTGGGCGGGCAGCTGCCGAAAACGCTCAGCTTTCCCGATGTGGTGCGTCTTGTCCGGCTGGGTAATCCCGACATACCTGTCATAGCTGAAGAGAGCGTCTTCCACTCAGCGCAATCGGCTGCTGCCGACCTGCGCCCGGATCAGGACATTCCGGGTCTGCATGCGACTCTGTTCCCGTATCAGGCTCAGGGCGTAGCATGGATGGACCAGACCATACGGCATACTGGCGGCCTCATTCTCGCTGACGAGATGGGGCTCGGAAAGACCATCCAGATTATTGCCCTGCTGCTCTGCGAAAAACCGGAAACGTCACGACCAGCCCTCATCATCTGCCCGACGAGCCTGATCGCCAACTGGCGGAAGGAGATAATGAAGTTCGCGCCCGAGCTTTCTGTTCTCATCCACCGCGGACACAACAGAACCGGCATCACCGCGGGTCTGCAGCGGGCCCAGGTCGTGCTTTCAACCTACGACACTGTGGTCAACGATATATCCATTTTTGCAGGCATGACCTGGTCATGGCTGATCTGTGATGAGGCGCAGGCTCTGAAAAACCCCGATTCCGGGCGCAGGCGGTCAGTCGGGAGGATTCCCAGGCAGCGAACCATTCCGATGACAGGGACGCCGGTCGAGACATCGCTCCTGGATCTCTGGTCGCTTGCCGACCTCGCGATACCTGGATTGCTGGGAAGTCGGCAGGACTTTGAAGCCGATCATCCGGACTCCGAGGAATCGGCAAAGAATCTGGCTCGTCTGACCGATCCCGTTGTTCTCTGCCGAAAAGTGAGGGATGTCGCCGGCGACCTTCCGGAGCGCATCGATATCGATCTGCCACTCGAACTCGGCGATGAGCTTTCCCGGCGTTATGATGAAGTACTGGCCGAGACGCTTGAGAAGTACCCTGTGGCAGGCAATCTCGTCGCGACAGGTCAGTTGCAGCTCTTCTGCGCCCATCCCTGGCTGCAAGGATCGGGCGACCCCGAGAGGGATCAGGACGCTGGGATCAAGCCGTCAGCCGGAATGCCGCTCTTCACACCGAAGGTGGAGCGCGCAATCGCTATTCTCGAAGAGGCGTTCAGGAGCGGACGCAAGGTTCTGATCTTCGCAATTTTCAATCGCTGTGGCGAGATTCTCCGTGAGGCAACACAGGGACGGCTGCCGGATGCATACTGGGGGGCGATCAACGGGGCCACGCCGCAGGAAGAGCGGCAGGCAATCGTTGACGCATTCTCCTGCCACGATGGGCCGAGCTGCCTTGTACTCAATCCAAAAGCGGCGGGTGCCGGACTCAATATAACAGCTGCAACGGTAGTCATTCACTTCACCCAGGCATGGAACCCTGCACTTGAATCCCAGGCAAGCGCCCGCGCGCACCGACGCGGGCAGACCGAACCTGTCTATATCTACCGGCTGTTTTACGAGGACACGGTCGAACGGGTGATGATTGACCGATCTCAGTGGCGCCGCGAACTTGGCAACGAAGCAGTCCCGGTATCGACACGTGATGCAGATGATCTGAGGCGGGCCCTTTCAATCCGGCCTGGCGGAGAAAATTGATGAGCAGTCAGACTTATGAGAAGCCGCTGACGGCGAACGACACTGGAGAGACCGGAGGTCATCAGGCAGGAATACACATACCGAAATCACAGACGGATCTGATCGCGCTGCTTCCGTTTCTCGATCCTGCGCAGAAGAACCCCGATGCCTGGCTGGAGATGACGGACGACACGGGCGTGACCTGGCGCTTCCGCTATATCTACTACAACAACAGGCTTCATGATGACGGCGGGACAAGGGACGAGTACCGCATCACCCATATGACCAAGTTCTTCCGCGCTGTCGGTGCGACGGAAGGCGATGTAGTCGTGCTTACCGGATCTCCGGGAAGTCTAACCTATTCTGTGTCAGTCCGGAAGGATGAGTCGCCTCAAGGCGAGGAGGCAGGTGCACCGGTGAGGGTCCGCCTGAAAGGCTGGCGACGTGTACATTAGAGAAGCCGGAGAGCCGACAGATCCGCCAGGCGCGCGGCACCAAGGAAGCATCCGACAACCTGGATCGGTGGATGATCTCCCGATCGGCGTCCTTCACCTTGGTGTGAAGACTGCAACGCTGGAGAGGGCCGGTTTCCGCACCGTCGGCGATCTCGCCAGCGTAACCCGGGAGCAGATCATCCGGATTCCCACAGTGGGCTGGCGTACGGCCGATCTGCTCAGTGAAAACCGGCAAGCTTTGATTGATGCTTCGGATGCTGAGACGGGCACTGACTGGGACAGGTACTGCGAAACAACGCGTATCCCGCTCCTGCCGCATGAGGGCCGGCCGAGTTCAGGTAAAGACTTTCTGGCTTCCCTTCCGGACTTTCTCGCCGGGGTCGCCGACAATCTTGCTGACGAAACCTTCTCCGCAATTCTTCGCGAACGTATCTGTCAGCCTCCGGAACGGCAGAAGACGCTCGATGAAATAGCTGCGACAACCAGCCCTCCGGTCACCCGCGAAAGGATCCGGCAGAAGGAGAAGAAGCTGCTGGGGCAGCTGACCGGCGGGCTACTCAACGAGACCTATGGAACGCTGGGAATACATTTCCGTCCGGAGTTTTCGATCTGGTGGAAACGGGCTGCTGACCGTCTTTCCCACCTTGAGGAAATCGAGTTCACAGATTTCGTAGAAGCCCTCTCCGCTGAATGGGAGGTGCCCAATCATGCGGTCATAACACAGCTCCCGATCATCCTTGCGATCGTCACCGGCGAACCGCAGATGTCCGGTGAGTTCCGGGCAGCGAGTCGGGTCGATCCCCGGCTTTTCGGCGATCTGAGGGGGGAAGTGCTCGGGCTCCCACTGAACCGACTCAGACTGGGCAGATACGCTGAGCGTCTGGCTGAAGCCGGATCAGAAACTGTAGGGGATATCGTCGCGAGGTTGCGCGCCGGCAGCCTGGGGGCAAGGAGAGGAAAGGCGGACGAGGTGGCTGCGATGCATGCAAATCAGCTGGCCTCCTGCCTCCGTGATGATGGTCTGATCGACTGGCGGTCATACCGGACAGCCAACGCACTGAGCTGTCTGCCAGCCTCGCCAACGGTCAATGCCGCTGAGTTCGTCGCCACACTTCGCGAGACCGTCTGTGACTTGCTGACCGCGTGCCGCATTACGAAGCGCGCGTCTGAAATTTACCGTCTCAGGACGAGCCGCACTCTTGGGAGCCAGATGACACTGCAAGCTGTCGCCGACGCCCTCGATACCCATCTGCCGACGGTCAAACGCGAAGAAACGGTGTTTCTGAGTTTTCTGAATGGAGTTCTGATCGGTCACGACTTCAGCAAGTTGCCCGTATGGCTGGATGACCTCTGGCTGAAGTACTGGGATGAAGCCCGGGCCAGCTATGAAAGTGCCCGGGACAACTACGGAGAATTCTCGGAGAATCTTGCCTGGAAATGGCGACTGACGGTGCGCGACATCGGCAAAGCTGCACCAACGATCTGGGCAGTGCTGAGCGGCTATCCGAACGACAGGCGCTCGAAAAGAGCCATCAGCAAAGCTCCCGTCGTGAACCCGATCATTGATCCGGACCCTCAGTTACCTGCCGGAAGGATCCGGCTCCGTGGCTTCCGGCGGGTGCATTGACGAGGCACCCACGGATTTTACGTCCTGGCCTCTGATTTCGAACAGTAGTTCATCGCCCCTGAGCCAGGATGTCAGCCGCGTCAGAAGTTCCTTCAGTTCAATTCTGTTCTTTCCCTTGAGCGCGCATTCCCAGATGGTGGCAGTGCGCCATCCTTCCGAAAGCAGCGCTGATCTGACAGCCTTGTCCCTCTTCTGATTGGCGCCGATCTTCGCCGCCCAGAATTCCGTGCGTGTCCCTGGAAGCCGGAACAGATGGCAGTCATGACCATGCCAGAAGCAACCATGCACGAAGATAACTGCATGAAACCGGCTGAGTACGATGTCGGGCTTGCCGGGCAGATCCTTCCGGTTGACCCTGAAGCGATAACCCAGCCGGTGAAGGCCACTCCGGATCAGAAGTTCAGGCTTCGTGTCCCTTCCCCTGATAGCCGACATGTTGCGGCTTCTTGTCGCGGGATCATGGACGTCAGGCATACTCCCGGACAGCCACCTCATCGTTCGGAGCTGCTTCCCGGGTTATATGCGGACGCATGATCCTTGCGACCTCGCTAAACACCGGCACTGCCACCGAGTTACCGAACTGCTTATACGCCTGCGTATCGGAAACAGGGATCCGGAAAGTGTCGGGAAAACCCATCAGCCTTGCGCATTCCCTCGGGGTAAGCCGTCGGGGATTCTTGCGTCCCTTTTGCTGCACAAGAATTTCAGACCCATCCTTGTAATAGCGCGCTGAGAGCGTTCTGCAGGTGTCGTCGGGGCCTACCAGGCCATAGCCAAAGCCATTGCCTGCTGCACGATGCTTGGCTGAGTAATCACGGAGATATTTCCAGAGGTGATTGCTCAGGGTATACTTGGCACTGACCCTCGCAAGTTCTCCCTCCGTATAGTGCGATTCTGCAGTTTCGCTGCCGTTCTCGGGATGGAGTACCGATCGCATCCGCGCTTCGCCTTCAACCGGAAGCTTCAAGTCCGCCCAGTCGAATCCACTTTTTTCGCGGAAGCCAACGAGCACGATCCGTTCACGGTTCTGGGGAAGAAAATGACGTGCGTTTAGAACGCGAACATGGAGCTCGTATCCGAGGTCTTTCTCCAAAATTTTGCGGATGACCTCGAAGGTCCGTCCTTTGTCGTGGCTTTTCAGATTTTTCACGTTCTCAAGCAGGAATGCGCGTGGTCGGTGAGCCTTCAGGATCCGTGCAACATCGAAGAACAGCGTTCCCTGAGCCTCGTCAAGGAACCCATGCTTCCGGCCCAGCGCATTCTTTTTTGACACCCCGGCGATTGAGAATGGCTGACAAGGAAAGCCTGCGAGCAGAACGTCATGCTCAGGAATCTCATCGACGGGGACTTTGGTAATATCGCCGGCGATCGGGCGGTTGTCCGGATAGTTGGAGTGATAAGTAAGCTGTGCATATTTGTCCCATTCAGACGTGAATACGCAGCGGCCGCCTATGCTATCAAAAGCCCGGCGTAGTCCTCCTATGCCGGCAAAGAGATCAATGAATGTGAACCCCCTCGCATTTGTGTGTGTCGGGACTGTTTCGGCTCGCTCACGCAGCCAGTCGAGCACGACTTTGCGAGGTCTGATCTGTCCGGACTCCCAGCGGAAAATCTCCCGTTCGGAGTAACCCAGTTTTTCTGCAAGTTCCTCGGTCGAGAGCCCGGCCCGGCAGCGTAGAATTCGGAACTCAGATTGCATATGTCTGCCTTGGGTAATTGTAGGGACGGGATGTCATGAAAATTCCCCACGGGCAAGGGCGGGCATTTCAGTTTCAACAGGCAGCTGTAGGCGATCGCCGGGCCTGCCGGCTTCTCAACCGATATCGCGGAATCCACGCCTAGCCTTCCGTGCCATGTCGGCTTCCACTCCGGCAGTATTGCAGTGCTTGTTCCAGTTACTGACTGCGGCCCGGATCGTGTCGATGATCGACCTGGTCTCAGCAGGTTTCAGGTCAGCAAACCGTCCGAATTCCAGCAAATCGTCGAGTTCGAAGTCGTCGGTCTTGCCAGCCAGAGACATCTGATGCTCGTTGGTCCAATCCCCATTGGGATTGTAGGCGTAGACGACGTCGAAAGCGGGCGAAAGGCTCCAGCGACCCGAGCTATCCATGAGGAAGGCGATGTTCTTGGTGTGGTCGTCCTGGTTGCGAATGAAGACATTGAGCAGCGCGCGGCGCACCTGCTCCTTGATCGCTTCGCGGCCGAGACCGAGCATGCGGATGGTCTCGATTGCCTGCTCGTAGCTGTAGGCTCGAGCGAGGTTGAAATCGAAATGGCGCATTGCGCAAAGCGACTGCATGTGGAGCTTCTTGCCGTCAGGCGTGCGATCGAAGCGCTGGGTCATGAAATGTGCCCGCCCGCCTTCTTCGTGCAGACGAGAGCGAGCCATGTCGATGCCAGCCTCTCGGGCTAGCAGATAGCAGGCGTACTCAAGCCGGCCGAAGCCCATCGGGTCGGCAAGTTCCTTGTCGGCATTGCCCGACACGCCATCGAATTTGACCAGCCATTGCGTATAGCCGGGCCCTGCAGTCAGCTGCCCTGAATGGAATTCTCCGGTCGCCTCGTTCCAGGCGAGGACGGCCTTGGCCCGGGCGCCGCCGGCGGAGGTGCCGACGCGCAGGATCTCCTGGAGTGCGCGATGATCATCCTCTCCTTTGAGTACACCGGCCAATTCTTCACGCGCGGCAATGACCCTGTTGGCGAGCTCGACAAGCGGAGCGATATCGACCGGCCGACCCTTTTCGCGGCGCTCGCCGGTGGCAGGTTCGAATTCGAGCGCGCCCATGCCTCTGCGGCCGGTGTAACAAAGGCGCTCGACCGGATCGAAGCTGTCGGCTGTGCGGCCCTGCTCGGCAAGCCAACGATTGATGAGGGCGTTGCCAAACTTGTCGGGCAGGCTGTCGGCCAGCATGCCCGGTAGCCCTTTGAAGGTCTCGTAATTCAGTGCGGGAAAGTCGTAGACGCCGCTTCGTAAGGGCATTGTGAGCGGGGCGACTTCGATACCGCTGCGGCTGAATTCCGGAGTGTATTCGAAAACCCCGACATCGCGATTCTCATCCCACAGGACGGCGCCGATCTGACGGCCCCAGAGATTGACTACCGCACGCGTCATGGGGCCTCGTCACCCCAGCTCCATTCCTCGCCAGCCTCACCTTCAGAAGACTTGCGCACCCTTTGCCGCGCCTTGCCGGTGTCGGACCGGGGATCGAGCGGGCTCAGCTTGGCGTCCGGCATGACATCCAGCAGGCGGTCTTCAATTTCAAGCGCACGCATGATCCTGGCAAGGCTATCGATGGTCCCGCCATTGCCGGCTTCCAGGCGGGCGAGCGTTGAACGCGAGATACCTGCCATTTCCGCAAGCTCGGCCTGCTTAAGATTGCGTGATATGCGATATGCTTCGATCTGCTTCCCGAGGTCGGATAGCAGCACCGAGAGAGGGCGCAGGTCTGGTGAATCATAATGGGGCATTATCGAGACATTATCTCCGATATGGAGCTTTGTGTAGCGATGTTGCGTCTTTACATGAAGGCACCTAATGTGTCAATATCGAGACGTAAATTGGCTTATCACCGATAATGCATCAAATTTGCGACTTTATGTAGGTCGGAGTGATGGAAATGGATGACGAGAAAGAGCAGAACGACCAGACGGACTGGAAGGGTCTACGAGAGATCGACCGTGCCATCTCCGAAAATCGCCTCACCTCCTACTCTTGGAAGAAGTCCTGGGCCGACCCGTGGGGCAGGATCAAGCTCATCGCAATCTTCGTGGCGCTGGCTGCTTTTGTTGCGTTCGTAATCGTCAACGATGTGATCCTTTAAGGGCGCCGCCACTCCTTTATTGCATCTGCCGCCTCCTCGCTCGCGCCTGTGGCGCCTTCTGTTTGGCCATCCAGATAGCCTCTAACTGATCCGATCCGCCCGCGACCTTGCCGACGCACCCGCTCGACTTCATCCGTGATGCCAGACCGATCCGGAGCATCGGGCATTGAGGGACCACCCGAAGAGCTCACGGCTCCTCTTGCGCGTACCTGCCCAGCACTTCCGATTCCGGGGCGGCTGACCGGAGCGAAGTCGGGGAGCGAAAGGTCGGCTTCGATGTCGTCCTGAAGCCGATCAGCATAGCTATCGACAAACCGTGATTGCAGCTGCTGACCCCGCGCGCTCATCTGGAACTCGATGTCATCGAAGCGCACCGGCCCGTAGTAGTCGCGATTGGCTTCGATCTCGGCCATGCCCCATTCGCGATAGGCCTGGCTCAAGTTCAGCGTGCCTGCGACGCTGTTGGCCTCGTACCAGCTGGCCTGGTTCTCGAGGCGGCTGGCCATCTCTTCGGCCCGACGCGCCTCTCGCGTATAACTCTCTGCTTCGGTCAGCGATCGGCTGAGACCCGACGAGCTGGTCGATACCTGCGATACTGAGCTCGAGCTCGTCTCGCGCAAGAAACCTTCACGCGTGTTCGACCAGTTGCGACTGTCGGAAAGCTGGCGCAGCGTTCCCATGATCCTGCCGCGGTCTTCCGAGGCGATCCCGATATCGCTGTCCGTCCAGCTCTGATTTCGGCCTCCCCTGACGCCAAGTTGAGCAGTGCCAGGGCCTCTTTCGCCCTTGAGACCCAAAGAAGCATCGCCATTGAGAAACCATGAAACCGTGATGTCATCAGACGCGCGCCGGGACAGGCCAAACTGCTGCTGGAGCGTCCTTGAGGCATTGTCGACTTCGCTGAATGCCGTGCCGATGCTGTCGTTCGTGCCGACGCCGCTGACCGTATCGGAGCTCTGACCCTGGCTGTAGGCGTTGCGAATCTCGCTGAACCGTGTGAGCGCGGAGCTCGTCGATTGCTGGGCGAGGTTGGCATAGGTCTCGCTCTGCGTCCGGCTCTGGCTCGCCATCGTTCCGAGGCGGCCGGTGAAGTCCTGCCCGAGCGTCGGTGTGAACGGATAGCTTGAATTCGGGACAGCAGCGAACTCGCCATCGGGGAAGCTGGTGGTCTGCGTGCCGCTATCGCTGAAACCACGGGTCTGTGCCGCGCCATAGGCGATGTTGGGGGCAAGATTGCCTTGGGCGAATTGCCGGGAGAACACGGTCGAGTTGTCGATGTTCGAATTGCCAAGCGAGACATTGCCGGTGCTCGCTTCGCGCGAGGCTTCCTCGGCTGCGTTCTGACTCGGGTTGAGATAGCTCGTTGCCTGGCCCGAGATCGCCAGCGCACCACGCGCCACCCCACCGGCAAGGAAGGGGATCGAGGCGACAAGATAGCCCGCCAAAATGCCGATATCGCTGTTGACGTCGCTCATGCCGGCAAAGGTCGCCAGGCTGAGGCCCGTGCTGCCGCCAGCCGCGGCGACATCGCCGGCGCCTTTGAACATCAGGATCATGTGCAGGATGACGAAGAGCGGTCCCCACGCCGCAAGGTAGAAGAAGCCGGTGACGTAACCTCTCAATGCAATGGGTCCGGTCCGCGGCATCAGAAACAGCGGAAACAGGACAGGAAACAGAGCGTAGAACACTACCGTCAGTACGACATTGAGGATCGGGACCCATTTCATCGCGTTATGCGCGATCGAGGAATAGGTCCGCTCGGTCTGAATATCGGCCCGGGTCTGCGCGAAGACGTCGATACTGCCCGTTCCGCTCGCCCCTGCAAACCCGTGCATGGCCTGGTTCATGGCATTGATCGTCAGCACCTGCCGGAAGATGTCGCTCGCGCTGCGCGAGATGCCGGTAAGATACTGATAGGCAATCGGGAGATCGGCCATGAGCTTGGCCTTGGCGAGTGCTTCGGTCTGGCGCGGATAGAGCTGACGCCCCGCGACAAGCGTCATCTCGTCGATAAGGCTCGCCCACTGCCCCGACAGCGCAGTGTAGGCTTCGCGGCAAGTGATGATCGAGGCCGTCACGCTGTCGTCGGCCTGCCGGGTCAGGAATTTCTGAGCGCGCGCCGCGCTGCCCGGTGCGATCGTCGCCCAGATATCGTCGCTCTCGGACAGCTCCTTCATCGAGTAGCGTCCGAGAAGCAGATCGTAGAACACGCATTGCCGGACATGCTCGTCGAAGTTCGCAGCAAACTCCGGATCGGAAATGCGCAAGCTCCGTGTCGATTCGAGCAGCCGCGCGCCATAGATCATGCCGTTCTTCGAGTAGTTAAGGTCGTCCGGCAGCCCGAAGACGAGCTCGGCAGAGCGTGTCAGATAGTCTCCCGCCTGGCTGGTGAAGCTTGCCATCAGGGCGAGCCCGAGCGGGACATTGGCCACCGTTGCCGGTGCAAGGCTGGGATTGACCCGGTCGGTCACATGGACGTCCATGCGCGGCACCATCAGGCACATGTAGATGAGCGTCGCACCGAGGAACCAGTTGAGCCATGCGCGCCAGTCCTGATTGAACGCGACCACGATGACCGCGAGCACCATGCCCATCACCAGCGCGACCTGAATGAGGCTCTTGTAGCCGCCCGCACCGGTCCAGGCGGCAACGGCGTTGAGGACATTGACGATGTACTCGCCGCCGCCGACCGTGAAAATCTCGACCATGCTGCCTGACCCTTATGGAACAATGGAGCGGGACTGCATCCCGCGCGACCAGTCGAGCGCGGCGGCCATCGACGGTGACATCGAGGCAGCGAGCATATTCTCGATCATCGCCGTCTTTTCGATGATCTGCATGATCGCCGAGACCCGCGCCTGTCCGGTCGCTTGCCGTTGGGCGAGGCTCGATCGCACCTCGGCAACCTGAGTACGCCAGATCGCGAGCTTGGCTTCGTCGGCCGCAATGAAGCTCGCCATCGAGCGTCCAGCCTCTGCGGTGATGCGTTCGAGGATGGCATAGAGGAGATCGATGCTGGCGATCTCGGCCAGAGTATCGCGGTCGTCGGTTGCCATCCCGCGTCCATAGGCCGCCTGCACGGTGAGGATCTTGTAGAGCGGCACCGATGCCACCTGGAGCAATTCCTTTTCCTCGCTGCCGATCGCGGTGTCGCTGCGGATGGCCTCCACCATGCTGCCGATGAGCCGGGCAACGCGGGGCCGGATGGCCTTCGCGCTCGAGAGGCTCATCTGCTGGAAGGTGGGGTTGAGGCACTGGTCGGGCTCGTCGCACTGGAACACCCGCACCGACTGGCCCTGCGTCCCGTCGAGCAGCGCGGTGACGAGAGTCGAAGAGGCATCGCCCGCGAAAGGCACGAATTTGCCCGGCTCGTCGTCGCGGGGCGGCACGTAGATCACGGTGCCGATGAGCGTCATCGCATACTCGGCAAGATCGCGGTCGAAGGTGCCACCCGATTTGAAGAAGGCGCTCTGCTTGAGGACATGCCAGGTGTAATTGCGCGGCACACCGGGATTGACGTCGGCATAGTCGGCGCCGGCGCCCTCGTTGGTCGAGGCGCGCTGGCCGCGTGTCCCGCAGCCGTGTTTGGCGGCAGCATAGTCGGTGAAGATACCTTCGGAATTGCCGATCGCTTCGCAGATCGCCTTGTCGGCGAGATCGCCCTTGGGCCAGACGCCGCCGACCAGCCCCTGCGCCATCTCGCAGGAGTTGATCGAGAGATTATTCATGAGCTGCGCCTTCTGGCTGAACTCCTGCATGATCTTCGAGCACTCGGGGCAGACGGTATCGATCGCGAGGCTGAAGGCGAACCCCACCGCATTGTTGGCGACGGCCTTCAAGAGCGCGACCATCTCGCTCGCGTTGATGAAGGAGAAGGATCCGGCGAAGATATCGATACCGCCGCAACCAGCGCGGGCACGCGGCAGCTGGAGATTGGCGATGCTGGTCGTCTTTTGCGGGAAGCGCGTCCAGACATTGCCAAGGCTGTAATAGCCCGCCGACTGGCCTTCGAACGCGCTCGGCCCGGTGACATTGGCCGCTGCGCCCATGTCGTCCATGAAGCGGTCCATGCTGTCGCCGACGTTTGCGGCGACGGGGGACGCGACCATGCTGGCGGCAGCTATGGTGAGCGCCGCGTTGCGGATGCTAGTAATCATGTCCGGCTTCCTTCGAGGTGAGGAGGTATATGCGGTCCTGCAGCTCGTCGGCCGAAAGCACGCCGTATCCGATCGGGATCGGGCGCCTGGCCACGCTGTCCCACAGCACGAGCGCCGGGGTAATGCCGGGTTCGAGCCCCATGCGCGGCCGCTGGCCGCTTTCGACCTTGTAGTCGGGGAAGTGCCGGGACGGTCCGCCATCGGTCGAGATCGCCCGGACCGTAATGTGCCAGCGGTCCGCCACCGAGCGCACGATCGGGCTCATCACTTCGCACGCGCCGCAGGTCTGGGCGAAGAAGTAGAACAGGCCATAGCGCTCGGAGAGCCTGGCCATCACCGCGTCGCGGTCGGCAGCGCGCGCGTCCTGCCATTGCTTCTTGGCGAGCGCGCCGACCGGCCGTTCGAGCGTGTAGTCGAGCTCGGGATCCTGCCAGATCGCGCGCTGCCAGACATCGGAGAACAGCGAAGCCCGGTCGAGCTGGGAACGCTGGAAGCGGATATAGGCGGTGACGTTTTCCGGCGTCGGATAGAGGATCGCACGCGCCTTGAGTTCGCGCAGTTCCCCCGTGACCGCGTCGAGTTCTTGCGTTGCGGTTACCTGGGCCGGTGGCTGCGCCATCTGCGGCTCCTCTGCCGGCACCGGCTTTACGCAATAGAACCAGTAGCCGAGCCTGCGCTGCTCGCAGTAGAGGCTGTCTGCCGAGGCAGCTGGCTCTGCCAGGCGCGCTTCCTGGGCAACTGCCCGAACGGGAAGCAGTGCAGCGAGACACATAGCCAGTACTGGGAGGGCCAGCATCGGCAGTGATTGGCGGCGCGTCATTGGCCACTCCTTGCGTAATAGTCTTCGATTTTCTGCTGGATGAGGATGCTGTTCTCGAGCTCGTCGGGGAGCCGTGCAGCCTCGGTGAACTCGGCATAGACCTCGCCGAAATCCATCTGGCTGAGGTCGAGCCGGGCGAATTCGTCGAGTGTGAACCCCTCGCACTGCTCTTCCTTGGGCTTGTCCCAAGGCTTGGGCAGCTGGCGCCGACCCTGTTCCTGCAGGATCCGCGAGAGTTTGCTTTCGAAGCAGCAGTAAACCTTCTTCTTGGTCAGGCAGACGCCGAGGAACTTGTCCGAGCAATAGGTCCCCACATAAGCGCACAGCCCCTGCGCATCGCGTTCGTGGAGCAGCACTTCCTCGCGGTTGCAGCCGAGCGCGACCAAGAGGCTGATCCCGGGAATGAGCGGGAAACCCTTACCCTTGCAGCAGTTGAGCACGCCGAAGACCTTGGAGGAGCAGGTGTTACGCGTGCCCCGGAACAGTGTCAGCGTCTCGGGATCGAACTGGCCGCGGGCCTCGTCCATCGCATGGAGGGCGGTGACGGCATCCTTGAACTCATCGTTCGCGGTGCGCTCGATCGTCTCGCAGCTGCCGTCGATGCAATAGACATCACCGTCGCAGACAAACTGGGTGGAGCTGTCGTTCCCGGGAAGTGGGCACTCGTAGATGCGCTCCCAGGTCTCGCAGGGGTCTCCGTCAGTGAGGCATTCCTCGCGGACAAAGCGGCAGGTGCCCTGGCTTTCGATGTCGGAGCAGTCGGTCGCCGCTTCGCGCGCGATACAGGTGTAGCTGCGTTGCCATTCCCAGCAGGGCCTGGTGACAGAGACGCCGTCGATCACGCGCGTCTGCGGATCAGTGTCGGTGCAGATCTCGGCGTCCAGCGTGCAATCGCTATTGCCTGCGAGACCTGTGCACTGGCTTTCGTCAGGGGTCGTTGTGACGGTGGTCGCCGTGGCGATGCGGTAGGGCGTTTGTCCTGCGACCTGTTCGTCGCAGGTCAGCTCGGTAAGGGGATCGCCCGGCTCGGTGCACCACTTGCGACCGCCGGACCAACCCCACTGCAGGCACGGACCGTCCCGGTGTCCGGTCACCCGGCAAAGGGCGCCCGAAAACTCTTCGCAATCCGGCTCACCTGACAGGTTGAAGCTGCCCAATGGGCTGCAAAGGTAATGATACTGCGGTTGCTGGCTGACCCTGGTGACGAGCGGGACCGTGCATTGGCCGACCGACTGATCGATCCGTGTGCCCGTATTGCAGGTCGCGGTGTAGGTGCCCGCCGACCCCGAACCAGGCGGTAGCGGAACGCACGATCCCTGGCTGCCCGAAATTGCCATGCCGCTGGTGTAGTCGAGCGGCGTCTCGTTGATCGCGAGGCTGCGGGCGATCACGTCCTCGATCTCGTTCGGCTCGAACCTTGCGCGATTGGCCATGCTGTCGCGGATGGTCCGCATCGGTGTGCTGGTCGTCGCGGCGCTGCGGGCACGGGCCTCGATCTGGTCGGAATCGCGTGCAAGATCCTGCAGGTCGCGCGTCGCCTGCGGATCGAAGTTGGGAACGCGCGCCGCGTCAGGATTGGTCGTTGCTGCCTCGCGCGCCTCGCCCAGCAGTTCGGTGGCAAAGTCCTTCCCGTCAGCCCTTGCTGCATCGCGGGTCTGAGCGTGAATGGAAGCCGCGCTTGTGAGGGCGACGAGTGCAGCAAGGAGATTGGCGAGGGTTCTGCCGGTCATGGCCGTTCCTCCCTGGAGAGCTGGCGCAGATGGAGGCGGGCAAGCTCGGCGCCCGGACCCTTGCCCGAGGCGAAGGTCTCGAGGACTTCGCCCACGCTGATGTTGCCGGCGATGCGGTCGTGTGGCGGCACCTCGCTGGTGCAATCAAACCCGTCGCAGGGGCTGAACTCGGTGCTCAGCATGACGAAACTCGGCGCGGCCTCGATGTTGAACGCGCGGAACAGCCTTGGATCGATGCCAAGCGAACCGGCCGCGTCGCGGGTGCTCCAGATGGCGGCGAGCCGCTTCTTGAACGCCTCGCTGTTTCCTTGCGGGAAACCGCGCAGCACGGTGACGCCTCCCGCCCTGGTCATGTCATGGACCAGTGCTTTCAGCGCCTCGGGCGGCATCGACAGGCTGGCAAAGGCAATGAAGCGTGGGGCTGTCCCAAGCGATGCCTTCTCTGCGGCGGCTTGCCCCGCGATCATCGCGTCGAAGTCGAGGACGGCGTCGGTCTCGATTGCCTTGATGGTGTCCGCATAGGCCGCGCGATTGGCCTGCGCCTGCGCCTGGATAGCCTGTGCATCTTCGGTCATCGCCTCGGCGCGTTGGCGGACATTGGTGCTGAGTGCCTGCGCATCATCGGCGTGTTCACCCGCACGCTCGCGGATCGCTTCGAGGTCGATGCCTTCGGGCGCGCTCTGGGCGAGAGCGAGGCCACCGAGAGTGACGGCAAGGCCGACGGGCAAAAGGAGGAGGTGCTTGTTCATAGCGCGCAACAGTTCCGCTTGCGCCAGACGAGGTATCCCATGTCTTCGCCGATGGCGGGGATGACCTGTCCGGCCGATTGAAAGGTGGTGGAGGCGCCGATGGGCGGGCAGGCGTAACGGCCCGAGGTCGCCGGGTTGGGGTTGGTGGCCTGGAAGCGATATTGCTGCTTGCGCATCACCGGCATCAGGTATTTGCCGCACAGGCCCTTGGACCCCATCGTCCCCCACGAGACGAGTTCTCGGTGGAGCTTGTAGGCAAAGCGCGAGAGCACGAGCCGCGAGGCCTGGACGTGGCCTATGCTGGCCGAGACATTGCCGTTCATCGGGTACATCGACCCCTGGCAGCCCGCGCACCAGAACATCTCGTCGATCGGCAGCTTCGCGGTCGAGGCGACGCAGTCGGCCGCACAGGCGGCGAGCGCCAGCGGGTTGGCGAAGAGCACGGCTTCAGGGTTGATGATCGCCGTGAGCTCGGAATCCTGCCACAGCGGATCGATCTCGGAGATGTAGAGAATGTCGATCGAGCCCGATTCCAGGCACAGGAAATCGGCGACGATCTCCATCCAGTAGATCAGCGGATAGGCATACCAGTGGACATGCCAGCTCGAATAATACTGGCTCGCGCCGCCCACCGCCGATGGACCCGAGATCGAGCGGAAGCCGATATCGAAGCCCGGATCGAGTTTCATGCCGCCGAGGTTCACGAAGCACCACGGCTTCATGCTGACATCGGCAAGCCGCACGGGCTCCCAGAAGCCCATCGCGATCCCGGGCCTCAGACCGCACAGGCAAACCGGCAGATCGGGGTTGTCAGGATCGGGCCGGCTCGACGGCCAGATGTCCAGTCCGCCGATGGAGATCGGGAACAGGCACGACCAGCAGATGTCGGTGATCGGGTTGACGAAGCTACCGGTGCAGCGACCGGGACCGGCATCGGCCATGGCCGGCGTTGCGGTCGCGAGACCAAGAATGGCAGCCAGCATAAGCGCCAGCTTTCTTAAGTGCGTCATTGGGCTGTCCTTCTTCTCGGTGGCAGCGCGATTTCGCTGATTTCGAGCAGGCGGCCCTGCTGGCGGACGCGTGCAGGCACCGACCTGATCCCGAACCTTTCCGTGAGCTTGCCGCCCTGATCGAAATAGAAGCGGCGCTGGCGGGCCTTCATCAGCTCGAGCGGCGCGCCCTTCACCAGAATCAGCTTGGCATTGGCGTCCTGCTTGAGCGCCCAGGCGAGCTGGTCGGGATCGTCGCCGTCAAGGAATAGAAGATCAGCGCGAAGGCCGACGCTGTCGAGCGGATTGACCCTCGTGCCAGCGGCATGGATCAGCTCGCCTTTTGCGCCGCGGATATCGGCAGCGAGCGTAATCGTCGGATCGAAGCGCCAGCGCCGCGCTTCGCTGGCCCGTACGATCCCCGCGACTGGGTCGGGCCGGCCCACCCGCGCGATCGTGCGGCGTTTCAGGTCTTCGTTGAGCCGCGCGGTCTCACCCGAACGTTCCATCTGCGTCAGGCGCGAATGGATCTGTTCGAGGAGGTCGCGTTCGATCACGGGAAACACCGTGCCGCGCTGGCCATAGTCGCGCGCCAGCACCTCGGCAGGGCAGAGCAGGACTGCAAGCAGCGCTGCAGGGAGGCTAAGCTTGCTCACAGGATCGCCCTCCCGCTGCCGAGGATCTGGCCGCGGCAGACGAAGCCGATCTCGGCGTAGCGGCTGTCGAGGCCGCGCGGATGGCTGGTCCCGGTATAGAAGCAGCCGTCGGGGATCGGTCCTTCGGGGCCTTTGTGAAGCGCAATGCCAAGACGGGTCTCATCAAGCCGCGCGGCGATCTTGCGACCGTTGATGAAGACCTCTTGGCCACGGTGGCTCACGACATCGCCCGGCACGCCCAGCACCCGCTTGCCGAAGAGCTGCGCGCCTTTCCCGAAATGCGCTTCGACGAGCCTGCTTGCTGGCGGCTCGAAGAAGATCAGACTGCCGCGCTCGATCCGCGCATGCTTGTCGAGCCAGAACGCCCAGTTGGGCAGGCTCGGGCTGGCATTGATGAGGAAGGCATGGTCTTTCGCGAAGGCATCGACCGCGCCCCATCCGAGCGGCAGCAGCACCAGTCCGGTCAGGACGAGCGGGCGTTTGATCGTGCGAACAAGGCGAGAGGCAAAGTGCGTCACTGACCGCCTCCCTGCCCAAGCTGGCGGGCGATCCGCATGCGCAGTTCATCGGTAGCATCGGGGGCATCGCCCGCGAGCACCGCTTCGCCGACCAGCACCACACGGCCATCGGTTCCCATTTCCGCAACAGCGCGCTCGGACGCCTGGAGGAAAGCGAGCACGCGCGCCTGGCTGGCTTCGGGATCCTGCTCTGCTCGCGCTTCGGCATCGACGAAACCCGCGATGGTTTCGGCAAGCCGGACGGTGACGATCTGCTGGCGCGGCTCGGACAGCGCGCGGCTGACCCAGGCTGCCCAGAGCAGTGCGGCCACGAGCGCGAGCACGCCAAGAATTCTCAGCAATAGCGGGCGATTGAAGGATGGTAGTCTGCTCGTCTCAGTCACGGCTTGCCTCCCGGGGCGGATGGTTGTCGAGATCGGCTGCGAGCCGCTTCAGGAAGCGTGGCATGCGAAACAGCGTCACCGCTCCGGTCAGCACCAGGAAGCAGCCCTTGAGGTCCTGGCTGAACAGGCTGCGGCGGAGGCCGTCGGCTTCGAGATATCGGTCCGCCAGATTGGCGAGCTGGGTGAAGAGGCCGCCAAGATCCCAGCCCGCAACGAACAGGAACAGCGCGAGCGGCAATCCCAGCACGATCAGCAGCGAGGTCGCGGCAAAGCGGGCGGTTTCGATGAGGACGAAGCAGCTCCCTTGCAGGAACGGCAGCAGGCTGCGGAGGTTGGCCGGAGGGGTCCGGTCGGCGAGATGCGAGACCATCATTGTCCGCCTCCCGCCACGATGCGGATGGCATCGGCGAGGCTGTGCCCACGCCGCTCGCAGTCCTGGATCGCGGCATAGGTGTCGGGATCGGAGGAGTAGATCGTCGCCGAGAAGGGATCGAGCACGAGCCGGCCGACCGCTTCGGTCTCGGGGCCCTTGATGAAGACCTCGCTGTACTCGGTGCCCGAACGCTTGAGGCTGCGGATCAGCGTCTCGGTGCGGTCGTCCATGTCGAGCCGCGCGTTCGCCCTGAAATCGGCGATCGTCTCGGCCTTCTGCTGGAGCACCAGCATCCAGTCGCTGTTCTCGAGCGCGGCGCGCGCGCCATCGGACTTGTAATAGTCATTGAGGGACTGGGTCGCGGTGGCGAGCGCGCCGCCATACTTGCGCGCGGTGCGGGCATAGGTCTCGACGAACTCGCCCATCGACCCGCCCTTGAGCATGGCCCAGGCCTCGTCGATCAGCAGCAGCTTCTTGGTTGCCCGCGACGAGCGCGTCATCGCCTGGCTGGTCATGAACATGATCGCCGAGAGGACCACGCTGCGCAGTTCCTCGCGGGACGCGAGATCACTCATCTCGAAGACGGTGAAATCATCGTCGAGCGCGAAGCTCGCCTTGCCTGCAAAGAACCCGCCGTAGCTGCCGCCGCGGCAGAAGGGCGCGATCGCGGTGGCAAGATCGCGGCCCGCCTCGCTCTCCGAGCCATGGAGCGCATGCGCGACATCGTCGACCGATGCGCCGCTGCCGAGTGCCTCCCAGGTCGCGGTCACGGCCCGGTCGATGAGCCCGCGCTCGGTGTCGCTCGGCGCGGTGCCGGGACGCGCCATCTGGCCGACGATCGCCTTGATCATGGCGAAGCAGTCGAGGCGGTAATCCTCGTCTTCGTGCGCACGGGCATCGTCGACCATCGAGAAGGGGTTAAGGGAAAAGCCCGAGGCGAGCGTGAACTCGACGAAGCGTCCGCCCTGCAGTTTGACCGAATGCTCGAAACTGCGCCCGTCGTCGATTACCACGACCTTGGCACCCGCACCGCGCAGGGCGGCGCAGAGCTCCTGCAGCAGCACCGACTTGCCCGAACCCGACTTGCCGCAGATCGCGATATTGTGGTTGCCGGCAGCGTTTTCGAATGGCGACCACCAGAAGGGCTGGCCGCGGCGGCCGACGAGCAGGAGGTGCGGGATCACGCCGCCAAGATATTCCCCCTGCATCGGCGCGATATGTGCCGCTGTCGTAGAGAGCATGGTCTTGAGGCGCTTTAGCCGCGCCATGTCGTCGGCGAGGCCATCGGCAAGGCTGAGGGGAAAGGCGGCAACGAGGCCTTGCAGCTGGAGAAAGCGCTCGTCGGCAAGGTCCCAGCCCGCTGCCTTGTATATCGCCTTGATGATGCGTTCGTGCGCGTCGCCCTGGCCGAGCGGCGAGATGCTGGTGAGCCCGTAGAATAGCTTCACGAGCTTCTTGCCAGCCTGGAGTTCGGCCTGGACGTGGCGCCATTCGGCCGACTGTTCGGCGAGCTTGGGCAAGAAACGCGCGCTCTTGGTCTGGCTGAGACTGGTGGTGCGCATGAACTTGAAGCCCGCGCGCGCCGATGCAGCTTCCTGGTCGGGGTAGACGAGGCACAGCATGGTTGCCGTCGGACAGGGGAAGCGCAGCTTGTCGGTGAACATGTCGCCGATGAGCCGCGCGCATTCCCAGGGCGCCCAGCGCTCAGGGGTAGAGCGCACGGCATAATGCCGCACGTCGAAATGGTCGGGATAGCATTCGCCGACTTCGGGATTGCCCTCCTCGTCGCGGCCGGTCTCGCGAAAGCGCTCGGTCCTGAGGATCAGGCGATCGTCTTCGACCTCGAGCTCGATATCGCGGCGGATGGCCTGGACATCGAGCGTATCATGCGGGTTCCACGCATGGATATCGGTCTCGTGCGCGGTAGTCGGCGAGGTGAGCTCGTCGATCAGTGCCAGCAATCCGCCCGGACGCAGCTCTTGTGCCTGCAGTCCGAGCGAATGGAGCATGCCCATCAGCCCTTCGCGGCATTCGGAGAGTTCCGCGTCGGTCACGCTGCCGGGCACCGGCACGCCGAGCGAGACGATCAACCGGACGTTGCGGGCATGGAAGGGCGCATGCGCCGAGCCCGAATTCCAGACGAGATCGTAAAGGCGGCTGGTGCGCGCCCTGGCAATGGCCTCGTAGATGCCGCCCTGTTCGTAACGCGGAGCGAACCAGGGGCCGACCACGCTGCCGATCCGCGGAGACGCGAAGTTCAGGACCTGGAGGCAGGCGCCCTGCGGCAGGCCTTCGGAGAAGAACTGCCCGAGGATCTCGCCGGTGCGTTCGTCGGCCCCGATCAGCGGGGTGACTTCGAGCACGAAGCCCTTCGAGCGGGCGTTGCGATAGAGCTTCGCCCCCTCGTCATAGACCCGGTAGGGCAGCCAGTCCGAGAGCATGTCGAGCCCGAAATGCGCCTGCGGCTTTTCAGGCCGAGCCGTGTCGGCAAACAGGCCCCGCGAGAGTGCGTCGCGCGCGGCAGCAAGGGATAGCGTCACCGGCTCTCTCCTTCGGTCATGTCAGGGTGGGGGACCGGCTCGCGGGGAGGGGAAAACGAGCCAGGTCCCCCGGGTTCCGGCGCGTCAGCGCCGGGCATCGCCGGAACGGGCTGCGAGGGGATGAACAGCTGTTCCGGCAATGTGTCTGTTGGTTGGAAATCGGGTGCGGGGTTGCCATCGCGCGTCGCGGCAATGGTCGATGCCAGCGAGCGCAGGACTTCGCGGCGGCCCTGCGGCGCACGCCAGCCTGTCCCTGCCTGTTCGGGCAGGGTCAGGTGAACGACGCGCGCCTCATGGTCGCGGCCCGCCGCGTCACGGTATCCCGTCAACACGATCTGCAGGCGGCGAACCGCTTCCCCGGTCGGGGTCACCGTCCGATGCGCGCCAGACGTGTCAGCCTTCTCGATGCCGGTCGCCCCGGCATCGATCGTGGAGGTCGGCGCACAGGTCCCTTCGGGAGCGCGGCAGGCGAAATTGCCTTTGACGTTTCCGCCGAGGCTGGCGCAGCCACTAGCCAGGACGAGCGGCGCAGCGAGCACCAGGGCGCGAAGGATCGGAAGCCGGCTCATTGCGCCTCTCCCTTGCCCTCGGCCACGAAGCGGCGGATCGCTGCGGCATCGCGGTAGCCATGCAGCACCGCCCCATCGCGGGCGCGCACGATGACCGGAGTTCCGGCAAACCCGTTGGCCTTCGCGAAGGCTTCGTTGGCATCGAGCGCCTTGGCGTCCTTGCAGGTCTTGCCGGTCGCCGGAGCCTGCCCGGCATAGGCCGCATGCAGCGCCTTTGCCGGATCCTTCGCGCACAGTACCGCCTCGGAAATCTTGCGGCTTGCCGCGCCGAAGATCGAGATCGGTCGCTCTTCCACATGAACCTTGGCCTTGGCGAGTTCGGCGGTCAGGCGCTGGCAATATCCGCACTGGAAATCCGAGAAGACGACCAGGCGTTCGCCCTTGGGGTTGCCCCAGTGGATCGCGCCGGCAGCCGGAAGCGACGATAGGTCGACATGGTTGGCGGCCGCCTGGACAGGCGTTTCGTCGCGTCCCGCCGGCGCATCGCTGGCTACGCGCGCCGCACCGGCCGCAAGGAGGTCGGGATTGAGTTCGAGCAGGCGGGCGGCGGTCACGTCGCGCCGTTCTTCCATGTCGTAGAGACGGCCCACGAAAAGGTAGCGGGCGGTCTCGTCGATGTAGAACAGCGTATCGCCCGAGACGACTTCGCACCAGGGGCCCAGCGTGTCGCAGCTGATCGCATCGATCGGGGTCTTGGGCAGCCGCAGTTTCAGTGCCTGCGCGACATCGCTCGCCATCCCGGCGGCGCTCGCAGGCATCGCAGTGACGGCCGAGACGCCGAGCGTCAGCACGGCGGCAGCGCTCGAGAGGGCAAGGGCAAGGTGGGCGGCGCGGGCCTTCAGGCCCGGCCGGTGGTCATTGTAGTTCATTTGGAGGAGCTCCTGACGTGGACGCCGTCGAGAAAAACGATCTCGACCTCGATGCCGGTCGGCATCTCGACGACGGGTTGGTATTGTTCGGCGCGTTCGATGAGGTATCGGCTGACGGTGTCGGCGGCTTCGCCGGCTCCCTGGCCAAAGCCACCGGCGAGGATATCGGTCGGCGACAGCGCCTCGCGCTGACCGTTGGCACCGACCTGGCCGGTGAAGATGCCGTTGGCGTTGGCGGAAAATCCGCGCCCGAAGCCGCCAACGATCCCGGCCAGCAGTGCCTGACTGACGAGGCTGCCTTCGCGGCTGACCACGCGGCCACGCACACCCGACTTTCCGGCAAAGGAGATGAACCCCTTGACCTCGCTGACCGCGAAGCGGCCACCGGGCTGCGCGCAGGTCATGCGCACCAGCTTGACGTAGACCTTCTCGGCCGAGAGATCGCCGCGCGCCGCGCCATTGACGAGGCAGCCGGTAATGTCGGTGGTGAGCAGCTTGTTGCCGCGCATCACCGAGCGGGCCGGTCCGGTGATCCGGAGCACCACGGGAAGCGGATCGCTCTGGCTGGCAACGCCGGTCGAAGCATCGACACCCACTATGACCGTTGCCGGTGCGTAGCTGTTGGGCGGAAGGTAATCGCGGCTCGCTTCGAGCAGCAAGGCTGGCGCAGTCTCTGCCGCACGCGGCTTGCCGTCTTTGCCCGTCTCCGCGCTGAAACTCATCAGGCTGAGCTGTCCGCCCTGCGCCTCCGGCGCTCCTTGCGGTGGCTGGACGGCCCCGCTCGTTCCCACGCCGGGGCCATAGGCTGGTGGCGGCGGCAGCGGCGGCGCGGCGGCAGGTGCCTTCGCGGCTTCGTTGAGTTGTGAACGCAGATTGGCATTCTCGGCCGAAATGGCGTCGATCGCTGCCTGGCCGTCGGAGCGCATCTGCGCGTTCTCGCTGCGCAGGGCTTCGAGTTCCTGTTCGATCTCGGGGCGTGGCAACTGCGTTTGCTGCAGATCCTTGATCGCGCGGCCCTGTGCATCGAGCCGGTTGCCGTAGCTCGCGACGAACTCGCGCTGCGAGAGGTTGCGATTGACGAGGCCGCCGGTGTCGATCGTCGCCGCACCATTGGCATCGGTGCCGCCCTCGTCGCCATCGCCGCCGAAGATGAACATCCCGCCGCCGATGAGCGCGATGGCACCGATCCCGGCGAGCAGCATCTTCTGGCGCTGCGCGATCTGCGAATTGAGGTTGCGCCGTCCGCTTTCGCGCGCTTCCGGCGAGCCTGGCAGCGGCCTCTTTTCGGCGTCCTTCTGTGTTGCCTCGGCCATCAGTCGAGCCCTCCCTTGGCAAAGACAAGGAAGGCACTGGTCGCTTCACCGGGAGCGAGTGCATCGCGGCCATAGGCAAAGGCGAGCGCGCCTGCAGGACCTTCGCGCTCGGAGCCAAGCGCAAGGCTCTCCTGGCCGAGGTTGCGTACGAGGAAGCGCTGTCCGGTCAGTTCATCGCCCTGGTATTCGGCGACCAGCTGGACCTCGATCCCGCCGGTGCGGCGCGGAGCAGACAGTTCAGCGCGAGCGGTGAACCCGGGCAGGACGGCATCTCTCGCCATCGCCTCGATCAGGCGGATCGCGGCGTCCTCGGGTCCGGTCTCGGTCTCCCATTCGGTAGCCGCGGCTTTAGCGAGCGCGGGATTGGTGATGAAGAGCTGGGTCGCTTCCTCGCCGCCGAGACGGCAGGCGAACTTGTAGACGTAGCCCGCCTTGCTGGTTGCAAAGAAGCTGACCCGGGCAGCGGCAAATTGCGGGGGCACGGAGATATAGATGTCTCCACGCACCGGCTCGTGCGTCACTTGGAAGTCGTTGTAGGGAAAGCCGCTCGCGATCTTCGAGACATTGGCGAAGCCGTCATCGATGAGCGCGATCCGCGTGAGTTCGCCGCGAGCGAGCTCGCAGTCGATGGTCGCATTGTCAGCGGCTTCGACGAACTGATCGGCATGCGCCGGGACCGGCGCGAGCGCGAAGGCGAGTACGGCGAGGCCGGTCAGCTTGAGTCCTGGATCGGGGCGCCTTGTCGCGCCGATCGCGAAGCAGGCAAGGCCGGTTCCGGCAAGCGCAGCAGCGAGGGGAGATGGGAGAAGGCTCATTGGCCGGGTTCCTCCTTGTCGGTGGGAAGTTGCTCGAAGCCGGCGAGCGCGACGTTGAGACCACGCTTCGACCAGCGGAAACGGAAGGAGCGGCGCTGGCTCGCGATCACCTGCGCGCCGACGAAGGTCTTGAGCGTGCCGGTGACGGTCGAGGTCAGGGCCTTGGGATCGACATGCATTTCCGCGATCACGAAGGCCTGGCTGATGTCCGAGCCGCGCTGTTCCTCGACGATTTTGACGAGCTCGGCCTTGAGGCGGCCGTGCGCGGCGGGATCGGCGAGCTTCAGGATGTTCGCCATCCAGTAGTCGAGGCTTTCCGGTGCCCGATTAAGGAGCATCAGTGCCGTGTCGCGGGTGACGAGCTCGAGATAGGGCGCGTCGATCCCGCCGCTCGAGACGGTGATCCGCTCGGCGGTAATCGGCACCAGCACAACCTGCTCGTCGCGAGTCACCGCGGCGCCGAGGCTGACCAGCGTGGTCAGGCCCAGAACACCTGCCAGCACGGCAAAGCGGTTGCGTTGCCGAAGGTAGGTCTGCGCCCGTTCGTGCGCGAATTCTGCTCGCATAGGTCGCCTCCCTCAGCCCGCCAACAGGCGGCAATGGGAGGGCGGCGTGGCCTTCAGCCCGAGAAAGCTCCCGGGCAGGTACCAGTACGCAGCATGCACCAGTGCCGAACCGGCGCCGCGTGCCTTTGCCTTCCGCAAGGCAAGCCAGGCCCCGGCGGCCAGGCCGATACCGATAAAGATATGCTGCGAGAGGATGCCCCAGGCGAAGGGAATGAGAATCCCTGCAAACTCGTCGATGGTCCAGAAGCCGATGAGCTCCGGGTCGTCGAGCCGTCGTGGAACGAGGTACCTGTCGGCCATGCCGCCCTCCTGTCGTGACCGGATCCGCTGATCAGATGACCGCGGTCACGACCGAGGTGACGATCGGCACGCCGGTGCCGACACCGATCCCGACGCCGACTGGCACCGCGACCTGGCCGAGCGAGAAGCGCCCGGAGGCAAGGCCGATCAGACCGCCTGCAAGGCTGAGCACGGTGATGATCTTGCCGCCCGAGCCTTCGAGGAAGTCGGTGAACTTGGTCAGCGCGGGATCGAAGGTGGTGTCGGCGCCGGCAAAGGCTGCACCGGCGCAGGCCAGCGCAACGCAGGCGGGAAGAATGTAGTCGCGGCCCCGTGCACGGTTGAGCGTGCGCTGCTGGGCCGGAAGGGCAGTCTTGGTCATGGATGGAAACTCCGAAGGATTGAACATCAGCCAGCGATGCGTTCGCTGTATGTTCTTTCCTCTCTCCGAAGCCGGGCTGTAGGAAATCGGGAACTGGATTCAGGGGCTGCCGGCCAAGCAAAAAGCGACATCGGGAGGTGCGCAGGCCGGGATTCGCGCAGGCTGATTGCACAGCAGCGCCGGCTGTGCCGGGTTCTGAGCGAAGCGAGCCGCGATGCGCGTGAACGCGACCGGAATTTGCGCGAATCACTGAAGGAAGCTGATTCGTTCCTTCCTCCATGTTCTCTAGATGTTCTTTTCGTTTTCCTACAGGCTTCCTTCGCGGTTAGCCGGTGAGTCGACCAAATCTGGAGAAAAGGATTCGTCGATGACCAACATGGCGCTCTTTGCCGAACAACAGGTTCGCGCCGACCTCGCCCGGCTGCTTTTGGCTGCCGTCGAAGCCAGCGGCCGCGCCCGCTGCGACATCGCGCGCGATACGCAGATCCATAAGGACGCTTTGCGCCGCATCCTTGCCGGCGAGCGCTCGGCCAGCCTCGGAGAAGCCTTGCGCATTCTTGCCGCGAGCGGCGTCGCTCCTCATGCGCACCTGCTCCTCTTCCTCGTCAGTAGCGGTGATCACGCGATTGCGTGGCTGCAATCGGACCTCGCGCAGTTCTTCGAGGACTTTTCCGGTGAACTGCCTTCAGCGCTCGAACGTGTCCTGGGAAACCAGATTCACGACGTGAAGCCGCGCTGGGCCAAGGGCACCGCGCATCGCGTCGCACGGCTGCTTTCCGACCACATCGATGAGCTCGAGCGCAAGGACGCGCTACTCGGCGAAGTCTTCGCCGGTGCAGAAGGAGGTCATCGTGGGTGAGGAGATCGACAAGGGAGCAACCGAGACCCGGCGTGTGACGCGGCTCATCCGCTTGCCCGAGGTTCAGCACCGCGTCGGGCTTGGCCGTTCGACGATCTACCGTTGGATGGCCGAGGGCAAGTTTCCGAAGCCCGTTCAACTGGGTGGCTATGCGGTCGCCTGGGCGGAAGACGAGGTACAGGCCTGGATAGCGACGCGGCTTAAATGAAGGCGAACAGTCCAATCGGGCGATCTGGATCTGAATTTCGGGATGGCAGAAGCGTACGGGGCTTGAGGTCTTACGCCGGGACCATCGCAAACGGATCGAGGCCTGGATAAGCCCGATCGAGGCCGACCCATATGTTCGCATCGATCCAAGCAAGGGATCCTGGCCTGACCGCTTGGTTGCTGGCAGTTTTCAAGGTTTTTGCGATTTATCCTGCAATCCTTAAAAATCGGAAATTGCGGGATAAATCGCAACAGGCGCGGTCACATCACAATCTTCTTAAGTTCGATGCTTGCTTGCTACTGGCTTGCGGGGACGCGGGCCTGTCCGGAGCGCAAAAAACTCAACTATGGATCGTAGCGAAGAAGTCGCAACGCATTGAACACGACGAGGAGCGTCGATCCTTCATGCATTACGACAGCGGGCCCGATCCCAAGGCCGAATATGGTCGCAGGAACCAGCAGAGCGACAACGCCCAGGCTGACATAGACGTTCTGGCGGATGATACTGCGCGATTTGCGAGACAGGCCGACGGCAAAGGGCAGACGGCGCAGATCGTCTGCCATCAGTGCGACGTCCGCCGTTTCCAGCGCTACATCGGACCCGGCGGCACCCATAGCGATGCCGACCGTAGCGCGCGCCATGGCGGGCGCATCATTCACTCCGTCGCCGACCATGGCGACCTTCGCCTCCCGGCTGAGCGCCTCAATAGTCGCGACTTTGTCTTCGGGCATCAGGTCGCCGCGCGCCTCGTCCAGCCCCACTTCGGCGGCGATAGCCTCCGCGACCTTGGTGTGATCGCCCGAGATCATCAGCATCCGTTCAATGCCAAGCTTGCGCAGTTCCAGCAGCGTCTCTTGCGCGCCGTCGCGCGGCGTATCCATCATCCCGATTACGCCGAGATCGCGCCCGCCGTAGCGCACGGCCATGGTTGTGCGCCCCTTATCGCGCAGCGTCCCGATGGCATCGGCTGACGGTGTGCCGAGCGGTTCGAGCCCATCCGCGCCGAACATCTCCGCCTTGCCGATCCATGCCGTCTCACCGCCGAGCATGGCTTTCACACCGCGTCCGGTCAGGCTTTCCAGGCCCTCGGCTTTCCGATCCGCTGGCGCGTCCAGACGCGCCTTGCCATCCCTAACGACCGCTTGCGCCAGCGGATGGTCGCTCAGCGCCTCGACCGCCACGGCGACTTGCAACAGCTCACGTTCATCAATGCCCGGGGCCGGGATCACATCGGTTATCCGCGGCTCCCCTTCGGTGAGCGTGCCGGTCTTGTCGAAGGCGATGGCCTTCAGCGTGCCGAGGTCTTCCAGCGCTGCGCCGCCTTTCACCAGCACGCCGCCACGTGCCGCGCGGGCTACACCGGACAGCACGGCACTGGGCGTGGCGATTGCCAGGGCACAGGGGCTGGCCGCGACCAGCACGGCCATGGCACGATAGAAACTCTCGCTGAAAGGCTCGTCGATCACCAGCGGCGCACAGAACAACAGCGCGGCCAGCAGTAGCACGAGCGGGACAAATATGCGTTCGAACTTGTCGGTCATCCGCTGGGTGGGCGAGCGTTCGGTTTCCGCTGCAGCCACCAGCGCGGCAACCTTGCTGAGCGTGCTGTCGTTCGATTTACGCGTTACCTCGATTTCCAGCGCGCCGCTGCCATTGATGGTCCCGGCAAAGGCGCGCGAGACGGCATCGACGGCGCCGGCAGCCGTGCGCGCTGCGGCACGATCCTCAACCGGACGTTTGTCGACCGGAATGCTCTCGCCGGTCACGGGTGCCTGATTGATGGCAGACTGACCCTTGATGATGAAACCATCGGCAGGCAGGCGCTCGTTGGGACGGACCAGCACGACGTCGCCGACGACAAGTTCCTCGACTGCGACATCGACCGGCAATCCGTCGCGCAGCACGGTCGCGCGTTCGGGTGCAAGTTCGGCCAGCGCGTCGATCGCGCGCTTCGCGCGGCCCATGGCGAAACTTTCCAGCGCATGACCCAGGCTGAACAGGAACAGCAGCAGTGCGCCTTCCGCGAACTCGCCCAGGATCGCCGCCCCCGCCGCCGCGACGAGCATGAGCGAATCAATCTTGAACTGGCGTGCCAGCGCATTCTCGACTGCTTCGCGAAGCGTGAATAGTCCGCCGAAAAAGTAGGCGGCGACATACCCTGCTAGAGGCACCCAGTGCGGCGCGCTGGGCACCAGCTTCTCTACCGCAAACCCCACCGCCAGCGTGATGCCGGAAAGGATAGCGAAGGCCAGTTCTACGGGGAGGCCGAAAAGCTTGGCAACCCCATGCGCGTGATCGTGATTGTCAGCCATATATTCAGATCTCCCCAGAAGGATATTCGCGGCGTTCGGCGCGAGTCAGGTTGAGCCGGAGCATCGCTCGCCATTTTTCTCGCCATCCGACATCTTGACCGTTCTCCCGCAGCACCAGCCTGGCAATGGCGGGAAGGACGAAGAGCGTAAGCGCGGTCGCGGTGATCAATCCGCCGATCACGACCGTAGCCAACGGACGCTGCACTTCGGCGCCGGTTCCAGTCGCGATGGCCATGGGCACGAAGCCGAGCGAGGCCACCAGCGCAGTCATCAGCACTGGCCGCAGTCTTGCCAACGCACCGTCACAGATCGCGTCATCGAGCGACATTCCCTTGTCGAGGCGCTGTCGGATTGCCGTCATCATCACGAGGCCATTCAGCACCGCGACACCCGAAAGAGCGATGAAGCCCACCGCGGCGGACACCGAGAACGACATCCCCCGTAAGGCAAGCGCGAAAACCCCGCCTGCCAGTGCCATCGGGATCGCGCTGAACACCGCGAATGCCGGAACCCAGCCGCCCAGCGCCATGAACAGGAGCAGCAACACCAGCGCGAAGCAGACCGGAACGACGAGGGCGAGCCTTGCCTGCGCGGCCTGGAGGTTCTGGTATTGCCCGCCCCATTCGATGAAGGAGGCAGCCGGCAGTTCGACGCTTTCGGAGACGCCTGCCCGGGCCTCCTCGACAAACGACCCGAGATCGCGTTCGCGCACGTTCGCCGACACGATCACCAATCGGCGACCCTGCTCCCGGCGAACCTCGGCGAGACCATCTACCACTTGGAAATCCGCCAGCGTGCGAAGCGGGACCGTGACCCCGCTTTCGAGGACTATGGGCAGAGCGCCGAGCTGATCGAAATCGTCCCGGGTCGCATCGGCAAGCCGCACGACGACATCGAACCGGCGGTCACCCTCGAACACCAGCCCGGCGGGGCGGCCGCCCAGCGCGATGGCCACGGACTGCGCGACCTCCTCCACGGTCAGACCATAGCGGGCAATCGTCGGTCGATCGAAGGCGATGTCGAGCGTGGGGAAGCCGGTGACCTGCTGGACCTTGACGTCGGCAGCACCCTCGACGCCGCGAAGCACCCCGGCCACTTCTCCGGCTGACCGGGTCAGCGCCGTGAGGTCGTCTCCGTAGAGCTTGACCGCTACGTCGCCGCGAACACCCGCGATCAGCTCGTTGAAGCGCAGTTCGATGGGTTGGCTGAACTCGTAGAGGTTGCCGACCAGACCGCTGAGCGATTCCTCCATCTCGGCGACGAGTTCGTCCTTCGACAGGTCGGGATCGGGCCACTCTTCGCGCGGCTTCAGGATGACGTAGGCATCGGACGCGTTCGGCGGCATCGGATCGCTCGCGACCTCGGCCGTGCCGGTGCGCGAGAAAACCAGTTCTACTTGTGGGAAGGCCTCGAGCTTGTCCTCCACCTGTCTCTGCATGGCGAGCGAGCGTTCGAGCGAGGTCGACGGTATCCGCAGCGACTGAACCGCGATGTCCCGCTCGTCGAGCTGGGGCGTGAACTCGCTGCCGAGAAAGGTAAACATCAAAGCTGCTACGGCAAACAGCCCGGCACCCGCTCCGATCACCGGCCATGGGCGTGCGATGGCACGGCGCAGGGCCGGGCCATAGCGTTCCTTCGCGATCCGGACCGGCTTGACCTCCTTCTCGGTCAGCTTGCGATTGAGAAGCACCGCGATCATCGCCGGCACGAAGGTCAGGGACAGCACGAAGGCGGAGGCGAGTGCCAGCATGACCGTGATGGCCATGGGCGAGAACGTCTTGCCCTCGACCCCCGTGAAGGTGAGCAGCGGCGCATAGACCAAGAGGATGATCGCCTGGCCGTAGACGGTCGGCTTGATCATCTCCTGGGCAGCCAGCCGTGTCTCCGTCAGCCGTTCGCCGAGGCTGAGCAATCGACCTTCGCGGTGCTGCCTCGCAGCGAGCCGCGCGACGCTGTTCTCGACGATGATAACTGCGCCATCGACGATTAGGCCGAAGTCCAGTGCCCCGAGGCTCATCAGGTTGCCCGAGACACCAAGCCTGTTCATTCCCACCGCGGCCATCAGCATGGATACCGGAATGACCAATGCGGCGATGATCGCTGCCCGGATATTGCCGAGCATCAGGAACAGGACTGCGATCACCAGAAGCGCGCCCTCGACGAGGTTCTTCTCGACCGTGGCGATGGTCGCATCGACCAGCGACGAGCGGTTGTAGACGATCTCGGCGACCACTCCGGCAGGGAGCGAGGCGCGGACTTCTTCCAGTCGCTCGGCCGAGGCGGCAGCCACGGTGCGGCTGTTCTCGCCGCTGCGCATCAGGACCGTGCCAACGACCGCTTCCTCGCCGTTGAGCGAGGCAGCGCCGGTTCTGAGGTCGCCGCCGATGCGAACCGAGGCGACATCTCCGATCCGGATAGGAACGCCCTCGCGGGTCGCGACCACTGCCTGTTCGATGTCCTGTGTGCCCCCAAGCCGCGCATCGACGCGGACGAGCAGAGCCTCTCCTGCACGATCGACGAAGTTTGCGCCTTCGGCGAGGTTCGCCGCTTCCAGAGCATCGATCAGGGAGTCGAACGACAGACCGTAGCCGGTCAGACGAGCAGGATCGGGCTGGACCAGGAACTGCTTCTCGTAGCCACCGATCGAGTCCACGCCCGCCACCCCGTCGATGGAGCGCATGAGCGGAGCCACCACCCAGTCCTGCACCGTGCGAAGATAGGCTGCCTTGGCGACTTCGGTGTCGAGGCGCTCGCCGCGTTCGGTGATGAAGCTCCCGTCCGCCTGCCAGCCGGTTCGACCACCCTTGGGCGCATCGCGACCTCCCGGATACTCGTATTCGATCGTATACATGAGCACTTCGCCCAGGCCCGTCGAGATCGGCCCCATCGTAGGCTCGGCGCCTTCCGGCAGGGAGGCGCCGATCGGGGCGAGCCGTTCGTTCACCTGGCTGCGTGCGAAGTAGATATCGGTGCCTTCTTCGAAGATCGCCGTGACCTGGCTGAAGCCGTTGCGCGAGATCGAGCGGGTCATCTCGAGCCCCTCGATCCCGGCAAGCCCGGTCTCGATGGGAAATGTCACCTGCGTCTCTACCTGCGAGGGGGAGAGCGCGGGAACGCTGGTGTTGATCTGCACCTGTGTGTTGGTGATGTCCGGCACCGCATCGATCGGCAGGCGCAAAAGGTTCATGGCGCCGTAGATCGCGGCCAAGACGGTTAGGACGATGACCGCCCAGCGGAACCGCACGGCGATGTCGAGGATGGCCCCGATCAAACCGTGGCGATGGCTGGCCGAACCGGCGTGACTTCCCACGTCGGGTGTGAGCCCTGTCTCAGTGACCATGTTCGGCGCCCTCCTTCCCGAGTTCGGCCTTGAGCAGGAAGGCGTTGGCGACAGCGATCCGCCATCCCTCCTGGAGGCCGGAGAGAATCGTCACCATGCCTGCAGACCGAGTTCCGACTTGGACCTCGCGGGCCTGGAACCCGGTCTGCGTCCGGACAAAGACGACATCGCGCCCCTCGACCACCTGGATGGCGTCTTCCGGCACCGCGATGCGGTCGCGGTCGATCTCACCCGAAGGTCTGATCCGCGCCTGGAGAAACGCGCCCGGCTGAAGGCCAGGAACACCGCGCGACAACGACAGGACCGCAGTGGCACTGCGGCTTTCCGGATCGAGAGAAGGCGTGACCGAACGAACCCGGGCGCCGATTTCGCGGCCATCGCCGACGACCAGCACCGCCTCGTCACCAGGTTGGATGCGTGAGGCTTCAGCCGAAGGCAGTGCCACCTCGATCTGGAGTCCATTGGGATCGACCACGCGGTAGAGTTCTTCGCCGGCATCCACGAAGGCCCCCAGCACAATCGGTGCCGCGGTGATCCTGCCAGCGAGGGGTGAGGTGACTGCCAGCGAACGCCCGTCGCCGCTGACACCGGCTGCTGCTACTGCCGCCTGCGCCCGTTGCAATTCCGAACGCGCTACGCTGAGATTGGCCTGCGCGGCTTCCAGATCCTGACGGGCCGTGACATTCTCCTCGAACAAACGCCGTTCGCGTTCGTAGGCGGAGGACAGCTCGGTCACCCGGGCCCGTGCCGCGCTGAGTTGCGAGGCAAGCGCGGCGGCATCCGCGCTCTCGATGCGCGCTACGATCTCGCCGCGCGAGACATAGTCGCCGAGCGTCTTGCCCACGGAGCGGACGACTCCCGAAGCGCGGGCGTCGATCCGCGCCGAAGCGGTGGGGCGTGCCGCGACCGTTGCCGGGAAGACGAGTTCGACAGCGGCTCCAGAACGCACTGCCGCCACCTGTATCCCGGCCTCGCTGATCTGCTCGTTGCTCAGCGTGACTACCCCCTCGGGTGTCTCCGCCTCCGTTTCTTTCTGCGCATGGTCGTCGACTTCGGCGGTCGGCCAGAAGATCAGCGTCAGCGCGCCGATCGCGATTACGATTCCGACGAGGATCGCAAGCTTTTTGCGTGTCATGGATGTATCTTTCATTGTGCGGCCAGCCCGATCAGTTCGGCTGCGGCCAGGCCCCTCTGCTCGCGGGCTGCGATAAGCGCCTCGCGGATCGTGTCGCGCGCCTCGGCGGCAGCGAGAACTTCGATCAGGGGGAAACGTCCGTTGCGATATCCGATGCTCACGAGGCGTAGCGCCTCCTCCGCCTGCGGGAGCGATGTTTGCGACACGGTCTCGACGCGCGCTTCGGCACCAAGATACTTCGCTCGGGCGCTGGCAACCGCCTGCTCGTAGTCCGCGAGGGCTACGGCTTCGCGAGCGTTCGCTGCCCGCAACCGAGCCTCGGCAGCCGCAACGTTACCCTGGTTGCGATCCCGAAAGGGAAGCGGGATCGAAACACCGACGAGGAAGGCGTTATCGCCGCTTTCCCCGAAGCGCCGCACGCCCGCGGAGACTGTCGGATCGGGAATACGCAGACTTCGCTGCCGCTCGATTTCCGCCGCAGCAGCCGTGCTCTCGGCACGCGCAACCCTGTAGGTCAGGCTATCGGCCGCCCCGGCCATGAGGGAAGCGGGCGGGAGGATATCCGGAAAATCCGCCGGAACGAAGGGCGCTTCACTGCCCGCCCATAGAGCGGCAAGCGCAATCCGGGCCGACAGGCTCTCCGCCTCGGCCTCGACCAGATGCGCGCGCGCTTCGGCGAGGGCTGCATCCGCTCTCAGCGCGCGCAGAGGCGGCTCGCGGCCGACCTCCACAAGGACACCGGCGATGCGCGCCAGTTCGTCATTGCGCGCGACCACATCCTGCGCAAGTTCGACCCGGGCAGCAGCGGCAGCAGCCCTGAGGTATCGTTCGCGCACTAATTGTCCGAGTTCCACCGTGGTCAGATCGGCCCTGAGGGCTGCGAGTTCCGCCTGGGCTTCAGCCGCACCGACACGGGCGGAACGTTTGCCGCCGAGTTCGAGACGCTGGCCTACAGAGAGGGTATACTCGGTCGCCTGAAGGCCGGAAAAAGCCCCGCTGCCAGCGAGGTTCTCGACCTCGAAGGACACTTCGGGATTAGGCCGGAGACGGGCCTGATCGACAAGCGCCGCTGCCGCCTCGGATTCCGCGCGGGGTCCCACGAGGCGAGGGTTGGTGGCGGGGGTATCGGTCTCAATGGCAACCCCGCTGAGCTCGAGGGCGTCGTCGAGCGTGACGACACGCTGGGCCTGCGCGCTGGCAGATCCCGTGGACAGGGCGAGTATCAGTCCCCAGACGGGGACTGCTCGCCACGATATGGCGGACATGAATGACTATTCCTCTGCTGACGTTCAGTTCGGCGTCGGATCACTGGTCCGACGCGCGGCGAACGTCAGGCTCGAGGAGGGGGTGTGGCCAGTTCTGCCAGGCCAGAAGCGGACCAGGGTTGGTCGGCCGCCCGGAGCACCGCTACAACCTTGCCGAGCACAGCAGGTTTTGACGATTGGCCCACGGCCTGCGACGCGTGATGGCAATGGCCATGCGCACAGGTACCGTGCTTCTCCGGACCCGTGTCGTCATTGCCCGGCTCGTCATGCTGCTCAAGCTGAGATGCGACCGGAGTCTCTCCCGCGCATTCGGCCGCTTCCGCCACCGGAGTCCACAGGACACCGAATGCGGTGCACAGCGTGATCAGCTGCAGCAAGAAGGAGCGGGCGAAGAGCCGGGTCATCGCGTGTCCGATACCAGCGCGAACTCCACTACGGAAGAACTATTTTGAACGAGGAAATGTGATGTCATCACAAAGCGATAGTCCTCTCTAGCGCGTTTCTTTTTCACCCATCATTTCGATTTGTTGGTAGACCTAGCACACGTCTGATCTCCGGCTCTATTTCCATCCGGGTGAAAGCACTGACATTGGAACGGCCGGTGTTTCCGACCGGCAGCTTTCCTGTAGCGTTACCCAGGGGAGCGAGCGCAAGCCTGAACATCTGACCGCAGACCTCCCGCCAGTCTCCTACTCTCCAGGCAAGCCGCAGCATGCGCCAATGCGCGACGCAGTGCGGTCCGAAACGGTCTTGAGCGACCACGTGGGCGCGCTCGAGATGGTGCCAGGCTTCCTCGAAATTCTGCTCCTTCGCGGCCTTCGCTGCGCGTCGGTATTCTTCTGCGAGGAATGCATTCCTGCTGCTGATAGTATTGCTATTCATGGGCCAGCTCCCGCCGCGCCTGCCCGAATACCTCGATGCTTCCCCAGAACGCCAGTCCGGCCATGATCGAGGCGACCAGCAGGTCGGGCCATGCCTGACCCGTTCCGAAAACGCCGAGAGCGGCCCCGAGAACCGCGATGTTCCCGATGGCGTCGTTGCGCGAGCAAATCCAGACCGACCGCATGTTCGCATCGCCCTCGCGGAAGCGGAAAAGCATAAGTGCGACGATTACGTTGGTCGCCAACGCCAGCGTGCCGACTATTCCCATCGTCGAAGGCTCCGGATCGGCACCTGCTATGAGGCCATAGATGGCGTAGCCGATCACCCAGATACCGAAGGCGAGCATGGTTGCTGCCTTTATCAGAGCAGCTTTCGCCCGCCATGCGAGCGCCATCCCGGCAACGCCCAGGCTGATCGCATAGTTCGCTGCATCGCCGAAGAAATCGAGCGCGTCGGCCTGAAGGGAGCGGGAATCGGCGGCGATACCTGTTATCATTTCAACGACGAACATCGCTGCATTGGCGATGAGTGCAATCCAGAGTACGCGGCGCCAGCGCGGATCGTTGTGCGCGGCGGTATCGGGTTCCGGTGTCTGGCAGCAGGACTTGCCCATGCCGCTCTCCTTGCAACGTTCGAGTCGCAAGCACATATGCACCTTGTAGCAACTACAAGGTCAAGCGATGCGTATCGGAGAACTTGCGAAAGCCACCGGCACCAAGGCGGAAACTATCCGCTATTATGAGCGTGAAGGTATTCTGCCTGCCGCCGACAGGACAGCTGGAAATTACCGCGATTATTCGAACGAGCATCTGGCGACATTGTCTTTCGTGCGGCGTGCGCGTGGACTGGGCTTCAGTACGTCGCAGGTGAAGGAACTGCTAACCCTTTCAGATAACGACGACAAATCCTGTAGCGACGTCGATCAACTGGTTCGCCAGCAGTTGAAAGAGGTGAACCGAAAGATCGAGAACCTTATTCTACTTCGAGACGAACTAAGCCAGATGCTTCAATCTTGTGAGGCCAGTCGTATTGGTGATTGCCAGATTGTCGAACGCCTCGCGCAATCACCGCAAGTTTGGCGGTAGCCAACCTCGCAGCATTTCGCGTTACAAATTCTGCAGTCCGGTTGTGCAATCGGCAGTGAAGCCGGACCAATTACAATCGATCTTAGTCCGATAGATGCATCTCGCCGCCGAAAATAACGAGGGACTTCTGCGCCGCCAGGCAAATGAGAGCCAAGGTCAAGTCCGGCGATGAAGGGACCTCCTTCATTCGCACGACCACCCCTGGGAGTGCGATCTTTTCGATCGAGCCAGAAAAGCGGAGTACTCATTTCACGGAATTCATCCGATGCCAAAGCACCTGTCTGGACCGCGAAAGCGGAAGTCGTTTCCAATACTAAGCCTTACTAACGGACTTTCGTAGCCTGCGCCGCCGCGCCGACAATTTCGGAAAGCGGTTAGCTAGAAGCACAAACCCCGAAACAGCGATGAGGGTGCCGCCCAGACCGAACAGGAGCAGCCACCAGCTATTGATCCGGTCGCGCTGGGTCCAGTCCATGATGTGGAGCCCCCAGATGAAATCGAACAGGCGCCAGGTGTCGCTCCGCGCGGCCAGCACCGCGCCGGTCGATGCATCGATATAGAGGCGCGTCCCATCCGGATCGGCGAATTGCACCTGCCACGCTGGAAACGGCCCGCCGAACTCCGTACCGACCGGCGCTTCGATGGCCTCCGATGACGTGATTGCGGTTTCAGGCCCCGTCCAGGCAGCCGAGGCGATTTGCTCGGCGGTACCGCGTGAGAGCGGGGACAATTTCCGTCCGGTCGCTGCTTCGTGCAGTGAGGCGCTGCCATTGACGCGCTTCAACTCGACCACCGGCTTCCCGTTAACGGTCTTTGTGGTTGCCGAGACCAGGTCGCCGCCATTGGTAGCCCATGCGGGTAGCGGTGCGTCGGCGCCCAGGGGCACAGGCTCGCGCGAGATCACGTGCTCGGAGCGGACATGCTCGATCTTCAGATACGACATGATCGTCCCGGTTGCCATCCACAGGAGCGCTTGCACGCCGACGAAAACAGCGAGCCACTTGTGGACCTTGCTGCCGAAGATGTGCAGCCGGAGCTTGCGCGAACGCTGGCTTGCCATTGCGGAAGCGACGGGTTTTTCAGTTCGGGCGCGGAGCGCGCGACGAGGAGTGGTACTGGACGATCTTCCACACGCCGTCTTCGTGGGTGAGGACAGAGGTGGCGACCCCGTCGCGTTCGATGACGCGGCCATCCGTGAGTGCGATCCGGTAGCGATAGGTTTCGTGCCCAAGCGCCACATGACCGGCCATCCGGACATTGACCGTCGGATTGGAGAATGTGAACTCGGTTATCTCGCCAAGTTCCGGGCCGAGGTGGTGCTCCATGTACTGGGCGAATGAGCCCTCGGCCTTGCCGTTCTCGAACACCAGCGAATCCGCACGAAACAGGGCACGCATGGCGGCTTCGTCGCGTGCCACCAGCGCCTCGCGGTAAGCGACGAGCACAGCCGTCGCCTCTTGCGTCAGCGCGTCCGGGGCCGTGGTTTGTGTGCCGTGGGCCGAATGATCGGCGTGCTGTGCGTGTGCTGCGGTCGGCATCCAGAAGACCGCGAGGGCAGACGCGGTGGCAAGACTTTTTAAATTCACCGTAATTTCCTTCTCAGAACCAGAACCGAACCCCGACGACGTAGTTCGTCACGCTCGGATCCTCACCCGCGAGGCGGGCGTAGTCGGCACTCTGGCCAATTTTCCATTCCTGTTCTATGCCAATATAGGGCGCAAATTCGCGTGCGAATTCGTAGCGAAGCCGGAGGCCCAGTTCGACGGAATCGAGACCTGATCCTACACCCAGTTCGGGAATGTCCTGCGCTGACAGGTTCACTTCGGCGCGCGGTTGCAGGATTAGGCGCTGGGTAATGCGCTGGTCCAGCTCGGCCTCGACCCGTGCCGTGAGATCGCCCTTGGTCGACAGGAAAGCGGCCGCGTCAAGCTCGAACATATAGGGCGCAAGACCCTGCACGCCGATAACGGCATGGGTGCGCGCGGGACCGGTCAGATCCTGCCGCACGCCGGCCTGCAAATCCCACCATGGGCCGATCGCATGGCTCCACAGTCCCTGGATTTCAGCGGACTCGGGGCGTTCCCCAAATGTGCCTTCGCCTTCGCTCTTGAACCAAAACTTGTCGAGGTCGCCGCCATAGTAGCCCTGCACGTCCCACAGGTATCCATCACCGCCTTCGCGCGCTCGATATTCGGCGCGGTCGCCCTGGAACCAGAAGACATTCATCCCACCGTTCTCGTCTCGCAGAGCGTCGCGCGAGGCACGCATCGCTTCGGCACCCCAAATTGCGTCGGCGGCGCGAGGTGGTCCCGATCCTGCTGCAGCCGGGGGCGGTACTTGCGGGATTGGAGCCATGTCCATCGTGCCATGATTCATGGTCCCGTGATCCATGCTGCCATGGTCCATCGACGCTTCACCGGGCGATTGCGTCCCTTCATGGCCCATCGCTGAGTGGTCCATGCCTTCCATTGTCGAATCGTCCATCGCCGGCATCTGGCTATGATCCATCGCCGAATGGTCCGTGGTGGAATGGTCCATTCCCTCCATCTGGCTTTGGTCCATTTGCGAATGATCCATACCAGCATGGCCGTCGGATTCATTGCCAGTGGCCGGATCTGTCGGTTGCGTTACAGGCGCACAGGCCCCCGCGGGAACCGGATGGCCCATCGCGCGGTGGCGTGCGGCCTCCCTTTCGCATTCGGTCTGGGCAGGTTCTTGCTCGGCGGGCATCGCGTGTCCGGAATGGTCCTGCGCGAAGGCCGGGGTGGCGGTGCCCACCAGGAGCATGGCGACGATCAGGCGCATCAGTCTTCTCCCACCCGATTCACATCGGGCGCATTGCCCCGCGGCGCGACTGTCACAATCTGGAACATGCCCGAATGCATGTGGTAGAGTAGGTGACAGTGGAAGGCCCAGTCGCCCTCCTCGTCCGCGGTGAGATCGAAGGTCGCGCTGCCGCCAGGCTGCACGATCACCGTGTGCTTTTGCGGCTGGCGGTCGGCAGGCGCGCCGTTGACCAGCTCGAAGAAATGTCCGTGCAAATGGATCGGGTGCGCCATCATCGTATCGTTGACGAGCTTCACGCGGACACGCTCGTTATAGGCGAAGCGAATGGGGTCGTCGCTTACGGCATTGAATTTCTTTCCGTCGAACGACCACATGTAGCGTTCCATGTTGCCGGTAAGATGGATTTCCATCTGCCTCGACGGACGGCGCAAATCGTCATTCGGTGCGAGCGCGACCAGGTCCCTGTAGGTCAGGACCTTGTGCGGAACCTTATCGAGGCCAATGCCCGGGTCCCCCATCCGGTCGACCGGGTTCATCGACACCATGTCGATACCGGGGCCGACCTTTACGTCGGGCGGCAGCTTGGACGTGTCGCGCATGTTCATGCCGCCCATTTCCATTCCGCCCATCGGCTCGGCAGTCGCACCTTGTGCTGGCATGTCATGGCCCATGGACGAATGATCCATCCCGGCCATGTCGCCACCACTGTGGTTCATCCCGCCGGACCCGTGGTCCATGCCCATGTCTGCCATGGTTAGGAGAGGCGGGTCGCGTAGTGCCGGGACTGCAGCACGCGCGCCGGGCCGCGAGGCCAGCGTCGCCACCGCCATGCCTGAGCGGTCCATGCTTTCGGCCACGATCGTCCGGGCTTCGCCTGTTGGCTCGACGACGATGTCGTAGGTCTCCGCCGTGCCGATCTGAAATTCCTCGACCTCGACCGGGCGCACGTTCTGGCCGTCGGCACCGACGACCCAGAACTTCACGCCGGGAATGCGGACGTTGAAGAAGGTCATCGCGCTGCCGTTGATGATGCGCAGCCGCACCCGCTCGCCGGGATTGAACAGGAACTCCAGCCCTTCTTCCGGCCCGCGTCCATTTGCGAGATAGGTGTAGGTGGACCCGGTCACATCAAGGATGTCCGTGGCCATCATGCGCATGCGCGCCCACATCCGCCGGTCCTGGCCCGACAGCGGATAGTCGTCGGTCCAAGTGTTTTGCTGGTAGTTGAAGTAGCCTTCGCCCTTCTTCAGCTTGTTCATGATCGTGTGCGGGTGGAGCGGGGTGAAATCGCTCAGCAGCAGCACGTAGTCGCGGTCGGCACGGACCGGATCCGCGCCAGCAGGTTCGACCACGATCGGGCCATAGTGCCCAGCCTGTTCCTGCAGGCCAGAATGGCTGTGCCACCAGTAGGTGCCAGACTGTCGCAGCGCGGGGATGTCATAAACGAAGGTTTCCCCCGGTCTGATGCCGGGGAAGCTCACACCAGGAACGCCGTCGAACTGGAACGGCAAAAGTAGACCGTGCCAGTGAATGGAGCTGTCTTCATCAAGCGTGTTCGTGACGGTGAGCCGAACCGGCTGACCTTCACGCAGGCGCACCAGCGGACCCGGCACGCTGCCGTTGACGGCAATCGCGTGCCCGCGGCGTCCCTGAACGGTGCGCGGCCCTTCGCCAATCGTCAAGGCGATGTCGCGGCCCGACACTTCGTCGAAACCTGGTCGGATGGCACCGCCATGAAGGTCTCCGCCGCGCGCCCAGGCCGGCACAGCATGCCCAAGACCGAGCAGGCCGGCTGCTCCGGCGCTGGCAGTGAGAAAACGTCTGCGGTTGATAGCGACTTTGTCGACCATAAGAGATGTGCTCATGCGTCTGTTTACGCTGCGATCGCGCCCACCCCTCAAAGAAAATCGATTCTCTCGCGCAGTCGCTGGCGCGCCCGGTATACGCGTGTTTCAACCGCCTTTTCAGTCAATCCGAGCAAATCGGCAACCTCGCGGTGGCTCCGACCCTCAATGGCGACGAGGACCAGCGCCTCGCGAAGACGAAGCGGTAAACGATCTATCGTGCGGATTACATGAGCAAGCATTTGTCGGTCGGCAATTTCTGTATCCGGGGCGGGTTGGTCGGCGGCAACAGGTACATCGGAATCGAGCGCCGTAAACCTCAGCAGACGTGCGACCTTGAGGCGCCGCAGCCGGTCACGACACTTGTTGAGCGTGACGGTGGTGAGAAAGGCCGCGACCGGCTGCTGCGGATCGAGTCCGGCCCGCGCGATCCACACCGATGCCAAGGCGTTCTGCAGCGCATCTTCAGCCTCGTCGGCAAACGGGAGCATCCGCCGGGCCAACCCGAGCAGGCGGGGCAGATGAGGTTCGACAAGCCTGCCGAAAGCCACCTTGTCGCCTGCGATCACCCTTTCGACCAATGACGCTTCAGGTGTGTCGTCCCGCCCCTTCACGTCATCTCATTCGCCAGGGTCGCGTGTGAGCGAGGCTGCGACCTGACGGTCGAAGCGCACCCGCTGCTGCTGATCGAGCAGGTCGCGCATTGCAAATACGTGCTCGACTGTCGCCTTTTGCAGATCGCCCATGCGTCCGTGCACGTCATCGATGGCCGCGGCTACCTTTGGCCCGTATTCATGCTCCTCGTCCATCGCGACGGCGAGCCTTGCGTTGGCGGCTCTCAAAGACAGGTCCAGCTCCTGACGCCGAACAGCAAACCGGGCCTCGAGCTGATCGAGTTTCCTGTTCTGGGATGCATCGAGGTCGAGTTCCTCATGGACAAAATCATGCAACGACCTGGCATGCGATGCCTCGCGCCATTGCCCAGCGGCGAACGCCCCGATACAGCCTGCGGCCACGGCCAGCAGGGCAGCAAGTACAATCTGAAAAATACTTAATTTCACGGCTGGATGTGCAGCAGGGCAGCGGGCGAAAGATCAACGCCCTCAGCCAGTTGATAGCTGACTTGTTCGGCACGTGCAGTTGATTGCGTCGTGCCAAATCCCGCTCCCAGCCCGATGAAAGCCATTGCCAAATACATGGCCAGCCGCGTGCGCGTCGCGCTAACTTGTTCGAGCTCGCCCGCGCGCATCCAGACGCCGTCCATGAAGCCTTCCGGCAACTCGGGTTCGGTTGCGGCCTTTAACCGTTGCAGAGCACGGTCCATTTGAGCGAAGTCGGTCATGCGTACTTGGTCCCCTTGATCAACTGCCTATACGGATATTCCCTCTATAACCCTCGAAAAATTTTTGAGGGATACGAACGCCCACCGCGTTAAAGAGGCATGAAGCCATCCCGTTCATTCCGCCTGATGCTCGCACCAGTTGCTGCTGCGTTCCTGATCTCGCCTGCGGCCGGCAATGCTCACGAGGGCCACAAGAAGGACATGAGCGAGGCCGAGATGGCGCAGATGGAAATGCAGGATAAATCTGCTGCGCATCACGGAAACGCAAACGCGATGCATGACGCAATGAAGAAAGGCGAGCTTGACGGTACGGCCATGCCAACTGTCGCGCCGCAGACTGCCGAACAGGCGCTTGCAGCGAGAATAGCGGAGAACCGGGTTACCTCGACAAGCGACTTTCTCGGCCGCCTGCATCCCGTCGCCGCACATTTTCCCATTGCCCTATTGCTGCTTGCCGCATTGGCGGAACTGATGTTGGCGGTTCGACCCTCTCTCGGTCTCGAAACCACGGTGCGCTTTCTGGTGGGCGGAGGGGCTATCGGCGCATTCGTCGCGGCTGTGTTCGGCTGGTTTGCCGGCGGTTGGCGCCTTGAGGATCGCTCGGAAACGCTCGGACTGCATCGATGGAATGGCACGGCGATCGCAGGTGTTGCCCTGATCGCGGCCTGGCTGGCGTTCCGCGCGAGAAACCGCACTCTTCTTCGTGTCCTGCTGGCGGCGTTGGCGGCAGCACTCGTACTGCAAGGCTATCACGGTGGTGAGATGGTTTTTGGCCCCAACCACCTTGGTCTGGAGTAATCAACAATGAAGCAAATTATCTTTGAACGTGCGCGGACGGCAGGCGTTCTGTCGTTTCTGGTGATGTCTCTGGCAGCCTGTGGATCTTCGCCAGACGCTGCAGCGGAACAATCAGCTGGAAACACCACAGATCCTGTCGCACCCGCCGCATCTGTCGTGACGACTACTGCCACCCCGTCCTCGATCGAAACGACCGCACCAGCGGAGACACCTGCGGTTACACGGCCCTCCCCGATGGCAACGGAAACCCGCCCTGAACCCGTGCCTGCAAAGACGAGCAGTTCGACCCGACGAGGCTCCCAGGGAACGCCCTCGACCGCGCCAGCACCGGTGCCGACTTCGACCGCTTCGCCCGCCACCGATCAGCACGCGGGACACGACATGTCGACCATGTCCGAAGAAGAAATGAAGGCAATGGGACACGACTGATGAACTCGAACAGGAATCCGAACCATCGCCCGCTTCTCGCGATGCTCGGCACACTACTCCTTTCGGCCTGCACCGGCGCGGCTCAGGCGGCGACCTTCACGATGTTCCGTGATCCCGAGTGCGGTTGTTGCAAGGCCTGGGCGGCGCACGTTCAGCAGGGCGAGAAGCACGAGGTTGCGACGGTCGACCACCCCGACATGGCATCCGTGAAAGCGCAGCACGGCGTGCCCGATGACCTGCGTTCGTGCCATACCATGATTGCGGATGGTTACGTCATCGAGGGCCACGTGCCTGCTGCGGACATCGAGCGTCTGCTCTCGGAAAAACCCGGCTGGGTCCAGGGTCTCGCGGTCGCCGGTATGCCGCTTGGCTCGCCGGGCATGGAAGCCGGAGGAAGGGTGCAATCCTACCAGGTCGTCGCCTTCGGCAATGGCCGCCGCGAGGTTTTCGCATCCTATCCCGCCAAGTAATCAGTGATACTTAACAAGGAGAAATGCTGTGAAGAAGCCATTTGCATCGATCTTGGCCACCGCCCTTATCGCGACCCCCGCTTTCGCGAGCACTGAGGGATGCAAGATGCCCTGTTGCGAGAAGAACGCCGAAGGAAAGATGAAATGCTGCGAGGACATGGCGAAGAGCAAGGAAGGTCAGGCGCAAGGAGACCAGACTCATGGCAGTCAGGCAGATGGCCAGGCCGGAATGGATCATTCGAGGATGGATCACGGCTCCGGTAAGGAGGCCGCTCCCACCTCGCCCAAGGGATAAAGATTGATCGGCCAACTGGCCGGAGTTGGGGCAGGTGATGAGCAACAGGACAGGAATGATCCATCGTGGGACAGCGCCTATCCCTGTTGCCTATCATCAGCCATCGCCCCTTCCGCTCCCGACAGACGAAGGAAGCGATCCATGAACTGTTGTGATACGCACCAGGCACACGATCCGATTGATGAAGGTAGTGCGACCGATCCCGTCTGCGGCATGAGCGTGACAATCTTGGACGCAGCACATGTCACCGTGCACAGCGGCGCGACCCATTACTTCTGCTCGGCGCGGTGCAAGGACAAGTTCGCAGCAAGTCCGGATCGCTATCTCTCCGGCGCGCATATCAAGCAGGTCGAGGAAGTTCCCGAAGGGACGATTTACACCTGTCCCATGCACCCAGAGATCCGCCGGCCAGGGCCGGGAAGCTGCCCCATCTGCGGCATGGCGCTGGAGCCCGAGACGGTCAGCCTCGAAGATAGCCCCGACCCCGAACTCGTCGACATGACGCGGCGCTTCTGGGTCAGCGCGATCTTCACCGTGCCACTGTTCATCTACGCGATGAGCGACATGATACCCGGGATCAGCTTCGACCGGCTGATTGAACCCGCGCGCGCCCAATGGGCGCAACTGGTGCTTGCAACCCCCGTGGTGCTGTGGGGCGGGTGGCCATTTTTCGTTCGGGCGTGGCAATCGCTCAAGACCCGCAACCTCAACATGTTCACGCTGATCGGCTTCGGCGTAGCGATCGCGTTCCTGTTCAGCCTCGTCGCTACGCTCGTGCCCGACATATTCCCACCCGCCTTCCGCGATCACTCGGGCCGCGTCGGCGTCTATTACGAGGCGGCTGCCGTCATCACGACGCTGGTGCTGCTTGGCCAGGTGCTCGAACTGAAGGCTCGCGGCTCGACGTCGAGCGCCCTGCGTGCGCTCCTTGAACTCGCGCCGCCCACCGCGGTCAAGATCTTCGGAAGCGGCGAGGAACGCGAAGTGTCGCTCGACCTATTGGCGAGCGGTGACCTGCTCCGCGTCCGCCCGGGTGACAAGGTACCGGTCGATGGCGAGGTGACCGAGGGCGCGAGCACTATCGACGAGTCCATGATCAGCGGCGAACCATTGCCAGTTTCCAAGAAGGTCGGCGACCGGGTGATCGGCGGAACGGTCAACCAGACGGGCGGCTTTGTGATGCGCGCGGGCGCAGTCGGCAAGGACACGATGCTGTCCAAGATCGTACAGATGGTCGCTGAGGCTCAGCGCAGCCGCGCACCGATCCAGCGCCTGGCCGATCAGGTCGCGGCCTTGTTCGTCCCCGCGGTGATCGTGATCGCGGTCGTCACGTTCATCGTCTGGGCAATCTGGGGGCCATTTCCCGCGCTTGCCTTCGCGCTGGTCAATGCGATCGCGGTTCTCATCATTGCCTGCCCCTGCGCGCTCGGCCTCGCAACGCCGATGTCGATCATGACCGGCACCGGCAAGGGCGCCCAGCATGGCATCCTCATCCGCAACGCCGAGGCGCTCGAAACACTTGAAAAGATCGACACTCTGGTTGTCGACAAGACCGGCACGCTAACCATGGGCAAACCCGATCTGGTAGCGGTGACCCCGCGCGATGGCATCGACGAGACCACGTTCCTCTCAGCCGTCGCCGCAGTCGAAGCGGGGAGCGAGCATCCGCTCGCCCATGCAATAGTTGAAGGCGCCAAGGCGCGAGGCGTGGCGTTCGAGGCAGCGTCTGATTTGTCGTCGACTACCGGCGAGGGTGTCGAGGCGCGCGTGGGCCCGCGGAAGGTCGCCATTGGCAACGAGAAACTGATGCAGCGGTTCGGCATCCAGGATGCTGCATGGTTCGCGTCCGCAGAGACGGGCCGCTCGCGGGGGCAGACGGTGATGTTCGTCGCCATCGATAGTGCACCTGCGGGTCTGATAGCAGTCGCCGACCCGATCAAGCCGACCAGTGCGGGGGCCGTCCGGGCGCTGCACAAGCGCGGGATCGAAGTGGTGATGTTGACCGGCGATAGCCGCGCCACCGCCGAAGCCGTAGCCCGCCAGCTCGGTATCGACGAGGTCGAGGCAAACGTCTCCCCCGAGGATAAGCATCGCAAGGTCGAGGCGCTCAAGGCCTCAGGCAAGCGCGTTGCAATGGCAGGAGACGGCATCAACGACGCGCCCGCACTGGCGGCTGCGGATGTGGGCATTGCGATGGGAACCGGCACCGACGTGGCGATCGAAAGCGCCGGTGTCACTTTGGTCCGCGGCGACCTCACCGGTGTGCTCCAGGCCATCGTGCTTTCGCGGGCTACCATGCGTAACATCCGGCAGAACCTTGTTTTTGCGTTCGGTTACAACGCACTCGGCATCCCCGTGGCAGCGGGCGTCCTCTTTCCGGCATTCGGCCTGCTACTCAATCCTATGATCGCGGCTGCGGCAATGAGCCTTTCGTCGGTTTCGGTCATCGCGAATTCGTTGCGGCTGCGTGGGCTGAACCTTCCAACACTGGAAAACGCTTAGAGCCTTCGGGAAACTTGCGCGTTTGTCAGGAGCTATTCGTTCCAACGCGATGACAGCTGAAAAACAGGAGGATTGAATGGTCGAAGAACACAGCGTTGATCATCAGCAGCGACAGCATGACAGCGGAGGCAATTACTGGCGCTTCATGGCTATGGTGGCGACATCGACCGCGATCATGTTCGGCCTGATGTACTTGAACACCTATGAACTCGACCATGTGTTCTGGAGCGAGACGCGGTTCTGGATGACCTTCGTGATGGGCGGTATGATGATGATCGTCATGCTGCTCTTCATGTGGGGCATGTACAAGGACAAGACGAAGAACTTCATCATCCTCGGCGTTGGCGCGCTGGTGTTCGCGGTGGCGCTGTGGCTGGTCCGCAGCCAGGCGACCGTCAACGACGAGGAGTGGATGTCGGCGATGATCCCGCACCACTCCCTCGCGGTCCTGACCAGTTCACGAGCCGAGATCACCGATCCGCGCGTTCGCAAACTCGCAGACTCGATTATCGAAGCGCAGGTCAAAGAGATCGCCGAGATGAAGTTGCTGATCGAAGATATCGAACGGAACGGTGAGATGGGCGACGGCAAGCCACTCCCCGCGCGGACGACCAGTCTCACACCAGAGCTATTGCGGGAAGCCGAACAGGCGGTCGAGCGTCCTATCAGCCCGGAGGTGCGCGACGAGGTTACGATGGGCGAATAGAGGTTCCCGGCGGATTTATCCCGCAATTCACGGAAATGTGAATTTGCGGGATAAAAACGTGCTCGGATGGCTATGCGGAGATGGTTTGCGGATCGTTTTGCGAACTTCCATCGACGATGCCAAAGCTAGAAAATTGCGAGATCTGAGTCCTGAAAAAGGCATCGAACCAATGCATTAGACGGCTTTTGAGGGCCTTTTGAGGGCTTTTTGGAGGTGGTCGAATTCCTAGCTATCTGATAAAATGTAGAAAATTAGTTCGAATGTGATGCCTCTTCTGGGCGCCATCGCTTTAAAGCTCTGCAATATAACGAGAAAATGAAGAATCTTGAGGACTCACATTGGTTCTCCAATCTATTGTCTCGGGTCGTCTTTTCCGGTTTCTTTCGGTTGTTAACGAGCCCGAATGCTAGAATCTCGGCTCGTCCCTGACTATTCTGGCCGCGAATGTTGGCGGGCCTTTTCGTGGGCTTTTGAGAAAAGCAAATTGGGAAAAGGCCCGCACATGCCTCTTACCGAAGCTCGGCTCCAAGCTTTGAAGAAGAAAACCAAACCTTACAAAGTCGCCGACCAGCGAGATTCCGTCGGCATCGCCCAGCATTCGGTCTATAATAACAACATCGAAGACTTCCATCACTGCGCGACGCAGGCCCGACAGGCCATCTGTTTCGACCACGACCGTATCGCCTTCCTGCCATCCGAGCTCGTGCATTTCCGCGGCGGCGCGGAGGTCATCCTCGATATATAGAACTTTTACGGGCCGTTGCTTTTCGTCTCTGAACGCCAATACGGCGGTCGTCATAGTCTGGCGGTTGAGCGCCCCTGCGGTAAAGCCGCAAGAAGCTGGTTAATGGGCATTGTCATCATCGTTTCAGGCCTCGCCGCTGGCGCACCGGGATGCACAACGGCCTTGTTCTTGGGTTTATTCCCGGGCGCGCTGTTCCAGCAGCAGGCACGAATTCCTGTTGCCTAACTCGCAGCCTCGCCCGAGCGCGCGATAGGCTGCGTCCAGGTCGCGCGGGCCGCCTGCGCCGTTTTCGGCAATGACCGCAAGCAGCAGGCAGGCATCCGCCACGCCGCCGGTTTCGCACAGTGAGGCGTACATCTGACGGGCTAGCGGGCGGTCCTGTTCGCCGCCTTCGCCGTCGAACGCCATCTGGGCGAGGAACCCGCACGCGTCGTTGCTGCCGAGCCTGCATCCGGTCGAGAAGCGGGACCGGGCGGCGGGCAGGTCGCGCTCGGCCACGACGCCGTTGTAGAGCATCCCGCCGAGGTTGAGGCAGGCATTGCCTTCGCCCGCATCGCAGGCGCGGGTGAACAACGCGGCGGCCCCTTGCAGGTCGCGGTCTCCGGCGAGCCCGTTGAGCAGGACCATGCCGTAATTGTCGCAGCCGAAGGCCGAACCGCTCTCGCAGGACGAGCGGAGCCATTCCGCAGCGCGGGCGGTGTCTGCCGGACCGCCTTCGCCCACCATCAGCATGTAACCTGCGCTGGCGCAGGCGTTGACGCTCCCGGCTTCGCAGCTCTGGACGAACAGCGCACGGGCCGCAGGCAGGTCTGCATCCCCGCCTTCGCCGTATTTGAGCATGACCGCGCGGTTGTTGCACGAATCGACCATGCCCGCCTCGCACGCTTTTGCATACGCGGCACGCGCCTCGACGAGATCGGCGGGATCGCCGGAATAATTGTTGTAGAGCAGTTGACCGAGATTGAAGCAGGCGCCGTCATAGCCGCCCTCGCACGCGTACCGAAAATTGCGCGCCGCCCCGGCGAGATCCTGCGGGCCGCCCGCGCCATCCTGCAGCAAGGCCCCCAGCAGGTTGCAGCCCATCATGGCGCCCTCGGCACAGGCCTTTGCGGAGAAGCGCCGGGAAAGCGCATGGTCGAGCGCGACCTCGCGCCCCTCATAGGACTTGATCGCCATCGCCATGCACGCATCCGCGTCGCGATCGTCGTCACAGGCTGCCGTCAGGCTTTCGGCGGTTTCTGCCTGAGCATGAACGGCCGGGCCGGACACCAGCCCTGACAGCATCGCGACCAGAACCAGGGCGAGCGAGGCGCGCAGGGCTTGCCTCAGGACTGCGGCGGGCGGGATGGCGACGGTCATGATCGTCCTTTCGGTAGAAGCTTGGCGTGCAGGATCGGGCCGCGTTCAGTCGAACCGAGGTGCGCGGTGATATTCCAGCGCCATGCGGAAGGGTTCTACCGGCACGATCGCCTTGCGTTTCTCGAACACGATCTCGCGTCCGCGTCTCCTGCGGACCTCGTATTCCTTCTCGGCGAAGCGCTCTGCGCCTGTTTCATCGAGCAGCCTGATCGTGACCGTCTCCGGTCCTGTGGACGAGGCGAGCAGGGCGGCGCTGTCCGCACGGTCGAACACGAAGCGCGCGCTGGTCGATCCGGCGGGGCCGGGCACGCGCGACCCTTCATAACTCGTCGCGCCTGCCATCAGGAATGCGCGTGCGGGAACAGGGTGTGCGTCGTACTCGCCTTTGGCGGCAGTCAAAACGAGACGGCTGTCGGTCAGCACCGCCAGTTCGAAACCGCCCTCAAGCGTCATCGCGCCCGCTGCGACCATATCTTCGCCGCGCGTTTCGTCAGGATCGCGAAAACCGGTCATTTTGTCGAAATCGGGCGCTTCGCCATCATGGAGGTAACGCAGCACGATTGTGCCGCGATAGGCCGCTGGCTTCGCGTAAATTGCTTCCATGTCCTGCGCCATGAACGTGCCGAGATGCGCGCCGGGTGCCATGAAGCTTACGGGGCTCTGCGCGGCCTGCTGGCAGTGATCTTCCAGTATTTCCGCCTGCGAAGCCATCACCTCCGCCGAGGGCGCATCTCCGCCCCGTGCCGACAGGGCCTGCCAGGCCCTTGCCGCGCGCGGGCGCAGGTGGGCGGTATCGCGCGCGCCCTTGCAGGCCGTGTCGGCGGGGAGGAAGTGGTGCAGGGCGAGCATGAATTCGCCCTGGCGGTTAAAGTAGTCGCGGATTTCGCCGAGTGCCTCGCGGCGGGGCAAATCGCCGCACGGCGCGGTGAAATTGGGGGCGACCCGCGCCAGCAACTGGTCGTATTCGGAATCGAGGCGACCCAGCATCAACCGCCGGCGCATCTCGCGATAGACGAACTGGCCTTCGGGCGTGAAGGCATCGCACTTGCGGTCGAGCCATTCGGCCTGCGAGACCAGCGAGAACAGCTGCGCCTGCTCCGAGGGCTGCTGGGCCGACGCGGGGTAAGGGACGAGCATTGTGACGGTCGCGATGGCGCCTGCCAGTCGGCCGAGATTCTTCAAGCGGTGCATTGCGGTTTCGATCCTCACTGGCCGCCCCCGTTCGCGGCGCCCGGGTAGTCGTAGTGTGTTTCGCCGACGACCTGCGTTTCGGTGAACGCGACGCGGCTGATCGACAGGGCGTGGTCCGACTGCTCGAAATCGATGTTCGCAATGCCGCCGGTCGCGCAGCAACCGGGATCGCCCTCGCGGCGCACCAGCGCAAAGGCGCTGCCCTCGCGCAGGTTGAAGCCGACCGGGCTGGCCAGCGAAAATCCGGCAGGCAACAGGCGATCGGTCTCGCGCATGATCGCGTCGGCGCTGGTCCAGTTCCAGCCCTGGCGGCTGTTCATCAGGACGAGATCGGCATTGCCGAGCCCGCGATTGCGTGCGGGCAAGTGCAGCAGGAACCTGCCGTCGCCATCGCGCACAGCGACGGGCGCGTCGAAATACCCTTCGGTCTGGTGGGACAGGAGCAACACGGGCACCGCTCCGTCCTGCTCGATCAGCACGACCATCTCGCTCGCCGGACCGTCGTTCGGTTGCAGCGCCAGCAATTGCCAGTGCAGCGTGGTGTCGAGCGCCAGCGCAGCGATCTGCCCGCTGGCAAGGACACGGCAGTCGGCGCGCGTGCGGTACAGGCAATCGCTCGCCAGCCCCGCTGCGTATCCGTCGTCGAGATCGACCGCGCGTTCGATATCGTCGCGCGCGCAGCCGCTTTCATAGCCGCCGTCCGGGCAGACGAGGGTGTAGGGATCGTCGAACATCTCCGGTTCTTCGCCATCGATCGATCCCGGATCGGCCGATGCAGCCGTGGTCAGGCAGGCCAGCATCGTCAGGCCCGCACCGATAGTCGCTCGATAGTTCATGGATCGCTCCTCACGCGTTCGCAGGCCGGGCGGAAACGCAGTTCGCACGCCCGGCGATAGCCTTCCTGTGCCTTGGCGGGATCAGCCTCGGTCATCCCGCGCCCTTCCTCGACCATGCTGGCGGCGCGGAAGCAGTTGCGGCCGCCATAGCTGTTCTGGCAAAGCCACAGGTAGATGCCGAGCGCGCCGGGATCGTCGACTGCTCCGCCTTCGCCGTTCACCAGCGCATCGGCATAGTTCTGGCAGGATTCAAACAGTCCGCCATCGCACCCCTTGCGGAACGCTGCGCGGCCATCGATCATGTCGGGTACGCCGCCTTCGCCCGTCATCGCCATCACCCCGTAATTCTGGCAGGCGGTGGCATCGCTGTCCTCGAAACAGAGGCCGCGCAGGATCGGGCGCGCCTGATCGGGCAGACCCAGCCGCATGAATTGTCGCACGCTCTCGCGATCCTGCTCGATCGCCTGATCGTCCCGTTGGCCCGACGCCTGCGCAGCAAGCGGCACGCCGGCGGCGAGGCAGCCAAGGGTGGCCAGGCCGAGGAAAAATCGTCTCATTTGCATATCGCGAGATATTCCATCAGCGTGCCTAGGCCGCCCTGTTCGCTATTGGCATAGGCTGCGTAGAGTTCGTCGGCCTTTTCTGCCGCCTTGGCCTCTTCCTTGCCCAGTCTTCCGACGTCCGCCGCATCGTCCAGCTGGCGCACGGCTTCGTCCCGCCAGAAGGGCTCGCGCGCGGCTGCGTTCGCGGCGGACAGTTCCGGGCGCAGCGCCGAGACGAACAACGGATCGGCCGCGGTTTCGACCGCATAGTTCCAGCGATTCCAGACGGCAGCGCACAGCAGCCGCTCGTCGGTGGTCTGCGGCGTCAGGCCCCACTGCGTACCGGCTTCGAACGTAGCATTGTGCGTGGCAGCGTCGACCATGCCGGGCGACGGTTCGCACGGGTCTCCGCGTTCGGCGCGCTGCTCCTGCTCCCTTGCCCAGGCGAGTTCCTGCTCGGACACCGGACGGGCGGCAGGCCCGCCCAGACTGTTGAGGACGATTTCGGTCCGGCGGAACTCGCACAGCTGGACGTGGCGCTGGTCGGCGGAAGGCTCTGCGTCGGTCTGCTGCGTGCCGGCAATGGCCGCCAGGGTAAGGGCGTATGTGGCGAGTGCCAGCATTACGCACCGACCTGCTGCGCCAGCGTGCAGCCATCCTGGATCCCGAGCTTGCAGCCGAGCCCGAAGAGGCGCTTGGCTGCGGCAGGATCGGCTGCGCCGCCCTGACCGTCACGCGCCATGAACCCGGCGTTCATGCAGGCTCCAGCATTGCCGGTGTTGCACGCTTGCGTAAAGCTGCTGCGCGCGCCAGGTCGGTCTTGCGCGATGCCCGAGCCGGAATATTGCGCCAGGCCGTATTCGAGGCACCCGTCTGACTTGCCCGCCTCGCATGACAGCTTAAACGACTTCGCCGCACCAGCGGCATCGACCGGACCGCCGCGACCGTCGCGCTGGAGCAGCGCGAGGGCGTAGCATCCGTCCGTTGCAAGGCCCGGGCAAGCGCTGGTGAAATATGTGCGCGCCTTGGCATAGTCCGGGCCGCTGCCGACCGAACCGTAAAAGTAACTCGCACCAAGATCGTAGCAAGAGGCCGCGAAACCCGCCTTGCAGGCGGTAGTCAGCGGGGCGATCGCGCCCTCGTGGTCCTCAGCACCGCCCTCCCCATTTTTCAGCATCGATCCGTAAATCTTGCAGGCTTCGCCCACGTTCAGGGCGCAGCCTCGCTGGTAGGCCCGGCGCGAAAGCGGCAGGTCGGTGCTGCCGCCTTCACCGTCGTACGTCATCGCACCGAGGTTGGTGCAGGCCGCGCCGTTGCCTTCTGTGAAACACCCTGTGTCGTAACGCGAACGCGCCGTTGTGAAGTCGCCGCTATTGTAGGCCGCCTGGCCTTTCATCGCTGCGCTGTCGCCGCCGGCCTCGACCACCCTGGGTCGGTTTGCCGCAGCAGGTGCGGCAGCGGTTTGCGTCTTGGCTGTTGCCGGAGCTTTTGCATCTGCCTCTGAGCAGGGCTTTCCGGCATTCTTGACCTGCTCGTAACGCAGCGCCCAGCCGATTTCGTCGTCGCTGACGCGCCGCTTGGTGGGGCTGGAGCTGTTGAGGTTGGCGAAGATGTCGTCGTACTTGGCCTTGCACGCCCGCTCGGTGGCCGAGCTGCGGTCGACCTGCGCCATCGTGGCTTGCGGTCCGGCAAGGAACAGGCTGGTCATCACGGCAGCGGCGATTGCGAAGTTCTTCATTGGGGCCTCGTGTCTATTGGCAAACGGGATGGCTGCTCGAAAGGCGGCGGGAGCCGGTGCAGTTGTTGAAGCGGTATCGGTCGCGGGTCTGCTTCGCGATGTCGGCGCTGCTGGGCGTGGACACCGGCTGGAAGGACGAACCGGAACTGCGCGGAGTGTAGCTCGACCCGCTCGACCCGCGCTGTGCCTGCCAGCGGGCGGAACTTGCTCCGGGCATGTTCGTGCAGTTCCAGATGCCGCACTCGTTGCTACGCTTGTTGCGGGCGATCTGCGACGCTGCGATCTGTGCCACCGGACCGGACGGGAACCAGTATTCGAGCACGTAGAAGTGGTCTTCGAAGATGGTCGAAAGCGCGCCCGCGCGCGATGCGGCGAGGGTCGCTTCCTCGGCATGGCGCTTCGACCGCATGTGATAGAGCGAGTAATAGAGCGCCCCGTCGTAGTCGCGGCGCGCCATGTAGCGGTCGAACACCGCCTGCTCCTGCGCCTCAGCCTGCATCCGGGCATTGCGGGCTGCGTCGATCGCCGCCTGCCGCTCGGCTTCCGCCTGGTGCCGGAGCGATTGGAGTCGCGCGCCGAACGCGCACACTTCCGCGCTGGCCGGATCGTCGGGCATGCAGGCGCTGAGCGCGATCTGCTCGGCCGGAAGCCGGTCGTCGAGCGAATAGAGAATGCGGGCAAGGTCGATGCACGAGCGGCGATTTCCCGCGCTGCAATTGACCCGGCGGTAGCGGAGCGCCCTTTCGGCATCGAACTGGGGCGATCCCGGCTCGGCGAAGACCGCCTCGGCGACTTCGCAGCCGTCGCGGTCCTGCCCGCTGCACGCCTGCACGGCGAAGTTGCCTGCGCTGGCAAGGTCGCGTTCGACATCGCCTTCGCCAGCGTAGAAGATCAGCGCGAGCCGTCCGCATGCCGCAGCCTCTTTGGCGGTGCAGGCCTGTTGCAGGAAGCGCAGGCTAAGGAACGGGTCGTAGGCTGGATTGTCCACGTCGGACAACAACATCCCCGCGCGCGAACAGGCCGCGCGGTCCCCCGCTTCGCAGCGGGCTGTGGCCTGCGCCAGGTCGCCGCCACCCTGTGCCGAGGTGCCGGTCGTGGGCGCCAGCGCTGCCACGGCCAGCGCGACCAGGATGCCGAGACGGCGCATCACCCGCTTCACCGGCATTTCACGATCCGCGAGCCCGCGATGCCCGGTTCTGCCGGACGATAGATCACCTCGCATGACTTGCCGAGCGATCCGACCGGCTTGGCGTTCGCCTGCTGCGCCTGCCGTGCGCGATCTGCCGCCGCGCGCTCGGCCCAGCGCTGGCCTTCGTCCTGCGTTTGCTTTTTCGCACGCAGGCGGCGCATGTATTCGTCGAAAATCAGCCGCGTCGCGGGCGGATTGTACTGCCAGTAATGCTTGGTCGCGATGGTGTAGACGGCTTCGTCGCTGAGGCCGCGCACGCCGTTCTTGCCGAGCTTGACGATCAGCTCGCCCAGATAGTCGCCATCCTCGTTCGGCTGGAACAGGTCCTTGCCGTAGGGATAATGATAGACGAGGTAATCGGCGACCGCGCCGGGATCGCCGGTCTGGTCGACATAGGCGCGCAGTGATGCGGCGGACAAAGTGCCGAGCGCGTTGAGATCGCGTTGCACATGTGCCTGAGCGGTGGTCGCGGCCTGCTGCTGTTTCATCTGCTCGGCCTGGACGTAGAGATCGGCGCAATCCTGCGCAGTCTCCAGTACGTAGGCTTCAAGCCCGGACTGGCCGCGCTGTTCGCGCACCTGCGTCCAGAACCGCCGCGTTTCGGCATCGGCGCTGTCCTCTGCGGCAAGGCTGCCGCCGGTCAGGGATATGAAGTGATCGATCACGAAATCGGACGTGACGGGCAGCTTCATGCCCTTGCTTTCCGCGACATTGAGCGCGGCGGCGCATTCCCAGATCTCGTCGGCGTCATCCTCTGCGCCATTCGCAGCCAGCGACGTTGGCAACGCGAGTGCGAGGCCGATGGCAAGCGCCGAGGCAGTGCTGGCGCGATGCGGGAAGGCCGCCGGTCGCATCACAGCCCTGCCACCTGCTTGTCGCACTCGCGCGCATTGTAGATCATGTCATTGAGCGCCTTGTCCGCGCCCAGCACCTTGCCGCGCTTGCGATACTTGGCCTTGGCCGCATCGACCTGCTTCTTCGCGTCGATGCCGTTCGCCTCGGCATAGCTGATCAGCCATTCGCCCCATTGTTCGGAGGAGTGGCCAAGGGTGACGCCGTTGGATTCGGCGACGTTCACGACGTAAACGCAGTCGCCCATCATCTTGGCGACCTCTTTCGGGGTCGGCTCCTTGGCGGCGGCGGGAAGCGACAGGCTGACGGCAAGCGTTGCGAGCGCGGCGTAACGGAAAGCAGTGGAATTCATCGGACCCCTCCTGAAAGTGGATGGGGAGGGGATACTCGGCCCGGTGCCGCGCCGGTATGCACGATTGCTGACAGGAAGATGACAAATGCTGTCATGCACCGGTGACGGTGCCCTGCCGCCCGTCGTCCCGCGATCCTAACAGCACTTGTAACGGGTCAATCGGGCCGCTCCGCGCTATTTCCCCGATCGCGACCCGGCGGCCTTCGGGCCGTACTCCTTCGGACCGCTCCCTTCGGGGAGGGGTCCGCCTTTTGCCTTGCACTCGGCCACGAAGGGACAGCATGGAGAGCACGGCGCGAATTGCAGCGGGCACAGGTGGTGAGATGAAGATCTTGTATGTCGAGGACGACCTGCGCGCAGCAGAAGAGGTCAAGCAGCTCGCCTGGCAGGAAGGCGACACGATCGTGGTCGAAACCAATGGCAGCGACGGGCTGAAACGCGCGGGGCTGGAACCGTTCGACGTCATCATCATGGACCGGATGCTGGGCGATGCCGATGGCCTGTCGCTGGTCGGGCGGTTGCGCGAAAGCGGGGTCAGTACGCCGGTGCTGATGCTGAGCGCGCTCGGCCGCACGAGCGACCGCGCCGAAGGGCTGGAAGCGGGAGCAGACGATTATCTCGCCAAGCCGTTCGAGGCGATGGAATTGCTTGCCCGCATCCGTGCGCTGCATCGCCGTGCGGCAGGGCGGGAACACAGCGCGGTCATCCTGTTCGGTGCGTTCGAATGTCACGTGAAGGCGCGCACCGCATTCCGCGACAATCGCCACATCGCGCTGAGCCCGCGCGAGTTCGAGCTGTTCCGCTATTTCATGGAAAATGCGGGCGAGGTGGTGACCCGCGAAATGCTGCTGCGCGACGTGTGGAATATGTCGTTCGATCCGCAGACCAACGTCGTCGACGTCAATGTCGGTCGCCTGCGCCGCAAGCTGGAAGAAGGCTTCGACAGCCCGGCGCTCGAAACCGTCTGGGGCGCGGGATACCGCCTGTTGCAGGGGCGCTGAACCATCCTTTCGCCACGCTCCATATTCACCCGGATCGTACTGCTATCGGCGCTGTTGTCGTCGGTCCTGCTGCTGGGCCTGTGGTGGATCACCGACCAGACGATCTGCGAAACCTTCGCCGCCTCCGCGCGCGAAAGCGTCGATGTCGATCTGGCCGGTCTGGCGGACATCCATGCAAGTGGTGGACGCGAGGAGCTGGAACGCCGCATCGCCGATCGCCTCGCCATGATCCCGACCGATGGCGGCAGGCCGCACTACCTGCTGGCCGATGGGGCGGGGCGCAAGCTGGCGGGAGACCTCGCGCGCTGGCCGGACCTCGACCCGGCGATCTCCGAAAGCGGGACGATCGCGATCGGATCGAACTCGACCGCCTTTGGGCGAGCGACCTTGCTCGACGAAGACCTGCGTCTGCTCGTGGCGCACGAGCCGCCCGACCGTTCGGAGATCCTGCGTCGGGTCGGCTGGGTGTTCCTGCTGGGCGGAGTGGTCTTCGTCGCCTGCACTGCCGTGTTCGCTCAATCGGCCAGCGCGCGCGTGCGGGCGCGGGTCGGCCGTGTGAACGAAGCGTTCCGGCAAGGCGACGAAGCGGCGCTCGACCGGCTGGCAGCACCCCGGCGGCCCGATGAGATCGACCGCATCGCCAGCCAGGCCGCCGAAGCGGTGCGGCATGCGCGGAACCTGATGCAGGCCTATCGCGAGACGTCGGAGCAGATCGCGCATGAAATCCGCACCCCGCTCATGCATCTCGATTCGCGCATCGTGAAGGCCCTGGCAAAGCAGCCCGATGCGACCGCGAGCGCTCATCTGGTCGAGGCGCGATCAGACATCCGGCGGCTGGTAGCCTCGCTCGAAGCGCTGCTCGATATTGCTTCGAGCAAGGCGCAGGTGGGCGATACGAGAGGCATGGTGACGGTCGACTTTAGCGCACTTGTCGAGCAGATTTGCGAACTATATCAGGATAGTGCCGAAGAGGCCGGGTATGCCTTGCGATGGAATGTGACGCCTGGCGTCGCGATCGCCGGGGATGAAGCGCAATTGGGGCGGATCGTGACCAACCTTCTCGACAACGCGTTCAAGTACAACCGGCCCGGCGGGGTTATCGAGGTCACCATCCAGCCCGGCCCGCGCCTCGTGGTGAGGGACGAAGGACCAGGTGTTCCGCCCGATGAGCGCGAGAAGGTGTTCGAACGGTTCTATCGCAGGCGCGCGGCCAGTAGCGAGGTCCAGGGCAGTGGCATGGGCCTGGCCCTCGCGCGCGCCATTGCTGAGCGGCACGGGCTGTCCCTGGTGCTGGAAGACAGCGCCAGCGGCGCGCAATTCGTCCTGGCCCGCGCATGAGCGGAAGCAGTGCTCCTCGATCGGCGCTGCGAGCCGCTGCGCTGGGCGCGTTCGTCCTTGTTTCGGCGGGATGCAGCGGCACGCCCGCTGAGCGACCGGGACAGAGCGCTTCTGCGCCGGCCAGCCTCACCAGCACGGAGCGGCTGGCGGATGATCTGGCTGAAGCCAGCCTTGCATACGACAATGGCGACCTCTCCGAGCTGACCGTTCGCCTGCGTGCGATCGAACTGGCCGGGGCGCAGCCATCGGATGAGCCGGGGCAAGCTGCGCTTGTCGCATGGAGGGGTGTCGTCCCGCCAGGCGACATCCCGTTGCGCGGGCGGGTGCTCGGCCCGGCCTATCTCACCGGCACGCTGGCTGCGGGGGCCGAAATCGATACCGAACAGCTGCTGATGGGCGGGCAATCCGTCAGCATCGCGGCAGGCACCGCTCCGCGTAAAGGCTTGCGCCTGCGCGTCTTGCGCGGGGACGGCAAGATGGTGTGCGAACAGACGCCCGCCCATGCGCGCGAATGCCGCTTCGTGCCGTCCTACACGCAAAGATACCGGATCGTGTTGCAGAATACGGGCACAGGGGAGGCGCGTTATCACATCGTTTTCGACTAGGCGGCTGCTGCTTGCCGGGGCCGGGGGATGGGTACTGGCGTTCGCGTCGCCGACGGCAGTTGCTGCGCAGGAAGCGGGCAGCCCCTATTCGACCGACCTTCCCCAATTCGCGCATCTGCGCGCGCTGGAAGACCGTGCGACCGACCTCCAGCAGAACGGGGCGCAGGACGCGGCGGGTCGGGCTGCGATCATCGCGGCGTGGCGCGATTTGCAGATTGCGGCGCAGCGCACGACCATGCCGGACGGGTCCGTCCATCCGCTCGCTCAGGTGGTGCGCATCAAGATCGCCTCGCAGCTCTACGCCGATGGCCAGATCGACGAGGCCCTCGCCGAAGTCGAGCCGGGTCTGGAGGCCACCCGACCCTATCTCGACGAATATCCCGCTGCGATGGCAGAAGGGGCTGCGCTGCTCGGCGTGTTGCTGACGCACAAGGGAGAGCCCGAGCGGGCACTGGCCCTTGTCGAGCCGCTCTATGCCGATTTCGCCGAACTGGCCGCACGGGAAGACAAGGAAGGGCTTGCGGTAGCGAAGTCGAACCTCGAATTTTCGCTGTCGCAGATCAATCTCCGCCTCGGCCAGACCGCCGAAGCGTTGCGATACCAGAAGGCGAGCCTCGACAGCCGCGAGGCTGCATTCGGCCCGAACCATCCGGACACGGTGGCGGGCTATTACGGCTATGCACAGACCCTCCGCCGGGCGGGGCAGATGGAGGAAGCGGAGCGGTTCGCCCGTATCGCTGTGGAGCGTGCCACCGGCCACGTCGATCCGTCGCACCCGTCCTATGCCCGCTCGCTGGAGATGCTCGGCATCGTGCTCGCAAATTCGGGCAGGCCGATCGAGGCGACCGATTTCCTCACGAGCGCGCTCGAGCTCAAGCGCGAATACGAGGGCGCCGACACGCTCGTGTTCGGATATGGCATCCACAATCTCGGCACGATCCTGTTGCAGCGCGAGCGTTACGAGGAAGTGCAGCCGCTCTTCAACGAAGCCGAAGCGCTGATGTCGCGCTATCAGGGGCCAGCCAGCGCATTCCCGATCCTGGCTCTGGCGTATAACGGACAGGCGTCGCTGGCGCTGGGCGATCCCGCGCAGGCGGTGCGCCTGCTGGACGAAGGCCGTCAGCGGATGGGCGACGACACGCAGGATGTCGAGGCGCTCGGCCGTCTCCTGCCGGACCTCATCCGCGCCCACTTGCTGCTGGGCGACCCGGCGAGTGCGCTCGCCCGCGCGGAGCTGTTCGAAGAGCGCATTCTGGCGAGCGACACCACGGACACGTTCGAGGTTGCCTTCGCCACGCTGTTGCGCGCGCATTCGCAGGTGGTGGCTGGCGCGGGGCGGGAGGAGGAGCGGAAGCTGGCGGCGCGCAATCTGATCGAAGCCGTGCGGCATCCGGGCCGGTTCGACCGCGCATCCGGGCTTGAAGTGCGGCATCTCAGCGCGCTCGACCTGGTCATGGATATTGCCGCGGAAGACGACGATGCCGAGCTGATGCTGGCGGCGATGTCGCTGGTCAGCCGCTCCCACTTGTCTCGCGCTCAGGCGATCCGCACCGAGCGCCTTGCTGCCTCGGACCCGGGTCTGGCGGACCTGCTGCGGGCGCTGCGCGAAGCGGAAGATGCGGTCGACGAGGCCGATCGCGCGCTGCTGCTGGCGCTCGCCCGCGGTGAATCGGCCGATCTCCTGCGCGAAAGCCTGGCTGCCGCGCGAGCGCAGGCGGCGGCGTATCGCGACCAGCTCGCCGCGCGCTATCCCGGATGGGACCGCGCGCTGGAGCAGACGCCCTCGATAGCGGCATTGCAGGCAAGCCTTGCCGATGGCGAAGCAATCCTGTCGTTCGCGCCGATCTATTACGGCACCTATGCGCTGCTCGTCACGCCCGACACTGCCGTCGCGCTGGATCTGTCCGCGAGCCGCAAGTCGGTGATCGACCTCGCCAACAGTCTCGGGGCGAGCGTGCGTGTGGGCGGGTTCGACGGCCCCGCTTCGCGCGGCCTCGGTGCCAGCCTGTTTCCGGAGCCGGTGATGGAACGGCTGGCGAAGACGCGGGCGCTCAAGCTTCACACTGGCGGCCCGCTCGCATCCCTTCCGTTCTCGCTGCTGCAAGGTTGGGGCGGCGGGGCCGACACCGCGTTTCTGCACGACAGGTTCGCGCTCAGCTATCTGTCGGACCTCAGCGTGGAAGGCGCATCGCCGACACTTCCGGGCGAACGGGACGCGCCGCTGTCGCTGGTGGCGTTCGCCGCACCCGCGCCGTTCGGTGCCGCCGGCGCGAGCGAGGACGCCGTGCCGCAGCGCAGCCCTTCCCGCATCAGCGACTATTTCGATCGCGCCGCCGCTAACGCCGATGCGCTCGCCAGCCTGCCCGCTCTCCCCGGCACCGCCGATGAAGTGCGCGCGATTGCTGCATCGATATCGTGGGACACGGAGACCCTGTTCCTTGCCGAGGATGCCAGCGAAGCAAACTTCCGCAGCGCACAGGCGAGCGAAGCCGACGTGCTGGTGATCGCGACCCACGGGATCGTTGCGGGCGAGGTAGAAGGCATTGCCGAACCTGCGCTGGTGCTGTCGCCCGGCGCACCGGGCGGTGACGACGGTCTTCTGACGGCTGGGGAAATCGCGCGACTGAGGCTGGTGGCGGACTGGATCATTCTGTCTTCCTGCGACAGCGCAGCGGGGATGAGCGGCGGCCTGCCCGCGTTTTCCGGCCTCACGCAGGCGTTTCGCCAGGCGGGCGGGAAGGATCTGCTGGTCACGCACTGGAAAGTGCGCGACGACATCGCTGCCTATGTCAGCACGCAGGCGGTGCTCAATTATCGCAGCGGCATGACCAAGGCCGAAGCCCTCCGCGCGGCGATAGACAGTCTGCGCAAGGAAAGCGGGATCACCGGCGCGGATGAGCCGTTCGCGTGGGCGCCGTTCGTGCTGATCGAAGGCTGATCGCCTATTCGAACCTGTCGCGATTGGCGCGGCGCAGGAATTCGGCCATTTCCGGCGTCAGCTTGCGCATCTCTTCCGCCTTTTTCTCGTAGGCATAGGCATTGGGTACCTCGACCCGGCCGCTGTCGGTCCCCTGACCGGCGCGGTACATGGCGGCGGCCTGCACGGCCCCGTCCAGCTCCCCGTGCTCCGCGGCGCGCTTGAACATTTCGAGCGCGAGCTTGTCGTCGCGCGCCACGCCGCGTCCTTCGCGCAGGGCATACCCCGCGGTCAGCTCTGCCGGGCCGTATCCCTCCATCGCCGCCTTGGCGATGAATTCGAAGCCGCGCGCATGGTTGGCCGGGATGTTCTTGCCGGCAAGCAGTTCGAACCCGACATCGTTCGCAGCGATCACGCTGCCATTGTCTGCGGCCCGCTTCATGTAGAACACGAACTTGTCCGCATCCTTGGCCAGCCCGGTGTGCCCGTCGAGGTAGAGCGCTCCGAGCTTGCGGCTCGCGAGGATATCCCCGCGCATCGACAGCTCGACTAGGATTTCGAGTGCCTTTTCGGTGCTCTGGGGCAGCAGCCATTGTGCGCCAAGGTTGGTGAGCAGCGCCTGATAGCTTTCATCGTCGGAAGTGGCTGCGCTCGACTTCTTTGTGACGCGGGTGCCATAGGGTAGCTGCACACCCGTGAGGTAGGCAGCGGCCAGCGTATGCGCGGCCTTGTCTCCCGGCCTCAGGCGACCGGCGGTGGTCAGTTCGATTGCCTTGGCCAGCGCCTGCGCTTTCTCCTCGCGATAGGCGGCGGCGCGCTCCTCACCCTTGCCGTCGGCGATCTTCCAGCGATCGGTGCGCTTGAAGTCGACTTCGTATTCGCCCCGGTCGACGCAGAAGCTGCAATGCGCCGGATCGAGCACGATCCGCAGGTAACCGGCCAGCGCGTCGCGATTGCCGAGTTCGGCACCCTGCTCGAAATAGGACAGCGCCTCGCTGCGGTCGCGCTCGCGCCTCATCTTGGTGTAGTAGTCGGGCGATTCCGCGATCTCGCCCACGCGCAGGAAGGCCGTGCCGTCGCCCTGCTCCATCGCCATCGCATAGTATTTGAGCATGTTGCTCACGATCGCATCGCTCGACCAGATTTCTCCGAGGATATCGTCCCGGATGCGGTCGGCGAAGGCGATCTGCGCAGAGGCTTTGCCTCCGTCCGCTTCAGCCTTGAGCGCCTGCACTTCCGGGTCGGCATACCACGCCTTCACCCGTTTCTCCGACGCCGCCAGCGCTTCGGCGGATTGCTGTTCCAGCATCGCGTAGGTCGGTGGGCCATTGTCCTGCTGTGCAGCGGCATTGGTGGCCGAGAGCAGCGCGGGCAGTAGCGCCACAGAGACGCACGTTAGGGTTCTGGGCATGACGGTTCTTCCTTCGGAGTAATTATGTCCACCAGGATTATTGTGCGCAGAACTTCCGCAGGAAAGTGACAAATTCCGTTAAAACCTCTTTGGCCCGGCATAACGCTTCGGACTAGTTCAGCCGCTGGTAAAGGATGCGGGGTTCATCGTGTTGTCGTGCAACCTGTTCGACGCGGCGATCATGAAGACCTGCGTCATCGGACCCGAGTTCCGCGACCGTTACCTGTCGAACCCGGACGATTCCGAAGCGTTCGAAGGGCCGGTCGTGGTGTTCGACGGGCTGGAAGACTACCACGCGCGGATCGACGATCCCGCACTCGGCATAACCGACCGGCACACGCTGATCATGCGCGGCGCGGGTCCGGTCGGCTATCCCGGTGCGGCGGAAGTCGTGAACATGCGCGCGCTGCCGTGCATCGGCGACGGGCGGCAATCGGGTACCTCTGCGAGCCCCTCGATCCTCAACGCCTCGCCCGAGGCGGCGGCGGACGGCGGACTGGCGCTGGTCGAAACCGGTGACCGGCTGCGGATCGACCTCAACCAGCGCACGGTCAACCTGCTCATTCCCGAGGCAGACACTGATGTACCTTGTCGTTCCAAGCCACTTGTACAATTCTGAGTCCTGAGAAAGCTATCGAACCAATAGCTTAATAGGCAAATCGGGCCTTTGTGCGGGTTTCGTGATTTTCCGAACTGTATAAACATCGGAAAATAAACGGAAAAAGAGGCCGAATGTGATGCCTCTTCTGGGCACCAGTAGATTAAAGCACTGAAATATATGGAGAAAAGGATACTCCTTGAGGACTCTTATTGATCCTCCAAACTCTTGTCTTGGCTCGTCTTTTCCGTTCTCTTTCAGTGCCTAACAGTTTCTGGCGGCCAAATCTCTGATTGTCCCGGATCGATCTTGCTCGAAATTCTTGCGGGCCTTTTTGTGGGCTTATGTCAAAAACATATTTAAGGGCCCTCATGACCTTCGTAATCGGGATTTTTCCAGTTGTTGTAAGGCGTCGGGGTACTTGGTTTGCCGCGATCTCTGTCGCGCAGAGGGCTACAGCAACCGGAGGTGAGCCATCAGCATCTGTCTGCGACTGGAAGGCGGTTGCGCCATGGCTTATGAAAAGCGCTATTAATGCAATCTAGCGAAAGATAAGTTCCAGCGGGCTGTGCTGTTGCAGTTGGTTGATATCCAGTTGACGGTGCGGCGGTGCGAGGGGCGCAAGCGTAGGGCGATCAGGTTCAATCACTGCCATCTGTATCGCGTACCGGCCTCGGTAGCCGCGTGCGGCCAAGTCCTTCGCAATAGTGAGAATATCGTCTTCGTTCAGCAGATCGGTATGAACCGTAGTGCGCACCTCAAAGCGAACCGTGCCCTGCGCACAAAGCATGTCGAGCGTGGAGTTGAAGCGCCGCCATGCCGTGACGCCCGTCACTTCGGCAAACTTTGCTCGCGGCGCTTTGTAGTCGAGCGCGATCCTGTCCAACAATTGTGCCTCGAGCAGGCGGGTGATCACATCCGGGCGCAAGCCGTTGGTATCGAGCTTGATGGCGAAACCCATGGCCTTTACCTTTTCGGCAAAGTTGGCAAGGCCGGACCAGGTGGTTGCTTCTCCGCCCGAAAGCACCACGCCGTCCAGCAGTCCGCGCCGCCGGGTGAGAAAGTCCATGACCGCGCCTTCCCCGATGCTTCCCTTGCCCAAGACGATCTGCGGATTGTGACAATATCCACAGCGCATGTTGCACCCTGCGATCCAGACGATGCAGGCCGCGCAGCCCGGGAAATCCAGCATGGTGAACGGGGTCAGGGCATGGAAGGGCGTGGCGGCGCGGTTCTGACCGCGCCGCCTGTCCCGAGCAAGAGTTGCAGCGGTTGCCATATCAGCGCGGCGGAGCGAACAGGTCACCCACCATGGCCGCGTCTTCGGTAAAGTGTCGACGCTGGCGATGCTCGCCCTGCTTACCCTTGTTGAAGCTGTCGACCGGCCGGAAATAGCCCATCACGCGGGTCCACACCTTGGTCCGTTCGCCGCATGTGGGACATTCGGGCTGTTCGCCATCAAGATAGCCATGTGTGTCGCAGACAGAGAACACCGGGGTCAGCGTGACATAGGGCAAGCGGTAATTGGTCAGCACCTTCTTCAGGAAATTGCGTGCGGCATCCGCGCCCGACAATTTCTCGCTCATATAAAGGTGCAGCACGGTGCCGCCGGTATATTTGCATTGCAGCTCGTTCTGTAGTTCGAGCGCCTCGAACGGGTCGTCGGTATGATCGACCGGGATCTGCGAAGAGTTGGTGTAGTAGATGTTTTCATCGCAGCCTGCCTGAAGGATGCCGGGGAAGCGCTTCTTGTCTTCCTTGGCAAACCGGTAGGTCGTGCCCTCAGCCGGGGTGGCCTCAAGATTGTAGAGGTTGCCGGTGTTCTCCTGGTAGACAACCAGCTTTGCCCGCATATGGTCGAGGATATCTAGCGCCATGGCGATCCCGTCCTCTTCGGTCAGATCGGAGGTGTCGCCGGTGAAGTTGCGGACCATCTCGTTCATTCCGTTGACTCCGATGGTCGAGAAATGGTTGCGCAGGAACGGCAGATACCGGGCAGTGAAGGGGTAAAGCCCGCGGTCGTACATCTTCTGGACGAATGCGCGCTTCTTCTCGAGCGTCGACTTGGCGATGTCCATCAGCCGGTCAAGCTCCGCCATCAGGCCGGGTAAATCGCCTTTGAAGCGATATCCGAGCGCGGCCATGTTGATGGTGACGACGCCGAGCGAGCCGGTCATTTCCGCTGAACCGAACAGACCGTTGCCGCGTTTGAGCAGTTCGCGCAGGTCAAGCTGGAGACGGCAGCACATTGAGCGCACAGCACCGGGCGAATAGGCTTCCGGATTGGGGCGGCGTTCGCCTGTTCCGGGATCGCGGATGTACTGGCTGCCGATGAAATTCTGAAAGTAGGATGATCCGACCTTGGCCGCATTCTCGAAAATGGCGGTCGCGACCCTGCTGTCCCAGTTGAAGTCCTCGGTGATATTCACGGTCGGGATTGGGAACGTGAAGGGCTGCCCTGTGGCATCGCCCTCGGTCATGACTTCGTAATAGGCGAGGTTGATCAGTTCCATCTCAGCCTCGAAATGAGCAAAGCTCATATCCGCCAGGCTGCGCAGGCCGATATCGCGCGCCTGTGCCCGATCAAGCAAAAACTGATTGTCGATGCCCTTAAACAGGTGTTCGTCGCGGTAAGTCGGATAGAGGTTGCGAAGATCCTCCGGCACCACGATGTCCAGCGTGATATTGGTGAACGGCGATTGTCCCCACCGCGCCGGGACGTTGAGGTTGTAGACGAACTGGCGGATCGCTTTCTTGACTTCGGCGTAGCTCAGATTGTCGTAAAAGACATAGGGTGCAAGATAGGTGTCGAAGCTGGAGAAGGCCTGCGCGCCCGCCCATTCCGATTGCAGGATCCCCAGGAAATTGCTCATCTGCCCGAGCGCCTCGCGGAAATGGCGCGGCGGACGGGAAGACACTCGGCCTGCGACCCCGTTGAAACCATCGTTAAGCAAAGCTCGCAAAGACCAACCTGCGCAATAGCCGGTCAAACAATCGAGGTCGTGAATGTGAATGTCGCCTTGTCGGTGGGCCAGCCCTTCTTCCGGCGCATAAATCTCGTCGAGCCAGAAATTGGCGATTACCTTGCCGGCGACATTGCTGATCAGGCCGGCATGCGAATAGCCGACATTGGCGTTGGCCTTGATCCGCCAGTCGGCACCGGAAATGTATTCACCCACAGTGTCCGAACAATCGATGCTGCTGCCCTTCCACAGAGGGCCGGAATTTGGCGCGTGACAACGCAGCCGATCAATTACTGCAGTGGTTTCGTCGCCATCTTTGTTTTGCAGTTCCAGTGCCATGATCCATCGCCCTCCGAAGTGGTTGGCGATTGGTTAGATCCCTCAACCACAAGATGTTGTGTGTGGAATCGTTGATAGGCACAATTTTTTGGCGATCATTGATAAATATCAATTGGCTCGAGAATTCCTGTGATCCGGCAAGCCTCTCACTCCCGGGCGAAAGCCACCGGCCAGAAAGTCATTGGCATTCTTGCATGGATGGGAACGTGATTGGCCGGTGTCAGGCGTTTTGCGGAAATAGCTGCTCCATGAAACGCGAACGGTCACCGGTAATTTGGGCAAGATTGAATTGATCAAGATGAGCCATGAATGCCTCAAGGGCTCCAGCCAATGCCGGCTTTAGCCCGCATACACCATCGATTGCGCAATCTGCCTTACCGCCCATGCAGGCGACAAATCCTTCGGTGTTTTCCAAACTGCGCACCACGTGGCCGATACATATATCTGACGGAGCGCGTGCCAGACGCACTCCGCCACCGCGTCCGCGCTGCGTTTCGACAAAACGTGCGGCGGCAAGGTCTTGCGCCACCTTGGCGAGGTGGTTGCGAGAGATATCATAATGCTCCGCAAGCGAGTCAATCGAAACGACCTCCTCTTTTGCGGCAAGCGCCATCAGCATGCGCAAGGCATAATCGGTTCGGAGGTTCATCTGCATAAAAAAGGTATATCAGATATTGCTTTTATCACAAACTCTCTTTAATAGGCATTTCAAATACCTTTTAAAGAGAGTTTGTGATGTCCGCGGTTAGCGAAAGATCACGCCAGGAAGTGCACGCTGCAAGAGCTGCTAAACGCGCGCATGCAGAAGCGCAGGGCGTCGACGAACAATTCATCTCGCTTATGGTCGAGCGTTTCTATGCCAGCATCCGCCAGGACTATCTGCTCGGCCCGATCTTTGCGGAGCGCATTTCCGATTGGCCTTGGCACATGGAGCGGATGAAGACATTCTGGCGTTCCATCCTGTTCAACAGCGGGGAGTTTTCAGGCAATCCGATGGCCAAGCACATGGCCATTCCGGGGCTTGAAGACACGCATTTCGTTCGCTGGCTCGAACTCTTCTACGCCACCTTGAAAGACCTCGGCCCCCAGCCCGAAGGCGCGGCCCTGGTTGCCGAAAGGGCGCGTGCCATCGCCGATAGCCTGCTTACCGGAATTTCCATCCGGCGAGACGGCATCTGCGGATCCAAAGCAGGAAGGAACCTCCCCCATGTTTGAACACCAATCGATAGCGGCTGATCGCGCCATTGACATCGAAGCCGAAGTCTGTGCCTTGGAACAGACGTTCCAGCCTTTGGCCGCCGCGCCCGTTCCACCACGAAACCCGGGGTTCCAGTTTCCTCGGCGTGTATGGCTCGCCATGTTCGCGTGTTATGCTATCTTCTTCCTTGCCATTGCCGCAGCCACAGGCGGAAGCGGACATGCACGTTTCGCTATCATCATCTCGGTCCTTTATGCCGCCGTTTATTTCGGAGTGGCGAGGATCGGTGCGCGACAGGCCGGACCAGAGGATATTTCGCCGCTCGATCAGGGCAAGATGCTCGATACTTTTACCGGTTTGATGGACAAGAGAGCCGTATATGGGCAGGTCCTGATTGTGCCGCTCGCTGTCGCACTGTTCGGCTTGGCGATACTGGTCATCACACTTTCGATCGGGATCGACAGTTAGCTATGCGGAACGTTTTGCCGGATGGCGTTGAGAAGTATGCCGAGTCACCGCTCTTCAGCGAGCAAACGGTTCCTGAAAAACTCATCTCGGAACATGATCTGAAAGCCGGAGTCTGGGGTAAACTGTGCGTAATCGACGGGACCCTCGAATATCACATTCCGGGTGGATCGCACCGGAGCCAACTTCTCAAAGCAGGCGAGTATGTCGTCATCGAACCGCAGCAGGTGCATTTCGTCAAACCGGTCCGAAACGTCCAGTTCAAAGTTGAATTCTATCGCTGAACCGAGATGCGCGGTGGCACATTCGCCTAAACCGCCGCAGATGCGCTTTCAGTCGACAGGGTCGAGAAAGTCCACCTTGCCGGTGTCGAGATGATAGAAGGCTCCCACGACTTTGAGCCTTCCTTCGCGCTGAGGTTCAAGCAGTGCTGGTGAAGCTTCTTCCCGCAATTCGCGGACAACGCGCCTGACATTGCTGATCGCAGCGGCGTCAACGATATGATCGGCCCACGGATCGGTTTCGAGCACAGCTGGCAGCAGCGACTGAAGGACCTTGGAGATATTCCCGCTGAAACTCGTCTTGCCCCGCGCCAGCGACACAGCCGCATTGAGCGCGCCGCAGGCCTCGTGACCCATGACGACGATCAAGGGGACTTGCAGATTCGTCACGGCAAATTCCAGACTGCCCAGCGCGGTCGTGCAAAGGGTATTTCCGGCGTTGCGAATGATGAACAGTTCACCAAGGCCCCGCTCGAACAACAGTTCGGGCGGTACCCGCGAGTCAGAACAGCTCAGATAGGCGGCAAAAGGACGTTGCGCCGCTGCGAGTTCGAGACGGCGCATCCGGTCCATTGACGGCTCATAAGTGGTATCTTCGAGAAACCGCCGATTGCCTTCCTTGAGCAATTCAAGAGCTTGGTCCGGGGTGAGCTGGGAGGCGTCCTCCATCCGCTTAGCCTGCCTTTCCATCGCTTCGCGGTGACAAGTAAATGCCCATATTGCGCAGCAGCCATGGGAGCATCCCGAGACAGAGCACGCCCACCGATACCAGCAACGCTTCGGCCAATTCCAGTTGGAGTGCAGCCCACAACCGGGCGACTGCGGCCAACTGGACGGCACAGAAAGCGAGCCACGCAGGAGCTGTCATCAAGAGGGGCCGACCCGAATGCCCCTGAGTTACGCGGGTTACCATCGCGACAAGTAGACTTCCCGCAAACCCGATCATCAATGCGTGATCCGGGCCGCGACCCAATGCCAAGGTTGAGGTATCCAGCATGGCTAGCGTGAAGCCCATTGGAGCCCAGGCGAACCCCCACATCAACACAATCAGAAGTCCTGGTGCGCTTGCTCGCGGCCACCACTTCCACAGCATGGCACCAGTTAGAGCCGCGAGTGCGCCGTTCGCCGAAATCGCCAGCCAGCCGATGTTCAGGAGCTCGCCTGCCAAGCGAGCCAGTAGTGAGGTCCAAAGGGCCGCGATGAGCCAGTCGGGTCGCCAGCGGACATAGCCCTCAACCACGTTGCCGGCGAAAAACGGGACCATCCGGTGCGCCACCGTAAGGAATATCGGGAGCAGGAATCCGCCGATTCCAATGCGGTTGGCGTGGAAAAGATAGTCCCATGATCCACCACCGAAAAACGTGATTGCTGAAAGCAGGCCGACAAGACCAAGCGTCAGGCCAGCAAGCGCCGACCATGCGTGCCAGCAGCGAGGCTTCCCCGCTTTCGACCCGGTCCACAATACGCGAAGAAGGACGAGAAGCGCGATTGCCCAGCCAAGCGCGACCAGTCCGAAGCCCGGCAATATGAGGGCGTCAAGCCCCGTAGCCAAGGCGACGAGGACCAAAACAACGCCATTGAGAAGCGGGACACTTACAGGGGCGAATTGACGCAATACAAGATCTGGAAGGCCGATCCAGCGCGGGAATACCGTCAGCAGAAAGCCAAATATGAAGGGGGTAAGGCCGAGATAGATCATGACCGGACCGTGCAGAAGGGTAGGCGGCATGTCCGTGGTCGGGACCCCGGACAGCCGCGCATACAGCTGCGCCAATTGTGCGAGCCACCACATCAGCAGTCCGCCAAAAGCCAGCGCCCCGGTCAGGAAGGGCAGCCGGTGCGGCGCTGCCAGGAGGATTGACGGGTTCACGAATGGTCCCTTTCAAATCAGTCCGTGAGCGCCAGCCATTGCGCCCATGGTGGTCACCAGCGCAATTACGGACAGGACCCGGTGCACCTGAACCATGAGGTGAAAATCACGCTCCGGCGTCTTTGAATTGTCCATCCGGCGGTGGAGGAAGAGCGGTTCTGCCACGAACAGCATAAGGAAGAAAACAAACCACAGGAAAAACATAGCTGATATCCACCAATAGGCAGGCTCGGCAAACCGCCACCACATGTCACCGCGCCAAGTCATCCAGAACCCGGATGCACCAGCCAGCAAAACCCATACTTTGGCCTGAACGGAAAAACCCTGTTCGATCTTGTGAAAGGCATGGAGCCGGTCTGCGGGCGCTTCAGCTCTCGCTATTGCGGGCATGATGACAAAGGTCACGAACCAGACACCGCCGATCCAACCGACAATCGAGACGACATGGAGCACGCGGGCAAAAGTGAAATCATCGATCATCATATATCGCTCTATGGGTGAATTGCGCGTCTGCGACTTTGACAAGGATCAAATACTTTGGCGGGCAGCATCGTATTTGGGCGACCATGAAAACCAAAATCCTCTCGCTCGCCGCCGGCTCGCTTGCCGTTCTCACACCTGCAACTGCAATGGCGCAATCAGGCGATGAGCTTCCCTTCGATCCCTATCTCGACCTGAGATACCGGCTGGAAGTGGTCGATCAGGAAAACCTGTCAGAAGATGCGACCGCTTCGACGCTCAGGATCAGGGGCGGGATCGAAACCGATGAATGGAATGGCCTTAGCGCTCTGGTCGAAGGCGAGGCAGTGGTCAGGATTGGGCCTGAAGATTTTAACGACACTGTCAACGGTCGCACCCAGTTTCCTGTCGTGGCGGACCCATCAGATGTGTTGCTCAACCGCGCCTTCGTGCGGTGGCGGCCCCATTCATCGGTCGAGGCAGTTGCCGGACGTCAGAAGGTCAATTTCGACAATCAGCGCTGGATCGGTTCAGTCGACTGGCGGCAGAACGACCAGACCTTCGATCTGGCGCAGGTCACAGTGAAGACGGTCAAGGGAGCCTCGATCGATTACTTCCATGCCTGGCGGGTCAATCGCATTTTCGGGCCGGATTCGCCGCAAGGCATCTGGCGTGATACCGACATCCACAATGTCCATGCAAGTTACGCCATCCCCTCGGTCGGCACGGTATCCGCCTATGGTTATTTCCTTGACATACTCGATGCACCTGCTGCGAGTTCGCAAACGCTTGGAGTGCGGCTGTCGGGAGCGCAGCCGCTAGGGGGCGGGGTCAAGCTCCTTTACGCCGCAGAGTACGCGAACCAGCGCGATCTCGGACCGAACCTGGCCGATTTCTCTCTCGATTACCTGCTAATTGAACCCGGCATCTCGGTTGCCGGTTTTACTGCCAAAGCAGGGTTTGAGCGGCTTCAAGGTGACGGCGCTGTTGGCTTGCAAACTCCATTGGCCACGCTCCACGCCTTTAACGGGTGGGCGGACAAATTTCTTGTCACGCCGCCTGATGGTTTGCGCGATCTTTACGGGGATATCAGCTATAAGTTCGGCGAAGGCTCTGCGCTGAAAGGCTTGTTGCTGCGCGGAATAGTCCACGACTTCGGCGCCACTGCGACTGATCAGGCGTATGGCCGCGAATTGAACTTGCTTGCGGTGTATCCAGTTCGGAGCAACGTCACCCTGCTCACGAAGTTCGCGCATTACGATGCGGATGGCTTCGCGTCCGATACCACCAAGGGATGGCTGCAGGTACAGGTTTCTTTCTAGCGAGGGTCACTTGGCACAGGGTCGGGCCGCGCGAACAAACGAAGGCGTTCAAGGTTCTCGATTGTGACTTGTGCTCCATCGAGCGCCACGCCGTGGTTCTTGAGGGTGCCAAAGGCCCGTGAAAGGTTTTCCGGTGTCATCCCGAGCAGCGATGCAAGCAGGCGCTTTTCGCCGCGAAGTTCGAATTTCTCCCGATTGCCACTGCGGCTACTGTATTCCAGCAGGTAATTGCCAAGTCGCTCAGCCGATTGGCGCACCTTCATATCGGTGAGCGCACGGACAAGGTCGCGAGACCACAGCGCCAGTTCGTGCATGGCTGCTTGCATCAAGGCGCTATCCTTCCCGATCGCCCGGCGCAACTGGCTCGCGGGGATAAGAAGAATACGCGATGATGCAAGCGTTCGCGCGGACATCAGATAGGGCATATCGGTCAGCGCAGCGGCAAGAATGAAGCTCGATACCGGCTCGACAATTCGCATCGTGGTATCGCGCCCGTTCCCTCCGACAAAAAGCTCGACCAGCCCGTCAACGAGCACGTGCAGGAAGTCGGCACTCTGTCCCGCCTCGAACAGGGTGAGTTGCGGAGGGAAGACCTGCAAATAGGAGCCGGCCAACACAATGTCCCGCTGACTTTCAGCCATCTCCCGAAACAGCGGAAGCCGCGCGATTTCAGGCTTCTCGCCGATTCTCATAAATGTCCCAGCTCCCGTGCAATGCATCGGAAGGATTAGCGCTCGACTTGATGTTTATCAAGGAATGGCTTGACGTCTTGCGATCTGCGCAAAGGCACTTGTCATGCGGAAACAATTTTGTCCGACCTGCCCTTTGAAGTTTGATCAAAGTCAAAGAGGATGCCTTCGGGTGTCGGCAATCGAGAGGTGTGACGCGCTTCTTGATGAGGGATCATGCCATGGCGAGCCAGAAAATATCGACCACCAGTGATCAGAACCGCGCTTTGGGCCTGAGCACATTTGCGTTCACCATCTGCTTTGCTGTGTGGACGATCTTCGCGATCGCCGGAATCGAGATCAAGGCCGAGCTCGGTCTGAGCGATACGCAGTTTGGCCTGCTGGTCGGCACCCCGATCCTGACCGGATCGCTCAGCCGTCTGTTGCTGGGCGTCTGGACCGATCAGCATGGCGGGCGGATCGTCTTTCCGCTCACAATGCTTGCCTCGGCGCTTTCGACTTTCCTGCTTTCCTACGCCGAAAGCTATCTGGTCATGCTACTGGCCGCGCTGGGATTGGGCCTTGCTGGCGGCGGTTTTGCGGTTGGCGTTGCCTATGTTTCAAAGTTCTACCCACTTGAGAAGCAGGGCTCGGCGCTTGGCTTTTTCGGCATGGGCAATGTCGGGGCCGCCGTGACCAAATTCCTCGCCCCCTGGGTCATGGTGGCGGTGGGCTGGCAGGGCGTCGCGCAGGTGTGGGCGGGCGCGCTCGCGCTGGTTGCTGTGCTGTTTTATATCTTTGCCAAGGACGACCCCGAATTCGCCGCACGCAAAATTAGCGGTGCCAAAGCACGGGGTTTGCTCGAACAGCTTGAACCGCTGCGTAACGAGCAGGTTTGGCGCTTCTCGCTTTATTACTTTTTCGTCTTCGGTGCCTTCGTAGCATTGGCGTTGTGGCTGCCTGCGTACATGGTCGGCCTTTATGGAATCGACGTGAAGCTGGCGGGTATGCTTGCAGCAACCTTCTCGCTCTCGGCCAGTGTGTTCCGAGCCTATGGCGGCGTACTGTCGGACAAATATGGCGCACGCAAGGTCATGTATGCGACCTTTGGCGTGTCACTGGTCTGCCTGTTCATGCTGTCCTATCCGGCGACCGACTATGTTATTCACGGGATCGAAGGGGACATCACCTTCTCAACGTCGATGAGCTTGGTGCCCTTCGTGATTACTGTCTTTGTGCTCGGTTTCTTCATGTCGCTCGGCAAGGCGGCGGTCTACAAGCACATCCCGGTCTATTACCCCGAGAATGTCGGTTCGGTCGGCGGGCTGGTTGGTCTGGTCGGCGGCCTCGGCGGCTTCATCCTGCCGATCGTGTTCGGCGCGGTGAGCGACCTTACCGGCATCTGGACCAGTTGCTTCATGGTCTTGTTCGCTCTGGTCGGCATTGCGCTCACCTGGATGCATATCGCCATCCGTCAGATGGAACAGAAAGCGAGCGGGATGGATACCCGTACGCTGCCTGAATTCCCTGAAATGGCTGGCTTGCATGACGAGGCAAAACATGCGGCCGCCACGCCGAGCAAAGTTCTGGTCGAGTGGAAACCGGAAGATGCCGATTTCTGGGAGCAGACCGGAGAAAAGATCGCACGGCGCAATCTCTACATCTCGATCCCTGCATTGCTGCTCGCCTTCTCTGTGTGGATGGTGTGGTCGATGGTGGTCGCGAAGTTGCCTTCCATCGGCTTTGATTACACCACCGACCAGCTGTTCTGGCTGGCCGCGCTACCCGGACTTTCTGGTGCGACCTTGCGGATATTCTACAGCTTCGTGGTGCCGATCTTCGGTGGACGGCTGTGGACCACCATGTCCACCGCATCGCTGCTGATCCCGGCCTTTGGCATCGGCTATGCAGTCCAGAACCCGGATACGCCTTACATCATCTTCCTGGTTCTGGCGCTGCTGTGTGGTTTCGGTGGCGGCAATTTCGCCTCCTCCATGTCGAATATCAGCTTCTTCTACCCCAAGGCGCAGAAGGGGAATGCGCTGGCGCTCAATGCCGGTCTCGGCAATCTCGGTGTCTCGGTCATGCAGTTCCTCGTCCCTATCGTCATCGTGGCGGGCGTGTTCGGCGCGCTGGGCGGCGAGCCACAGCAGACCGCCGATGGCGGCGAGCTGTGGTTGCAGAACGCGGGCTTCATCTGGGTGCCGTTCATCATGACTTCCACCCTGCTCGCATGGTTCGGGATGAACGACATTGCTGATGCCAAGGCCAGCTTTGCCGAACAGTCGGTGATCTTCCAGCGCAAGCACAACTGGCTGATGTGCTGGCTCTACACCGGCACCTTCGGCAGCTTCATCGGATTTTCCGCCGGCCTGCCGCTGCTCGCCAAACAGCAATTCCCCGATGTTAATGTCCTCCAGTTTGTCTTCCTCGGACCTTTGGTCGGCGCGCTCAGCCGTGCGGCTACCGGTTGGGTTTCGGACAAGTGGGGTGGTGCACGGGTTACGTTCTGGGTGTTCGTGCTCATGATGCTCGGCGTGCTCGGCGTGATGTATTTTATTCAGGCCGCCAGCTGGTGGGGTTTCCTCGGCATGTTCATCTTCATGTTCTTCATGACGGGTGTCGGCAACGCCTCCACCTTCCAGATGATCCCCAACATCATGCGCGCCGAAGTGCCCCGGTTGATGCCCGAGCTTTCGGGTGAAGCCAGCCTGCGCCAGTCGGAAAAGGAATCCGCCGCAATCGTCGGGTTTACTTCGGCCATCGCAGCTTACGGGGCCTTCTTCATCCCGAAAAGCTTTGGCAGCGCCATCGCAGCGACTGGCTCTCCGATGCCGGCTTTGTGGGGCTTTCTAATCTTCTACGCCAGCTGTGCGGCGCTGACCTGGTGGGCCTACGCCCGCCGTGGTGGCCTGCTGCACGATATTGAACGCAGGGCTGCACCTGCACGGGCTTCATCCACCGCCCCGCTCAAAGGAGCAACAGCATGAGCAAGCTTCTCGACCGCCTGACCTTCTTCAATCAGAAGAAAGTCGCCTTTTCCGAAGGCCACGGTGTGACCACCAATGAAAACCGGGACTGGGAAGACAGCTATCGCAAACGCTGGCAGCACGACAAAATCGTGCGCAGCACCCACGGGGTGAACTGCACCGGATCGTGCAGCTGGAAAATCTACGTCAAGGGCGGCATCATCACCTGGGAAACCCAGCAAACCGACTATCCGCGCACTCGGCCCGATCTGCCCAACCATGAGCCACGCGGTTGCCCGCGCGGGGCCAGCTACAGCTGGTACATCTATTCGGCGCAGCGGCTGAAATACCCGATGGTGCGTTCGCGCCTTTTGAAGCTGTGGCGCGAGGCCCGCGTGGTGCGCACTCCGGTGGCTGCGTGGGCCTCGATTGTCGAGGATCCCATAAAGCGCAAGAGCTACACCGCAATCCGCGGCCATGGCGGCATGGTGCGTTCGACCTGGGATGAGGTTAACGAGATCATTGCCGCAGCCAACGCATACACTGCCAAGACTTATGGCCCCGATCGGGTTATCGGCTTCTCGCCAATCCCGGCGATGTCGATGATCAGCTATGCGGCGGGCTCGCGCTATCTATCGCTGCTCGGCGGCACCTGCATGAGTTTTTACGACTGGTATTGCGATCTTCCGCCATCGAGCCCGCAGACCTGGGGCGAACAGACCGACGTTCCAGAGAGTGCGGACTGGTACAATGCCGGGTTCCTGATGATGTGGGGATCGAACGTGCCGCAAACGCGTACGCCAGACGCTCACTTCATGACCGAGGCACGCTATCGCGGCACCAAGGTGGCCGTGGTCAGCCCGGACTATGCCGAGGCGACAAAGTTCGCCGACCTGTGGCTCAACCCCAAGCAGGGCACAGATGCAGCTCTGGCGATGGCGATGGGCCATGTGATCCTGCGCGAATACCATCTCGACCGGCAGGCGGAATATTTCGAGGAATACTGCCGCAAATATTCCGACATGCCGATGCTGGTGCGGATGGTTGAGAAAGACGGCGCCTATGTGCCGGAAAACCTGCTGCGCGCCGCCGATTTCCTCGACGGCCTGAGCGAAGAAAACAATCCCGACTGGAAGACGGTCGCCATCGACGACAATACTGACGAAGTGGTTGCACCCAATGGCTCCGCCGGCTTCCGTTGGGGCGAGCAAGGAAAATGGAACCTTGAGGAGAAAGACGGACGCGGAAACGACACCGTCTTGCGGCTGACCAACATCCTCGAAGGCAATCACGACGAGGTAATCGAAGTTTCCTTCCCTTATTTCGGCAACCGCGAACACGATCATTTCGAGGGCACCGATCACCCCAGCGTGCTCAACCGCCGGGTGCCGGTGCGCCAGTTACAACTGAAGGACGGCAAGGCTTTCGTCGCCACCGTCTTCGACCTGTTCTGCGCCAATTACGGTCTCGATCGCGGCCTGGGCGGCGAACATGTCGCCCGCGATTACGGCGCGATGGTGCCATACACTCCGGCTTGGGCTGAAAAGATCACCGGCGTACCGGCTGATCAGATCATTACCATTGCGCGCGAATTTGCGGGCAATGCCGAGATCACCAAGGGCAAGTCGATGGTGATCCTGGGGGCGGGGCTCAACCACTGGTATCACATGGACATGAACTATCGCGGCATCATCAACCTGTTGGTGATGTGCGGCTGCGTGGGTCAGTCGGGCGGGGGCTGGTCACACTATGTCGGTCAGGAAAAGCTACGCCCGCAAACCGGGTGGACCGCGCTTGCTTTCGCGCTGGACTGGAACCGCCCGCCGCGGCACATGAATTCGACCAGCTTCTTCTACGCCCACACCGATCAGTGGCGTTATGAAACGCTGGACGTGGAGGAAATCCTCTCGCCCACCGCGCCCGAGGGCGATTGGGACGCGAGCCTGATCGACTACAACGCGCGGGCCGAACGGATGGGCTGGTTGCCATCCGCTCCGCAGCTCAAGACCAACCCGCTCGAAGTGGGCAAGGCGGTGAAAGCCAGCGGCATGGAGGCGAAGGATTACGTCGCCGATGCGCTGAAATCGGGCGAGCTTGAAATGTCGTGCTTCGATCCGGACGATCCGGCCAACTGGCCGCGCAACATGTTCGTGTGGCGTTCGAACCTCTTGGGTTCGTCGGGCAAGGGCCACGAATATTTCCTCAAGCACCTGCTCGGCACCGCGCACGGCGTGCAGGGCAAGGATCTGGGCGAAACCGGCGCGCAAAAGCCCAAGGAGGTCAAGTGGCACGATGATGCGCCCAAGGGGAAGCTGGATCTGCTGGTGACACTCGACTTCCGGATGTCGACCACCTGCGTCTATTCCGACATCGTCCTGCCGACAGCGAGCTGGTACGAGAAGGACGATCTCAACACCTCGGATATGCACCCCTTCATCCACCCGCTGTCGGCGGCGGTCGATCCCGTGTGGGAATCGCGCAGCGACTGGGACATCTACAAGGGGATTGCCAAGAAGTTCTCCGAAGTCGCGCCCGAAGTGCTCGGCGTGGAGCATGACGTAGTGCTCACCCCAATCCAGCACGACAGCCCGAACGAGATCGCACAACCCTATGACGTGGCCGACTGGGGCAAAGGCGAGATCGAGCCGATCCCCGGCAAGACCATGGCCAACGTCGCGCTGGTCGAGCGGGATTATCCCAATCTCTACAACCGCTTCACCGCGCTTGGGCCGCTGATGGAAAAGCTCGGCAATGGCGGCAAGGGGATCGGCTGGAACACCGATCACGAGGTCGAGGCGCTGCGCAAGCTTAACGGCCCGGTGCTGAAGGACGGCCCGACCAAGGGCATGGCGCAGATCGAGACAGCCATTGATGCTGCCGAAGTCATCCTCATGCTCGCGCCCGAAACTAATGGCGAGGTCGCGGTCAAGGCGTGGGCCGATCTGGGCAAGAAGACCGGGCTCGATCACACCCATCTGGCGCTTCCCAAGGAAGAGGAAAAGATCCGCTTCCGCGACATTCAGGCCCAGCCGAGGAAGATCATCTCCTCGCCCACCTGGTCGGGGCTGGAGAGTGAGCACGTGTGCTACAACGCGGGCTACACCAACGTCCACGAGCTGATCCCATGGCGCACGCTGACCGGGCGTCAGCAGCTCTATCAGGATCACAAGTGGATGCGCGCCTTTGGCGAAGGCTTCTGCGTCTATCGCCCGCCGATCGACACCAAGGCGGTCAAACCGATGCTCGACGAAGCCAAGGACGCGCCGCACGTCATCCTCAACTTCATCACCCCGCACCAGAAATGGGGGATCCACTCGACCTATACCGACAACCTGCTGATGCTGACGCTGTCGCGCGGCGGGCCGATCGTGTGGATGAGCGAAGTGGACGCGGCCAAGGCGGGGCTGGTCGACAATGACTGGGTCGAAACCTTCAATTCCAACGGTGCGCTGGTGGCCCGCGTGGTCGTCTCGCAGCGGATGAAGGAAGGCACGCTGTTCATGTATCATGCGCAGGAAAAGATCACGAATGTGCCCGGCTCGCCGCTTACTGGCCAGCGCGGGGGCATCCACAATTCCGTAACCCGTGCGGTGTTGAAGCCAACCCATATGATCGGCGGCTATGTCCAGCTCGCCTACGGGTTCAACTACTATGGCACCGTCGGATCGAACCGCGACGAATATGTGATCGTCCGCAAGCTTACAAAGGTCGACTGGCTCGAAGGGGCCCTCGCTGAAGGGGAGACCGCAGCATGAAAATCCGCGCACAGATCGGCAAGGTCCTGAACCTCGACAAATGTATCGGCTGCCACACCTGCTCGGTGACGTGCAAGAACGTGTGGACCAGCCGCGAGGGCATGGAATACGCCTGGTTCAACAATGTCGAGACCAAGCCCGGCATCGGCTATCCCAAGGACTGGGAGAACCAGATGCGCTGGAACGGCGGCTGGGTGCGCGATGCCGGTGGCTCGATCCGGCCGAAGATGGGCGGCAAGTGGCGGCTGCTGGCGAAGATTTTCGCCAACCCCGATCTGCCCGAGATCGACGACTATTACGAACCCTTCACCTTCGATTACGCGCACCTGCAAAAGGCGGGCGAGAGCAAGGCCTTTCCCACCGCGCGCCCGCGCAGCCTGATTTCGGGCCAGCGGATGGAGAAGATCGAATGGGGCCCCAACTGGGAAGAAATCCTCGGCGGGGAATTCGCCAAGCGGTCGGAGGATTACAACTTCGAAGGGGTGCAGAGGGAAATCTACGGCCAGTTCGAAAACACCTTCATGATGTATCTCCCGAGGCTGTGCGAACATTGCCTCAACCCGACCTGCGTCGCCGCCTGCCCGTCTGGCGCGATCTACAAGCGGGAAGAAGACGGGATCGTGCTGATCGATCAGGAAGCCTGCCGTGGCTGGCGCATGTGCGTGTCGGGGTGCCCCTACAAGAAGATCTATTACAACTGGAAAACCGGGAAGAGCGAGAAGTGCATCTTCTGCTATCCGCGCATCGAAGCGGGTCAACCGACAGTGTGCAGCGAAACCTGCGTCGGGCGCATCCGATATCTCGGCGTCATGCTATACGACGCCGACCGCATCGAGGAAGCCGCATCGGCCGAGAACGTCGAGGACCTCTATCAGGCGCAGCTTGATATCTTCCTTGATCCCAATGATCCGGCGGTGATCGAACAGGCGCGTAAGGACGGCGTGCCCGAAGCTTGGCTGGAGGCTGCGCGCCGCTCGCCGGTGTGGAAGATGGCGATGGAATGGAAGGTCGCCTTCCCGCTCCACCCCGAATACCGCACCCTGCCGATGGTGTGGTATGTGCCGCCGCTCTCGCCGATCAATGCGGCCGCCAGCGCCGGGCAGATCAGCGTCAACAACAATATGCCCGATGTGCGCTCGCTTCGCATCCCGCTGAAGTATCTTGCCAATCTGCTCACGGCGGGCGACGAGGAGCCGGTGGCGCTGTGCCTTGAACGGATGCTGGCGATGCGCGGCTACATGCGGTCGAAATCGATCGAGGGCGTGCACAATGAAGGCATCGCCGAAGCGGTTGGCCTGACCGGCGCGCAGATCGAGGAGATGTACAAGGTGATGGCGCTGGCGGATTACGAAGACCGCTTCGTGATCCCCACCGGCCACCGTGAGGATGCCGAGGACATGTTCGAGGAACGCGGTTCCTGCGGCTTCAGCTTCGGCAATGGCTGTTCGGGCGGGTCGAACGAGACCAACCTGTTCGGCGCCCCGCCTGCCCGCAAGAAACTCCAGACCCCGTCGGAGGTGTTCTGATGAAAGCGCTCCATCTGATCTCGCTGCTGCTGCAATATCCGACCAGGGATTTGCAGGCGGTGGCAGGCGAAATCCGCCAGCGGCTCAGCGCGGATCCTGCGCTGCCGCAAACCGCCGTTGCCGCGTGCGAACCGCTGCTGACCCAGCTGGCGACCGCAGACATCTACGATTGCCAGGAAGCCTATGTCGATCTGTTCGACCGGGGCCGGGCGCACAGCCTGCACCTGTTCGAACACGTCCACGGCGAAAGCCGCGACCGGGGGCAGGCGATGGTCGATCTGCGCGCCCGTTACCTAGATGCCGGGCTGGAGCCGGAGGGCAATGAACTGCCCGATTACCTGCCGCTGTTCCTTGATTATTGTTCGACCCTGCCGGACGCGATAGCGCGCGACACGCTGGCCGAACCCGGTGTAGTGTTGATCGCGCTGGCGGCGCGGCTGTCGGACAAGGGTTCGGACTATGCCCCGGTGCTCGCGCTGCTGTGCGAGATCGCAGGTCTGGAAATGGACGAGGAAGCGGCCAAGGCGCTGCCGCCCGCTGAAGACCCGGAAACCCTCGAAGAACTCGATGCGCAGTGGGAAGAGGAGGAAATCCGCTTCACCGCCGATGCCGCGCCCGATCCCACCGCCGCCTGCCCGCAAGTGAGTGCCATCCTCGACCGGATGCGCGCGCCCCTGCCGGACGCCGAACCCGCCACGTCAGCGAAGAGGAGCTGAGCCATGAACGCCTATATCGACCATCTGGTTTTCGGCATCTATCCCTACATTGCCCTCTCCGTGCTGGTGATCGGCTCGATCATCCGCTTCGACCGCGAACCTTACAGCTGGCGCTCGGGCTCCAGCCAGCTCTTGCGGCGCAAGCAGCTGATGTGGGGATCGGTGCTGTTCCATGTCGGCGTCCTGTTCGTCCTGTTCGGCCATATTGTCGGCTTGCTGGTGCCAATCTGGGTGTTCGATTCCCTTGCGGTGAAGCATGAATGGAAGCAGGCGCTGGCGGTCTATGGTGGCGGCACGGCCGGGCTGTTTTCCTTCATCGGCGCGAGCCTGCTGCTGCACCGCCGCCTGTTCGACGCGCGGGTCCGTGCCCATTCGACCTTCGCCGACACCGGCATTCTGACGCTGCTCTGGCTCCAGCTTGCGCTCGGGCTGGCGACGGTGCCGATTTCGCTCGGTCACATGGACGGCGAACAGATGGTGCGCTTCATGGCGTGGGCGAACGGGATCTTCACCTTCAACCCCACCGCATCGCTGTTCATGGAAGGGGCGCACTGGATCTTCCGCCTGCACATCTTTCTGGGCCTGACGATCTTCATCCTGTTCCCCTTCACCCGGCTCGTCCACATGTTGAGCGCACCGGTGCGGTATCTGTGGCGCGGCGGCTATCAGATCGTGCGTTCACGCAGGAGCCTCAGCCATGGATGAGGTGATCGAACGGGCTGCGGTGCGGGTCGGCGGGGTGGAAATCCCCGCCACCGCCATCGCCGCCGAAGCGCAGAACCACCCCGCGCCTGATGCCGCCACGGCGTGGACCGAAGCCGCCGAGGCGCTCGTGATCCGGCAATTGCTGCTGGCTGAAGCCGAACGATCGGGTGTCGAACCGGGCGAACGCTCTGACGCACAGGGCCGCGAGCTCGCCGCCGATGATGCGAAGATTGACGCACTGTTGGAGAACGAAGTGCGTGTGCCTGAGGCGACAGAGGCCGAAGCGCGGCGCTTCTATGACCGCCACCGCGAACGCTTCGCCTCCGAAACGCTGGTCGAGGCCGAGCACATTCTGTTCTCGGCCAACCCGGCGGATGAGTTCAATTACAGCCTCGCGGTGGGCGATGCGCGCATGGCGATCCGCGCTGTGCAGGCGGACCCTGCCTGCTTCGCCGAACTCGCCCGCGCCAAATCGGCCTGCCCTTCGAAAGAGCAAGGCGGGAATCTCGGCCAGATTGGCAAAGGGCAGACGGTCGCCGAATTCGAAGCCGCGCTGTTCGGATTGAGCGCGGGCGAGTTGTGCCCCGAACCGGTGCGCACCCGCTTTGGCGTTCACGTGATCCGCGCCGGACGCCGGGCGGAAGGCAAGCAATTGCCCTTCGAGGCAGTCGAGGCAACCATCCGCGACTATCTGGAGGAAGCCACCACCCGCAAGGCGGTGGCGCAGTACCTTGCGATCCTCGCCAGCCAGACCACCATCGAAGGTGTGACCTTGCCGATGGCCGACGGGCCGCTGGTGCAGTGACCACCTCCCGCGCCTCCGATGTCCTGCCGCTGGTCCCCGCGCTATCTGACGCAATCGGTCGCCGGTTCGAATACCTGCGCCTCTCTCTGACCGATGTGTGCAACTTCCGCTGCACCTATTGCCTTCCCGATGGCTACAAGAAGGCCTGCAACAAACCGACTGAACTCTCGGTCGATGAATTACGCCGGGCAGTAAGCGGCTTTGCCGAGCTTGGCCTTTGGAAAGTACGGCTGACCGGCGGCGAGCCTACCTTGCGGCGCGATTTTGAGGAGGTGGCGCGGGCGGTCGCCGGCATCCCCGGCATCCGCCGGGTGGCGATGACTACCAACGGTTACCGCCTTGCCGAACGCGCGCGAGTCTGGCGAGATTGCGGAATCAGCGCGATCAACATCAGCGTTGACTCGCTTGACCCTGCACGATTTGCGCAGATCACCGGGCATGACAGACTGGAAGAGGTGTTGCGCGGGGTCGAGGCGGCGCGGGATGCGGGGTTTGACAGCATCAAGCTCAACGCGGTTCTCATGCGCGGTGTGAATGATGATGAGCTCGCTGCGATGGTCGATTTTGTCACTACCCGCGATCTATCCCTGCGCTTCATCGAAGTCATGCGCACCAATGATAACACGGCCTTTTTCAGTCAGCGGCATATTGCCGGACAGACGGTGATCGACCGGTTGGAAGCAGATGGATGGCAACGTTTGCCACGTCAGCCCGGAGCGGGGCCGGCGGTCGAACTGGGTCATCCAGAGGCGAAAGGTCGCATCGGGATTATCGCTCCTTACTCGAAAGACTTCTGTGCCAGTTGCAACCGTTTGCGGCTCTCATCCGACGGCAAGCTGCATCTGTGCCTGTTCGGCGACGGGGGCATGGATATCCGGCCGTTGCTTCAAAGCGACGACAGAGAGGCTTTGACAGACCGTATTCGTAAGCTCGTCGGCACAAAGGCGCGTGCACACCGTCTGCACGAAGGCAACAGCGGCGCCACTCCGCACCTGGCGTCTATTGGAGGTTGAAATATGGCTGTTGTCACCAGTCGCGTCGAATTGTGCGGGCGTCTGGCCGATGCTTGCGGCCCGTTCGTGGACCTGGCGCTCCCTGTCGAGGGTTTGCCGGTTCCCGAACTGATCTCTGTTCTGGGCGAGCATTTTCCTGCGCTTCAGGATGGGCTGTCAAAGGGACGGATCAGGGCCTGTATCAACGAAACAATCGTTCCGGATGAAGCAATCGTTCAGCCGGGTGATATTGTCGCTCTCTTCCCACCGGTTTCTGGCGGATGAGCAGCCATGTCGAATTGACCGAAGCCGGGTTTGATCCGGCCGCTCGGTTCGCGACGTTCACGGCCTCGCTGGGGGATGAGGGCGCGGTCGTCAGTTTCACCGGCCGTGCCCGCGGCACGGTTAAGGATGGCACTGCAATTGGTGCGCTCATTCTGGAGACCTATCGCGGGGTTACGCTGTCATCGATGCAAGCAATTGCAGGTGATGCGCACGAACGGTTCGCGATCACGCACAGCCATGTGGTCCACCGGGCCGGGCGGATATTGCCGGGTGAGCCCATCGTCTTTGTGGCGACCGCCTCACCGCACCGGCGGGCGGCCTTCGAAGCGGCGGATTATCTGATGGACCGGCTCAAGACGGAAGCCGTGTTCTGGAAGAGGGAAGAGCATGGAGATGGTGTTTCCTGGATCGAGCCAACTGCGCAAGATCGAGACGACACAGCCCGCTGGCTGCAAAGTGAAGGTGAGGAAAATGCCCGGAATTGATGAAAGCCTGCCGTTCTATCCACTAAGGATTGCGGTTCTTACCATTTCCGACACGCGCATATTGGAAACCGACACGTCTGGAGCGATGCTGGCCGAGCGGCTGCAATCCGCCGGGCACAGTCTGGTGGATCGAAATATCGTGAAGGACGAGATTGATGACATTCGCGAGCAGCTGAGCGCGTGGCTCGCTAACCCGGCAATTGAGATCATTCTGACCACCGGAGGCACCGGGTTCTCGCCGCGCGACAACACACCCGAGGCGGTCAAACCACTGCTTAAGCGAGAGATGGATGGGTTCTCGGTCGCGTTCCATCAGAAGAGCCTGCAAAGCGTTGGGGTCGCCACGATGCAGTCGCGTGCTTTCGCTGGACAGGCTGGCGATGCCTTCATCTTCTGCGTGCCTGGATCGACCGGCGCTTGCCGCGATGCATGGGACGGCTTGCTTGAGCTGGAATTCGATAGCCGCCATAAGCCATGCTCGATTGCAGGTGCCTTGCCGCGCTTGCGGGACGTGTGCGCTTGATTTCTTTTGATCAAGCATTGGCTCAGGTCGAAGCCTCGGTAGTGTCGCTACCAGGGGAAGACGTGCCGCTGGCTGAGGCCGCTGGGCGAGTGCTTGCTGCACCCGTTTTTGCCCGGCGAGCGGCTCCGTTTTCGGATGTTGCTGCTATGGATGGCTATGCGGTCCATAATGGCTCGACCAAAGCAGGCATGCCAGTGTTAGTTTTGGGCGAAAGCCGGGCTGGCGCTGGCTTCTCTGGACTGGTTCAACCAGGTGAGGCTGTTCGCATTTTTACTGGTGCCCCGATGCCCAAGGGCGCGGACCGCGTCATCATGCAGGAATACTCCGCGCGAGAAGGTGACACTGTGCGTTTCGCCGAAGGGTACGGACCCGGCTGGCATGTGCGCGCAGCTGGCAGCGACTTTTCCGCTGGCGATCTCCTGCTGGACGTCGGAACACGGCTTGGCTCGCGCACAATTGTCACTGCCGCAGCTGCCGATCAGGCGATGCTTAAAGTCTGCTTGCGGCCCAAAGTGGCCATTATCGGCACCGGCGATGAACTCGCACCTCCGGGTGAAGCTCATTTACGCGCCGACGCTGTCCCTGAGAGCGTAACTTTCGGCATCGCCGCAATGGTACAGCATGCCGGTGCGGAAGTGATCGCAAGGATAATCGGGGACGACAGTCTACCAGCACTCGAACGACTGGCCGGAGAAATGCTGGACAAGGCCGATGTGGTGATCGTGACCGGCGGCGCATCCGTTGGCGAGCGCGACTTTGCCAAGCCGATGTTCGTATCTCACGGGCTGGAGTTGCTGTTTTCCAAAGTCGCCATGAAGCCGGGCAAACCTGTCTGGTTAGGCCGGGCAAAGGGGAAATGGGTTCTGGGCCTGCCGGGCAATCCGACCTCGGCCATGGTGACTGCGTGCCTGTTCCTGCGCGCGCTTTTGGCGGGACTCCAAGGTCAGAGCATCACTCAGGTCTTGCAGTGGCGGGAGCTGCCGCTCGCTTGCCAAATGCCAGCAACCGGTGGCCGCGAAACATTTGTCAGGGCAAGATGGGGCGCCGATGGATTGCGCCCGCTCGGCAATCAGGACAGCGGGGTGCAGTTGGCATTGGCGCAGGCAGACTGGTTAATACGCAGCGCGCCCAATTCACCCGGCCTTGACGCCGGCGATACGGTCACCGCGCTGGAGTTTTAAAATTGGCACTGCGCAATCCGCCATCTTTGAAAGCGACCTGAACAATGGACTGGATTGAGTTTTCTTTGTCGCTGATTGTATTTTCCTCTCGCACGGCACACTTATACGCCCGCCGATCAAGCCGTGGTTAGTCAAACTGATTGGGACAGGAGGGTTCACCTTTGCCTATTCGGTGCTCTCAATCGGGGTTTTGACGTGGTTGATCTCGGCTGCGGGACGTGCGCCCTTCGTTTCGCTTTGGTATTGGCAGCCTTGGCATAATCACGTTGTTTCGACGATCATGCTGGTCGTGTGTCTGATCCTTGCGCTGGCCATCGGGCGCCCCAGTCCCTTTTCCTTAGGCGGATCGGAAAATGTTGCATTCGATCCGGATCGACCTGGCATTGTCGGTGTGATGCGGCATCCCTTGCTTGCCGCGATCGCATTTTGGGCGCTGGCCCATGTCTTTGCGAACGGCGACCTTGCACACCTGATCATGTTTGGCACCTTTGCCGCTTTTGCGATGACTGGTGGTAGTATTATCGACCGTCGCAAGAAACGGCTGATGGGAGCGGAGCGGGAAGAACTTCGGCACAGGGTGAAGCAAAGTGGGCTCTCCAAAGCTCTGTTGTCGTTGATGCGCGAGCCAATCCGGTTGCTTGCCGGGGCTGCCGGATACGTTGCGCTGATCGTCGCCCATCCCCACTTGTTTGGGGTCAATCCGATCGCGGGCTAAGCTGGCTTTCCGCCTTGGCGAGGGCAGCGGGGTCATTGATATTGGCGAAGAGATCGGGATCGCATCCATCACCCCAATCGACGCGGGTGACACCAACCGCATCTGCAAAGCGCCAGAGCGACTGGCCTCCGCCGCCAATGTAATTCGCCAAGGCTGAGCGATTCACGCGCCAAAGCGCAGCCATGGGATGATCGCGGCCATGGCTAACCGGCAAGGCGCAGCCGTTTGCCCCGATCCCTAGTTGTAGCATCGACGGCAGATTTGATGGAAGGAACGGCTGGTCGCACCCAATCAGCATGACCATTTCGCGACCTTGCTGCGCAGCAAAGCGAAATGCGCTGTCGAGCGCGCTGATGGGGCCGATCCCTCCAATTCTGTCGATCAGGAGCGGAACCGTGGGCTGCTCAAAGACCTGTTCCTTGCTCCGCACCGAAATCGCGACCTCGTCAGAATGGGCCATCGCCCATGCCAGTGAATGATTGAGCAGGGATCTCCCCGCAAGCTCTCGTTCCGGCTTGTTACCGCCCATGCGGTCTCCGTCGCCTCCGGCGGCGACCACAATGGCAGGTCTCGTTTCGCTCACGGATAGAGCAGGTAGCGCCGCCAATCGCCGCTGTCTGCCTTTTCGAAAACGATCCGGTCGTGGAGCCGGTGTTCCGCGTTGGTCCAGAACTCCATCCGATCCGGGACAATCCTAAATCCGGACCAGAATGGCGGGCGATTGACCTCACCCACGGCGAATGAGGCGGTATACCGGGTCACTCGGGCCAGCAGTTTTGCCCGGCTCTCAAGTCTGGCCGACTGTTTCGATGCCCAAGCGCCGATCCTGCTGGTGACAGGACGGGAGGAAAAATAGGCATCTGCCTCTTCATCACCGACCGGCTCGGCCAATCCTTCGACACGGACCTGTTTGCCAAGCGGCTGCCAGTAAAAGCACAGCGCCGCGCGCGGATTGCCGGTCAGATCTTTCGCCTTTCGGCTGCCCAGATTGGTGTAGATCGCGAAACCTTGTGCGTCATAGCCCTTGAGCAGAACCATGCGGCTCGATGGCCAGCCAGCCCTTGTTGCTGTCGCCAGATTGACCGCGCTTGCATCCGCGATTTCAGGGTGCATGGATGCTTCGGAATACCAAGAGGCGAACAGTTCGAGAGGGTCTATGCCCGAGCTGGTCATTGGGCGGACCTGCTCCTCCATTCAGCCATCCGATTGCCGAATTTTCCGAACTCCATGCGCGCGATGGTGCGCAGATGGACTTCATCGGGGCCATCGGCAATCCGCAGGGCGCGCATTCCGGCATAGACTTCGGCGAGGCCAAAATCATCGGACAATCCGCCTGCGCCATGGGCCTGCATCGCGTAATCGAGCACCCTTAGCGCAGTGCGCGGCGCGGCGACTTTGATCATAGCGATCTCTTGCCGTGCGGTCTTATTGCCAGCCTTGTCCATCATGTCCGCTGCTTTCAGGCACAACAGGCGGGTCATCTCTATGTCCAACCGGGCCTCGCCCAACCGCTGTTCCCAGACCGACTGATCTGCCAGCCGCCTGCCGAAGGCGACCCGTGACATCAGTCGCTCAGCCATCTTCTCGATTGCGCGTTCCGCCGCGCCAATGGCGCGCATGCAATGGTGAATCCGGCCCGGACCCAGCCGCCCTTGCGCAATTTCAAAGCCGCGCCCTTCTCCCAGGATCAGGTTCGATGCAGGCACCCGCACATCGCGCAGCACAATCTCGGCATGGCCATGCGGCGCCCCATCATAGCCGAACACCGGCAGCATTCTGACGATCTCCACGCCGGGGGTCGCAAGCGGAACCAAAATTTGCGACTGCTGCTGATGCGCGGCAGCGTCAGTATCGGTCTTGCCCATTAGGATCGCGATCTTGCACCGCGGATCGCCCGCGCCCGAAGACCACCATTTGCGCCCGTTGATCACATATTCATCGCCGTCCCGGCGGATTGAGGTTTGGATATTGGTCGCATCAGATGACGCGACATCGGGTTCAGTCATCAGGAAGGCAGAACGAATCTCGCCATCCATCAGCGGCCTGAGCCACTGGGCCTTCTGCTCGTCAGTCCCATAGCGGTGAAGCACCTCCATGTTACCCGTATCCGGCGCAGAGCAGTTGAACGCTTCGGATGCAAAGCCGACCCGGCCCATCTCCTCCGCGCACAGGGCATATTCGAGATTGGTCAGCCCGGCTCCACGGTAATCGCCTGTGTCGTGCTCCGATGGGGGCAGGAATAGGTTCCACAAGCCTTCGGAATAGGCTCGCGCTTTCAACTCTTCGATGATCGCAGGGATTTGCCACCGGTCGTTGCAGGTTTGGCGTATATGCTCACCATAAGAGTCCTCAGCAGGATACACATAGTCCCGCATGAAGGCGCTTACGCGGTCGCGCCATTCCAGCTGCCTTTCGGAAAGTGTGAAATCCATGTCTTTACGCTGCGACCGGATGGCCGCCTTCCATCGCATGAAGGATGCGCGGATCTTCCCACACAGGAATGCCCGCTTCTTCATAACGGGAACGCACCCGTGGGGTCAGCAAGCCGACCCTGGCAATAGCTGGCAGCATCAGATGCTCCAGCGAGTGGATCTGTCCGGGCGGCAATTGCCGGGTAATGCCAAGCTGTTCGGCCTCGCGCAGTCCGGCGAAGAAATCGTCCGCGTCGATCTCGCAATTCTCCAGAACCAGCATGAATCCGGGATCGACCCGGCTGGCGATGGTTCCGGCGGTCCCGGCAAAGGCAAGGATGCGCACCGCTTCGAATGCGAAGTCAGCAAGGTCTTCCACTTCGTCTTCCGGCAGTCCGGCAATCACCGGAGCAAGATAGGCATGGCCAAAGGAAACATGGCGGGCTTCATCGCGCATGACGTTGAAGGTCAGTTGCTTGAGCAGTTCGCACTGCGTTGAGCGATACATGTTGTTGAACGCGCCGAGTGCTAGCCCTTCGACGATCATGTTCATCCCGATCATGATCTTCTCGTAACGATCGGCTTTTAGAGTGGCATCGATCAACTGTTTGAGCCAGCCAGACATCGGGTAAACCATCGCCACCTTGTCGCAATATCTGGCGAAGACTTCGACATGGCGGGCCTCGTCCATTGTCTGCGTGGCGGCATAAAGCTTGGCAGTGGCATCGGGAACCGAATGGGTGATGCAAGCCGCAGTCATCAGTGCACCCTGCTCACCATGCAGAAACTGCGACAGCATCTGCGCTGTCGAATGCGCAGTGAAGCGTTCCTGCTGCGACTTTGACAACTTCTTGAAGAACGGCATCCGGTGATAGATGTCCTGCTCGTCATTCATCATCGGGCGCGAGGGGTCGACAGTCAGATCCCAAGGCAGACGTTCGTCGCTGTTCCACTGGTCCTGTTTCGCGCGGCGATACAGATCCTCGATCTTGTCGCCCGACATCAGGTAATCGAAAGTCCAGGCGATCTCTAGCGGGCTGCGATAGATGTCATCGGGGGTCTTGTCCCCGAGCCAGCCTGGCATTTCCCGCATGTTATTGTCCCGCACGGTGTCCATCACACTCTCCCATATGGATCGTCCCACTAGGTGGCGATCGCTCAATACTGGCGGGCGGGAAGGCGCACGCGGATCCCGTCCATTTGTTCGGTTATCGGTATTTGACAGGCCAGCCTGCTGCGCTCGGTCACATCGTACGCGAAATCGAGCGTCGCACGTTCAAGCTCATGCATATCTGGCAGAATGGCAGCATCGCTCTCATCGACATAACAGTGGCAAGTTCCACAGGCGCAAAAGCCACCGCAGTCGCCCTCAATACCGGGGACATCATTCATGGCGGCAGCCTCCATCAGGCTGATGCCGACGCTGGCTGCAACTTCGTGCACCGTGCCATTGTCCGCAACGTATGAAACTAGAACCATATCCGAAATCGCTCCGACTCTTACTGACATCCGTGTAAGCAATCGGAGACGCCGTCACATTGACCTGCGTCAAAGCGCGCCATGCCAAAGGCAGGGTAGGCAAGGATGCGACAGACAGGGTTCATGAGAGGTGCCATGCCGAACTTCGGCTCTTGTAACATATTTCTACGCGCTACCTTCGGCATTGATCCCGGGGCAGAAATCGGTCGGCAACTCGGCGCGCTCGCAACGCCATTGCACGTAAGACGCGGGCAGGACATCGAGATTGATCCTGCTGAGGCTGCCCTTGTATTCCTGTCGAGTGGCGCGACCAAACTGGGTGCGTTGGCGTCGCGCGGGCGCCACCAGATAGTGGCATTTCATTTCGGCGGTGACATTTTTACCATACCGGCGGTGAATACGGATCGATACACTTTGACCGGTCTCTGCGAAAGCACTCTCACAACCTTTCCGGCTCGCGAATTCTACGACCGCGCAGGGGGCAATCCCTCGATCATGCGCGCTTTGCTGGAGCGTTCGCAGACGGCTCTCTTCCGATACCGCGATAAGGCGGTCAATTTGGGGCAGAAATCCGCAGGCGAGCGCGTGGCCGGCTTTCTTCTTGCGATGTGGGAACGGCTCGAACCAGCGGGCGGAAACAGCGCCACGATCGACCTACCGATGTCGCGGGCGGATATCGGAGAGAGTCTGGGGCTCAAGATCGAAACCGTCAGCCGCCAGTTCGGTAGTGGGTCAGTTTGAAATCTTACGATAGCACAAAGTCGGCGTGCGCCTTTAGCTCGCGCCGCGCGCTCGCGTGGCCGAGGGCGCAAAGCATAACCTTCACTCCCTCGCGTCGCACAAATTTGAAAGCTGGGACAAAATCACTGTCGCCGGTAACCACAACAACCGCGCGAACCAAGTCGCGCAAAGCCAGCCGGGCCATATCAAGGTCGATTCTTATGTGGACGCCTTTTTGGTTGATGTCCAAAAGGAAGTCTCCATCCGCAAGCGCGCGCGGCTCTGCTTTGATTTGCTGAACAGAACGGGGCTTGAGCTTCCACTTTTGTGGAGTGCGACGTGTTTCGCCCAAGCGGTCGCCGCGCCCTGCGCCCTTATTGGCACGTCCAACTTCTTCGAACTCGCCGTGGCGGTAGCCATCGGTTTGTTCGGCCTAGGTAGTGGCGCGGCACTGGCGACGGTCGTAGGCGTGCTCGTTGAAGTGCCGGTGATGCTCTCGCTGGTCGCCATTGCGAACCGAACGCGAGGCAGCTTCGAGCATGTTAGCTAGTCAGCCGCAGCTGGATCACTTTCCGAACGCCAAAGGCAGCCCCGAGAGCAAGCGAGGCCCACAACCAGAACAGCGGCGGCACAAAAGCTGCCAGCCCGAGGCAACCGGCAAGCCCTATCCACGCGATCCAGCGCGGAAACAGCCGCTCCTCGCCTTGCAGCCGCAGGGCTGCCGCGTTGGTAATCGCGTAATAGACCAGCACTGTCACTGCGCTGAAGGTCCAGGCAACGCGCACATCGCCCAGTAGGCAAAGCCCCCCGACCACCACTGCCATGCCGATGATGGCGGCAACAGGCTCTCCGCCGCGCAGCTTGCCAAACAGCGCTGGCGCATCACCGCGCCGTCCCATAGCCAGCAGGACGCGCGACAGCCCTAGGATGAGGTTGAGAAGGACGCCCACCATAGCCAGCATCGCGGCAGCCGCGATGGTTATGGCGAGCCATCCCGGCCCGAATGCGCGTGAAGCGGCTTCCAGCGGCGTGGCAGCGTCTGTAAGCGATCCTGCGTGCAGGGTGAGGACGTGGCCGACACCCAGATAGAGCACGGTGGTAACGGCAATGGTTGCCAGGATGGCAGGCGGGATGGTGCGCCTTGGATCGCGGACTTCTTCGGCCATGGTGGCGACACGCCCGTAACCGGTGAAGGCCACGAACAGCAGCGCGCAGGCATGGAAAAAATCCGGCGGCGATGATTGGTTGAGTTCTGAAGAGTCTGCTGTCTGGCTCGCGCTACCCAGCGCCACGAACACACCTAGCGCGGCGACGACCAGCAGAACGATGACGGCATTTAACCAGTTCGCGCGGCGGAGGCCAGCCTGGATCATGACCGTCAGCGCGGCGACCAGCGTCAGCGCAACCGGCACCAGCGGAAGATCGGTTTCGATCAGTGCGTCGAGGTAAGCAGCAAAGGCGAGGGCCGCCGTTGCCGCAGACGCAGACTTCGCCAGCAGGAACATCGTTCCTGCGGTGAACCCTGCTGCCGGGGACAGGAATACGTAGCCATATTCATAAGTCCCTCCCGCCTTGGCATGACTTGCTGCGAGCTGCGCGCTCGAAAGGGCGTTGCAGCCTGCCACCACAGCAGCGAGAAGAATTGCGGGAAGCACCCCCCATCCGACCATGTCCTCAGCAAGTCCGATGCTGACGAACACGCCCGATCCCAGCATCGAGCCGAGCCCGAGCAGGACAGCTCCGACAAGCCCGGTTTCCCGCTTGAGGGTCGCGGCCATCTCAGCGCCCCACGAACAAGAAGCCGACCGCCGCCATGATGCAGCCGAAGGCGGCAAAATGCCGCCAGGACAGGGCTTCGCCAAGCACGAGCACCATGAATCCGCCGAAGATGGTCAACGCGATGGCTTCCTGCATGATCTTGAGTTGTCCTGCTGTGAAGCCCGAAGCATAGCCTATGCGGTTGGCCGGGACCGCGAAGCAATATTCGACGAAGGCGATGGCCCAGCTGATCATGATGACCGTGAACAGTGGCTTCGACATGCCGCCCTTGAGGTGCCAATACCAGGCCACAGTCATGAAAATGTTAGACACGATCAGCAGTATGATGGTTGGCATCGAAGAACTCCGCGCCATTTGAAGTAGGGCTTGTCAGCCTCTTCCGCCGCTTGGACGCGATCGACAAGTTCTTAGTTGTCCTCCCCTCATCGAAATTGGGGCGCGAGCGGACTGGCCGATTGTGGGAAATGCGATCGTGCTCGAGAATGACCGGAAATGGGGTGCAAAGAAGATATTTATCTACCTTGTCGTCGGAGCCGATGATACAATTTCGAGTCTGAAAAAGGCATCGAACCAATGTATTAGACGGTTTTTGAGGGCCTTTTGAGGGCTTTTTGCCGAAGGCCAAATTCATAACTATCAGATAATATGCGGAAAAATAGCTTGAATGTGATGCCTCTTCTGGGCACCATTTTCGAGTACATGTCCGCTTACTACAGACTTGGCAGCAAGACTCGGCGATCTTGCTCTACCTGGCGGGTCAGCCAGTTGCTCAGATAGCGCACCTTTTCCAATCTGTGCGTGTCCTTGTGGGTGACGATCCAGAAACTTCGCGTGAGACGAAACGATGGCAGCACGCGATTCAAGCGTGCCTCCCTGTCACCCATGAAACACGGAAGCACGCCGATCCCCGCACCGCCTGAGATGAGCTGTAACTGCGCGTTGATGCTCGACGAAGTCACTGTTGCCCGGAGGTTCGAATACACCTCGTTCAAATAGTCTAGTTCGGGCGCATAAAGCAGGTCCGAAATATAGCTTACGAGCCGATGGCCGGTGGCGAGGTCCGACCTTTTCTGTGGCTGGCCGGTCTCCTGAAGATAGTCAGGAGATGCATAGAGGCCGAGTGAATAGTCAGAAAGTTTGCGCGCGATCAGCGGCCCGGCCTTTGGCCTAGAGAGCATGACGGCAATATCTGCCTCTCGCTTGGAAGGGCTGAGGAAGCCGCTGCTGGCAACCAGTTCCACCGTCAGTTCGGGATGTTCCTCGACCAGGGCAGGGAGCCTAGGCGCAAGAAACCAGCTGCCGAAGCCCTCCGAAACGCTGAGTCGGACCTGACCACCCAGGCCCGGCTGCCCCAGGCCCGAGTGACCGAAGGATGATGCCTCTTCTGCCATCCGCTCGACCCGGGCGAGCAATTCCTCTCCATGCTGGGTCAGGACCTGCCCTTCGCGAGTCTGTTCGACCAGGCGTTGGCCGATGGCCCCCTCGAGCCGTCTCAGCCGGCGGCTGACTGTCGTTCCGTCGATACGCAGCATGCGCGCGGCGTTCGATATCTGCCCCGCTTTTGCCACAGCGAGAAAAATGCGGAGATCGTCCCAATTTTCCATCTGCAATTTTGCAGCCCCGGGCTGCAAACCTTCTACTTGTCTGCGGCAATGTAGGCTGACATCCTGTAGCCATACAATAGCGGAGAGTTTTCATGCGGCAGATCGACCATTTCATTTCCGGCGGTTCGGGAGATACCTCTGGTGCGCGCAAGCATCAGGTCTGGAACCCTTCGACGGGTGAGGTTCAGGCGGAGGTGGTCCTCGGCGATGCAGCATTGCTCGATCGTGCAGTCGCTGAAGCGAAGAAGGTCCAGCCTGAATGGGCGGCCACTAATCCGCAAAAACGCGCGCGCGTTATGTTCGAATTCAAGCGGCTGGTCGAAGCGAACAAGCAGGAACTGGCCGAACTTCTCTCGAGCGAGCACGGCAAGGTAGTCGAAGACGCGCATGGCGACGTTCAGCGCGGCCTGGAAGTGATCGAATTCGCCTGTGGCATCCCGCAGGCATTGAAGGGTGAATACACCCAAGGAGCAGGCCCGGGCATCGACGTCTATTCGATGCGCCAGCCGCTCGGTATCGGTGCCGGCATCACGCCGTTCAACTTCCCCGCAATGATCCCGATGTGGATGTTCGGCATGGCGATTGCGGCGGGTAACGCCTTCATCCTCAAGCCCAGCGAGCGCGATCCCAGCGTGCCGGCCCGCCTGGCCGAACTGATGCTCGAAGCCGGCGCGCCCGAAGGTTTGCTGCAGGTCGTCCACGGCGACAAAGAAATGGTCGATGCCATCCTCGACCACCCCGATATCCCTGCAATCAGCTTCGTCGGCTCGTCCGACATCGCGCATTACATCTACTCGCGCGGCTCGGCGAATGCGAAGCGCGTGCAGGCTTTCGGCGGCGCGAAGAATCACGGCGTCGTCATGCCCGATGCCGATCTCGACCAGGTAGTGAACGACCTTGCAGGCGCGGCCTTCGGCTCGGCAGGCGAACGCTGCATGGCTCTGCCGGTTGTCGTGCCGGTGGGCGAGGACACGGCCGAGAAATTGAAGGCGAAGCTGATCCCCGCGATCAATGCGTTGCGCGTCGGGGTCTCGAATGATCCGGACGCACATTACGGCCCGGTTGTCACGCCCGAGCACAAGGCGCGGGTCGAAAGCTGGATCGACACGGCCGAAAAGGAAGGCGCAGAAGTCGTGATCGACGGCCGCGGCTTCACTTTGCAGGGCCATGAAGACGGCTTCTTCGTCGGCCCGACGCTGCTCGACCGGGTCACGCCCGACATGACGAGCTATCAGGAGGAAATCTTCGGTCCGGTCCTGCAGATCGTGCGCGCCAAGGATTTCGAGGAAGCTTTGAGGCTTCCATCCGAGCATCAGTATGGCAATGGCGTCGCCATCTTCACCCGAAATGGCCATGCAGCGCGCGAATTCGCGAGCCGGGTCAACGTCGGCATGGTCGGCATCAACGTGCCGATCCCGGTTCCCGTCAGCTATCACAGCTTCGGCGGGTGGAAGCGCTCGGGCTTCGGCGACATCGACCAGTACGGCATGGAAGGCCTGAAGTTCTGGACCAAGGCCAAGAAGGTCACCCAGCGCTGGCCCGATGGCGGCGGCGACGGATCGAACGCCTTCGTCATCCCGACGATGGGATAATTCCGGTGACCGGGCGACGAAGGTTGCCCGGTCGCGGATCATCGAGGCGAAGCAACGCCCGAGCTGAAAGAAAAACGGAGAGTACGCATGAAAATCGCTTTCATCGGCCTTGGCAACATGGGCGGCGGGATGGCCGCAAACCTCGTGAAGGCAGGGCACGCAGTGAATGCCTTCGATCTGTCCGAAGAGGCTCTGGCGAGTGCCAACGCGCATGGCTGCACGACATTCACCGACGCGCGCGAGGCGGTGCAGGGCGTTGATGCAGTCGTGACGATGTTGCCCAACGGCGGCATTGTGAAGTCGGTCTATACCGAAAGCGTGATCGGTCACGCTCCGGCTGGCGCAGTTCTGCTCGACTGTTCGACGATCGATGTAGCTACCGCAAAGGACGTGATCGCTACGGCAGAGGCAGCCGGTTATGACATGGTCGATGCCCCTGTTTCGGGCGGCATTGCTGCAGCAAATGGCGGCACGCTCACCTTCATGGTTGGCGGCACTGAACAGGCTTTCAAGAGGGCAGAAGAGGTGCTGAACCCCATGGGCAAGGCGGTGATCCATGCCGGAGATGCCGGGGCCGGGCAGACCGCGAAAATCTGCAACAACATGCTGCTCGCCATTTCGATGATCGGCACCGCCGAGGCGATGGCCATGGCTGAAAAGCTCGGCCTCGATCCGCAGAAGTTTTATGAGATTTCGAGCCAGTCGTCCGGTTACTGCTGGTCGCTCAATGCCTACACGCCGATGCCGGGCGTCGGGGTCGAAAGCCCGGCCGATAATGACTACCAGGGCGGCTTCGCGACCGCGCTGATGCTGAAGGACCTGCGGCTCGCGATGGACGCAGCCGATACTGCGGACGCTGCCGTTCCGATGGGTGCGCGTGCAGCGGCGCTGTACGAGGATTTCAATGGCGCAGGCAACGGTGCGCTCGATTTCTCCGCCATCATCAAGATGCTGCGGGGCTGAGTTTGCTGACCAGTTTCGCTCTGGCTGAATAGCCTCTTCCGGCGCCTGCAGCGCGCAGCCGCCGACCGTCCGGTGTTTATCTCAGGCCCAGCTGGCGGGCGATGATTCCGCGCAGGATCTCGCGCGTTCCGCCACGCAGCGAGAACGACGGAGCAGCCATCATCGTATAGGCAAGCACCGCTGCCAGGTCGTCTTCGCTTTCCATGTCGGGCTGAACATCGACGAGGCTTCGCGCGATATCCGGCAGGTCTTGTTCGAAAGTCGCGCCTAGGTCCTTGACGATTGCGGCATGAACAGAAGGGTTCTCACCTGCTTCGAGCAGCGCAGCGACGCCGCGGGACATCGCCCGCAAGGTAACGAGGTGCGAAAACAGCCGGCCGATCGCGAGCCTGGCGGCGTCGCTGTCGCTGCCCCGCAGGACCCGCACAAGCTCGGTCATGAGCTGCATCGAGGAGAGGAACCGCTCCGGGCCGGAGCGTTCGTAGGCGAGTTCGCTCATCACCTGCGACCAGCCCTGGCCTTCCTCGCCAAGTATGGCATCGCCAGGCAGGATCGCGTCTTCGAAATGCACTTCGTTGAAGTGATGCTTGCCCATCAGGTCGAGGATCGGCTTCACCGTGATCCCGGGCGTTGACTTCATGTCGACGAGCAGCTGGCTGGTCCCGCGCTGCCGGTCTTCCGTGGTGCCGGAAGTGCGGCAGAACAGGATCATGTAATCGGCTTCGTGACCATAGGTGGTCCAGAGCTTGGTCCCGTTGACCTTCCACGATCCATCGGACTGGCGTTCGGCGCGAGTGCGGGTTGCCGCGAGGTCGGAGCCGGAATCAGGCTCGCTCATCCCGATGCAGAAGGTGCATTCGCCAGCGGCAATACGCGGCAGGATTGCCCGCTTCTGCTCTTCGGTTCCGTAATGCAGGAGGCTCGGCCCACTCTGCCTGTCGGCAATCCAGTGCGCAGCCACAGGAGCGCCCGCGGCCAGCGTTTCTTCCATGACGACATAGCGTTCGAAGGCGCTGCGTTCGTGGCCGCCATATTCCTTGGGCCAGGTCATTCCGAGCCATCCCTGCTGGCCCAGCTTGCGGCTGAATTCGCGGTCGAACCCATTCCAGCTTTCGGCCCGCTGTAGCGAAGTCTTGCCGGCCAGTTCACGGGCAAGAAACGCGCGGACCTCGCTCCGCAATTCGCGGGCACGATCGCTTTCGGCGAGGACGGGATATTCGAGCATCGTCATGCCGCGGTGACCATGTTCCAGAGGTCGTCAGCGCCCGGGGCGAGTACCTGCTCGCCGACCTTGCGCGTCCAATAGGCCTGCGTGCCGAAATCGTCGCGCCACTTCCACAGCGCGCGGGTATAGACCTGGAGCTTGTGCTCCTGCGCAAAACCGATCGCACCGTGCAGCTGGTGCGCGATACTGCTCCCCTTCGACGCTGCTTCGCCGATCCGGGTGCGGGCAACTGCGACCGCGATATTGCAGGTGCAGTCGGTGCGATCGAAACATGCAACCGCGTGATCGGACGCCGCGCGCGATGCCGCAACTTCGCCTGCCAAAACTGCGAGCAAGTGCTGCACGGCCTGGAAATTGGAGAGCGGGCGACCGAACTGCTGCCGTTCCTGAACGTGGCGCACCGTCATGCCGAGAATGGTTTCTAGAGCGCCTGTCATCTGCACGGCCCTTGCGAGGGCTGCGACGGCAAGCTGGTCGTCGCTGAGGTCGCCCAGTCGCTCGGTCATCTGACCGTCCGGTTCCTTGCCCGCTTCTGCGGCAAAGCGATGGGCGAGCATCGTCTGGACAAGCGGCAGGGGCACGATTTCGCTTCCGCAGATGCGCACGAGCTCGAATGCATCGGCCTGTTGCAGGCCAAACCCGCCCATATCGTCAGGCACCATGGCAAAGGGCAGGCCCATCTCCTCGACCCGCCGCCACGCGCCTGCCTTGTCCTCGACCGAAAGGACATGTCCCGGCGAAAATTCCTCCGCAAGATCGCTAAGGAGGCGCCGGGTTGAATCGAACAGGATGGAGGAAAGATCGTCCATTAGAGGCAGCTTGTATATGGACTATGCCAATCGGCCAAGCCCGCTGCGAAGCAAGTGCGCTCTCCCCTTGCTTGCAACCCACATGGCATAGTGTAGGTCAGCCCGATGGGCGATGGCACGACCGATATTGATGGCTCTCTTGCAGAGGGTGCAATTGCAGACCGGATAGAGCGGATTTGCGTCGCACACGAAGGGTCAGAAGGACCGCTGCTTCCCATTCTTCACGAAGTACAGGCGACATTCGGCTGCATCGATACGGCTGCCGAAACCATCATCGCGAGATGCCTCAATCTCAGCCGCGCCGAAGTGCACGGCGTGGTCAGTTTCTACCATGATTTCCAGGCCGAGCCCGACCCGCGCCCCGTCGTCCAGATATGTCGCGCAGAAGCCTGCAAGGCGCGTGGAGTTGAAAAGCTGGTTGCCGGCGCGCGCACTGCAGCCGGCGACCGCGTCAGGATCGAGGACGTCTATTGCCTCGGTCTTTGCAGCGTCGGTCCGAATGCCCGGATAGGCGACCAGATGCATGCGCGCCTCGACGCGGAAGCGCTGGCGAGGTTGATCGACCGGGCATGACAAGGATCCGTATCTCCGATGACAGCCTGGCAAAGGCGTGCAGCGCCGACGCCGTAGCCGCCGCTTTCGAGAGTGCCGGGGCAACAGTCGAACGCGTGTCCAGCTGGGGGATGCACTGGCTCGAGCCATTGGTCGAAATCGAAGGCGAAGGGTTTGGTCCTGTCGCGGTAGAGGACGTCGCTGCAATCCTTGCCGGATCGAGCGACAAATCCATCGGCAAGGTCGCGGATCACCCGTTCATCACCCGGCAGCAGCGATTGACCTTCGCACGGGCGGGCAAGACGCGGCCCCTCAGCCTTGACGATTACGAGGCTTCCGGCGGTTGGGCAGGACTTCGCCGCGCACGCTCCATGCAAGCGGCTGACGTCGTCGAAGAGGTGATCGCTTCCGGTCTTCGTGGCCGCGGCGGTGCCGGGTTTCCGGCGGGGATCAAGTGGCGCACGGTCGCCGAGGCAGTGGGATCGTGGAAATACATCGTCTGCAACGCGGATGAGGGCGACAGCGGGACTTTTGCTGATCGCATGCTGATGGAAGGCGATCCATTCGCCCTGATCGAAGGGATGGCGATCGCAGGATATGCAACGGGTGCTACGAAGGGCTTCATCTACCTGCGCAGCGAATACCCCGATGCAATCGCCAAGTTGCGCGCGGCTATCGAGCTGTCGGCGGGCGTGGTTGCACCGTTCGAGATCGAAGTGCGTGTGGGCGCGGGCGCCTATGTCTGCGGCGAGGAAACCTCTTTGCTCAACAGTCTTGAGGGCAAGCGCGGTGAGGTGCGGGCAAAACCCCCACTGCCCGCGATCGAAGGGCTGTTCGGCTGCCCGACGGTGGTCAACAACGTTCTCACCCTGGCGGCCGTGCCTCATATTCTGAAGGACGGAGGCGCAGCAGAATATGCAGGTTTCGGCCTCGGCCGCTCGCGCGGAACCATGCCGATCCAGCTTGCCGGGAATATCAGGCACGGCGGGTTGTTCGAGACCGCTTTCGGCATCACGCTGGGCGAACTGGTCAATGAGATCGGCGGCGGAACCGCTTCGGGCAGGCCGGTAAAGGCAGTGCAGGTCGGTGGCCCGCTCGGCGCCTACATCCATCCCGACAAATTCGACCTGCCGTTCGATTACGAGGCCTATGCGGCTGCCGATGGCCTGATCGGGCACGGCGGCATCGTCGTGTTCGACGATACGGCGGACATGGGCGCAATGGCGCGCTTCGCGTTCGAGTTCTGTGCCGCGGAAAGCTGCGGCAAGTGCACGCCCTGCAGGCTTGGCGCGGTGCGCGGCGCCGAAACCATCGACCGGATCCTCGCCGGCGGGCGTGAGCCAGACCGGATCGAACTTGCGCCGCAGATGCACAATGCGCAGACCGCCCCGCGCAGCCGCGACGAGCAGGTGCAACTGCTCGAGGATCTGTGCGAGGTCATGCGCGACGGATCGCTTTGTGCCCTCGGCGGCTTCACGCCCTTTCCGGTGCTCAGCGCAATGCGCAACTGGCCCGAAGATTTCGGCCTCGAAGGCGATTGTTGAGCGATGGCGGTGCGTGAGTTCCCTGCATTGGAAGTCGCCCTTGCAGGGGGCGAGGATGCGTCGATCTCTCGCGCGGTTGCGGTCGAGCAGCCGGTCGCTTTCGAGATCAACGGGCTCGCCTATGCGGTGATGATGGCCAGTCCCTGCGATCTCGAGGATTTTGCGGTCGGTTTCGCCATGTCCGAAGCGCTCGCGACGTCGCCTGAAGACATCGGGCAACTTGACGTGGCGGAGGTCGAAGGCGGTCGTATCGTTCGCCTGTCCATACCGTCGCTGGGCGACGAACTGGCGGAGCGCATCAGGTTGCGCCTGACAGAGGGAAGCTGCGGGCTGTGCGGCATCCGCTCCATCGAAGAGGTGTTGCGACCGCTCGACGCACTCGCCCCTGCGAAACCCCTTACCAGAACGGCACTCAAAAGGGCCCTGGCGCGACTGAGGGAACATCAGCCCATGGGCACGGCAACCGGCGCGATGCATGTCGCAGCGGCGTGTTCGCGCGATGGCGAGATCCTGCTGGCGAGGGAGGATGTCGGGCGTCACAATGCGCTCGACAAGCTGGTCGGTGCGATGGCGCGGCAAGGCTTGTCGGCAGACGACGGTTTCTTTCTCCTGTCGGCGCGGTGCAGTTACGAACTGGTCGAGAAGACCGTCAGGGCAGGATGCGCCACGCTGGTCACGGTATCCGCCCCGACATCGCTCGCTATCGAACGAGCGCAGGAATCCGGCCTGCAGCTCTATGCTCTCGCCCGTGAAGACAGTGCACTGCTCCTGCATTTGCCGGGCAATGATGCTAGGATCGGGGATGCGTCGAAGGGAACTGAGCATGGGCTATGAGAAGCAGCCTGATTTCGGGACGCCGCCTGGTATAGGTGCCGCATCGGTCACTTTGACGATCGACGGGCGCGAAGTGACAGTTCCCGAAGGCACCAGCGTCATGCGTGCAGCGCGCGAAGCCGGCGGGGACATTCCCAGCCTGTGTGCGACGGACAGCATCAAGAGCTTCGGATCATGCCGCATGTGCCTGGTCGAGATCGAGGGGCGTAAGGGCACGCCCGCTAGCTGCACCACGCCAGTCGAAGCCGGAATGGTCGTGCAGACCCAGACGCAGCGGCTCGCCAAATTGCGGCGCGGCGTGATGGAACTCTACATCTCCGACCACCCTCTCGATTGCCTGACCTGCAGCGCCAATAACGATTGCGAACTGCAGGACACCGCCGCCGAAGTCGGCTTGCGCGATGTGCGCTATGGCTATGAAGGCGCCAACCACCTCGGCACGAAACCCGACCTCTCCAACCCCTATTTCCTGTTTGCGCCCGACAAGTGCATCGTCTGTTCGCGCTGCGTGCGCGCCTGCGACGAGGTGCAGGGCACCTTCGCGCTGACTGTCGACGGGCGCGGGTTTGCTTCGGCAATCAGTGCCGGGACGAAAGCGGACGATTTCCTGTCGAGCGAGTGCGTCAGTTGCGGCGCCTGCGTCCAGGCCTGCCCGACCAGCGCGCTGATGGAAAAATCGGTCAAGCAGATGGGCAAGCCCGAGCGCAGCGTGGTGACGACCTGCGCCTATTGCGGGGTCGGCTGCACCTTCCGCGCCGAGATGAAGGGCGAGCAACTGGTGCGCATGGTGCCGTGGAAGGACGGCAAGGCCAATCGCGGACATTCCTGCGTGAAAGGCAGGTTCGCATGGGGCTATGCCAACCATCAGGACCGCATCACCCGCCCGATGATCCGCGACAGCATCGAGGATGCCTGGCGGGAAGTAAACTGGGAAGAAGCGATCGGCTTTGCTGCAGAAAGGCTGCAGGCGATCAGGGATCGGCACGGCCCGCGTGCATTGGGCGGGATCACCTCCAGCCGCTGCACCAACGAGGAAACTTTCCTCGTCCAGAAAATGATCCGTGCGGTCTTCGGCACCAACAATGTCGATACCTGCGCGCGGGTCTGCCATTCGCCGACCGGTTACGGCCTGAAAACGACTTTCGGGACGAGCGCAGGCACGCAGGATTTCGACAGCGTCGAACACAGCGACGTCATACTGGTGATCGGAGCCAACCCGACCGACGGGCACCCGGTCTTCGCTAGCCGGATGAAGCGGCGTCTTCGCAAGGGCGCAAAGCTGATCGTGATCGACCCGCGCCGGATCGACCTCGTACGCAGTCCGCACATAGAGGCGGCGCATCACCTGCCCCTGCAGCCGGGTACGAACGTCGCCGTTCTCACAGCGATGGCGCATGTGATCGTGACCGAGGGGCTTGCCGACGAGGAATTCATCCGGGCGCGCTGCGACTGGGACGAGTACCAGGATTGGGCGCGCTTCGTGGCCGACGAACGCCATTCGCCAGAGGCATTGGAAGCGGTGACGCGGGTGCCGGCTGACGATCTTCGCGGGGCCGCCAGGCTCTTTGCCACCGGAGGGAATGCCGCGATCTATTATGGCCTTGGCGTCACCGAACACAGCCAGGGCTCATCGACCGTGATGGCGATCGCGAACCTCGCAATGGCGACCGGCAACATCGGGCGGCCGGGCGTGGGTGTGAACCCGCTGCGCGGCCAGAACAACGTGCAGGGTAGCTGCGACATGGGCAGCTTTCCGCACGAGCTGCCCGGCTACAGGCACATTTCGGACAGCGCGGTGCGCCAGCAATTCGAAGGCGACTGGGGCGTTACGCTCGATCCCGAGCCGGGCCTTCGCATTCCCAACATGCTCGACGCTGCCGTCGATGGCGTGTTCAAGGCGATCTATATTCAGGGCGAGGACATTCTGCAGTCCGACCCCAACACACGGCATGTCGCTGCAGGGCTCGAGGCGATGGAATGCGTCATCGTGCATGACCTCTTCCTCAATGAAACCGCGGCCTATGCCCATGTCTTCCTGCCCGGTTCGACCTTCCTCGAAAAGAACGGCACCTTCACCAATGCCGAACGCCGCATCCAGCCGGTGCGCAAGGTGATGGAACCTGCCAACGGATATGAGGACTGGCAGGTCACGCAGTTGCTGGCCAACGCCATGGGTGCCGGTTGGAGCTATGACCATCCCAGCGAGATACTGGACGAGATTGCGCGTCTGACCCCCAGTTTCGCCGGGGTGTCGTGGGACATGCTCGAGCGTGTCGGCTCGGTTCAATGGCCGGTGAACGATGCCTTCCCTGATGGCTCTCCCGTCATGCACGCCGATGGCTTCGTTCGCGGGAAGGGACGGTTCGTGGTGACGGACTACGTCCCGACCGATGAAAAGACGGGGCCACGTTTCCCATTGTTGCTGACGACGGGCCGCATCCTAAGCCAGTACAATGTCGGGGCGCAGACCCGCCGGACTGCAAACACGGTCTGGCACGAGGAAGATCTCTTGGAAATGCACCCGGTCGATGCCGAAAATCGCGGACTGAAGGACGGCGATTTTGCCCGGCTCGCAAGCCGGACGGGCGAGACGACATTGCGAGTGACGGTCACGGATCGTGTGGCCCCGGGCGTGGTCTATACGACCTTCCACCATCCCGCGACGCAGGCCAATGTCGTGACGACCGACTATTCGGACTGGGCCACGAATTGTCCCGAATACAAGGTGACAGCGGTGCAGGTCACGGCGTCGAACGGGCCGAGCGAATGGCAGCAGGATTACGCGCAGGAAATGCAGCATCACCGCCGGATCGAGGATGCGGGCAAGGAACCGGCCGAATGAGCGCTGACGGCAGCGGCACACGCGAATCCGTTGTCCGGATGGCAAACCAGATCGCTTGCAACCTTGAGGTTCACGGGCAGGATGTCGCAATTGCCGAAACACGCGATCACATCGAACAGTTCTGGGATCCGCGGATGAAGCAAATTGCGATCGCGCTGCTGGATGAGCCCGATTGCGGGTTATCGCCGCCCGCTCGCGCTGCTATCCGCTCATTGTCGATACGGGAGTAGCACGCTCCCCAATTCTCGTTTGCGGTTTCCCCACGCAACACCGATAGGCTACGGCCGTTGCCAGAAAGGAATACCTCGAATGATCCGCATCGTTGCCCTGGGCGGGACCGTCAACGACAAGAGCATGACCGAAAAGGCGCTGCGCTATGCCGCGCGCCAGGCTGAAAAGGCCGGTGCGGTGGTCGACGTGTTCGGGGGGGAATACCTCACCACCCTGCCGCACTACGGCGGCCCGGGGCACCAGGACGGTGCCGGTACGGAGATGATAGAGGCCGTCCGCAAGGCAGACGGCATCCTGATCGCTGCCCCCGGTTATCATGGTACGGTTTCGGGCGTGGTGAAGAACGCGCTCGACTTCCTCGAAGATCTTTCGGGCGATACGAGGCCCTATCTCCATGCGCGAGCGGTCGGGCTGATCGCGACGGCTGCCGGCGAACAGGCGTCGATGGGCACGCTCACGACCCTGCGCGCGATCATCCACGCGCTGCGCGGCTGGCCGACACCGATGGGTGCTACGATCAAGGCCATGCCCGACCTGTTCGACGATGCCGGAAACTGCACCGATCCGCGCACCAGTGCGCAGCTTGAAATGGTGGGCGAACAGGTGGTGATGGGCGCACGCAGCCTGAAACTCGGCAGCGAGGCCTGACGCCTTACTCTGCCAGGCGGCCTAGCGTCTCTGGATCGAGCATGGACGGTGCTGCTGCACGGAAATTGCGCTCCCAGCGTGGATCTTCAGCGAGAATCCCGGCGAAAGTTTCGGCACTTTGGGGCGAGGCCAGCACCAGTGGTGTGACTTCGCGCAGCCATTCCCGGTCGGCCTGAATGGCCCAGAGCGCTGCCAGGCGCCGTGCTGCGCCCGGCTCGTCGCCCGCGGCAAGTGCCATGCGCAAGACGATGAGCTGGGTGGGGGCGTCGCGCCAGCTGCGATGGGCGGCGCGCTGGATGTCGACCAGAGACGCTTCGGTATTGCCCGCCAGGGCTTCCAATCGCGCGAGCAAGATCAGATGTTCGCCAGGTATCGGTCGCGCGCGTATCAACTCGGCAACTTCCCGGCGGGCAGGATCGGAAGCGCGAGATAGGAGTGATCGGCGGACTTTTTCTTCGCTCGCAAATCCGGTGAAGATCGAGGGTACGAGGGTGGCAATGTGCGGTTTGCGCCGTGCCTCGCGATCGACCTGCGCCACGACCGCGATGCAAGCGACCAGCGCCCAGAAAGTGAGCCACGCGAGCCTCACGTCATTTCGCCTTTTATCGTGGGCCTGCCGAACCGCAGCAACAGGCTGATGGCAAATGCGGCGACCGCCATCATCGCCTCGGTGCGGAGAGGATAGTCGAGGACAGATTGCAGCGCGATTGCTGAAAGGACTGTCGATCCTGTCCAGGCAGTCCATCGCTCATCCGACACGCGCGCGCGCCAGCTCAGCCAGATGACCAGCAGGATCCATGCCGCAGCCAGCAACAGTCCGGCAACGCCAGCTTCGATAGCGAGTTCGAGGAAGTCGTTATGTGCCCTCCCGGCCCGTTTGAACCCCATGTGTTCGAGCGATTCATCGACCTGGAACACTTCATCGAAAGTGCCCATTCCGGCGCCCGCCGGGGCAAAGCGCTCGGCACTGGCAAGGCTATCGGTCCAGATGTCGCTGCGCGCATCGTCCGTTTCCGCGAAACGGGAGGCGATTGTGTCGAGCCGCGTGCCCTGTGCACCCGATGCGGAAAGGAAAGCGATTGTCGCAAGGCCGGCAAGAGCGATGCCTGCCATGCCAGCGACGATAGCCCGTTTTTCCTTTTGGCCGCCCAGTTCCCGCAGCAGGGCAAGACCAATCGGAATGGCTGCCAGAAGGATCGCACTGCGCGACTGGGTCAGGACGATACCCAGCAACAACAGGACGGCGAGCGTGACCGTCCCCAAAGGCGTCAGTCGCTTCCTCACATATGGCACCAGGCACACGACGCTGAGGCAGGCGACGAGGAAAAGTCCTGTCGTATTGCGGTTGGCGAATGTGCCGAAGAGCACGCCGGGCATCCGGTTTTCTGGATAGAAGGGCCCCAGGCCGCCCAGCACCTGCATTGCGCCAAGTATGAAACTGGCAAGGCCCAGCGCGGCGAGGATCAGGCATGCCTTGAGCAAGGTGTCACGGTCAGCCGAATATCCGACGACGATTATGGCTAACGGCACGAGCAGTCCGAACAACGAGACCAGCGTTCGATGGGGCGCGACCGATAACGCGTGCCATCCCTCTACCCTGGCTGCCGCATAAGCCTCGATCGCGAGCTCGCGCCCCGGAAGTGCCTGCCAGATTGCCGGTGGCAGGGGCAGCAATTGTACCAGCGGCAATGCGAGGCTTGCGGCTACCAGCAACCGGATAGGCTGCGGCGCTCTTGCCCAGAACTCGCGCTGCGCGTCCGTATTGAAGGCAAGCACCACGATAGCGACAAGCTGCACCGCGAGATTGGCAAACCCGTAGGCGACGCCTCCCCCTCCGGCGAGTACGGCAATGACGATCAGCCCGGCAAGCTGCCAGTCCTGCCACCTGTCATGCCTTGAACGAACCGAACTCATCACTGGCGCGGCCTTGCGCGCAGGGCGGGTCAATTGGCTCCGTTGGACTGGTAGCCCCCGCCGTTTTTGGAAGAACCGCCGCCCAGCGCCAGTCCGATCAGCGCGAAGAAGCTGATTCCGCCGACCACCTGCCAGATGGGAATACCGCCGAGCACAGCTGCGTCTTCACCCGCAGGCGCACGCTGCAATCCCGATTGGAGGATCACTTGGGGGGCATAGAATATCGGCGCATCGCCAGCGCGCGTGCCGGCCACGGCGGCAGAAGATCCTGCTGCGAGCGCCAGTGCGGCCATGATGGCTATCGGTCGTTTCGAACGCATTTCCAACGCTTCCTTGCCGCCGGTTTCAACCCGAAGTCCTGCGATTCTATAGACATGATGTCCTGCCAGCAAGTTACTCATGCGCTCGGCAAGCCATGACAGTTTGCATGCGCGCCGGGACACCCTAAGGCGAGCGGATGATGTTCCGGCCAAATCCAGCAGTGAAATGACGACGGTGGCTGAGATTCCTGCTGCGGTGAGCGAAGCGCAGCGCCTGCTTGCAGTAGCCATGACGCCTCGGATGGGGCCAGTAGCACCAGGCATCGAAAACGCGCTCTACCAGGACGACTTTTGCGCGCTTGGGGCCGACAGCTTCCTGTTTCGCACACCGGCTGGCGCGCGCCTGCTTTATGTCAGAGGCCAGCCCGTCACGATCGATCCCGGCGATGCAGACCAAGGCGAGATAGATCTGTACCTTTGGGGGACCGTCTATGGCGCGGTCGCATGGCTCAACGGTCTCGTTGCGCTTCATGCAGGAGCGGTCGAAGTGGAAGGTCGAGCGGTCGCGTTCACAGGAGCGAGCGGCGCAGGCAAGTCCACGCTGGTCGCAGCACTCTCGTCGCGCGGTCACGGGGTCCTCTGTGACGATACGCTCATCCTGTGCGAGGCCGAGGGCGACATCTGGGCATTGCCCGATCCCAAACCTCTCAAACTGACCGCGGAGAGCGCGCGCATTGCGGGACTGGCGGTTGGAGAGCGGATCGGACTGGTGCCGAACAAAACGCTGGTACGGGCGGGCGAACGGGCCGAGCGCCCGTTGCCGATGAGCACGCTTTACGAGTTGAAGGCTGGCTCAGACACGCGGATTTCAAAAGTCTCCGGTGCCGCCAAGGTCGAGCTTCTCGCAAAATCTCTCTATCGCGATCAGTTTCATGAGAGCCGGACCACCGAAGCGGCGCATGCGCAGCTGATGCTGGGTCTGGCAACAGCAATTACGATGAAGAGGTTCGAGCGCAATTTTGACCTGTCGCAATTCGACGAGCAGCTGCAAGTTCTGCTCACCGATTTTATCAGATAAGATAACAGCTTAACCCAAACCTTTCGCTCCGATGAACGGTTCGGGACTATTTGGCGAATGTCGTTTGTTTTGCTAATAGGGATAGCAATCGCAACGGATTGAACCTGAGCGTTCACTGCGGGTGGAGCAAATGTCAGACGATCGACCGAACAATATTCGAAAGAACTGGACGACGCCCAGGCTGGAAAGGCTGCGAGCCGATCTCGGTTCGATTGCGGGCAATCGTCACCCTCCCGGGGACAACGGCATCACCAATGGCAAGAGCTCTACCCCGCCGACGAGTTGAGAGTTCCGGATCAGTCGATGTCGCAAGAGTTGCGCAAATCACCACAGAATTTCCTCAGCGCAACATTGGATGGCGAGGTCGTTCTGGTGCATGGTTCGACCGGTGTTTTCTATTCGCTCAAGGATACAGGGCTCGCCATCTGGAGAGAGCTCGACCGGACAGGCGATCTCGACGAGGTCGCCGATGCGCTTTGCCGCGAATTCACGATCGACCGAGACACATGCGAACGTGAAGTCGGCGCCTTTGCCGATCAGCTTGTTCGCGAAGGCTTCGCGACTTTCCACTGACAGGCGCGCGCGATGACGCGCAACCTGCTCATTTGCGCGGCATTCGACCTTTCCGGCGGATCGCCGGGCGAGGCATGGTTCGACAGCTGCTGGCCGCGAATGCGTGACACGCTCTTGCTGGGCAGTGCGGGCGATATCCATGAAGGACGCGTGCTGAAAGCAGCCATTGCACTTCGCGAGGACAAGCTGCCCAGCCGTGAACCGCCGAAGGTGTCCCGGCATCTGTTCGAACCGGGTGCCGGCAATTACCATACCTTCGTCCTCGGACGGATCTTCGATAGCGACGATCTCGCCCGAAAATTGGGATGCGCCAAGTCGTCGTCCGAAGCCGGAATATATGCGTCTGCGTTTGAGCGCTGGGGCGAAGATTGCGACTGGCATCTGACCGGCGAATATGCCGCCATCCAGTGGTGGCCGGAGGAACGGCGTCTGCGCCTTGCCCGGTCTCCCTTGCGCGCACCGCCACTTCATGTGTGGCGCGAGGGAAGCAAGTTGATCGTCGGTTCCGTTCCTCGCACAATCTTTGCAGCAGGAATTGATCCGGTCATCGATCAGGAAAGGATGGCCGAATTCGCCCTGTTCTTCCGCGACCATCCCGAGGAAAGTCTGTTTCGCGGCCTTTCGCGGGTCGCGTGCGGTACGAACAGGTCGATTTCGCCTGACAGCGATCAGGCAAACCGGTTCTGGGATATTCGCAGCATTCCTCGCTGGACTCCGCGATCCGACGAGGAAGCGCTGGAAGCCGTCATGGTAGCATTCCAGCGAGCTGCTCGCGCGAATCTCGCCGACGTGTCCGATCCGGCTATTTCGCTATCTGGCGGGCTGGATTCGCAGATTTCTGCCAGTTTCCTGCTGGAAAGCATGAAGCCCGACCAGCGTCTGCGAAGCTATACCTCAGTGCCAGTCGCGGAATGGCTGCCGCCCGAAGATCATTCACTGGTCTATGACGAGAGCGACCGGGTCAGGGAGCTTGCCGCTATCTATCCCGCTCTCGAACCGACGTTCGTTTCGGCCGGAGACAGAACCTTCGGCGAAGGTCTCGACGCCCTGCTGCTGCTGGGCAGCTGGCCGACCTATAATGAAATGAACATGCACTGGGTGCACGAGATCTACCGCCAGGCAGGACGCGATGGCGCCCGCGTTATCTTCAACGCGGACTTGGGCGATGCAGGAATCAGCTTCGACGGTTGTGCCGCCCTGGCCGAATGGGCGGTGCGTGGCGATTGGGGGAGGTTCCTACGCGAAATCGGATCTCTGCAAGACGGCCGTTCGTTTTTGCGCAAGGCTGGCTCGCTGGGGTTGAGGCCGCATGTCCCTGCGAAGCTGCAGGACCAGGCAGACAGGTTTCGGGGACATTACACCTCGCCGTTTGAAAGCTGGTGCCCGCTCGATCCCCGGCATCCGGAGGTTCAGAAGGCGCTCGAAAGGGCTGCGGCGACGGGTCGTAGTGCGTCCATTCATCCGCCATCCTCGGTCGCATTGGCGAGGGAGCAGATGATTGCGCCAACGGTTTCGGAAGGGGCGGAATTCAATCAGGCGATGCGCCTCCTTCATGGAGTGGAAACGCGCGACCTGACAGCCTTCCGCCCGCTGTTCGAACTGGTCGTGTCACTTCCGCCGCACTACTTCCTGCACGATGGTGAGACGAGGTGGCTTGCCCGCCGCATTGCGGAAGGTCGCGTGCCTTCTTCTGTCTCGACATCGCAATCGACCGGTATCCAGTCTGCCGATTTTCCCGATCGTATCGCGCGCGATGCAGCGCAGGTCAGGGATTTCGTCGTTCAAGATGTGCCGCGCGGATCTGCGGCGGAACTGATCGATCGTGCACGGATCACCGCGTATCTGGACCGGCATGTCGCTGGGAGCGGGGTCGGATCGCACCGCTGGCAAAAACTGGTCTGCGCCCTGCCGCGTGGTGCCGCGCTCGCGCGTTTCGCGCAGCATGTTGAGGGTTTCAATGTCGGCTGACCGCGACCTTACGAGCCGCGAGGTCGTCGCCTTTCTGGCGAGGCAGGTCGAAACGCGCGAGATCGTGGTGCTGCTCGGCCTGATGCTTGTCGCCAGCCTGTCGGAAGGGCTGGGGCTGGTCCTGCTGATCCCGTTGACGCAGCTGTTCGTTGGGTCCGAAGGCGCGGCGGCTTCAAGCCTGCTTGCCTCACTTGCAGATGCCCCCGTCGCCGCGCTCCTCGCCGGGTTCGTCGGGCTCGTCAGCTTGCGTGCCGTGATCGTTTTCCTCGTAAACGAACGGCGCCGTGAAATCGGGCTCTCACTGGGAAGAAGGCTCCGCACACAGGCGCATGCAGCCCTGATGGGCGCAGACTGGCGCTGGTTGTCGCGCCAGCACAGCGGCGATCATGCTTCCCTGGTCATGGCAGAGGCGGACCGGGCGGCGGGCCTCGCAGATCACGTGCTTGTCACGTTGACGGGACTGGTAACGGTCGCGATCCTGCTGGTCTCGACTGCGTTGGTGTCATGGCAGGTTGCAGTTGCGATCCTGCTTTTTGGCGGCGCTGCTTCCCTCCTTTACGCGAACTTTTCGCGCGGGGGACAAGCGGAGGGACGCGCCTATGTCGCGGCCCACGGCAAGTTGCAGCGACTTGTTACCAATGCCCTGTCACATTTGCGCGCGGCGCGAATTGCGGGGGCGCAGCCAGGCATGGCACGCGATTTCGATACCGCCGTTAGTGACCTCGCCGCAGTAGAGCAGCGCTATTTTCGGGCCACTCATGCAGTAAACATGCTGTTCCAGATCGGTGCGGCATTTGCCCTCGCCATGTTCGTTTACGTAACGGTAGAGCTTGCAGCGATCCCGCTCGCATTCGCAATTCCGCTGACTGCGCTCGCTGTCCGACTCGTGCCTTTGCTGGGATCGCTCCAACAGGCGCGGCGTAGCTGGCAGTTCGACATTGCGGGGCTCGGCTACCTGTTGTCTTCGCTCGAAGACGCGCGGGCACATCCCGACGTCGCCGAGGCCGAGGTCCCGCCAGTGCATCTATCGCGAGAGCTGGCGCTTAGGGGCGTTACCCTGACCTATCACGGGCGGACCGATGCCGTATTCGAACATTTCGACATGGTGATCCCTGCCGGAGGAATCATCGCTGTCAGGGGGCAATCGGGTGCCGGCAAGAGCAGCCTTGCCGATCTCGTGTCCGGCCTGATCCGGCCCGACGAGGGCGATCTGTGCATCGATGGTGTTGCGCTCGGCGATGCACAAAGGGCCTCCTGGCGCAGGCACGTCGCCTATGTCGAGCAGGAGCCCTATCTCACCCCCGGCACGATTGCGCAGAACATCGCGTGGGGCGCGAGCGACAGTCCAGACCTGCAGGCAATCCGCGATGCCATTACCGCTGCTTCTGCCGAATTCGTCTTCGACTTGCCGCAAGGTATCGAAACCGAGATGGGCGAGGATGGGCGACTGTTTTCGGGCGGCGAGAAACAGCGCATCGCGCTGGCTCGCGCGTTGCTGGCAAAACCGCAGCTGCTGATCCTTGACGAAGTAACTGCGGGTCTCGACGCCCGGAATGCCGAGCAGATCGGCGCATCTGTCCGCGCCCTGCGTGGCCGGTGCACCGTCCTGATCCTATCGCATGACGAGCGGATGCTGGCGCTGGGCGACGAGGTATTAGACCTCGACGAAGCAAGGTCATTTCGTGCTCCAGAATCCGGGACGTGATGTGACGAGCGCGAAGGCCAGAACGGCGCTGCTCCGATGTCTCGCCAATCCAGACAGCGAATTGGCGGCGTGGGTTAATGGCTTCGACGCGGCTGAATGGAGCGAGTTGATCGACCTCGCGATCATGAGCAGGACGCAGTCGATACTCAGGCATTGCATCATGCGGTCCGGGCTTGCCGATCCCATGCCTTACGCTGTGGCTGCAAAACTGGAAGGCGCAGATCGCGAAGCGGCGCTCGTCTCACTGGCGCAGGGGCGGCAGGCCGTGCAGACAGTGCGCTCCTTGCACGAGGCCGGGTTCGCCCCGATCGCGCTGAAGGGTGCGGCTTTGGCCTACGGATATTATCCCGTTCCTGCGCTGCGGCAGATGCGCGATATCGATCTCCTGCTTCCTGCGGACCAAGCTATTGAGGCGCGCGCCCTGCTGCTCGGTCATGGGTTTCGCCCACATCCGAACGCAGCGCGGTACGGTCTCGAAAAAGGGCACCAGCTGCCCGAGCTCTACCATCCCGAAAGCGGTCTTCTCGTCGAGATCCATCACCGGCTCGGCCCGCCGGAATGGAAGGGTGAAACCTTGCTTCGGGACAGGGTGTTCGAGAGTGACGCGACGATATGCATTCTCGGTGAAATTATCCGAGTGCCGGATGCTGCATCCAATCTGCTCCATTTGGCAGAGCACGCCACGCTGCATCACCTGTTCGCAAACGGACCGGTCATTCTGACTGACCTGCACTACCTTCATGCAAGCGGAAAGGTGGACTGGGGTGCCGTTTCGAGGCTGGCACCCGAACTCGGGCTCGAGCGTTCGCTGTCTTTGCTGGCGGCAATTGCAGGGCGAAATGGCGCGCAGTGGCCGGAGGCGATGTCGTCGATAGATCGATCGATTTCTCACGAGCTTGCAGCGGCTGCGGTCGATGCAATGTTGTCGAGCGAAGAGACGCACCGCCAGCAGGCGCAACTGGCTCGCCAGAATGCCCGCAAGGAACTGGCTCTCATTAGGGCACTCAAACCCGATCCAACCGAACTGGCCCGTATCGGAGGGCACGATCCGGCCAGTGCCAGCCGCTGGTTCGGCTATCCCCGCTGGCTGGTGGAGAAGGGTGGTCGCTACCTGCGTAGCCGCTTCAATCGATCCACACCTGCCAAACAAGCCCGTCGAGCGGCGCTGGCAGGGTGGTTGCACGGTGAAGAACTTCCCCCCGGCGCTTGATCGCCGATGGCGCCTGCGGCAACGCGCGATAGTGCTTTTGCAGGCTGGCGTTTCCATTGGCGATGCCCTGCAAATATCGGTGATCAGGGTCCAATGGGCGACCGCGAAATAGCGGCAATGTCCGGAGCAAAGCGTGCGTCTTGCCACGAACAGCCTGTACAGCCTTGCCAGCCAGGTGCTGCCGCTGTTCGTGAGCCTTGCGACGATACCCCTATTCGTCACCGAACTAGGACCTGCTCGCTATGGCGCGCTCGCCATCATCTGGGTCCTCTTGGGATATTTCGGGGCGGCCGATTTCGGCATCAGCCGGGCAACTGCCCAGCGCATCGCATCTGATACGGACGGCGATGACCAGAGAAAGGCGCAGGCGATCTGGTCGGCCTTCCTGCTTGTGGGTGCATTCGGGGTTGTCGCCGGTGTGGTCGCCTGGGTTGCCGGAGTGGTCTATTTCGGCGACGCATTCGAGGCGTCCGATGCGCTGACCGATGAACTGGCGGTGGCGGCATGGCTGCTAGTGCCCAACATCATCCTTGCGGCCGCCGCCGGAGTGGCATCGGGTGCTCTGCTGGGTAGCGAGAGGTTCCGCCTGCTGGCGATCGGTACAGTCCTTTCCCAGACCATGTCGCAGATCATTCCGCTCGCCGTCGCAATGGCTTCCCAAGAAACAATGGCTGATTTGCTGACCGGCATTCTGGCCGGACGGGCAATCGGCGCGCTGTTCCTTTTTGCGGCCGTGGCAAAGGTATTCCTACTCGGGCACAGGATCTCTGCGGTCCGCGCCGAGATGAAAGGGCTGCTGAAATATGGTTCCTGGGTCATGGTCAGCTCATTGGTGTCGCCCTTCATGGTCACGGCCGACCGGATAGTGATCGGCGCAGTATTGGGCGCGGTCGCGGTGGCTGCCTATGCGATACCATTCCAGGTAGCCTATCGGACGCTCGCGCTGCCAATCGCCTTGTCGCAGGCGCTGTTTCCTCGCCTTGCCGCCTCGGACGACGAGGGAGCATCGCGCCTCAATCGCGATTTCGCGGTGTTCACCGCGTTGAGCTTCACGCCGGTCATCGCGGGTTTGATCGTGCTGTCTGGACCTCTGCTGAAACTGTGGCTGGGTGCGGCGCTCGATCCCCGGTCCATAATTGTCGGCCAGATCCTGCTCGCCGGCTTCTGGATCAATGCTGTCGCGCAGGTGCCGTTCAACTATCTCCAGGCGCGGGGGAATACTCGATTTACCGGCATCCTTCACCTCGCCGAGTTGCCGCTTTACCTGTTGCTTCTCGCTGGCCTTGGCTACGAATTTGGTCTGGCCGGTTTTGCCACAGCCTTCGCCCTTCGCTGCCTGATCGATGCCGCTGCGCTGTTCGTGCGGTCAGGGTTGATCGACAATGGCACGATGTCGAGGCTTGCCTTGCCGGCCATGGTGGTCGCCGTAGCATTGGCCATCGCGACAGGGCTGGAATTATCGGCTTTTGCGAGCTTCACCCTGGCTGCGATGGTCGTCGGGGCGAGCGCGGTGACCGCATGGACTTTCATGCCGGACCTGCTGCGCAGCCAGATCAAGCAGCTTGTCCGGAGCAAGGCGTAGGGCATGGCGGGCAACCGGATCGCATCTGTCGATGGACTTCGCGCTATCGCCTTGGGGCTAGTTCTCGGCGCGCATGCGGCGCCGCAAGTCATGCCCAGCGGCGGTGTCGGCGTCGACCTTTTCTTCGTCATCAGCGGCTTTGTGATCACGCGGCATCTGTACGAAGAGAAGCCGGCTTTCAGGCGCTTCTTCCTCAATCGAATTCTCAGGCTCTGGCCTGCTTCGATGCTGGTGCTCGGCTTTGTCGTGCTGCTCCTGTGGGCGGGATATGATTACGCGACCCCGACCGGGCTGATCGCCTCGCTCACCGGCTGGATGAACTGGGCGCGCGCATTCGACATGGTGCCGGGTTACGGCGGCAGGCTGGGCCATTACTGGAGCCTGGGCGTCGAAGAGCAGTTTTACCTTATCTGGCCCGCGCTGCTCGCCTTGGTCCTTGCAGGCAGGCGTAATCCAGTCGTTCTGCTGCTCGCAATCATTGCCGCCGTGACCGTGTGGCGTGTGGTTCTGTTTTTTGACGGGGCGAGCGGGATGCGCATTTACAACGGCCTCGACACACGCGCCGATGCGCTGGCCATCGGTTGCTTGCTCTATTTCGTCAAATGGCGGGCTTCGATAATATTGGGGGTCGCGGCGCTGGCGGGATTGCTAGTCTTGGCGCTGATTCCCGCAGAACTAGGTTCGGCTTACGACCTTGCACGCTATTCGATCGTCGGCGGTTTGAGCTTTATTGCCGTCGGTGCTGCGGCGAGTGGTGGCGGCATGCGCAATTCCCTGCTGGCAGCGGCACCGGTTCACTGGATGGGCCGCAGGTCATACGCGATCTACCTGTGGCACTACCCGGTTATCGGCCTTGCCAGCGCGATTGGCGTTGCCGCGGGTGTGAGGGGAGCGGTCTATGTCGGGGCGGCCATAATCGTATCGCTTGTCGCGGCGGAACTGACCTATCGTCTGGTCGAAAGACCGATAGACAGATGGCGTCATTCAAGGCTTGGTTGAAGGAATGACGACCTCCGGCCAGTTCTGCGCCATTGCAGCAGTCAACGATGATGCAATTGCCGCTGCCTGCCTTCGTCGATCGCCGGACATCGCCGAAGGCAGTCTGTCGCTGCACGAAATCGGCGGCGCAGAATCGATGGGCGCGGCCTACAATCGGGGTCTCGCGGGGACGGACGCACCCTATGTGGTACTGCTCCATCAGGATGTTTACTTGCCGGAGGGATGGCTTGCGCGCGCGGCAAAGGAAATCGGGCGACTGGAAAGCGCTCATCCGGATTGGGCGGTGGCTGGCGTCTATGGCCTGACGACCGACGGCAGGCACGCTGGCCGCGTCTGGGACGCGGTCTTCGGTCACGAATTGACGTCGTCCGTCCGGCTTCCGGCAGAAGTCCAGTCGCTCGACGAGCTCTTGCTCATCGTCAGGCGGGATCGTTTCGCAGGTTTCGACCCGAACCTGCCCAGCTTCCACCTCTATGGGACCGATGCTGTGCAAAGTGCGCTGCAATCCGGGTATGGGGCCTTCGCCTTGGACCTGCCGGTAGTGCATAACAACCGTCCTATCGAATCGCTGGGAGGCGGCTATGCGGATGCCTACCGCTACATGCAGGCGAAATGGGCGGATCGGCTGCCAATCGCGACATCGGTGTGCACGCTTAGCCGCAACCCGTGGCATCTCGCGCGGGTTCGCCTGCGCCGTTGGCGTGCGAAGGTCGAACGTGGCGGATTGCTCGGCGATGCCCGCGATTTTGCGCGGAAGGCTGGCTATGAATGACCGCAGGCGCTGCGCGGCGTGACCGGCGCTATTTCCGAAGCCAGCCCACCGGCAGAGGCGCAACCGGGCGAAGCAGGCAGGTTGCGTGACGATGTGGCCCGGTTGCTGCCGCTGGCGATCCTGACCTATTCCTATCTCCTGTTCCCCCCCGAAACGCGATTTGCTGCAGAGACGCTAGCGCTGCCGCTCTACCGCATCGCTATTATCGTATTCGCCTATCCGGCTGCGGCGCGGTTCATCCGCGGCGAGGTACGGATGCAGCTTCCCGATTTCCTTGTCCTCGCGGCAGCGGGGTGGATGATCGTGTCATTCCTTGCCGTTTACAGTGTCGGTGAAGGCCTCATCCGTTCGGGGGCGATCGTCATCGACACTGCCGGTGCCTATTTCGTCGCGCGATCGTCGGTACAGAACCTGACCGATTTGCGGCGGCTGCTGGTGATCCTGGCGCCGGGGCTCGCCTTTGCAGGGGCGACCATGTTCCTGGAAAGCATTTCCCGCGAAGTCTTTTATCGCCCGATGTTTGCAGGACTGCTCGGGCCGCTGCCCTTGTTTGCGGCGGGCGAGGTCGTCGGCACGATGGATACAGCGGCGCAACTGAGGCTGGGTTTGGCGCGAGGGCTGGGGCCTTTCTCGCACCAGATCCTTGGTGGCTCGATCCTTGCCAGCGTGTTTGCGCTCTATGCCCTTAGCCGGCTTAGGTCGTGGCCGCGATGGGCCGGACTTCTTGCGGCGGTCTGCGGGTTCTTTTCACTATCGTCTGCGGCCATTCTCGGATTGCTATTTGCGGCCGGAATGATTGTCACCGACCGGGTGCGGGCCATGGTCAGAGGCGCGAACTGGTATCTTATCCTTGCTGCATACGCCCTTGGTGCGCTCGCCCTGCAGGTCTTCTCGGAGAGCGGACTGATTAATCTCATCTCGCGCTTGACGCTCAATCCGCAGACCGCGTTCTATCGCCAGTTGATCTGGCAATACGGCTGGCAGGCTGTGTTGGAGCATCCGCTTGTCGGGCTAGGCTACGGGCAACATGACCGTCCGCAATGGCTGGGGCCCAGTGTCGATGCGCACTTCCTCGCCCTTGCGATCCGGCACGGCGTGCTGGTCCCAATACTCCTGATGACAGCCGTTATCGTCATAATGGTTGTTCTCGGACGATCGGTCGCGCGATCGCGCGGGATGGATCGCGACCTGCTGTTCGGCGTCAACGTTACCATCGCGATGCTTTTCACATTGTCGATGACGGTGATGTTCTTTTCCGAAGCGAACATCTGGTTCATGTCGATGATCGCGGTTGGTGCATCGCTCGCCTATGCGCCGATTACTCCTGCCGTCAGCAAAGATTGATGGGTTTCGACAGTGTTCGGGCTGGCGCGGTGGCGGTTGTCATGGCTGTTTACCGGCCTGACCTGTCCAGTCTGGAGCGCCAGGTCGAAACGATCCTGGCCCAGAGCGATGTCGACGTACGATTGATTGCGATGCTCGACGGACCCGGTGCAGAAGTCCCGGGACTGGACGCAATTCTGTCGCTCGACCAGCGGATCGAAACTGTCAGGTCGGCTTCGCAGCGCGGCGCGGCGGAGACATTCGTTACCGGGCTAGAGCATGCACTGGCCGGTAGTTGGGTAGGGCAGAACAGGGCTGCGATTGCATTCGCCGATCAGGACGATGTCTGGCATCCAGAGAAACTCGCGGCCACGCTTGGTGCGATGCGTGCCGAGCAATCCTCTGCCGCACATTGCGATCTTCGCGTCGTCGACGAAAACGGCAGGCTGATCGCGGAGTCCATCTTCGATTACGAAAAGCGCGTCAGGCATCCGTCGCTCATAGCACGGTTCTTTCGCAACAATGTGACCGGCCTGGTGATGGTCATGGATCAGGAAACCGCGGCGGCAGTCGTGCGCTTTGCTCGGTACAGGCCATCAGCCTGGTATCACGATCATTTCGCCGCTTTCCTTGCCGCGGTCAGGCACGGGATTGCTTTCCACGATGCCGTGCTTGCCGATTACGTCCAGCATGGGGGAAATCTTGTCGGAGCGCAGGGGCAGCGTTCGCGGGCGGACCGGTTATTGCAACTGAAAGATCACAATCGGGAGGCAGAAAGTTGGCTCGATGAAGGCGGCTTGCTGGTCGACGCTTTGCTGGACAGCGATTGGCCGACCGAAAGTGGAAGGTCCCATCTCGCGAAACTGCAAAACCTGCTTCGCAAGACTGGACCTTCGGGGTTATGGGCAGCGATGGCGGCGCTTCCGGAAACCCGGCTGAGCAATCCGGTCGCTGCCCTCAATTTTCGCAGGAAGTTGTATTCCGTATTCGGTTAGGCGGCGACCGCTCCTGCAGGGGATTCCGCTTGCCGGATCGAACCGTTCAGGTCGTGCAGAACAACTGCTGGTTTGAGGTTCGACAGGAGCGCTCCTTTCGGAGCGAAGTTGCCCGACGCTTCCGACACGAACAAATTGTTCTTGTTGCCACCACTGGTCGTTCCGGGCGGCGTGAGCGCGTCGACAGCCTGGACATGGTTGCCGGTGACTGCGGCATCGGGTTCGGGGGTTCCATACCAGCGCAATTCCGGAGCCACGTTGTTGGCCAGCAGGCAGTAGGCATCAGTCTGATAGGTGAGGTCCCCGCGCAGCCAGACGCCCTGGGTCGACCAGCTGTTGTGAGCGATGACGACATGACTGTGTGCGGCGTTCAGCTGGCTCCTGTCGCCAACCGGTTCGCTGTTTGCAAAGGCATTGTTCCATACGAGCATGTCGTTGATGCCGGGTGTGCCGAACATGAAGATGTCCTGCGCGCTGAGCCCGATGCCCTTGTTGAACGCGACAAGCACGTTTTCTTCCACGATCGAGCCACTGTCTTGCTTTTGGTAAAGATCGGCATGGATGTCCCAGGCGCAATAGAGATTGAGCGAGACATCCTTGACGTTGACCGGTGCGGTAAAAGCGAGGCCCAGACGGTTCTGCGTGGATAGCTGCGCGGCCCTGCGGCTGTCGTCGACCAGTGACGCGGTCCAGCCAGCAGGCAGATCTTCGTTGATCCAGTCGACAACGTTCGAAACCGAGAAATTCGTCCCGCCCAGCCAGTCGTTAAACCCGGTCCCGACCGTGAAACGGCCGATCTCGACACCGTTTTCCTTGGCGATGAAGATTCGCGAGGACCACCCTTCGATCGTCGCAGTGGTCGCCGGACCGGAGTAGGAGAGCGTCATCGCCAGAACGTCTTCACGGAACCAGCGGGAATCGAAATCCTCGATCTCGTTATAGACGACGCAATTCGCGCCATTGAACGCATCGCTCCAGCACTGTGTCAGCCGGTTTCCGCGAGCAAGTTCTGCCCCGATCGCGGCCCTGTGCAGATTGGTGGTGCTGCACTCGGTGAAAATCGGTTCGCCGCCGATCAGATAGGAAGCGCCGTCATAGATGTTCTTGCGGAACAGGGATTCGCGCCCGGCGGAATTTGTAAGTTTGCAGCCATCGAACCAGAACTGGCGTGCGGGTCCGCCGGTTTCATGGATCAATCCGGGACTGTACCGAAAATCGATCGTGATGTCGGAACCGTGGAAGCGCAATCCTTTCCACAAGGGACGAAAGGCGACGAAACTCGCACTGCTGTCCGGCCCCACGATGTTGACGGGCGCGCTGGCGGTGATCGTGCAATAGCCCGACCCGCCATAAACCGCGCCGGCACTGCCCATGACATAATCGCCAGCCTCGACAATGGTGATCCGCGGGTTCTGCGCGCCCTGCGTCCGCAGATACAGGAGCGCGGCACCGATCGACTTGTAACGCGATCCCGGCACCTCGGCAGGTGTCGCGGCGACTTCGACCTCTATGTCGTGAAGGACTTCGCTGGCGTGGAAACTGAAGGGGCCGATGACGCGATTTTGCATCGAGGCATCGCGCGGCACAGCTTCGAAATAGGCTTGCATTTCGCCTGCGAGCCCAACGGGTTTCCGGATCCTGGCCCACCAGCCGAAATAGGTTCTCGGAACACCGTTCGCATCATCGAAAGTGGCGAACTGCGGTTCGGGGATAATCTGCTGCGCGCCTTCCAAATGGAGGGTAACATGATCCAGGCCCATCGTATCCAACATGGAGCCCGAATCATTCGCACCGGCCATTACGCCGACCAGAAGATCTTCGGTGAAATGCTGGCTGGGGGCCACCATCAGGCGCATTGCGGGTTTTGCGGTCAACCGCTCCGGATCTACCGGGACGACCGCGAACCCGGAGCCTGCTGTTCCGTCCCAGGCTGCATCCGGCTCGAGCGTCGCAATCTGGACAGGGGCTGGCGGAGGTGTGCTGTCGCCACCCCCTCTGCGTGCGTATTTGCGGAACCCGTAACCGTATCCGAAACCCGCCATCAGATGAGGCCTACGATGTCGTTGGCCGTAGTACCTGTCTCGCGGACGGCGGAGGCGCGGATATCGAGTATCGAACCGCTTTGCAGGTTGCGGAAAATGATATCCTGCGATCCTTCGACCGGGCGCACCACGATGTCGCCGCCAGTGCCAATGAACAGAGCTTTTGTAACGGCGGTCAATTCGACCGCATCGCTGGGGGTTACATGAAAAGCATTATTCGCAGGGGCGATAAGGCTGTCGGAACTGGTGCTGAAATTGTCCTTAGGCATTGCCATCTCCATTGGGGTGGACGAAGAAGGCAGGCGATCTAACCAAATAGGTTATTGTAGGAAAACGGAAATTTGCTCATCGCGGAGCAGACAGGCTCAGGCATTGCGTCTGCGCCCGCAAACTGGGACATGCTGCCATGTCGCCAAACAGGAACGCTGCAATCCGTCTGATACGATGACACCCGCCAAAGACCATACGCCCGGACTCTCTGTCATCATGGTTAGCTACAACACGCGTGAGCTGACCTTGCGTGCGCTCGAAACACTATTGGCCGAAATCGGCGACAGGTCGATTCAGGTCATCGTCGTCGACAATGCATCGAGCGACGGGTCGGCACAGGCGATCGCGAGCGCCTTTCCTGAAGTCACACTGATCGAGAGCGAGACCAACCTGGGTTTTGCCAAGGCAAACAATCTTGCAGCGGAATCAGTTGTCGGGGAATGGCTTCTATTGCTCAATCCGGACACCGAAACGCGCCCGGGAATGCTCGATGCGTTCGATGCCTTTGTCAGCGCTCATCCCGAGCGTGGCATAATAGGCGGACGAACTTTCTATCCCGATGGCTCGCTCAACCCCTATTCCTGTGCTCGCCGGATGACGGTCTGGAGCCTGCTTTGTGCAGCCTTTGGTCTCAGCCGGGCATTTCCCGGTTCTTCCATTTTTAATCCGGAACAGATGGGGGGCTGGGCGCGCAATTCTGTGAAGGAAGTCGATATCGTTATCGGGTGCCTTTGCTTCATCCGTGCCGACATCTGGGCGCGGCTCGGCGGGTTCGATAAAGCCTTCTTCATGTATGGCGAGGATGCGGACCTTTGCCTGCGGGCAAGGGAATTGGGTGCGCGGCCTATAATTTCTCCTGATATCTGCATCGTGCATCATGTTGGCGCCTCTACGCCGGTGCGTTCGGACAAGCTGATCGATCTCATGCGAGCAAAGGCCACGCTAGTAACGAGACACTTCTCGCCTGCCACACGCCCACTCGGCAAATTGCTGCTGTGGGCCTGGGCATTCAATCGCTACCTCGCTTCGCGTGTTGGCGCCGCTGAAGATCGCGATGTCTGGGCGGAAGTGTGGGCCTCTCGTGCCGATTGGCTAAAGGGTTACTGAGCGTTCAGCGCTCTATCCAGGACCGACGCAAACTGGGTTGCAATTTCCGGCCGGGTGAACTGTTTTGCATGCGCGCTGGCCTGCCATTCGGCCACCTTCTGCTTCAAATCTTTCTCTTGTTCGAGAACATCATCCATCGCGTGTGCAATGGCGGTACGGTCACGAGGATCTACTCCGATGGCAAAAGGATGCTCATCGAAAAATCCGTCAATGGCGGCCCCCTTTGGATAAATGATCGGCAGGCCTGCGAACAAAGCCTCGATAAAGGAGAGGCCGAAGGTTTCTCGCTTCGATGGCATGACGAAAGCACTCGCCCGATTGAGCCGGTCGGCAACCTTGTTCCGTGAGAGCGCACCCTCGAACGAGATATTTGCGGCGCCCCTCGTTTCTTTCAGCGCCGATGCCAAATCCTTATCCGAGCCGCCGCCGATCACGGCAATCGGAGGCGCCTTGCTACCTCTCGCCAGCAGCCTGGAAGCGCCAGCGATCCCTGCGAGGTTCTTGCCGCGCGCATTGGCGAGATGGAACATCGTGACCAGTCCGCTCCCCGATGCAGCAGACGGGCGCGCGTGGTCGAGATCGGTAGGGCAGGGTATGATCCGGACCCCGCCCGATCGTTTGCCGAGCAGGTTCTCGACCCGCTCCAGTGACCAGGGCGCGAAGGAGACGACCGCAGCCGCCTCATGAAAAATCCGCGCGAATTCGCGGCGCAGGTCTGGCCTCGCGAGGAGTATCTTCAGATCGGTGTTGCCCTGGATGGTGATCCCGTACGGCAATTGGTTTTCGCGGGCTGCATAGGCGACGGCCAGCCCTTCGATAGTCAGTTTGTGAGCCCACAACAGTCCTGGCCGAAGTGCTTCGATTTCGTGGAGCAACTGCGCGCCCAGCCTCCGAAGCATCATGCGATGCAATATCCCAAGCGGAGGGGCTGTGTATTCCCATGCTTCGCCATGATCGAAAGAGATGCGCCGGGTGACCGGTTGGGAAGCGATGACGCCAAAGGGCCCGCTTGCGGTCGGGCTGGCCCGGTTGATCGAAATGACACGATGACCGAACCGATCCGATGTCAGGTCGAGCAGGCGCCTGATCACTTCGGTCTTGTTTGCAGCTATCGGGTCAGGGAAATCGCCCGTGACATGCAGGATCATGCGGCCGCCTCAGGCCGGGGCGGCTTCGCGATAGGTGTAATACTGGTACTCGTATCCGTAGTATTGTCCGGCCAGCAGCGCGCGATACTTGGTCATGACGATGCCAGGGATATAGGCGCCGGCATGAAGCAGGCGGCGGATCGCCGTACGGGCCTGTGACTGGTCGATCGCATTCGCCTCGAGCACGAAGACAGTCGCATCCACATGGCGCGACAGCAATGGCGCATCGGCAATGCCCATCACCGGTGAAGAATCGAAGATTATCCGGTCGAAATGCTCGCCCTGCTCATCGAGGAACTTCGTCAGCAGATCGGAAGACAAAAGCTCGACCGGATTGTCGGGTGCCTTCCCTCCGGGAAGAACCGTCAACCGCTCGGCAGTGCCCTGCAACTGGACGTCTGCAAGCGCGGCTTCACCTTTCAGAACGTCCGCGAAGCCTTTCTCGGGTCGCTTGTCCGCGATCAGTTTCGACAGGCCCGGCCGGCGCAAGTCGGCATCGACCAGCAGCGTGCGATAGCCGAGCTGGGCGAACTGGTTGGCAACCACCATCGATGTGGTCGATTTGCCTTCGGAGGCCTGGCTGCTGGTGAATTGCAGGACCCTGGAATCTGCGGGCAGGGCGTGTTCGATCGAACTGACGATCGAGGCGTAGGACTCGCTGAGTGCGCTGAAGGGCTGGGCGATTTCTTCGCGCAGGTTTTCGTTCTCGATGAACGGCGTGTGCCCGAGCAGCGGCAATCCGAGGCGTTCTTCGACTTCTTCGAGCGTCCGCAGCCGGTCGTCGAAAATTTCCCGTAGGATCGCAAGGCCGAAGGCCGAAGCAAGGCCGATGGCGATCGCGGCAAGCATGTTGCGCCACAGATTGGGCGTGACCGGCACCGTCGGGACGATCGCTGCGTCGAGCTTCGTGATCGAGCCTTCCTTGACGTTGGCGGCGGTCGAAATCTCGTTGAAGCGCGCAAGCAGGCTGGCCAGTTGCCCACGCAGCGCACGCGCTTCCCGGTCGAGCAAGTTGTACTGCACCCGGCGGTCCTGCTCGGCGAGCGATTCGCCCGTAACATTCTTCATTTCCGCGGCCAGAGCCTGTTCCTGGCGGCGAGCGATATCATACTCGTTGCGGACCGATGCCTTTATTTCCGATCCCGTACGGGCAATCTGCCGGTCGAGTTCCGCGATCTGCGCCCGCGCTTCGACGACAGTCGGGTAATTGTCATCGTAGCGCTGCTGGAGATCGACAAGCTCGGCCGCCTTGGTCGACCGTTGTTCGACGAGTGCCTGTACCACCTGGCTTTGCTGAACGCCCGGCAACTGAGCAGCCGGAAGGCCGGAAACGGTCCTCCAGCGCTGCTCGGCGGCGATGCGGCGGGCCCTTGCATCGGTGTAATTCTGGTTGATCGAAATGAGGTTCGATGCGGTAATCGTCGCTGCTTCGGATTCTGCTTCGTCGATCCCGCCGGTCGCGAGCGGCTTTACGATCCCGCTCTTGCGGGCATAGGCATTGGCCGCGAGCTCTGCATCCTGCAGTTTTCCGCGAACATCCGCGATCTGCTCCTGCAGGTAATCTTGCGCGTAGGCATTCGCGTCCAGGCTGCGGCGCATATCGTCGAGGACGAAATTGTCGGCATAGGCATTGGCGATTTCGGCGGCCAGCACCGGGTCCGGCGATCGGTACTCGATCGACATGATGCGGGAATCGAACGGGACGATGGCGGTAACGCCGCCCTGGAGCATGTCGACCACGGTCTCGCGCTTTTGACGTTCCCATGCGCGCTCGTCGGCTCCATTCGGCTTCGCGCCATCCATGCCTTCGGGCAGGAAACCCGCGCGCTCGGTCAACTTGAGCGAATCGGCAACGCGGTAGGCGAGATTGCGGCTTTCGACGACATTGCCGAGCGTGATGAAATAGCGACCGATCTCATTTGCCGGGACGACCGGGGCAAGATCCTGCCCTTCGACGATATTATTGCCATAGGGTTCGATCCGCACGGTCGATGCCGCCTTGTAGATCGGTGTCATGAGCAGCGTTGCGAAGAGGGCGGCAAGGATAACCAGTGCGAACGTCACGGCCATCACGTAACGTTGGCGATAAAGAAATCCCTTCAGCGCCGGCAGGGTCAGTGCCCGGTTCTGGCCGCCGTCTGCGTTGCTGTTGGGCAAGAAGCGATCGAGCCAAAATTCGCTTTTTCCGCCGCCGGGACCGATATGCTTGGCTTCGTTCATCGACCCACCCTACCAGTTGACGTTCGTGAAGAGGCCAAAGGCCGGAAGCGCGCGAAGGAGGTCCTGCCAGAATTGCGAAAGACCCGAGGTGCCGACCACGACCCGATCTCCGGGCTCGAGAACCGGATCGATCATTGTCCCCTGGCTGACCGCTCGGTAATCGAACTTGGCGACCATCATGCCGCCTTCGCCGCGACGGAATATCGCAACCTGCTTGAGATTGGCGATGCGGGTCGGCCCGTTGGCGAGCGCAATTGCTGAAGACAACCTGTCGCCCGGCTCGAATTCGAAAACGCCGGGATCGTCGACCCCGCCTTCGACCGTTACCCGGTGCGAGGCTGCATCGGTCAGGTTCACAGCCACCTCAGGGCGTTTCAGTCCGGCCACGCGCAACCTGTCGGCTATGATCGATGACAGTTCGCCCGGGGTAGTACCTTGGACCATGATCTGCCCGATCACGGGAAAGACGATCGTCCCGTCGAGACCGACCGGAACGCTTTCGACCGAAAGTTCGGGCTCACGATAAACCAGCACGGAAATCATGTCGGCCGGTCGCAAGCGATAGATCGGGTCTGCTTCTGTCTCGTAGGCTTCCTGGCCCATGTCGGGCGTCGGCAAAGTGGCCGTCGGCCCGACGGCCGGCGGCGGCATCGTGCCGCATGCGGAAATTGCGCACCCCAACGGGAGGAGCAGCAGCGCCTGCTTCATGCGTTTCAAGCCTCGATCCGATCCCGTGTTTCGCATTGGCGAATGTCGATCCTGTTCAAGCGACGTCGACAAATTGGCCCCAGCGATCCCACCCGCGCATGAACCAAGTCCGATTCGCCGCACAGTGTAGGAAATTGCCCTGCTTTTTTCACCGCGAAAGACCGATAAATGCCCCGAATTCTTTGCTTCGGGAGCCGGGTTGCGGATTTGATCGCGATGCCGTCTGAATATATTGCCCGGTCTCACTTCGATCAGCAGGTTTGCGGCATTGGAAAACAGTTTCACGCCTTCTTTTCTCAGCATCATTGCCGCCGGGTTTTACGTGATGGTCGCGATCTTTTGCGGGCGCGCCAGCGCAAAGGCGCAGCAATATCGCCGGAGCTGGATTGTTCTCGCCGCCGTCTTCGTGCTCCTGGCAGCCAGCCGGATGCTTAGCGTGGAAGATATCCTTCGCGATGGACTGCGTGAGATACTGCGCGCTGACGAGCTTTATGAAACACGCCGCGCGATCCAGTGGCCGATAGCGATTATCGCGCTTTCGGTCCTGGCAATGGTGGCGGGGTGGCAGGCGAAAACCTTCGCCGCTACTCAATCGCGTCGCGGTCGCATCGTCAGGCTCGCGATATTGGCGACCTATGGCATGGTCGGCTTGATTGCGTTGCGGATGATTTCTCTCGGGCCAATCGACCATTTCCTGAACGGTCCGCTGAAGCTCAACTGGATCCTCGACATGGGATTCAGTCTGGCCGTTCTGCTGGCGTCAATCAGATATGCTGCTTTGCCGAAATCAGGAGAACGCGTCAGGCGCTAAGACGTGATGGCTGCGCCTGATGGCGCTCGGCAATCGCTTCGGCGATGCGCATGGCAGCCTTTCCATCGCCATAGGGATTGTGCGCGCGCGACATCGCTTCATACGCGGCAGGATCGTCCAGCAGTCTGGTCGCTTCGGCCAGAATCCGGGCCGGATCGGTCGCTACCAGCTTGGCCGTTCCGGCGGCAATGCCCTCGGGCCTTTCGGTGGTGTCGCGCATCACGAGCACCGGCTTGCCCAGGCTTGGCGCTTCTTCCTGAACCCCGCCGCTATCGGTCAGGATCAGGTCCGACGCCTCCATCATGGCGACGAAGTTCGGGTAGTCGAGCGGCTCGATCAGGGCGATGTTCGCGTTCCCGTCCAGCATGGCGTGCATGACCCCGCCGACATTCGGGTTGGGGTGGACGGGATAGATGATGGCGACGTCGTCGCGGTTCGCCAGTTCGGCAAGGGCGGAGGCAATGTTGCGCATTCCCTGGCCGAAGTTCTCGCGGCGGTGCGCCGTCACGGCAATGATCCGCTTGCCTGCAAAGCGCGCCTTCAGCGGCGCGACAGCAGGGGCGAGTGACGTATCGGCAGTAATGCGCGACTTCATCCAGAGCAGGGCGTCGATGACAGTGTTGCCGGTCACGAAGACGTTTGCCGGATCGACAGTTTCGGAAATCAGCGCATCGGCAGAGGCCTGCGTCGGTGCGAAATGCATGTCGGCGATCACGCCTGTGACCCTGCGATTGCCCTCTTCCGGCCAAGGCGAATAAATATCGCCGCTACGCAAGCCGGCTTCGACATGGCCGACCGGGATCTGCCTGAAATAGCAGGCCAGCGTGACCATCATGGTCGTCAGTGTATCGCCGTGCACCAGCACGCGGTCGGGCTTGGTCTTGTCCAGAGCCTCGCCAAAGTGGGTGATGATACGGGCGGACAGCGCGTCCAGGCTTTGCCCCGGCTGCATCAGGTCGAGATCGATGTCGGGTGTAATTCCTGAAATGGCGAGGACCTGGTCGAGCATCTCGCGATGCTGTGCTGTCACCGCTACCTGAGTGTCGAACTGACCGGTCTTGCGAAGCGCATCGACCACGGGAAACATCTTGATCGCTTCAGGACGTGTCCCGAAGGTGACGAGGATTTTCGTCTTGTTCACGAGGTTTCCTTCAGTCCTTCAACATTCCGCGCGTGTCATAGACCATCTTGCCCGCCAGCGATGCAAGATCGAGGTGCTTGAACCCGTCGTGATCGACGAGGATGACGACGATGCCTGCATCGTCGAGCGCAGTGTCGAGCGACGTCTTGGTCGCGCCTGATCCGTCAAAACCACGCGGCAGTTCGTCCGCATAGGGTTCGACAATCAACAATCGCTCGCCCTCGTCTTGCGCGATTTCGAGCGCGATTTCGAGCGCCGGGCTTTCGCGGAAGTCGTCGATATTGGGTTTGAAAGCGAGGCCGAGCAGCGCGACTTTCGCTTCCGGAGCAGCAGCCATCAGAGCGCGGATGCGGTCGGCAGTATGGTGCGCCTTGTGATCGTTGACCTCGCGGGCGGTGCGGATGAGGCGCGCTTGTTTGGGAGCGCTCGCTACGAGGAACCACGGATCGACGGCGATGCAATGGCCGCCGACGCCTGGGCCCGGCTGAAGGATGTTGACGCGGGGATGACGGTTGGCGAGGCGGATAACGTCCCACACATCGATACCGATCTCGTCAGCCACCATCGAAAGCTCGTTGGCAAAGGCGATATTCACGTCGCGGAAGCTGTTTTCAACCAGCTTCACCGTTTCTGCGACGCGGGCATTCGTGACCAGGCATTCGCCCTTCACGAAGCTGCGGTAAAGCGTCGCGGCTTTTTCCGCGCATGCTTCGGTAACGCCGCCGATGACACGGTCGTTTGACACGAGTTCGGTCACGATCTTGCCGGGCAGGACGCGTTCGGGACAATAGGCAAGGGCAATATCGCCCGAGCTGTCATCGCCAAAGGATGGCACGGCCAGGTCAGGACGCATCTCGGAAATGATTTCGCCGACACGCTCGGTCGTGCCGATGGGGGATGTGCTCTCGACGATAACGCATGCTCCCTTCGAGAGGGCAGGAGCAATCGCGCGGGCGGCCGCTTCGACGAAGGAGATGTCGGGCTTTGCCCCGGGTGCCAGCGGCGTCGGAACCGCGATCATGTAGAAATGCGCGCGCGGTACGGTGGTCGAGGCGACCAACCTGTCGGCATCGACTGCTTCATGGACGAGGCGGTCGAGGTCGCGTTCTTCGATGTGCACACCGCCAGAGTTGACGGTTTCGACCACGCGTTGCGAGACATCGACCCCGCATACCGACCAGCCATAGCTCGCCAGCACGGCCGCCGTCGGCAACCCGATGTAACCAAGCCCGATGACAGCAACCTGATGGTCATAGGCCGGTTCCGGCCACGTTTTGATGACAGCTTCCATGACGCGCATCCATGGCGCCTTGGTCTCAAAAACTGGTTAATTCGGCCCGGTTTTTCATGCTGCAACGCTAGGATTTGTGCGGTTTGGTGTCGGTTAACGTGTGCCGCCTTCGTGGATGAACTCCGCGACAGCATCGACAAGCTGGCGTGCGCCCCGGTTTTCCGCAGTCGAAATATCGCCAGCGGCAAGGCCTTTGGCGATGGCGCCGGGAAGCTCTGCTTCGTCCATCGCAATGAAAACGCCCGGTTTGCCGACCAGTTTCCTGGCCGTCGCGAGCTGGTGATCGCTCCTGTGCTCGCCGAAACCGGCAGTGCGCGGCATCAGCACAATCGGTTTGCCTAGCCTCCGCGCCGTCAACACCGATCCGATGCCGGCATGTGCGACGATCAGCGCGGCATGGCGCGCCAGCTGCTCGAACTCTGCAGGCCCGAAGCGCTCTTGGACGGCGATATTCTGCGGCTGGTAAGATCCCGTCCAGTTCTGGGCGATCACTTCGATGCCGAGCCCCGGCTGGATCGCGTCCATCGCCTGGACCAGCCTGTCGAACGGCAGTTGGGTCCCGACGGTGACGAGGATCACAGCACGCTCCCCGCAAATTCGATTCCCGGTGGGCCGGCCAGATCCTCCCACTGGGTCAGGCATCTGTCGGCAAAACGCCGGGCGAGCCTGCCGGACAAGGAGAGGCTCTCGGCATTGGCGACGCTATCGATCCAGAGCGTTCGTGCGCCCATGAAATGCGCCCAGAATAGGCAGAAAAAACCTGGCGCGGCCCCGGTCGTCACCACGACATCGGGCCTTGTCCTGCGAAAGAGACTGAACGTGACACAAAGGCACCATAACGCGCGCAAGGGTTGCGTCAGGTTGCAGTCGGGTATCGCGATCGCGTCGCCAAGGCCGAGGTGCCGCGCCTGGCCGGTTGCGGGCGTCGCGAATATGGTTTCGCATCCATCGAAGGCAGCAGCGATCAGCGCCATCTGTTCCAGATGTCCGCCACCCGATGATGCTGCGAGTACCTTGGTCATGGCCTCTCTTCTTCGCCATGCTCGCCCCAAGTCAATGCGGCACGCCAGATCATCCCCTCTTGCCAGCAATCGCGGCGCTCGCCATGCATTGTCCAAAGGGAGAAACAGGAATGACACAATCGAACGGTCCGCTGACGGGTCTGAAGGTAATCGAATTCGTCGGGATCGGTCCCGGCCCGCATGTCGCGATGATGCTGGCCGACCTTGGCGCGGAAGTCGTGCGTATCGAGCGTCAGGGCGGACAGGTCGTGAACCGCGTGGTGGAGCGCGCACGGCACCGCGTGGCGGTCGATGTGAAAAGCGACGAGGGCCGCCAGTTCTGCATCGATGCGGCAAGGCATGCCGACGTGCTGGTCGAAGGTTTCCGGCCGGGTGTCATGGAGCGGCTCGGCTTGGGGCCCGATGAACTTCTCGCGGTGAACCCCGGCCTCGTGTTCGCCCGGATGACGGGTTGGGGACAGGAAGGCCCGCTGGCGAAGGCGGCAGGGCATGACCTCAACTATATCGCGGTGACAGGCGCCCTTCACGCCATCGGCAACAAGGGCGAGCTTCCGATCCCGCCGCAAAACCTCGTCGGCGATTTCGGCGGCGGCTCGATGTATTGCGTGCTCGGCATCCTTGCCGCGCTCTACGAAAGGGAGCGGAGCGGGAAGGGGCAGGTTGTCGACGCAGCGATCGTCGATGGAACGACCAGCCTGATGAGCTTCTTCTTCGGCCAGCCGCCCAGCGCATTGCGGACGACCCAGCGCGGCACCGGCCTTCTGGGCGGCGCAGCCCATTTCTATCGCTGCTATGCCTGCAAGGATGGCAAGGAGATCAGCGTCGGCGCGATCGAACCGCAATTCTATGCCGAACTGCTCGAACGCGCGGATGCACCTGCCGAATTGCGCGAGGGCCAGATGAACCCCGCCAATTGGGACGATTACGCCGATCGGCTGGCAGAGATGTTCGCGACCCGGACGCAGGCCGAATGGTGCGAAATCCTGGAAGGCACCGATGCCTGCTTCGCACCGGTTGTCCCCCTCGACGAGGCGAAGGATCATCCGCACATGAAAGCGCGCGAGGCCTATGTCGAACGCGACGGCGTGTGGCACACGGCCCCTGCACCGCGTTTCAGCCGGACCCCGGGCACCATTCGCGACAGCGCGATGGACGGTGACGAGGTCGTTCGCCGCTGGGCCGGGGACGCCTGACGCTACGGTCCGGTCCCGTTTCGGCACCTCGTGCGTTGAACGGTCTGGAGGCGGGAATGTCGCATCAACCCGAAAGTGTCGAGGAAACGGTCGAGGCGATCGAAGACCTCGCCGACAAGCAGAGCGAGGTCTGCATATCCGACGTCGTCGACGAGTTCGGCAGGCGCAGTTTCGGCCCGTTCCTGATGATTTTCGCGCTGATCGAGATCACGCCCGTCGGCGGCATTCCCGGCGTTCCGACATTCCTGGCGCTGGTCTGCGCTCTGATCGCATTGCAGATGCTGGCCGGTCGCGATCACATCTGGATACCCGACTGGATCGAAAACCGTTCGGTCGGAGCGGACAAGCTCCGCAAATCGGCAGAGAAGCTGGAAGGGATCGCGCATTGGCTCGACAAGCGATTCCACGGCCGGTTGAAGCGCTTTACCGGGCGGGGGTGGCAAAAGGTCGCCGCCGCCGTCGTGATCCTGCTCTGCTGTGCGGTTCCGCCGCTCGAATTGCTGCCATTTGCGAGCAGTGGACCGATGCTGGCGATTGCCGCATTCGGACTGGCCATAATGGTGCGCGATGGCGGGCTGATGCTCGGCGCGCTGGCGATTTCCGCCCTCGTCGCGGGTGGTAGTGCCTATTACTACTTTACCGCAGACGCCTCGGGCGGCGGGGGTTTCCTCGGCCTGTTCTAGCTTTGGGGTGTCAGTGGCGAAAGGTCGCTGCCGCCGAGTGCCTGCCACAGCAAGACACGGGCGCGGCGTGCCCTGCCACCAGCGGCGACGGCGCGTTCGGTACTCCCATCGGCAGCCCTTCGCGCATCGAGCACGGTCAGGAAATCGGCAAGCCCTGCGCGGTATCGCGTTTCTGCCAGGTCGGCGGCGCGTTCCAGTTGCGCGGTCTCAAGGTTCGCCGCAGCCAGTTCGGCATCGGCTGCCGCAACCAGTCCGTATGCCGTTTCGGCATCGCCCAATGCCGTGAACACTGCGCCGCGATAGGCGGCAAAGGCGGCGCGCTTGTTTGCTGCTGCTCCATCGATTTCCGCCTCGATCCGTCCGAAATCGAGTAGCGGCGCAGCAAGGCCAGCAGCCAGTGAACCGACAATCGAATCCTCGTCGAACAGGTCGCCCGGACTGAATGCCAAGAGGCCAATGGCTGCCGAAAGGGTGAGCTTGGGAAAGCGCTGGCGCGCCGTCGCGGCCAGTTCCGCATCGCTTGCGGCAAGGTTTGCCTCTGCCCCGCGAACGTCGGGGCGATTGGCCAGCAATTGCGACGGCAGGGTGGCAGGCGCAGCCGGCGCCGAGGTCACGGGTAGGGGTGAAACAAATGCCTGTTTCACTACCTCAGGTTGAGCGCCGGTCAGGGTAACAAGCCGTCCGAACAACCGCGCCTTCTCACTGCCGAGAGCGGCAAGGCGGCTGCGCGTTGTCGCGGCGGTTGCTTCCGCCCTGATGCGGTCGAACCCCGGCGCAAGGCCGGCCTGTTCCCGGTCGGCTGCCAGCCGGGCGATGGCGGTCGCCGCCTCCATGTCTTGCGACAGGGTGTAGCCGCGAGCTTCGACGCTGCGATAATCGATGACCGTGGCGGCGATTTCCGCGATCAGGGCCAGCCGAACGGCCTGTGCCTGCGCGTCGGCGGCATCGACCCGCGCCAGTGCTGCGCGCTCGCTCGCCTTCAGCACTCCGAAAAGGTCCAGGTCCCATCGTGCGGTCACATTCGCGGCATAGGCGGTGCGCTCGGTATCGATGCCGATGCCCGGGGGCAGGCTGGCGGCGAATTGTGCGGGATTCGTGCGGGTCGCGGTAACCGAGGCATCGGCCCCGATCGACGGCAACCGGTTGGCGCCTGCGCGTGCGGCTCCGGCGCGGGCTGCCTCTACCCTGGCGAGCGCTTCTGAAAGCGTCGGAGCGTCGTTCAGGGCAAGCCCGGCAAGCGTGGTGAAGGCGGCATCATCGGTCGGCAGCAACGCCGCCAGCGCTGCGCCTTCTTCTGCCTGGGGCGCGAACAGGAACGTGTCGGGCAGGACGGGTCGCGGCGTCTCGATCTGCGGCGCGGGCCCTGCAACGCAGGCTGAAAGCGCCAGAGGCGCAGCCATCAGGGCAAGGTGCGTGCGTCTCACTTCGCTGCAGCCTTTGCCGGGATGAATGCGTCGATCTGCTGGCCCACGCGGAACTTGTCACGCGCACTATCGGGCAGGGCATAGATCAACTGCAACACGCGCACATCGACCCGTTCCTGCGCGGAATTGGTCAGCGACCGCTTCGGCACGACAAGGGGTTCTGCGCGAACGAAAATTGCCTCGACCTGGTCTTTTGCCGCTCCGCGCGGGCTGACCTGCGCTGCCTTGCCCAGATCGACACGGTTCGCTTCGTCCTCGTCGACGTCGACGCGGACGTGCAAGGGGCGGGTTTCCCCCATCTGGATGAAGGGCGGAGAGCTGCTGCCCATGGTACTGACATATTCGCCGGGGCGGATGTTCACTGCCAGGATCTCGCCTGCAATCGGTGCGCGCACGGTCAGGCGGCCGAGTTCGGTTCGCGCGCTCGCTGCGGCGGCCTGTGCGGCGCTCAGCCGGGCACGGGCCAGTTCCAGACGGCTGGCAGCGGCGCTTGCATCCCCTTCTGCGCGGATCACTTCGGCGCGGCTGACGGCGGCGGGATCCTCGATTTCGCGATAGAGCGCCAGCTGCTTGCCGGCCGTGGCACGGGCGGTCTGCGCTTCGCGGATGGCGGCGCTCGCTTCCCCGATGGCTGCGTTCGCTTCCGACAGGCGGGCGCGGGCCGATCGGTCGTCGACCACGAACAGCACTTCGCCCCTGCCCACGAACTGCCCCGGCTGGACGCGGAGGTCCGTAACCAGCCCGGCAAGCGCGGTTCCGATATCAATGATCTCGCTCGACGGTTCGACCACGCCTGCACCGGCGACCCGCGGCGAGTTCGCAAGGGCACCGGTCGCCTGGGCGGGCTGCTGCGTCGGTTGCTCCAGCGTGCGGTCAGGCAGGCCAAAGACGATGAAGGCGATTGCGCCCAGAACTCCGAGCGCCGCTATCACGGGCAGGACCTGCCGCGAAATGCTGATGTTTTTCGGGAGCAAAGCCATGATCAGTGTTCCTCCGGCATTTCGGCGCCGTCGTGGGTAATGCGGCCGTCCTCGAGCACGAGGATGCGGTCGGCCAGGTCGAAAATACGATTGTCGTGGGTGACGATGATGACCGATCGGTCGTCGGCCACCGCAACTTCGCGCAGCAGGTCCATCACGCGGCGACCCGATTTGGCGTCGAGCGCTGCGGTCGGTTCGTCGCACACCACCAGTCGCGGTTCGTGGACCAGCGCACGGGCGATGGCGACGCGCTGCTGCTGGCCACCCGATAGCTGGTTGGGAAGCTTGTCCGCCTGGTCGAGGATGTTGAGCTTGTCGAGCATCGCCTTTGCGCGCTCTCGTGCCTCGTCCACCGGCATTCCGCGTGCGATGAGCGGGACTGCGGCATTGGCCGCCGCGTCGATCGAGGGGATCAAATTGTACTGCTGGAAAATGAAGCCGATATTGTCGAGCCGGAACTCGACCAGTTCGGTATCGCCCAGCGCATAGATATCGGTGCCGAATACCTGCACCTTGCCCTGCGTCGGCCAGAGAATGCCGCACATGATCGAGATCAGCGTGGTCTTGCCCGACCCGCTTTCGCCGACGAGGAAGGTCATCTCGCCGGCACGAACGTCGAGGTCGATCCCGTGGAGCACGGTGATCGTCGTGTCGCCAGCGGTGAAATCGCGGGTTACGGCGCGCGTCGAAATCGCGGCTGAGGCGTCGAACGGGCTCATCTGAACACCGCCGCTGGTTCGGTCCTGAGCACGCTGCGCAGCGCGATGAAGCCGGTGATGGCAAGGATCAGCGTCACCGCGACGAGCGAGAACAGCGGTATCTGCCACGGGATGTAGAACCCCTTGAAGGTCGGGTCGCCGCTGAAGCCCCAGATGAAGAGCGCAGTGCCGATCAGGCCGAGCGAATAGCCGATTGCACCGACCATCCCCGCCTGGACCGCGACCATCCGCACGATCTTGGCGTTGGTCACGCCGATCGCCTTCAGCGCACCGAACTGCTTGATGTTGTCGCGAATGAACAGGCTGAAGGTCAGGCCGACGATGGCAACGCCGACAATGAAGCCGAGCAGCACGGTAATCCCGAAATTGAACGGGATGCCGGTGTTCTGGATGACGAAGTCGACCCCGTCCTGTGCCAGCTCGTCGCGGGTCCGGGCGCGGAGTCCGGTCTGCTCCTCGATGCGCGCGGCAAGCTCCTGCGCGCTGGTGCCTTCGGACGCGCCGACGAGTACGAAGCTCAACCGGTTGCGGGTGCCGGGGACATAGCGGAGCGCCTGCGAATAGCGCGTGTAGAGAACGACAGTGCTGGTGAAGCTGGGGATTGCATCGGCAACCCCGCGGATGACCGCACGCTGGTCGTTGAGTTCGAGGACTTCGCCAACCGGGCTCGGCTGGTCGGGATACATGCGGCTCGTCCCGACATCGTCGATGATCACGCTGTCAGGGCGCGACAGGACCGATGTGTCGCCTTCGAACATGCGTTTAGGCAGGCCAATCAGCGTGGCATCGTCGACGCCGATGATGGCCACCTGTTCGAGGTCGCCCGTATCGGTGCGGACGGCGGCATTGGCGCGCAGGTGCGGCACGGCCCATTCGACGCCCGAAACGCCGCGCACTCGCTCCAGCGCGGTCGAGGGCATGGCATAGGCGATGTCGGTGGTGCGGCTGACCGGGTCCATAACCCAGACTTCCGCCTCCGCCACGTTGTAGACCCCGCTCGCTCCGCGTTCGATCAGATTGACGAAAATGGTCAGCTGCTGAGTGATGAGCAGGGTGGAAAAGGCGATGCCGAACAACAGGCCATAGAACTTGGTCCTGTCTCCCGTCAGCATTCTGATCGCGATCCACAGCATGAAAAGAACTCTTGAGCCGACGGGGGGTTGCAGGAGAGGGCCGCAAGGGCCATTATTGAACGGTAGCGTTTAATTGAACGGAGTCGTTCACTTTGTCAACAGCCTCATCTTCTCCCGACGAAACGGCCCGTGCACCCGCGCGCGGTCGCCCCGTCGACGAGGCGAAGCGTGAGGCGATCATCGACGCGGCGCGGCATTCCTTTTTCGAACGCGGTTTCGCGGCGAGCTCGATCGAGCAGATCGCTGCGGATGCCAATGTCTCCAAGGTCACGGTTTACAATCACTTCGGCGACAAGCGCGGACTGCTGTCGGCAACAGTCGACAACGAATGCAGCAAGTTGCGCGGCCTGTTCCATATCGGCGAAACGCCCGACGGGAGCCTGTCGGAACGGCTTACCACGATCGGCGCTGCCATGACGGCGTTCCTCTCGCGCCCCGAAATGGTCCATTTCGACCGCCGGATCGCTGCTGAAACCGAACACGATCCCGAGATCGGGCACGCTTTCCTCAATTCCGGCCCCTACCGGATGAAGGAAGCCTTCACCGCGTTCCTCGAAAGCCGGGTCCAGGCAGGCGAACTCGACATCGCCGATTGCGCGCTGGCGGCGGAACAATTCGTCTCCATGTGCAAGGGGATCGGCGATCTCGAACGGCGATTCGGCAAGGCAGTCGATGCGCAGGCGGACGAAGCGCGCATCGCCGGGGCAGTCGAGGTGTTCCTCGCAGCCTACGCCACAAAGGGCTGATCATACGGCCCCGACACCGCTCCTGAACGAGCGCCCCGATATCAGTCTTCGCAAATCTGCGCGAAAAGCTGCGCCCTCGTTATCTTGCCATTCACCCGCTCGCGCCTACATTGGGCAGGACGAAAGGAATACCTGTCGATGAACGACGAAAACGATCCGAACACAGGCGGCGAAGGCCCCAACCCCTGGGTGAAGAGCCTGATGATCTGGGGCGGGGTGTTTCTCGCCCTGCTGATGGTCGTCACCATGTTCGGCAATTCGAACCAGCCGACCGGCACCGCGATCCCTTATTCGGATTTCCGCGAAAAGGTTGCCGAAGGTTCGGTGAAGGAAGTCGTCGTCGCGCCGGAAAAGATCACCGGCACGATGAGCAACGATGCCGCGTTCACGACCATTCCCGTTGCCAACGACCCCGGCCTGACCAAGCTGCTGGATGAAAACGGCGTCAAATATTCGGGCGCTGAATCGGATGAAGGCAACATCCTGCTCTACATCCTCGTCCAGACCCTGCCGTTCCTGCTGATCCTCGGCATCGCGTTCTTCGCGCTGCGCCAGGTGCAGAAGGGTGGCGGCGGCGGTGCCATGGGCTTCGGCAAGTCGAAGGCCAAGCTGCTGACCGAACGCCAGGGCCGCGTCACTTTCGACGACGTTGCCGGGATCGACGAAGCTCGCGAGGAGCTGGAAGAAATCGTCGAATTCCTGAAGGACCCGCATCGCTTCTCCAAGCTTGGTGGCCAGATCCCCAAGGGCGCACTGCTGGTCGGTTCGCCGGGTACCGGTAAGACGCTGCTCGCCCGCGCCATCGCAGGCGAGGCCGGCGTGCCGTTCTTCACCATTTCGGGTTCGGACTTCGTCGAAATGTTCGTCGGCGTCGGCGCCAGCCGCGTCCGCGACATGTTCGAACAGGCGAAGAAGAACGCGCCATGCATCGTCTTCATCGACGAAATCGACGCCGTCGGTCGCCATCGCGGCAACGGTATCGGCAATTCGAACGACGAGCGCGAGCAGACGCTGAACCAGCTGCTGGTCGAAATGGACGGTTTCGAAGCCAACGAAGGCATCATCATCATCGCCGCGACCAACCGTCCCGACGTGCTCGACCCCGCACTGCTGCGTCCGGGCCGTTTCGACCGCCAGGTCGTGGTGCCGATCCCCGATATCGATGGCCGCGAGAAAATCCTTTCGGTCCACATGAAGAAAGTGCCGCTGGCACCCGACGTAAACCCGCGCACGATTGCACGCGGCACGCCGGGCTTCTCCGGTGCCGACCTTGCCAACCTCGTCAACGAAGCTGCCCTGCTGGCCGCCCGCCGCAACAAGCGGCTCGTCGCGATGCAAGAATTCGAGGACGCCAAGGACAAGGTCATGATGGGGACCGAGCGCCGCTCGATGGTCATGACCGACGACGAGAAGAAGATGACCGCCTATCACGAGGCCGGGCACGCGCTCGTGTCGCTGAACGAGCCGGCATCCGACCCGATCCACAAGGCGACGATCATTCCGCGCGGTCGTGCGCTGGGCATGGTCATGCGCCTGCCGGAACGTGACAGCTATTCCTATCACCGCGACAAGATGCACGCGAACCTCGCTGTCGCCATGGGCGGCCGCGTCGCCGAAGAAATCATCTTCGGTCACGACAAGGTATCGTCGGGTGCATCGGGCGACATCCAGTACGCCACCGACCTTGCCCGCAGCATGGTCACCAAGTGGGGTATGTCGGACAAGTTGGGGCCGCTCCAGTACGAGGAAAGCCAGGAAGGTTATCTCGGCATGGGCCAGACCGCGCGCACGATGGCCGGTTCGGAAACGAACAAGCTGATCGATGCAGAGATCAAGGAACTGGTCGAAAGCGGCCTGAAGCGTGCAACCGAAATCCTGACCGACCAGGAGGACAAGCTCCACCTGCTCGCCCAGGCATTGCTCGAATACGAAACGCTGACCGGCGAGGAAATCGACAAGCTGATGAGCGATGGCAAGATCGACCGTCCGGATGCGCCCAGCGGTCCGACGATCGCGAAGCCGCCGCAGGGTTCTTCGATCCCGAAAGCGGGCAAGAAGTTCGGCGGATCGGAAGGTCCGGCACCGCAAGGCGCCTGATGCGTTGACCTCCTGAACGACACAGGAGGTCAACCATGAACAAGCTTTCGATAATCGCCGCTGCAGCCGGTGCAATGGCGCTCGGCGCGTGCTCGCAAGAGACGCAGGACAATATCGAACAGACCGCAGAATACGCCGCTGACGATGCGGCCAAGAACCTCGATGCCGCAGGCGAAGTGATCGAGGATGACCTTGCCGATGCCGCCGCTGGCGTCAGCGCCCGTGCAGACAAGGTGGAAGATCACCTCCGCGACAATGATGATCCGGCAGACGAAGTGGAAGCCGCACCGGCCTTCAACGGTAACTGATCGAATTCTGTCAGCCTGCGCTGAGCAGGCCGATGGTCAGGATGAAGACCGCAGCGGCAAATCCCGTGAACAGGTAGAGCAGCGGCAGGCGGATCAGAAGGCCGTGCTTTCTCTGCTTGTAAGTGCCGATGAAGTGCACTGCCTGGTGCACCGGGATCAGCAGTATCGGGATCGGGGTCAGGGCATCCAGCCCCAACTTGCTCAGAACTGCAGCGATCAGGAACAGGAACAGCCCGACGCTGATCGAATAGGATACGAAAACGGCATGATCGTACATCGGGTACCGGCGTGACCCGAACAGGAACAGCAGGCTGACCAGGGGCGCGCTGATCGGTATCAGCAGCCACCCGAACTTGTAGGCGGTGTTCTGCAGTTTGTAGGCGAGGAGGTCGGGGTTTTCCTTCGCCTTGATCCATTGCTGGTCCAGCCAGCTGAGATCGCCAGGCTCGACCGTGAAATACCCTGCCGAGGTGAAGTCGGACGTGGGATCCTTCGCGAACTCTGCGGTCTTGATCCCCTCGGCCTTCATGCGGCGCCAGCTTTCCACGTAGCCTTCCTGCAAGGGGATGGCCCGGTCGATCGCGGCGATCGCCTGCCGGCGGTATTCGTCGCGGTTCTCGGCGGTGAATTTCACCGTGCGGTTGCGATACATGCGTGTCAGCAACTCGTCGCGTTCGGGACTGGCCGGTCCGGACAGGACCTCGCGCCTTTCTTTCAGATTTTGCAGGCCGTCGATCTGGGCCTCTAATTGCATGTCGACGCTGTTGCGATCCTGCCAGTCGTCGAATTTGACCGCACCGCCCATGAGCGAGAGCGTGGCGAAGGTGACGAGGACCACGAACAGATAGAGCGCAATGGGCGAGATGTACTTGGCCCGTTTCCCCTCGATATATTCGCGGGTCATCTTGCCCGGGCGCAATGCGATGGCGGGAAGGGTGCGCCACAGCTTGCCCTCGAAATGCAGCACCCCGTGCAGCAAGTCGTGGACGAAGGCATGGAGCGTGCGATGGACATGGGCGCGTTGCCCGCATTGTTCGCAATAAGGGCCCGTCAGCGGCGAACCGCAATTGAGGCAGGCAGCCTCGTGCGTGTGCCCGTCGGCTTCGGTGTCGGGCGAAACGTCAGTCACGCTCACCTCAGAACGCCCCGAGCAGGATAAGCAGCCAGACGAACAGCCCAAGCACGACGAAGACGATGACGTTAGTCAACACTACCGTCCGCCACAGGGCGGAGAAACGCGTCAGCTCGTAAGTGTAGCGCAGCTGCTTGTAGATATGGATCGGCGGCACGACAGCCAGGCCGAGGAAAATCCACATGCCACCGATGCCCAGGGCGAACAGCACCGAAAGCGTCACGAACAGGAGCGACATGAAGGCCTGCGAATAGGTCACGAAAACCGCGTGATCATAGGCATGGAAACGCCTGCGCCACGCAAACAGCAGCCACACGAAGGGGATCGAAAGCGGGATCAGCAACCAGCTGAATTTGTAGCCGTTGGTCTGCAGCTTGTAGAGCATCAGGCCGGGGTTCTTTTTCCACTTTTCGACCAGGGCATTGTCGAACGCCTCGATACCGGTGCCCGTGAAGGAGAAGTTCTGGGTTCCGCCGAGCTTCATTTCCGACACCGTGTCGATGCCGCTCAGTTCCTGTTCGTAGCGTTCGAGCTTCGCCTTGCTTTCGGCGTAACCGGGGTCGTCTTCCGGGGTGTCGGCAACAAGCTGCCTCTGATCGTCGACTTTCTTCTTCGCGACTTCGCGCGCCTGTTCGATATTGGACTGCACCGTTTCGGCCGTGCTGAAATCGGTCGGCGTCGATATGCCGATCATCGAGAACACGGCGAACATGGTGAAGACGCTGAACAGGAACATCGACATCGGGCTGACGAACTTGGCCCGTTCGCCATCGATATAGCGGCGGGTCAGGACGCCCGGCTTGAAGGTGAGCAGCGGCAGAGTGTTCCAGAGCTTGCCGTCGAGATGCAGCACGCCGTGGATCAGGTCGTGAAATAGGCCTGCCAGGCTGCGATGGATCTCGCCCCTCTGTCCGCAGGCATGACAATGCGAACCGACCAGTTCGGTGCCGCAGTTGAGGCAGGTGCCTTCTTCGCCTGTCGGGAGGGCACCGCCCTTGCCGCCATGTGCTGGCTCGACCGCACGGCCCAGCAGGCCGCCTTCGATCGCGCTCCCGATCCCTTCGGAAATCCCGCTCATAAGTTCCCCTTCGGGTGACCCTTATATGCGGCTGTATCGCGTCAGGGGAAGCGCCGAGTGCCTGTATTCAACGCTTTGCGAGCTTGCGGTCGATCGCCTGCCACAGCCGGGCGAACTGTTCCGCAGGGGGTGAACTGCGTGCAAAGGCGCCGACCGGCTGGCGGCGCACGGCACATTGTTCGACCATGCTCGAATAGGGGAGCACCGGCCATTTCGGCTCTTGCGCCAATGCCTCGCGGTGCAGCTTGCGGCGCTGGTCGACCATGGAAAAGACCGGCAGGATCGATGGCCCTTTGTCCCCGACGCGCTTTATCTCCTTCGCCACCATGTCGAAGGCGCGATGCGAAAGCGGGGAGGGGGGCAGCGGCACGATCACGATATCGGCAGCGCGCAGGACCTGGCTCGAAACCTCGTTCACCCCCGGAGGGCAATCGAGGACGATGCGATCGTATTCCTTTTCCAGCTTCGCGGTCAGGCGGTCGAGCCTGCGACGCTTGCCGATCTGGGTCAGTTGGGTGTCGAGCTGGCGCAGGCTGTCGTCGGCGGGCAGCAGGTCGAGGCCGGGATAGCCCGTCTCCCACATCAGCTCGTCAGGCGCGCGGTCCTGCCGGAAAACGCCCTCGGCCTTCTTTCCCTTGGGCTCGATATTGTAGAGAAAACCCGCACCGCCAGCGGCATCGAGGTCCCACAACAAGGTCTGGTGCCCGCCCTCGATTGCCGAAAACCATGCGAGGTTTGCCGCGATGGTGGTTTTGCCGACTCCGCCCTTGGCGCTGTAGATCGCTGTGACTGCCATCGGGCCATCCTACAGCGATCCGCGCGACTTGCGCACAAAAAAGGCCGCCCTTGCGGAGCGGCCCCTTTGGTTTCCTGTGACGGAAGGATCAGCCGTCGTAATCGGCGCCGATCGAAGTGGAACGGGTCGGGGCCGAGGCAGTGATGCGCAGGGCTTCTGCCGACTGGCTGAGCGAACCGATTTCATCGGCTTCGTCTTCGTCGTCCGGCAGGATCTTCTGCAGGTTCACGATGACCGATTCCTTGAGTTCCTTCGGCCTTACAGTCTGTTCGGCGATCTCGCGCAGGGCAACAACCGGGTTCTTGTCGCGGTCGCGATCGATGGTCAGCTCGCTGCCGCCCGAAATCTGGCGTGCACGCTCTGCTGCGAGCAGGACGAGATCGAAGCGGTTGGGGACTTTGTCGACGCAATCTTCGACGGTAACGCGCGCCATGTGGCACTCCAATATTCTGTGCGTGTCGGAAAGGCGCTGCACCTAGGCATTGGCGCGGCGAGAGTCAAGAAATTGCGTTTCTGTGCGGCTTGGGGCTAGAGCGCGTCAATGGGTGAGATCGAAGGGCAGGACCGCGGGCAGCTGTTGAGCGATTTTCGCGATCCCGTGCCGTTCAGCATGCAGGGCGCCGGCCACGAACTGACCGTGCTGTCCGGTGGCTTGGACCGGCTCGATGCATTGATGGCAATGATCGACGGGGCGCAGCAGTCGCTGAAGCTCGCTTTCTATATCTTCGACCGCGATCACGCGGGGAAACAGGTGCTCGAGGCGCTGGCAGCGGCAGCCCGGCGCGGTGTCGATGTGCGACTGATAGTCGATGGCTTCGGCGCCTCCGGTGACGAGGCCCAGTTCCGGCCGCTGGTAAAGGCCGGCGGCAAGTTCTGGTTATTCAGCCCCAAGTGGACACGGCGCTACCTGATCCGCAACCACCAGAAGATCGTGATCGCCGATGGCAAGAGCGCGATCATCGGCGGCTTCAACGTGGCGGACGATTACTTCGCCTTGCCGAGCCAAAACGGCTGGAACGACCTGGGGCTCACGCTGGAAGGTCCGGCGGTTGCCCGGCTCGACGAATGGTTCGCGAAGCTGGAGACCTGGGTTTCGAGCAAGCGCGCACAATGGCTGGCGATCCGGCGAGCGGTGCGAACATGGGATCCTGGCGAAGAGCAGGTCCAGGTCCTGATCGGCGGACCGACAACGAGGCTGTCGTCTTGGGCGCGTGCCGTCCGCCGCGACCTCGATTCGGCCAGCCAGCTCGACATGATCATGGCTTATTTCTCGCCGTCCAATTCGATCCTGCGCAAGATCGCGCAAGTGGCGAAACGGGGCAGGGCAAGCCTGCTGATGGCGGGAAGATCGGACAACGGAGCGACCATCGGTGCAACCAGGTCGCTTTATTCCTACCTGCTCAACCGCGGGGTGGAGATTCACGAATTCGACCTCTGCAAGCTTCATACGAAGCTGATCGTCGCCGATGACGTGACCTATATCGGCAGCGCCAATTTCGACATGCGCAGCCTCTATCTGAACCTCGAGATCATGCTGCGGATCGAAGATGCGGCCCTGGCGGAAAAAATGCGTGCCCATGTCGCCCACCATCGCGCGGTGTCGTCCCCGATCACGGCCGAGAGCCATCGCAAACGGGCAAGCTTGTTCAATCGCATCCGCTGGAACCTTGCCTGGTTCCTCGTTTCGGTGCTCGATTACACGGTGGCGCGCAGGCTCAACCTGGGTCTGTGAGAGAACCCTATTCGTAGCCCCAGTCCGAATAATCCTTCGTATTCGGGCTGGTGAACTTGGTAATCTCGCTCTGGAAGTGGAGCGGCACGTTGCCGGTCGAACCGTGGCGCTGCTTGGCGACGATCAGCGTCGCCTTGCCGACCAGTTCCTCGTAACGTTCTTCCCACGCGCGGTATTTCTCCTGCGCGTCGGGCGACGATGATGCGTCGGGGAAGTCTGGCTTGGTCGCGAGGTGATAATAATCGCCGCGATAGATGAACCAGACCATGTCGGCGTCCTGTTCGATCGAGCCCGATTCCCTAAGATCGGACAGCATCGGACGCTTGTCTTCGCGCTGTTCGACCGCACGGCTGAGCTGCGACAGCGCAATCACCGGAACGCTCAATTCCTTGGCCAGCGTTTTCAGGCCGCGGCTGATTTCCGAAATCTCATTAACGCGGTTGTCGTTGGCCCGTCCCGAACCCTGCAGCAGCTGGAGATAGTCGACCACGATCAGGCCAATATCGTGGCGCCGCTTCAACCGTCGTGCACGCGTGCGAAGCCCTGAAATCGTCAGCGCCGGAGTATCGTCGATATAAAGCGGCAGTTCGGCGAGACGCTGGCTCGCATAGGACAGCTTCTGGAATTCATCGCGGCTGAGCTTACCCGAACGCAAGGATTCGCTGCTGATTTCCGCCTGTTCGGCAAGGATACGCGTGGCCAGCTGGTCGGCGCTCATTTCGAGGCTGAAGAAGGCAACCGGCGCGCCGTAATTGAATTCGCCGCCGTCGCGTTGCCAGTTGAGATGCTCTTCAGCACAGTTGAAGGCGATGTTTGTGGCAAGCGAGGTCTTGCCCATGCCAGGGCGCCCGGCGAGGATGATGAGATCGCTTTCGTGCAGGCCCGAGGTTTTCTGGTCGATGCTGCTGAGGCCGCTGGTCTTGCCCGAAAGGCCGCCGCCCGACTTCATCGCGGCTTCAGCCATCTTGATCGCGGTCAGGGCGGCATCCTTGAAGCTCGACGCCTCGCTGCCGGTGGTCGCCCCTTCGGCAACCCGGAACAGGTCCGCTTCGGCCTGCGCGATCTTGTCCATCGGGGCAACGTCTTCGGAAGTGTCGAGCGCGCCATCGACGAGCCCGCGACCGACACTGACGAGTTCGCGCAGCAAGGCAAGGTCGTAGATCTGGGCCGCCAGTTCACCTGCCGCCAGCAGGCCGGCGCCGTCGGCGGTCAGCTGCGCCAGATAGGTCGTGCCGCCAAGCGCCTTCAGGGCCTCGTCGCTCTCGAAATAGGGCTTCAGCGTGACGGGGCTGGCGGTCGCATTGCGATCGACCAGCTTGTTGATCCGGTCGAAAATCCGCTGGTGAACGCCTTCGAAAAAGTGATCGGGCCGAATCGGGGTGCGCAATTCTTCCAGCACCCGATTGTCGATCAGCACGGCGCCAAGAAACGCCGCCTCGGCCTCGATATTCGAGGGCAGGGCTCGTCCAGTGTGCGTGCTATCGGCAGGGCGGAGGAGGAGATCGGTGTCGGCCATCGGTCCCTATTGCGCCGCGCCCGCACCCCTGCGCAAGAGCCAATGCTTGCATATTTTCATCATCCCATTGTGGATAGCGGGGAAGGTTTCCGGAAACGCTTGCTTAAACCCTGTTGCATCTGCGAAAGGCCTAGTCCTGATGGCTCAGGATCATCGCATCGCGCACATCTCGCTGGACGAGGAAACGATCATCTGGCGCAACGCCGATGTCGAGCAGGAGCGGCGCGTCGCGATCTTCGACCTGATCGAGGAAAACTGCTTCAAACCCGTACGCAGCTCCGAACGCGGGGCACAGGGGCCCTACCAGCTTCGCCTGTCCGTGATGGACGGTCGGTTAAAGATGGAAATCAGCGACGAAGCCGGCAACTTGCTTGAAGAATTGCTGATCGGACTGGCGCGTTTCCGACGCCCGATCCGCGAATATTTCGCCATTTGCGACAGCTATTACCAGGCTATCCGCAAGGCGACCCCAGCGGAGATCGAGACGATCGACATGGCGCGACGCGGCATTCACGACAATGCCGCCGAACTCCTGATGGAACGCCTCGAAGGCAAGGTGGAAACCGATTTTGCGACCGCTAGACGCCTTTTCACATTGATCTGCGTGCTGCATATCAAGGGTTGAATAACGGGTCGTTCAAAACGGGATCATGGCACGCAGGAAATCAACCGCGCGGCGCTCCTGGCGCCTCTACGCCATTGCGGCCATCGTGCTCGCAGGGGCGCTGGCGCTCGCCTGGTATTGGTGGGACAAGCGCAGCTGGACCCCGGACGAGAGCGTCTATCCCGAACAGGGTGTCGCCATCGACGACCGCGCCGGGCTGGTCGGGTTCGAGACGGTGCGCGCTCTCGGCGGGCAGTTCGCCTATCTCGGCGCGAGCAGGGGCGCGTCTGGCAAGGACCAGCGTTTCGCCCGCAATGTGAAGGCTGCGCGCAGGGCCGGCTTGCGGGTCGGTGCCATCCATCTGTTCGATCCTTGCGTCAGCGCCGATGCGCAATCCGCCAATTTCGTCACCATGGTGCCGCGCGACGGCGACCTGCTGCCGCCTGCCATCGAACTGACGGCCATTGCCGACGAATGCGCAGAGCCTGTCAGCGATGCCCGGGTTGAAAGCGAGTTGCTGACCCTGATCAACCAGGTCGAAATGCACGCGGGCAAGCGCGCAATATTGAAGATCGGCCCGGCATTCGAAAGCCGCTATGGCCTGGCGGAAGGGATCGAACGCGACCTGTGGTTGACGCGCGACCGTTTCGCACCGACTTATTCCGGACGGCCATGGCTGCTCTGGAGCGCCAATGCGGCACGCGCCACTGAGGCATCCGAAGAACCGATCGAATGGGTCGTTGTACAGCCCTGACAAGGGCAGGAGATTTCGATGAGCGAAGACAACAATCGTGACAGCCTGATCGCTGCCGCCAAGGCTGCGCTCGAGAATTCCTACTCACCCTATTCGAAGTTTCGAGTCGGTGCGGCGCTGCGCTTTGCCGACGGAACGGTTGTGACAGGTACCAATATCGAAAACGCCAGCTACGGCCTGACCCTGTGTGCCGAGACTGTTGCGGTGGCAAAGGCGATGGATGACGGGCATCGCGGTGGGCTGGAAGAGGTTGCGGTGATCGGCGACACGCCCGGAGCGGTCAGCCCGTGCGGGCGCTGCCGACAGGTGCTCAACGAACTGGCCGAACTCGGCAACACCGATCCGGTCGTCTGGTGCGCGGGCGAGGAAGAGGTCGTGAAGACCACGCTATCGGATCTGCTGCCCCGGGCCTTCGGACCTGCCAGCCTGGACTGAGGCAAACCGCGCCGGACATTTCGGCACAAGCTTCCGCCTTGCGCGTTGTCAGCAGTGACGCACGCAAGGGAGGAAGCCTCATTTTCGTAGATAACAGCCTGCTCGACGGCCTGATCAAGGGCGCGATTCTGGCGATTGCCGCACTTGTCTGGGTGGTGATCCTGATCCGTATCAACGGGCTTCGATCGCTCTCCAAGATGAGCAATTTCGACTTCGTCATGACGGTCGCCCTGGGCTCGCTCGTCGCCGGTGCCGCTCAGGCGAGTGAATTGCCGGCTCTCTTGCAGTCGCTGGCCGCGATGGTCGGGCTGTTCATCACCCAATATACGGCTGCTCGGCTGCGAAAGGCTTCCGACACCGTCGAGGACGTTCTCGATAATTGCCCGGCGTTATTGATGCGCGACGGAAAGTTCGACGAACAGGCGATGCGGTCGAACCGCGTCACCCGTTCCGACCTGATAGCGAAACTGCGCGAGGCCAATGTCCTCGACCTCGCGCAGGTGCGCGCCGTTGTGCTCGAGACGACCGGCGATATTTCCGTGCTGCACGGCGAGAGGCTCGACTGGACCCTTTGCGAAGGGGTCAGCGGAGCGCCCGCGCCAGACTGATCGGGTGGAAATCAGCCTTCGCGCGTCTCGATCCACTCGAGCAGCGCGGCAAGGCATTCCCGGCCCAGCATCTTGCAGCGTTCCGGGCTCCAGCCCTGTTCAGGCTCGGGGAAATCGATCAGGTCCTTGTACGGCATTTCCAGCGTCATCGCGGTGCATTTGTAACGCTGCGCGATCTGGGTGGTCGCCATCGTCATGTTCGCCTTGCCAGGAGCCGACTTGGGATAGCCCAGCCGCGTCTGGAAATCCGGCGTCCGGCGGTCGAGGATCGCTTCGTAGCGGTTGAAGCCGCCGATGTGTTCATCGGTCAGGCCTGGAAGCCCTTCGTATCCGGCGAGGAATACAGCCGGAATTGCCTCGTCGCCATGCACGTCCATGGCGAAATCGACGCCGGTTTCGTCCATCCGGTTGCGGATGGCGAGCACTTCGGGCGATTTTTCAGCCGTCGGGGTTTCCCATTCGCGGTTGAGATTGGTGCCGACGGCATTGGTGCGCAGGTGCCCGCGACGCGATCCGTCCGGGTTGCAATTGGGCACGATATAGAGCCGGCACCGCTGGCGCAGGCCACGTCCGACCGGATCGGCAGGATCGGTGAGGCATTCCAGAGCGCCCTCCATCCACCATTCGGCCTGCGTTTCGCCCGGGTGCTGGCGCGCCGTGAACCACACCTTCGTTTCGCCTTCGCCCATTTCGAGGCAGTCGAGCGGCTGTCCGTCGAGCGTTTCGCCGAGGCGCACGAGGTCGACCCCTTCGCTGGCGGCAGCTTCCGACACGAGATCGTGATGCCGCTCCATCGAATAGGGCGCGAAGTAGGCGAACCAGGCGACGTTACCGGCAGGCGTATAGCTGATCGTCAGCGTGCCGTTGGCTTCTTCCTTGTCGAAGGTCGTTTCCGCACGGGCCCAGTACTCGCGATCTTCCGAAACGCAGGCGGTATAGCCGGGCCAGCCCTCTGGATAAGCAGAGGCGTTGAGATTGACGATCTTCAGTTCGACCGGCTCTCCGGCCGGGCCGGTCACCCGGAAGTGGAACCACTGCGCGAATTCCGACTGGTTGTCCTTGCGGATCGCCAGTCGCGCGCTGTTTCCTGCGATTTCCTGTACTTCGATGTTGCCGCTGTCGAACGCGGCATCAATTGCAATTGAACTCACTCATTCACCTCGATCTGGACGGTCTCGCCATTGCCGCCGGGGAAATTCCGGAACAGCGCCTCTGCGATAACGTCGGCTTGCTTTGTCGGATCGGCGAGGTCGCCCTCTACCCCGACGGAAAATTGTGCGCGCCCTTCCCAGACGGCGCGGCCTGTATCCTTGTCGCGTAGCATGACCGCAAGGTCGGTGCCGATGCGTTCGCGGCTCTTGCCGCCGCCGAGATTGATCCCGACACCCACGCCGAAGCCCGAGCCATAGGACCCGGTCGACCCGCCCATGCCGACGCTGACCGGGCCGCGGCGATCGCCATCGGAATCCAGCCTGTATCGCTCTACGGTCACCTGTGCGACCAGCGCGGCATTCGTGCGCGAGTTTTCGACATAGCCTAGGCGGCCCAGCTGACCGGCAACGGCGGCCTCGTAAGGGGCCGAATCGCGTTCCGCGAGCCTGGCTCCCGGCGCGCTTTCCACGAACACCGTTCCGCGAGCGGCGGCCAGCATGCTGCCATCGTGAAACCGGGTGACTTCGATCGGGCTGGGCGGTGCCGGTGTCGATGCGCAACCTGCCAGCAGGGCAGCGGTTGCGACGGCAGGCAGAAATCTGATCATCATATGCGTCCCTCTCGGTCGGGTATGTGGTCGAGCCGCCCGCCGAGCGCAAGCGTCCATCAGGAAGCCAACGCACGAGAACAGATGTCGGGACCGCTCAATGCGGACCATGTCTTACGAAATGTTTACCATGTCCGAACCATAAGGCGGGCATGAAAAACAAGCCTTCTGTCCTCGTTACCGGCGGTGCCGGCTATATTGGCAGCCATGCCGTCCTCGCATTGAAGGACGCGGGGTGGAAGGTCGCGGTGATCGACAACCTTTCGACCGGCTTCCGCTTTGCCGTACCCGACGACGTTCCCTTCTACGAAGGCGATGTCGAGGACGGCGCATTGCTGATGCGGATTTTCGGCGAGCAGAAAACCCGCGCCGTCATGCATTTCGCAGGCTCCATCGTGGTTCCCGAAAGCGTCGAGGATCCGCTCAAATACTATCACAACAACACTGCCAAGAGCCGCATGCTCATCGAAGCTGTTGTGCGCGCCGGCGTGCCGCACATGATCTTCTCGTCCACTGCGGCGACATATGGTGTGCCCGATGTCTCGCCCGTCAACGAGGACGTGCCGCAGCGCCCGATCAACCCCTATGGCTGGTCGAAGCTGATGACCGAGCAGATGCTGGCAGATGTCGCGGCGGCGCACGATCTCAACTATGGCGTGCTGCGATACTTCAACGTGGCTGGGGCCGATCCGCTCGCAAGGACGGGCCAGTCGACTGCGGGGGCCACGCATTTGATCAAGGTCGCGATCGAGGCGGCGCTGGGGATGCGGGACAAGGTGGCCGTTTTCGGCCAGGACTTCGATACGCCCGACGGCACCGGAGTACGCGATTACATCCACGTCAGCGATCTTGCACAGGCACATGTCCTGACGCTGGAAGCGCTGATGGCTGATCCTGCGCGATCGCTGACGATGAATTGCGGCTATGGCCGCGGCTTCTCGGTGCTCGAGGTGCTCGATGCCGTTGACCGCGTTGCAGGCTGCAAGCTGGACCGGACGATGGAGCCGCGCCGCGCCGGCGATCCCGCCTCGCTCGTTTCCGACCCGTCGCGCATTCGTGCCACCGTTCCGTGGCAGCCGCAGCATGCGGATCTGGATACGATCATTGCCCATGCGATGGCATGGGAGCAGAAACTCGCCAGAATCCGCGCCGACAAGGCCAGCGAAGAGTTGACCTACCCTGATTCGGCCTCTATGCGCGCTGCTTGAAATTCCGGCATCGGAGCTTATCTCCGGTGCCTTATTTATTCCCGGGAATGGTACAATGAAGATCCGCAACAGCCTCAAGTCGCTGAAGAACCGCCACCGCGATTGCCGCGTCATTCGCCGTCGTGGCCGGACCTACGTCATCAACAAGACCAACCGCCGCTTCAAGGCCCGCCAGGGCTAATCGCTGCGTATTGGCCGGTCGCCCTGCCTGGGCGGTCGAGCAGATATACCGGCCCGCCTCCGCATCGGAGTGCGGGCCGTTGCTGTTTGTGGAGTTAGTCCCGTGTCCAGTTCAGTAAAGGCGGTCGTTTTCGATGTCGGCCGCGTCATCATCCAGTGGGACCTGAGGTGCCTGTTCGCCAAGCTGATCGATGATCGGGAGGAACTCGACTGGTTCCTTGCCAATGTCGTGACCGAGGAATGGCATTTCCAGCACGATGCGGGCCGGGCGCTCGACGACATGGTGCCCGAACGCCAGCGCGAATTCCCCCGTTATGCGGCCGAGATCGAGGCCTATCGGACACGCTTCCTCGAAACGATCCCCGGACCGGTCGAGGGGACGGCGGACCTGATCGAGGCGCTGGACGCCAATGCGGTGCCCCTGTTCGCGATCACCAATTTCGGCGCGGAGTTCTGGGAGGAGTTTCGCCCGACCGTGCCGATCCTCGATCGTTTCCGCGACATCGTAGTCTCCGGGCGCGAATGCCTGGCAAAGCCTGACCCGGCCATATTCCGACTGGCTGCGGCGAGGTTCGGCCTCGACCCCGCCGACATGCTTTTCATCGATGACAATGCTGCCAATATCGCTGCGGCGTCGGCTGAAAACTGGCAGGTGCACCATTTCACCGATGCAGCACGACTTGGAAATGACCTCGTTGCCCGTGATCTGATCTGAGCAAAGAAAAAGGCCCCCGACGCATTGCGTCAGGGGCCATCGGGATCGCACCTTGCGTGGAGAGGTGAAGGTGCGTCGGGGACAGGGGTTACTTGCCGTTGCAGGCAGCCAGCTTGTCTTCCGGAAGAGCCTCGTCACCGGCGGTGAAGCTGGTGATTTCGCCGACATCGCGCGAGAGGCCGCGGCACACGCGGGCCGGGCGCGAGTTGCCCTTGCCGGCGCGGCAGGTGGTGCCTTCGCAGAACCAGGCAACGCCCGATGCGACGGTGCGGCTATCCTTGGCTGGCGTTGCCAGCTCGGCCGTGTAATAGGCGCCGGCCGATGCAGCCTGTGCCGGGGCAGGTGTGACGATCGCCCCGAAAGTGAGAGTGGTATAGGCGGCGGCCAGCGTCAGGACGCCTAGGCGGCTCGTGTGGGGGATGGAGAGGGCCATTGTAATTTTCCTTCGGTTGTGAGAACCGGTTTCAGTTGCGAATCAAAACCAGTTGCTATTCACTACCTATTCAGGAATGATATAGGTTGCAAGTAGAAACTGAAAATATTTTGGCGTGTTGCAAATTTCGCGCTAAATAGGTTGCAACGAGAGGACCGAAATGGGCGAGATCAGAGAGTCACTGCGCGAACTTATCGAATGCGGCCTGCCGCAAGCGCTTGAAGTCATGGGTGAACGCTGGTCGTTCATGATCCTTCGTGCCAGTTTCAACGGCCTGCACCACTTTGAGGAATTCCTCAGCGAGTTGGGCATTGCGCGCAACATCCTGTCGAACCGGCTGGCCAAGCTGGTCGAGCATGGCATCCTGAAGCGCGAGCCTTGTGCCGATGACCGGCGCAAGATCGAATATCGTCTGACGACCAAGGGCTTCGACCTGCTGCCTGCAATGATCGCCCTGCGCCAGTGGGGCCAGAAGTACGGCGCGGAAATCGAAGAGAACCCGGTCCTCGTCGACGAGGTGGACCGCCTGCCGATCGGACCGGTTTCTATCCTGTCGCATGACGGGCGCATTCTCGACCACCGCGACCTGTGGCTCGTGCGTCCGCAAAACGTCGGTGAGCGTGCCGACGGCTCGATTGCCAAGCCGGGCAAGGGCATGGAACGCGGCGACGTTGTCGATCTGGGTTCTGTGAAGAAAGCCGCCGCTGCTGGCTGACGGCCCGCAGCGCACGCCCGACGGTCGCTATCTCATTATCGATGGCCGCCTCTGGCGCGCCTCCAATCCCGGTCTCGATCCGTATGAGCGCGAAAGGCTGGTCAAGGCGCTGATGGATGCGCGCCGCGCGGTCGGTGCGGCCAAGCGTGACGGCGATACCGAAGCAGAAAGATCTGCCCGGGCGCAGGTGCACGAGGCGAAGCTCGCCTTGGGGGAACGCGGTCCGGTCTGGTGGGACGACGGTGCGCCCGACCAGAACCGGAAGCTGCTCAAGAACTCGAGCTACGCCGGTTTGGCGGAAGATCAGTAGTCGTCTTCGACCACCGGCTCGAACGGCTGGGGGTCAGAGATCCGGCCGACAAACAATATCTCATTTTCCTTCAGGTCCCTGATGACCATTATGAAGGGACGGTCGGCATGGAATGGCACCGGGTCCGTCTTGTAGATCGTGCCTGCGGTGAGGATGATGCTGATCGTGGTCACTGCTGCGGCGCGTGTCCCGGCATCGAAGACCTGCAGTTTGGTAACGTGGCGGGCTTCGCTGACCATCAGTGGCAGCTGGCCAGGCTCGGCCATCAGCGAAAGATCGGCTTGACCGATCGTGAACGGCTTGGTCAGGCCGAGCGCCATCAACGGTTCCTTGAGGCTGGTTTCGTAATCGACCTCGAACTGGGGGATGAGGAGGTCGGAAAGCTGGGGCTTGGCCTCGCCAAGTGCGCTACCGAACTCTTCGATTGCCTGCGGGCTCGGCGTTTCATCCATGACGCGCCGCTTGGTCGGCATGATCACGTCCATGGCATAGCGTTCGTTCGCATATGGCAGGCGGACCGCAGACCATCCGCCTTTTTCGACCCGCTGCAGCGACAGCACCTTACCGACGAACTTGAACGGCGCATCAATGCCGTTGCCGTAAAGGAAATTTCGCTGGTCGCCGCCGGTCAGCTTGGTTTCCCACTTGCCATCGAAATAGAGCGCGTTTGCGAGGATCGCGACAAGATCCGGAGTGATTGCCTGCGGGCTCACAACCTCGGGAATAAGCCCGTCGGTCGCTTCGTCCGCCCAGGCGTTGATCGTGTCTGCGGCTGGTTTGGGCTTCAGTACGTCGATCAGTTCCGAGGTCGCATCGTAGCGGGATTTTGCCGCATCGACATAGCTCTTGCGGAACCGGAATTCGTCCGAGAGGAACAGGGCGTTGGCCAACCTGACCTCGACATCCTTCTCGTTGGTTCGCAGGTAATCGGCATTCCTTGGCGCGGGTAGTATCGCATCGAGCTGATCGGCAGTTTCGCCTGCTGCGCCGAGCCTCAGCAAGCCGAAAGCCTGGTCGACGCTGGCCGGCGAATAGACCACGTTCTTTTCCGGGCCTGCCTTTTCATCGAGGATCGGAAACAGCGCCATGGCTCGCGAAACATCGCGTTCGGCGACTCCCCCGGTGTTTTCGGCGGATTGCGGCGTGACACATGCGGCGAGAGCCAGCGGGGCGAGCAGGGCGAGATGGTGCTTCATGCCATGCTAAACGCACGAAAGGTCAAAGGGTTGCGTCAGGCCCGCGGCGCTTGCCTGCGATAGCTCAGTGCCTCTGCGACATGGATACGGCCGACCTGGCGTGCACCGCCAAGATCGGCAATCGTGCGTGCCACGCGCAGCATACGCGTATAACCGCGCGCCGACAGCCGCATGGCCTCTGCCGCCTGCAGCAAGAGCTTCTGCCCTGCTTCGTCTGGCTTGGCCCAATGTTCGAGTGCTTCGCCATTCAGTTCGGCATTGCTTCGTGCGCCGGTTTCGCTTGCGCGTGCGGTTTGCAGATTGCGTGCGGCGGCCACCCGTGCGGCGACCTCTGCCGAACCTTCAGTCGGCGGCGGCAGGGCCATGTCGAGTGCACTCACCGGGTCGACCTCTACATGGAGGTCGATGCGATCGAGCATCGGACCCGAGACCTTGCTCTGGTAATCGGCAGCACATCGCGGAGCGCGCGAGCAGGCCAGTGCAGGATCGCCCAAATGGCCGCAGCGGCACGGGTTCATCGCCGCAATCAATTGCACCCTCGCCGGGAAGGTCACATGCGCATTGGCGCGTGCCACATCGACGCTTCCGGTTTCCAGCGGCTGGCGCAGCGAATCCAGCACCGCGCGCTGGAATTCGGGCAATTCATCGAGAAACAGGACGCCGAGATGCGCCAGGCTGACCTCGCCCGGGCGCACTTTCAGCCCGCCGCCGGTCAGCGCTGCCATGCTGGCCGAGTGATGCGGCGCACGGAACGGACGCGTGCGGCTGATCCGGCCACCCTCCAGCATGCCAGCGACAGAGGCGACCATGGAAACTTCGAGTGCTTCGGATGGCGACAGTTCCGGAAGGATTCCCGGCAGGCAGCTTGCGAGCAGGCTTTTACCTGCGCCGGGCGGACCGACCATCAGCAGATTGTGTCCGCCCGCAGCAGCGATCTCCAGCGCGCGCTTGGCGGTTTCCTGCCCCTTCACCTGCCTGAGATCTGCGACCGGCGGGGCCACTTCGACCTCGCCGCGCTGCGGTTCGGGCAGTTGTGCAGTGCCTTTGAGATGGTTGAGAAGACTGACAAGATCCGGCGCAGCGAGCACCGGCACTCCGCTCGCCCATTTCGCCTCCGCCCCCTGTTTGGCAGGGCAGATCAGGCCGGCTTCGCCTTCGCTTGCATGAAGCGCGGCGAGCAGAACGCCGGGTGATGCGACGATCCGCCCGTCGAGCGCAAGTTCACCGACCGCGATCCATTCGGTCAATTGTTCGGCATCGGTCACACCCATCGCCGCGAGAAGCGCCAGCGCTATGGGCAGGTCGTAGTGCGACCCGTCCTTGGGCAAATCGGCGGGCGACAGGTTGATGGTGATCCGCTTCGGCGGGAGCGCGAGGCCCATTGCCGCCAGCGCCGATTGCACTCGTTCGCGGCTTTCGCTCACCGCCTTGTCCGGCAGACCGACGATGGCAAAGCGCGGCAGGCCTGCCGCAACCTGGCATTGCACCTCGACGCTGCGCGCCTCCAACCCCAGATAGGCCACCGTTCTGACTAGCGCGACCACTTGCGAACCCCCTTCGCCGCTCCCGAGCGGCGAGCGGTTTGTGGCGTATTAATAAGGACTTGTCGATAGTCCAGGCAGGTCAGCCTAAGTAGTCGTCAACCCGATCGAAAGCATAGATCTTTGCCGTTTCGGAAGGGGGCAGGGCTCACAAGCTGGCCATGCGCAGCCTTGCCCTCTTCCTGTTGGCAACTCTCCAGTTCCTCGCCTTGCCGGTGATGGCGCAGGCGCAGGATGCGTATTCCTCGCGCGTGATTTCGGTCGAAAGCTGGGTCGAGGAATGGGACGAGGCAACCCAGCAATGGGTCCGCGTCGCCGATGAACCGGTCAGGGTCGAGCAGCGCGCCGCAACGCGTTTTGAACGGTTCGCCATGCCGCATCCGGCACAGCGTCCGCAGATGCAGCAGTCTGCCTTCGTTCGCGCCCTGCCAACCAGCCAGTCGATTGGCGAATATGGTCCGTTCCGCGTGATCGACGAACACCGCGCTGCGCTGGTCGGCTCGACGAATCGCGGGAGCATCGCCGCCTTCGAGGCCATGCTGGCCGAGTATCCGGGTATCGAGACGCTCGAACTGGTCGAAGCTCCCGGCACCAGCGACGATGTGGCCAATCTCGCGCTTGCCCGCAAAATCCGCGCCGAAGGCATTGCGACACACGTACCAACAGGCGGCTCCGTCCGGTCCGGCGCGGTCGAGCTGTTCCTCGCCGGCCAGAGGCGCACGATCGACGAGGGCGCAGAGTTCGCGGTCCACTCATGGCGCGACAACTATGGGCGCGAGCCGGGCGATTATGCTGCCGACGCTCCGGAGAACCGCTTCTACCTCGATTTCTACGAGGAGATGGGCATGTCACCCGAACGCGCGAAGGCGTTTTACGATATGACAAATTCCGTACCGCACGTGCAGGCGCTGTGGCTCGATGCAGGCGATATGCGTCCGTGGATCGCGCCGGAAAAATCGCGCCGTATCGAATCGCCTGCCGTGATGGACGCAGCCCCGCGGCTCGCCTATCTCGATGTCACCATGGTCGACCTGGGTGCACTCGCAACTCTCGACGCGGATTTCCTCTCGGAACCTCTCGCCGGAATGCAGCTTGCACGGCTTGACTTGGAGACGGCCTTCCCTTAACGGCACCCGCGATACAGGCGGTCGCCTTTTACGGGCGGCCCTTTTTATTGGTGCCCGCTGATTCGCTCAGCGGCATTATTTTGATTTCGAGGACGATATGAAGCGGACTTTCCAACCCAGCAATCTCGTGCGCGCTCGCCGTCACGGCTTTTTCGCCCGCAAGGCGACGCCGGGTGGTCGCAAGGTCCTGCGTGCCCGCCGCAAGCGTGGCCGCAAGAACCTTTGTGCGTAACCGAAACGACTGACGAAAATCATATCGCGGTGATGCGTCGCCGCGCCGATTTTCTTGCTGCGAACCGGGGCCTGCGAGTAGCGCGCCCCGGTTTCGTGCTTTTGGCGCACCCGAATCAGGGCCACGGCAAGCGCTACGGGATCACCGTCACCAAGAAGATCGGGAACGCCGTCGTCCGCAACCGGATGAAGCGCCGTTTCCGCGAATTGCTGCGTGAGGCTCTGCCGGCGCATGGCCTGCCTGACCACGACCACGTGATCATTGGCCGCGAAACCGGGATCGAGCGTGACTTCGCAAAACTGCGCGAGGAACTCGGCATGGCGCTTGAACGGGCAGCTGCGGGCAAGGGCGATCCGCGCAGGCCGCGCCGCCCGAAAGGCGCGAAGGGCAGCGGCCACGGGTCCCGCCGGCAGAAACAAGCGTGAAGTACATCCTGATCTTTATCGCCCGGCTGTGGCAGTGGGGGCCGTCGCGGATATTGCCGCCCACCTGCCGCTATGCCCCGTCCTGTTCCGAATATGCGGTGCAGGCGCTGGGGAAATATGGCGCAATCAAGGGTGGATGGCTCGCCTTTAAGCGTATAATGCGCTGCCATCCCTGGGGAGGGCATGGATACGATCCGGTTCCTTGAACTGGTGTATTGAATTACTAATACACTTTCCCCACATCTGACGAATTCGAAGACTGAAGAGAACGATCTTGGACAATCAGCGCAACCTCCTGCTCGCCGTGGCGCTCTCCTTCCTGCTGATCCTCGGCTGGGACGCTGCCATGCGCTACGTCTATCCCGAGGCATCGCTGATGGGCGGCCCGGACACCGAAGAACAGGCTGCCGCCGATGGCACTGCGACTGTCGCAGCGCCCGCCGCCAGCGGCGCCGCAATCGAAGGCGATACGACCGCTGCTGCAGGGCCGGTCGATCTCGATAAGGCACTGGCGAGCGAGCAGCGTGTGCGCATCGATGCCCCGCGCGTCGAAGGTTCGATCAACCTCGTCGGTGCACGCATCGACGATATCGAATTGAAGGATCACCGCCAGACGGTCGACAAGGACAGCCGTCCGGTCCAGTTGCTCTCGCCGCAGGGCACGGAGAATCAGCAGTTCGCCCAGTTCGGTTGGCTCGGTCAGGGCGTCAGCATTCCGGGCGCCAAGACTGTCTGGCAGGCGGATGGCGACACGCTGACCGCAGGCAAACCGGTCACGCTGAGCTGGGACAATGGCGCGGGCCAGACCTTCCGCATCCGTTTCGAAATCGACGAAAATTACATGGTCACCGCGACCCAGACGGTTGCCAACACCGGTGAAGGTCCGATCGTCGTCCAGCCCTATGGCCTGATCACCCGGACTTCGGCCAATGCCAGCCCCAGCACCTGGAACGTCCATTCGGGCCCGATCGGCGGCTTCGGCGACACGGTCGAATACGATCCCGAATATGACGACCTGGCGGAAAGCGGCACCTATAATCCGCAGGGCGGCGCGACCGACTGGATCGGTTTTTCGGACATCTACTGGCTGTCCGCCCTCGTCCCCGACAATGGCAAGGACGCGACCCCGGGCTTCCGCTCGCTGGGCAATAACCTGTTCCGCGCCGACCTGATCTACGCCCCGCAGACCGTCCCTGCCGGCAAGCAGATCAGCCGTACCACGCGCCTGTTCGCCGGGGCCAAGGAATCGGTCGTCCTCGACCAGTATGAAGATGCCGGCATCCAGAACTTCGGCAAGGCGGTCGACTGGGGCTGGTTCGAATGGTTCGTGAAGCCAATGGTCTGGCTGCTGCGCCAGCTCTACGATTTCGCGGGCAATTTCGGCGTCGCCATCATCCTGCTGACGATCCTGATTCGCGGCGTGATGTTCCCGATCGCGCAGAAGCAGTTCGCGAGCATGGCGGCCATGAAGGCGGTCCAGCCCAAGATGAAGGCGATCCAGGAACGCTACAAGGACGACAAGCAGCGCCAGCAGCAGGAAGTGATGAAGCTGTACAAGGACGAAGGCGTCAATCCGCTCGCCGGGTGCCTTCCGCTGCTGATCCAGATCCCGATCTTCTTCGCGCTCTACAAGTCGCTGATCCTCGCCATCGAAATGCGGCACAAGCCCTTCGCGCTGTGGATCCACGACCTTTCCGCGCCCGATCCGGCGAAGATCCTCAACCTGTTCGGCCTGCTGCCGTTCGATCCGCCGGGCTTCCTCGGCATTGGCGTGCTCGCGGTGCTGCTCGGCATCACCATGTGGCTGACCTTCCGCCTGAATCCCAGCGCGATGGATCCGGTCCAGCAGCAGATTTTCCAGTTCATGCCGTGGGTGCTGATGTTCGTCATGGCACCGTTTGCAGCAGGCCTGCTGATCTACTGGGTCACCTCGAACCTGCTGACGCTGGCCCAGCAGAGCTATCTCTATTCCAAGCATCCGCAATTGCGGGCTGCAGCGGAAAAACAGAAAGCCGACCAGGCCATGGTCAAGGCGCGCGACGAGCAGCGCAAGGATTGATGTCGTGACACCCGAAGAACAGCGGGCAGCGGAACGGCGCCAGGACGTCGCGGCGAAGCTGTTTTCGGGCCGCGTCGATTTCCTGCTGTCGGCCCCGCAGCTGAAGTTCCTGCCCGATCCCGATGTGCCGGAGATCGCGTTTTGCGGCCGCTCGAACGTCGGCAAGAGCTCGCTGCTGAACGCGCTGACGCTGCGCAAGAATATCGCGCGTGCATCGGTAACGCCGGGCCGCACGCAGGAACTGAACTTCTTCGAAGTAGGTGAGCCGACCCGGTTCCGCCTCGTCGACATGCCGGGATACGGCTTTGCCAAGGCTCCGCCCAAGGTGGTCGAGAAGTGGAAGGCGCTGGTGAAGAGCTATCTTCGCGGGCGGCAGGTCCTCGCGCGCACGCTGGTGCTGGTCGACAGCCGCCACGGGCTGAAGGACGTCGATCGCGAAATGATGAAGATGCTCGACGAGGCGGCGGTGGTCTATCGCGTCGTCATGACGAAGGCCGACAAGGTCAAGAAGTCCGAGCTCGACAAGACGGTGGCCAAGGTCGCGGAAGAGGCGAAGAAACACGTCGCCGCCTTCCCCGAAATCCACGTCACTTCGAGCGAGAAGGGCATGGGCATTGCCGAGCTACGCGCGGCCATACTCGAGGATGCGCTGGGTTCCGACTGGGGCTAGGTCGCGAAAAGCATATCGTCGCTGGCGAATGCTTTCATCTCCAGCGCATTGCCGGCAGGATCGCGGAAGAACATCGTCGCCTGTTCGCCCGGCAGCCCCTTGAAACGGATGGTCGGCTCTATAGCGAAATCGGTTCCTGCCGCTTTCAGGCGCTCAGCCAGTTCTTCCCACTGTTCCATCGTCAGCACGATGCCGAAATGGGGTACCGGCACTCCGTGGCCGTCGACATGGTTGCTCGCGCGGTCGCCCGCCTGTCCGGGCGCAAGATGTGCCACGATCTGGTGACCGTAGAAATCGAAGTCGATCCACTCGTCGGACGAACGCCCTTCGGCACAGCCCATCGCCTGTCCATAAAAGGCGCGGGCAGCGGCAAGATCATCGACGGGAAAGGCGAGGTGGAACGGGCGCAGGGTCATGTCAGGGAGATTAGCGCGAGCCGCAGCGAGCTCCTAGCCGGAATCCGTGTGTTCAGCCTCGACAGGGATTAGCTGAACCACTAACGCGCACCACAGATGCACGGTGGAGCACACGCATGAAGCTGATTGTCGGCAACAAGAATTACTCAAGCTGGTCACTGCGCGGCTGGCTGGCGGCCAAGCAGTCGGGCCTCCATTTCGAAGAGCTTACCGTGCAGATATTCGGAGAGGACTGGGACGAGCGGAAGAATGCGATGGGCGAAATCCAGCCGTCCCATGGCAAGGTTCCTATCCTGTGGGATGATGACGCTGTCGTGTGGGACAGCCTCGCGATCATGGAATATCTTGCCGACAAGGTCGGGCGCGAACGCTTCTGGCCCAAGGATGACGCGGCGCGCGGCATGGCGCGGGCGATGGTTGCCGAAATGCACAGTAGCTTCGCATCATTGCGGCGCGAACTGCCGATGAACGTGCGCAAGCGGATCGAGCTGGACGACGTCAGCGACGCGACCCGGCATGACATCGTGCGCATACTGACGCTGTGGGCAGAGGCGCGCGCACGCTTCGGGGAAGGGGGGCCATTCCTGTTCGGCACCTTCGGCGCGGCTGATATCTTCTTCGCCCCCGTCATTTCGCGCTTCATCACCTATGGCATCGCCGTCCCCGGATTCGCCCAGGCTTATATGCAAGCAGTGTGGGAACATGACTGGATGCAGCAATGGATTGCCGCCTCGGAGGACGAGGAATGGGTGATCGAGCGTATCGAGAACGTGTCCCAGTGATGCTGCGCCCGATACTCGCGTTCGTTGCTGCGCTTGCCTTGGTCTTGCCGGTCCCCGCGATGAGCTGGGGCTATTATGCGCATGGTATCACCGGGCGCATCGCCATGGCCAATGTCAGCCCGCAGGTTCAGGCCAAGGTCTATGCACTGTTGAAGCAGGACGCCGCGCTCGGCACGCCCGACTGTCCGATCGACACGGTCGAACAGCTTGCCAGCTGGGCCGACTGCGTCCGCCGCGAGGGCTGGCGCTGGGGTTATACCGCCGCCTGGCACTATCGCACCGCGCCGATCTGCGAGGCTTATGACGCGAGGCGCAACTGCCCGGGCGGCAATTGCGTGACCGCCCAGATAGATCGCAACCACCGCATCCTCGCCGATGAAAGCCTGCCCGCGGCAGTCCGGCTGGAAGCGCTCGCATTCCTCGTCCATTTCGTCGGCGATGTTCACCAGCCGCTCCATTCGGGCGACAAGGAGGATCGCGGCGGGAACGGGCGAGAAGCAAGCTATGGCATCGTGCCTGACATGAACCTGCATTGGATCTGGGACGGAGCGCTGGCGGAACGCGCAGTGACAAGCGGCGCGGAGCCCATCGTGCGCCGCTATTCTGCGGAAGAGCGCGCCGCGCTGACCGGCGGCGATGCGGCGGAATGGGGCCGCGAAAGCTGGCAGATCGCGCGCGACTTCCTTTACCCGTCCGCATTCGACCGGCCCGTTTGCGAAGGCGAGCTGCCGGATGAAACCGCGCTCAGCCAGGAAGATATCGTCGAATCGGTCCCGGTGGCGCGCCGCCGTGTGCAGCAAGCGGGGCTGAGGATCGCTGACATGCTCGAGAGCGCTTTCGCCCCGGGACCCCTGCCTCTGCCCGAACGGGATCGATAGCCCTGATCAGGGGATGCGTTCAGCCGGGTAGCGGGTGCCGTCCTTGCGCGCGTAGCCATCTGCATCGAACACCATGTCGATATCGGGATATTGCCCGCTGTCCTCGTTTCGCGAACCTGCGCTGATCGCAACGAACACGCATTCCGTGTCGGAGCGGTTGTGAAGCCTGTGGCCGTTCCGGACCCCTGCCGCCCAGGCGAGGACGTCGCCCGGCCGCACGATGGTTTCGCCTTCGTCCTCGATCAGAACGGCCTCGCCTTCCAGTATGACGACAAGCTCGTCCTGCGCGCTGTGCCAGTGCCGCTGGGAGGAATAGGCGCCCGGCTTCAGCGTCACATGGCTTGCGCCCAGCTTGGTCAGGCCAGCCACCGGGGCGAGCCGGCGATACCAGCGTCCTTCCACATCGGCGTCGAAGGGCGCGGGATAACCCGTCGCATTGGTCTGCGCGATCTGCTCGAGGGCAAGTTTGGGCATGGCGGCTTTCTCCGTCTGGTCAGCGCTCCAAGCGTGGTCTAACTCCGATCCCATGAGCGACGCCAGAAACTATGCCACGCAATTGATCGAAGCGCCCAGCGTCACGCCTGCAACGGGCCTCGTCTTCGACGTCATGGAAGCGCAATTGGCGCCGCTCGGTTTCGAAATCCATCGCTTCCGGCGGGGCAGCGGCCCTGCCGACAGCGACGAAGCACCGGTCGAAAACCTGTTCGCGATCCGCAAGGGGCCGGAAGGTTCGCGCCACCTCGCGTTTGCCGGACACCTCGACGTTGTCCCTCCGGGTGAAGGATGGGCGAGCGCCCCCTTCGCACCCGAAATCCGCGGCGACCTTTTGTACGGACGCGGCGCGGTGGACATGAAGGGTGCCATCGCCTGCATGGTCGATGCCGTGGCGCAGGTGCCGCAGGACCACGGCACGATCAGTTTCATCATCACCGGTGACGAGGAAGGACCCGCGCTTCACGGTACGCGCGCCCTTATCGATTTCATGCGCGAACATGGCCACCAGCCAGACCTGTGCCTTGTCGGCGAACCGACCAGCGTCAACCGGCTGGGCGACATGATGAAGATCGGACGGCGCGGTTCGGTCAATATCTGGCTCGAGGTCGAAGGTGTGCAGGGCCACGTCGCCTATCCGCACCTCGCCGATAATCCGCTTCCCAAGCTGGTCGCGATGCTCGCCGAACTCGAGGCGCTCGTGCTGGACGAAGGGACCGACTGGTTCCAGCCCTCCAATCTCGAGATCACGCACATTTCGGCGCCCAATCCAGCGCACAACGTCATTCCGGCCAAGGCAGAAGCGCGCATTTCCATCCGTTTCAACGATTGCCATACCGGCGCGGAACTGTCCGAGCGCGTGTCCCAGATCGCGGAGAAGCATGGCGGCAAGGCGCGGCCGATCATATCGGGTGAACCCTTCCTCACGCCGCCCGGCGAATTCAGCGACATCATCGCGGCGGCGGTGAAGGATGTAACGGGTATCGAGCCGGAGCCATCAACGAGCGGGGGTACTTCCGATGCGCGGTTCCTGCGCAGCGTTTGCCCGGTGATCGAATTCGGCCTGTGCAACGCGACAATGCATAAGCGTGACGAGGCTGTGGCCTTGGCCGACCTCGATGCGCTAAGCCGTATCTACGAAGCTATCGCGAAGGCGGTACTGGCCGGGAAATAAAGGGAGGGTCGCCCATGCGCGCCTGGTTTGCAATTCCACTGTGGCAGCGCGTTGTCGGCGCTCTTATCCTCGGCATCCTGACCGGCTGGCTGTGGGGGCCGGGCGCGGAAAGCATCAAGATCATCGGCGATATCTTCGTCGCCTTCATCAAGATGCTGGTCGTCCCGCTGATCTTTTTCAGCCTGGTGGCAGGCGTCGCCAGTATCGGCGACCTCCGCAAGCTCGGCAGCGTCGGCTGGCGCGCCTTGTTGCTGTTCGTGATAACGGGCCAGATCGCAGTCTGGCTCGGCCTGTTCCTCGGCACGGTGGTTCAGCCCGGTACCGGCGTCGATACCTCGATGATCGAGATGGGGGCGATCCCCCAACCCAACGAGACGACCTGGCGCGACATGGTCATGGGCATGATCCCGCAAAGCCCGGTGCAGGTGATGGCAGACGTCAACGTCCTGCCGCTGATCGTGTTTTCCATGCTGCTCGGCATCGGCATCCTGATGGCGAAGGAAGAAGGCGAGCCGGTCCTCAAGATCTTCGATAGCGGCAGTGTGGTGATGCAGAAGGTCACCATGATCGTGATGGAACTGACCCCCTTCGGCGTGTTCGCACTGATGGCTTGGGTCGCCGGTACGCTGGGGCTCGATGCGCTGGCCGCGCTCGGCAAGCTCGTGTTCCTCAACTATCTCGGCTGCCTCCTGATCATCGGCGTCATGTATTCCTCGATGATCAAGTTCATCGCCAAGCTGCCGGTGGTGGATTTCTTCCGCGGCATCGTGGATGCGATCGCGGTCAGTTATTCCACCGCCAGTTCCAACGCGACGCTGCCGGTAACGCTGCGCTGCGCGGAGCGGAACCTCGGCGTGAGCAATTCGGTGGCGAGCTTCGTCATCAGTCTCGGCGCGACGATCAACATGAACGGCACGGCGATGTATCTCGGCCTTGCCACCCTGTTCGGCGCGCAGATCTTCGGCGTGGACCTGACCTGGGGCGACTACTTCCTGATCTCGGTCCTCGGAACGCTGGGCGCGGTTGGCGCGGCCGGCATTCCCGGCGCTGGCCTGATCATGATGGCGCTGGTGTTCGGAGCGGTCGGCGTGCCGCTCGAAACGATCGCTTTCGTGGCTGGCGTGGACCGGATCATGGACATGATGCGCACCACCACCAACGTCAGCGGCGATGCTGCTGTTGCGACGACGGTGGCGAGCCTGACGGGCGAAATCGACCGTGCCGAGATGATCAGCGCGGACGACGTCTGACGATTATTCGGGGGCGTCGCCGTCCCCGGTCGTGGCCGGTTCGGCGCAATTCTGGCTGCACTTCGCAGCGCTCGAGGGGTTGAGCCTGCCGCTCACCCTGATGGTCGCGCCGCTCCCGACCTTGTAGGCGGCGGCATCGGTATTCTCGAGCGGGTCGCCGCTCGCCAGTGTCTGTACCGGAGCGGAACCTTGCCGCGTTGAACGGGTGCGCGCCCGCGTCGTGGTACGCCGCGCATTCTGGTTGCGGAGTTGCTGGGTTGCAGAGCCGATGCTGCCGGCAACCGCATCGCCCAGCGAACGGCTGGCCTTGCCCGTCTGGCTGGAACCCGAAAGAACCGCTGCCGTTTCGGCGGCATCCTGTGCCGCGGCCTGGCTAGCGGCCAGCGCGAGCGCCGATCCTGCGATCAGAGCGATTAGCTTGGTCATCATGCCCTCCTTGCATCCAGAGCGCGGGAATTGTGCGCTTCGCTTGGCTGCTTGGCAAGTTTGCCGGATTGGCGGGTCCCGCAATCGGACAAGGAAGGTCAGCGACCTTTCGGTTTCTCGAGGACTTTCTTCTTGAAGCTGCACAGGTCGACCACCGGACACCGCCAGCACTCGGGCGTACGTGCCTTGCAGACATAGCGGCCGTGCAGGATCAGCCAGTGGTGAGCGCCTAGCCGGAAGGGCTGGGGAACGCGCTTTTCGAGCTTCGCCTCGACCTGTTCGGGCGTCTTGCCCTTGGCAAGGCCGGTGCGGTTGCCGACGCGCAGGATGTGCGTATCGACCGCGAAGGTTTCCTGCCTGAACCAGCAATTGAGCACGACGTTCGCCGTCTTGCGCCCGACGCCGGGCAGACGGACGAGGTCTTCGCGCGTGTCGGGCACCTCGCCGCCGTATTCATCGACCAGCAGCTGCGAAAGCAGGATCACGTTCTTGGCCTTGGAATTGAACAGGCCGATTGTCTTGATGTGCTCTTTCAGCCCATCCTCGCCGAGTGCCAGCATTTGCTGGGGCGTTTCGACCTCGCGAAACAGTGTCCTGGTGGCCTTGTTGACGCCCACGTCGGTCGCCTGCGCCGATAGAGCCACCGCCACCACCAGCTGGTAGCAATTGCCGTATTCCAGCTCGGTTTCCGGATCGGGATTGTCTTCTGCCAGCCGGCGGAAGAACTCGAAAATCTGGTCCTTGGTCATGCCGATGGCCTGCGCAATCCCTTAACGCCGGCCCGCAGGAAAGGCAGTGCGGCAATCGCCCAGATCGCCGTCCAGACGGCCATTGCCCCTGCGTGGCCGTTCCACAGCCACTCGCTTTTGAAAAGCGGTATCCAGAGGAGCGCGGCGATCCCGGCCATCACGGCACAGATCGTCCAGCCTGCCGCCGGAGGAAACGCGTGACGGGCGTTGAGGAAATAAGCCACCGGAAGAACGAAGGTCGCAAACCCGCTGAATTGCGCAGGCGCGGCATAGGTGTTCGGACCGCCCGGGCCGATCATGAAAAAACCGATGACGAACAGGATCAGGCCCAGGAAAATACCGCCGACAATTCCGAGTATATTCACAGGTCGAGGACGTCCTGCATGGTATAGCGGCCGGGCTGCCTGCCGATCAGCCATTCTCCGGCCTTCACTGCGCCGCGTGCAAAGATCATCCGGTTTTCGGCGTTGTGGGTCAGGGTTACGCGCTCTTCGTCGCCTGCGAAAATCACACTGTGGTCGCCCGCGACGGTGCCTCCGCGCAGCGCGGCAAAGCCGATTGCGCCCTTGGCACGAGCGCCGGTATGGCCGTCGCGCCCGCTTTCCCTGGCCGCTGCAAGATCGACGCCTCGCCCGTCTGCAGCAGCTTCGCCCAGCAGCAGCGCCGTTCCCGAGGGTGCATCGACCTTCATCCGGTGATGCATTTCGACGATTTCGATGTCCCAGTCGGGGCCGAGCTTCGATGCCGCCTCTTTCACGAGGTGCGCGAGCAGCGTCACGCCGAGCGAGGTATTGCCGGTCTGCAGTACCGGTATCGCGCGTGCCACATCGTCGATCGCGGCGTGGTGTTCCTCGCCAAGGCCCGTGGTACCGATCACCACCGGGATACCGGCCACGCGTGCGGCATCGAGGTTGGCGATGAGCGCGCCGGGAGCGGAGAAATCGACCAGCACATCGCATTGCGTGGCGAGCGGACCCGGCTTGTCGCCCTGGTCGACACCGCCGGCATAGTCATGCCCCGCGTCCGCTATCGCCTGCTGCAATGCGTGGCCCATGCGTCCCGCACTGCCGATCACTCCGAACCTTGGCATCTTTTTCCTCAGTCTCCGCGCTTGGCCTGCCTGAGCAGGAAAGCATTGAGTCCTGCGAAATAGGCTTTCTGGTCGTCATACATGGCCATGTGGCTGCCCTCAGTGGCGACCAATTCGCCTTGGGGCAACTTCTTTGCCATCGCGGCCATGTGCGCCGGGTCCATCGTGTCGTGCTTGCCCGAAATCACCAGCGTCGGGACACCGATCTTGGCAAGGTCTTCGAACCTGTCCCAATCTTCCAGCAGGCCGCTTGCGCCCAGTTCGCTCGGCCCCTGCATCAATACGTAAACGTGCTGGTTCATTTGGGCGAAGCCGTAATTGACCGGTTCCGGCCATTCGGCGGCAGGACGGCGCAGGATATGCTTCTCGTAAAATTCTGGCATCAGGATCCCCATGTAATCGGGATCGTCGATCTTGCCCTCTGCCTCAAGTTGCTCGACCCGTGCCAGCTTTTCAGGGGCCATCTGCGGCTTCAACACCTCGTCGGCATAGCGGTTGTAGGCGGGAATCGAAGCCATCATGTTCGAAATGACGAGGCATTTGACCTCGCCGGGATGGGCAAGGGCATATTCAATGGCGAGGATCCCGCCCCAGCTATGCCCCAACAGGCAGAAATTGCTGCCGTCGCCGCCGATCGCTTCGCGCACCTGGTCGACCTCGTCGACGAAGCGCGGGATGGTCCACAGTGCATCGTTATCGGGCTTGTCGCTGCGTCCTGCGCCGAGCTGGTCGTAGCGATAATATTCGACTGCCGTCCCCGGCAGGAAACTGTCGAAGGCGCCGAAATAGTCGCTGGTGCCGCCCGGTCCGCCGTGAAGCAGCAAGAGCTTCATTTCGGGATTGTTGCCGGTCCGCTTGATCCAGACATTGTGCGGCCCGTCTGACGTGTCGATGGAGACAAGGCGCTCGCCCCCGGACCAGCCATCATCGAGCAAGCTTCCATCGAGATAGGCGGCAAGATCGCGCGCGGGCTCGGTCGGTGTCGAAGTGCCGTCATCTTCGATCTTCACGCAGCCGGTGATTGCAAGGCCAAGCGCGGCCAGTGCCAGGATTTGCTTCATTGAATGTCTCCCCCCGCGACCCCGGATGAAGCTATCACGGGCGCGCTGGCGCTCCAAGCGGATAGCTGCCGGGCGAAGCATGGGCTATGGGGCTGTTCCATGGAGAAACCACGCAGCATCGTCATCCTTACAGGGGCCGGGATCTCGGCCGAAAGCGGCATCGACACTTTCCGCGACGCTGGCGGGTTATGGGAGCAGCACAGGGTGGAAGATGTCGCCACGCCCGAAGGGTTTGCACGCGATCCCGAGCTGGTCCTAGGCTTCTACGACATGCGGCGTGCGGCATTGGCGAATGTGAGGCCCAACGCAGCGCACGAGGCACTGGCGCGGCTCGATGCCGAATTTTCCGGCGAGTTGCTGATCGTCACCCAGAATGTCGACGACCTGCACGAAAGGGCAGGGGCGAGGCGTGTTCTGCATATGCATGGCGAATTGAAGAGCGCGCTGTGCTCTTCTTGCGAGATGCGCAGCCCGTGGGATGCACCGATGAGCGCCGATGAAGCGGGAGCCCGCCCGCCTTGCCCGGTGTGCCAGGCACCCAGCCTGCGGCCCGATGTCGTGTGGTTCGGCGAAATGCCCTACCAGATGGAACGGATCTATCGTGCGATCAGGAAGGCCGACCTGTTTGTCAGCATTGGTACCAGCGGCGCGGTCTATCCCGCAGCCGGCTTCGTGCGCGATGCGCGCGATCTCGGCGCGCGAGCGCTCGAGCTGAACCTTGAGCGGAGCGAAGGCTCGCACTGGTTCCATGAAAGTCGACAGGGAAGGGCGGGTGAACTGGTGCCGGAGTGGGTTGAGGAAATACTGGGATGAACGGGCACGAAGGTTCATGCCATTGCGGCGCAATCCGCATCGAATTGCGCGACGAACCGCGCGAAGCGACCGAGTGCAATTGCTCGATCTGTCGCCGAACGGCCGGGCTTTGGCATTATTGCTCGCCCGACGCTGTGTCGGTCGCGGGAGAGGCGACCGGCTACGTTCAGGGCGACCGGATGCTCACGACGTGGCACTGCGACAGATGCGGTTGTACGACGCACTGGACCGCGATCGATCCTGCTTACGAGCGGATGGGTGTGAACCTCAGGATGTTCGAGCCCAGCCTATGGGAAAACCTGCCTCGGAAGCAGGTTGACGGAGCCAGTTTCTAACCGGCGCCGCAGCCGTTGCACTCGGGATCCTTGGCTATCGTCAGCGTCCGCATCCCCGGTTTCATCCCGTCGAGGATGTGCAGCTTGCCCCATTGCGGATCGCCCAGCGCGCTGACACCGTCGAGCAGGATGCGCACCGCCTGCATTGCGGCGAAAGTCCCGATCCAGCCCGCCATCGCGCCCAGCATCCCGTCATCGGCGCAGGTATCGCAGTCTTCCGCATCGAAAGCGTCGCCGACGAAACAGCGATAGCATGGCTGGGCGTCCCTGTGCCCTGCAAAGGCACCGACCTGGCCCTGAAAGCGACCGACCGCAGCAGAAAGCAGCGGAATGCCCGCCGCTACACAGCTGTCCGAAACCGCGAGGCGGGTGGCGAAATTGTCGGTCCCATCGAGGACAAGGTCGATGCCCTCCAGCAGTTCAGCGGCATTGTCGCGGTCGATCCTGCGGTCGCTGATCGTGACGTCGAGCGCCTCGTCGAAATTGGCGAGCCAGCGCCGCGCGGCCACGGCCTTGCCATGCCCGACATCGCGGGTGGTGAAGATCGTCTGCCGCTGGAGGTTCGACACATCGACATCGTCGTCATCGACCAGCACCAGCCGCCCGATGCCCGACGCGGCGAGATATTGCAGCGCGGGCGATCCGATACCGCCAAGGCCGATCACTGCCACGCTCTTTTGCGAAAGCGCGACCTGCCCTGCGCCGCCGATTTCGGGCAGGACGATGTGGCGCGCAAACCGTTCGAGCCGCTTTTCATCGAGGTTCATGGCTGGTCAGCCTCGACCCGTTCGCGGCGAAACCCGTGCATCCCGTTCCACCACTGCGCGGCCACCACCAGCCCCTTGGCCGGTTGCAGCATCCCCAGCATCATGACCAGCGCCAGCGGAATGACGATCAGTCCCATGCCGAGCGTGCCGAGTTCGAAATCGGTCGCCAGCAGGATGATGAGCGGTGCCATCAGGTGCCCTGTCACGAAGATTGAGATATAGGCGGGAAAATCGTCGGTCTGCTGCGGCGTCAGGTCCAGGCCGCAAGCTGGGCAAGCATCACGCGGCTTCAGCCATTTGCGAAACAGGCTCCCGCCGCCGCAGCGCGGACAGCGCCCGCGAATTCCGCGCAGGATTGCAGCCCAGATCGTGGGCGGCAGGCTGGATGTGGGCAAAGACATGGACAGCCTGTTGGCAGGCTGTGGAAGGCTTGTCGATTCCCTGAATGTCGGCGTGCCGGATAGGCGACCGGACGAAGCCGGTCGCTGTCCTCAGCTTTCCAGCTGGCGCAGCAGGCTGCGAACGTCGCCGTCCATGTCGGCATCGCGCTGGCGCAGGTCTTCGATCAGGCGCACGGCATGGATCACCGTCGAGTGATCGCGGCCACCGAACTTGCGCCCGATTTCAGGATAGCTGCGCGGCGTCAGCACCTTGGCGAGATACATCGCGACCTGGCGCGGGCGGACAACGGCCCGGGCGCGGCGCTTCGACGACATTTCGGCGCGATCGATGCGATAGAACTGGCAAACGGTGCGCTGGATCTCGTCGATCGTGATGCGGCGACGGTTGGCCGACAGGATGTCGGTCAGCTGTTCTTCTGCCAGTTGCAGCGATACTTCCTGACCCGTCAGCTGGGCATAGGCGATCAGCTTGTTCAGGCCGCCGACCAACTCGCGAACATTGCGCGTGATGGTGCGGGCGAGGAAATCGACCACGTCGTCCGGCACAGCGAGAGGCGCGAACCGGGTGAGTTTCGATTCGAGGATCTTGCGGCGCAGTTCGATGTCCGCGGCCTGGATATCGGCAACGAGGCCCATCGACAGGCGCGAAAGCAGGCGTGGTTCGACCCCGTCGAGAGCCTGCGGCGCGCGGTCGGCTGCAAAGACCAGCCTTTTGCCTTCGGCCAGCAGGGCGTCGATCGTGTAGAGCAGCTCTTCCTGTGCGCTGGCCTTGCCGATGATGAACTGGATGTCGTCCACCAGCAGCAGGTCGAAACTGCGCAGGCGTGCCTTGAACTCGATCGTCTGGTTCGATTTCAGCGCCTGGACGAATTCGACCATGAAGCGTTCTGCGCTGCAGTAGAAGATCCGGGCACGCGGATGGCTGGAAAGATAGGCGTGGCCGATCGCGTGCAGCAGGTGCGTCTTGCCCTGGCCGGTGGCGGCCTTGAGATAGAGCGGGGAAAACTGGGGCTGTTCGGTTGCCGCCATGCGCTGCGCCGCATTGCAGGCCAGAACATTGGTTTCGCCGGTGACGAATGCTGCAAAGGTCAGCGAGGGGTCGAGCCCGACCGAGCTGGTGAAGCCGGCATCGCCGATCGTGCCTGCCGCCATCGCAAGCGCGCTGGCGTCGCCGCCGTCGTTGGCGGCACGGCGGCCACCATCGAGGCGCAGTTCGTGCAACTGGCGGCGACCGGGGTGAACCTGCACGCGAACCTTGCGCACTTCGCTGCGCATGATCTTCCATGCGAGCTGGAGACGGTCGTGGAATCGGTCGTTGACCCAGTTCGCCGAAAATTCGGTCGGAAGATAAAGATCGAGCGTTCCGGTTTCCTTGTCGAAACCGCCGAGCTGGATGGGCTTGATCCACTGGCTGTGAAGCTGGTGGCCCAGGTCCTTGCGCAGACCCTGGCTGATATCCGCCCAATCCGCTGCCAGGTTTACGGCCTCGGCATCTTCCATCAAATCCTCGTCAATCTTCCGCTTAGCCGCGCGACCGTTTTCGCCGTTCTGCACCATCATCAAACATTCCTATCCCGCTCCCGGCATGCTGCCGAAAGAGGCCCCTTTTACGTTGCGACGGGCAATGCTTCGCCATCCCCCGGAATCGGTGATTCCGGGTGTCCCCCCATCGAGCCAATTTGTTAGAACCCAGGCTGTCCCGCCCCGGGTGAGATCCGATTTATCTACGACTTTGTGATTCCCACAAGGGGCACGGGTGTAAAAAATCCGAAATAAATCTGTTGACTCGCCGCTACCCCGCAGACTTGCGTTAAAGTATCTGAAAAATAACGGTTTACCCCGTTTGGGTGATGCGAATCGTGGAGTTTCCTAGCGTTACGGAAAGCGACCCCGCCAATCGTGCTGTCACGCGATTGCAAAAACAAAAAGGCCAGCCCCATCGGGGCCGGCCCTTATGTCGAAATCGACTGCTCGATCGGTCCCGGAAAAGCCGGGACAGGCGAATCAGAGAGCAGCGACTCGCTTGCTGAGGCGCGACATCTTGCGAGCCACAGTGTTCTTGTGGAGCACGCCGCGAGCAACGCCGCGAGCGAGTTCGGGCTGTGCAGCCTTGAGCGCGGTTGCGGCTGCGTCCTTGTCACCACCTTCGATGGCGGCTTCGACACGCTTCACGAAGCTGCGGATGCGGCTCATGCGTGCACCGTTGACTTCGGCGCGGCGGGTGTTGCGGCGGATGCGCTTCTTGGCTTGCGGCGTATTGGCCATGTTCGTCCTATCTCGACCTTAATGCTTCGGGTCACCGTACAGGCGACCGATTACCTGTTTAAACTGTCTGCAAAAGCGGCGATTCACGCCGGAAAGCGGCGCACATAGGCGGCAAGACGCAGAAGGTCAAGGATTCGCTCACTTCTGGCAGACGGGGCAGAACCAGGTGCTGCGGCCGCCTTGCACGATCCGCTTGATCATGCCCCCGTCGTCATGGCGGCAATGCGCGCCTTGGCGCCCATATACATCGAATCGGGTGGCGAAATAGCCCAGCTCGCCGTCAGGCGCGGCATAATCGCGCAAGGTCGAACCGCCGTCGCTGATCGACTGGGTCAGGACTTCCTTGATGGCGGGCACCAGGCGTTCGAGCTGCGGCCCGGTGACGCGCCCACCTGCCTTGCGCGGGCTGATCCCGGCACGCCACAGCGCCTCGCATACATATATGTTGCCGAGGCCGGCCACGATCCGCTGGTCGAGCAGGCACAGCTTGATCGCCTGCTTGCGGCCCTTGAGTGCGGTTTTGAGATATTTCGCTGAAAGCGCTTCGCCCAATGGTTCGGGCCCGAGCGCTGCGAAGGCAGGCCATTCGTCGAGAGCAGCTGTATCGACCAGGTCGACCGAACCGAAGCGGCGCGGGTCGCACAGGGCAAACCGGTTGGCCTCTGTCTCGATGACGAGGTGGTCGTGCTTGTAGTCTTGCTCGGGGTCGATCCTCCACCGTCCGCTCATGCCCAGATGGAATATCATCGTCTGGTCGCGGTCGGTGTGGATCAGTCCATATTTCGCTCGGCGGCCGAGCGAAGTGACCTCGGCACCGGTCAGCAACTGGACCAGTTCGGGCGGCATCGGGCGGCGCAGGTCGGGCCGGTTCATGACGACCCGCGTGATGCGGCGCCCCTCCAGGAACCGCGCCAGGCCGCGGACCGTTGTTTCGACTTCAGGTAATTCAGGCATGGCCAATCCTTTAACACCCTTTGCCACGCCGACAATTCATCCTAAGGCGCGCGGCGATGACTGATAAAGTTTCCTTCGGCTACGAAGATGTCGATCCGCAAGAGAAGACCCGCCGTGTCGGCCAGGTCTTTTCCAGCGTGGCTGCCAAATATGACATCATGAACGATGCCATGTCGGGCGGGATGCACCGATTGTGGAAGGATCGCTTCGTTCGCCGGGTCAAGCCGCAGCCGGGCGAGGCCATCCTCGACATGGCCGGGGGCACGGGCGACATCGCCTTTCGCATGGCGGCACGCGGCGCCGATGTAACCGTTGCCGACATCAACCAGGACATGCTCGACGTAGGGATCGAACGTGCGATGGAGCGCGGCATCACCGGCCTCACCTGGTCAAACCAGAATGCCGAGAAGCTGACCTATCCGCGCGCGACCTTCGATGCCTATACGATCGTATTCGGGATCAGGAACGTGACCGATATTCCTGCTGCCCTGAAAGAAGCGCACCGCGTGCTCAAGGTCGGCGGGCGATTCTTCTGCATGGAGTTCTCGACCACCGAATGGCCGGGCTTCAGGGAAATCTACGACCTCTATTCGCACAAGATCATGCCGCAGATGGGCAAGATCATCGCGCAGGACGAGGAAAGCTATCGCTATCTCGCCGAGTCGATCCGCCGGTTCCCGACCATGCCCGTGTTCGAAAGCATGATCCGCGAAGCCGGTTTTGCAAACACACGGGTCGAGCCGATCCTTGGCGGGGCAGTCGCCATCCACTCGGGCTGGAAGGTCTGAAGGCTTGACCCGTCCCGCGACGCATATCTGGCGGCTGCTCAAGTGGGGCCGCACCATGGGGCGGCACGGCGCGCTGCGCGGGATCGAACGCGATCCCAATACTCCGCCGCCGGTCAAGCGCATGGCGCGACTGGCGCGTTTAGGCACCTTCCCGCCGCGTGTTCCGGACTATGCCGGGGCTTTCCAGGAAATCGGCCCCGCTGCGATCAAGCTGGGGCAAACGCTCGCGACGCGTCCCGACCTTGTCGGCGAGGATGCTGCACGCAATTTGCTGAGCTTGCAGGACAGCCTGCCGCCCGTTCCCTTCAGCGAGATCGAGGCCGCCATTTCGGCAAGTTTCGACCAGCCGGTCGACACCATGTTTGCCTCGATCGATCCTGACCCCGTCGGAGCTGCGTCGATTGCGCAGGTGCACCGCGCGGTCACGACCGAGGGTCGCCAGGTCGCAGTGAAGGTGCTGCGTCCGGGTATTCGCGAGAAATTCGCTCGCGATATCCAGACCTACGAATGGGCCGCCGCACATGTCGAGGCAATGGGCGGGGAGGCTTCCCGCCTGCGGCCGCGGCTGACCATCGCCAATTTCAAGCGCTGGACCAATCGCGAACTCGACCTGAGGCGCGAGGCGGCCTCCGCTTCCGAACTGGCAGAATCGATGCGCGGCATTGCCGGCTACCGTATTCCCTCGGTCGACTGGGATCGGACGAATGGCCGCGTGATGACCGTCGAATGGGTCGACGGGGTGAAGATCAGCAATACCGAAGAGCTGATCCGGCGCGGTCATGACCTGCCTGAGCTCGCCTCGAGGCTGGTGTTAGCCTTCCTGAACCAGGCGATCAGCGCAGGCTTCTTTCACGCCGACATGCATCAGGGAAACCTGTTCGTCGAAGACGATGGCACGATCGTTGCCATCGATTTCGGCATCATGGGGCGGATCGACCGCCGCGCACGGCAGTGGCTCGCGGAAATTCTCTACGGCCTGACCACCGGCAATTACCGCCGCGTCGCCGAAATCCATTTCGAAGCGCAATATGTGCCGAGCTATCACTCGGTCGACGAATTCGCGACGGCCTTGCGCGCGGTGGGCGAACCGATGCGCGGCAAGCCGGTGAGCGAACTGTCGGTCGGGCAAATGCTCGACAGCCTGTTCGCCATCACCCGCGATTTCGACATGCAGACGCAGCCGCATCTTTTGCTGCTGCAAAAGACGATGGTGATGGTCGAAGGGATCGCGACCCAGCTCAATCCCAAGATCAACATGTGGGACGTCAGCGCACCCTATGTGCGCAGCTGGATTCGCGACGAACTCGGCCCCGAAGCCGCGATTGCCGACCGTATCAGGACGGACACTGAAACCTTGCTGAGGATCCCCGATCTCGTCCGCCGGATCGAGGACCGCTTCCCGCCCAAGGGCGGCGCGCCCGAACCGCCGCCGCTTCCCGACATCGAACTGATGTGGGAACGCCGCCGCGAACCGCGCCGCGGCTGGATCGGCTATGCCGTGTCGGCACTGGCTGGCGCGGGTCTTGCGGCCGCCGCAATGACGCTGGGCTGGATCGGCTAGGCATGGAAGGGGCGACGCGGTTTGCGCGGCTGACCCGCGGCCAGTCTTTCTCCGTACTCGCCGTAACCTTGCTGGCGCTGCTTCTCGCGGCGATACTCTACCAGCCACAGCCGCCTGCGCCGCCGCCGGTCGACCTGGTTGTCGACACACCCGTCGTGACGGAAGTCGCGCCCCCAGTGAACGCTGACGTCGATGCAGGGCGCGACACCGATCTCGCACTTTACGATGCGATCACGGAAAGGGTTGCTAGCGGAGAAAATTATTACGCCGTTGCCGTGGAAGAGCAGCGCGCACGCAATTTCCCAGTCCGCCCCGGTCTCGCCGTTCGCCTCCCGACGCTCGCCCACATCAGCGCCATGCTGGGCCCGACCGGAGTCCTCGTCGCGGCGGCCGTTCTGCTCGTCGTCCTGCTGTGGGCATGGTGGCGCAGGCTTGCCCCGCTGATCGAGCGGACACCCCGGCGGATCATGGCTCTCGGCCTGCTGGGGCTCGGCTTCGCGACCGGGTTCAAGCCGATGTATTTCGTCCTGCACGAGGTCTGGGCGGGCATGCTGCTGGCGCTGGCCCTTGCTCTGCACAGCCCGGGCAAATGGCGCGGTGCATGGGTGGCAGCGGCGCTGGCACTTTCGATCCGCGAGCACGCGCTGCCTTTCGTCCTGCTCATGGGCGCGCTGTCGCTGTGGCGGCGGGACTGGCGCGAATTCGGAGCCTGGAGCGCGCTGGTCGCAGGGTTCCTCATCCTGCTCTGGATCCATGTATCGACGGTCGCGAGCTACACGACAGAGGCCGATCCGCTTTCATCCTCGTGGCTGGCCCTGAGGGGCCTTAACGGCTGGCTCGATGCCATTTCTCTCAACAGCGCGCTTTACAACTTTCCTTCATGGATTGCCGCACCGCTCGTCCTCCTGCCGCTTCTCGGCTGGGCATCCCTGCGCGACCGGCTTGGCTGCGAAGCGACGCTGCTCTTCGTCGGATACGGCGTGTTCTTCATGCTCGCCGGGCGCGAGAACAACTTCTACTGGGGCCTCGTGGTCGTGCCTGCGTGGTTCGTCGGCCTCTACTGGGTGCCCTTTGCCCTGCGCGACCTTGTTTCCGGTGCGCAAGGGAGCGTCGCCAGAACCTAGTCGTCGGCGGGCGTCAGCGCGTGATGCGGAAGCACGCGGCTACCGATCAGTGCCAGTATCAGCGTCACCGATTCCACGATGATCGGCATGAACCAGGCATCGTGCGGACCATCGACGATCAGGGTCGTGACGCGGCCGATGATCGCGATTGCCATCAGGGCAGAGGTGACGAGCAGCGGGTCGCCATTGCGCGCCCAGCCGCCCCAGATGAGGCAGCCGCCCGCGACGACGAAGAACGCGGTCATGTCGGCGCGCATCGATGCGCGGCCAAGATTGCCAATGGGGATCATGCCGAAATCCATCCCCGCGCTGGCCGGATCAATCAGGAAGCCAAGGCCCATCAGCACGAAAAACAGGCCGGCGACGAAGATCAGCGCACGCAGCACGGTTACCATCGGTTATTCTCCCCCAAACATTTGTCGCCTCGATGTTAGCCGGATGTTAGGATCGCGCTAGGTAAAACTTAACCACTAAGGCGCAGGGTTGGCGCGGGCGCGACCTGTCGCTAGGCAGTGCGCGACAATTTTGTGCAATTTTTGGCGATGCAGTCACGGTACGAGGGGAGCACGGCTCAGATCATGCGTATTTCGTTGTCCGCGCAAACGGGGATGACCTCGTGAGCGGCACCGACATGAAGATCCTGCTGGTCGTGGGAGGCGGTATTGCCGCCTACAAGGCCTGCGAACTCGTGCGCCTGATCCGCAAGGGCGGCGGCGACGTAACCTGTGTCGTGACCGAAGGCGGCCAGCAGTTCGTGACGCCGATGGCGCTTGCCGCCCTGTCGGAAAATCCCGTTCATACCACGCTGTGGGACCTCAAGAACGAAGCCGAGATGGGGCATATCCAGCTCAGCCGCGAGGCAGACCTCGTGGTCGTTTGCCCTGCTACCGCCGACCTTTTGGCGAAAATGGCGGCCGGCATTGCCGACGATCTGGCGACCACGCTGATCCTGGCGACCGACAAGCCGGTGATGGCCGTGCCCGCGATGAACGTGCGGATGTGGGAGCATCAGGCCACCCAGCGCAACATCGAATGGCTCAAGCAGGCCGGTGTCGAGGTTCTCGATCCCGACCAGGGCGCGATGGCATGCGGCGAATTCGGTTACGGTCGCCTGCCCGAACCCGAAGCGATCTGGGCCGCGATTGCAGGGCATTTCGGTATCGAAGTCGAACTGCCCGAGGCGGCACCTGCCAAATCCGCACAAGTCGAAGAGATCGAGGCGGTCGAACCCGAAGTCGCTCCGCGCGGCGGCGGCCTTGGCGGCCTGTTGTCCTCGATCATCCCGCGCTCGACGCCCAAGCGTAGCGCAGAAGAAATCGAAGCCGAATATCTCGAGGAAGAGGAGCTTCCCGAGGTCGAGGTGGATGAGGCAGACGCCGCCGAAGAGGTGGAAGAGCCGGTTGCAGAGGACGATGTCGATCCCGATGCAGTGCCGGATCTTGGCGGTCCGCTGATGGCACAGAAGGGCGCAGCCAAGTCCGCTCCACCGACCGATGCAGAAGCGATCAACCACGAAGTCAGCGACAACAAGGACGCGCCCGAGCCTGTGCCCGGCGACGCGCCTGCCGAACCGATCGAAGTGGCCGATGTCGAATCTTCGGCAGAGGACGCGCTGGAAGGTTCGGAATTCAAGGTCGCGAAAGGGCACAAGCCGCTCGAGGGCAAGCATGTCCTCGTCACGGCCGGCCCAACCTGGGAAGCGATCGACCCGGTTCGCTACATCGCCAACCGTTCGTCGGGCAAACAGGGCTTTACCATCGCCGCAGCCGCTGCAGCGCTGGGCGCGAAGGTCACGCTGGTCGCAGGCCCGGTCGCGCTCAAGACGCCCGAAGGTGTCGATCGGATCGACGTCGAAAGCGCGGAAGACATGAACAAGGCGGTGAGGAAGGCAATGCCGGCCGACGCCGCGGTCATGGTCGCTGCTGTCGCCGACTGGCGCCCGAAGGAATACCGCGCCGAAAAGATGAAGAAGCGCGGCTCTGCCCCTCCGGCACTGATCCTCGAAGAAAATCCCGATATCCTGACCAATGTCGCGGCTGGCAAGGATCGCCCGCAACTGGTCGTCGGATTCGCAGCCGAAACCGAGAACGTCCTCGAAAACGCGAAGCAGAAGCGCAAGCGCAAGGCATGCGACTGGGTCGTGGCGAACGATGTTTCGGGCGACGTCATGGGCGGGGACCGCAACAAGGTCACCATCGTGATGAGCGGCGAGATCGAGGAACTCGACGAAATGCCGAAGATCGACGTCGCGATGGCCCTGGTCGAACGGATCGCAGCAGAATTGAACGGAACGAGCGAAGATGCCTGATCGCGTGGGGGTGAAGGTCACCCGCCTGCCGCACGGAGAAGGTCTCGACCTCCCCCACTATGCAACCAGCGGTGCAGCCGGGATGGATGTCGTTTCGGCAGAGGACGTCACGCTGGAACCCGGTGCCCGGTATCCCGTGGCGACGGGTCTCGCGATGGCGATACCCGAAGGCTACGAAATCCAGGTACGGCCGCGTTCGGGTCTGGCGTTCAAGCATGGCATCACCGTTCCCAACACGCCCGGCACGATCGACAGCGATTACCGCGGCGAACTGAAAGTCCTGCTAATCAACCACGGGACCGAGCCGTTCCCGATCCAGCGCGGCGACCGCGTTGCCCAGCTGGTGCTGGCACCGGTAACGCAGGCTGCATGGGAAGAGGTCGACAGCCTCGACGAAACGGAAAGAGGCTCGGGCGGCTTCGGATCGACCGGCGGTCACAAGAAGCTCTAGCGCCTCAGCGATCGACCGCCTGGCCCCATGATGCGGCGAGGTGGAAGCATCCGGCGGCCACGCTCCACATCCCCGCGAAAAAAGCCAGTATGCCCCATTCGACGGCATGGCCCGGCATCATCTGCGTCGCGGCAATGCCGAGTGCGAACTGGGCGGCGGCCATGAACGCCATCAGCCATTTCATCGGGGCAGGGCGAAGCCTGACCAGCGCGCTGACGACTACCGCGAAAATGACGAGCAGGAAGAACCCAGAATTCACGGGCGATCCTTCGTCGCCAATGATGCCGACGGCAGCGTTAGACCAGAATGTCATGAAGCCTGCGAGCGAAGCGATCGCAATGCCGAGCCGCTTGGGCAAGGTCCGGCCCATCCGCACCGCAAGTTCGATCCCGATGCCGAGTGCACCGATCAGGATTGCTGCAAAGATGAAGTCGGTGGCGGTCCAGTTCACCTCGCCGGTGAATTGCATCGCAATGGCGGGCAGGGCGAGGAGGGCGAGCGCCATGCCCCATCCGGCAATACGCCAGCCGTTGAAAAAGGGTGCGCTCGATGGGGGTGCGGTATTTGTCATGCTAGGTTCCTTGGTTCAAAATCGAGCCCTGTTGCTAGGATTGAAGTGCCGCTGCGGCATGAGCAATTTGTGAGGAATGGCTGAAATGCGCGCTCACCCCTTCCTCACGCTGCGTGAACGGTTAGGAAGGTGGGCATGACGCCCGACAGCGAAATCCTGCGCTTCGACCGCTTCCTGATCGACCTTTGCAACCGCCGCCTTGCAGCGGATGGCGAGGATATCGAACTCGGCAGCCGCTATTTTGATGCGCTGGTACTGCTGGCACGGCATCCCGGCGACCTCGTGCCGAAAGACCGCTTCATGGACGAGGTCTGGCGCGGCATCCCCGTCACCGACGAGGCGCTGACGCAGTGCATACGGACACTGCGGCGCGCGTTGGGCGACGATGCGACTGCGCCGCAGTTCATTGCAACCGTGCCCAAGCACGGCTACCGTTTCCTGGCGAAGGTCGAAGGGGCGGAGCCGCTGGTCAAGGAAGGCGATGCGCTCGATCCGCTGGCAGCAGAGGCATCGCGGCTTGCCGGATCGACCACCCTTGGCGGTGTCGCTGCGGGCGTGCTGGGCGGCCTCGCCTATGGCGCTTTGGCGGTGACCGGCGGGGCGGCAGGGCTGGTGACGCTGCTCGTTCTGACGACCGCGCTCGCCGTCCTTGGCGCGGGCGCGATCGGGATCGGCATGGCTGCTGCGTTCCGCTGGCGACCTGCTTCTGCCTGGACCTTGCCGATCGGGGGAATGGTCGGGGGCATGCTGATCGGCGCGCTCGGATCTTCGCTCGGCCTGTCGGGATTGCTTGCCCTTACCGGTACCGCGCCTATCAGGGTCATGGGTCTTTACGAGGGGGCGATGCTGGGGCTTGCCACCGGTCTTGCCTTGCTCCTCGGCAAGGCGATGCTCGGCGGCGGGCTGCGAAGCATCGCGGCGGCGGCTGCCATTGGCGCGTTTACCGGACTGCTCGTCAAGCTGTCGGGCGGCTGGATGTACGGCGATACACTGACCGCGCTGGAAACGAGCTTCCCCGAATCGCAGATCGAAATGGCGCGCGTCGGTGCGATGTTCGGAGAACCCGGCTTCTACATGTTCGCAAGGATGGCTTGCGCGATGCTGGAAGGAGCTGTCTTTACAGCATCGCTCGTTGCGGCGAACGTCTTGGGAACCCGCAAGTAGCGCAAGAAAAAGGGCGACCCCGTTTCCGGAGCCGCCCCTGTTCCCCATCCAAGTGTGGACCGGGTCTGTCTCGCTTAACGACGAGCCTTCTGTTCTTCAGGCTTGATCGTGATGCGAACCGTCTCACCCGAATTGCCCGGGAAGTCGGTGAACATCGCATCGACCAGGTTCGGGATCAGGTACTGCAGGCGGTTGGACGTCGACACGGCCTGGGCCTTGCCTTCGAACAGCCGCTCGCCCGTCGCAGTGCGGTCGATCTTCATGTCGATACCGCTGGTATAGACGGTGTAGCTTTCGACGCCGCGATCGCCAAACCACGGATCATAGAAGCCGTAGCCCCAGTATCCGGCCGGGCGGCGGTAATAGCGCGACCGGTAGAAGGGATCGCGATAGCGGTACCACGGATCCCAGAACGGGTCGCGCATGGACGTCGTGCGCACGCGTTCGCGGCCCTTGTCGATGCCGTAATCGAAACGCACCAGCAAGGTGGCATCTTCAGGCGAGGCCGCCTGCGAATAGCCGAGCTGTTCCATCTCGGCTTCGACAACGTCGGCATACTGAGAGAATTCGAGTCCGCCAGCGAGAGCGGGGTCGTCTGCCACGACGGCAAAGGTCTGACCCTGCGGCGCAGGCAATTGCGACTGGAACCGCGATACGTCCGCCTTGAACGGCGTAGCGCAGGCAGCCAGTCCGGCGAGAAGCAGAGGTGCGCTCACCAGTTTCAGGGCACGGGCCCTGTTTTTCGTTGCGAATTTCATTTTGTCTTACCCTTCGAAAACAACTGACGCGCAAACGCACCGCCCCTCATGCCGGACGCAGGCTGTCATCGATGGGGTGTGTTGTAAAGCAGACGGGCTGAACCGGCTTTGAACGTGCGTTTTAACATATCATATGCCGTTTCAGGCGCTTGGACCCTGAATGATGACGGTTAGCCGCGAACCAGACCGAGCGCCTTGTAGGTGGCATCCAGCGTCGGACCGCCCATTTCGCGCGCCTTGGCCGCGCCGCGGGCAAGGATCGCGTCGAGAGATTCCCGATCGTCGAGCAGCTCGGCAAATCGCGACGAAATCGGGCGCAGGGTTTCCACCAGCACTTCGCCCAGTGCAGGCTTGAACGCGCCGAAGCCCTGTCCGCCAAAATCCCTTAGTACGGATTCGACCGAACCGTCCGTCAGCGCGGCATAGATGGTGACCAGGTTCAGCGCCTCGGGCCGGTCGGCAAGCCCGGCTTCCTCGCCCGGCAGGGGCTCGGGGTCGGTCTTCGCCTTCTTGATCTTCTTCATCACCGTGTCGGGGTCGTCGACCAGTTCGATCCGGCTCATGTCCGAAGGATCGGACTTGCTCATCTTCTTCGACCCGTCGCGCAGGCTCATGATGCGCGCCGCGGCAGGCGGGATGTAGGGCTCGGGCAGGGTGAAGACGGGCGCGTCCTCGGTCGCGAAGTCGTTGTTGAACTTCTGCGCGATGTCGCGCGCCAGTTCGAGATGCTGTTTCTGGTCTTCGCCCACGGGAACGTGCGTCGCCTGGTACAACAGCACGTCGGCGGCCTGCAGCACGGGATAGGTGAACAGCGCGACGCTGGCACCTTCGCGGTTCTTGCCGCTCTTGTCCTTGAACTGCGTCATGCGGTTGAGCCAGCCCATCCGCGCCGTGCCGTTGAGCAGCCACTGCAACTCGGGATGCGCGGGAACCTGGGCCTGGTTGAAGAGGACCGAGCGCGACGGATCGATGCCGCACGCGACCAGCGCAGCGGCCATTTCAAGCGTCGCCCGGCGCAGTTCGGCCGGATCGTGCGGCATGGAAATCGCGTGAAGGTCGGCAAGGAAGAACAGGCACTCGCTGCCCTCTTCCATTTCGTCCTGCATGCGCACCCAGTTGCGGATCGCCCCGAGGTAATTGCCCAGGTGGAGGTTGCCCGTTGGCTGGATGCCGGAAACTACACGCATGAAACCTACGCTTCTTTCTTTCTGGTGAGGGCAGCGATGCGCTGCCTGTCGATGGCGCCCACGGCATAAGCCACGCCGAAATAGACCACTGCCGAACAACCGACCAGCACGAGCAATGCGCCGATGCGCTCGAAGAAGCCGGCAGAGTACCAGCCGGTTAGCAAATCACGGGCGAACCACAAGGCTGCGCCCATTGCTGCCGCAGCCACGAATTGCCGCAGCAGGCGGGCGAAGAGGCTGAGCGGCATGGTGTAATATCCGCGCTTTGCCAGCACGGCATAGAGATAGCCGACGTTGATCCATGCGCCGATGACACTGGCGGCGGCGATGCCCGGCACGCCGTAACCCAGCGGCTCGATCGCAAAGCCCGGCAGGGTAAGGCCGACGTTCCAGATGCAGCTGATCACGAAGACGACCAGCGAAATGAACGCGGCATAGACCGGCGTGCGTGTATCGGACCGGGCATAGAAATTGGGCACCAGCACCTTCACCAGCACATAGGCGGGCAGGCCGAGGACCAGCACGCCGAGCACTGCGCCCGCCGCATTGGCATCTTCCAATGTGAAGCGGCCACCCTGGAAAAGCATGGTGATGAAAGGTGTCGCACAGATGGCGAGGGCAACTGCCGCAGGGATCGTCAGCAGCATCGACAGCTCGATGGCGTCGGACTGGATGCGATCCGCGCCCTCCTTGTTCTTGCCGCCGACGAACCTCGAAAGTGTGGGCAGGATCGCGGTCGACAGGGCGATGCCGATGATGCCCAGCGGCAGCTGGTTCAACCGGTCGGCATAGTTCATGTGACTGACCGAACCGGTCGCCAGCTGGTTGAGGAAATAGAGCTGGACCAGCGTGTTGATCTGGTAGGCTCCGCCGCCGATGGCAGCAGGTAGCGCGATGATCGACAGCCGTTTTACCTCTGGCGTGATGCGCGGCCACAGGATGCGCGGCCGGAATCCTTCGACGCGGGTCCAGATGTAGAGCCACGCAAGCTGCAGCAAGCCCGCGATCGGTACTGCCCATGCAATCGCATAACCGACGTCCTCAACGCTCCACCCGAATGCATCGGCGGCATATTCGCTGCCGAGCAGCGCCGATATCAGCACAAGATTGAGGATGATGGGGAAGCTGGCGCCCGGCGCGAACCGGCTGACCGAATTGAGCATCCCGGTGAACAGGGTCACCAGGCTGATCAGCAGGATGTAGGGGAACATGATCCGCGCAAACGCCACGGAAATGTCGAACTCCACCGGATCGACCGGCTTGTCGGACAAGAGATATATGACCCACGGCATTGCCAGCATCATCACCGCGCACAGGGCGATGAGGACCGGCAGGAATACGCTCAGCACATCGTCGGAGAAGCTGCGCGCATCGTCCAGCCCGCCATCGCCATGCAGGCGCTTGGAGAACATCGGCACGAAGGCGGCCGAAAAGGCGCCTTCCGCAAACAGGCGGCGGAAGACATTGGGAATGATGAACGCCTGGAACCACGCGTCGGTCACCGCATTGGCGCCGAGCACGCGGCTGAAGATCATCTCGCGCGCCATGCCGGCGACGCGGCTCACCATCGTCAGCGAGCCGATCGTCCCGACATGCTTGAGCAGGCTCATCGGCGCTGCCCCCGGATCATGCTGATCAGGCTTCGCCGGCCGGGGGCGTGTCGCCCGCGCCTTCGGCAGCTTCGCCTTCGCGCTTCGCCTGCAGCTGCTGCAGGTAAAGGCCGTTGAAGTCGATCGGGTCGAGCATCATCGGCGGGAAACCGGCATCGCGAACCGCATCTGCCAGCACACGGCGGGCGAAGGGGAACAGCAGGCGCGGAGCTTCTGCGTAAAGGAAGGCGTGCGTCTGGTCTTCACCGAGGTTACGAACACCGACAAGGCCGCAATAGACCAGTTCGACGAGGTAGGACTTGCCCTGGCTGGTCGCTGCGTCGAGATTGATCTTCAGTTCGACTTCGTGAACTTCGTTGTTCACCTGCACGGCGCCGATGTTGAACTGCACGTCGATCTGCGGCTGCTCGGTCCACTGGAAGCAGGTCGGAGCGTTCGGGTTCTCGACCGACATGTCCTTCACATACTGCGTGATGATGCCTGCGCTCGGCGTGGTGTCGGCGCCGTTTGCGGCTGCAGGGTCGAGGTTGAGATCGGTGAGAACGTCGCCTTCTTCGGCCATGATAATTGTCTTTCTCTCGTGAATTACGCTAGTGTCCGCAGTGTGGACGGATTGGTCGCGCGCCTAGCACTGCAACAGCGACCTCGCAACACGGCTGCGAATGTGAAGCGGCCTTGTTGCCCGATTTAACTACCCTGCGCTCCGATTTGCCGCGTCGGGGGTTTGTCCATTTGAATTTAGCCCCTATTTAAGGCACGGAGGGGCATCACAGGTGCGGCACGATGTCGCGCCGCACGACCGGGTAAGAATTAGTGATACTTGAAATCATCATCCTCGCCATGATCGCGGCCTTTCTGGGGCTGAGGCTCTATTCTGTGCTGGGCCAGCGGGCCGAGCACGAGGAAGAGGTGATTCCCAGCCGTTTCGACGCCGGTGACAAGGCCGTGCCGCCCGCTGCCGCGCCCGCAGAAGCGCAGGCCCAGGCACGCGCTCGCATGCCGCGCCTCGAAGGTGCGCTGCCCGCGGTGGAACGCGGTGTTCGCGAAATCGCATCGGTCGATCCCCGGTTCGACATCATCAATTTCATCGATGGCGCCAAAGGTGCCTATGGCATGGTCCTCGAAGCATTCTGGAGCGGCGACAAGGCGACGCTGAAGGAACTGTGCGACGACGACGTCTATGCCAGTTTCAGCGCCGCGATCGACGAACGCGAAGCTGCCGGATACACGCTCGACAACAAGCTCATCCGGATCGAGGAAACGCGGATCCATTCCGCCAGCCTCGATGGCCGCATGGCCCGCGTGGCCGTGCTGTTCGTCGCCGACGTTGCCGCGGTGACGCGCGACAAGGACGGCAATGTCGTCGCCGGTTCGCTCGACGATGCGATCGAAAGCCGCGACATCTGGACATTCTCGCGCAATGTCGATTCTGCCGGTCCAGACTGGGTGCTGGACGAAACCGACGAAGGCTGATCCAGCCTGGCTGATCACTGGTAAGGGAAGGGGAGCGGATGATGCGGCACTGGCCTGGCAAGGGGCTGGCGCTAGCCGCTCTGATCGCGCTTTCCGGTTGCGTACGGCTGGTGCCCGAAAGCACACCGCCACAGACCGCGACGCCGACACAGCCCGCCGTAACGACCGTCAGCAGTGCCAGCTTTGCCGGCATAACCCATGGTCCGAGCGTCGGCGCGCTCGCGCTGTCGCCGGGCGATGCCGGGACCGCGCTCGCCAGCTTCCTCGATTCATGCCCTAAACTGCTGGCTCGCAGCGACCAGAGCGGCCTGACCAATGGCGGCGACTGGAAACCTGCCTGCGATGCCGCGAGATCATGGCCAGTGGGCGATGCGCCCCGCTTCTTCCTGCAGCATTTCGAAACCGCCCGCATCGGTTCTGGCGAGGCATTCGCGACCGGCTATTTCGAGCCGGAGATCAAGGGCTGCCGCATCCGCCAGCCGGGCTGCGAAACGCCGGTCTATGGCATGCCGCCCGAATTGATCAGGGCATGGCACGATGACATTCCCATGGCCGAAAGGACCGGACGCGCGCCGCTCGGCCGTTACGACGCCTCGGGCGGGTTCGTCCCCTATTACGAGCGGGCCGAGATAGAGGATGGCGCATTGGCAGGGCGCGGGCTCGAAATTGCCTACGCCGCCGATCCGGTCGAGCTGTTCTTCCTCCAGATCCAGGGCTCGGGTCGGCTGATCACGCCGCAGGGCGAAGTCATCCGCATCGGCTATGCCGGTCAGAATGGCCGCGAATACGTCGGCATCGGCGGGGTCATGCGCGAACGCGGCCTGCTGGGCGACGGACCCGGCCAGTACTCCGGATCGATGCAGGGAATCATGGCCTATATCCGTGAAAATCCGGTCGAAGGGCGCGAGCTCATGCGGCTCAACAAGAGCTGGATCTTCTTCCGAGAACTGAAGGGCGATGGTCCGCTCGGCGCGCTGGGCGTGCCGGTCAGGCGGGAAAGCTCGGTCGCTGCAGATCCGCGTTTCGTGCCGCTGGGTGCACCCGTTTGGCTGCAGATGGACCGGCAGGAGGCAAACGGCCTCTGGATCGCGCAGGATACCGGAGGCGCCATCAAAGGCGCGAACCGTTTCGACACCTTCTGGGGCGCAGGCGAGGATGCGCGGCGGATCGCTGGCGGCATGAGCGCACGGGGCAATGCGCTTGTTCTGTTGCCAAAGGGTACGGTGGCCCGCCTCCAGTCCACGCGATGAGCGTCCCTCGGGGCCTCAGCGATGAAGAATCGGTTGCGTGGGCGAAGCTCGCCGCGACTGTCACGCCGCTTCCCGGAACCAAGCCGGTTCGCAAGCACGTAATCCCGTCGCCGCCACCCGCGGTACCCAAAACCCCCGCCGCGAAGCCTGCAAAAGGCCCGCTCAAGCCACAGGCACCGCGCAAGGTCCCGCTGCCACCACCGGCGCCGCCGATCCAGGCGGGCGGTCTCGACGGGCACTGGGACAGGCGGATCAAGGGCGGGGCGGTGCAACCCGATTTCACGCTCGACCTGCATGGGCATACGCTCGACCAGGCATATGACCGCCTGATGTCCGGCCTTGACCAGGCGCGGGCAATGGATGCGCGCGTCGTGTTGCTGATCACCGGACGCTCGCGGCCCGTCGATCCTGCCGATCGGGCGGAGCGCCGCGGGGCGATCCGTGCCAAGATTCTCGACTGGCTTGCGGCGAGCAGGCACGCGGATGCGATCGCCGCAATCCGCCGCGCCCATATCCGCCACGGCGGCGAAGGCGCGCTTTACTTGATGCTCAAGCGGCGGCGCTAGGCGCGGCACCATCGCGCCGCCGCCAGACCAGGCTGCGCAGCCCCATCAGCAAGACGCCCATCGCCATGAAGAATGCTGCGAGGCCGACGATATTGGCGATCAGCTGCGGCCATCCGAGCACCGATTTGTCGATGAAGAAATAGGCGTAGAAGCCGGACAATTCGCCATATCCCAGGGCAAAAACGGTGTAGAGCACCGGCGCTATCATCACGAACGGCACCCGCCGCGGCTGGAAGCCGTCCTTGCGAGTTACCACCATCCACCAGCCGATAACCGATGCCGGTATCAGCGTGTGGAATGACAGGTTGGTCCACCAGTCGAGGCCCACCGGATGGTGATCTGCCGCCAGAAGCGCGTGATAGACCAGCGCCACAACGCTCAGCGCCGTGGCGAGCGCCAACAGCACACGCCGGTCGACGCCCCTTCCGGTCGCGACCCAGGCCATGATCGCTCCCGCGGAAAAATTGCTCCAGATCGTAAAGAAGCGGAACAGCATGACGAATGCCGTCAATGGCGAGCCGTCATTGATCGAAACCTGAACCGCGAAGGTCGCTGCAGCGAGGATAGCGATCAGGCCTGCGACCATGCGGGCGGGGAAGGAGAAAGCGGTGCTCATGCACGCGCCATAACGCGCGCGGTGATGCGCGGATAGCCGCTTATGCCGGCCAGCCGAACGTCCACACGTTCATCAAGCGTCCCGGCAGGAGGAATGCGACAAGCCCGGGGATCATCAATGCGCCCAGGTACATGCCGACGATCTGCTTGCGATGCTCGGCGATGCGACCCAGCCGGGCGTAGCGCACGGTCTGCCACGCGCCGATCAGGGTGAGGGGCACGAAGACATGGATGAAACTGAAGGAGCCGCTCGTCCGGATGAAGATCGCGGAAAGCGCGGTGACGACCATCATCGCGATCCATAACTTGCCCAACTGCTTGTGGAGGGCAGTCCCTTTCCGGCTCAGCAGCAGGTAGCCGCCCAGCGGAATGGCCGGGATAACCGAGACGACATGAAGGACGATGGCGGCGCTGCGGATATTGGGATGGGCAGGCGCGATCCCCAGCATGGCGCGCAGGATCGCATAAAGCGCCATTGCCGTGAGAATGGTCGATGCAGCGAGGACGATGCCGCGCATGGCGGGCGAAAGGTCGAAGCCCTTGGCTGGCGGATTGGATGGCGAAAGCATGGTGGCGAGAATTGTCATTGCAAAACCTCAGGTGGATCGGTTGTCTGCGCCGATCCTTGCCGCCCGCCATGGTCCCCGCAATCCGGCTTTCGCGAACCGGCTGGTTACTGCGTGAAAGGCGCGGAAACAGGGCCTTCTGCCACTTTACGAAGCGCGAATGGGCGCTAGTTTCGCGCGCAATGAACGCTGCATACCCATCCGGGCGCAAAGCGCTGCTGCGCAAGCTGCTGGTCGATTTCGCGATCATGGCGGTGATCGGGGTCGTGCTGGCCCTGATCGGTCCGCTCGGGACATTCCGTGAGCCGATCGGCCTGCGCCTCATCGCATGGGTGCTGTTCTGCTTCATCGGATACGCGCTCTACTCCCCGATCGACACGCTGGCGCAGCGCCTGGCTCCGGCGCTCGACCTGCCCGTATCGGCCCTGCGGCTGGCCGGGGTTCTGCTGTCGTCCATCCCGATGGCGGTGGTCGTCTGGGTGCTGCCGCGCTTTCCCGGCAACATCGATTGGCCTGGCGCCGACAAGGCGATCGAGCACTATCTCTACGTGGTCGTGATTGGCGGGATGATCACTTTCATCACGACCCTGATGTCCCCACCAGCAACCGAAGAAGCGGGGGCATCAGAAGCCGGCGCTCCGACCGCGGCCATGCGACGAAAGGCGCAATTCCTCGAGCGTCTGCCGCCAGCGCTGGGTTCCGACCTCATCGCCCTGGAAATGGAGGACCATTACGTGCGGGCGCATACCCCGCTCGGATCGGAGCTGATCCTGATGCGGATGCGCGATGCCGTGGCGGAACTCGGCGGGATCGAAGGCATGCAGGTCCACCGCAGCTGGTGGGTCGCGCGCGGCGCGGTGGAGGACGTCGAACGCGAAGGGCGCAATGTGCGGCTCGTGCTCGGCAACGGCATCACGGCACCGGTCAGCCGCGCCAAAGTCGCCGTGCTGAAAGACGCCGGCTGGATCTGAGCGCGAAACGAAAAAGCCGGCCACCCATGGAAGGTGACCGGCTCTTTTCATTCGATCATTGTCGGGGCCTCAATGGCCTCAGGCAGATCAGTGATATTTCGCCATCTTCAGGTCGAAGCGGTCGGCATCCATCACCTTGGTCCATGCCTTGACGAAGTCGCTTGCGAACTTCGCTTCATTGCCATTGGCGGCATAGACTTCTGACAGGGCACGCAGCTGGCTGTTCGAACCGAACACGAGATCGGTGCGGGTCGCACGCCACTTTTCCTCGCCCGACTTGCGGTCGGTACCGACAAATTCCTCGTCGCCGCTCTTGTCGACGGTGCGCCATTTGGTGCCCATGTCGAGCAGGTTGACGAAGAAGTCGTTGCTGAGCACGCCCGGCCGGTCGGTCAGGACACCGATCGAATTGCCGTGGTCGGCATGCTTGCTGACCGCACCCAGTGCGCGCAGGCCGCCGAGAAGCACGGTCATCTCCGGCACCGACAGGCCGAGCAGGTTGGCCCGGTCGATCAGCATGTCCTCGGTCTTCACCGTGGCTTTGGTCTTGAGGTAGTTGCGGAACCCGTCGGCGAACGGTTCCAGCGGCTCCCAGCTTTCAGCGTCGAAGTCTTCGCGGCGGGCGTCGCCGCGACCGGTGGAGACAGTGACGCTGAGGTCAAAGCCGCCGTCCTTCGCAGCCTTTTCGACCGCAGCCGCGCCTGCCAGCACGATCGCATCGGCCATCGAGATGTCGCCGCGAAGTTCGTCGAGCTTGGCCAGGACCTTGCCCAGTTCCTCGGGGTCGTTGACCGCCCAGTTCCTGATCTCGTCGAAGCGGATGTGTGCGCCGTTGGCACCGCCGCGATGGTCCGAATTGCGATAGGTCGAGGCCGAGGCCCAGGCCGCCTTGACCAGTTCCGAAACCGACAGGCCGCTGCCCATCACCTTCGCCTTGAAGTCCGCAACCGCGCTATCCGACGGCTTGGTTCCGGCCGGTACCGGATCCTGCCAGATCAGGTCTTCGGACGGAACTTCGGGGCCGAGATAGCGAGCCTTGGGCCCCATGTCGCGGTGGGTCAGCTTGAACCATGCGCGGGCAAAGGCATCCTTGAACGCTTCGTGGTCGTTGCGGAAGCGTTCGGAAATCTTGCGATATTCCGGATCGCGCTTCAGCTGCATGTCCGCGGTGGTCATCATCGTTGGCACCTTCTTGGAAGGATCGCGGGCGTCGGGCGCCATGTCCTCTTCCTTCGGGTTGATCGGCTGCCACTGGTTGGCACCGGCCGGCGACTGGACCAGCTCGTAATCGTAGTCGAGCAGCAGGCGGAAGTAGTTTTCCGTCCATTTGTCCGGCGTGTTGGTCCACGCACCTTCGATACCCGAAGTGGTGATGTGGCCTTCGCCGATCTGGTCGGCATCTGTTGCCCAGCCAAAGCCCATCAGTTCCAGCGCTTCGCTTTCGGGCGATCCGCTGAGCTGATCCGCGGGCACGGCACCGTGGGCCTTGCCGAAGGTGTGGCCGCCTGCAGTCAGGGCGACGGTTTCCTCGTCGTTCATAGCCATGCGGGCAAAGGTTTCGCGCATGTCGCGAGCCATGCCTTCATCGTCGTGCGGGTTGCCGCCCGGACCTTCCGGATTGACGTAGATGAGGCCCATCTGGATCGCTGCGAGCGGGGTTTCCAGCGCCTTGCCTTCATCCGGGATGATGCGCGTTTCGGCGCCCTGGTCGACCCACAGGTCTTCGGTGCCCCAGTAAACCGTTTCCGGCTCGTACACGTCCTTGCGGCCGCCGCCGAAGCCGAAGGTCGGGCCGCCCATGCTTTCGATCGCGACATTGCCGGTCAGCACGAACAGGTCGGCCCAGCTGATGTGGTTGCCGTATTTCTGCTTGATCGGCCACAGCAGGCGGCGTGCCTTGTCGAGGTTGCCGTTGTCCGGCCAGCTGTTGAGGGGGGCGAAGCGCTGTTGGCCGCTGCCTGCACCGCCGCGACCGTCGCTGGTGCGATAGGTACCGGCGGCGTGCCAGGCCATGCGGATGAAGAAGGGGCCGTAATGGCCATAGTCTGCCGGCCACCATTCCTGGCTGTCGGTCATCAGCGCGGTCAGGTCTGCCTTCAGCGCGTCATAGTCGATCGCGTTGAACGCTTCGCAATAGTCGAAGTCTTCACCCAGCGGATCGACCGATTTGCCTTCCTGCGTGAGGATGGAGAGGTCGAGCGCATCGGGCCACCAGTCCTTGTTGGTGCGGCCGAACAGGGCACGCGTACCGCCGTCTCCGTGGAAGGGGCAGCCGCCGCTCATTTCACCTGTCTTTGCGTCCATCGGGATATTCTCCTCTCTCCAAAAGGGGGGACTCGGGTAATTTCCGAGCCTTACCCGTCGAGGATGGGCCTCGACCGGTAAACTGTCCAATCGATTAATTCCTATTGATTGATTTATTGATCCGATTGGAAGGGGAGTCATTGTCCCATGTCAAAACCGCCGCCTCCCGGGGTGGGAGACGGCGGTCTTGAAGCCATTAAGCGCTGCGGGCCGTCAGGCGGCGGCTGCGATCTCTTCCACCGGTTCGGTACGGATCAGATAGTCGAAGGCAGACAGGCCGGCCTTCGAACCTTCGCCCATTGCGACAACGATCTGCTTGTAGGGGACGGTGGTCACGTCGCCTGCGCCGAAGATGCCGGGCAAGTTGGTGCGGCCTTCCTCATCGGTCACGATCTCGCCGTGCTTCGACAGTTCCAGACCGCTTTCGGCCAGCCATTCGGTGTTGGGGACAAGACCGATCTGGACGAACACGCCTTCGAGCTCGATCCGCCGCTCTTCACCCGACTTGCGGTTCTTGACGATCATGCCGTCGACCTTGCCATTGTTGCCGGTGATCTCGGTCGTCTGGCCGCTGGTGACGATTTCGACATTGGGCATGCTGCGCAGCTTGGCCTGCAGGACCTCGTCCGCGCGCAGCTTCTCGTCGAATTCGACCAGGGTGACGTGGCCCACGATCTTGGCAAGGTCGATCGCCGCTTCCACGCCTGAATTGCCTCCGCCGATCACCGCAATGCGCTTGCCCTTGAACAGCGGACCGTCGCAGTGCGGGCAATAGGCCACGCCCTTGTTGCGATATTCCGCTTCACCCGGGACGCCGAGGTTGCGCCAGCGCGCACCGGTCGACAGGATGAGCGAGCGTGCCTTCAGCGTCGCTCCATTGGCGAGCCTGACCTGGTGGAGGCCGCCTTCCTTCGTGGCAGGGACCAGTTCGACCGCGCGGGCGAGGTTGATCGTATCGATCTCATATTCGCCGACGTGGCGTTGCAGGTCGGCAGCGAGCTTGGGCCCTTCGGTGTAGGGCGTGCCGGGAAGGTTCTCGATACCGAGCGTATCGTTGAGCTGCCCGCCGAAGCGTTCGGCCGCGATGCCGGTGCTGAAGCCCTTGCGCGCGGTATAGATCGCCGCAGCCGCACCGGCCGGACCGCCGCCGATGACGAGCACTTCGAAAGGCGGCTTGTCAGCCAGCTTTTCCGCAGCCCTGGCATCGGCATTGGTGTCGAGCCTGGCGAGGATTTCGGCCAGCTCCATCTTGCCGTTGTAGAAGGGCTCGCCGTTGAGGAAGGTCGCGGGCACGGCCATGACCTCGCGCGCATCGACCTCGTCCTTGAACGTGCCGCCCTCGATCAGGGTCGCAGTGATGCGCGGGTTTTCCAGCGCCATCAGCGTCAGCGCCTGCACCACGTCGGGGCAGTTGTGGCAGGAAAGCGAGAAATACATCTCGAATTCGAAATCGCCTTCGAGGCCGCGCACCTGTTCCAAGAGGTCGGCGTCGAATTTCGGCGGGTGACCACCGGCCCAAAGCAGCGCGAGCACCAGCGAGGTGAACTCGTGCCCCATCGGCAGGCCGGCGAAGCGAACCCACTTTTCCGCATCGCTTGCGCGGCGGATGATGAAGCTCGGCTTGCGCGCATCGGTGCCGTCGAAGCTGGCGCTCACATCGTCGTGGAGCGCGGCAATTTCCTCGAGCAGCTGGCGCGTCTGGTCCGACTTCTCGCCTTCGCCGAGCGATGCGACCAGTTCGACCGGCTCGCGCAGGTTGGCAAGATAGGTCTTGAGCTGTTGCTTCATCGTATCGTCGAGCATGGCAATGTCCTCGGATCTGGGTGGTCGGGAGAGAAATTGTGAAGGCCCGGGGCGATCGGGAGGGGGGAGGATGCCCCGGGCCTTCGTGCGACCCGAGTACGGGACTCGGGCGATGTTTTCGGCGGACTAGGGAGGGGGGAGAGGTCCGCCGAAACTTTCAAACCGGCTTAGATCTTGCCGACGAGGTCGAGCGAAGGAGCCAGCGTTTCGCTGCCTTCTTCCCAGGCGGCCGGGCAGACCTGGCCGGGGTTGGCGCGAACGTATTGTGCAGCCTTGATCTTGCGGGCGAGTTCGTTGGCATTGCGGCCGACGCCTTCGCAGGTCTGTTCCATGATCTGGATCACGCCATCGGGGTCGACCACGAAGGTGGCACGATCGGCAAGGCCAACGCCTTCGCGCAGCACGTCGAAATTGGTGGCGAGCACGTGGTTCTGGTCGCCCAGGAAGGGGAACTGCAGCTTGCCGATCTTTTCCGACGTGTCGTGCCATGCCTTGTGGCTGAAGTGCGTGTCGGTCGACACGGCATAGACTTCGACGTCCATCTTCTGGAGCATGTTGTACTGCTCGCCCAGGTCTTCGAGTTCGGTCGGGCACACGAAGGTGAAGTCGGCCGGATAGAAGAAGAATACGGCCCACTTGCCCTTCACGTCTTCGTCGGTGACGTCGAAGAAATCCTTGCCGGCCTGGAATGCGGTCGCCTTGAACGGCTTGATGGTCGAACCGATGATACCCATGGAAATTGTCCCTTTTCTGGTTTGATGCGGGTTGAAAACTCACACCCCAGATAGGACTTGTTGCGATGCACAAAAGCGATTTAGACCGATTGCAACGATTGAAATAATCGATCAATCAGGCGATACTTTCGAAAAGTGCAACCTGCGCCCGCTTTTTGATGCAATTTTTGCATCCGACGGCCTCGTATCCTCCGAAAATGCCGGAAAATCCGGAGGTTCAACAGTTGCCGATGGGTGCTGCTTCTCTCGAGTGCGCGAGAACAAGTCGCAAAATGGCCCAGGCCGGCGCCAGTATCGCCGTCGCGATCAGGCACAGAGCGAAGTCGGGTTGATAGATCCGGAGCGTCGCAATCGAACCGCCGAACATCTGCGGAAGATAGACGAGAAGGAAGAATGCGAGACCACCCATCGCCAGCACTGGCAGCCACAGACTGATCCTTCCCCCGGAACTCTCCCTTTTTCGGCGCAGGCCCGAGCGGCCTTTCCATGAAATGAACCCGAACAAGATGAAAAGAGGTGGAAGGAGCGCAATCGAAAGATAGGCCACCTGCGGTCCGATCCTCGACCCGTCATCCTTGTGATCCTGGCCCATCGCCTGCGCCGAAACACCGCCGATCAGGTACCAGGTATCGGCAAAGCCCAATCCGCCATTTGCATTGACCAACACGACTACGCCGGTCCCCTTGGCAGGGGCGAACGAGGCAAGCGTTTCGAACCCCGGTACCAGACCGGTGTGATATGCCGTTCCCTGGGCGGCGTCGAGCGCCCAACCCAGCCCGTAGGATTGCGAAGCGGGGCCGGACGGCGCGAGCATGGCAGCCTTGGTCGCGGCGCTAATGACGTCGTCCTTCCCGTTGAGCCACATCGCGACATACCTGCCCATGTCATTCGCGCTGGAGATTATCCCGCCCGCCGGCGCGTTGATGCGATGCTGCGGGCCGCTGGCGGCAGGACGAACGCTGCCGAACCATGGGCGATGGCCTGTTGCAGCCGAGGCCGGGAAGTCTCCGACAGCAACAAGGCTGTTGGCCATGCCAAGCGGTTCGAAAATGCGCGCATCGACGTAATCGCTGTAGGAGCTTCGGCTAACGCGTTCCATGACCGCGCCGAGGATCTGGTAATTCGCGTTGGAATATTCCCATGCCGTTCCCGGCGTGCGTGCCGGTCCGGCCTTGGCAAGTTCCCCGGCGTATTCGACGAGGCCAAACTGCGATGCATCCGCATTGCCATGCTGGCTGTTGCCCTGAACAGTCGAAAAGCCGCTGGTATGATTGAGGAGCTGGCGCAGTGTTATCTTGCTGCCCGCGCCGTCGGCAAACGCGGGCAGGTATTTCGACACGGGATCATCGAGGTTTATCTCATCCGCCTCGACCAGCTGCATGATCGCAAGGGCGGTGAAGCTCTTGGTCACCGATCCGATCGGGAAAAGCGTGTCTGCGGTGACTTCATCGCCGCTTCCCTTCAGTTGCTCGCCGAAACCACGCGCAACGATCTCGCCATCCTCGACCCGCGCATAGGCCAGTCCCGGTGCGGCGCTATCCGGCAGTTCGGCCTGGATAAAGGCGTCCAGTTCGGCTGTGCCGGCCACGGGCGAGAGACTGGAGGTCAAGACCGCCAACGCGCCGAGTATCCAGCCGAAAGCCACCATGCGTTACCCGCGCTGCGCGCGGTGCAGCAGCTTGTGATCGGCCAGCACCAGCGCCATCATCGCTTCCACCACCGGTGTACCGCGAATGCCGACACAGGGATCATGGCGGCCCTTGGTTCGCACCTGCGTCGCTTCGCCATCGGCAGTGATCGAATCCACCGGCGTCAGGATCGAGCTGGTCGGCTTGAACGCAACGCGGCAGACGACGGGCTGGCCGGTCGAAATACCGCCGGCAATGCCGCCTGCATGGTTGGCCTCGAACCGAGGTACGCCATCATTGCTGCCGGCTCCTGCCGGGCGCATCGGATCGGCATTCTGTTCGCCGGTCAGGCGCGCTGCCTCGAACCCGTCGCCGATCTCCACGCCCTTTACCGCATTGATGCCCATCATCGCTGCGGCAAGGTCGGCGCTCAACTTGGCATAGATCGGCGCGCCCCATCCGGCAGGCACGCCAGTCGCCACGCATTCGACCACCGCGCCGAGCGAGGATCCGGCCTTGCGTGCTGCGTCCACCTTTGCTTCCCACCGCATCGCCGCGGCGGGATCGGGGCAGAAGAAGGGGTTCTGCGTAATCTGGCTGAAATCCATCGCATCGCGGTCGATCGCATCGCCGCCCAGTTCGCAGACATAGGCGGTGATCGTCACTTCGGGGACGATCAGGCGGGCTACCGCCCCTGCAGCGACACGCGCTGCCGTCTCGCGCGCGCTTGAACGGCCACCGCCGCGATAATCGCGCAGGCCGTATTTCGCATCATAGGCGTAATCGGCATGACCCGGGCGGTATGCCTTGGCGATCTCGGAATAATCTTTCGACCGCTGGTCGGTGTTCTCGATCATCAGGCTGATCGGCGTTCCGGTCGTCTGGCCTTCGAACACGCCCGACAGGATGCGGACCTGGTCCGCCTCTTGCCGCTGGGTGGTAAAGCGGCTCTGGCCGGGCTTTCGCGCATCGAGGAACGGCTGGATGTCGCTTTCCGACAGCGCGATCTGCGACGGGCAGCCGTCGACCACCGCGCCCAGCGCAGGTCCGTGGCTTTCGCCCCAAGTGGTAAAGCGCAGCACGCGCCCGAACGTGTTCCAGCTCATGCGCGCTGTCTTAGCAAAATGCTCGCCCAAGTCGAGCAAGCGAAGGTTTTCCTACTTCAAGGCCGGATGGCACAGATGCGCCATGCCGCAAATCATTCGTCCTTGCCGGCCCGCCTCTTCGCGGGTGCTTCGCGCCGCAGTTTTTCACTGCCAGGACTGTGTTCCATGTGTTCCATCCAGTAGGATTTCACGGGGTAAAATCGCGCAATCGCCTCTGGCCAAACCGCGCGCAATCGGCCAAGAACAAACCATGATCGCCAAACTCAAAGGGCTGCTCGACGAAACCGGCGAGGACTGGGCCGTCATCGACGTCGGCGGCGTCGGCTATCTCGTCCACTGTTCGGCCAAGACGCTGGCCGCGCTGGGAGAGAAGGGCGAGGCATGCACCGTCCACACCGACCTGCAGGTGTCCGAAAACGACATGCGCCTGCTCGGCTTTGCCGAGGCGGGGGAGCGTGAATGGTTCCGCCTGCTGACACAGGTGCAGGGCGTGGGCAGCAAGGTGGCGCTGGCGGTGCTTTCGGCCCTGTCGACCGGAGAATTGCGCGATGCCTGCGCGGCGCAGGATGCGGCGACCGTCGCCCGGGCGAAGGGTGTGGGGCCGAAGATGGCGAGCCGCATCGTCAATGAGCTGAAGGACAGGGCAGGCGCGCTTCCCGGTGGCGGCATCGCTGGCGGCGCGGCAGCCGCGACACCTGCCGGCGGAGCAAGCGCCGACGCGGTGAGCGCTCTCGAAAACCTCGGCTTCAAGCCTGCCGTGGCGGCTCAGGCTGTCGCTCGGGCGCAGGGCGAACTGGGCGAGGGCGCAAGCGAGAGCGACCTCATCCGCGTGGCGCTAAAGAGGGCAGCGGGGTGAGTGAACTTCTCGCAGCACTCGTTGGTGCGCTGCTCGGCGGTGGCATCAAGATTTGGACTGACAAAATTGACCGTGCAAAGGTCGCCGATACTGTGCTTGTCGCGCTTTTATCAGAGATCAAAGCTAACTGTGATCTGCTTAGGTCTCTAGGATATGAAGAAGAACTGCGTGGAATCATCGCTAGTAGCAGGGCAAACCCTGAATCGCTCTTCTCTTTCGCGATCGACTTCGACTCTGATTATATGACACTCTACCATGGAATCGGCTCGGAAATTGGCAGGCTGGAACCCGCCACGGCGAACAAAATTGTTCGTTTCTATGCGAACTGCAAAACGTTGAAGGATAGCTGCCGGCCAGATGGACCAAGGAAAACTGAATATCGTGGCAGCTTGGCCGTGAAGCCAATGACACAATCTCTTAACTTGCTAATCGACACCTTAAAGTTGGGCGATGAGTTAGTTCAGTTGCGGCGAATGCGCTAAGTGCTTCCATGACCGATCCCATTCCCCTCCATTCGCCCGATCGGCAGCCTGACGATCCCGACGCCGCGCTGCGGCCAAAGTCGCTTGCCGAGTTTATCGGGCAGGAAGCTGCTCGCGATAACCTGCGCGTCTTCATCGAAAGCGCGAAGTCCCGCGGCGAGGCGATGGACCATACGCTGTTCTTCGGACCGCCCGGCCTCGGCAAGACCACGCTGGCGCAGATCATTTCGCGCGAATTGGGCGTCGGTTTCCGCGCCACCAGCGGTCCGGTGATCGCAAAGGCTGGCGATCTTGCGGCGCTGCTCACTAATCTTGAACCGCACGATGTCCTGTTCATCGACGAGATCCACCGCCTCAATCCGGTGGTGGAGGAAGTTCTCTATCCCGCGATGGAGGACCGGGCGCTCGATATCATCATCGGCGAAGGGCCGGCGGCGCGCTCGGTTCGCATCGATCTGCCGCCTTTCACCCTGATCGGTGCGACCACGCGCCAGGGCCTGCTGACCACCCCGCTGCGCGACCGATTCGGGATTCCGGTACGGCTCAATTTCTACACCCATGACGAACTCGACCAGGTCGTGACACGGGGCGCGAGACTGCTCGGCATGGAGATAGACTCCGCGGGCGCGCGCGAGATTGCGCGTCGAAGCCGCGGTACGCCGCGTGTGGCAGGGCGCCTGCTGCGCCGGGTGCGCGATTTCGCTCATGTCGCAGGGCAGGCGACTGTCACCCGCGCTCTTGCCGACGATGCGCTCACCCGGCTGGAGATCGATTCGCTCGGCCTCGATGCGATGGACCGGCGTTATCTCGCCATGATCGCCACCACCTACAAGGGCGGGCCGGTGGGGGTGGAAACGCTCGCTGCCGGGCTCGCCGAACCGCGCGACACGGTTGAAGAGGTGATCGAGCCCTACCTCATCCAGCTCGGCCTGCTGGCCCGCACGGCTCGCGGGCGGATGCTCAACGATGCCGGGTGGGAGCATATGGAGATGAGCCCTCCGGCCCCAAACAGCGGCGCCGCGCAATCGGGCCTGTTTGACGGAAACCGTTAACAGGTCGGCAAGGACTGCCGGGGATTCGGTTCCATTGTGGGACAACTCGCCCCGGAACCGCAGTTTCGAGCCAAAAAAACGTCAGTCAGGTAAGCTAATCGTGGTTAACGCAATTGCGGTTTAACCGTCTCGACCGTCTTCTGCACGTGAGGGAATGCCCTGGATGCGGAGCCGCCGCTTCCCGGTTTCCCGAGAGAAGAAGTTGAGAGAATTAGCTCATGTCGGTCAAAATGCTAGCAGCAAAGCTGTCCGCAACCGCCGCAGGCCTGGCCCTGCTGGGTGGCGGTGCAGTGCACGTCGCCGAGGAGCCTTCCACCGCCGATCCGGCCTTTGCCAGCGAAATGAAGGGCAAGCCGATTCCGGTGAAGGGACAGCCGGTGCGCTACGTCAAGACTGGCGAACGCGAGATTCCCAAGCCGATCAAGCGCAAGCGCCGCGTCGTCGAACGCGTTGTCGAATGCGAACCGGTGATGCCCGGCCTGCCGGGTGCAGAACGCCAGCTTGGCGGCTCCAAGCGCGGCGAAGTCGTTGAGACCTATTCCGATGCGGCCGAATGCCCGCCGATCTATCGCGCACGCATGATCCCTGCAGCGCTTCCCCCACTCCCGCCGGTTAGCGGCGGCGGCGGTGGCGCGCCCGGCTGGGGCGGCTTTGGCGGCGGTTACGGCGGCGGCTTTGGCGGCGGTTTCTTCGGAGGTTTCTTCGGAGGTGGCGGTTCGTCGAGCGGAAGCGTTACCGTGACCTCGACCACGACCACTTCGGGCAGCAGCGGTTCGACCACAAGCGGTGATTTCCCGCCGTCGCCGCCGCCGCCTTCGTCCTCGGGCGATCCAGCTCCGCCGCCGTCCCCGCCTTCGAGCAGCACCTCGGGCGGCGAGACCAGCAGCACTGGCGGCATCACGATCATCATCGACAACTCGACGTCGACGACATCGTCCAGCGGTCAGATCAGCTCCTCGACCGGCAGCGTCAGCACCAGCACTTCGACCGGTTCGGTCAGCAGCTCGGGCAATGTCTCGTCGTCGACAGGATCGGTCTCGAGCAGTTCGGGCAACGTGTCGTCGTCGACAGGTTCCGTTTCCAGCTCCAGCGGCAACGTCTCATCTTCCTCGGGCAATGTTTCGAGCAGCTCGGGCAATGTTTCGTCCTCAAGCGGTAATGTTTCGAGCAGTTCGGGCAATGTCTCGTCCTCGAGCGGCAATGTTTCCAGCTCTTCGTCCTCGTCGAGCTCGAGCAGTTCGTCGTCCTCCTCAAGCTCGTCCTCCTCGTCGTCCAGCTCGGGCGGTTCGAGCGGGCGTCCCGGTGGCAGCTCTGGCGGTCACCATGGCAGCTCTTCGGGCGGCAGCGGCGGTTCTTCCGGTGGGTCGTCCAGCGGTAGCTCCTCGTCCAGCAGCTCGTCCTCTTCCTCGGGTTCCTCGTCCTCGGGCGGGTCCGGCGGCAGCGGTTCGTCGAGCGGTTCGAGCTCGTCGAGCAGCAGCTCCTCCAGCTCGTCTTCGGGCAGCAGCACCGGCGGCATTTCGACCAGCGGCGGCAGCACCGGCGTGATCACGAGCAGCACAAGCAGTTCGTCTTCGTCGTCGAGCAGCTCGAGCAGCAGTTCCTCTTCGTCTTCGGGCTCGTCGTCCGGATCGTCGAGTTCGTCCAGTTCATCGAGTTCGTCGAGCAGCTCTAGCAGCAGTTCGTCCAGCTCGGGCGGCACCAGCAGCGGGACGGACGTCCCCGCGCCGCCGATGACCCTCTTGTTCGGTGCGGCGGCCGCTGCGATCCTCGGTCGGCGCAAGTTCAAGATCCGCAAGGGCGCGTAAGCGGACCTTACGGGACTTCAAACCTGGTCAGGGCGGTATCTTTCGGGATGCCGCCCTTTTCTTTGCTCAGGCCGGATTGATCAGCCGCCAGGCTTCCTGGCGATACCACTTGGTGATCACGTGCTTGATGCCCTTGGTCACCGGCATCCCCGCGTGTAGGGTCTTGGGATTGGGCGTGCCGTCCGGGCGCATGTTGTTCCAGAGCAGCATTTCGCCGGTTAGAGGCTTGAACCGCTTCTCGAGATGCGGGAAATCGGTTTCTCCGCCTTCACGCGCTTCGTGCAGGCATATCATGGCTGTCCAGGTGCGCTGGCCACCTTTGCGGGCCTCTTCGGGCCAGTAGCTGCTTCCGACCTGGAAATAGTCGAAGTGATGCTTGTACTGCTGCCCCACCTGATAACGCTGGCCCTGCATCAGTTCCGAATGGTCATCGTCCATCCCCATGAGATCGGAGATGTAGAGCTCGATGCTGCGGGTCAGGCTGTCGTCGCGGTCGAAGTGGTGGGTGTAGCTGGTGCGATAACCCTCGATCCCGGTCCCGCGGTATAGCGTTGAGGGCACAGCACACTGGTTGATGACGCGCATGATTTCCTTGCAATCGCGCCGGGTCAGGAATCGGGCGACCCGGTACACTTCTGCATGGGGGGTATCGATCCGCTCGACAGCGGGATTGCGATCGAGTTTTGCGCGCACGACAGCCCCGATATAGGCAAGCTTCGCCGGATCCGCGCCGGGATCGAAAGGTTGCTCGGCGGAAATATCGCACTGCGCGTTCATGCAAGCGATTTACCACCGCCGGGTTAACCATTCGCTAGTGTGCTAGGCGCGCCGCTGCGCGCCTAGCCTTTATGGATTCACGACCGGTTTTTCGGCTTCTTCCCAGGCAAGGATGCCGCCATCGAGATGACGGGCGGGTTTGCCGGTGAATTTGGAAAGCTGTTCCGCCGCGATACCGCTGCGCCGGTCGGACCGGCAGTAAAGCACGATCTCGCGCCCATCGCTCATGTCGAGCTTCGCCGGGTCGAATTCGTCAAGCTCGATATGCTCGGCGCCGGGAATGATGCCATCCTCGACCTCTTCGTCGGTGCGAACGTCGATCAGGCGGATCGAGGCGTTTTCCATCATTTCCGAAAGTTCGGCGACGGTGACGGTTTCGACCGCGACGGCATTGCCCGCCACAGACGTGGAATCGTCCGCCTGCTGCGCGCCGGCTTCGCAGGCGGCGAGCGCAAGGCCCGCCGCCGCGATGGGAATCAAATTGGCTTTTCGCATCAGTCGGCTGCGAGCTTCCGCAGGACGTACTGAAGGATGCCGCCATTCTTGTAATATTCCATTTCGTTGGCGGTATCGATGCGGCACAGCGCGTTGAAGCTAAAGGTCGAACCGTCTGCACGGGTAACTTCGACTTCGACGTCCTGGCCCGGAGTAAGGTCGGCGAGGCCGTGGATGGTGAAGCTGTCGTCACCCTTCAGGCCCAGCGTTTCACGCGTGTCGCCACCCTTGAACTGCAGCGGGAGCACGCCCATGCCGACAAGGTTCGAGCGGTGGATACGCTCGAAGCTTTCGACCACGACTGCACGCACGCCGAGCAGGATCGTGCCCTTGGCAGCCCAGTCGCGGCTGGAGCCGGTGCCGTATTCCTTGCCGCCGATGACGACCAGCGGCGTACCGTCGGCCTTGTGCTTCATCGCGGCGTCGTAAATCGCCATCTGCTCGCCTTTGTAGGTGGTGTAACCACCCTCGACGCCAGGGACCATTTCGTTCTTGATGCGGATGTTGGCGAAGGTGCCGCGCATCATGACTTCGTGGTTGCCGCGGCGCGAGCCGTAGGAGTTGAAGTCGGCCTTCGAAACCTGGTTTTCCATCAGGTAGGTGCCGGCGGGGCTGTCTTCCTTGATCGAACCAGCGGGGCTGATGTGGTCCGTGGTGACGCTGTCGCCGAGGATGGCCAGCGGCTTCGCCTCGACGATGTCGGTGACCGGTGCCGGGGTCATTTCCATGCCCTCGAAATAGGGCGGGTTGGCAACATAGGTGCTGCCCGGACGCCACTGATAGGTGTCCGATGCCTCGACATTGATCGCCTGCCAGTGCTCGTCGCCCTTGTAGACGTCGGCATAGCGGCTTTCGAACATCGCGCGGTCGATGCTGGAATTGCGGACCGAAGCGACTTCTTCGTTGCTCGGCCAGATGTCCTTCAGGAACACGTCATTGCCGTCCTGGTCCTGGCCGATCGGCGTGCTGACCATGTCGGTGGTGACTGTTCCCTTGAGCGCATAGGCAACCACCAGCGGCGGGCTGGCGAGGAAGTTCGCGCGCACGTCGGGCGACACGCGGCCTTCGAAGTTGCGGTTGCCCGAGAGGACCGAGGCAGCGACGATGTCGTTACCGTTGATGGCCTTCGAAATCGGTGCCGCAAGCGGGCCCGAGTTGCCGATACAGGTGGTGCAGCCGTAACCGACGAGGTCGAAGCCGATCGCGTCGAGGTGTTCCTGCAGGCCAGCTTTCTCGAGGTAGTCGGTGACGACCTGCGAACCCGGTGCAAGCGAGGTCTTGACCCACGGCTTGGGCTTCATGCCGCGCTCGTTCGCCTTCTTGGCGACGAGGCCGGCGGCGATCAGAACGTCGGGGTTGGAGGTGTTGGTGCAGCTGGTGATCGCTGCAATCACGACGTCGCCGTCGCCGATGTCATGGTCGCGACCGTCGACATCGACACGCGCGGGTGCGTCCTTCTTGTAGATCTTGGCGAGGTCGGTGTTGAATAGCTCGTCCACCTGCGGGAGTACGACCTTGTCCTGCGGACGCTTCGGCCCGGCGAGGCTCGGCACGACCGCCGACATGTCGAGCGAAAGGGTGTTGGTGAAGACCGGCACATTGGCAGGGTCGAACCACATGCCCTGTTCTTTCGAATAGGCTTCGACGAGAGCGATCTGCTCTTCGCTGCGGCCGGTAAGGCGCAGGTAGTCGAGCGTCTTGTCGTCGACACCGAAGAAACCGCAGGTCGCGCCGTATTCCGGTGCCATGTTGGCGATGGTCGCGCGGTCGGCGAGGCTGAGCGTCGAAACGCCAGCGCCGTAGAATTCGACGAAGCGGCCAACCACGCCCACTTCACGCAGCATCTGGACGCAGGTGAGGACCAGGTCGGTTGCGGTCACGCCTTCGGCAAGCTTGCCGGTCAGCTCGAAGCCGACGACTTCGGGGATCAGCATGGAAACCGGCTGGCCGAGCATGGCTGCTTCGGCCTCGATACCGCCGACGCCCCAGCCAAGAACGCCCAGGCCATTGATCATGGTGGTGTGGCTGTCGGTGCCAACGCAGGTGTCGGGATAGGCGACGCTGGCACCATCCTGATCCTGCGAGGACCATACGCCCTTGCCGATGTGCTCGAGGTTCACCTGGTGGCAGATGCCGGTGCCCGGAGGAACGGCGGAGAAGTTCTGGAAGCTCTTCGAGCCCCACTTGAGGAAGTCGTAACGTTCCGCATTGCGGGCGTATTCGAGCTCGACGTTCTTTTCGAATGCCTTGGGGTGGCCGAATTCGTCCACCATGACCGAGTGGTCGATGACCAGGTTCACGGGAACCTGCGGGTTGATCTTCGCGGTATCGCCGCCCAGCTTCGCGATCGCATCGCGCATCGCGGCAAGGTCGACGACGCAGGGAACGCCCGTAAAGTCCTGAAGAAGCACGCGGGCCGGGCGGTACTGGATTTCCTTGCCGGTCTTCGGATCCTTCTGCCAGTCGGCAATGGCCTGAACGTCATCGGTCGAAACCGTGAAGCCGCCGTCTTCGAAACGCAGCATGTTTTCGAGCAGCACCTTCAGCGAAATCGGCAGGCGCGACACATCGCCGATGTGTTCTGCGGCCTTGGCGAAGGAATAATAGGCGTATTCCTTGCCGTTGACGTTGAGGGTGGAGCGGGTTCCGAGCGTGTCCTTACCGACCTGGGTCATGGGCGCGTTTCATCCTTTCATGGGTTGCAAGGCTTCCCGGGGAGGAAAACAGGAAGCGGCATTTGCCGCGGCACCTGCTCTTTCGCGCGCGATTGGTCAAGGGGGCGGGGCGGAACCGGAAGGGGGGTAAAGGCATTCTTTAGTCGAACAGGGCGTCGAATCTATCCGCCCGGAAGGGAATTGACCGATGAATAGCTCGAAACAGGGCGTGTCACGCCCGACCGCTACCGTGCGCGTTTGCGTGATGGCCGCCTCTCTTGCAGTCGCTGCGTGCTTCAGTGCCGCAGCCGCGCTTGCCGACGAACCCGCAGCCGATAACCCGGTTATTGCCGCCGAGTTGTCCCGCTAGACCACAGACTGTTCCGTATGCCTGCGGGTCGCCATCAGGCATCCCACCACAATCAGACCGGCGCCAAGCACGGCGGTTGAAGTGGGTGTCTCGGACAACAACAGCCATCCGAACAGGCTGGCCCATAGAAAACCGCTGTATTCCATGGGAACGAGCACCTGCGCCTCGGCCCTTGCGTAGGCCCAGGCCATCATCAGTGCACCTGCGAGCGAGAGTATGGAAGCCGTCCCGACCTGCTTCAACCCTTCGATTTCCGGCAACTGGAAGAACCATGGCGCGGCAATCAAATAAACGAGTGTTGCGGTGCCCATGTAGAATGTCGAGATCTCGGTCGGCTTGCTGACCAGCGCCTGCTTTCGCTGCAACACGAGGTTCCAAGCATAAAGAAGGGCAGAGATGAAGATTGCGGTGAGGCCGAGTGCGGCATCATCGTCGAAACGGCCCCTGCCAAGCTTTCCCCCTACGATCACGACCGTTCCAGCTAGCCCGAGAACGGCTCCCCATATCGCCTCGCGCCTGACCTGCTCGCCCAGCATGATCGCAGCGAGATAGAGCGAGATCACAGGCGCGATGAAGGAAATCGCTATCGTTTCGGCCAGCGGCAGCTTGGTAAGGGCGTAGAAGAAGGTCAGCGCCATCATCGATCCGACCACGCCGCGCGTCAGGTGAACCTTCAACACTTCGCGCTTGGGCCATTTTCCCCCGGCTGCAAGCCAGACCGGCAGGATCAGCGCAAATGCAATGCCTGCGCGCAGCACCGCTGCCGAATATGCCCCCATGGCAAGCGACGCGTTCTTCATGAACGCATCCATCAGCGACAGGAATCCGATGCCGACCAGCGTCGCGAATACGGGCATCAAGGCGATATGACGCTGCATGCCGGGTTGCTTAGACCGGGTGTGTGGCTGCGTCACCATAGCGCATGCAATTCAGCGCCGCGAAAGCTGATCTGGTTGATAGGAGGCGGGGAAAGGCCTTATAAACGGGTCATCAATTCAATTCGCGTGGCGACCTGTCACACGAAACTTAGATAAGCAGGGAATTGTTCGGTAATATGCGACGTCTGGTGGGAAAATTTGCTGCAGGTATTGCTCTCGTCACGCTGACCGCCGTGGTTCATGCGCAGGATGCAGAGCCCGAAAACCTGTTGCCGGGTGAAAACACTGCCAAGGCCCAGCAGGATGCCAAGCCGGCTGCGACTTTCGATGAAGCCTTCCAGATCACGTCTGAACCGATGGTGCAGGGCGGCCTTCCGGCAACGCCCGAACCACTCGTGCAGCCATGGACGGTTGCCGCAGCTACCAAGCTTGCAAATATCATCGATAATATCGCCGCAGAAGGGCTCGATCCGAAGGATTACGACGGGCAAGCACTCCGCACGGCAATCGCCTCCGGTCCTTCCGAAGAACTCGACCAGCTGGCGAGCCGGAATTTCGTCTGGCTGGTCGAGGACCTGCGGGATGGCCGCACCCCGATGGATGCGCGCAAGCAGTGGTTCGTCGTCGATCCGGACCGCGATCGCTTCCGTACCGGCACGCTCCTGACAGAGGCGCTCGCAAGCGGCGACATCGCCGGGACGCTGGCCCAGCTCAATCCGACGCATCCCGATTACGAACGGCTCAAGGCTTCGCTTGCCAAGGCGAAAGACCCGGCGAAGCGCAAGCTGATCCGCGCCAACATGGATCGCTGGCGCTGGCTCGCCCGCGACCTGGGCAAGCAATACCTGATCACCAACGTGCCTGAGTATCAGCTGCGCCTGACCGTCAACGACAAGATCATCAGCACCTATCGCACGATCGTGGGCAAGCCGGGGCGTACCGCTACGCCGCAGCTGGCTGAAACCGTCGAAGGCGTGATCTTCAATCCTACCTGGACCGTTCCGCAATCGATCGTGAAGGGAGAGGGGCTTGGCGCGAAAGTTCTGAACAACCCCGGTTGGGCCAAGGCAGCAGGATACAAGGCGACGAAGGGTGAAAACGGCTGGGTTACGGTCGTCCAGCAGCCCGGACCGGGCAATTCGCTCGGCCGGATGAAGCTCGACATGCCCAATGCGCACGCAATCTTCCTGCACGACACGCCGTCGCGCAATCTGTTCCAGCAGAACGAACGCGCCTTGAGCCACGGCTGCATCCGCACTGAGCGCGCCCTCGAACTCGCCATTACCATGGCGATCCTCGGCAAGGGCGCGACGAAGGACGAGGCGGTAGAGGTAGCGACGTCGGGCGAATACACCCGCGTTCCGATCGAGCGCGAAATGCCGGTCTACATTACCTATTTCACCATGGCATCGGACATCGATGGCAACATGGCGACGTTCAAGGACATTTACGGGCGCGACGCGCCGGTTCTGGCGAGCTTCGACAAGCCGCGCGTTTCGAACCGCGCGCAGGAAACCGATGAAGAAGTGATCGTGATCGAGGACGACCTGCGGACCTGACAGGGGCGGGCCGGATCAGGCCCGGTCTACACCGAGTTCAGTAGCTCGGAATCGGTCAGGTCGAGTGTCGGCGCCTGAGCAAGGGTGCCATCCTCGCTCCAGCCAAGGCTGTCAGCATAGAGCAGGCGTCCACCGGAAAGGTTCAGCAGTGCGATCTTGAACTGTTCTTCGCCCATGGCGAAGCAGCCGTTCGACCTGCCCAGGCGTCCCCAACGGTCGATATGAGAAGGTTCTGCATACTGGGCCCGGTGCATGACGATCGCGCGATCGAATGCATTGTTATTGGTGGAATCCAGCCCGCCAAGACGTACGGACGTTCCGTATTTCCCGACATACCATTCCCATGTGATGTAGGCGCCGCGGCTGGTCGCGTTGGAACCTTCGACATTGCTGTACCGGTTCAACCACCCGTCGTGCTCGGGATCGGACCCCGTTCCATGCGCGACGTGATAGCTTGTCACTTCATCGCGTTCGAGATTGACGAAATGGAAGCGGCGTTCCGATGAATGAAGGCCATAATCGGCGATGCCGACGATATCGTTCTTCCAGACGACGCTGCCGGCTCGTTCAAGCTCTCTCTTGGCGAGCTTGAGAAGCGCACGGTCGCGCTTGGAATTGCCGGTGGGAGAGGCGAAAACGCGCGCAGGCATGGCAATTGCAGCGCCAGCCGCCAAGGATCCTGCAAGGATGTCTCGTCTCTTCATATCCACCGGCTCATACCATACCGTGTCTTAACTCGCGATTGAAGCCTAAACGCATGGCGGCGCGTATAGGGCATTCTGGCGCGCCATCGCGATCATGGAGCGCGCATGGCGGGCGGCGACTTCGCGCTGATCCGCGCCATATCCGCCGCCAAGCGCCGAAGCGATGGGCAGCCCGCGTTCGCGCGCCTGTGCCACGACGTAGCTGTCACGCGCCTGCAGCCCCTCGTCGGTCAGGGCCAAGCGACCGAGCTTGTCATTCTCATGCGGATCGACGCCTGCTTGATACAGGACGAAGTCGGGTGCGAAGCGTTCGATCGCAGCGGGAAGGTGGTGGGCCAGTGCCTCGAGATAGCCGTCGTCGCCGAGCGCATCGGGCAATGCCACATCGAGGCTCGAGCGAGCCTTGCGTACGGGGAAGTTCTTCTCGGCATGGAGGGAGAGGGTGAAGATGTCCTCGCGCCCGGCTGTCAGGCTGGCCGTGCCGTCCCCCTGATGGACATCGCAATCGACGATCAGAACCCGGCGGGCGACCCCTTCTGCAACCAGCCGGTTGGCACACACCGCGAGGTCGTTGAATACGCAATAGCCAGCCCCGGTATCATGCAGGGCATGGTGGCTCCCGGCGGCCGAATTGGCAGCGTAGCCGTGCCGGATTGCGAGATGTGCGGCGAGCCACGTTCCGCCATTGGTATGTCGCACGCGGCTGGCGATCTGGGGAGTGACCGGGAAACCGATCCGGCGTTCCTTTTCAGGGGGGACGGTCGATGTGCAAACCTGATCCACATATGTGGGGCAATGCACCGCTTCGAGCCACTCTCTGGGCATCGGGTCGGGCGCATGCTCCGTCATCGGGAAGCCGCTGGCCCTGAGTTCCTCCATGACAAGGAAGTATTTGTCGAATTTGAATGTACCGCGTGTTGGCTGCGGCGCCATGTAATCGGCGTGATGGACGACGTGGAGCAATGTCAGTCCAGCGGCTTTCCATTAAGTAAGGGACGATTGCCCGTGTCAGGCAAACCGCCACCGACCTTCCCTACTTGGCCCCTTGGATTCCGAAACCCTTTTCCAAATCGGGTGAGGGACCACGCGAGAAATCGCTTGAGCTTCGCCGCGATGTAGATTGCTGCAACCGGCAGGCCGAGCATCGCACCCATCGCTGCAAGCAACCCGTGACTGTCCGAAAGTCCCAGTGCGAGATAGAGCGCTACCAACCCGGGGAGCGCCATGACGCAGAGCGTAGCGGGAAGACCAAGGAGTTTCGCGAACTCACCTGGCCGGTCGCGACCCATCCAGTGAAGGACCACCTGGATAATGGCGAGCAGAGCGATTGACCCGAGCCAGATCGCGAGCATTTCCCTCCAGAATGGGACGAATTGCGCTAATTGGAGTTCGAGGACCCGGTCCCCATTCACTCTGCCGCTTCCTTGGCTGCATGCGGGTCGAAAGCAACGGCGTCGCCGGCATCGATCGCGGCGGCCTTTTCCTCGACCAGTTTCACGATGTGATCGAGCATGTCGTCCGATTGCACATGATGGTCGGTCACACCCGACAGATAGACCATGTGCTTGCCATTCCCGCCGCCGGTGATCCCGATATCGGTCTCGCGCGCTTCACCGGGGCCGTTGACGACGCAGCCGAGCACCGAAAGGCTCATCGGCGTCTTGATATGTTCGAGCCGCTTCTCGAGCGCTTCCACCGTGCGGATCACATCGAAACCCTGGCGCGAACAGCTGGGGCAGGAAACCACGCGCACGCCGCGTGTACGCAGACCGAGCGATTTGAGGATTTCGTAGCCGACCTTCACTTCCTGCTCGGGTTCGGCGCTGAGCGATACGCGAATGGTATCGCCGATACCGGCCCAGAGCAGGCTGCCGATGCCGATCGCGCTTTTCACCGTTCCGCCGACAAGTCCGCCAGCCTCGGTAATGCCGAGATGGAGTGGGCAATCGACCGCATCGGCAAGGCCGTGATAGGCCGCAACCGCGAGAAAAACGTCCGAAGCCTTCACCGCGACCTTGTATTCGTGGAAGTCGTGGTCCTGCAGCAGCTTGATATGGTCGAGTGCGCTCTCGATCAGCGCCTCCGGACAAGGCTCGCCATACTTTTCGAGCAGGTCCTTTTCCAGGCTGCCAGCATTCACACCGATGCGGATGGCACAGCCGTTGGCCTTGGCCGCGCGGACGACTTCGGCCACGCGCTGGTCCGAACCGATGTTGCCTGGATTGATGCGCAGGCAGGCTGCACCGGCATCGGCTGCTTCGAGCGCGCGCTTGTAGTGGAAATGAATGTCGGCAACGATCGGGACGCGTGCGGCCTTGGTGATCTTGCCGAAAGCTGCCGTGGCTTCTTCCGTCGGACAGGACACGCGGATGATGTCGGCGCCCGCCTCTTCGCACCGGCGGATCTGGTCGATGGTCGCGACCGCGTCCTCGGTCGGCGTATTGGTCATGGTCTGCACCGTGATCGGTGCATCGCCGCCGACGGGGACATTGCCAACCATGATCTGGCGGCTCTTGCGACGTTCGATATCGCGCCAAGGTCTGACTGAAGACATGGACGCGCATATAAGCGCAGCTTGATGAAGGGGCAATGACAGGTGCTCGGCTTTGGGGCATGAGAGTGCACATGGAAGATGACCTCGAAGACCTGCAACTCGAAAGCGCGGACGATTGTTCGGACGAAAACCCCATGCTGTTCGGGCGCATCCTCGATGGAAACGGGGCGGGGCGCTCGATAAGCTGGGAAGAAGCCAAGGTCTGGAAGCCCGAACGATCGGGCGAAGTCCTGTGGGTCCATTTGTGCCGCAACCGGCCGGGGGTCGATGGGTGGTTGCAGCAACTCGAGATCCCTGAACCGACGCGCGAATTGCTCACCGGCGAACGGACCCGGCCGCGCGCCTTTCGCGAAGGCAATACGCTGGTAGCGACCTTGCGAGGGATCAACTTCAATCCCGGTGCCGAACCGGAAGACATGCTCTCCATGCAGTTATGGTGTGACGGGGAAAGGCTGGTCACGCTCCGCAAGATGCCGTTGCAGACCCCGCGTCACGTCTTGCGAATGATCGACCGCCGAGAAGCCGGGCCGAGCGATTGCGGCGCACTGATCACCGAACTTACCGAAGCGATGATCACGCGCATGAACCGCTCCATCGTCGATATGAACGAACATATCGATGAGCTGGAAGATCGCGATCCGGAAGATGATCCCGAAGGCATGCTCGAAAAGATCGCGACGATCCGGCGCAACTGCCTGGGACTGAAGCGCCACATGGGCCCGATGCACGAGGCGCTCGAGGCGATTTCGCGCAATGCACCGGCCTGGTTCGAAGATCACGACCGCCGCGAAATCGCTGAATCGATCGACCGTCTGCGGCGCTATCTCGAAGATCTCGACATCAGCAAGGAAAGCGCAGTCGTCCTGATGGACGACATCCGCGGACGTTCGATCGCGCGTAACGAGCAGACTAATTACATGCTCACAATCGTGGCCGCGATCTTCCTGCCGCTCGGCTTCCTGACTGGCCTGCTCGGGATCAATGTCGGGGGCATCCCCGGAACTGAGAATCCCGACGCATTCTGGATCGTCGTAGCGCTATGCGCCACCGTAATTGCCCTCCAGCTGGCACTGTTCTGGCGTTGGAAGTGGCTCTGATCCGGCCTGAGGATCAGTCGCCGAATTTCTCGCCGACCAGCCGCTCGCTCAACTCCCACAGCCGGTCTGCATTGCCCTTGTCGAGAGCGTAGGAGCGCACCCCGCCGATCGGGCTCGTATCGTCCTGCTGGGCAATCTGGCAGTCCTCGCAATACACCCCGCCGGTGCCTTCCAGCTCTTCGGCAGTCGCGGCCCAGCAAGTCGTAGCTGCGCCCTGTTCAGTATTCTTCCAGCCTTCGCCGCCAGCCTTGGCGACCTGTTCCATCCTGTCGCGCAGGAAGGCACGATCCTGGTCAGTCAGATGCCTGCCGAGGTTCGTTTCGATACCGCCCGGATGCAGGGCATAGGCATGGATGCCCTTGTCGGCGTAGCGATCTTCCAGCCCGACAGCGAAAAGGACATTCGCCGTCTTCGATTGCCCGTAGCTCTGCCACTTGTCGTAATCGCGCGTCTCGAAATTGGGATCGTCGAAGTCGACCGGGGCGATGTGATGGCCACGGCTCGAAAGGTTGACAATTCGCTTGTCCGATCCCTTCTCAACCAGCGGCATGAGCTTGCTGGTAAGCAGGAAATGGCCAAGGTGATTGGTGCCGAACTGCTGTTCGAAGCCGTCCGCAGTGCGGCCGAGCGGCGATGCCATGAGACCTGCATTGTTGATGAGAATATCGATCTTTTCGAAGCGCTCCTTCGCCTCTTTTCCTGCAGCGCGCACGCTGTCGAGAGAAGCGAGATCGACGACGATCGTTTCGACATCGTCATTGCCGCTGGCCGACCGGATGGCTTTGGCGGCGGTATCCAGTTTCTCCTGACTGCGGGCTGCGATCACGACATGCGCACCGCGCGCTGCCATGGCGCGAGCGGTTTCCTGGCCGAGGCCCGAAGCGCCGCCCGTTACGAAGACCGTCTTTCCGGAAAGATCCTTGCCGGCGAGCACTTCGTCGGTCGTGCTGTGAAATCCGAACTCGCTCATTTGTTCTCTCCCAATCAGTCGCCCAGTCGTTTTTCGAACAGGAATTCATCGTCCCTGTGCGAACCGACCCAGAAATCGATATCTGCTATTTTTTTGAAGCCGTAGCGTTCGTAAAATCTCTGTGCTCCGAAATTTTCGGACCAGACCGACAGCTGGATCGCATCGCAGCCGCGCTGCTTCGCCTCGGCGATGGCCCAACCCATCAGCCGCGCACCGATACCGCGGCCGGTCATGCCGGGGGCCGTATAGAGCTGGTTGAGGGCGATCGGTTTCACCGCATCGGAATATTCGATGTAGCCGCTCGGGTCGGACATCTTGCAATAGCCGAGCAGCGCCCCCTCTTCATCGGCGAGCTTGTGGATGTACCGATCATCCGCGATTTCCTGCTCGACGACCTGCGGAGTGTAGGCGCTCTCGAGGAAGGCTGAGAGATCCTCGGCGGCGTAGAGATGCTCGAAAGAGGCGCAGAAGCTCTCGCGCCCCAGTTTTGCCAGTTCGGCTGCATCGGAAAGAAAAGCGGGACGCAGGATATAGTCCTGCGCCCCGCCTTCGATGGCATCAGATGATGTTCCAGAAGTCATCCGATGCTCTCTAGCTTCAGAAGCTAGTTTCGTGAAGCGCGGTCCATCTCTTCGAGTTTGCGCGCCGCCCATTCCCGGCCGCCGAGGCCAAAGGCGAGCGCTGCCGCCACCGCGATACCGGCGATAATGATTGTCAGAATGTTCGTCGGGATCATCCCGCCGATGCCGGTGAAATCGAGGCCCATGAACACGAACAGCACTATGGTGAGCCATTTGACGACGGCCCCTGCAGAGCTTGTCTGCGCATCGCCGCTGATCAGTCGTGCCAGCAGGTTCGCGATCAGGAAACCGAAGGCGATGACCACGGCCCCGAAGATGACCCTGCCGCCAAGTTCGAGCAGGTGGTCGAGTATTGCAGTCAGTTCAGGGAAACCGAGCAACCTGGTCGCCGCGATGGCAAAGAACAGCACGATGGCCACCTGGACGACGCGAGCGATGATGCCCGATGCCGTAGTGCCTTCGGCTATCAGCCCGCTTTCGGCCAGTGCCCTGTCGACACCCAGCCCGGGCAGGATCTCCTTGATGATCTGCACCACGAACTTGCTGATCAGGTAACCGATGCCCAGCAGGATCGCGGCTGCGATGATGTTGGGGATGGCGTTGAAGATCATGCGCAGCATGTCGCTTGCCGGTGCCGAGATGGATTCGATGCCGAGCTGTTCGAGCGCAGCAATCGCCACGGGAATGGCAATGAGGACATAGGCGATCGTGCCGATGGTCTTGCTGATCGCACTATTCCCGGTGACATTGTCGACACCGCCGCGATTGGCCCATTTGTCGAAATCGACCGTCTGCAATGCGGTCACTACGATATCGCGTGCGATACGCGCCACCATCATGCCGATGAAGAAGATCAACCCTGCCCACAGAAGGTTCGGCAGGAACGCAACGACATTTTCGAGCAGGCTATCGACCGGTCCGGCGACGCCGCCGAGGCCCAGTATGTTGAGGATGACCAGAAGGCCGAAAAGCCAGATCAGCAGCGAGACGATCTTGCCCAGCGATTCACCCAGCGATTCCCCACTGCCCGTTCCACGTTTGAAAAAGTCGACATTGTCGACCAGTTTGGCGAATGCCCATTTTGCGGCACGCGCCAGTGCCCATGTTACGACGAGGGCGATGAGCGCCAGTCCGACTTTCTCGGCCAGCTCCCTCGCAACGTCCTGATCGAAGCGGTAATTCCAATCCATGGTTTCTCTCCCCCAAGATTGAGAAGGGAAGCGTATCACGGCGCCGCCGTAGGGGAAAAACGGGGCCTTACACGCGGTGGATAACTTTGACGCGGGTCAAGAGCGCCGGTCGGGAACGGCCATTACGATTTCGAGTCGCGCGGCTTGGGCGGTATGCGGAAACAATTGAAAATGGCTGCAATTACAGAGTTTTATCCGAGCAGTTTGACTCTCACCCATTCAAGGTGAACGTTTCCGCCCGCGTTGGGGGTGCAATCTCAGAACAATCGGGCCGCTTTCGGCCCTGACGCCTTACTTGGTCGCAATCTTGCGGGCCAAGCTAGGGGAGACTGCATATGAAACTGCAACTACTCGCGCCTGTGGGGGCGCTGGCGCTTACCTTTGCTCTGCCATACGCCGCATTGGCACAGGACGATGATCCTTATCCGATGGAGCCGGGTGAATGGGTTGAAGTGACCGGAATCGACCTGTCCGATGGGGCGGGGCTCAAATATTCGCAATGGCTTGCCGGGGAATGGCGCGCCAATTCCGATTTCGCAGTCGAGCAGGGCTGGCTCAACAGCTATGAAATCCTGATCAATACCCATCCGCGGGCGAACGAACCCGATCTCTACCTGATCCGGCGTTTTCCCAATTTCGTCGATAATGCCGAAGGCAAGCGCCGCAACAAGGTGATGATGGAGCGCTACAAGCGCAGCGAGGAAAAGCTGCAGTCGGAATCGGCCGACCGGGCCAGCTATCGCACCGTCGTGAGCGATATGCTGCTGCGCAAGATGGAATGGAAGGACTGACGCGAACCGGCAGGCGAGGGGGCGTTCGCGTCCCCTCCACGCGTGATCGGATCGCGATCAGGCCGTGGCGAAATCGGCGATAACCTCACCGACCTGCTGCATTACGAGGTTTGCCCGCGTGGTTGTTTCCGGGCCATCCTTGGTATGGTGGTAAACTGCGAAACACGTCGGTGGATGCCCTGCAGGTTCCACCCAGCCGATATCTACATAGAGCGGCTGCATTCCCGGCCAGTGCGACGTGCCCGTCTTGTCGCCCGCACTCCAATCCGATGGCAATCCGGCGCGGACACGCTGAAGACCGGTTGCTGTATCGACCGTCCACTTCAGCAAGGTCGCCCGGTTGTCACGGTCAAGTACGTTCCCGAACAGCAATCTTGCGACGGTACGGACCATGCTGTCCGGCGTGGTCGTATCGCGCACCTCGCCGGCAGGCACATTGTTCAATTCAGGCTCCATCCTGTCCAGCCGGCTGCTGACATCGCCAATTTCGCGCCAGAACGCCGTCATCCCCTCGGGTCCACCGAGCCGCTGCAGCAGCAGGTTGGTCGCCGTGTTGTCGCTCAGGACCTGGGCTGCCCTGGCGAGCTCTCGCAACGTGGCACCTTGGCCGAGCCGCTCGGTCGTGAAGGGAGCATGGGAAAGAAGGTCGTCCTTCGTCCATCGCACCAATTCTTCGGCGTCGATCGCCCCGCTAGCGTCCTTCGAAAGGAGCATGGCAGCGAGCGACAGCTTGAAGGAAGAGCAGTGGCCGAAACGTTCGAAACGGTTGAGGCCGGCGGTCGCCCCGGTCAGCGTCTTATACATAGCGACGCCGAGCGTTCCACCTGAAGCCGCCTCGATGATCCGCAGTTTCGCATTGATCCGGCCAAGCGGGCTCTGGTCGATGGGGACACATGCGGAGAGCCCCGACAGGCCTATACCACCAAGTACGGCGCGGCGTCCGATCATGCCAATTCCATCTCCATGCAGACGCTGAAATCGTCGGCGACGTAATCGCCGAAAGGCTCGCACTGTGCGAAGCCATGGCTGAGATAGAGCTGGCGGGCAGGCTGGAACGCCTCGGGCGTTCCCGTTTCCAGTCCGATCCATCGATATCCGCGTTCCCTTGCGACATCGAACAGGTGATGCAGAAGGGCTTTCCCTGCACCTTTCCCGCGATATGCGGGGCTCGCCCGCATCGACTTCAGTTCTCCGCGATTCCGATCCAGTTCCTTGATCGCGCCAACGGCGGCGAGGACATCGCCATCCCATGCGACAAAAAAAGTCACGTCGGGATGGGCGAGCCGCTCGGCAGGCATCGCGTGCACGCTTTCGGGCGGCGACCACTGGTGCATTTCATCGAGGTGCAATTGCAGCAGTGCGCGGACTTCCGCATCGCCTAGATCCCCCTTTTCGATCCGGTATGTGCCGATCATGAGAACTTGTCCCTTTTCCGCTTGCCGAAACGCATATCACCTTCGAGCCTTGCCCGTAACTGCGCATAGAATGCTTCGAGGAAAGCCCGTTCGTCGCCAGCGCCGGGATCCCATCCGATCTTGCGACAGATGGTCTCGTGAACCGCCGCAATCGCATCGGGCTGGTCATCGCGAAGGACACGCTCGAGCGTTTGCAGTTCATGCTCTCCGTAAACCGATAGCTCGGCTTCGCCGAATTCGTAGCGCGTGCCGGTGATTTCGCTCGCGCCGCTGGCGGCCACCGTCGTCGACAGCGTGTCGGCCAATTTCGCGCGCGGTGCCTCGACGACCCAGGTACCGGCGATCACGTCACCTGCCCGCAGGGCATCTTTGTTGAAGAACGGGAAGGCCATGAACATAAGAAACCAGGCGAGCCCGGCATATCCCGCATTTCCCATCTCGCCGCTCGGTGCGACCATGATGAAAATGAGCGGCATGAACAGCTCGATGTCGCGCAGCAGGTTGCGCGCAATCACGGCCTCTGCGGTCAACCTGCCGCCATCGCGCGCCGCAACCCGAATGCCGGTTATATGCTTGCCCGGTGTGGCCCCCCTCGGTCCCAGCTCGAAAAAGAGAAAATAAGCGTAGCGGACGAGGAACAGCACGATCACATAGACGATGAAGATGAACTCGGCAGCGCCTGTAACCTGGTCGTCGACGCCGGTTACGATGGTGTCGATGATCCCGCCGAATATCCACGCCATCAGGGCATTGAAGATGATGAGGCCGAGGAAAAGGAACAGGAAATCCAGCGTCAGTGCACCGAACCTCGCACCTCTCGACGCCACCGTGATCGGTACGGTCACGCCTTCGGGTGTGACCATCTGGCGCCGACGGTCGCCGCGATGCTTCAGGACGGGGGAGGCCGCACTCATTCTGCACCGCCACGGTCAGGCGGGTTGAAGACGAAGAAGTAAATTACCCAGAAAACCAGCAACGTCCCGCCGATTGCGAAGCGTTCACCCATCCCGCCGATCAGCTGGCGGGGAAAAGCTTCGAGGAAAGCTGCGACCACCATCATGATGACGACGCCCGTCATGACCAGCGCCGACCGGCGACCGGACTCAGAGGCCGCATCGAGCACGGAGCGATTTCCGGGAAAGGCCATAGAGCGGCCGATGTGCAGGCCCGCCGCCCCTGCCAGAAGGATCGCGAACAGCTCTGTCGTTCCGTGGACCGATAGCCATGCGGCGAAATTCAGCTCCAGCCCCTGGCCTGCAAACAGCCACATCATCGCGCCGAGCACGGCCATGTTGTGAATGAGGAGCAGGATCGACGGGATACCGAAGGCGAAGCCCAGGGCAAACGCCATGATGGCGACCCCGGCATTGTTGCTGAACAGCGAGGCGGCGAATGTCGACAGCCCTTGCGCGTTTTCCTGCACGGATAGCGACTGCAGCAATTCCTCGCGGCTTGCCCCGGGTACGCGTGTGTCGAGGAACTGCGTCGGGACCAGCCGGTAATACCATTCGGTTTCGCGCGAGACGAGCAGCCAGCCGACGATTGTGCCTGCAACCATTGCAAACAGTGCGATGCACACGTCGAGCCAGATTTCACGCACTGCCCGGCTCCACCCGCCGAGGAAGAAGCCGCGCAGCCAGGTAAACAGGCCCTGCCGCGGACCATAGACCTGGAACCAGGCGCGCTGGACGAGCGATTCAAGGTAGTCGAGGGTGGCACGATCGAGCGACGTTTCGCGGGCAACCGAAAGGCTCGATGCGGCGGTGCGATAGAGGGTCGGTAGCTCGAGCAGTTCTTCGTCGGTGATACGGCGCAGCGATCCACGCTCCATCCGGCTGAGGATGTCCTCGAGCCTGCGCCAGTCGCCTTCCCGCTCCAGCCGGAAACGGTCGGACCGCAGCGCGGCACTCTCGATATCAGGCGGCGCGGTTACGTCACCCGTTCTGAACCAGCTGGAGATAACGGGGGCCTTCATCCGATCGCCTCGCTCCGCTTGATCGCGAAATAACGATCGATGAGTTGGTATCCGATCTGCTCCCACGGTGCCTCGATCACATCGACGCCCAGCCGCCTCAGGCGCTGGAGCACGATGGCACGCTGTTTCCCGAGCGTTTCGGCAGTGACGCTGCGGGCCATGACCGCAAGATCGCTCGGCGCTTGCGAGGTTGCCTCCTCAATCTCGCTGTCGGCGATCGTGACGAACAGGACGAGGTGTTTGTCGACCAGTCGCCCTACGCTCTCCACCATGATTTCGGCGGCGGTCGGATCGGTGAAATCTGAGAACAGGACGATCAGCGAGCGGCGCTGCAGTTTGGCGGTCAGGGTTGCCAGGGCCAGGGTGAAATTCGATTCCGTCGAGTGGTAGTCGAGGCCGGCAGCGGCGCTTTGCAGGCGGTGGAACGCGCGGCTGTCACCGATAAATGGTGTGCTGACTTCGGGACGCTGGGCAAAGCCGAACAGCGACACGCGGTCACCGCCCTTGAGCGCGACATAGGCGCAGGTGAGGGCGGCAGAAACCGCCCTGTCGATACGCGGAAGGCCATCGACCGGCTCGCACATGGCCTGCCCACAGTCGAAGGCGAAAACGATCTGGTTGTTACGCTCGCTTTCGTTCTCGCGAGCATAGAGGCGTGTGTGGCGGGCGCTCGCCTTCCAGTCGATGCGCCGGCGATCCATGCCCGGCTCGTATTCGCTCAAGGCTTCGAATTGCGTACCTTCCCCGCGGATGCGGCGCGCGATGAGGCCGAACTGGGCGTCGCGCAGATATGTCTGGAGATCTTTCGACCTGACCGGGCTGAGATCGGGCCAGATCCGAACCGAGCGATCGACCTCGTATGTCACCTGCCTTGCGGCAAGGCCCAGCGGACCGTTCCACCTTAGCCATACGCGGCTGATTGTCGCGGTACCCCGGCGCGTCGGGCGGGCTAGGTGGATGCCGCGATAGACGCCGTCGTGCGGAGTGAGGGCGATCGACGCACGCCCCCCGTCGCCCAGGCGCGGATCGAACTCAACCGCACCATCGACACTGCCCGCCATCCGGCCACCAAGGTCTGCAACCAGCGTAATCGGCGTCGGCTCTCCCACCTCGGCATCCGCCGGAGCAAGCAATTGCCACGAGGCCAGTCGCCCGGCAATCAAGCCGTCGAGGAGGGCGACCAGCAGGAACGCCAACAGTGCGGCAGGCGCGATGATCCACGATCCGGGTGCCGTTGCAGCCACCAGCAGCGCGACCGGCGCAGCGGCTGCCGCAATCCATGCGGAGCGCTCGGTCGGCACGATTGGCAGCTGTGGGATAGCCGGCAGCTTCATCGGATCAGCGTGGTGCCTCGGTACTTTCGACCAGTTCGGAGACGAGGCTTTCGAGATCGCGGCCTTCGATTTCGGCTGCGGGGCTGAGGGTCAGGCGGTGGCGCAGGGTCGGAACCGCCAGCGCTTTCACATCGTCCGGAATCACATAGTCGCGTCCGTCGAGCGCGGCGCGGGCCCTTGCGGCATTGGCGATCAGCACGGCCGCACGCGGACTGGCACCGACCGAAAGTTCCGCATGGTCGCGGGTGGCACGCACGAGCCGGACGACGTAATCGACGATTTCTTCGGCCACAGTGACCTGCGACACGGCTGCCGAGATTTGCGAAAGCGTCGCGCTGTCAGTCACTGCCTCGACACCAAGATCTGCCGGGCGGGGTGGGCCCTGCCTCTGGCCGTATCGGGCAACAATGGCGGCTTCCTCGCGCTCGCCGGGATAGGGCACCAGCAGCTTGAACAGGAAACGGTCCAGCTGTGCTTCGGGCAGCGGATAGACCCCCTGGTTCTCGATCGGATTCTGGGTCGCCAGGACCAAGAAGCGATCGGACAGCGCATGAGTTTCACCGTCGAGCGTAACCCGGCGTTCCTGCATCGCTTCGAGCAGGGCGGCTTGTGTCTTTGGCGGCGTGCGGTTGATCTCGTCGGCCAGCAGGAGCTCGCAGAAGATCGGGCCGCGCGTCAGCGTGAACTGGCTGGTCTGGAAGTTGAAAAGGTTCGAGCCGAGAATATCGCCCGGCAGCAGGTCTGGCGTAAACTGGATACGCCCGAAATCGAGTCCGAGCGCGGTCGCAAAACTTTGCGCAAGGAAGGTCTTTGCGGTTCCCGGAGGGCCTTCGAGCAGGACGTGCCCTTCGCTGACCATGGCAACCAGCAACAGGTCGACCATCTCGTCCTGCCCGATAATGGCCTTGGTCACTTCGGCACGGATCTTTCCGGCGAGCGCGCGCAGGTCGGCCAGGCTCATGACCTCAGGTGTGCTCATTGCTTCAATTTCCTCTCGATATCTTTGAGGGCCGCAGCTGCGGCGAGGATTTCTGATGGACGACGCGCGCGGCGCAATGCGGCGGCGCGACGTGAAAAGGGTTCTTCGTCGGGAAGCCTGCGCTGCATGGCGAGGTCGATTGCGCCCGCGTCTGCACGCGTCAGGCCAAGCCGGGCCTGAAGCCGGCGCGCGACCAGCGAAACATAGGGTTCGGCGAGCAGGCGATACCGCCGGGCGCGCAGGATCAGCCCGGCGCCGTTTGCGATGAGGCGCTGTTTCCCGAAGGCGATCGCGGGTTCTTGCGCGATGGCTGGTCCGAATCGCATGAAGGCGCGCCATCCCACCACGATCAGCGCCAGCAGCAGGCACAGCGTGGCAGCGAGGAAAGGCGGCGTGAAGGCGAGGGTCAGGAGGTTGGTTTCTCCGCCGAAACCGCTCTGCGTCAGGTCGAACGTGACCGAATAGGCATCACCATTGGCGACATATTCGACGATTGCCATGGCGAACTCGGCATTTTCCGGTCGGGCCATGCCGTAATTGTTCACCAGATCCGGCTCGACGATGAAGATCGTCCAGTGGGCATTGTTGTAATAGTCGCTGTCTTCCTCTCCCAGCACCGACAGCGCCAGTACGCCGCCCCCGCTGTCGGTGGCGAGGGTCTCGTGCTCGCTCGTCTGCGAGGCGACCTGCGACTGAGGTTCCGGAAGCTTGCCGCTCAGCCCCATGCCGGACCAGCTGAGCCGTTTCGATCCACCCTCGTCATGTTCTGTTGTGTCGAAAGCGTATGGTTCGGGTAGGTCTGCGGTCCAGTCGGGCGCAGCCGTCCCTTGCAAGACGACCCAGCCTTCTTCCGGCTTGCGCTCCAGCTTGTCCGCTACCTTCTTGGGCAGGTTCTCGGGGAAGCGGGTCGCGTACCATTTCGGAAGGATGACGATGGTCGGCCCGAGGTTTTCCCGCTTTTCCAGGATGTCCCCGATCTCTTCGGCGTCGGTGAAGGTCGGCGGTGTGAGGATCAGGAGGTCGTATGTGTCGAGACCGCTGGGGGACCGCGAAAGGTTGACGTCGAACCCCTTGAGCTCGAGCAGTTTGGCAAAAGCGGAATAGCCGTTGAGGCCGTTCGATGCAGCGTGGGATCGCCCGTCATTGCCCTGTCGCTCGGTATCGCCCGCGCCGATGAAATAGAGCAGCGCAAGAAAGGCGATGGCGCCAAATACGACCAGCGCAAGGACCGTCCTCAGCGAGAAGGGCGAGTTGCCGGACCTGCTCATGACGTGCGCCTTTCCAGCCTGACGAGCGCGAAGCTCGCGTAAGCTTCGCGGGCGACCTGCCAGTCGTTGCTGTCGAGGGTGCGCAGCGCGAACAGGCTGCGCTCGACCCGTTCCGCAATAGTGCCGAATGCACCGCGGGCGGCATCGGACAACAGATCCAGTGTCGCCAGTTCGCGGGCGGTACTTGATGGTTCGACCCAGCCGGGATGCGCGTCGGCAATATGGCCGACGCTGCGCTTGAGGAGTAAGTGCGTCGCCTCGTCGTAGCGTCCCTCTGCCGCCAGCCTGTCCGCCTCCTCGAGCAGGGCGATGCTGGCTTTCTCGTCCGGACGCCAAGCTTCCAGTTCGTCTTCTTCGACCGAACTCGACCGAACCCCTTGCGGACCGAACGTGCGATAGAGGAACCACGCGACCGCCGCGATGAAAGCGGCGAGCAGGACCCAACGCAAGACCGGCCAGCTTTCGGCGATGAAGCGGCCAACAGGCGCGAAAAAATCGGCGAGTTGGGCAATCAGCCTGTCGAACCAAGTCGGTTCGGGCGGTGGGACCTCGGGAATTTCGAGTGGGGCGAATTGGATTTCGTCGTGGGATTGCAGTTCGCGCCACGCACCGGCGCTATCCGCTGCGCCTGCTGTTTGCGCCCCTACCGTCGAACCCGTCGCCATCGCATGGTTGGTGACACGTGAGCGTTCGTGGCGCAACCACTTACGCCAAGCGATCAACGACTTGTCAGCCGCGTGGACGCGCCTGCCTGTAAGTTCCCAAGATGCGAAGCTCCTTGCAGTGGAACGCCAGTTCCTCCAGCGCACGATCGACTGCCGGATCGCCCGGCGCGCCGATGATGTCGGCATAGAACATGGTCGCGGCGAAGCTTGCGCCCTGCTGGTAGCTTTCCAGCTTGGTCATGTTCACTGCATTGGTCGCGAATCCGCCCATCGCCTTGTACAGCGCGGCAGGGATGTTCTTCACCTCGAAGATGAAAGTCGTGATCGCATCTTCGCCTTCGAACAGGGCCGGGTCGTTGGCTTCTTTCGCAAGGATGACGAAGCGCGTCATGTTGTCCGGCGAATCCTGGACATGTTCCTCGATGATTTCGAGGCCATAGAGTTCGGCGGCAATCGGTGGGGAAATCGCGGCAATCGTGGGATCGCCCTTTTCGGCGACGAATGCGGCAGCGCCTGCCGTATCGGCATAACTCATCGGCACGATACCGCGTTCGCGCAGGAAGTGGCGCGACTGGCCCAGCGCCTGCGGGTGACTGTAGGCCGCTTCGAACGGTCCCTTGCCGACGCCCATCAGGGCATGGTCGATCGGCATGAAGAATTCGCCGACGATCGACAGGCCGCTTTCGGGCAAAAGGAAGTGAATATCGGCGACACGACCGTGCTGCGAATTCTCGATCGGGATGATGGCCGATCCCGCCCGTCCGGTTTTCACCGCTTCCAGCGCGTCGGCAAAGCTGAAGCAGGGCAGCGGCAGGCAATCGGGGCAGGCTTCCAGCGCGGCACGATGCGAATTGGCGCCTGGCGACCCCTGGAACGCGATTGCGCGTGAGGGATCTGCAGAGGCGGATTCGCGCATGGAGTCGACCATGGCCTGGGCTGGCGCGGGAAAGCTGTGCATGGCGATGCTGCTATCCCCGCTGAGGGGCGCCCGCAAGCCTTGTTGCCCCGCTTGCAACAGAAGATGCGCGCATCGCCCTTGCACCTTGCGTCAGGCGCGACTAGAGCGGCGCCCAATTGCGTAACAGTCAATCGCGGATCAAATCTGACCATGGACGATCGTTTCAACACTGCAGCCGGCTGGATCCTGTTCTCCGGCATCATCGCGCTGGGCCTCTCGATCCTGAGCGGTATGTACTTCCATGCCGACGGGCACGAGGAACTGGAAGCTCCCGGCTTTGTCATCGAAGGTGGCGACGAAGCTGGCGGCGGCGCTGCCGAAGTCACGATGGCACAGGCGCTGAACATGGAAGGCGTTTCGGCTGCTGCGGGCGAAAAGATTTTCGCCAAGTGCACCGCATGTCACACCATCAACCAGGGCGGCGCTGACGGTATCGGTCCGAATCTCTACGGCATCATGGGCAAGCCGGTTGGCAAGCATGCCGCAGGCTTCGCTTACAGCTCGGCCCTGTCCGAACATGGCGGCGTGTGGGATTGGGAAACCATGAACGAATGGCTCAAGAGCCCGAAGGCATTTGCCAGCGGCACGAAGATGAGCTTCGCCGGCCTCAGCAAGATCGAAGATCGTGCTTCGGTTGCTCTCTATCTCAACGAAAACGGTTCGAACCTCGCCGTGCCTGAATATACCGCACCGGTTGCGGATGAGGCTGCAGAGGGTGAACCTGTCGATGCCGAAGCAAGCGCCGAAGCCGAACTGGTGACGGAAGAAGCGGTCGAAGCTGGAACGGCAGCGGACGCTCCGCCGGCAGGCTGATCAGCCGCTGAAATTTACAGTTGAAAGGGCGGGCTTAGTCCCGCCCTTTGAATTTCTGGGCTATCACATACCACTCGGACGAACCCTTACGGCTTGCGGGTGGTTTAGCGTGTTTGACGCTGGCAAAATTCTTCTTGAGCAGCGTCAGCAGGTCCTGGTCGGTACCGCCGGCTAGTACCTTGGCGACGAATGCCCCGCCTTTCTCAAGGTTCTCGATCGCGAACCATGCTGCCGCCTCGACGAGGCCCATCGTGCGCAGGTGATCGGTCTGCTTGTGGCCGACGGTGTTGGCCGCCATGTCCGATATGACGAGATCGGGCGCGCCATCCAGGCCCGCTTGCAGCGCTTCCGGCGCCGCATCGTCCATGAAATCCATCTGCAGGATGGTGACACCTTCGATCGGGTCGGTCGGGAGCAGGTCAATACCGACGACAGACGCCTTGGGCGCGAGTTTTCGCACCACCTGGCTCCAGCCGCCTGGCGCGATTCCCAGATCGACCACGCGCTTCGATCCCTTGATCAGGCTGAATTTGTCGTCGAGCTCGATCAGCTTGTAGGCCGCACGGCTGCGATAACCTTCGGCCTTGGCCTGCTTGACGTAGGGGTCGTTTAGCTGCCGCTCCAGCCAGCGGGTCGACGAGGCTGTCCTGCGCTTGGCAGTCTTGACGCGCTTGTCGGGATTGCGGCCGGACCGGCTCATGATTGTTGCTCCGCCGGGATCGGGCGCTGAAGTTCGGAAGCCATCAGGCTCCGCAGGATGCCCTCGCGAATGCCGCGATCGGCAACGCCCAGCCGTTCAGCCGGCCAGATGTCGAGGATCGATTCGAGGATGGCGCAACCGGCGACGACCAGTTCTGACCGGTCGTGTCCGATACAGGGCAGCTCCCCACGCTCTGCCTGTGACATGCCGGACAGGCGCTGACAAATGCCGCGCATAGCATGAGCGGGGACGATCAGCCCGTCGACAGCCTTGCGGTCGTAATGCGGCAATTCAAGATGCAGGCTGGCAAGGGTGGTCACCGTGCCGCTCGTGCCCAGCAGGCGGATATCAGCTTGCTTGGATGCCTCTGCAATACGTTCGGCAAAAGGCGCGAAGCTCTCGCTGACGATCTCGCGCATTCTTGCAAACCGCTCGACGCGGGCAGCCTCATCGCCTTCGCTGCGGCCCACGGTGTCGGTAAGCGAAACGACGCCCCACGGCACGCTGAGCCAGTCGAGGATGCGCGGGACCCTGCCACCTTGTTCGAGCAGCACGAGCTCGGTGGAGCCGCCACCGATGTCGAAGATTATCGCCGGACCTTCACCCTGTTCGAGCAGGATATGGCAACCAAGCACCGCGAGACGGGCTTCTTCCTCTGCGCTGATGATGTCCAGCGCGATACCGGTTTCCTGCCGCACGCGCTCGATGAATGCCGGACCGTTGGCGGCTCGGCGACACGCTTCGGTCGCGACGGACCTTGCCAGGAAAACGTTGCGGCGGCGCAGTTTCTCCGCGCAGATCGAAAGCGCGCTGAGTGTGCGATCCATCGCGGCATCCGAAAGCCTGCCCGAATTGGCGAGCCCTTCGCCAAGTTTTACCACGCGGCTGAAGGCGTCGATAACCGTGAAGCCATCGCCCGATGGCCGCGCGATCAGCAGGCGGCAGTTGTTCGTGCCAAGATCGAGCGCGGCATAGGCCTGGCGCGGATGCGGGCCGGTGCGCTGCACGATCGGGTCGATGCGCTGCGGGTTTTGCCCGTCCGGCTTCGAATCGCGTCTGGATTTGCGGTGCGGGTGGTCTGTGCGTGCAGATTCGCGGCCGGCCCCCTTGTCCTGGGTGCCTTGGCGATTCTTGCCGGGCTGCGAGGAACGTTTGTAGCGAAAATCGGCTACCTTGCCGGACTTGCCGTTCCTTTTTCCGCCAGCCCTACGTTTGGCGTCCGGCGGAGAATAATCCGCCATAATCAGTACTTTCTTTTCCTCTCGCGCCATCGTGACGCGAGGACTTGGTACCGATGTTAGTCGCAAGTGGGGCTACTCGCAAGTTTGCGTTCCTGCAGCTGTCATCGCGGCCTTGACCTTATGGCTGCACGAAACTAGATGCACGCCTCGCCCAAGCGGACCGGAAGCGGTCGCGAGGGCCCGTTGCCCCGTCGTCTAATGGTAAGACTACGGACTCTGACTCCGTCAATTGAGGTTCGAATCCTCACGGGGCATCCAAAACCTCCATATCTGTAAATTGTGCCGGCCGGTGCAGGCGTGCCTAGCCGCCGTCGAACATGGCTGTAAGCCCGAGCGGCCCATACGGCCCCAGGATCAGCTGTTCGAATACGCCGATCCCTTCCTGCCCGTCGCTGGCCACAACCTTGCAGATCAGCTGGACATGCAGGTTCGAGGGATCGAGCGGATCGAGATCGGCGAGCACGTAATCCTCGCGTTCGATCTCCAGCGCGCCATGATGCAGTCCGTGTCCCCACTTGGGGTGCGTATAGCCCAGGCCCTTCATCTGGAAACGGCCGAGCGGTTCGAGGGTCACGCTGTCGGGCGCACCCTCTACATCGAGTTCGATCGTCCCATCCTCGGGCCAGCGGGTGCCCTGCTGGAGCGCAGAACTCATCACGCCGTGGCCCTCGGCGATCCGGTCGTCGTTCGAACCGTCGCGCGCAAATGCAGCCCGGGTATTCCAGGGGTGTCCCCCGGTATCGGCGTTCAGATGGAAGAACAGGGAGGACGAGGGAAAATTGATCGGGGTCCACTGCCAGAAGAAGGCGGGCATGGGCGCGCCGGGAATTGCCTGCGGGTCGCGTTCGCCGATCGGCCTTACGCCCCAGCTCCGGTCCCGTGTTCCGGCAGTGCCCGATGCGATTTCCCGCCTGACGCCATCGACGCTGATCCAGCCTTCGTAATGGCCGTTCTGGGTCATCCGCGTGTAGTCCATGAACGCCCGCGTGCCGATGCGGTGGATGAAGCGCGGTTCCTCGATCGGGAATGCCCGTCCGGTAAAGGTGATTTCGGCAGATATGCCGTCGGTCTCATCGACGATCAGCCGTAACCGGTTGAGCGGTTCGATCACTTCGATTGAAATGGGACCACAACGCAGCGCCATGCGCTCCATGCCCATTTCGCAGCTGGCATGGAGGTTGTGCTGGACGCCATCCCTGATGATGCTGAAGTGTGCGTCGGCGACGTCGAGGTGCGGATACACGCCGAACGCTGCCGCAAAGAACTCGCTGCCGTCTGGGGCATATCCGTTGAAGAAATACCGGTCGTAGAAATTGCGGTCTGTGCCAGAGTAGGCGACCGGCTCGCTGGTCTGGTGCAGGGGGTATTCGTCGCCTCTGGAAAGTACCATTTCAATATCGCTCCTTGAGTGCCGCTATCGAGCCATGCTCCAGCGCGAGCGCGCATGCTCCGCGCGCCATCGACAGGAAGTTCCGGTCTCCGCGTTCCGTGCGCTCGACGAACGCGGCGCTGAAGACGGCGGTCGATGCGCCGTGCAGCGCGCCGATCCTGTAATCTTGCCAGAACTCAGCATCGTCGAATGTGACGCCGCGCGCGTCCATTTCGGCGCGATAGAGATCTAGCAATTCGGTTTCGTGAGCGCGGCGAAGATCGTCGCCGATACCGCAACCCAGGAAATATCCGATATCGGTCATCGCGTTCCCGGTCGCCACGGTCTGCCAGTCGAGGATCGCGATGGGTTCGGCGCCATCCCTGATATCGAACAGCATGTTGTCCAGCCGGAAGTCGCCATGGATGATGCATTGCGGTGGGTCACCGCGATGGAACCAGAGATCGCAATTCTCGGCCAGTTCATTGCAGACCTGCATCAGTTCCGGTTCGAGCAGGTCGCCATAGCGTTCCTGCCAAATGGCGTGGGCCTGCGGGTAGAGTGCCGCGATTTGCGATCCGAGGTCGGGTGGAGGCTGGATCCATCCGGCCTCCAGCATGGCGACATTATTCCAGCTGGGTCCATGTAGCGCAGCAGCTTGACGGACGGCGTGACGTGCCTCTTCCAGCGTGCAGCTTTCCAGCTGGTTGCCGCCCCGTGCCGGTCCGAGATCTTCGAACAGCAGGATGAAATCGCGCCCCTCGTCATCGACGCATGCTGCATGGGTCCTTGGCACGCGAACATCGAGGCGCGGCGCGAAATCGCGGTAGAATTCGACTTCCTTCCTGTAGAGCCCGAAGAGTGCGGCAGTGTTCCTGCTCGTTTCGTCTGCCGCCGGAAACTTGCCGGCCAAGGTCGCGGGCAATGTGCCGGGGTCGCTCCATTCCAGTGCGAAACGTGCGCTGTCGCCGACCTGTCCGGTCCCGATGGGTTGCCACGATACCTGCTCGATAGCGGCATCCCCGCTGTAATCGAGCGCTTCGGTTATCCATGTCGGCGTGACCTCTTCGGGTCTTGTCGGGAATTCTGCCAAACACTGCCTCCCTCTCTCCACTGGCAAGCTTATGGAAGGGTTGGGTTTGCCGCAATGCAGAAGGTGACTTGCCGTGTTTACCGCTCGCGCCTAGTGCCGGAGCAATGAACGAAAAACATCCAGATCACGAACTTACCGACCGCAAATTCTACCGTGCCAAGCAGGAAGCCGCGTTCTCCGACGCCGGTCCGCACGAAACCCCTCAGACGCAGCACCCGGCCTACAAGCTGGCGTTCCGCGACACCGATTTTATCCTGCGCGACGAATTGCGCCCGGTTCGCTTCCAGCTTGAACTGCTGAAGCCCGAAATGCTTCTCGACGAAGCGCGCATCGGCTCGACCTTCGTCATGTATGGCTCGGCTCGCATCCCTTCGCCCGAAGAGGCAGAAGCACGTGTCGAAGCTTCGAAGAACGAAGGGGAATACGAGCAGAAGGTCGCGCAGAACCTTGCTGCGAAGGCCAAGTATTACGACGAGGCATACAAGCTCGCCCGCATGGTGAGCGAGAAGTCGATCATCGAAAACGGAGAACGCCAGTTCGTCGTCACCACGGGCGGCGGACCGTCGATCATGGAAGCGGGTAACCGCGGCGCGAGCGACGCCGGGGCAGAATCGATCGGCCTCAATATCGTGCTCCCGCACGAGCAGGCGCCGAACACCTACGTGACGCCCTATCTCAGCTTCCAGTTCCACTACTTCGCGCTGAGGAAGATGCATTTCCTGCTGCGCGCACGGGCGGTCGCGGTCTTCCCGGGCGGCTTCGGCACGTTCGACGAATTCTTCGAGCTGCTGACGCTGATCCAGACCGGCAAGATGAAGCGCATTCCGATCCTGCTGTTCGGCAAGGATTTCTGGAATCGCGTCATCGACTTCGAAGCTTTTGCCGAAGAAGGCACGATCTCGAAGAAGGACCTCGAGCTGTTCCACTGGTGCGAAACGGCTGACGAGGCATGGTGCCACGTCGCCGATTTCTACGAACTTAAATGCTGAATTCAGTCCAGGCGGCGCACCGCCTGGTGACCTAGCGGGCCATTGCCTTCGCCAAAGCCGGGGGCAAGCTCGATCGCCGTATAGACGAACTGCCGGGCCAGCCTGACGGCATGCTCGATCGGCTGGCCATGCGCGAGCAATGTCGCAATGGCGGATGACAGCGTGCATCCGGTGCCGTGGGTATGGGGTGTGTCGATCCGCGCATGGTTGAACGACACGGCCCGCGCATCGCCAGGGCCCAGTAGCGAGTCGATAATGCGTTGATCGTCGGTGTGCCCGCCCTTGGCGAGGACCCAGGTGTCGTGGGTCTGGGCGAGTTCGTATGCAGCTTCCTGCATCAGCGCGAGTGTTCCGAGCGTCTTCCCGTAAAGGTGTTCAAGCTCGGGCAGGTTCGGCGTGATCAGCGTTGCGCGAGGAAACAGCAGGTCACGCAGCATTGCGACGGTGTCGGGCGCGATCAGCGCTGCGCCGGATGTTGAGATCATCACCGGGTCGAGCACCACGGGTATGGCCGGATCGATCTGTTCGAGCGCGGCAAATACCTCGCCTACGATGGCTTCGTCATGAAGCATTCCGATCTTGATCGCATCGACGCCGATGTCTTCGACGCATGATGCGATCTGCTGTCCGACGAAGGGACCCGACAAGGGCGTGATCGCCTGCACGCCGACCGTATTCTGTGCGGTCACGGCAGTAATTGCCGTCATCGCATAGCCACCCAGCATGGTGATCGTTTTGATATCGGCCTGGATACCGGCGCCGCCCGAACTGTCCGAACCGGCGATCGAAAGAATACGCGGCGGTTGCTTCACCCCTTGAACTTCCGCTCGGTCGAAGGCGGGAATTTCTCGTGCAATTTCTTCGCCCGCGTCGGACGGTCCATCAGTTCGCCACCACAATTGGGGCAGGCATCATCGAGGGCATCCGCACACTCGGCGCAATAGGTGCACTCGAAACTGCAGATGAAGGCGCCGGGCGCCTCTGCCGGTAAGTCGGTGCCGCAGCGTTCGCAATCGGGGCGCATTTCCAGCATCACACGGCATCCTTTACAGCGGCGCATATCCGGTCGACGACGGCCTCGACTTGCGCCTCGTCGTCGCCTTCCGCCATCACGCGAATGACCGGCTCGGTTCCCGAAGGGCGGATGACCAGCCTGCCGCGACCTTCCAGTTCCTTCTCCGCTTCTGCGATGACCGATTTGACTGTCTCGTTTTCGAGCGGTTGGCCGCCTTCGTAGCGAACGTTCTTCAACAGCTGCGGTACAGGATCGAACAGGTGCATCAGCTCGCTTGCCGGTTTGCCCGAACGCACCAGGCTGGCCAGTACGCGAAGGGCGGCAACGGTGCCGTCGCCGGTGGTCGCGTGGTCGAGCAGGATCATGTGACCCGACTGTTCACCGCCGACATTGAAACCACCCTCCTTCATGCGCTCGAGGACATGGCGGTCACCCACCTTGGTGCGCTCGAGCGTAAGGTTCTGCGACGCGAGATAGCGTTCGAGGCCAAGGTTCGACATCACCGTTGCGACGACCCCGCCGCCTGTCAGCGCCCCTTTTTCCGCCATTCGCGTCGCAATCAGGGCCATCAGCTGGTCGCCATCGACAGCCTGGCCCTTCTCATCGACGACGATCAGCCGATCGGCATCGCCATCGAGCGCGATGCCGATGTCCGCGCCTTCTTCGACCACTTTGGCCTGGAGCGCTCCGATTGCGGTCGACCCGACATTGTCGTTGATGTTGGTACCGTTCGGATTGACGCCGAGCGTGATCACTTCGGCGCCCAATTCCCAGATTGCGGAAGGTGCGACCTGGTATGCCGCGCCGTGGGCGCAATCGACGACGACTTTTAGGTTGTCGAAGCGGATGTCGCTGCCGACGGACTGCTTTACCGCGTGGATGTAGCGGCCCCGTGCATCCTCGATCCGCCTTGCACGGCCAATACGGGGCGCATCGACAAGCTGGGGTTCGGTTTCGAGCAATGCCTCGATTGCCAGCTCATCCTCGTCCGAGAGCTTGAAGCCGTCGGGGCCGAACAGCTTGATGCCGTTGTCTTCGTAAGGATTGTGGCTGGCCGAAATCATCACGCCAAGATCGGCGCGCATCTCGCGGGTCAGCAGTGCGATTGCAGGGGTAGGAAGGGGGCCGGTCATGATGACATCCATGCCCACGCTTGTGAACCCGGCGACCAGCGCGCTTTCCATCATATAGCCCGAAAGGCGCGTGTCCTTGCCGATGACGACGCGATGCCGGTGCGAACCGCGCAGGAAATGTGCCCCGGCAGCCTGCCCGACCCGCATGGCGGTGGCAGCGGTCATGACACCCTTGTTGGTGCGCCCTCTGATCCCGTCGGTACCGAAAAACTTGCGTGACATGATTGCGGCTTGCGCTCCCGTTTAAATAACGTGCCGATTGTCAGCGGCTTCTGGCGTGGTTATCGGGCAAAGGGAAGGGGAAGGGTTCAGTTTTGACGCAGCCGGCAGCAGATCGTTTCGAACTCGTCACCATCAGGTTGCCGATCGCATGGACCTTTGCCGCGCTTGTCGCCGGCCTCGTCCTGGGACTCGTGCTGTCGAATACGGCGGCCATCGAAACCATAGTCGGCATATCAGCCCCAGTGGGAACGCTGTGGCTGCGTGCCTTGCAGATGACGATCATTCCGCTGGTCGCCAGCCTTCTGGTCCTCGGCATCGTGCAGATGACGGCGGCTGCCCGGGCAGGCGCTGCCGCGAGACGTTTCGTGCTCCTTGTGTTCGGTGTGCTGATCCTTTCGGGCCTGATCACCGCTGTTCTCATGCCGATGCTGCTGGCGGCGTTTCCCATCCCTGCTTCGGCGAATGGATTGCTCGGCACCGCTCCCGATGGCGAGCAGGTCCTGCCGGGTCTTGCCGATTTCGTGACGTCTCTCGTCGCGCCCAATATTATCGCTGCCGCGGCAGAGACCTCGACCTTGCCGCTCACGATCTTCTTTGCAGCCTTTGCCGTCGCCCTGACGCGCTTGCCCGATACCCAGCGGATGAACCTGCTCGGTTTCTTCCACGCGACCGCAAACGCGATGCTTGTGGTGATCGGATGGGTGCTGTTCCTCGCCCCTATCGGCGTGTTCGCACTTGCCCTTGGCGTTGCTGCGACAAGCGGGACGGGGGCATTCACCGCCCTTGGCCATTACATCCTGGTCGTTTCTGCCATGGGCGGGGTCGTCTTGCTGGTCGCCTATCTCGTGGCATGGCTGTTGGGCGGGATCGGATTGCTTACCTTCGCGCGGTCCGTCATGTCGTCGCAGGCGGTCGCCCTTTCGACGCAGAGCTCACTCGCCAGTCTTCCCGCCATGCTCGACAGTTCGGGCCGCCTTGGCCTGCGCAACAGCACGGCTGAATTCGTGCTGCCGCTGGCTGTCGCCGTGTTCCGCGCCACCAGCCCGGCGATGAACCTGGCGGTGGCGATCTATGTCGCGCATCTCGCCGGGGTGGAACTCAATCCGGCGATCCTTGCAGCCGGGATCGCGGTTGCCATCATCATTTCCATCGGTTCAGTCAGTCTGCCCGGCTCGATCAGTTTCGTGGTGTCGGTCGGGCCTATCGCGATGGCCATGGGCATACCAATCGAGCCGCTCGCCCTGTTGGTGGCAGTCGAAATGCTGCCGGACATCATGCGCACGGTCGGCAATGTGACGATGAACGTCGCAGTTGCTTCCGTGGTCGACCGCGTCAATACCGGTGCCGAGGGCTGACGCGATGCAACTTTTCATCCCTTCGTGCGTTGATCGTACGGAATTCTGCCAAAACTAGAAATATGGAGCTCTCATGGCTTTCGAACTGATGCCTCTCCCCTATGCCGACGATGCCCTGGATCCGGCCGTTTCGGCTGAAACTCTGTCGTACCACCACGGCAAGCACCACCAGGCCTATATCGACAAGACCAACGCTGCGATCGAAGGCACGGAACATGCCGACAAGTCGCTGCAGGACGTCATTGCGGCTGCCCGTGGTTCAAACCAGGGCCTGTTCAACAACTCGGCCCAGAGCTGGAATCACGGCTTCTACTGGCATTCGATGGCACCCGATGGCGGCAGCCCGAGCGATGAGCTCAAGTCGATGATCGACGATGCTTTCGGTTCGCTCGACGAGCTGAAAAAGCAGCTAAAGGACCGCGGCGCAGGCCACTTCGCCAGCGGCTGGGTCTGGTTGGCCGAGAAGGGCGGCAAGCTGTCGATCGAGGAAACGCACGACGGCGACACGCTGGCCGATAGCGATTTCAATCCGCTGCTGACCATCGACGTGTGGGAACACGCCTACTACCTCGACCACCAGAACAAGCGTCCGGCCTATCTGGATGCTGTCGTGGACGGCAAGCTCAACTGGAAGTTCGCGTCCGAAAATCTGGCGCGTGGAACGACTTGGGAATATCCCTGATCAGATAACTCGATCCGGTTCAGGATACGAAGGCCCGTCTGCCGTGTGGCAGGCGGGCTTTTCATTACATGCTAGCGGCAAGTGCGATCATCCCGCCTGCTGCCCTTCGCCCTCGTCATGACCGATACCGAGCAAGTTGGTCTTGAACAGCGGTTCACCGAAAACAAAACCGATCAAATTGGGGCGTCCGACATGGTCGAAGAACGCTGTCAAAGTCAGCAGGATCGGAACAGATAGCAGCGCGCCGAAAACGCCCCAGACCCATGAGAAATAGCTGAGCGCAATCAGGATCATCACCGGGTTCATGGTGAAACGGGCACCGAGGATCGACGGGGTGAAGATGTTGGATTCGATCGTATGCAGGCCGAGATAGGCGGCTGCAGGGACCAGCCCCAGGATCAGCGTTTCAGTGGTGCCAATGCCGAACAGGGCGAGGACCACCGTCATGGCCAGCGGACCGATATAGGGGACGAAGTTGAGGATGGCGGCCAGGCCGCCCCACATGACCGGTGCGTCCACACCCAGCAGCCAGGCACCGGTCGCGACGATGACGCCGACCCCTGCGTTGATCCATGCCACCGTGAGGATATAGGCGGCGACCCGGTCCTGCACTTCGCGCATGACGCGGGCAGCCTTGACCGAAGAGCCGAAATTCTCGCGATCGAATAAAAGGTGGCGGCGCAAACGAACACGTGCCTCGATCATGAAAAACGCCATCAGGATCGTCAGCAGCGTTTCGATCAACACGCTCGGCGTGGCGAAGGCGAGCTGCTCCAGCACGCTCGGGCTTGCGAGCACGACCTGTGTCGTTCCAGACTGCCCCATCAGATTGCCGAGCTCGCGGTTGAGGACGGCGAGCCAGGCGAACTGGTCGCGCAATTCGCCGAACCGTTCGCCGACACGGTCTGCCATTGCCGGCAATTCGTCAAACAGCGCGACAGCCGGCTGGAGCACCAGTGCAAGGGCTAGCATGACGATGGCCAGGAAGACCAGAAGGGCACCGAGAGAGGCCAGAACGTTAGGCAGGCCGAACTGCGCGAACCTGTCTGCCAAGGGACTCAGCATGATCGTCAGGATGATCGCCGTGACGAGCGGCAGGAATACGACCGAGCCGATCGAAAGCACGAAAGGAAGCGCGAGGAACAGTCCGAGGCCGAGGATCAGCACGAGCGCCGAGATCAGGCGCAGCTCCTGCTCGGCAAAAGCTGCGCGCCGACCCGAAGCGGGTGCCTGTGTCGGATCGGGTGATTCAGCGCTCATCGCAAGGCAATTTGGCTAGGTGCCGGGCCCAGGGCAAGAGGCCTGATCCCGGCACGAAAATTTGCTGCGCTGGTGTGGCGCAATGGTCGACTTTTGGGTTCAGTTCTTGGCAGCCGCGATGCCATGGCCTGCAGCGACATCATCGAGCTCTTCGAGGATGGCACGGTGGGCGCTTTCATCTTCGACCGATCGCTGGGGGATGTCGCCGTCCTGCAGCATCGAAGTCAGCGCGGCACGGGCGCGCCCGACGCGGCTCTTGATCGTACCCACGGCGCAGCCGCAGATATTGGCAGCTTCCTCGTAGGAGAAGCCTCCAGCCCCGACCAGCAACAGCGCCTCGCGGCGTTCCGGCGGCAGGGTCAGCAATGCGCGGTGCATGTCCGACAGGTGGATCGGCTCTTCCTGTCCGGCGGGAGCGGTCAGGATCCGCTCTGCCACGACTTCATCATAGTCGCCGCGGAAACGGTTGCGCCGCATGTCCGTAAGATAGGCATTGCGAAGGATCACGAAGGTCCAGGCACGCATCGAAGTGCCGGGCTCAAACCGTTCCTGTGCCGCCCATGCTTTCAACATGGTTTCCTGCACCAGATCGTCGGCCATGTCGGGGCGACCGCAAAGACCGCGCGCGAAGGCGCGAAGGTGCGGCACCACCTCGGTCAATTCCTTCTTGAAATCGGCCTTTTCCGCGGCCGTACGCTTACTCTCGCCCATTAGGCCCCGTTGCCCTGGCTCTTGCCTGAGTCCGATTCGTCGAACTGTTGTAGCAGATCTTTGAAAGCGTCGGGGATGGGCTCGTCGACGACTGAATCGTACAGCTTGCGCAAGCCGTCCGCCCATTCAGGATCCTTGTCCTGGGGCTTCGCCTGTTTCCCGGTCCGTCCGTCCTGACGATCCTCTGAATTCTTATTGGGGGGAGTCATACGTAATTGAACGCCCTCGGCATATAAATCTTCCAAAAATGCGACCCTCTGCACTGCCTGAAAATATGGCGGCTCATGGGGAACGATAAGCCCCGCCTTTGGTTCCCATGCCTGTAGGGGTTTAGTTTCCCGTTGCGAGAGGATGAGGTTCTGACCAAGCAAGCACGTCGCGAGGGGCGCACGACGCGTTGGCTTGTCGCATATCCGCGCGCGGTTCCCGTCGGTATTTTCCTGGCAATTACGGCGATCACTTCGCTCAGCGTCTTTGCGATCGAACGCGGAGAAGCGCAGCGTGACGATTCACTGATGCGCGAAGCGGCGCAATCGGTGTCCTCGGCGCTCGACCGGCGCGGGGCGACGAGTTCGTCCTACCTGCGCGCAGGTGCAGCGCTCTTCGCCACTGTCGACGACGTCGATCTGGACCTGTTCAGGCGGTTCGTGAGCGAACTGCGTCTCGATTCCGAATATCGCGGAGCCGATGGCATCGGTTGGGCTGCAGCCGTGCAGCCGAGCGGGATTCCAGACTTCGAGGCCAAGATGGCCGAAGAAATTCCGATCGGCATCAAGGTCAGCCCGGCCAATTCAGGGGAAATGCATTTCCCCGTCACCTATCTGGAGCCCGATACCGCGCGCAATCGCCGCGCACTGGGCTTCGACATGTATTCCGAACCAACGCGCCGCGAAGCAATGGACGAGGCGATGCAGATGGTGCGACCGACCGCATCGGGCAAGATCGTCCTGTTGCAAGAGGGCGCCGATGATGCGCCCGGCTTTCTGATCTACATGCCTGTGTTCGATACATCGTCGCCGGGCCGCGATCTCAAGGGCTTCATCTACAGCCCCTTCAACGCCCAGCAATTCCTCGAAAGCGCCCTCGAAATCGGTTCTCTCGGGGGTCGCGGCGTGCGCCTCTATGATGGGGAGGCCGATCCGGAAAACCTGCTCGCATCGCATGACCCGGATTTCTCAACCGGGCGGATCCTGCGGCGCGAGGTCCGCATCGCCAACCGGCCACTGCTGCTCGAGATCGAATCCAATCGCGCCAATATGCTGTCGACCATGTCGATGATCACCCTGATCTTCGGCCTTGCTCTGGCGAGCCTCCTGATGCTGCTCGCGCGCCTGCTGACCCAGCAGGCGAAGGAGGACGAGCGCGCCATGAAATTGCTCGAGGAGCAGAACTCGATCCGCAACTCGCTTGCGCGCGAACTGAACCACCGCGTCAAGAACACGCTCGCCAATGTCCTGTCGATCATGTCGCTCACTCGCAGGCGCACGGATGACCTGGATACATTTGCAGACGGTCTGGAAGAGCGCGTGCGCGCCCTTTCAGCGACACATTCGCTGCTCACGCAGTCAGAATGGGGGACCACCCCTGTCAGGGCGATCATCGAGGAGGAATTGGCACCCTATGTCGCCGATCCTGAACGGCAGGTCGAGCTGACTGGTCCCGAAGTGAACCTCGCTCCCAACGATGCGCTATCGCTCGGCATGGCGATCCACGAACTTTCGACCAATGCAGCAAAGTACGGCGCGCTGAGCACACAGGAAGGTCGCGTCAGCGTGAACTGGAACCTGTTGAGCGAAAATCTCGTCCAGGTCGAATGGCGGGAGAGCCACGGACCCGAAGTGTCTGCCTTGCGCGAACCCGGTTTCGGGACCGAACTCATCGAAAAGATCGTTGCCCACGAATTGAAGCATCCGGTCGACCTTAAATTCGAAAGCGACGGCGTTGTCTGCGTCCTGCGCGTTCCGGTCCGGTCCCGCGGCGAATTCCGCATCCGTGCAAATCCATACGGCGGCAAGCTGACCAGCAGCTGATCGCTAGTCAGTCAGTCGGCAGGCTCACCCGATTCCAGATACAAAAAAGCCGGACCGCGAGGCCCGGCTCAATTGTTTTCAGCTATCAGCTGACAATCAGCCCAGCGGTTGGCTCGAATTGAAGAACAGCGCCTGGCTGATCGCAGTACGCACCGTCTGTTCCTGGAACGGCTTGGTAACGAGGTAGGTCGGTTCCGGACGGTCGCCCGTCAGGAGTCGTTCGGGATAAGCGGTGATGAAGATCACGGGCACGCTGCCGATGGCCAGAATGTCGTCGACGGCATCGAGGCCGGACGATCCGTCAGCCAGCTGGATGTCGGCAAGGACGAGGCCCGGGGTCTTGTCCTTCACCACTTCCATCGCCTGGGTATGGGTGGCTGCCGTTCCGCAAACCTGATGGCCCAGCGACTGGACCAGGTCTTCGAGCTGCATCGAAATGAGCGGTTCGTCTTCGATGATGAGCACGCTCGTTGCGGACTCACGATCGATTTCCTCAATCGCTTCGCGGACGAGGGCCTGAACGTCTTCCTCTGGAAGATCCATGATTTCGGCCGCCTGTGCGACGCTGAAATCTTCGAGCGTCGTCAGCAGCAGGGCCTGCCGGTTGAGCGGGGTGATGGAACCGAGGCGCGCATTTGCAGCGCCTTCGTGACCGCCTGCGAAATCACCGGCGTTTTCGACTTCCATGTAGGCGCTCGACCAGACTTTGTTGAAGACATGATAGAGCGGCACGCGGCCACCATCGAGCGAAGCCTTGACTTCGCTGTCGGCCAGAGCCGCTTCGAGAGTTGCACGTACAAAAGCATCGCCTGTGGCCTGCGAACCGGTGAGTGCGCGAGCATAGCGGCGCAGATACGGCAGGTTGGAGGCAACTTTTTCGCTTAAAGACATAATTTCCCTTCCCGGTGAGGATACGCGCGTTGAACGAACGGTTCAGGGATCGGTTCCCTTGTCGCCGCGCTTTATCGCCCTGTTTGACAACCGCTGGCGACTTGGCGCAAACGGGCGATCGAAGCGTGATCCGAAAACACGTTCAGGGATAGGGTGTTGAGATGAATCGCCATGCGCAATCCATCCCCTGCAAGAAGTGCCCGCTTCAGGGGCGTCCCGGGCTGCGTGAGCTCGACGAGTGCCAGCTCGAATACATGCAGGATTTCAAGCGCGGTGAGATGGCGATAGCCCGCGGGGGCATGGTGTTCGAACAGGGGCAGGCCGGTCCGCACCTCTACACCGTGCTCGAAGGCGTACTGATCCGCTACCGTTCGCTGGATGACGGGCGGCGCCAGATCGTCAATTTCATGTTCCCGGGCGACCTGATCGGATTGCAGGGCGCATTCGACGGTCCATCGAACCATGCCGTCGAAGTCCTCGTCGACAGCCGGCTGTGCATTTTCGATCGCTCGACCTTTCCCGAATTCATCGGTTCGCACCCGCGCCTTGCTTATGACATCACGTGGCTGGCCGCGAAGGAAGAAACCCAGCTCGAAGAACACCTCGTGTCGCTGGGGCAGCGTACTGCGAAAGAACGACTCGTCTATCTCGCCGTCTGGCTGGTTGATCGCGCGCAAAAGAGCGGAATCGCGGGCAAGGGAAACACGCTGACCATTCCGATCACGCAGACACAAGTTGCAGACATGCTGGGCCTGTCACTGGTTCACACCAATCGAACAATGCGCGCTTTGCTCAGCGAGGGACTGGTCGAGTGGACCCCCGGCGAAATTTGTGTACCTGACATGGAAGCGGCCTGCGATTTTGCGAAATTTACGCATGAACCGGACGAAAAACGACCGTTCTTGTAAGGCCGGATCAGGCCATCGGAAAAAAATCGAAAAAAAATTTGAGGGGCGGGAACTTCGCGTCTGGACGGGCATTTAGTCCTTGTCACCGCCGAGACCCCCCTCCCGTCCAAGCGGCTGGTGATACGATCCCGAAAGGCCTCCACTCAGGAAATGAGTGGAGGCCTTTTTTTCGTCAGATGTTCGCAGCGCTGAAATGCGACCTCGACCGTGCCGCAGGACTCAGACTTTCGGGGACATGCGCGATAGCGAGGCAAGGGCTGCCACCAAGCGAATGCTTGTTTCGGGCTAAGGATCAGGCTTTGGTACGGGGACGGCGAAAGAGGCCGAGAAGACCGCGCTTGGGCGGTTCTTTGGCCAGTTCGATCAGGCGCGCCGGATCGTATGGCTTTTCAAGCACTGGCCCCATGCTGGCAATGTCTTCCGGTATGTCCTGCGGATTGCCGGTCGAAAAGATGATCTTGGGCGGGTTGGGGCCGATCGCTGAGAGCAGCTGCGCGATTTCATAGCCCTCGTCGCTGTCGGCAAGATGCACATCCAGAACGACTACCTTGGGCTTGTTTTCGCGCAGGAATGCGAGCGCTTCGTCGGCGGCAGCGCAAACGGTCACAGCCGCGGCGCCTGCATCTTCGAGGGTCTGCTCGAGCGTCATCGCGAGGATCGCGTCGTCTTCGACGACCAGGACATGACCGATAGACGCCGATTTCTTTGGCAGGGTCGGACGCGACAGCGCACCGAGCTTTGCCCGACCGCCTTTCGCTTGTTTCACCATGATGCCAATCCTCGACCCGGCGACCCGTTGCCACCTTCTGGAAGAGAGCGCATCAAGCGAGCGGATGTTCCCGCCTGCTGCATGATTGCATTGCATTGTTGCCGCGCCGCCACATCGGCCGGAGATCAGGCGCTCAAAGGCTTCTCATAGATCGCATACTCGCGGTTGATCGTGCTCTCGATTGCATCGGCAATTGCGATCATTCCCTGATTGTCGTCCAGCACCCAACCGAGTTCGCCCCGCACGCCGTTGAACTTGTCGGCGGCGACTTCACGGATGTCGCTGATCATCATGAAGGCGAGCTGGCTGGCGACACGAGAATTGTGCAACTCTTTGAGGACGCCCATCAACGGAACGCGCATATTGGCCTGCTTCGGCTTCTTCAGCCAGCGCAGCAGCTTCACCCAGCCGAAGGGAAACAGCTTCCCGTCGATGTCCTTGAGCACATCGTTGATGTCTGGGAAGGTCAGCATGAATGCCACAGGCCTTCCATCGACCTCGGCAATCATGTTCAGGTCTTCATGGATGATCGGGCGAAGCTTCTTGCCGGCATAAGCCACTTCTTCCGGCGTGAACGGTACGAAGCCCCAGTTTTTCGACCATGCATCGTTGAGGATGTGAAGCACGATGGCGACTTCCTCGTCCCAGCGGCTCTTGTCGACGGGGCGGACATTGATCCGCTCGTTCCGCTTGCCCGATTTGACGATCCGCTGGATCAGCGGAGGGAAATCGTGGCTGATGTCGAGATCATAGGTGCGCAGGGTCTTGGCGCGTTCGAAGCCGTAGCTCTCGATCCATCCCTGATATTCGGCGGGGTGGTGACCCATCATGATCATCGGCGAGTGATCCTGGCCGCTCACCAAAAGACCTGGCTCTTCCCAGATCGAGAGCGAGATCGGGCCCAGGATACGGGTCATTCCTTCGGCTTTCAGCCATTCCTCGGCTCTGGCGAGCAAGGCATGGGCGACCTGTTCGTCGGTGCCGTCGAAATAGCCGAACATGCCCGTGCCGGGGCCAAATCCCTGGTCGGCAGGCATGGCAAGAGCCATCTCGTCGATATGCGCCGAGATACGGCCGACAGGCTTGCCGCCGCGCGTTGCGACGAAGAATGCCACCCGGGCATGGCCGAAGAACGGGTTCTTGTCGGGATTGACCAGTTCGAGCTGTTCGGAGCGGATTTGCGGAACGGCATGAGGCACGCGGGCGGCAAACGCACGTCCGATGTCCACGAAACGGGCGCGTCCCTTCTTGCCGGAAACCTGCTCGATCACTATCTCTCTATCGCTCACTCGGACTATCCTGTTCAGCTTTGAGATAATCCTGTGTGTGCATTTTGCTTCAAGTCAAGCAAGCCAGTCGATTACTCTGGTAGAGATCACTTGTTTGTCCTCAGCCGCGTTCTTGCGGTAGAGGGAACCGAGACCCGATTATGACCATGGACACTGCATTCGATCAAGGCGCGCCCACGCGCCCCGCACCCGCTACCCGCGCACAGTTCCTTGCCAGCGATGACAAGGCGATGCTGCGTGCCGCCCGCGACCTGACCAAGGGGCTGGGGACGGCCAGGGGTGCCTATTACTGGCCCGACATGCTGTTGTCGGTGCTGGTGGGTTATGGCGCCATGGCAGGGGCGATTCTGGTCGAAAGCGTGCCGATGGCCGTTGTACTCGGCCTGGTGTCTTCGCTCGCGCTCTACCGCGCGCTGATGTTCATTCACGAGCTTACGCATATCCACCGCGATGCGCTGCCCGGTTTTCGGACGGCCTGGAACCTGCTGGTCGGAATTCCGCTGCTGACGCCAAGCTTCATGTACGAAGGTGTGCACACGCTGCATCACAAGCGCACGCAGTACGGCACAGTCGAAGATCCCGAATATCTCCCGCTTGCACTGATGAAGCCGTGGAGCCTGCCGCTTTTCGTGCTTATCGCATTGCTCGCTCCGGTCGGTTTCCTGCTTCGTTACGCGGTGCTGGTGCCGCTGGGCGTCATCATTCCCCCGGTTCGCAAGCTGGTTTGGGAGCGCGCATCGGCGCTCATGATCAATCCGGAATTTCGCCGGAAACCTGCCGAGGGCGATTTCAGGCGCCGCGTGATGTGGCAGGAATTCGGCGGGTTCATCTGGGCGTGGACCCTACTTGCGAGCACGCAGTTCGTCGGCTGGCGACCGCTCCTGATCGGCATGGCGATCGTCTCGTTCACGGCAGTCCTCAACCAGCTTCGCACATTGGTGGCCCATCTGTGGGAGAACGAGGGCGAGCCGATGACGGTAACCGCGCAGTTCCTCGATAGCGTGAACGTGCCGCCACCCGGCCTTGCAGCCGAGATCTGGGCACCTGTCGGACTGCGCTATCACGCGCTGCATCACCTGATGCCGTCGATGCCCTATCATGACCTGCCCGAGGCGCATCGCCGCCTGCGGTCGGAACTGGGCGAGCTGTCGACCTATGACGGGGCGAACCACCCGGGCATGGCGGTGCTGGTCGCGCGCATCGCGCAGAGCACGATGAAGCGGCGCGCCGCCGACTGACTAACGATAGCGAACCTCCGGATACAAAAAGGCCGCGAAGTCCATGAAGGACCCGCGGCCTTTTCAGTAAGCGCGTTGCTTTCGGGTGTTAGTCGACCTTGATGTCGGCCTTCACGCCATCTTCACTGATGGTCGCATCGACGTCCGAACCGTCGATCCGGACGCTCGAACCTTCTTCGGTCGTCGCCGGAACTTCGACCGGTACTTCTTCCGTTACGACGGTGGTTTCGGTTGCGGTGGGTTCCACGACGGTTTCGGTGCCATCGCCTTCCGGCGAGTCGGTTTCGGCACAGGCACCGAGAGCAAGACCAAGGGCGAGGACGGGGATTGCTAGCTTTTTCATTTCTTTGCTCCTTTGTGGCAAGAATGTGGCAAAGAAACGGGCCGTACGCGCCTTTGTTCCCGGCTACTCTTCCGTCCGCACGAGCACGGTCTCGCCGATCAGCAGGAACAGCAGGAAGGGTCCCCACGCTGCAAGGAAGGGCGGATATCCGCCGAAGCTACCCATCGCGAGCGCTGCATTGTCGACCACGAAATAGGCAAAACCGAGCGCCATCCCGATGATTGCACGCAGGAAGAGCTGCCCCGATCGTGCGAGGCCGAATGCGGCAACCGCGCCAAGGAGCGGCATGAGGAAAGCCGACAGGGGCCCGGAAATCTTGTGCCACCATTTCGCCCGCAATTCGGATGTGCGGCGACCGGCTGCCTCATAGGCGTCGATTGATCGCGATAGGGTGAAGAAGTCTTCTGCATCGGGATCGACCGTTTCCAGCTCGATCTGGTCGAGCGTCAGCCCCTCTCCGACCGTCAGGCTTTCGAGGGTCTTCGTGTCGGCCCTGCCGACGTCGAACTGCTCGACGTTCTCGAGTTTCCATCCGGGGTTGGCGTAGGTCGCTTTCTCTGCCCGGCTGCGTTGGCTGATCATCCCGCCGGGGCGGCGTTCGTACCAGGTGACATCGCTCATGACGGTGTTTTCGCCGATGCCGGTCACATTTGTGGCGGTCAGGACGTTTGTCCCGTCAGTCAGATAGACGTTGGCCCTGATCGTCGAGGCACCCGCCTCAGGCACCGGACCGAATTCCGCCGCTTCCCATGCTTTCAGCGTGGCTGTTGCGCGGGTCACGATCCGTTCGTTGAAGGCGAAGCTTGCGACCGACACGATCCCTGCGGTGAGCAGCAGCGGCGCCAGGACCTGGTGCGCCGATAAACCCGCGGCCTTCATCGCGATGACTTCGCTGTTCTGATTAAGGGCGACCAGCGTGATGATGGTGGCAAGAAGTACGGCATAGGGCACGAAGCGCTGGATAAGCTGCGGTATGCGCAATCCCGCATAGGTCAGCAGTTCTCCCTGCCCGTTACCGGCAACGGCGAGGATGTCGCCGCTCTTGGCCAGGAGGTCGAGCATCATCAGCACCAGGACCAGCATCACCAGCACGGCGAGGATGCGCGCAATGAACAGCCGGCCGAGGTAGAAGGTCAGGCTCTTCGAAGGGAAGAAATCGAATTGCATCGGGCCCCTGGTCCTATTCTGCCGGTGCAGTTTCCATCGCCGCGACCTGGCGCGGACGGCGGCGCTTGAACAGCTTGCGCAGGCGCTTTGTCAGCTTCGCGAACCACGCCTCGAGCGCGCCGATTGCCTGTCCTCCGGGAACATAGGCGACGCGATAATACATCCACAGGATCAAAGCGGCGAACAGGGCAAACGGGCCCCACAGGGCAAGGATCGGATCGACCCGGCCAAGCGCGGCAATGTCTTCGCCGTACTGGTTCACCTTGTGATAGGAAACGACCATGATGATCGACACGAAGACGCCAAGCGCGCTCGTGGATCGCTTCGGAGGGATGGCCAGGGCCACGGCGAGCAATGGCATCAGCAGCATCATCACGACTTCGACCAGCCTGAAATTGAAACTCGCCTGGCTCGCGTCGCGCACATCGTCCGGCGCATTCTGGTTCCAGCCAATGCGGAGCAGTTCCGGCAGAATGTATTCCCGCTCGTCGTCCCCCCGGTTCCGGAATTCCTCTATCCGGGGCAGGTCGATCGGAAGATCGTGCCGGGTGAAGCTCAACACGCGCGGACTTGTTCCTTCTGCCCCCGTATCCTGGATGATCGTACCATCGCTCAGGCGCAGGATGATCGTGTCGGGGCTGTCGCTGGTGGCGAGGAAAGCGCCTTCGCGTGCAGAGATCGACAGCACCTGGCCCTTGTCGTTGGATACGCGGGCGAAGATCCCTTTCAGCTGCCGGCCTTCGTCCTCGCTCTGCTCGATCCTGAGGGCCATGCGGTCCTTCAGAGTCGTGAACTCTCCGACCTTGATCGAGGCACCCAGCGCCCCTGACCGCAGTTCGTATTCCATCTGCTCGTAGTAGAAACGGCTCTTTGGCTGGATGTAGAACACCAGCGCGACGTTGACCGCGACGAGCACTGCAGTGATCAGGTAGGGCGTGCGCAGCAGCCGGTTGTAGCTCATGCCGACCGCACGCATCACGTCGAGTTCGCTGGAGGTCGCCAGCTTGCGGAAGGCGAGCAGGACGCCGAGCAGCAGCCCCAGCGGAATTGCAAGGCTGGCATATTCGGGGATAAGTGCAGCGAGCATCCGGAAAACGACGCCGATCGGGCCGCCTTCCTCGCCAACGAACTGGAACAGGCGCAGCATTTTTTCGAGCAGCAGCAACGATGCCGCCAGCGCGAAAACCCCGAGCATGGGGATGAGCGTCAGCCGCAGGATATAGCGGTCAATGCTGGGAAGGGGATTTGACAAACTGCCTCGGGACGCGATCGGATTGCTTTGTTCGAACGCCCCTAGCGCGATTTTTGTCCCGGGTCAGGCCTTTTCGAGGGTGCACTGCAGCGGGTGCTGGTTCTGCCGCGCAAAATCCATCACCTGGTTCACCTTCGTTTCGGCAACCTCGTATGGGAAGATTCCGCATACACCCACGCCTTTCTGGTGGACCTGGAGCATGACGCGGGTCGCCTGTTCGAGGTCCATCGAGAAGAACCGTTTGAGCACCATGACGACGAATTCCATCGGCGTGTAATCGTCGTTGAGCATCAGCACCTTGTACTGGCTCGGCTTTTTAGGGCGTGCCTTGGTCTTGGTGGCGATGCCGACCTGATCGTCACTGCCCGCGTCGTCGCCTGCATCATCAGCCATCGCGACAAATGGGATGGGCTGCGCAATCGTGCGGGAAGGATAGGTGGTCGATCGGATCATAGGTGGGCCAATATCGTATCGCTTGGGAGAATCGCAAGAATGCGTTTGCCCGCGTTTCGCTAAAATACCTTAAGCCGGTGGTGCGATTACGATTTCAACACGCCAGAAAAGGAAAACCGGACGAACCACTAGGGTCCGCCCGGTCCTTGTTCGCGAGCCGGCGAGGGAGAGAGGAGATGCCGGCCCAGCAGAACTTAAATCAGTAAGGCTTAGGCAGCCTTCTTGATCTTTTCAGCAGCGACGCTGACGCGGTTCGAAATCGGCGCGAATGCATCGTTGTAAAGTTTCACGAGAGCTTCGGTGCGCTGCGAACCGAACGAAACGGCTGCGTCGAAGTTACGACGGGCCAGCTCGCCTTGCAGCTGCATGAATTCGGTCGGCGACTTGACGGTTGCCATCTTCTTCACGTCTGCGGTGACGGTTTCGAAAGCGGACTTGCCGTTTTCGATGTCGGTGCGGGCCAGTTCCTGGGCGCCAGCGAAGAAAATCTTGCCGGATTCGACGACTGCTTCGACATTAGCCTTGCTGAATTCGCCTACTTCGCCAGCGAATTCGCCGGTCTTGGCATAGGCAGTCTTCATGCGGGTCTGAACGTCGGCAGCCATTTCCTTGGCGGTTTTGGTGAAATCGGTGGTCTTTGCAGTGGCCATGATCTTGTCCTTAATCTGGGAAACCTTGGTGGTCTGAGCTGGTTTGGCGGCAGCCTTCTTCGGCGCAGCCTTCGATTTCGCTACAACAGCCTTCTTGGGGGCAGGCTTGGCAGCGACAGTCTTCTTCTTGGGCGCAGCCTTCTTGGCTACGGCCTTCTTCTTGGGTGCAGCTTTCTTCGCAGGAGCCTTCACCGCCTTCTTGACGGCTTCGACCTTCACTTCAGCCTTCGGAGCATCCGCTTCGACGGCTTTCGCGACTGCTTTCTCGCTCACCTTGGTCTTTGCAGCTGCTTCGGCATAAGCCTTCTCGGCAGCGGCATCGATCTTCGACTGGTTGGCATTTTCAGCCATAGAAACCTCGCTTCATGTTGCAGTGCACAAAAATAGGCATTGCAACTGCGAAGTCAAGGATTTTTTGTGCAGTGCACAATAACGGAGAAAGGCGAGTGAATTTAGTGCGTTAACGGGCTTTCACGTAGCGACCGGGAGCATCTTCGATCACTTTATCGCCCTTCCCACCGGGTTTCCGCTTGCCGGTTGCGGGGACTTTGGCGCTGTCCTGAGCTTCCAGCCATTCGATCCAGTTCGGCCACCAGCTTCCCGGATGCTCGGTCGCCCCGTCGCGGAATTCTTGCAACGATGCGGCCGAACTGTCGCCGGTCCAGTACTGGTATTTGTTGGCGTCGGGCGGATTGACCACGCCGGCGATATGGCCCGAGCCTGCGAGGAGGAAGTTTACAGGCCCCTTGAAGTGGCGGGTGATGCGCCACACGCTTTCCGCCGGCGCGATGTGATCTTCCTTGCCGGCCTGAATGTATGAAGGCGTGTGGACCTGCGTCAGGTCGATCGGCGTGCCGTCAGCCTCCAGCGCGTCGGGGACCACCAGCTTGTTGTCGCGATAGAGGTCGCGCAGGTAATCATTGTGCCACTTCGCGGGCAGATTGGTGACGTCGCCGTTCCAGTGCAGCAGGTCGAAGGCCGGATAGTCTTCACCCAGCAGGTAATTGTTGACGACGTAGTTCCAGATCAGGTCCTTCCCGCGCAGCGAGTTGAACGTCATCGCGAGATAGCGACCGTCGAGATATCCGTCGTTCGATAGCGAGCCGATCATCTGCAGCTGACCATCGTCGATGAAGTGCTTGAGCTCGCCGCTCTTCTCGAAATCGACCTGGGCGGTGAAGAACGTCGCGCTCTTCACCTTGTCGGCTTCGCCCCGCCGGGCGAGGATGGCCAGTGTTGCCGCCAGCGTCGTACCGGCCACGCAATATCCGATGGTGTGGACCGCCGGGACCTTCAGCCGCTCGCGCACCTTGTCGATCGCCTCGATCTGGCTGCGAATGTAATCGTCCCAGACGATGTCCTTCATGCTGGCATCGGCCGATTTCCAGCTGACGACGAAGACGGTTATCCCCTGGTCGACCGCCCATTTGATGAAGCTCTTCTTGGGCGTGAGGTCGAGAATATAGAAGCGGTTGATCCACGGTGGGAAGATAACGAGCGGAACCTCGTAAACCTCCTCCGTCGAGGGGCTGTACTGGATCAGCTGGTACAGGTTTGTCTCGAATACGACCTTTCCCGGGGTCGCGGCCAGATTTTCGCCGAGAGTGAACGCATCGGCATCGGTGTGGGTCAGTTGCCCACGCTCCAGATCCTTGATGAGATGGCGCATACCCTTAACCAGGTTCTGCCCCTTGGTCTCGATGGTGCGCTTCAGCACGACTGGGTTGGTCAGGATGAAATTGTCCGGGCTCATCGCTTCGACCAGCGCGGTGGTCGCGAATTCGAGCTGCTTCTTTTCTTCGGTGCCGATGCCCTTCAGGTTCTTTGCGGCCGAAACGAAATACTCTGACAGCATCAGATAGGTTTGATGCAGCAGTGCAAATGCCGGGTGGTCCTGCCACGCCGGATCGGAAAAACGGCGGTCCTTGCGCGGCAGTTCGGGCTTGTGATCCTGGTCCTCGCTGCCGGCTGCAAACCGGCTGAACACCCCTTGCCACAGCGCCATGGTGTCGCCTGCCATTTTCTGGGCGGCTTCGAAGGATGCAGTCGGAACCTGTTTTGCCAGGCTCTGGGTCAGCAGCATGAATTGTGCAGGGTCGAGCGGGTTTCCGGTGGCGGCAGATTTCTTCGCCTGTTGCTGGACAAACTCCAGCCACATCGCATGCATTTCGCTGGCTGTGCGCGACCATTCGGCAACGTCTTCGGGCGTATAGGGGGAGGCGCCGGGCTGAGACTGCGAGGCTGCCATTGCCTGTGGCAACTGGCCGAACATCTCGCGCATCGCCTCGCCTTGCATGTCGAAGAACGCACGGAAGGGTTCTGCCTGCTGTTTCCAGAAGTCGCCGGGGTCGTTCGCCATGTCGTGCTCCGTACTGCCGCTGCGCAATGAAAGATGTTGCTGCCGATGACATAACGAATGTGCATTTCATCTGCACCCGATATATGCGTAGATTCGTATGCAGCGCGGCAATCACGCCGCCAGCATGATTGGCCGAAGGACCCTATGGATACCGATTTCTACCGCATGAAGCGCTTGCCGCCTTACGTTATCGCCGAAGTCAACGGCATGCGTCACGCGGCACGTCTCGCGGGTGAGGACATCATCGACCTCGGTATGGGCAATCCCGACCAGCCGCCGCCGCAGCACGTCATCGATAAATTGTGCGAAGTTGCGCAAAAACCGGACGCGCACGGATATTCGCAATCGAAAGGCATTCCGGGGCTGCGCCGCGCACAGGCCAATTATTATGGCCGCCGTTTCGGCGTGGACATCGACCCCGAAACCGAAGTTGTCGTGACCATGGGCTCGAAAGAGGGTCTGGCCAGTCTTGCCACGGCAATCACTGCACCGGGCGACGTCGTGCTCGCTCCCAACCCGTCCTATCCGATCCACACGTTCGGGTTCATCATCGCAGGCGCGACCATTCGCAGCGTGCCGACCACGCCGGACGAGAACTATTTCAGAAGCTTGGAAAAGGCGATGCATTTCACCGTGCCGCGTCCCAGCGTGCTCGTCGTCAACTATCCTTCGAACCCGACTGCGGAAGTCGTTGATCTCGCATTTTACGAACGCCTGGTCGCCTGGGCGAAGGAGAACAAGGTCTGGATCCTGTCCGACCTCGCCTATTCCGAACTGTATTATGACGGCAATCCCACGCCATCGATCATGCAGGTGAAGGGCGCAAAGGACGTCGCCATCGAATTCACGAGCATGTCGAAGACCTATTCGATGGCTGGCTGGCGCATGGGCTTTGCGGTCGGCAACAAGAGCCTGATTGCAGCCATGTCCCGGGTAAAAAGCTATCTCGACTACGGCGCATTCACGCCGATCCAGGCCGCAGCCTGCGCGGCACTGAACGGGCCACAGGACATCGTCGAGAGCAATCGCCAGCTTTATCACAAGCGCCGCGACGTCATGGTCGAAGCATTCGGCAGGGCCGGCTGGGAGATTCCCGCTCCCCGCGCATCGATGTTCGCATGGGCGCCCCTGCCGCCGGCTCTTGCCGACATGGGCAGCCTTGAATTTTCAAAACAATTACTTACTCATGCCAAGGTCGCTGTCGCGCCTGGCGTCGGATATGGCGAGGAGGGCGAGGGTTTCGTCCGGATCGCCATGGTCGAAAACGAACAACGCCTGCGCCAGGCCGCCCGCAATGTGAAACGCTATTTGACTTCGCTCGGCGTGAACAGCTCGGCGGCCTAGGGGGCAAATGAACGACAGAAGCCACGGCTTCGACAAATTTGGTCGGATCGCATTTCCTTGCGATCGATTTTGATCGTTATGGACGCTGCGCAAGATAATCAAACATCGGCCGATCCCCCTCGGCCACTGACTGATCGTCAGCGCTCTGTAATCGAGCGGATCGACCGCCGCGTACCGATCAAGGTAATCGCGCAGGAACTTGGCGTGTCCGAAACGCGCATCAACCAGCACATTCGCGCACTGAAGGACATATTCGAAGCCGGCAGCCTGAACGAGCTGGTCGAGAATTACCGAGCCAATTCACCGGATTACGTTCCCGAAGGGGACTTGAGCGAAGCTGTATATATAAAAAATCAGCTGCCGGATGATCCGGTTGTTGGGGCAGGCATGACCCGGGTCGACACGGAGGAGGCGGTATATCGCGCTCTCCTGCAAACGCCTGGCCAAGGGCTGATCGAGCATCCTGGCGAGCCGAAAGTCGTCCCCGGGGCGCTCGACGGTGAACATGCCGTTCTTGCCCGTCTCGCTGTCATCGTCGGGATCGCATTCGGCATCCTGGCAGCGGTCGTCCTGATGGTGACGACCGCAGTGACCCTTAGCGAGGCTTTGGATGGGAAGGCCGCCGTCCCCGATGACTATGTCCAGTCCGCACAGTGAGTGGTGCGGACAGGGGAGAAAATCCATGTCCGAACGTATCCTTGCCGACGCCCGCAATCTCAAGAAGCTGATGCGCGAAGCAGAAGCTCTCGCCGATGAATCGATGATCGCCTTTTCCCGCCTGAAGCAGGCGATGCTGGCCGCTCGTCAGAACCCGGCAATCGAAGTGGATGCCGGACAGCGAGCCCTCATGCGACTGAATCAGGCGGAACAGCAGGCGATGGCCATGTCGACCAACCTCCTTCGCGTGCATGAAGAACTCAGCCGCGTGGCTCGCGTGAAGGCGGTGGGAGAGGAAGATATCCCGACGATCATCGAACCTTCGGCAATCGTGGAACCCGCACCGATGCAGAGCGAGGCCGCCTGACTGGCATCGACCGACCATGCTGAACTTCGTTCTTGCAAACAAGGCTGACTTCCAGCTCGTTTTCGGACTGCTTCTATCCGTCGTCATGTTATGGCGCGGGGGCGGTCCGGAACGGGCTGCAGCACTGATCTGGCTGGTCCTGCTGATCGGAATGGACAAGCTGTACCATCTGATGTTCAGCGAGCTGTACCAGTTGCGGGGCGTGGACGCTTTTCATGCAGGGCTCGACACAACCATGGCCCTGCTCGCGGCGTTTTTCGCAATCTACGCCAACCGCACATGGCCGCTCTGGTTCGCGGGATTCCAGCTGATTTCGGTATTTGGGCACATCGCCCGCGAACTGACCGAAGCGATGTCCCCGATCACTTACGCAATCGTCACTATCGCCCCGTCATGGGGAATGCTGGCTGTCATGGCTGGCGGGTTCGTCCAGCATCGCAAGCGTCTGGGCAGGTTCGGCCCTTATCGGGATTGGCGTGAACCGGCGCCCACAGTTCTGGAAGCGTTGAGCCCGTCGGTCATCAGGAACCGCAGGATCGGGTTCGAACCGTCCTGACGTCCGGCTACCTGATCGGGAAAGGGTAGCGGGCAAAATCGGCAATCAAATCGTAAAAATAAATCACTTGAGGTCCAAGATGGTCGCAATGCGAGCTCCGAAATTATGGCTCGAGGGAGAGGAAGTCGTGCCCCGGTTTCGCGAGGTAGGCGATGTTACGCTCGACCTCATGCATCGGGACGGGAGGGTGGAGGATCGCTGGCTCGGCCTGCACCCACGGGAATTCCAGCTGCTTTGGCGACTGCTGGAATCGCCCGGCGAGCCTGTCTCGCGGCGCCAGTTGCTGTCGGAGGTGTGGCGCATTGACTACGAACCGAACACGAACAGCGTGGCGGTTCATGTTGCAAGGGTGCGCAGCAAGCTTGCCGTTTACGGCCTGTCCGACATCCTCCTCACGCATCCCGATGGCGGCTACCTGGTCGATGCCATTCCGGGTCCCAGCGCCTTTCGCTTCGATCGCCACGACTGAACTGCAGGCGCTTTACAGCAATGGGCGCATGCGGCAGTTTGCCGCGAAAGCAAGTTTTGGGGACTACCATAATGACCATGCCGGCGAACGATCGCGTTTCCATCCACCTGGGCGAGGACGGTGTCGCCCAGGTCAAGCTCACCCGTGCAGACAAGATGAATGCGCTGGACCATGAAATGTTCGAGCGCATTATCGAAGCAGGCCACGAACTCCATGGCATTAAGGGTGTTCGCGTGGTCGTCCTTTCGGGCGAGGGCAGGGCGTTCTGCGCGGGTCTCGACCTTTCGAACTTTGCCCGCAAGCCTTCACCGGACGAACCCGACCTGACCCAGCGTACGCATGGCAATGCAAATCGCGCGCAGCAGGCTGCGATGGTCTGGCGCAAGCTACCGGTTCCGGTGATCGCGGCAGTGCACGGCGTTTGCTTCGGTGGCGGCCTGCAGATCGCCAGCGGAGCAGACATCCGCGTCGTCCATCCCGAAACCCGCATGGCCATCATGGAAATGAAGTGGGGCCTTGTTCCCGACATGGGCGGTTATGCACTGTGGCGCGGGCTGGTGCGCGATGATGTCATGCGAGAGCTCGTATACACCAACCGCGAATTCACCGGTGAAGAAGCGAAAGAATACGGGCTCGCGACCCACGTCGATGCGAACCCGCATGCCAAGGCGACCGCGATCGCCAGCGAAATCGCCAATCGCAATCCGCATGCCATCCGCGCTGCAAAACGCCTTCAGGCAGGCATGATGGAAAAGGACACCGATGCAATCCTGATGGATGAGAGCGTCGAACAGCACGCCATCATGCGTTCGAAAAACCAGGTCGAGGCGGTGATGTCGGGAATGGAAAAGCGCCGCCCCAATTTCGAGGACGTCTGACCTGGATATAAGTCCGCGACTAACCGAAGATCGCGGCGGCCTGCATCCCGACCATTACAAGTTCCCCGTCGGCATTCCACAGCCGCAGCCTTTCCGAAGAATAGCCGTGTCCGGCATGGTCGCTTGCCGTTTCGGCCAGCCACCAGCCGTCCCGCGTCGTGGGCTCGGGCTCTAGGATGTTGAACATCCAGTTGATGGAGCTGAGCGGCCCCTGCCGTTGCATGGCGCGCATGGCGCCTGGTGGTAGCGTGTCCCCGATCAGGATCAGCAAGGAAATCGGGTCAAGCCCGTGGTCGGTTTTCGGGCGGAACCAGCGCCTGACGACCGGTTCGCCCGGGCCGCTTGTGTCCTGCGCCCGCCGCAACTCGTAATTCGAGATGAAATGCTTGCCCTTGGGCTCGGGCACTTTTTCGGCATCTTCAGGCGCGCCGGGCCACGGGTCGGCCTTCGGTGCAGGGTGGACCGCATTCGGTTCACGTTCGGTCCCGAATACGAAAAACGCGCTGAGGGCCGGCTTGCCATCGACCAGCAATTCGCTGCGAAGCTGCGTGACGTTGCGACCCTCGCGGATCATCTCGATCCGCGGCTCGACAGTGTCGCCAACCGGCGCGACGAAGGCGACTTGCGCGCTCCTGAGTGGCGGCAGATCGGGATATTCGCGCTTGGCAGCAGTGTAGGCGAGCAGCGTCGATGCACCGCCATAAAGGGTGCGTCCCTGCATCCAGTCCTCAGCTGCAGGAAGGTGTACGGGGCCGGACGTACCGGTGATGGGGCTGATCAGGTCTGAAGCACTCATGGCGACTTCCTGCCCACTTACGGTGCGTGCGTCCAGATTGACGTTACGTAAGTTGCCGGCGGGCCATCAAGGCGATTGCCAATGCGCAGATGACTCGTTAGAGGGCCGCTTCCCGGTTGCTTCGGCTGCCGGTGGCCCGATGGCGGAGTGGTGACGCAGAGGACTGCAAATCCTTGTACGCCGGTTCGATTCCGGCTCGGGCCTCCATTTTTCGGTTCGCGAAGCGCGTTGCGACACCACGGTTGCGCGTTTAACGATCCGGCGAGAGTGCCGCTTTAGCTCAGTTGGTAGAGCACATCATTCGTAATGATGGGGCCAGGTGTTCGAGTCACCTAAGCGGCACCACCGCCTTCTCTCTTCCCCATCGATAACGCGCCTTTCGACACCCGTTGCGGGTTTCGGCATAGGCTTGCGGCACTATGACTGTCCCGGACTTCTGGCTGTCGACCAGAAATATGTGAGGGCATAGGCTCGCCCGGCCCGGGCCAAAGGAAATCTATCCGGGCTGGCGCCTGTCCGTCGCCTTCTGCGGATTTACAGATATAAAAGATCCTTTATATGTCCGTCGCGATGGACGTCGACGCGATCTTCCGGGCCTTGGCCGATCCGACCCGCCTGCGCATCCTGCGCTTGCTCGGGGCGATGGAACTCGCCGTGGGCGAACTGGCGCAGGTTCTGGAGCAATCGCAGCCGCGCGTTTCCCGCCATATCGGAATCCTGTGCGATGCCGGTCTGGCAGAGCGGCGGCGCGAAGGCAGCTGGGTTTTCCTGCGCGCACCCGGTGGCAGTGATGGCGGCTCGCCTCTGGTCGATGCGGTCAAGCGATTGCTTGCTATCGCGGAGCGCGAGGATGCCGATTTCGCGGCGAAATGCGAAGAAGACCGCCGCAAGCTGATTGCGATCCGGTCTTCGCGCGAACAGACCGCGCAAGGCTATTTCGCAAGGCATGCGGAAGACTGGGACGAACTTCGCCGCCTGCACAGCCCCGACCGGCTCGTCGAAGAGGCACTGACGGAAGCGTTGAACGATGCACCCCTCGGCGATGTTCTGGATATCGGTACCGGCACAGGACGGATGGCAGAGCTCTTTGCGCCCAAGGCCGAACGGATCGTCGCGCTCGATAAGAGCCTCGAGATGCTGCGCATTGCGCGCGCAAAGCTCCAGCACCTGCCGACCGAAAGCGTCGAACTGGTGCAGGGCGATTTTTCAGAATTGCCGTTCGATGCGCACCGGTTCGATACCGTGTTGCTGCACCAGGTCCTGCATTTCGCGCAGGACCCGGCAGAAGCGCTTGCCGAGGCCGCCCGCGTTACCCGCCCGGGGGGACGGATCGCCATCGTCGATTTCGCCGCTCACGGACGAGAGGAACTGCGCGAGCGCCATGCACACGCACGTCTCGGATTTTCGGATCGCCAGTTGCGGCAAATGCTGCGCGATGCCGGGTTTTCCGCGCGCCAGCCCATCGAACTGGCAGGAGGCGAGCTCGTCGTCATGATCTGGATCGGCCAGCGCCGCGAAACCGATATTGCCGAAACAAGGAAGGAGGCTCGCGCATGAGCCCGACACTCAACCAGATGCGCGAGGCGCAGCGCGCACTTGAAACGCCGCTGTTTTCCGACCTTCCGGGGGACATCGCGGTCAGCTTCGAATTCTTCCCGCCCAAGTCGGACAAGATGGCCGACACGCTGTGGGAGAGCGTCCAGACGCTGAAACCGCTGGGGCCGCGTTTTGCCAGCGTAACCTATGGCGCGGGTGGTTCGACACGTGAACGTACGCACCAGCAGGTCGTTCGCATCCAGAACGAGGCGGGCATTCCTGCCGCCGCGCACCTCACCTGTGTCGAAGCGACCCGCGAGCAGGTCGATGAAGTCGCGCGCCATTACTGGGAAGAGGGAATCCGTCACATCGTCGCCCTGCGCGGCGATCCGCCCGATGGACAATCGACCTACAGCCCCTATCCGGGCGGTTATGCCAATGCTGCCGAACTGATTGCAGGCCTGAAGAAGATCGCCGATTTCGAGATTTCGGTCGCCGCCTATCCGGAGGTCCACCCCGATAGCCCTGACGCTCAGGCGGACATCGACAATCTCAAGGCGAAATTCGACGCCGGTGCGACGCGTGCGATCACGCAGTTCTTCTTCGAGCCGGAATGCTTCTTTCGCTTCCGCGACCGCGCTGCCGCTGCCGGAATCGATGGCGAAATCGTGCCTGGCGTCATGCCGGTGCTGAGCTTTGCTGCAGTACAGCGGATGTCAGGCCTATGCGGCACTGCGATCCCGCACTGGATGGAGGGTCTGTTCGAAGGGCTCGACGACCGGCCGCAGGCCCGCCAGTTGGTCAGTGCCACTATCGCGGCAGAACTCTGTCGCAAGCTTTATGCAGGCGGTGTCCGCCAGTTCCATTTCTACACCCTCAACCGGGCCGAACTCAGCTATGCGATCTGCCACATGCTCGGCCTTCGCCCGAAGGGAGACGCTGCATGAGCGCGCGTGAAAGACTGATCGAAGCGGCTTCGAAGCATGTGCTGGTTAAGGACGGTCCCTATGGCACCGAAATCCAGCGGGCGAAGCTATCGGCAGAAGATTACGCCGGCGACACCGGCCTTTCCCGCGACCAGAAGGGGAATAACGACCTCGTCAATCTGACTCAGCCGCAAGTCATCCGTGCGATCTGCGACAGTTATATCGATGCAGGTGCGACGGTGCTCGCGACCAATACCTTCAATGCCAACCGCATCAGCCAGGCAGATTACGGTGCGGAAAGCCTCGTCCATGACATCAATGTCGCCGCAGCCCGCATTATCCGCCAGGCGTGCGACGATGCGACGGCGAAGGACGGCATTCCGCGCTTCGTCTGCGGCGCGATGGGACCAACCAACAAGACGTTGTCGCTTTCGCCCAAGGTCGAGGATCCGGGCTTCCGCGAAGTAACTTTCGATGAGGTGAAGGAGGTCTATCGCGAACAGGCTGCCGCATTGCTGGAAGGTGGGGCGGAGTTCATCCTGGTCGAGACCGTGTTTGACACGCTCAACTGCAAGGCGGCGGTCATGGCGGTGAAGGAGCTGGAGCGCGATCTGGGTCGCGACATTCCGCTGATGATCTCGCTGACGCTGACCGATCTATCGGGGCGCAACCTGTCGGGGCACACGGTCGAGGCATTCTGGAACACCATGCGCCATGCAAAACCGGTTACGATCGGGCTCAATTGCAGTTTCGGCGCCGAACAGTTGCGGCCGCATGTGCAGCTGCTCGCCAAGGTCGCGGACACGCTTTTGATGGCCTATCCCAATGCCGGCCTGCCCAATGAAATGGGAGAATACGACGAACTGCCGGAAACGACGGCGAGCTTCCTCAAGCGCTGGGCGGAGAATGGCCGGGCCAACATCCTTGGCGGTTGCTGCGGATCGACACCGGCCCATATCGCCGCGATCGCGGCGGCGGTGAAGAATGTGACCGAACCGCGCCCGGTCCCCCAAATAGAGCCCGAAATGCGGCTTGCCGGACTTGAACCATTCACGATTGCCGCCTGAAATGACCGATACGAATTCCACTGCCCGCTTCGTCAATATCGGCGAACGCACCAACGTTACCGGGTCGGCGCGGTTCAAGAAGCTGATCATGGCGGACGACTATGCCGCAGCGGTCGAAGTGGCTCGGCAGCAGGTCGAAAACGGCGCGCAGGTGATCGACGTCAACATGGACGAAGGCCTGCTCGACGCAAAGTCTGCGATGGAAACCTTCCTCAAGCTGATTGCGGCAGAACCCGATATCGCCCGCGTGCCGGTGATGATCGACAGTTCGAAGTGGGAGGTGATCGAAGCGGGGCTGAAATGCGTTTCGGGCAAGCCCATCGTCAACTCGATCAGCATGAAAGAAGGCGAAGAGGCATTTCTTCACCAAGCGAGGCTCTGCATGGACTACGGCGCCGCAGTCGTGGTCATGGCATTCGACGAGACGGGTCAGGCCGATACCAAAGACCGCAAGGTTGAGATTTGCGCGCGCGCCTATGATCTCCTCACCGGCATCGGCTTCCCACCCGAAGATATCATCTTCGATCCCAATATTTTCGCCGTGGCTACCGGTATCGAGGAACATGACCGCTACGGGCTCGACTTCATCGAAGCGGTGGCGGAGATCAAGTCACGCTGCCCGCATGCAAAGACTAGCGGCGGCTTGTCGAACCTCAGTTTCAGTTTCCGCGGCAACGAGACTGTTCGCCGGGCAATGCACTCTGTGTTCCTCTATCACGCTATCCCGGCAGGGCTCGACATGGCGATCGTCAATGCCGGCCAGCTCGATATCTATGACGATATCGATCCTGCCCTGCGCGATGCGTGCGAGGACGTGATCCTGATGCGCCGCCCGGATGCGACCGAGCGGCTGATCGAACTTGCGGAAAGCTTCAAGGGCAAGAGCGCCGCCGACGAAAAAGCGGCAGAGGAATGGCGCGGTTGGCCGGTAGCGCGCCGGCTGGAACACGCCTTGGTAAAGGGGATCGACGCTTATGTCGTCGATGACACAGAAGAAGCGCGCCAGCAATTCGACCGTCCTATCGAAGTCATCGAAGGGCCGCTGATGGACGGCATGAACGTCGTCGGCGACCTGTTCGGTTCGGGCAAGATGTTCCTGCCGCAGGTGGTGAAATCCGCCCGAGTGATGAAGAAGGCAGTGGCGCACCTCATCCCCTTCATCGAGGCGGAGAAGGAAGAAGGCGCCAAGGCCAAGGGCCGGATCGTCATGGCCACCGTAAAGGGCGATGTTCACGATATCGGCAAGAACATCGTCGGCGTGGTTCTGCAGTGCAATGGCTACGAGGTCATCGATCTGGGCGTGATGGTGCCCTGGCAGGACATCCTGAAGAGCGCGCAGGACAACGATGCCGACATTATCGGGCTATCCGGCCTGATCACGCCGTCACTCGACGAGATGGTGACAGTGGCAGAGGAAATGACCCGCTCCGGCTTCCACGTACCGTTGCTGATCGGCGGCGCGACCACGAGCAAGGTTCACACTGCGCTGAAGATCGATCCGGCGTATGATGGTCCGGTGATACATGTCCTTGATGCCAGCCGCGCTGTCGGTGTCGCATCGAAGCTGCTTTCCGACACGCAGAAGACCGGCTTCGTCGAAGAAACTGCGTGCGAATATGCCAAGGTGCGCGAGGCGCGCGAGGGCAAGGCGCCGAGCGTGCTCCTGACTTTGGAGGAAGCGCGGGCGAATTATTACGATGCCTATCTCAGCGACAAGGCGGCGCCGCCCGTGAAGCCCGGTATCCATGTATTCGAAGACTGGGACCTCGCGGACCTGCGCGAATATATCGACTGGACGCCGTTTTTCCGCGCGTGGGAATTGCATGGCAATTATCCCGCGATCCTTGATGACGAGATCGTCGGCGACACCGCCCGAACGCTCAAGTCCGATGCCGATGCTATGCTCGACAGGATCATCGCCGAAAAATGGCTGGTGGCGAAGGGCGTGTGCGGTTTCTGGCCGTGCGCACGCGACGGGGACGATGTGACGCTGCACCTTGCAGAACAGGAAGAGCATGTGGTGCTGCCGTTCCTCCGCCAGCAGGTAAAGAAAAGCCGTGACCGGGCGAACATGTGCCTTGCCGATTTCATCGATCCTGCAGGTGACTGGATCGGCGGCTTTGCCGTCGGCATTCATGGGATCGAGCCGCATTCAGCCCGCTTCAAGGATGAAAAGGACGATTATTCCGACATCCTGTTGAAGTCGCTTGCAGACCGATTTGCAGAGGCATTTGCCGAGCGCCTTCACCAGCATGTGCGCACGGACCTGTGGGGCTATGCACCGGGCGAACAGCTGGGCAACGAGGCGCTGATCAAGGAGCAGTATCGCGGTATCCGCCCGGCGCCGGGCTATCCGGCGTGTCCCGACCACAGCCTGAAGCCGATCCTGTTCGACCTGCTCGATGCGCCTTCGAACGCAGGCCTGTCGTTGACCGAGAATTTCGCCATGTTGCCGACCGCTGCCGTCAGCGGGTTTTATTTCGGTCATCCCGAAGCGCAATATTTCGGGGTCGCCCGCATAGGGCGCGACCAGTTGGAAGATTATGCCGCGCGCCGCGGCGTCGATATTGCTACGGCCGAGCGATGGCTGAGGCCCAATCTCGACTGAGTGCGCTGCCGCGCGGACGGATGGTTGCGTTAGGCGGCAGCGTGTTGTTGCTCGCCTATGTCGCGCTCTGGCTGCTTGTTCCGCACGATTTGTCCCTGCTTGCGGAATTGTGGTTCCTGCCCGGTATCGGGGTCGTCGGAGCGATCATTGCGAATACCTCGGGAACAGGCGGAGGCGTTGTTTTCGTTCCCGTTTTCAATGCATTGCGCGAATGGAACGTAATGAATTTGTCGCCGCTGCAGGTCGTCGGCGTTTCGATGGGTATCCAGAGCTTCGGAATGACGATGGGGGCGTTGCGCTGGACGGATCGCCTGTTTCACCAACCGCAGGCGGATGCATTGCATGCCAATGTGCAGGTCCGGGATTTCTTCGTGGTGGCGCTCGGTGTTCTCGCGCTGTCCTTGCCCGCGATGCTGCTGACGCAGCGAGTTACGTCCTTCGATCAGAACGCCGTGCTGCTTGGATATAAGGCGTTCTCCATCCTGCTCGGCATCGCGCTCGTCGCATCCACATGGACGGTCAATTTTGCGAAGCCGGAAAAGGAGCGCCTCGAGCGTGTCGATATGGCTGTGCTGCTATGCCTCGCAGTGCCAGGAGGAATCCTGACTGCGCTGTTTTCGGTAGGGGTGGGAGAGCTTGTCGCGCTCTACCTGTTCATCCGCCACTATCCGGTGCTGCTATGTACCGGAGCGGCATGCCTCATATCCTCGGTAAGCGTCATCGCCGGCTCGATCTGGCATATCGATGCAGGCACGATCCAGTGGGAGGTGGTTCTGCTGGCCGGACCTGGCGCTGTGCTGGGTGGTTTCCTTGCCCGACCGATTGCCCTGTGGCTTGGCGCTCGGCGGCTCAAGACGCTGGACGGAACATGGATCGTGCTGTCGGCGCTCTATCTCCTGTGGCTCAATTGGATTTAGCCTCTCGACGGCGATTGACCGCCGCGCAGCAATAGAGCAGAGCGAAGCCGTCGCCGCGGAAGCGATTCTGCGGACGTATCAGCGGGAGAGATCGACCGGGTTGCAAGCCCGGGAGGCGCCGAAGGAGCAACCGCCCCGGAAACTCTCAGGCAAAGGGACCGCGATACGATCGACACTCTGGAAAGCGCAGGTCCGGCTGGGGCTTGCCACCGAAGGGGAAGGCTGGATCACCTATCCGGCTAAGCTCTCAGGTTTCCCGACAGAGGGGGCGCGTAACGTACGTTTCAGCGTGAGACGTCGTGCGCCTTGAGCGGGGAATGCGATTTGAGCGACAACGAAACTCCTGAAGAACTGCCGCTGGACAAGCTGCCACTCGACGCGTGGCATCGCGCGCATGGCGCTCGCATGGTGCCGTTTGCCGGGTATGAAATGCCGATCCAGTACGAAGGCATCGTGGCCGAACACGAATGGACCCGCAACAGTGCCGGCCTGTTCGATGTCAGTCACATGGGCCAGCTGCTGCTCTCGGGTCCCGATCTCGACGCCGCGGTGGAAGCCGTCTTGCCGATCGACCTGTCGACCCTGAAGCTTGGCCAGCAACGCTATTCGCTGCTGCTCGACGAAGATGGCGGCGTTCTCGACGACCTGATGGTCTCGCGTTGGCCGGATAGCCTGTATCTCGTGGTCAACGGCGCGACCAAGTGGGACGATATCGGCCATCTGCGCGAACACCTGCCCGACGAGATCACCCTCAACCACCTCGACGAGCAGGCGCTGCTGGCGCTGCAGGGGCCCAAGGCGGCAGACGCGCTGGCGCGCCATGCGACAGGTGAGTACCCGCTTTCGGCTCTGACCTTCATGAAGTTCGGCCGCTTCACCATCGCGGGCCACGACGTGACTATCGCCCGCGCTGGCTACACCGGCGAAGACGGTTTCGAGATTTCGCTCCCCGGCCATGCGGCGGCGGAAATCGCCGACCTGCTGTGCGGCGAACCCGAAGTGAAACCAATCGGCCTCGGCGCGCGCGACAGCCTGCGCCTCGAGGCGGGCCTGCCGCTTTACGGCCACGACCTTTCGCCTGAAACCTCGCCCATCGAAGCAGGTCTGGTGTTCGGCATCAACAAGCGCCGCCGGACCGAAGGCGGCTATCCCGGTGCGACACGGATCAACCGCGAGATCGCAGACGGCACCGCGCGCAAGTGGGTCGGCCTGAAACTCGATGGACGTATGCCTGCACGTGAAGGCGCCGAGGTTTTCGTTGGCGACAGCAAGGTCGGCACGGTCACCAGCGGCGGTTTTTCACCGACGCTCGGCGCACCCATCGCGATGGCCTATGTCGCGGCCGTCCATGCAGAACATGGCACCGCGCTCGAAATCGAAGTTCGTGGCAAGCGACTTGCTGCCACCGTTTCACCCATGCCTTTTGTCCCCCATCGCTATTTCCGAGGGAGTTGAGAATGCCGCGTTACTTTACCGATGAGCATGAATGGATCGACGTCGACGGCGACACTGCGACAGTCGGCATCACCGATTACGCGCAGGAACAGCTGGGCGATATCGTCTTCGTCGAACTGCCTGCACCCGGCACCGCGCTGACCAAGGGCGGCGATGCAGCAGTGGTCGAAAGCGTCAAGGCGGCGAGCGATGTCTATGCCCCGATCGACGGCGAGGTGAGCGAGGCAAATTCGGCACTGGAAGACGATCCCGCACTCGTGAACACCGCGCCCGAAGGCGAAGGCTGGTTCTTCAAGATGACCGTGGGCGATGCCGGCCAGCTCGAAGGGCTGATGGACGAAGCCGGTTACAAGAGCTTCTGCGACTCCCTCTAAAGGCGACAACCCATGCGCTACCTGCCCCTGACCGATACCGACCGCAGCGAAATGCTGGCCAAGGTCGGTGCTTCTACGATCGATGACCTGTTCGTCGATGTACCCGAGGAAGCTCGTCTCGACGGCCCGATCCACGGCCTGCCGATGCATGCTAGTGAAATGGCGGTCGAGCGGCACATGCGCCTGCTCAGCAAGAAGAACCTTGCCGCTGCCGACGCACCGTTCTTCCTTGGGGCAGGGGCCTATCGCCACCATGTCCCGGCGAGTGTCGACCACATCATCCAGCGCGGCGAGTTCCTGACAGCCTATACGCCCTACCAGCCGGAAATCGCGCAGGGCACGCTGCAGATGCTGTTCGAATTCCAGACACAGGTGGCGAAGCTTTACGGCTGCGCCGTGGCGAACGCATCGATGTATGACGGTTCTACTGCGTGCTGGGAGGCGGTTGCCATGGCCACCCGCGTGACCCGCCGCAATAAGGCGGTGTTGTCGGGCGCCCTTCACCCCCACTACACCGAAGTCGTCAAAACGATGGCGAAGTTCACCGGCGATACGATCGCCGACAGTTCGCCTTCGATCCAGCCGAGTCCCGACAATGTCGGTCTGATCGCCCGCATCGATGAGGACACTGCCTGCGTCGTGGTGCAGTATCCCGACATCCTCGGCCGCATTCCCGACCTGACCGAAATCGCCGAAGCTGCCCATGCCAAGGGTGCTCTGCTGGTCGCAGTCAATACCGAGCCTGTGGCGCTTGGCGCGATCAAGAGTCCGGGTGAACTCGGCGCCGACATCGTCGTTGGCGAAGGGCAGGCGATCGGCGTCGGCCTGCAGTTCGGCGGACCTTTCCTCGGCCTGTTCGCAGTGCGCGATCCCAAGCACGTGCGGCAAATGCCTGGTCGTCTGTGCGGCGAAACTGTCGATGCAGAGGGCAAGCGCGGCTTCGTGCTGACGCTTTCCACGCGCGAGCAGCACATCCGGCGCGAGAAGGCGACGTCGAACATCTGCACCAATTCGGGCCTCTGCGCGCTGGCTTTCAGCGTGCACATGACCTTGCTCGGCGAAAAGGGCTTGCGCCGCCTCGCTGCCGAAAACCACCGGCTCGCCTGCATTGCTGCCGATCGCCTGGCCAGGGTTCCGGGGGTTACCGTGCTCAACGAATTGTTCTTCAATGAATTCACTATTCGCATTGAAGCTGATGCTCGGCAGGTCGTCAGGGATCTCGCGGACCAGGGCGTGCTCGCGGGTGTCTCGCTCGGCCGCCTCTACCCCCAGGTCGAAGAATTTTCCGACAGCTTGCTTGTCGCCGTGACCGAAACGACGAGCGAGGAAGATATCGAAACCCTTGCCGTCGCACTCGAGGAGGCGCTGTCATGAACGCACCGAACAAGAGCGGCTGGAAGCCGGAAATGAATGCTAGCGAAGACGGCATGCACAACGGTCCGGCAACGGTAACCGGCAACCGGGCGTTGATGCTCGAAGAACCGCTGATCTTCGAGATCGGCCATGCCGAAACTACTGGTGTCGACCTGCCTGAAATCTCCGAGGGACGAAGCCGCCTCGGAAGTTTCGCGCGCAACGAAACTATCGGACTTCCCGGCCTGACCGAGCCGGAAACGGTGCGTCACTATACGCGCCTCAGCCGCCAGAACTATGCCATCGACCTTGGTCTGTTCCCGCTCGGCAGCTGCACGATGAAGCACAACCCGCGCCTCAACGAAAAGGTCGCGCGGATGCCCGGCTTTGCCGATGTCCACCCCTTGCAACCACAAGGCACGGTGCGCGGCGCACTGGAAGTGATCAACGAGCTGGCCGAATGGCTGCTGAAGCTGACCGGAATGCACGGGGTTGCGATGAGCCCCAAGGCAGGGGCGCACGGCGAGCTCTGCGGGATCCTGTGCATCCGTGCCGCTCTCGAAGCGCGCGGAGATGCGCGCGAGGTCGTGCTGGTGCCGGAAAGTGCCCATGGCACCAATCCGGCGACTGCCGCCTTTGCCAACTACCGCGTGGAAAATATTCCCGCGAACGAGGATGGCCGCGTTGACCTGGAAGCGCTCAAGGCGCGGCTCGGTCCCGATGTCGCTGCAGTCATGATCACCAATCCCAATACCTGCGGATTGTTCGAGCGTGACATGAAAGCGATTTCCGATGCGGTGCATGAAGCGGGCGGCTTCGTTTACTGCGATGGTGCCAACTTCAACGCCATCGTCGGCAAAGTGCGCCCGGGCGATCTTGGCGTCGATGCGATGCACATCAACCTTCACAAGACATTCTCCACCCCGCATGGCGGCGGCGGCCCCGGCTCGGGCCCGGTGGTCCTGTCGGAAGCATTGAGCCCGTTCGGCCCGCTTCCCTTCACCGCGCGGACCGCCGATGGCGTCGTCCATCTGGCGGAAGAAGAGAACGCAGCAGAATTCGGTCACACGCAGGCATTTGGCCGCATGACCGCCTTTCACGGCCAGATGGGCATGTTTACCCGCGCCCTGTCCTATATCCTCAGCCACGGCGCCGATGGATTGAAGCAGGTGGCAGAGGACGCCGTGCTCAACGCCAATTACATCCTGCGCAGCCTCGAAGACCTGCTCGACGCGCCGTTCGCAGCAAGTGGTCCCTGCATGCACGAGGCGCTCTTCGGAGATCAGGGTTTTGCCGAAGGGCTTTCGACGCTCGATCTTGCCAAGGCGCTGATCGACGAAGGCTATCATCCGATGACCATGTATTTCCCGTTGGTGGTGCATGGCGCGATGCTGGTCGAACCGACCGAAACCGAAAGCAAGGCCTCGCTCGACCAGTTCATCGCTGCGCTGCGCGGTGTCGCAGAGCGTGCGCTGGCCGGCGATGAGAGCATGAAGCAGGCGCCCTATTACGCGCCGCGCCGCAGGCTCGACGAAACACAGGCTGCGCGAAAGCCGGTGTTGGCCTGGCACGAACCGGCGCCTCCGGCCGGAACGCCTACATTGAGCGAGCAGGGCGGGAGCTGATCCCGCCCGCTGCGGGCAGGCCATGCGCATCGTCTTCAGCCGCAAGGGGTTCGACAGCGCTGCCGGTGGCGGCGCATCGCCGATCGTCAACGGTCGTCCGCTAAGCCTGCCGATCCCGGCGGGCGCGGCCAGCGCGACGACCTATGGCGCCCTGGGCCTGGGTGCGCATGCCGCAGCCGCCAGCCGCGGCAAGTTCGGACCTGATGACCTTTGCCATCACGATCCCATGTTCACGGATGCCGGTGAATGCCTGTTCGGGCAATGCGGCGCAGCTCAAACCCACCTTGAGCGTCAGGGCGTTGGCATCGGCGACGTATTCCTGTTCTTCGGGCTGTTCCGGGAGGAGGAGAGCGGTGAGCCACACCACCGCATTTTCGGCTATCTGAAAGTCGAGGAAATCGTACCACTGGCCCATGGCGCGCCGGAGGAATTGCTTGCGATCTCACATCCGCATGCCCTCGCAATGCATCACAGGAACGATGTCATCTACCGCGGTCCGGGCAAGGTGGCAGCTCGGGCGAGCAACGCATTGCGTCTGACGGTAGCTGGCGGACCGCCGACCTTGTGGCACCGGCCCGAATGGCTCAGGCGCGGTGGGCTTTCCTATCATGACAAGCCCGAACGCTGGCTGCACGGCAAGCGGCTAAAAGCCGTGGCGCGCGGACAGGAGTTCGTTGCCGATATCGGCAGGCGCCAGGCACCGCGCGACTGGCTTGCCTCGATACTGGAAGAGATCGGTTAGCAGGCGCTCGGATCAACGCCCTTTCCACTTTCCTTCGCGCTTTTCGATGAAGGCGGCCATGCCTTCATGCTTGTCCTCGCTTGCAGTCAGGATCTGGAAAATACGGCGTTCGATGATCAGCCCCTGTTCCAGGCTGGTTTCGAAGGCTGCGTTGACCATTTCCTTGTTTGCGATCGCGGCCATCGGCGGCTTGCTGGCAATCGTCGCGGCGGTCTTGAGCGTTTCTTCGAGCAGGCTGCCGTGCGGAACGACGCGGGCGACGAGATTGCTGCGCTCGGCTTCCTCGGCACCCATCATCCGGCCGGTAAGGCACATTTCCATCGCTTTCGATTTGCCGATGGCTTTGGTCAGGCGCTGCGATCCGCCCATTCCCGGGGCGACGCCGAGGTTGATTTCCGGCTGGCCGAATTTTGCATTCTCGCTGGCGATGATGAAGTCGGCCATCATGGCAAGCTCGCACCCGCCGCCCAGCGCAAAGCCATTGACCGCGGCGATCCACGGCTTGCGAGTTTTCCTGACGATCTCGCTCGTCCACGGGCTGAAGAAATCCTCGAGATAGAAGTCAGCCGCGGCCTTCTCGCTCATTTCCTTGATGTCGGCGCCCGCAGCGAAAGCTTTCTCGCCCGAGCCCGTCAGCACTGCACAGCGCTGGCTCGCATCGGCCTGGTATTCGGCAAAAGCCGTGATCAACTCTCCCAGGACTTCCGAATTGAGCGCGTTAAGCGCTTGCGGGCGGTTGAGCGTGATGAGAGTGACGCCGTCATTGCCACTGGCATTGGTTTCGACGGTGATGTTTTCGTAGCTCATAGGGGTTTCCATTCCTCGTCTGCGGGAAGCGGGGCAAAGATGCTGTCGAGCAGTTCCTCGCTCACGTCTTCGGGCGTTGCCGGGTCCCACTTGGGATCGTTCGTCTTGTCGGTGATCACGGCACGAACGCCCTCGGCAAAGTCGGGGCGGGTCAGCACGCGAGAGGCGATGCGATATTCCATCACCATGTTGTCCGCGAAATCGTCGAATTTCATGCTTTCCGCAAGCTGCCTCAGCGCAACCTTGCACGTCTGGGGACTCTTCGTGCCGAGCGTATCCCGCTCCTTCACCGCCCACTCGTCATCACTTGCCTCAAGGCTGGCGAGAATGTCCTCGTAACGGTCCGAGGCAAAGTGCTTCGCAATCTTGTCGGCATTGGCCTCGATCCGGGCCTTGGGCGGAGAACCCGGCATTTCCGCCAGCACGCCGCTGATACGTCCGGGCTTTTCGATGATGCGCGACTTCGCTTCGGCGACCATGTCGCTGGGCAGATAGTGTGTCGCGATCCCAGCCCACAGGCATTCGGCCCCATCAAGGCGAGCGCCCGTCAGCGCAAGGAACTGGCCCAGCCTGCCCCCGAGACGCGAAAGGTGCCATCCACCGCCTACGTCCGGGAACAGTCCGATGCCGGTTTCGGGCATGGCGAAGCGGGTATTTTCGGTTGCCACACGGAATTTGCAGGGAAGGGCGATCCCGACCCCGCCGCCCATCGTGATGCCATCCATGAAAGCCACGATCGGCTTCGCATAGGTCATCATCTGGTGATTGAGCTGGTATTCATCGTGGAAGAACTTGCGGCCAGATACGCCGCCATCGTTGAGAGCAGAAATGCGCAGGAATGCAATGTCGCCGCCTGCACAGAAACCGCGACCTTCGGCATGGTCGAGGATTACCGCTTCGACCTCGTCATCTTCGGCCCATTGGGACAAGGCTGCACTCATCGCGTGGCACATGTCGAGCGTAAGCGCATGAAGCGCCTTGGGCCGGTTGAGCGAGATGTGGCCGACGCGGCCGTGTTTGTGGATCAGGACTTCGTCGGTCATGCCGCTTTCCTATGTTCGATAAGGTCCCAACGGTTGCCGAAGGGATCGGTGAAGACGGCCACCGTGCCATATGCCTCGCTGCGGGGATTTTCCTCGAATGCCACCCCTCGTGCGCGGAAGCGTTCGTAACACGCGGCGAAATCGTCGGTTTCGAGGAAAAAACCTACACGGCCACCGGTCTGATTGCCGACGACCTTTTCCTGTGCCTCATCCGCTGCCTTGGCGAGGAGTATGTGCGAACCGTCGGCTGCGGCCACGACGACCCAGCGCTTGCCTTTGCCCATATCCGTATCCTCGACGACTTCGAAGCCGAGTGCTCCTTCGTAGAAGGCAATCGCCTCGTAGTAATCGGGTACGACCAGTGTAATCATCGACAGCTTGAGCATGTTCATTGGCGCAGCAGGTCGCGGCCAACGATCATACGCATGACCTGGTTCGTGCCTTCGAGGATCGAGTGTACGCGCAAGTCACGCCAGAAGCGTTCGATCGGGTATTCCCGGAGGTAACCGTAACCGCCGAACAGCTGGAGCGCGTTGTTGACGACGTTGCTGCCGCTGTCGGTCGCCAGGCGTTTCGCCATGGCGGAAAAGCGCGATTTGTCGGGTGCATTCTCGGTAACCTTGCATGCCGCGAGGTAGAGCAATGCACGCGCCGCCTCCAGTTCGGTCGCCATGTCGGCGAGCATGAACTGCGTGTTCTGGAAATCGGCGATCGGTTGGCCGAATTGCTGGCGCTCTTTCGTATATTTCACCGCTTCGTCAAGGCAGCGCTGCGCACCCCCAAGCGAACAGGCGCCGATATTCAGGCGTCCACCATCGAGGCCGGCCATGGCAAAGCCGAAACCTTCGCCCTCGGCCCCGACGCGATTGGCGACCGGCACGCGGCAATCCTCGAAGATCAGTTGCGCCGTCGGCGAGGCGTTCCAGCCAAGCTTCTTCTCGGGCTTGCCGAAGCTGAGGCCGGGGGTGTCCTTCTCGACCACGAGGCAGGTAATGCCCTTCGATTTGTGGTCGCCGGTACGGACCATCACGACATAGATGTCGTTGAAGCCGCTGCCGCTGATGAACTGCTTCGTTCCGTTGAGCACGTAATGATCGCCGTCGAGCACGGCTGTCGTCTTGAGGCCTGCAGCATCGGAGCCCGAGCCCGGTTCCGTCAGGGCATAGCTGGCGAGGTGCTCCATCGTGACGAGCCTGGGCAGGTATCTCGCCTTGAGATCGTCACTGCCGAAGCGGTCGATCATCCATGCTGCCATGTTGTGGATCGACACATAGGCGCTGGTTGCCGGGCAGCCGTAGGCCATGGCTTCCATGATCAGCGCGGCCTCGAGCCGGCCGAGCGCGATGCCGCCCGATTCCTCGGACACGTAGATAGCACCGAAGCCGAGTTCGCCTGTTTGCTGGATGACGTCGCGCGGGAAATGCGATTTTTCGTCCCACTCGGCTGCGAAAGGGGTGATGTTGTCGGCGGTGAACCGCTGCGCCATTTCCTGGATCGCAAGCTGGTCGTCGGTAAGCTGGAATTGGGAAGTCATTCGGTGTCCAGTTTGGCTTTGATTACGCGTGTCTCGAACAGGTAAGTCATCATACCAGTCGAGATCCAGATGGGGGATAGTGGAGGCGGCACGTCCTTCTCCCACGCCATCGACCCCGTCAAGGTACCCCATGCATAAGGAACATCGGGCTCTGCAGACGCGATCAGATCGCGATATGCTTCGTCGGGGCTGATGATGCGCCAGCCATGCTTGCGCATCTCGGCGACCAGGTCGGGCAGGAACAGCGCGGCGAGATCGGTTTCGTGCAGGAGCAGGACGTGCGCGGGTGAGCGCCCCAGCGTGTCGCGCGCAAGCTGGTCGTGATACTCGAGCGCGCTCATCTGCGCCGCAATATAAAGCCGACGCAGCTGCTTCATGTCTATCGGCTTGCCCTGTTCCTGCGCGGCGATTGTCAGGAACTCGAGATGCCAGTCCGAGCCGTCGGCAGTGACGTAGCCATTGGCGAGGCCGCGCTCCTTCAGCCCTGCACGCACCGCATCGCGCTTCGCTTTGTTGCCAGCGCCTTCGTCGAGATAGGGAAATCGAAACCAGGGCCGATAACCGGCCCGACCGCGAAGCCAATCTTCTGCGCGGTCAATATCGGCGAGGTAGTCCTCGGCAGTGCTCTTGCTGAGGTGTTGGTGGCTGAAACTGTGATTGGCGATGACATGGCCTGCCGCAACATAGGCGCTGATATGTGCCTCGCCATCGGCGCCATCGGGCGTGTCCAGTCGGCCCGGATTGATGAAGAACGCGACCTGCCCGACCGAGGCGTCGCGCAAGGCGGCGAGGATCTTCTCGGTGCGCTCCTGGGGCGTGAAAAAGGCACCCTTCTGGCGCGGGATATCGTCGAAGGTCAGCGCTACGCGCTTGTCGTCCTGCGGCGATGCGGGGTCCTGCGCGCCTAGGGGCCCGCAGAGGGCCAAGGCGGCCAGCCAGAGCGCCGCTGCCCAACGAAAAATCCTATTCATGCGAGTATTGCTTCCGCTTCGATTTCGATCTTCCATTCCTTCCGGCAAAGCCACGAAACGCCGACCATAGTGGCAGCCGGTCTTGCCTCGCCGAAGAAGCGCGCGTGGACTTCGCCGACCGCACCCTGATCGTCGAAATCGGTCAGGAACATTCGCGTGCGAACCACATCGTCGGCACATCCTCCGAGCTGCTCGATCGCACGAAGGATCAGGGTGAAGCAGCGCTCGGCCTGTTCAGCGACACCCCCTGCCGTCGACGTGCCATCATCCTCTATCGGCCCGGTGCCAGCGACCTTTATGGTGTCCCCGACCCGGATCGCGCGCGAAAAGCCGAATTGTTCCTCGAACGGTGAACCCGAGAAGGCATGCTTTCGTGCCTGCATGGGACCGATCAGCCGCAGCTGATCTTCGTGATGGTCATCTCGCGGTCATAGGACACGTTCAAGCGGTCCTTGCGGTAGTCCATCGTGACTGCCGAATCCGGCGGTATCCAGCGCAGCTTTGCAGCACCTGACTCATTCAGCAGGATCGCGCCGCTTTCAGCCGTCGCCTTGTGCCCGATGTGCCCTTGCAGGCCTGAGGCGTCGCAAACGCCGTCGCCCATCACTTGCGGCGGGTCCTGAGGAGTCTCCATGGCAGGGGTTGTACATGCAACTGCCATCGAAGCCATCGACAGGGCGACCAGAATTCGCATGGGAATCTCCTTCTTTGGGTGTGCGAATGCGCGCAGCAATGCGAGATTAGGCGATAAGGGCAGCGTTGTCTCTGGTCGATAGTGTCAGGAGCGGGCGGTGCTCGCCCGGGCGATCAGGTCCACCGGCGCAAGCGACGCTTCTCCGTCGGGTTCTTCTTCCAGAACCCGCGCGATCAGCTGCCTGCCTGCTTCTTCGAGGTCGGGCTTGATCGTCGTGAGCGGAGGGCTCGCATGGGCAGTCGCCGCAAGGCCATCGTATCCCACGATCCCGACTGCACCGGGAACGTCGATACCGTGCTGCGTCAATGCTTCCGAAGCACCGAGAGCGATGAAGTCGCAGGCTGCGAAGATGGAATCGAATTCGGCGCCTGTTTCGATCAGGCGGGCAACGGCATCGCGGCCCTGTTCGAAACGGTCGTTGGTGCTCACATCGCGCATGATCAGCGCCTCACCGCCGAGCTCACCCAAGGCCTCGCAAAACCCTTCGTAGCGTTCCTGGAATTGCCGCTGGGTGCATTCGACCGGCCCGATGAAGGCTGGCTTGCGATACCCTTGCGCCCAAAGATGCTGCGCGGCCATGCGGCCTCCGGCGCGGTTGTCCGACCTGACCGAGTGCGCTTCTTCATAGGGAAGGCCCCAGCAGATCGAATGATCGTCGCGCTGCAGGATGGGGCGAAAATAGTCCCAAGCCTCTGCGTTTTGCGTCGTCCCGAGGACGATCATTGCATCGGCATCGCGCTGTTCGACATATCGGCCATAGAATTCATCGGGCGACGACTGGAACGAGACAAGCGTTTCATACCCGCGCGCCGATGCTGCGCGGCAGACACCGCCCAGGAGCGCATAGGTGAACGGATTGACTTCCTGAGCGCTATCCTCGGCGCGGGTGATAAGGACCACGGCGAGAACCCCCGTCTGGCCGCTGCGTAGCCGCGAAGCACGCTTGTCGGGGAGGTAATCGAGCGCTTCTGCCGCGGCCATCACGCGGGCGCGGGTTTGCTCGCTGATACGGGTGGAGCCGGTGAACACACGGCTCACGGTCGATTGGCTGACACCCGCTTTTTCCGCGACGTCCCAGGCGGTGCTTTTACGGATTGCGCGGTCCATTTGCGCGAGGCCCCTCTCTCCGCGCCCTTTCCGGGCGCTGTGCCGTGCATATTATGCACAAGGCCGCGGAGTGGCAATCTCTGGAGCGGCAGCTTTGCTCAGATGGCCGAACTGAATCGCCGTTCCGACTGCGCCCTGTAGGGATCGATCAAGGCAGCGATGGTCCGCGCATAGGGCAGGCCGCGCGTCGGAATGGTCAAATCGTCTCCGTCGAGCGAAGCGAGGCCGCGAACGGTGAAGGGGCATAATCGCGGCGCGATTTCTGCGCGGATATTGGCGGGAAGCCGGGCGTGCCCGTGGCACAGCAGCTTCTCGATCAGTTGTCCCCGCAACCGGTCGTCAGCGCTGCGCAGGACGCCGTGCTTGGCCGTCAACTGCCCCTGCGATGCCATCATCCGGTATCGCCCGCTGTTCTTCTCGTTCTGGACGAGCAGGTCGGGAAAGCTGCTGATCGAGGACGATCCGAGGCCTATCAGCACCGGCGCGTCATCGTCGGTAAAGCCCTGGAAATTGCGGTGCAGCTTACCTTCCATCGCGGCGTGGGCAATTGGATCGCCGCCCGGGCGGGCAAAGTGGTCGAAGCCGACTGGCGTGTAGCCGTGGGTCGCAAGATAGATGTACCCAAGCTCTGCCATCGCGAACCTTTCTTCCTGATCGGGAAGGGCGGAGGCGTCGATGACCTTCTGGCGCGGCACGATGTGCGGAACATGGGCGTAACCGAACAGGGCGACGCGATCTGCGCCGAGCACGCGGGTGCGCTGCAGGCTGTCGACCAAGTCTTCGCGCGTCTGGCCGGGGAGGCCGTACATCAGGTCGAAATTGAGCGAGGATACCCCGGCACCGCGTAGCCGGTCGACGGTATGGACGATCAGGTCTTCGCTCTGCACCCGCCCGATCGCCTGCTGACAATGCAATGCGAAGGTCTGCACACCCAGGCTTGCACGCTGGATACCCACGCGCCCGATGGTGCGCGCCCATTTATCGGTCATGCCGCGCGGATCGAGTTCGATCGACCAGACCGGATCCTCGATCGCGAACGCTGTGGTAAGAGCTTCGACGAGCTGTTCGAACTCTTCGGGAGAGATCGCATTGGGACTACCGCCGCCAAATGCCACGCGCTTGACGCGGGTCTTGCCGCCGACAAGTCCGGCGACCGTATCGATCTCTTTATGCAGGGCGGCGAGATAGCTTTCCAGGCGATGCCGCCTTCCGGCAGCACCCGTATTACAGCCGCAATAATAGCAGATTTTCTCGCAAAACGGGATGTGGACATAGAGCGAAATGTCGCCGCTCGTTCGCTCCAGCGCATCGCGATAGACGCCGGGTGGCACCTCGCCGAATTCGGCAGCGGTGGGATAGCTGGTGTAACGCGGAACGGGCGTTGCGAGTAGGTCGGGATGATAAGGCCACATGCGTAGCCTGATGGATGCGATCAGCCCTTGCGTCTTTGCGCTGAATCAAATTGTTTGCGGCAATTGCCCGCATGACAACCCTTGGTTTCGCACGGTGCCGGGGCTTCGTCGTCCCGATCGCCAAGCGGAATTTCGATCGATCCGCCATTGCACAGTGCGACCCTCAGCGCATTTTCCGGTGCGGGCAGGGGACCGGTCAGCACCGGGATCATCGTCGCAATGCCGAAGATGAGGCTCTTCACAATTCGTCATCCTCGTCGTCGATCAGGATGCGGTGCGCCGCACCGTCGAGATCCTCGAACTGGTTGTTCTTCATGGCCCAGAAAAAGGCGCCCAGACCAAGCAGGCCCATGCCGAGCGCGATCGGGATGAGGAAGGTAAGTCCGGTCACTTCGCGGCTCCGGCAAGTCGCAGGGAATTGCCGACGACGACGAGAGAGCTTAACGACATGGCTATTGCGGCTACCAGCGGCGTAACGAGACCCGCCAATGCCAGCGGCACGGCACAGACGTTGTAGGCGATGGCAAAGCCGAAGTTCTGGCGCACGATCTGCATGCAGCGACGCGCGACCTTGATGCCGAGAGCAACCGGCATGAGCCGTTCGCCAATAAACACGGCATCGGCCGCTTGCTGGCTGGCATCGCTCGCTGTCCCGGGCGCGATCGAAGCGTGTGCTGCTGCAAGGGCAGGGCCATCGTTCAGGCCATCGCCAATCATCAGCGGTTTGTGACCGCGTTCTGCAAGGCCTGCCAGCACGTCGAGCTTGTCCTGCGGCTTAAGCCCGGCATCGAAGGGAAGCGAAAGTTCGTTCGCCAGCGCCTCGACCGGAGCGCGCCTGTCGCCTGAGATGATCCGGCTCTGAAGGCCGAGCCTTTCGAGTTCCGCCAGTGCCGCGCCGAGGTCGCTGCGCTTGGCGTCGCTGAAACGGATCGTCCAGCGCTCGTCGCCAAATGTCAGGAGACTTGCGAGCCCGGTAGAGACATCTTCGGGCCGGGTCAGTGAAACGAGCTTTTCGCCGGCTCGGGCGGAAACGCCACGTCCAGCCTCTTCCGCCACATTGTCCAGCATGGCGGGCTTCACGCCATTTGCCGAGATGGCTGCGACGAGCCCCTTGCTCAAGGGATGGCGACTGGTTTGCGCGAGCGCGAGCGCGACGGCCTGAGCTTCTTCAGGCAAATCGCCCAGGTCGGGGCGCGGTTCGCCAAGGGTAAGCGTGCCCGTCTTGTCGAACAGGGCGATATCCACTTCCGCCAGGCGCTCGAGCGCGCTGCCGTCCTTGACCAGGAACCCCTTGCGGATCAGCGCTCCGGAAGCGACGACCTGTGCGGCAGGCACTGCAAGCCCCATCGCGCAGGGGCAGGTTATGATGAGCACTGCGATCGCGATGAGCATGGACTGATGCCAGCCAGCCCCGGCAATCATCCAGCCGATAAAGGCGAGCGCAGCGAGCGAATGGACCGCGGGAGCATAAAGCCGCGATGCACGGTCGGCGATGCGGACATAGCGGCTGCGCGACTGGCCAGCTTCGTCCATCAATCTCGCGATTTCAGCGATTACGGTATCTGCGCCCGTCGCGATGGCGCGCACGTGGATCACGTTTCCGAGGTTGATCGCGCCTGCGTGGATCGTGGCACCGATCGACACCTGTTCTGGCGCGCTCTCGCCCGTCAGCATCGCGTTGTCGACCGAGCTGCTGCCCTGTTCGATCACGCCGTCTGCGGCCAGAGCCTCACCCGCTGCAACCAGCATGACCATGCCGGGTTCGAGGTCCTCTGCAGCGAGCCGCTGGGTCGATCCATCGCCCTGGACAACGGAGGCAGATTTGCCCATGCGCGAAAGCAGTGCCCCGATCCCTGCGCGGGTTCGGTTGCGCATGGTCGAATCCAGCGCGCGTCCGGCTAGCAGGAAAAACAGCAACATGACCGCGCCGTCGAAATAGGCGTGTGCGCCGCCGGTCGCGGTTTCGTAGATGCTCATGCCCGTTGCCAGCAGGACGCCGATGGAAATGGGCACGTCCATATTGGTGCGGCGATATTTCAGCGCCATTGCGGCCGAGGAGAAGAAGGGCCTGCCGGAATAGGCGATCACGGGCAGCGCGATCAGCGCTGATAGCCAGTGGAACACATCGCGGGTGATCCCGCCCGCTCCGGACCAAACGCTCACCGACAGCAGCATGATGTTCATCATGCCGAAGCCTGCCACGGCAGTTGCGCGCAGCAATGCCTTCGATTCCTTGTCGTCCTGGGCGAGGGGGTTGGCGGCAACCGCTTGCGCTTCGAAGCCGAGGCGCTCCAGCGCGGTCACGATGTCGTCTTCGCTCAGCGAGGGATCGTGGCGGACGGCCACGCGCTTGGCAGAGAAATTAACCCGTGCGGCCTCGACACCGTCCATCTCGCCCAGGCCGCGCTCAATCTTGGCAATGCATCCTGCGCATCGCATGCTCGGCACGGTAAAGCGCGTGTCGACCAGCACTCCGTCCTGAATATCGTCAAGGCGTAGCGGCGCGTTCACGCCAGCGGCTCCTCACTCGCCCAAGTGTCGTCACCATGCGTGATCTTGAGCCTCACGATCCAGCGGCCGCCAGCCACCTCGTCATTCGAGACGAAGTCGGTGTCGCTCGCCCGTTCGAAAGCGAGACTGGCGTTTTCGTGCTCTCCGACGGGGCGGCGCAGTTCAGCTTCGACAATAGCGCCGTCAGGCACGCCTTGCGTGGCGACCACAAGCCTGCCGTTCCCACCGCGGCTGACCGACGCGCTCCAGCCCAGTGCCTTCTGCTTTTCGGCTTCTGCCAGCCAGTCGTTGTAATCCTGGCTCGCCACGTATGAGTTTTCGACCACCGTGCCGGAGAAACTGCGCGCGGCGAGAGCGGCCATGGTGAAGTTCACGGCCATCACGATGCCGAACCCGATGAACAGCACCAGGAACATGTGCTTGCCGGTAAATTGCTTTCGCATCATTCGCCTCCGGGCGCGGTAAATCCGGTTTCCACGACGTCGCTTTCGCCTTGTTCGTCAAGCGAAGTGAGGCGGAAAGAGAAGTCCTGCGCCTTGGTCTGTGCGGGCACTATAACATAAGCGCGCACGGTTCGAATCTGGTCTGCCGAAACAGTGAAGGTCTGCTTGGTAGCGGCATCTTCGCGAGCGATCGTATCGGTCCACATGACCGCGCCCGGCAATCCTTCGACAGCAACCTCCATTTCACGCGGACGGCTGGCCATGTTGCGCAGTTTCAACGTGTAGGAGTTGCGGACCGACCCATCGCTCATCAGCATAAACGGCGGATTGCGGTCGGGCGAGACAGTCAGGTCCGTGCGGTTCCTTGTGCCGAGTGCGAACAGCAGTGTCAGGCCGATCGCGCCCCAGATGGCGAAATAGACCAGCGTCCGCGGACGCAGGAGAGCCTTCCAGGCGGGCTGGGGCGGTGCGCCTGCAGCCTCTGCCTCGCAGGCCTCGAGCGTGGCGTAATCGATCAACCCGCGCGGACGACCGATATCCTTCATCACGCGGTCGCAGGCATCGATGCACAGCGCGCAGGTGATGCAGCCGATCTGCGGACCTTCGCGGATGTCGATCCCCGTCGGGCAGACCTGGACGCATTCGGTACAGTCGATGCAGTCGCCGAATTTCTCCGGGTTTTTCTGCGCTTTTTTCACGCTGCCACGCGGTTCGCCGCGCCAGTCCTTGTAGGTGACGATCAGCGATTTCTCGTCGAGCATAGCCGTCTGGATGCGCGGCCACGGGCACATGTAGATGCACACCTGCTCGCGCATGAAGCCGCCAAGCGTGAAGGTGGTGCCGGTCAGGATCAGGACTGTGCCGTAGGCGACCGGCGCCGCTTCACCGGAGAAGAACTCGCGCAGCAGCGTCGGGGCGTCTGCGAAATAGAGAATCCAGGCACCGCCGGTGGCGAACGAAATCGCGAGGTAGATCGACCATTTGAAGGCCCGGCGCGTGACCTTGCCGATGGTCCATGGTGCCTTGTCTAGGCGCATGCGCGCGTTGCGATCGCCGTCGACGAGCCGATCGATATGCTGGAAAACGTCGGTCCAGACCGTCTGCGGGCAGGCATAGCCGCACCATGCACGGCCAACCGCGCTGGTGACCAGGAACAGGCCGATACCGGCCATGATCAACATCCCGGCGACGAAATAGAATTCGTGAGGCCAGATCTCGATCGAGAACATGTAGAAGCGGCGGTTGGCGAGATCGATCAGAACCGCCTGGTCGGGCGCGAAGGGACCGCGATCCCAGCGCAGCCACGGGGTCACGTAATAGATCGAGAGCGTGACCAGCATGACGAACCACTTGAAGCGCCGGAATGGCCCGTCGATCCGCTTGTTGTGGACCTGCTTGCGCTTCTCGTAGAGCGTTTCCGGAAGCGTGGTGCGCGGCGGCTCGTGGGGCTCATGCCGGTTTGTCGCCGCGCCAGGTTCCGCGACCGCGCTCGAAACCGGGTCGTTGGTCTTTGCTACCCCTCCCTCGACGACGACCGTCCAGTTACGGTCGTCGCCTGGCTTGCGCCCGTCGGCGGGCTCCCGTCCGTCAGGGTCGGACATCGGCTTCGTCCGCCGGTGCGGCATCAGCCTCGCCAGCAGTTTCCACGAAGTCTTCGCCTCCCCCGAGCGAATGGACATAGGCGGTCAGCATCTTGATGGTGACCGGATCGAGACGCTCGCCCCATGCGGGCATGGCGCCCATCTTCGGGTTAAGGATCTGTGCGCGAATGGCATCGGGGCTGCTGCCGCGAAGCCAGATGGCATCGTTCAGGCGCGGCGCACCGAGTTCACGATTACCGCCGCCGTTTTCACCGTGACAGACGGCGCAGTTCTCGGCGAAAAGCTGGGCGCCTGCTGCGCTGCCTTTCTGCATGCCGCTCAGCGAGCGGACATGCGCGACCAGCGCTGCCATCTGGGCATCGTCGAACATTCCGGCGAATGCCGGCATGGCGCCCTGGCGCTCGTCTGCGCCTTCCTGGCGGATGCCCTTGGTGATCGTGTATTCGATCTCGCGCATGTCGCCGCCCCACAACCAGTCGTCGTCGTTGAGGTTGGGGTAGCCGAGTTCCTGGTTGCCGGCTGCGCCGGAACCGTGACACTGGACGCAGTTGACCTTGAAGGCTGCTGCGCCGCCGGCGACGGCCTGCTGCATGAGTTCGGGATTGCCCGACAGCTTGACCGTATCGACCGCAGCGATGCGCTCGCCCACGGTCATGCGGGCCTGGTCGGCCAGGCTCATCTCTTCGGCAAGCTGACCGCGGCTGGTCCAGCCCAGGTAACCTTCGCTGGCCTTGGTCAGCATTGGGTACGCGGGATACAGGACCGTGTAGATGATCGCCCACACGATTGTGATGTAGAAGGTCCATAGCCACCAGCGTGGCAGCGGCGTGTTCAGTTCTTCGATGCCGTCCCATTCATGGCCGACGAACTCGGTGCCGGTCGCTTGGTCGACCTTCTTGTTGCTGGATGGATCATTCGCCATCGTCATGTCCCTCGAAAATAGAGTTCGCTGCATCGCTCGCATGGCGCTTTGCACCGGGCCGGAAGGGCCACAGGCACAGACCAAGGAAGACAGCGACCATTGCGATCAAGCCGTAGCTGTCGGCGAAATGGCGCAGGGTTTCGTAGCTCACCGGCCCTTCTCCTGGGCGAGCACTTCCTGCGCCGCTGCACTGTTCACATCGACCAGCGTGCCGAGCATCTGGAGATAGGCGATCAGGGCATCCATTTCGGAAACCTTGTCCGGATTGCCGTCGAAATCGCGGATCTGCGTCTTGGGATAGCGTTCGGCCAGATCGCCGGCATCGGCATCGGGATCAGCCTGCGCGGCGAGGTCGCCCGCGGCCTTCTCGATGTCATCGTCGGTATAGGGCACGCCGACCCTGCGCAGTGCGGTCAGGTTCGCCGCAGGATCGGCGACCTTGAGCGGGTTTTCACGCAGGAAGCCGTACTGCGGCATGATGCTTTCGGGGACCACGGCCTGCGGGTTCTCGAGGTGCTGGACATGCCATTCGTCGGAATAGCGTCCGCCCACGCGTGCAAGGTCGGGCCCGGTACGCTTCGAACCCCACTGGAACGGATGGTCGTACATCGATTCAGCAGCAAGGCTGTAGTGGCCATACCGTTCGACCTCGTCCCGGAACGGACGGATCATCTGGCTGTGGCAGACATAACACCCTTCGCGGATGTAGATGTCGCGCCCTGCCAGTTCGAGCGGCGAATAGGGCCTTACGCCTTCCACTTCCTCGATCGTGTTATCGATCCAGAACAGCGGTGCGATTTCGACCAGGCCGCCGATTGCCACGGTGACGAGCGTCGCCGCCGCCATCAGCGTAATGTTGCGTTCCAGCTTCTTGTGTTGCTCTGTAATGCTCATGGCTGGTTATCCTACTCGGCAGGAACGGTGTGGGCGGGGAGCGGGCGGTCCGCTTCCTCGTCGTGAGGCGTTTCGGTCATCGGCGCCTCTTCGCGCAGGTTGCCCTTGAGGGTCTGCCACACGTTGACGATCATGATGACGAAGCCACTGAGGTAGAGAAGCCCGCCGAAGGCACGCAGTGCGAACATCGGCTTCAGCGCGGCGACGGTGTCGGCGAAGCTGTTCACCAGGTAGCCGTCGGGGCCGTATTCAGCCCACATCAGGCCCTGGGTCACACCGGCAACCCACATGCTGGCAGCGTAGAAAACGATGCCTGCGGTGGCGAGCCAGAAGTGCCAGTTGATCATGCGCAGCGAGTACATCCGCTGGCGCTTCCACAGCCGCGGTACGAGGTAGTACACGCAGGCGAAGGTGATCATGCCGTTCCAGCCGAGCGCACCCGAGTGAACGTGCCCGATGGTCCAGTCGGTATAATGCGAGAGCGAATTGACCCACTTGATGCTCATCATCGGGCCTTCGAACGTGCTCATGCCGTAGAAGGCGAGGGCGATGACCATCATGCGGATGATCGGGTCGGTACGGATCTTGTCCCAGGCGCCGTTCAGCGTCATCAGGCCGTTGATCATGCCGCCCCAGCTCGGCATCCACAGCATGATCGAGAAGACCATGCCCAGCGTCTGCGCCCAGTCGGGCAGCGCGGTGTAATGGAGGTGGTGCGGACCTGCCCAGATGTAGAGGAAGATCAGCGCCCAGAAGTGGATGATCGACAGGCGATACGAATAGACCGGACGTTCTGCCTGCTTCGGAACGAAATAGTACATCATCGCCAGGAAGCCTGCGGTCAGGAAGAAACCGACCGCGTTATGGCCGTACCACCACTGGGTCAGCGCGTCCTGGACACCGGCAAAGGCGCTGTAGCTGCGCGAGCCGAGTAGGCTGACCGGCATGGCTAGGTTGTTGACGACATGCAGCATGGCGATCGTCAGGATGAAGGCTAGGTAGAACCAGTTGGCCACGTAGATGTGGGGTTCCTTGCGCCTCAGGATCGTGGCGACGAAAACGACGAGATAGGCGACCCAGACGATGGTCAGCCACAGGTCGACGTACCATTCAGGCTCTGCGTATTCCTTCGACTGCGTGACACCCAGCAGGTAGCCGGTGGCAGCCAGTACGATGAAGAGCTGGTAACCCCAGAACACGAACCGGGCGAGCTTCGGGAAGGCGAGCTGCGCGCGGCAGGTGCGCTGAACTACGTAGAAACTCGTCGCGATCAGCGCGTTACCGCCGAATGCGAAAATCACCGCACTCGTGTGCAGCGGGCGCAGGCGGCCGAAATTGAGGTAGGGCTCGAAATTGAGCTGCGGGAAGACCATCTGCGTCGCAATGAACAGGCCGGCCGCAAATCCTGCGGTGCCCCAGAACATCGTCGCGATCATGCCCCAGCGGATCGGATCGTCATCATACCGGGCGTCGTCATCCGGCATCCTGAACAGGGATTGCGCCCTGGCCAACGGATCGTAACTGCCCGCCGATACCCAGATCATGACGAATGCGAGTATGGCGATGATGGTGGCATGAGCGGCAAAACCGGCGTCTTGTGCGCCGAGAACCGCGACGATTGCGAGCAGGAGGATCAGGAACCACAGCCCGATCCTGCCAAGTACAGCTTCCATGTGATTAAGCCCCTTCCAAGATGGCGGCAGGGTAGTGCGCCACCCACCGATGCACATTGATGCAGATCAATTTTGCGAAATTCATGCAGAATGCCTCATATATGCCCGGCCCGTCGCGCCAGGGCGCCCGGGTCGCGCAGGAGGACGCGTGACCGCCCTTCCGTCTCGATCAGCCCGGCGTTGCGCAACTCGCTGAATTGCCTGCTGACCGTTTCGATCGTCAGCCCCAGGCTGTCCCCGATGTCGCGGCGGGACATGGGCAGGTCGATGACGCAGCTATCGTCCTGCACGCTCTCGATTCGCTCGGTCATGCCGATCAGGAATGCTGCAAGTCGCTCCTGCGCATTCTTGCGTCCCAGGCCGACCGCCTTGTCGCGGCAGCGGTAGAGTGCGGTCTGCGCACGTTCGAGGAGCAAGCGCATGACGCTGCGTTCGCCTTGGGCGCAGTCGATCATGGCGTTGAGCGGGAAGACGATCAGGGTCGATTCGATCAGCGCGGTCAGGCCGAAGGCATGCAATCCGTTTTCGGGCACTGAGATGAGGTCGCCGCCGAAATGGAATGCGACGATCTGTTCGCGATCGCGCGATGCGGAGGCGACCAGTTTCGTCGCGCCATGCGCCACATAGACCAGCATGGCGCGTGAATGATCGATCGGTGCCATGCAGCCGCGCTGGACATTGATCGTGCTCGCCAGCTTGCGCAGCTCGTCAGCGACTTGCGAGCCCGGGTCGACGCCCAGCGTCTTGCGCAGAAATGTCTCGAGATATGCCGGCTGGATCATCCCTTGCCTCGCGCGCGGTGGATTAGGTTGGATCCCAATCTGGTGCGGAGGCTCGATTGTCTTTGATGCAAATCAATGAAGCTGTGCCGCTGGCGCGCCTATCAGGCTGCCGACGTCGTAAAAATCCTCGGTCGCAAAGGGCGACCACTACGGCGCAAAGGAAGATTTAGATGAAAGCGATCCTGGCTGCTGGCGTCACGGCGCTGGCTTTGCTCGCAAGCCCCGCTGCCGCCGAAGACATGGCTGGCAAGGTGCAGGTCAAGGTGCTCGGCACCTATGTCGCACCCGACGGGAACATCACCAAGGTGCAATCGGTCGACACCGGCACGACGCTTGGCGCAACTGCCGCTGGAATCACCGATCCCTACGATACGGAAGCGAACGACAACGTCGTACCGACCGTCGCCATCGAATACTTCTTCTCCAACAACGTCTCTCTCGAAACAATCTGCTGCTTCACCCAGCATGACGTCGACGGAACGGGCGCGCTGGCTGGCGCCGAAATGGTGTCGAACGCCCGTGTGATCCCGGCAACCTTCACCGCCAAGTATCACCTCGGCGACGCAGCCTTCCGGCCCTATGTCGGCGCCGGTGTTGCCTACTTCCTATGGCTTCAGGACAAGCCGGGCGAAACCGCACGGGCGCTCGATGTGACCGACGTGGACCTGTCGAATGAATTCGGCTTTGCCCTGCAGGCAGGTGCGGACTTCGCGATCAACGACAAGATGGCACTGACCGTCGATGCCAAGAAGTACTTCATCGACACGACTGCCAGTTTCTACGAAGGCAACACGCTGGCCCTCAAGACCAAGCACGAACTCGATCCCTGGGTCGTGAGCGCGGGCGTCGCCTTCACGTTCTGATCCGGCGGGATTACCCTTCTGCGAGAGGGGGAGGAGCCGTCGTCCATTGCGGGCGGCGGCTCCAACTTTTTGGGGCAGGTCCTGCGTCTTTCGTTGACCGGCCTTGTGCCTTCATGCCAAGCGCCGGTTCGCACACGGCATCGCGGGTGTAGCTCAATGGTAGAGCAGCAGCTTCCCAAGCTGACGACGAGGGTTCGATTCCCTTCACCCGCTCCAGCCTGGCCGGACGTTGGCGCGTTTCTATTCCTCGCTTATGCCGCAGCCAGGTTGCCGAGCACCCGAAGGTGGTATTCGCTCCCGCCCAGCATCGCATCATTGGCAAGGATCCGCTTGTGCAGGTGGCCGACGCTCAGTTCATCGGTCATGCCAACACCGCCATGCGTCTGGATAGCGGCTTCGCCTACCATGCGGCCCAGCTTGCCGGTCTGACCCTTGAGGATGGCCATGTCGCGCCGCGTCTCGCGCCCGCCTTCCATCAGGGCTGCGATATAAAGCAACGTCGCGCGTGCCTTCGAATAAGCGATCTTCATGTCGGCAAGCCGGTGAGCCACGGCCTGGAAAGTCGCGATCGGCACGCCGAACTGCTTGCGCGTCATGGCATATTCGGCGGTCTGCTTCATCAGCGCGCCCATCGCGCCGACGCTTTCCGCGCACAGCCCGAGCATCGCGAGATCGAGCATCGACTGCAGGGCCTGGCTCGCATTATCCAGCAAAAGAGCATCGCCCGGCAATTCAACAGCGTCAAAACGGATATTGGCTGCGCGGCGCCCGTCTATGGTGGCATAGTCGGTCAATGTTACACCGTCTGCACTCGGGGCGACTGTGAAGACGGCTGGCTGCTCGTCCAACAGGGCCACTACCAAAAGTAGGTCTGCATCGCGGCCGCCGATTACGAGCCGTTTCTCACCATTGATGACAAAGCCTTCGCCGCGGCGTTCCGCTTTCGTGAGGATATGCGACGGGTCGGCCGTGCCGTGTCCTTCCTCATAGGCAAGCGCGCCCAGCGCTTCCCCGCTCACGACCTTTTCGAGCCAGTCACTCGCCATATCATTGCCTTCGGCAGCGGCGAGCAGCGGGGCGACCATCAGGGCGTTGGCAGCGTAAGGTTCTGCCAGAAGATGCGCGCCAAAAGGCTCTGCGATCGCGACAAGTTCGACCGGCCCGCCGCCGAGCCCACCGGCCTCTTCCGGTACGGGTAGCGCCAGCAGGCCCAGTTCGGCTAGCTGCGACCAGACGTCGCGCGACCAGCCTTCTGATCCCTTCACGATTTTCTGGCGGGCATCGAAATCATAGCTGCGATTGAGGAAGGCAGAAACGCTGTCGCGCAGCATCTGCTGTTCGTCGGTGAAGGTGAAATCCATGCGATCAGCCCTCCATTCCGGCGGTGCGGGCGATCAGGTCGCGCTGCACCTCGTTCGAACCGGCGTAGATCGAGGTCGCACGGCTGTTGAGGTAATAGGGCATGGCAACGAGGTCGAGGTCGCTGCCCAGGGCCTCTACATTTGCGCCCACGCGCAATGCCTCGTTCTGTCGCGGCAGGCCTTCGGTGCCGGAAACCCGCGTCATCATGATGCTGACCTGCTGGGTCAGTTCCGAATTCATCGTCTTGTTCATCGATGGATAGGACGGGTCGTGGGACAGCGGATGTCCGCTGACGCCAAGCTTTTCGAAATGCTCGAAGCTGGCGATGTCGGCTTCCAGTTCGCCCATGTCACGCAGGAAGACCGGGTCCTCCGACAACATGGTGCCGAAACCGCTGGGAGTGGTCTTTGCCGCTTCGCGGATGCGTTCCAGCCCGCGCCGCAGAGTCGGGCTTTGAGCGCCTCCGCCGCGTTCATGCTTCAACAGGTGCTTGGCAACGGTCCAGCCGTCGTTTTCGGCGCCAACCCGCCCGGATTGCGGTACGCGAACATTGTCGAAGAACACTTCGCACTGTTCGGGTTCGCCATCCAGCCCGATGATGGGGCGCACTTCCATCCCGGGATAGTCGATCCGGTCCAGCAGCAGGAAGGTGATGCCTTGTTGCTTCTTGCCGCTGCTGTCGGTGCGCACCAGCATGAACATGCGGTTCGCGTGGTGGGCGTAGGTCGTCCAGATCTTGCTGCCGTTGATGATGTAATCGTCGCCATCGGCGTCCGCGCGGCAACTGAGGGAGGCGAGGTCCGAGCCGGAATTGGGTTCGGAATAGCCCTGCGCCCAGAAATCTTCGCCCTTGAGGATGCCGGGGAGATATTTCTCGCGGTGTTCCTCGGTACCGATGTCGATCAACAGCGGCCCGACCATCGCTAGGCCTTGCGGCAGCAGGGGCGGAAGGTCGCGGCGGCGATATTCCTCGGCAAAGATGTACTTTTGTTCGACCGACCAGCCGGTGCCGCCAAATTCCTTTGGCCAGTTCGGCGCCGCCCAGCCGCGTTCGTAGAGAATGCGGTGCCATGCCATTACCTGTTCGAACGGTGCGAAAACGCTGGTCAGCTTGCGCCCGGCCTCGCGAATTTCAGGGGTAGGGGCGGTGTCGAGAAATTCGCACACTCCTGTGCGAAAGCTTTCGAGTTCGGGGCCGAATTCCAGTTCCATGGCAGTTCCTCTCTTCCCCGATTACTTCGGCGGCATCCGGATCGCGCCGTCGAGGCGGAACTGGTGTCCGTTGATATAGCTGTTGCGCGCAATCTCGAGGATCAACGAGGCGAATTCTTCAGGCTCGCCCAGGCGCTTGGGGAAGGGAACCGATGCGTTGAGCTGCGCCCACATCGCCGGGTTGCGGTCCTTCATGCCCAGCATGAGCGGCGTTGCGAAAATGCCCGGCATGACGGAGTTCACCCGTATGCCGAGGTCCATCAGGTCGCGAGCCATCGGCAGGACCAGTCCGTTCACACCGGCCTTGCAACTGCCATAGATGACCTGCCCGATCTGACCATCCTGCGCAGCAACGCTGGCGGTGAGCGTGATCGAGCCGCGCTCGCCATCGTCGTTGAGCGGTTCGGCGTTCGCCATCCCAAGGGCCGAGATGCTGGCGATGCGATAGCTGGCGACCAGTATGCCTTCTGCGCCGAACGCATAGTCTTCAGTCGACAAGCGCTTGTAGCCGCCCGTTTCCTTGTCGAAACCGATCGTCTTCCCGCGCTTCGAGGCCATGGCACAGTGGACAGTCACGCGTTCCTGTCCGTTGGCAGCGCGCGCGGCATCGAAGCCGTCCTGCACCGATTGTTCGTCCATGATGTTCACATGGTGGAAGGTTCCGCCGATTGCCGCAGCGTGTTCTTCACCGGCTTCGTCGTTGATGTCGAAGATCGCGACCTTGAGCCCGGCGTCTGCCAGCGCCTTTGCGCTAGCCCGACCCAATCCCGAAGCGCCTCCGGTTACGACGGCTGCCATGCCCTGTTCGAGTTTCATCCTCGCCTCTCCATTTTTCGTTTCTCGTTGAAACCGACTTTAGGACAGCTTCGCGTTTGCGCAACAGCGAATGCAATGGCGTGGACCGGGGATGATCCAAAGCCATGCGTGGCGCGGCGCAACGGGAGTGGATAGAGGAAGCAATATGGCGTCGTTTCTCATCCCCATGATCGCAGTATTCGTGATCGCCCTTGGCGGAAGGGACCAGCTTCTGGTCGCACGATTGTCGGACCGTCTGGGCCAGTCGGCCGCTCTTCTGGGAGTGGGTGCGGTCGTCAGCGCGATCTCGGCAGCGGCCATGGCGGTGTCAGGTGCGTGGCTGGCGGCCATGATGCCTGACCGGGCGCAGCACATGCTCGTCGCCTTCGCATTGGCTGCTGCCGCCATCGAGCTCTTCTGGCCAGCGGCTCCGGCTGATCCGAAAGAGCCCACGCGGTCGCTGTTCGCGATCGGGTTGGTGTTGCTCGTCCGCCAGTTCGGCGATGCTGCGCGCTTCGCCATCTTTGCACTCGCAGCGGCCAGCGTGCTCGCTCCGATGGCGGGACTGGGCGGGGCGATAGGCGGGGCTGCCGCGCTTGCGCTTGGATGGTCCATGGGCAGCGAACTCGAGACCAGACTACCGCTCCGGACCCTACGTGTGGTTTTTGCAATCGTGCTTGCAATTGCCGCAATAATGATCGGATTGTCCGCTCGTCAGCTTATCTAGTGATCGATTTTCGCGATCATCGCGATAGCGATACTGCGTGAAACCAGCCCCATCCTCCTCCGTTGATTTCGTGAACGGAAACAATGGAGGAAATTATGGCCGACAACGGCAGCAATGCGAAAACCGCGCTTATTGGTGAACTCAACGGCCTGCTGGCCGATCACATGGCGCTGTTCTTCAAGACGAAGAATTTTCACTGGCATGTGGCGGGATCGAACTTCCGCGACCTGCACCTGCTGTTCGACGAGCAGGCAATCGAGATCCGCGACCAGATTGATGTGATCGGAGAGCGCGTTCGCAAGAACGACGAATACACCCTCACCTCGATCGGTTCGGTGGCCAAGCACACCCAGGTCAAGGACCAGGACGATGTAACTCTGACCGCCGATGCGATGGTCAAGGAACTGCTCGACGACAACGTAGCGATGGTGAAGCGATTGAAAGGCATGAAGGACCTGGCCGAGCAGGCTGGTGACAACGCCACCGACGGCCTGATCGACGACTGGACCGACATGGCGGAAGAACGGGCCTGGTTCCTGCGTCAGACCCTTAAGTAACGAAAAGATACGGAGAGTTTCCTCCGGGGGGCCGTTTCCGCTTTGGCGGGAGCGGCCCTTTTGCTACACTCAGGTCATGGGGAAAATCACCATGATCGAAGGCGCGGATCCCGCCGCAATGGCCGACTGGCTCGAGGCGCGCATTGCGGGCGCACTTGCGGCCACCGATGGCCCGGTGGCGATCACCGTGCCTGGTGGCTCGACGCCGTTTCCGGTATTTCGCGAACTGACAGGCCGCAAACTCGATTTCACACGGCTGGTCGTCTGGCCGGGGGACGATCGCATCGTTGCGGAAGACCACCCGGCATCGAACACCGGCAAGATCCGCGACTTGTTCGAAGCTGTAGGCGCAGAAGTCGCGACTTTGACCATCATGGAAGAGGTGCCGCATTTTTCGCTCGCATGGCTGGGCATGGGTGCGGACGGGCATATCGCCTCGCTATTCCCCAATACCGACCCCAAGGCCGACGATCCGCAGCGAATGCGCCGGTTGACGCCCGATCCGCTTCCACCAGAAGCGCCGTTCGATCGTATCACGCTGACGATGCCTAGCCTGCTCGACAGCGACGAGATCGTCTTCACACTCGGCGGATCGGCAGAGAAGCGCACTCTGTTCGAAGCCGCAGCCGCGGGCGAAAACGATTTGCCGGTCGCCCGCTTCCTTGCCGCAGCAACCCAGCCGGTCACATGCTTCGCCTGATCCCCAAGCCTCTGCACCGCGCGATCATGCCACTTGCCCACCGTGCGCGCCACGTCGTGCGCCGGCTGCGCAAGAAGCCGATCGCAGGGTGTTCGGTCGTGATTACCGACCTGCAGGGCGCGATCCTGCTGCTCCAGACGAGCTATGGCCCGCGGGTCTGGACCTTGCCAGGTGGCGGTATCGGTCGGGGGGAAACACCGGAGCAGGCAGCCCGGCGCGAGGTGCAGGAAGAGGTCGGCATAGCCCTGCGAAACATCACCGCGCTGGGCGTGATCGAAGAAGAGATTTCCGGGTCGCCTCATACAGCGCACCTGTTCTGCGCAACTGCTGATGTTCGCCCGGTGGCGGACCAGCGCGAGATCGTGGAGGCGCGCTTCTTCCCGCCGCATTCCCTGCCAGAACCGCTGGGGCACCTCACCCGCAGCAGGCTTGCCCTTTATCGGGAGAGGCGCCGCGAAATCCGCGGAACCTAAAGCAGCGAAAGCTGCGCATCGTCGCGGGGCGGTTCGGCGCTTTCCTTCCCTTCCAGCTTTGACAGCGTAAGGCCCATCAGCCGGATCGGCATGGGTAGCGGCAGCACCTCGTCCAGCAATGTGCGGGCAAGGGCGGAAAACTCGGCCTTGTCTGCGACCGGATGATCGACCGTTTTCGCGCGCGTCATCGTCTGGAAGTCGGTGTACTTCATCTTGAGCGTGACCGTCCGCCCCTTGGCTTGGGAGCGTTCGATACTGTCCCAGACGATATCGATGATGTTCTCCAGCGTTTCGCGCAGGGCGGGGCCGGATGAAATATCCTCGCTGAATGTCCGCTCGCCGCCGACAGACTTGCGCTCACGATGGGCGCGCACGGGTCTGAGGTCGATCCCGCGCGCAGCACGAAACAGGTAATCGCCCATGCTACCGAAATTCGCGCGAAGGAATTCAATGTCCTTTGCTGCCAGGTCGCCGCCTGTCTCGATGCCCAGTTTCGCCATCTTCTCGGCGCCCTTGGGGCCAACACCGTGGAAACGCCTGACGGGAAGCTGCGCGACGAAGTCGGCACCCTCTCCAGGCCGGATGACGCACATGCCGTTCGGCTTGTTCTGGTCGCTGGCAATCTTGGCGAGGAACTTGTTGTAGGACACGCCGGCACTGGCGGTAAGCCGTGTCTTCGCCTTGATCTCCTGCCGGATCAGCTGCGCGATGCGGGTCGCAGAACCGATACCGAGCAGGTCGTCGGTTACGTCGAGATAGGCCTCGTCGAGGCTCAGCGGCTCTACATGCGGCGTGTAGTGTTCGAAAATCCGCCGGATCGTGCGCGACGCTTCCTTGTAGGCATCGAAGCGGTGTCGAACGAAGATTAGGTCGGGGCACAGGCGCTTCGCGGTCACACTCGGCATGGCGCTGCGGACCCCGAACTTGCGCGCTTCGTAACTCGCGGCGGCTACGACCCCGCGCCCGCCCGAACCGCCGACCGCGATCGGTTTACTCTGCAATTCGGGATTGTCGCGCTGTTCGACGCTGGCGAAGAAAGCATCCATGTCGACATGGATGATCTTGCGCAGGCCCATGGCGGCCTCTGCCCCGTCATCCTCCGTCGCAGCCGTGTCTTTCGCGTCACGCATGGGCGAGACAATAAGTTGTCGGGTTGCAAACCGGAACCAATTTCGCCAACCGCCGTCTTGTGCAAGTGCGAAGAGATCAATTGAGCGCTGGTGAGCGTCCCGCGGCCAAGGCGGCCCAGGGCAAAACCATCGGAGAGCGCGAACTCATCTGGATGATGGCATTGCTGATGGCGTGTAACGCCTTCGGCATCGACGCCATATTGCCCGCGCTCGACAGCCTTGCGCAAAGTTTCGCAATCCCGGGCAACGATCGCCAGTTCGTGGTCGGCATCTACCTCCTCGCTGGTGGTCTCGGCACACTGATCCCGGGCGCATTCGCCGACCGATACGGCAGGCGGCCGGTGCTGTTCGTCGCCCTCGGCTGTTACATACTGCTTTCGCTCGCCTGCGCAGCCGCGGCGAGTTTCGATCAATTGCTGGTCCTGCGTGCGGTGCAGGGGTTCTTTGCCGCCGGTATCATCGCGCTTCCCCCTGCGATCATCCGTGACCGCGTGGGCGGAGACCGCATGGCGCGGTTGATGAGCCTGATCTTCGTCATTTTCCTGCTCGTCCCGGCGGTCGCGCCCAGCATCGGGCAGGGCGTGCTGCTGCTGTTCGGAGACTGGCGCTGGATCTTCGCATCGATGGCGGTGCTGGGATCGGCGATGACGGCATGGGTCTATTTCCGCCTGCCCGAAACATTGCACGAGGAAGACCGGCAGGAAATCGTAGTGTCCAACATTGCGCGCAACATGGTGCGGGCCGTCTCGTTGCGCAAAACCATCGGCTACACTCTGGCAAGCTCGCTGGTGTTCGGCGCGCTGTTCGGCTTCATCAATTCCTCGCAGCAGCTGATCGGCGAAGCCTTCGGTGCGGGCGATATGTTCCCGCTGCTGTTCGCGCTCTGCGCAGGCTGCATGGCCATCGCCAACTGGACCAACAGCCGCATCGTCGAAAAATTCGGCGCACGGCGGGTGAGCCATACCGCGCTGTTCCTGTTCATCGTGGTTGCCGGCCTGCAATACTGGTTCGCGCACCAGCCCGACGAGGATTTGTGGACCTTCGTTCCGCTGATGGCTGCCAACATGAGCCTGCTTGGCTTCATCGGCGCGAACTTCGGTTCGATCGCGATGCAGCCATTCAAGCATATCGCAGGTGCCGCCTCCAGCGCGCAAAGCTTCCTGCGCATGACGACAGGGGCGCTGCTCGGTGCGACGATCGGCTACGCCTATGACGGCAGTGCCCGTCCGCTGGCGACGGCGCTGCTGGTCGCGGCGCTCACCAGCCTTGCTTTCGTTCTCTATTCCGAAGGGGGCCGCCTGTTCGGACCGCCCGAGCCTGACGACGAAGACGACTAGGCGTCGCTCGCCAGCCTGCGCCAGGCGAGGTCGGCGAATTCGCACAGCAGCGGACGCGTATCGCGCGGGTCGATGATATCCTCGACATTGAAGCGTTCGGCGCTGCGGAAGGGCGATGTAACCTTGCCGAGCCTTTCCCTGATCGCTTCCAGCTCGGCAGCAGGATCTTCGGCGGCTTCGATCTCCGACTTGTAGGCAACTTCCAGTCCGCCCGCGATGGGCAGCGATCCCCAGTCGCCCGATGGCCAGCAATAGCGGTACTGGTACCGCTCTGCATTCGACATGGCGCTGCCGGCAATGCCATAGGCACGGCGCATCACGATGCTCGCGAGCGGGACGGTCGCCTTGTACACCGCGTTCATCGCCTGCACGCCGTAACGGATCGTGCCCGCCATTTCCGCCTCTCGCCCGATCATGAAACCGGGATTGTCCACCATGTGGACGATGGGCAGGCGGAACTGGTCGGCCAGTTTGACGAAGCGCTCGACCTTCTCGCTCGATTTCGCATCCCAGCTCCCGCCGAGGTAGGAAGGATCGCTGGCGAGGACCGCAACCGGCCACCCGTCGAGCCGGGCGAGGGCGGTGATGCAGGCGCGGCCCCACATGCGGCCGATTTCGAACACGGTGCCCTTGTCGAAGACGAGATCGAGCGCGCGGCGCATCGAATAGACCTGCTTGTCCTCGCGCGGGACGAGGCTGAGCAGCGCTTCCTCGCGGCGGTCGGCCGGGTCGCTGCACTCGGCTCGGCGGGCAAGCTGGCCGACGTGCTCGGGCATGAAGGAAAGGAAATGGCGCGCGCGGGCAAAGGCCTCCGCCTCGCTGCCGACCTCGTCATCGACCACGCCGTTACGGGTGTGGATGCCGCTGCCGCCGAGATCTTCCTTGGCCTGCTGGTGGTCGGTCGAGCCCTTGTAACTTTCGCCAAGGCCATCGACCACGGCGGGTCCGGCGGCGAAGATCTGGCTGAGGCCCTTCACCATGATCGAATAGTGGCTGGCGACCGTGCGCGCAGCGCCGAGGCCCGCTGTCGGACCAAGCGCCAACGCCACCACCGGCACTGTGTCGAGGTTTTCGACCACATCGCCCCAGCCCGGGACCGCCGGGATATAGGTCGCGCCGATCTGCTCCAGCGTCTTGACCGATCCGCCGCCGCCGGTGCCGTCGATCATGCGGATGATGGGCAGCTTCATTTCGTGCGCCATCTTTTCCGCCTGCACCATCTTGCGGCTGATCCCGGCGTCTGCCGCGCCGCCGCGAATGGTGAAATCGTCGGCCGTGGCGACCACGGGGCGCCCGCCTATCGTGGCCTTGCCGAACAGGAAGGGGGCAGGCAGCACGCCGGTCAGTTCGCCGTCCTCGTCGTAAGAGCCGCGCCCCGCGATTTTGCCGATCTCGCGGAAGGAGCCGGGGTCCACCAGCGCCGCGAGCCGCGCACGGGCGTCCATCTTGCCGCGCGAGTGCTGGCGGCCGACCTTCTCTGGCCCGCCCATCTGCTCCGCCAACCCTTCGCGACGGCGCAGTTCTTCGAGTTCCCTTTCCCAGGTCAGCTGCTATCCTCCCACCAATGCCTTTCCCAGCAACCCTTAGGCTAGCGATGGCCGCGTGGCTACTGGTGCCGCTCGCACCAATCGGAGCGGAGCCGGGGCAGGCGAAACCCGTCCAACTGGAACGCGGGGCGCATTTCTACAGCCCGGCGAAAGAGGGGGCGCTTCCCTTGCTGGTGCTGCTGCCGGGTACTGGCGGCAAGGGAGAGGATTTTCTGGAGGCGCTGAGGCCCGCTGCCGATGCGCAAGACTTTGCGATCCTCGCACTGTCCCCGCGGTATGGCGGAAATTTCCAGGCGATCGACCGCTTTTTCAACGATTACGAGGCGGGCAGACCCGCAGCGCGCGGCGATTGGCCAAAGCCCCGTTTCGGCAACGACCGCGATCGGATCATCGCGCTGCTCGACCGGCTGGCAGGGGAGGGGAAAATTGATCCGGCGAAGGTTGGCCTGCTCGGCTTTTCGCATGGCGGAAGCTATGCGCTGTCTCTAGGCCTCGCGCATCCCGACCGGTTCCGCACGGTGGCGGCGCTGTCGCCCGGCGTTTTCGTGGTCGATGCGGGCGAGGGGGGCGGACCGGCGGTATTTCTCGCGCATGGCCGGTCCGACGAGCGCCAGCCCTACCGGCGCACCGCCTGCGCCATGACCGCGCGGCTCGCGGTGCTGGGGAGGCCGGTGGTCTTCCACGGTTTCGATGGCGGGCACGAAATGACCCCGACCGGCCTCGGCGGGGCGCTCATGCATTTTATCTCGGGCGGCGAGCGTCCGCTCGAGGATGAAATCGAAGGCGCGCGCGAAAGCGACTGCGCGGCGAATTAGTCCTCCGCCGGCTCCACCACGCACAGCACCGCCTCGACCTGCACCTGGCTCCCCGCGCTGGCGGAAAGTTCGGTGACGGTCCCGTCGAAGGGGGCGGTGAGCGCGTGCTCCATCTTCATCGCCTCCAGCACCATCAGGCGCTGGCCAGCGGTGACCGCATCGCCCTCGGCCACATCGACCGCGATGACCTTGCCCGGCATCGGCGCGAGGATCGCGCCGTCGGCTGCGGAATGATGTCCCGAGCCGCGTACCTGCCGCTCGAAGACGAAGCTTTGCCCATCGGCGAATACAACTGCCCTCGCGGCATCGACAAAACCGGTGGCCACATCTTCCGCCATTGCTTGCGCTGCGCTCACCTTTCTTGTCTCGCCCTTGTGCGTGAGCGTGGTCGTCAGCACACCTTGGGCATTCAGACGCAGGCCGATGGGCAGGTCCTCGTGTTCCTCTGTCTCTGCCAGCGCGATGAAATCGGCCGCATTCTGCCAGATCGTTTCGTTGGCAACGTCGCTGGTAACCAGGGTTTCGATCTTGGCTTCGATGAAGCCAGTGTCGAGCTTGGCCTCTTCAAAATCCGCATCGCGCAGGCAGTTGGCGATGAATGCGGCGTTGGTCTTGACCGGCCAGATTTCGACTCCCTCGGCGATTTCGGCGAGCTGGTCGATGGCTTCGCTGCGGTTCTCGCCCCACACGACCAGCTTGGCGACCATCGGATCGTAGAAGGGCGAGATCATGTCGCCTTCCTCAACGCCAGTTTCGATCCTGCCTTCAACGCCGAGATCGAAATGTTCGAGGCGTCCCGTCGATGGCAGGAACCCCGCAACCGTGTCTTCGGCATAGAGGCGCGCCTCGATCGCATGGCCGTCGATGAAGAGCTCGTCCTGCTTCAGCGGGATCGGCTCGCCGCTGGCGACGCGGAGCTGCCATTCAACCAGGTCCACCCCGGTGATTTCCTCGGTCACTGGGTGTTCGACCTGCAGCCGCGTGTTCATTTCCATGAAGAAGATGCGGTCGGCGCGCAGGCCCTCGCTGGCATCGGCGATGAACTCGATCGTGCCCGCGCCCTCGTAATCGACCGCTTTCGCCGCGCGCACGGCGGCGGCGCAGATTTCCTCGCGGGTCGCTTCGTCCATGCCCGGCGCAGGGGCTTCCTCTATCACCTTCTGGTGGCGGCGCTGGAGCGAGCAGTCGCGTTCGAACAGGTGGACGACATTGCCGTGGCTGTCGCCGAAGACCTGCACCTCGATATGGCGGGGCGAGGTGATCCACTTTTCGAGCAGCACCTCGTCGTTGGAGAAGCTGGCCTTGGCTTCGCGCCGGCAGCTTTCCAGCGCGGCTTCGAAGTCCGCCGCCGCGTCGACCTTGCGCATCCCCTTGCCGCCGCCGCCCGCGACCGCCTTGATGAGGACTGGGTAGCCGATGGCGTCGGCTTCTTGCTTGAGGCGCTCAACCGACTGGTCCTCGCCTTCATAGCCCGGCGTCACGGGGACACCTGCCGCGCGCATAAGCTTTTTGGCCGCGTCCTTGAGACCCATCGCCTCGATGCTCGACGGCTTCGGCCCGACCCAGATCAGGCCCGCGTCGATCACCGCCTGCGCGAAACCGGCGTTCTCCGACAGAAAGCCGTAGCCAGGGTGGATGGCTTCGGCGCCGGTCTGCTTGGCCGCAGCGATGATCTTCTCGCCAACGAGATAGCTCGCGGCAGCGGGCGAGGGCCCAATATGCACCGCCTCGTCGGCTTGCCGCACATGCAGCGCCTTGGCATCGGCGTCCGAATAGACCGCGACCGTGGCGATCCCCATTTCGCGCGCGGTGCGGATGATGCGGCAGGCGATCTCGCCGCGATTGGCGATGAGAAGCTTCTTCATCATTCTGCGGGCAACCAGTTTACGCCCACCGCCGCGCACCTATCGGGTGCGACCATGGTGAAGCTGACATTTCCGACTTTCCAGCTGCCGTCGTCCATTTTCACCATCGAAAGCGAGTTCACGCCGCAATGCGTCAGCTTGCCGTTCCAAGTGAAGGAGTACGGCCCCCAGACTTGCGCCATGTCGCCACTGACCAGCACGTGATCGTAACGCATCGATTCTTCGTAATCGGCGGAACGCTTGCCCCAGTTTTCGAGGTGCTTTGTGACGGGGATGATATCGACGCGCGGCTTGGCGGGATCGGTTTCGTTATGCACAAAAATCACCGCTTCGGGGATGATATGTTCGGCGAGAGCCGAGCGGTCCGAATTGGCGATCGCGTCCATGAACGCGTTGGCACCGGCGATTACCGCCTGCTCCTGGCTGACGCTGACATCGGCAGCAAGCGGCGCGGCGGAAGCAAGCGCAAGGCCTGCGAAAATGGGGATTCCTCTCATGGCGCTGTGGCTAGGCGCTGGCGCTTCGCATCGCAAGCTTTGGCGCGGCTGATTTTACCGTCTCAGGCCTCGTCGGGCAGCGGTGTCATGGGTGGCGGAGCTATGGCACCCGCCATCCGCACGTCGATCAGGATATCGCCGCGCGTCCATTCGGGCGCGTCGTCAGGCGGACGCGGCGTGTTTCGAAGCGCTTCGAAGAATGCACTGGCGATCATGCGCAGCTTGTCCCAGCTCGAAACCACGACGCGCTGGTTCCACGCCTCGCGGCCGCGCCGACGGACGGTGTAGCCGATCTCGCCATAGATATTGGCAGCGGACAGGATCGCCCAGCGGCTGCGGAACGGCAGCCCGACTGTGCCGAGACGTGCCATCTTCAGGTGGCGGTCCATCCGCACGACGAGCCTGTTGGCGAGTTCGGCCACTTCCCAGCGATGATGCGGCTTCATCAGCTGGCCCGGCTCGATATCCTGTTCTGCCAGCCACTCCATCGGAAGGTAGCAGCGATCGGCAGCATCGTCTTCGTCGAGGTCGCGGGCGATATTGGCAAGCTGGAAGGCAAGGCCGAGATCGCATGCGCGGTCGAGCGTTTCGCTGTCCCCGCTCGGCACGCCCATGACCTGCGCCATCATGACGCCGACTGCGCCGGCAACGTGGTAACAGTAGCGGGCAAGATCGGCCTCGGTCCGGGGTCGCCAGCCTGCAGCATCCAGTTCGAAGCCCATGATGACGTCTTCTGCCATTTCCATGGTCAGCCCGCATTCGCTCGCCACTTGCCCGAAGGCGTCGAATGCTACGTCGGCTGTGGGTTCCCCATCGAGCGCGCGTCGCGTGAGCACGCGGATTGCCTTGACCCTGTCGGCGAGATTGGACTGGCTGCCCAGCGTCCCGCCCAGTTCCTGCCCGTCGGCAATGTCGTCGCAGCGGCGGCACCAGGCATAGAGCATCCAGACGCGTTCGCGGGTTGCCTTGTCGAACAGCAAGCTGGCGCTGGCAAAGCTCTTCGAACCCGCCGCGATCATGTCATAACTTTTCACGACCAGCGCGCCGCGATCTCGCCCGCCGCCGGCGCGGCGTATGGTCGGGCGCAGGATGCGCGAAGGGGCCAGCAGGCGGGGGCCGATCTTGCGCGGCGGTCGGGGACGTGCGCCGTTAGAGGTCATCGGCCTTCATGCGGAAGATCGGGGTGTGCGGCTCGTAGCTTGCCATTTTTTCAAGCAGGTCGGGCATGGTGTCCGCCGCGATCAGGATGCCCTGATGGGCCGGGCGGACGAAACCGACCTGCGCCATCTTGGCATTGAAAGCGATCAATTCGTCGTAGAAACCAAATGCGTTGAGCAGGCCTACCGGCTTCTGGTGATAGCCGAGCTGCGCCCAGCTCATTGCCTCCCACAATTCATCCATCGTGCCGACACCGCCGGGGATGGTCACGAAACCGTCCGACAGGTCGGTAAAGCGCTGCTTGCGCTCGTGCATTCCGGAAACGGTGTAAAGTTCGGTGCAGTCGTGATTGGCGACTTCGGAATTGGCGAGCGCGTCGGGGATGACGCCGATCACTTCACCGCCTGCATCGAGCGCGCCCTTCGCGACCGCGCCCATCAGGCCCAGCCTGCCGCCGCCATAAACCACGCCGATGCCGCGCTCTGCCAGGGCAGACCCGACATGGGCGGCTAGTTCGAGATAGCGCGGATCTTCGGGCGAAGCCGATCCGCAATAGACGGCGAGGCGTTTCATGGTGCTGGTCATCCGGCCGCCTTTACCGCCAAATCCTTCAGCATCAATCCTGCGGTTGCCTTGGCGCTGCCGACAACGCCCGGAATGCCTGCGCCCGGGTGCGTGCCCGCGCCGACGAGGTAGAAATTGTCGATCACATCGTCGCGGTTGTGGCCGCGGAACCACGCGCTCTGCGTCAGCACGGGTTCGAGGCTGAAGGCGCTGCCGAGATGCGCGTTTAGATCGAGGCTGAAATCCTTCGGCGCATAGTGGAACTTGGTCACGATGCGGTCGTGGATGTCGGGGATCAGCCTGCGGCCGACCTCGTCGAGGATGCGCTTTTCCAGCATCGGGCCGATCTGTTCCCAATCCACCGCCAGCTTGCCCATGTGCGCGACGGGGACGAGCGCATAGAAAGTGCTCTTGCCCTTCGGCGCCATGGACGGATCGGTGACGGTGGGATGGTGCAGGTAGATGGAGAAATCCTGCGGCAGGACGCCGTGTTCGTAAATATCTTCGAGCAGGCCCTTATAGCGCGGACCGAACAGGATCATGTGGTGCGGGATGCCGGGCCAGGTGCCTTCCAGCCCGAAATGGACCACGAACAGTGAAGGGCTGAAGCTCTTCTTCGCCAGCGAATGCGAATAGCTCTGGCCGCGCTTCGTCTTGCCGAGAAGATCGCGGTAGGAGTGCATGATGTCGGCGTTCGAAGCGACCGCATCGAAGCGTTGCTTCCAACCGCTCTGCGTTTCGACATCGGTCGCACGATTGCCGATCGTGTGCACCTCGACCACCGGATCGCCGACCCGCATCGTGCCGCCCAGCCGTTCGAAATGGCGGACCATCCCGGCGATGAGGCGGTTCGTGCCGCCGCGTGTCCACCACACGCCGCCATCCTTCTCAAGCTTGTGGATCAGGGCGTAGATCGCGCTGGTCTTCATCGGATTGCCGCCGACCAGCAGCGTATGGAAAGAGAGTGCCTCGCGCAGCTTCTCGCTCTTCACGAAGCTCGACACCATCGAATAGACGCTGCGCCACGCCTGCTTCTTGGCAAGGGCCGGAGCCGCCTTGATCATCGACTTGAAGTCGAGAAACGGCACATGGCCGAGCTTGACGTAACCCTCCTCGTAAACCCCTGCCGAATAGTCGAGGAATTGCTGGTAACCTGCGACATCTTCCGGATTGAGCTTGGCGATTTCCGAGAACAGCTGGTCCTCGTCGTTCGAGTAATCGAAATTGGTACCGTCGGGCCAGTTGAGGCGATAGAACGGCATGACCTTCATCAATTCGACGTCTTCGCCCATGTCGTGACCTGACAGCCGCCACAGCTCCTTCAGGCAATCGGGATCGGTTACGACCGTGGGGCCGCCATCGAAGGTGAATCCGTCCTTTTCCCAGAAATAGGCGCGGCCGCCCGGCTTGTCGCGAGCCTCGATCACGGTCGTGGCAATGCCTGCCGATTGCAGCCGGATGGCGAGGGCCATGCCGCCAAAGCCGGAACCGATCACGCAGGCGGTCTTGCCGTCATAGAGGTGCGTTTCGACCGGATTGCCGGCGACATCGACTTTGGGAAGGAACGAGGGGGATGTGTCAGTAGTCATTGCTTTTCATTTCCGGATCAGCGGTTTGCCGCTGGCTGCAAGCGCGCTGATTGCGCGCCCGATGGGGACGGGCGGCTTGCCGACCAGTATGCGCAATCGGTCGAGGAAGGTCGAGCGCGCCGCGTAGAATCTTTCGATCAGTGACCCCGAGAGCGTGTAGAACCTCTCGAAAATGTTTACTCGGCGATGCGGTTCCGCCGCCTGGAACAGCATCCGGCCAAGCTGGCGGTAGAAGCCGGTTTGTCGCCAGTGCCTGCGGGCACGGGCATCGCAGAACGCCGCGAGGTGGTGCCCTGTCAGGTCGGCTTCAGCCGCGATGGCCAGCGCATTTTCGACCGCGGTCGGCAGCGTATAGCTGGTGAGGGGGTGCCAGAATCCGCCGCGCACGCCCGCTCGTGCCACGCCCGGCTCGCGACCGGCATCGAGATAGGCAGCGAAATTCCCACCCGTGACCACCGGCAGGATGCCTGTTTCATGGCCGATCAACTCGCCGGCCCAGCCATGCCTGCGGCAATACTGGTCGATCCGCGACGACAATGCGCTGCGGTCGAGCTGCGGGTCGTCCGCGTAATAGGTATCCTCGATGAACAGCTCGTCTGCGCCCAGCGGCAGGACATAGACGAAGCGGTAGGCGCCGCCATTTCCGGCAGGTGCCACCTGGTCGACGCTCGCATCCATGATGACCGGCCGTTCAAGGCCGTGCGGCTCTGCCGTGCGCATGTGCCGGCCTAGGAATATCTGCCATCCGCCCGAAAGGTGTTCGCCGGGCTCGAAATCGCGGCAATCGATGACCGCGCGTGCCGGTATCCGTTCGCCGCCCTCGCATGTCACGCCCTCTGCATCGAGACGTGCCACAGCTGTCTTCAGCCTGATCGCGTCCGGCGGCAAAAGGCGCATCAGGCCGGCGTGATAGTCGGCGCTGGCCAGCGAGCGGTAGGGCGTCGATAGGGTGCGTCGATAGCGCGGGAATTCGACCTCGTAGCCCTTGTCCCATTCGACCTTGCGAATCGGTTTGAGCAGGGCGCGGCCTTCGGCTGAAAGATCGCTGTCGAACCAGCTCCACCTGTGGTTTCCCCCCAGCGTCTCGCCACGTTCCAGCAGCGCGAGACGCAGATCGGGACGCTTACGGTGCAGGGCGAGCGCGATCAGGCCACCAGCCAGGCCGCCACCGACAATTGCCAAATCGACCATGCGCCCGTTCATCGATAACGGTCGTAGGCGAGTGGGGGCAGGGGGGCAATCACCTTGACTGCGGGGCGTCAGAACCCTTCGCAATCACCCAGGTGTTTTTCGATGAAGCTGTCGATCGCGACATCCATCGCGGCATCCTGTTCGGCAGTGAAATCGCGCTCGGCCATTTCATTCATCAAGGCGATGATGTCCGGCTGCAACTGGCCAAAGCGTATCGCCCATTGTTCGGTGGTGAAGATGTTGCCGATCGCCTTCCGGTCGATCGGTTCCAGCGCCATCAACGTATTCACGCTGCTGGCACGGTGATCCTTCAGCATGCTTTCGACGCTTGCCTGGCCGTCCTCGCTGCTCATCGCTTCGGCAATGGTGTTGTCGTAGCGCTGTTCGGCGATGATCGTGGCAAGGAACTTCTGCCCCAGATCGGACGCGAAGAAATTGCTCAGCGATGCGGCGTCCTGCTTGCTCAGCTTGTCACGGAAGAGAGTGCCGAGCTTCTCGCGGTACCACCGGTAATCTTCGACGTGCGCCTGCCACAGGATCGGGCGATTGGCTGCCGTCATGCCGTCGATAAAGCCAGGGCAGGCGGCTTCGATGTCCTGCACGTCGGCATCGCTCGACAGGGCCGCACGAAATGCACCGTCAAGCTGAGACTGGAACGTCCGCTCTGCCATGTCTTCGCCGGCAATCTGCTCGACCAATTTGGCATGGGGATCCGGCAAAGTGGCAGCCGCAGCAAGCCCATGTGTAAGCAAGAGCGTCGCAGCCGCGAGCGCAGTTTTCCAACGATTGAAGTGAAGCCTCATCGGCGAGCGACCCCTTTGAATTTCCATCCCGACCGGGAATTCCCGGAACACCTTGGCCTTGTTACAGGTTGAGAGGCTGAGGTCATGAGGAATCTTCACGTGAAATATCTTTTCAGCGGCGCTGCCGCTTCGCTCGCCATGCTCGCCGCCATGCCGGCCGTGGCCCAGGACCAGGACGCTGTCGAGACGGCTGCAGACGCGGCCGAGCAGCAAGGCTTCGCGCCCGACACCGTCTATGACGACAACTGGATCAGCATCGGTTTCGGTGTCGCGCTGGGCCCGAGTTATGATGGATCGGACGATTACGTGCTGTCGCCTGCGCCGCTGGTGCAGGGCAAGGTGGCCGGTGTCGGTATCAGCCCGCGTCCGGCCGGCCTCGCGCTCGATTTCATCCCCGACCGGAGCGACGGACCCAACATCGCCTTCGGCCCGTCGGTCCGCTTGCGCAACGACCGGGCCGACCAGATCAAGGATGAGGTAGTGAAGCTGGCGGGCAAGCTCGACCGCGCAGTGGAGCTCGGCGTCGCCACCGGCATCAGCTTCCCCAAGGTGCTCAACCCCTATGACAGCCTGTCGCTCAATCTCGATGCGCGATGGGACGTCGCTGGCGCGCATGACGGTATGGTGATCGAACCGGGTGTGACCTATTTCACCCCGCTCAGCCGCGGCACTGCCGCATCGCTTTCGATCGGGGCCGAATTCGTCGACGATAACTACGCGGATTACTACTATTCGGTCAGTCCACAGCAGAACCTCGATAGCGGCCTGCCCGAATTTTCGGCGAAAGGCGGGCTCAACAGCGTCGGGACCAATCTGCTGCTTGCCTTCGATCTCGACGGAGATTTGCAGAACGGCGGGCTCGCGATCGTTGCAGTCGGCGGATATTCGCGGCTGGTGGGCGATGCAAAGGATACGCCCTACACCAGCATTCGCGGTAGCGCCGACCAGTTTTTCGGCGCGCTCGGCATAGGATACACCTTCTGAGCGCTACTCAGCCGAGACTGCCTGTTCCGCGCTATCCATGAGGTCCTTGAGAGCGCGCATGTGCGCAGCGAATGCCTTGCGTCCCGACGATGTAAGCGACGCCCATGTCCGTTGCCTGCCGTCCCGTGCAGCCTTCTTCAGCTTGATGTATCCAGCGTCACTGAGAGCGGACAGGTGCTTGGACAGGACGGAATCGCTCACGTCGACGATGTCCTTGATCGTCGCAAACTCGGCCTCGTTGGCGCGGCTCAGGATCGCCGCGATCTGCAGGCGCGCAGGCGCATGCAGCACATTGTCCAGCTTGGCGCTCATGCCCTGCCACCTGTCAGGTCAGCCCGATAAACGACTTCCCATGCGTAGCTGAGCGCGGTCGACCCGACGAATAGCGCCGCTGCAACGACATAGAAGACCGGCGATCCCAGCGGATCCGCAATATGGTTCAGCACGTAGAACATGGCGCCTAGGGTAATCGCGATCTGGATCGCAATAATCCAGCCGGTGCGCCCTTTCTGATAACCGCTGACGAACATCCCGTAACGCTTCTTGTCGTCGCGAACGATCGCAAAGACGAGCAGCAGGACGAGGCCACTTACCGCGATGCTCGCGCCGCTGGGCAAGGTGATGCCAGCCAGCAGCAGCACCATCAGGACGCCCGATGCCGCGTGACGCCAGAGCGGCCATCGCATGCGTTCAGCGAGCCTGGCTTGGGAAGAATTGACCGCGTCGAGCGCAGCCTTCGCGTTGGTATCAAACTCGGTCATTTCGACGTCCTCACTTTCCATATTGGAAACTGATAAGCATGGCTTTCCGATTCGGCAAGTTAAAACTTTCCAATTTGGAAAGTCGTCTTTGTATCCGGTTCATGCGTTTGATCGGGCGGTGGCAGGCTTTGGTAGAACCTTGTTGCGACAAGGCGCCGCTACGGATTAGTCGGTGTGCCGATCAACAGGGATATGTTCATGAAAATTTTCCGCTCCGCGATTCTTGCATCGAGTGCGCTCTCACTCGCCGCCTGTGCCACCACTCCGATGGCAGATACGCCGGTTGCCAGTGTGCCCGAGCTGAGTCCGGCCGAGCGTGCGGCGGCGCAGCACGATGCCCTGTTCGCGGTGTTCGAGAGCGCGGACGAGGCAGAGCTTGCCCTCAGCCCGCTCGGTGCGATGTCGCGCGGCGATCTCAGCCAGGCGGACCGGATCGGCGATTACTATACCGACGAACTGACGGCGGCGTCGAAGGCGCTTGCCGAGAAGAACCTCGCGGCGCTGGGCGAGATCGACCGCTCTGCGCTGAGCGAGACCGACCGGCTGGCCTATGACGTTTTCGAGTTCTCGCAGCGAGAGGCGCTGAAGAGCTTCGCGCCTGACATCCTCGCCGTCAGCGAGGTGCGTCCGATGAACCACTTCTTCGGCCTCCATACCTATTACCCGACCATCGAAAGCGGACAGGGTCTGGCACCGTTCAAGACAGTTAAGGATTACGAGAACGCTATCGGTCGCCACGCCGACTATGCGCGCATCATCGACCGCGCGATTGGGCGTTTCCGCGAAGGCATGGATAGCGGCGTGCTCGAAACCAAGATGACCGTTTCCAACATGATCGAACAGCTCGACACGCAGCTCGCGATCAAGGTCGAGGAATCGCCTTTCTGGACGCCAATCACGGAAATGCCGGAAGATATTTCCGATGCAGACAAGGCGCGGTTGACCGAAGAATACCGCACTTCGTTGCAGCAGGTTTACCGCGCCAATCGCCGCCTGCGCGACTTCCTGAAGGACGATTACCTGCCGGTCGCGCGCGACAGTTACGGCCTCACCCAGATGAAGGGAGGCGCTGCCCTCTACGATCGCCTGATCGAGGAATCGACGACCCTGCCGCTGAGCGCGGATTACCTGCACAATCTCGGCCTGTCGGAAGTCGCCCGCATCCGCGGCGAGATGGAAGGCGTGAAGGAGAAGATGGGCTTCGAAGGGACGCTCAACGAGTTCTTCGACTATGTCCGCAAGGACCCCAAGTTCTGGCCCGCAAGCCGCGAGGCGCTGACCGAGGAATATTACCGTATCGGGCGCGAGGTCGACAAGGATATCGGCGATCTCTTCTCGCTGCTGCCCAAGACGCCGCTCGAAATCCGCCCCTACGAACCCTTCCGCGAGAAGTTCGAGGCTGGCGGTTCCTATAGCCAGGGCGCGCCCGACGGTTCGCGACCCGGCATCTTCTACTTCAATGCCTACGACCTGCCGAGCCGGCCGATCACGCAGAACGTGACGCTGTACCTGCACGAAGGGGCACCGGGCCATCACTTCCAGATCAGCCTGGCGCAGGAAAACGAGGCGCTGCCGTCCTTCATGCGCTTTGGCGGCAACACCGCCTATGTCGAAGGCTGGGCGCTCTATGCCGAAACGCTGGGATACGAGATGGGCCTGTTCGAGGATCCTATCGCCCATTACGGCACGCTCGACGACGAGATGCTGCGCGCTATCCGCCTGGTCGTCGATACCGGGATCCATTCCAAGGGCTGGTCGCGCCAGCAGGCGATCGATTACATGCTCGCCAATTCGTCCAAGGGCGTGACCGACGCGACCGCAGAGATCGAACGCTATATCGCCATCCCCGGTCAGGCGCTGGCTTACAAGGTCGGGGCGCTCAAGATCCAGGAATTGCGCACGCGTGCCGAAAGCAAACTTGGCGACGATTTCGACATCAAGGAATTCCACGCCCAGGTGCTCGATACAGGATCGCTGCCACTGTCGATCCTCGAGCAGAAGATCGACCGCTGGATCGCGGCCAAGAAGGCAAGCTAACCGGGCTGGAAGGAAACCCTGACGCGATACCTGATGGACAGTCCCTGCCACTTGCGGCAGGTGACTGCCCATGAGCGAAAAGAGCATCTGGTGGGGCGGCGAACGCCCTTCGATCGAAGACCTGAACACCTTCAGCGATGTCGGCCTGCAAGGCCATGTCGGGATCGAGTTCACCGAGGTTGGTGACGACTGGATAAAGGCGCGCATGCCGGTCGACCAGCGGACGCACCAACCGTTCGGCCGCCTGCATGGCGGTGCGTCGGTAGTGCTTGCCGAAACCATCGGATCGGTTGCGGCCACCCATTGCGTCGACCGTTCGACATCGGCTGCGGTCGGCCTCGAAATCAACGCCAACCATTGCCGCCCCGCCTTCGATGGTTATGTGATCGCGACGGCTACGCCCTTCAATATCGGTCGCACGACGCAGATCTGGTCGATCCGCATCGAGGACGAAGCGGGCAAGCTGGTCTGCATTTCGCGCTTCACCGCGGCCGTCATCCCGACCGACAGGGGCCGCAAGCAGGGCTGAGCCGAATCAGTCGAAATTGGCGGCAAGCGTTTCGAAGCCTGCCGCGAATTCTTCCTTGAAATCCTGCACGATCGCGCCGGTGCCGCGTATTTCGCGCACCAGCCCGACGCCTTGCCCGACCCAGTACGAGCTGAGCTCCTGCGCCTTGGGATTGCCATTGACGGAAGCCTTGTCGAGCGCGCGCAGGACGGGCTCCGACAGCAGGCTCATCAGCGGCATGGGCAGGGCTGCAAGGCCCGCATCTTCCCACATCGCGTGCCAGGCTGAACGAAGCTGGCGACTGTACTTTCCGGTGCGATACTTGCTGCGGATCGTGTCCCTGCTGGTCGCTGCAACCATCTTCTCGCGGAAAACCTCCGTCGTTTCCGCCTCTGGCGAGGCAAGCCAGACGCTGCCGCACCATGCACCTGCCGCGCCCATCGCCATCATGCCGGCCATCTGCCGGCCGTTCATGATGCCCCCTGCGGCAAGCACGGGAATGTCCGAACCGGCTTCCTCGATCGCCTGCAGCACTTCGGGGATCAGGACGATGGTCGAAACTTCGCCGCAATGGCCGCCACCTTCGCCGCCCTGTGCGACGATAATGTCCACGCCTGCATCGATCTGCTTCATCGCGTGTTCTTTCGCACCGACCAGTGCGGCGACGGGAATGCCGTGTTTCTTGCCCGCCGCGATCATTTCGGGCGGTGCCGTGCCCAGCGCATTGGCGATCAGGCGGACAGGGTGGTTGAAGCTGACTTCGAGCAGTTCCTGACCGAGCGAGGTATTGGGGCTTTGCGAGCCGCCCTGCGGATCGGCGATGTCTTCGGCCATCCCTGCCTCGCGCAGGATCTGGCGCGTGAAGTCGCGATACTGCGAAGGGATCATGGCGATGATGTCATCCGCGCTGATCTTCTTGTCGACCGCCTGCACCTCGGGGATCAGGACGTCGACGCCATAGGGTTTGCCATCGACGTGATCGTCGATCCAGCGCAGTTCCTGTTCGAGCTGTTCGGGGGTGTAGCTGACCGCCCCCAGCACGCCGAAGCCACCGGCGCGGCTCGCCGCCGCCACCACGTCGCGGCAATGGGAAAATGCAAACAGCGGGAATTCGCAGCCCACCATTTCGGTCATTCGAAATGCCATCAAACTCTCTCCTCTTCGGGCAGTATTCGTAGCGAGAGTTCGGCAGGCGGCAAGTGTGCGGCGCACAATTGATCTCGGTCAATGATTCGTGGCAGCATCCGGCCAATAAATGGAATGATCGAGAGAGGACCGCCCAATGAATGCTCCGGAAAAATCCATTTCGCCCAGCCAGAGCCAGCATGTCGACGTCGTGATCGTCGGCGCAGGCATATCCGGCATCGGATCCGCCTATCACCTGCAGGACCAGTGCCCGTGGGCGAGCTATGCCATCCTCGAAATGAAGGATACCTTCGGCGGGACCTGGGAAACGCACAAATATCCCGGCGTCCGCTCGGATAGCGACCTCTATACATTCGGCTATCGTTTCAAGCCGTGGGTGGGCGCGCCGATCGCCAGTGCCGAGGAAATCCTCAAGTACATGGGCGAGGTGATCGAGGAAAACGGGATTGGCGAGAACATCCGTTACGGTCACCGGATCGAGAAATGCTCTTTCTCGCGCGAGACCAATCTCTGGACGATCGAGGCAGAGCGGCTTTCCGACGGATCGACGCAGGTCTTTACCTGCAACTTCCTGTGGATGTGTCAGGGCTATTACGACCACGAAGTTCCCTACATTCCGCCGGAATGGAAGGGGAAGGGGCTCGACAGCTTCGAAGGCGACTTCGTCCACGCGCAGCTGTGGGATCCGGATTACGATTACGAGGCCAAGCGCGTCCTGGTGATCGGTTCGGGTGCAACGGCGGCGACTGTCGTTCCAGCGTTTGCCGAAAAGGCAGCACACGTCACCATGCTGCAGCGGTCCCCGACCTATTTCTTCTGCAGCGAGAACAAGAACGAGCTGGCCGACAGGCTGCGCGAAGTCGGCGTCGACGAGCCGACCGTACACCGCGTGGTGCGCCAGCAGATCATGTACGACCAGAACATGCTGACGCAGCGCTGCATCGACGAACCCGACACGGTGTTCGAAGAGCTGAAGGAACTCGTCCGCGCCTTTACCGGCAAGCCGGACTTCCAGTTCGAACCGCATTTCACGCCGAAGTACCGTCCGTGGCAGCAGCGGCTCGCCTTCTGTCCCGAAGGTGACGTTTTCCGCGCGGCGGTCGATGGCAAGCTGACGGTAGTGACCGATACTATCGACAGCTTCACCGCCAAGGGCGTCCGCACCGCCTCGGGCGAGGAGATAGAAGCCGACCTGATCGTTGCCTGTACCGGTTTCCAGCTGAAGGTGATGGGCGACATCCCATTCTTCGTCGATGGCGCGCAGGTGAACTGGAACGACACGGTCACCTATCGCGGGATGATGTTCACGGGCGTGCCCAACATGGCCTGGGTGTTCGGATATTTCCGCGCCAGCTGGACCCTGCGCGTCGACATGATGGGCGATTTCGTCTGCGACCTGCTCAATCACATGAAGGACAAGGATGCGGCCAGCGTCGAAGTCGCGCTGCGACCCGAGGACAAGGACATGGCACTATTGCCGTGGATCGAATCCGACAACTTCAATCCGGGCTACCTGATGCGCGGGCTCGACCGCATGCCGAAGCGTGGGGACAAGCCCGAGTGGCGCCACAACCAGGATTACTGGCTCGAACGCGAACAGATACCGGCGATCGACCTCGACGGGGCCGAGTTCGTCTATGGCGGTGAAGGCGGGAAAGTGCGCACCGGCGGCGACATGGCCGAAGCCGTATAGGTCGGCCGCACGAAGGATACCCTAGGGGAGGGAACACGTATGACGATTGCCATCGATATCACTGCCTGGACCGCGACGCTGCTTGGCCTGTTTGCCATCTCTGTGTCGATCGGTGCGCTGCGCCAGCCGGGCCTGTGGCTCAAGATGATCAAGGAAATCGAGCATTCGCCGGCACTGCAGTTGCTGAGCGGTTTCGTCGAGCTGTTCGTCGGCGCGACGATCTACCTCGTCAATCCGTGGGTGTCGGGCGACCTGCTGACGATGGTGATGAAAGCCGTCGGCGGGCTGATGATGTTCGAAGCGCTCGTCGTGATGGCAATCTGCGATCTCTACATGCAGATGTGGCTCAAGAACCTGGCTGCGGTGCACCGGTTCTGGACGGTGACGACGCTGGTTCTGGGCGTGATACTGACGACCGCGGGCATGATGCGCCTCGGCTGAACTTTGCCATGATAGATCGAGCCCCGGGGCGCGGTACGAAACCGCATCCCGGGGCTCTTTCCTTGCGGCGGGAAGGTCGCATCGCCCGCTGCAAGGTGACTGGCGACAGGGTCAGTCGCGCGGCTTTACATCGTCGGCAGTGGCAACGGTGGTGCCCTTCTCGCGGCGGAATTCGGGCAGTTTCGGCGTCGTGCCGGCCTGCGGGACGATGGGTGCCTGAACCTCGCCGGCGGTAGCGACACGGGTGCCGTTCTGTTTCAGCTTGGCGCGTTGCGGACGCTGGGTGTCGGGCGCCTGCACTTCGCTGGCGGTTTCGACCGTGGTCCCGTTCTGCGTCATCTTGCTGCGCTGCTGGTAGGGGCCCTGAACGCTGGTGTAGGCCTGGACGGCAGGCAGAAGCAGCGCTTCTTCATCGTCCTGCGGGGCCTGCACATCATCGGCAGTCGGCACAGTGGTGCCTTTTTCCCGGTTGAATTCGGGCAGCTTGGGTTCGGTCCCGGCCTGCGGTGCACCGCTTTCCTCGCCAGCGACATCGGCCAGCGCCTTGTCAGCGGCGCGGTTCACTTCGCGCTTCACCACCTTCTTGAGAAAGCTGAGCGCACCGGCCTGTGCCGGAACTGCAGTCAGGGCAACCGACGAAATCGTAAGCCCCATGGCGATCGCACCGAGAGCGGTGCGGGCATTCTTGATCTTCAACATAAGTCTCTCCTCACTTTCGAAAAACATGCGCCCCACCGCGATCTGTGCCGCGGACGAATCACCCTCTAGCCAAAAATAGAGCAGCAGTCTAGAGCATCAATCTAGAAATTAAATCTAGAGTGACAGGACGGTTCGATTGCGTCAGATGCGACCCATGGTTCAGGCACGAAGCAGGACGACACGCGACAGGGTGCTGGAAGCCGCCACCGATCTGGTGATCGAGGCGGGGCACCAGAACGTGTCGATGAAGGACCTGGTCGAGCGGTCGGGCGTGTCGAACGGCAGCATCTTCCACCATTTCGGGTCGAAAGACGGAGTAGTGGAGGCGATCTTCGTTCGAGAGCGTAAGGATTACCTCGGCCATGTTGGCGCGAGCATCCTGGCGCATGATGGCGATCCCTGCGACGCGATGGGAGAAGGGGCGAAGGCTGCGATCGACCACCAGGCGCGCGATCCGCAGCGCCATTTCCGCCTCATCAGCCAATTCTCGCATTCCGAATGGCTGTCACGGAACAGCGGACTATGGGCCGAACTTGCCGTCGAGATCGAAAAGCCGGTCATGGTCTGGGCAATGCCGCACCTCGCCGAAGGACGGCTGCCCATGCTCCCGCCCGCGACAATCCAGTCGCTGATGCTCGGTCCCGCCGAACTCGTTTGCCATCAATGGCGGGCAGGGAGGATCGGCGGCAAGCTGGAGGATCAGGGGCCGATCGTCCGAGACTTCGTGTCGGGAGGTTTGAAGACCCTCCGCGATCTCCAGGCTACGGCGAATTAGCGGCTAACTTCCATTCTCCCCCGTTTTCCCTGACAGGGTATGTCGTGACGCCCTGACGATCCCTCTTGCCCGATACGCGATTTGAGCGCATTATCGAATCAAATTGAAAATAAGGTATGGAGAGGGATTGATGGGAGAGCATGCCGCTCAGGTTGTCGACAAACAGGCGCTCCGCGCGAAATATGCGGAAGAGCGTGACAAGAGGCTGCGTGCCGACGGGTCGGCGCAATATCGCCGGCTGGAAACGGAGTTTTCCGATCTCGCTACCGATCCCTATACCCCACGGGTCGAACGCGAGCCGGTCACCGATCACGTAACCTTCGCCTTCATCGGCGGCGGATTTGCAGGGCTGGTCGTGGGCGCGCGGCTGAAGGACGCAGGCATCGACGATGTCCGCATCCTCGAAAAAGGCGGCGACTTCGGCGGCACCTGGTACTGGAACCGCTACCCCGGCGCGCAGTGCGACACCGCCAGCATGATCTACATGCCGCTGCTCGAGGAAACCGGGCACATGCCGACCGAAAAGTACGCCCATGCGCCGGAAATCCGCGAGCATTGTTCGCGCATCGGCAAGCAGTACGGCCTTTACGACAACGCGCTGTTCCACACGCAGGTGAGCGACCTTGAATGGGACGACGCGCGCAAGGTCTGGATCGTGCGGACCGACCGCGGCGACGAATTCACCGCCAAATATGTCGGCATGGGCACAGGGCCGCTGCATGTCGCGAAGCTGCCCGGGCTGCCGGGTATCGAGAATTTCAAGGGCAAGGCGTTTCACACCAGCCGCTGGGATTATGCCTATACCGGCGGCAATCCCGAAGGCGCGCCTTTAAGCAAGCTGGCGGACAAGCGGGTCGCAATCATCGGTACCGGCGCGACGGCCGTTCAGTGCGTCCCGCATCTGGCCCGCGATGCAAAGGAATTGCTGGTGTTCCAGCGCACCCCGTCATCGGTCGATGTGCGCAATAACAAGCCGCTCGAACGCGAATGGTTTGATGGCGTGGCCGAACCGGGCTGGCAGAAGAAATGGCAGGAAAACTTCGTCGGCAATCTTGCAGGCGGATTTGCCGCAGAGGACCTGGTCCAGGACGGCTGGACCGACCTTGGCCACCGTATCCGCAAGGAAATCATGAACCTGCCGCCCGAAGAACGGACTCCGGCCAATGTCATGGCAGCTTACGAGGATGCCGATAACCAGAAGATGTCGGAAATCCGCGCGCGCGCTGAGGCCATCGTCGGCGGCGAAGCGGGCAAGAAACTGCAGGCATGGTATCGCCAGCTGTGCAAGCGCCCGTGCTTCCACGACGAATACCTGCAGGCGTACAACGAGCCCGGCTGCCGCCTGGTCGATACCGACGGCAAGGGCGTGGAGCGGATCACCGAAAAAGGCGTGGTCGCCAACGGCGTCGAATACGAGGTCGACTGCATCATCTACGCCTCGGGCTTCGAAGTGGGGACAGAATATGCCTCGCGCGCGGGTTTCCAGGTCACCGGACGGGACGGAGAAACCCTGTCCCAGCACTGGGACGGCGGGATGAAGACGCTGCACGGGTTGCACATGCACGGCTTCCCCAACGCCTTCATGGTCCAGCCGACACAGGCGGCGAACATGATTGCCAACGTACCGCACAATATCGTCGATCATGCCGATACGATCGCGGCGGTCGTTTCCGAGGCTGAGCGCCGCGGCGCACAGACGGTGGAAGCGAGCGCAGAGGCGGAGAAGGCGTGGGTGGACCTGCTGCTGACCGGCCTTGGCGCCCGACTGGGCGATACCGGGTGCACGCCCGGATATTACAACAACGAGGGCGAAGGCTTCGGCGAGGCTGCGAAATACTCGGTCGGCCATCCGGCAGGCGCAATGGGTTACTTCAACCACATCGACGCATGGCGAAAATCGGGCGAGTATAAGGGGCTCGAGTTCGCCTAGGGCGCACGCGCTCCTTCAGGAAAGGGGCGGGTCCAGTTCTCTCAGGACGGTCGGCGTGCGCTCGACGACTGCGCGTGCCGCGTTCCAGTTTCCGTGCAACCAGTCCTGCCGGGCGCGTTCGTCGTCTGGCAGGCTCACCGGCTCGACCTTGCAGCCTGCGGCTCGCGGCGCTCCCGTGGCTTGCCGGGTGAGCAGGGCAAAGGCGGGCACTTCCTCGTCCTTCCACACCGCTGCCATGGCGAAGACTTGCTGGCCTTCGGGCGCGAACCAGTGTCTCAGCCGACGCCCCTCGTAATCGGTGCCGTCCCCCCACGCCATGAAGGCGGTCGCAGGAACAAGGCAGCGGAATTCGCTGTTCCTGAGGTTCCCGATCCAGAAAGGGCTGTCCACGTTTCGAACGGTCGAGATCCGCCGCGTCGGGTCGTCCGAATTGGGCGGGGGCAAAACGCCCCACAGCCGCGGGGTTATTCTCGGCTGCAGCCTGCCGCCCGATGGTCGCGGTCCGGCGATGAACTCGCGCCCTGCCGTGATGACAGGCGCGAAACTGAGCGGCGCGACATAGCCGCCGCACCACGGATCCTCGCCCTGCCGCGCACCGAAGCGCCGGGCAACATCTGCGGCGCTGCAATCGAGGCGAAAGAGCTGTGTCACGCTGGCGGCCCTAGACGTTAGGCTCGGCACGGTCTATCTCCTGCCCATCCCCGGGGAGCCATGAGGCTGAGAGGGCGGTTGAAGTCCGCCGACCCGTTGAACCTGAACCTGCTAACACGGGCGTAGGGAGTGGACTGGTCGCACCCGAAACCCGGCCAGCAAACCGCTCTCCCGACTTGCCCAGGAGAGACTACTGATGGCCGACATCAATTCGAAGCTGGAAATCGGCGTGACCACCGGCCCCATTCGCGGCAGCCGCAAGGTCCATGTCGGCGCGCGCACCGGCAGCGGTATCCGCGTCGCCATGCGCGAAATCGACCTCGAGGGCGATGAGCCTTCGGTCCGCGTTTACGACACCTCCGGCCCATACACCGATCCCGCAGCCAATATCGACATCCAGGCGGGCCTTCCTGCGCTGCGCCGGGACTGGATCATGGCGCGCGGAGATGTCGAGGAATACGACGCACGCGAGGTAAAACCGGAAGACAACGGCCAGCTCGGCCCCGACCGTTCGGGCGGCGTCCCTGCGTTCCCCAATGTCGTGAAGCGCCCGCTTCGCGCCAAGGCCGGGCAGAACGTCACGCAGATGCACTATGCGCGCCGCGGTATCATCACGCCCGAAATGGAATATGTGGCGGAGCGCGAGAACCTGGGCCGTGAAATGGCGAAGGAACTGATCGCCGCCAATCGCGAAGGCGCGCAGAGCTGGGGCGCGCAGATCCCTGATGTCATCACGCCCGAATTCGTCCGCGACGAAGTGGCGCGGGGCAGGGCGATCATCCCCAACAACATCAACCACCCCGAAAGCGAACCGATGGCGATCGGCCGGAACTTCCTGGTCAAGATCAACGCCAATATCGGCAATTCCGCCGTGGCGTCCGACGTCGCATCCGAGGTCGACAAGATGGTCTGGTCGATCCGCTGGGGCGCGGACACGGTCATGGACCTCTCCACGGGCCGCAACATCCACGACACGCGCGAATGGATCATCCGCAACTCGCCCGTTCCGATCGGTACAGTGCCGATCTACCAGGCGCTGGAGAAGGTCGGCGGCATTGCCGAAGACCTGACGTGGGAAATCTTCCGCGACACGCTGATCGAACAGGCCGAACAGGGCGTCGACTATTTCACCATCCATGCGGGCGTGCGCCTGCCCTATGTCCCGCTCGCCGCCAACCGCGTCACCGGCATCGTGTCGCGCGGTGGCAGCATCATGGCGAAATGGTGCCTCGCGCATCACAAGGAGAGCTTCCTTTACGAGAAGTTCGACGAGATCACCGAGATCATGAAGGCCTATGACATCGCCTATTCGCTGGGCGACGGCCTGCGTCCGGGCAGCATTGCCGACGCCAATGACGAGGCGCAGTTTGCCGAGCTCTACACGCTGGGCGAGCTGACCCACCGCGCGTGGAAGCAGGATGTGCAGGTGATGATCGAAGGGCCGGGCCATGTGCCCATGCACAAGATCAAGGAGAATATGGACAAGCAGCTGGAAGTGTGCGGCGAAGCGCCCTTCTACACACTCGGGCCGCTCGTGACCGATATCGCGCCGGGTTACGACCACATCACCAGCGGCATCGGCGCGGCGCAGATCGGCTGGTACGGCACGGCGATGCTCTGCTACGTCACGCCGAAGGAACACCTCGGCCTGCCCGACCGCGACGACGTGAAGGTGGGCGTCGTAACCTACAAGCTCGCCGCTCATGCTGCCGACCTTGCCAAGGGGCATCCGGCAGCCAAGGTGCGCGACGACGCGCTGTCAAAAGCTCGCTTCGAGTTCCGCTGGCGCGACCAGTTCAACCTCAGCCTCGATCCCGACACGGCAGAGAACTACCACGACCAGACGCTGCCGGCAGAAGGCGCCAAGACCGCGCATTTCTGCAGCATGTGTGGTCCGAAGTTCTGCAGCATGAAGATCAGCCAGGAAGTGCGCGACTTCGCCGGCAAGCAGAACCAGGGCGCCGACACTTTCCTCGAAAGCGGGCAGTCCGGTGCAGAAGCCGCCGAGGCAAGCCGCCAGGCTGCGCTGCAGGGGATGCGTGAAATGGCCGAAAAGTACCGCGAGGGCGGCGATCTTTACCTCCCGGCAAAATAGGCCCACAAAACCGGCCTACAAAACAAGTCCGCAAAAAAAAGGGCGAGATAGCAGACGGGCAAACCAGGCGGGTGCGCATTGCGGCGGGGGCGGTCAGGCTCCCGCCTGCGACAAGCATGCAAAAGGGGAGATTTGCTCATGCCGACAACCGCACGCCTCATCCGTCCTGCCACGCGCGAAGTGCGCAATCGCGCCTTCGACAGCCGTTTCTGGGACGATTTTCCGGTCCGCTCCGACGATATCGTCATTTCGACCTATCCGAAATGCGGGACCACCTGGACCCAGCGCATCGTGGGAATGCTGGTGTTCGGTAGCGCCGAGCCTTTCGCGGTGCAGGATTCCTCGCCCTGGCCCGACTTCCGCATGCCGCCGCCCGGCGCAATGCTGGGCCTCGCCGAAAGCCAGACCCACCGCAGGTTCCTGAAGTCCCACCTGCCGTTCGATGCCCTGCCCTTTTACGAAGGGGTCAAATATATCCACGTCGCACGCGACGGGCGCGATGCAGCGATGAGTTTTTTCAATCACAAGTCCCATTACACCGCGGAATCGATCGCCCGCTTTGCCGAACTGAGCAACGAGGATCCCAAGTTCGGCGACGGCGACAGCTATGAATTCTCGCCGCAGGATCCGGTCGCGCATTTCACCCAGTGGGTCGACGGGCCGGAAGATCACCAGGGCGATCCCGGCGCTGGCTATTTCGAAATGGAGAAAAGCTTCTGGGAGGCCCGGGACGAGCCCAATGTCCTGCTGGTGCATTTCAACGACCTCAAGGCCGACCGCGAGGGAGAGATGCGCCGCATCGCCGACTTCCTCGATATCGATATTTCCGAAGCGCTGTGGCCCGAACTGGTCGAGGCGGCAGGTTTCGACGCGATGAAGAAAACATCCTCCGCATTGATGCCGACAGCAGACAATGTCTGGAAAGGCGGCGGCAACACCTTCATCAACAAGGGCACGAACAAGCGCTGGGAAGGGGTATTCCGCAAGGAAGACCTCGCCCGTTATGACGCAAAGGTGGCGGCCGAGTTCAGCCCCTCGCTCGCCGCGTGGTGCGAGCATGGACGGCTGAAGGCGGAAGCGCTGGCGGCGAATTGATGTCGAAACTTCGCAAGGCCTTCTTCGCCGCGCTGGCGCTGGCTGGTGCCCCCGCTGCGGCGCAGGGGGCCGCCGGTCCGCAACCCGAACCTCCGGCCTATACCGATCCGCTGCCGACCGAGCCGAAGGAAATCGTCGCGGCATATCTGCGCGATCACACGGCATGGAACGATTTCGCCAGCCGTTACTACGAAGCGACCAGGGACTTTGACGCGCCAGAGAAAGCCTATCGCCGCCTGATCGACCTTTATTGCGGGCCGGAGAAGGACCACCAGGGGATTACCTTCAGCAGCGACCCGGGTTACGATCCCGAACGCTCCGAAATACTGGAGGAGCGCGCGGACGGTGGCCGCCGCATGGTCAGGATGCTCCACACCAACGATAACGATTTCGAGGCCCTTCACGAATTCGTCTTCGTAAAGAGGGACGGGCGCTGGTGGCTCGACGAGCTCTATTATTACGACGACTATGGCGACGAATGGCTGCCGAGTTTGTGAGGGCTATTGAGAAATGAGACCTATTCAAGACCACATATAGGACCGCGTTCTCGATCGATCCTCGCAGTTAATCTGCCGGAACCAGCTCCTCTGCCAATGCCCCGAGTTCGCTTGGAGCGGTGCTTTGCACTTGCGCAGGTCGAGCGTGCTGTGCAGTCTCATGCCCGTATCTAACAGGGAGAGAACGCACATGATCCGCCGAGCTTTAGTAGCAGCCGCCGCCATCCCCGTCTTCGCCGCCATGACCGTGTCGGCACAGGCGGGCGAACCCAAGCAGACGTTGATGCCGGAGGATGCAGAGGCGCGCGCCTTCCAGGAACAGGTCGGCTATTCCGATGCCGTGATCCACGGCGACACGATCTGGCTGTCGGGCGTCGTGGCTGTCCCGCAAGAGGGGGACGAGGGGATGAAGCCATCCTTCCACCGCGTGTTCGGGCAGCTCGGGCGCACGCTGGAGCGGCTCGGCGCGGACTGGGACGACGTGCTGGAGGTGCAGACCTTCCACACCGACATGGCCGCGCAGATCTACGAATTCGCGGACGTGAAGAACGAATACATCAAGGCGCCATTCCCGGCATGGACCGCCATCGGGGTGAGTGCGCTTTACGAGCCGGAGGGGCTGGTCGAGGTCAAGCTGATCGTGCGGAAGCCCGAAGGGGAGTCGAATAGAGGCAACTAGCAATGTTGCCACAGCGATCTAACCCGCCGGAACAAGCTCCTCCACCAGCCCCCTGAATTCCCTCAGCGTGGTGTGGCCAGCGACGATCTCGCGATAGCCGATGCGACCTCCACCCCATGCGCCGAAGCGAAGCGGATTTGCGTCGATTTCGCGCCGATTTTGCTGGAAATCCGGCTGCCAGAACCCATCTCGGTAAGTGAGAACAACAACCGAGAGGAGATCGCATATGCAGGTCCAGTTCAATTCCGACAGCAGCGTCATGGGCACCGAAAACGTGGCCGACCGTATCGAGGCTGCGGTGCGCGACAAGCTATCCCGTTTCGAGGAACGCCTCACCCGGATCGAGATCCATGTGCGCGACGAGAACGGACCCAAGCATGGCGGCGATGACAAGGCCTGCACGATCGAGGCACGCCCCCGCGGCGGCCGTGCGATCGGCGTGACGGAACACGCGGCCAAGGTCGACGATGCGGCGCGCAAGGCGGCGAACACGCTGGCCCAGCGCCTGACGCGTCATTTCGGCAAGAGCGAACGCCACGGGCACGATCCGCGACCCGACAAGGTCATGTCGTAAGCGGAAGCCCTAGGGCAGAATGCCTCAGCTGTCCGGCTGCTGCGTCAGCCGGACCAGCCCCCAGTCATAACCGAGTTCCCTGACCCTGCTTTCAAGCAGGGCACGCGTTGCCGCATCGGGCTGCGCCTCGCGGGTCAGCATCCACAGATACCGGCCGCTCGGCTCGCCCACGATCGACCAGTCATACAGCCCGTCGGCGCCCGTGGGCCCGTGGTCCAGTACCCAGTAATCGCCATAGAACGGCCCGAAAAAGCTGACCTTCAGCTTTGCACCCTGGCTATCCTCGACGATCTTCGCCTTGCCGGTGGACTGGCGAAATTCGCCGTCCAGCGACCCTTGGTAGCATGAATTGACCACCTTGATCCGGTCGTCGTCGCGCAGCGAATATTCCGCCGTCACGCCCTCGCATCCCTTCTGGAAGGATGCTTCGTAGCGGCCGTATTCGTACCATTTGCCGAGGTAGGCAGGCAGTTCGACCGGCTTGGCCGGTTGCGGCACGCTGGCATTGCCGACGGGACCGGGCGTGCCGACACATGCGGCAAGGCCGAGGGTGAGGGGGAGGGCGATTGCGGCGATCAGGAGCTTGCGTTTCATGCCATCGACAACTCGTGTGGGCGGCGACGGGTTCCGGCACCCCATGCGCACTGACCCGCGTGCGAGGAAGGCGGGATTAGGTGAATGACACAAGGCGTGCTAGAAGGTCCGCGATGACGTCGAAATTTGCGACGGACTTCGGCTTTTGACGACGCCGCTTGCCTTTCTGGCCCCGGCGAAAACCAGACGACGACTTCCTTTCTTCGGACGATGCGCATTCGCTTTGTCGCCATGGGGCGGCAGTGCACTACCGGCGCACAGGTCGTGCGGCGGATAACGACATGTTCTTTGAAAGGGACACACATATGGCCAAGACTGGCACCGTCAAATTCTTCAACGCCGACAAGGGTTATGGCTTCATCCAGCCCGACGACGGTTCTGCAGACAGCTTCGTCCACATCACTGCGGTCCAGGCTGCCGGGATGCAGACGCTCGATAAGGAACAGCGCCTCAACTACGAAGTCGAAACCGGCCGCAACGGCAAGGAAAGCGCCGTCAACCTTTCGGCTGCCGACTGACGAAATACGGCGGGCGTTGCGGTTGGTCGCAGCGCCCGTTTTTCCTTCAACCCAATTCGCGGAGAATACGATGGCTGCTACTTATGATTTCTACTGCGAACGCGCGGACCAGGCGGCCAAGGCTGCCGCGAATGCGACGCTGGCCAATGTCCGCGAACGCGAACTGCGCGCCGAAAAGACCTGGCGCGGTCTTGCCGACCAGGCCCGGGCCGTTGCGGTCCAGCGCGAGAAGGTCGAGCGCGAGAAGGCCGAACAGCGCGAGGCAGAAGCCGAAGCTGCGAGCTAGGCTGGCGCAAGACCGCCTGCCGGCGCGATAGCCGGGGGCGGTTTCCTCCCTTTCCTACATGCGGGTTCGCCCTGTAACCGGCTTGCCGCTACGGCTTGCTGGCGGCAGGCGAGATTTTCTTGGCACAGGACAGTGTTCCATGTGTTCCATCCAGTAGGATTCGCACCCATCTCGGGCGTCTCTCGTCGGTGGTCGCGTAAGGCTGTCGGCCCTGCCGTTGAAGGAGACACGCATGCCCCGGACACCAGCTCTTTTCATCGGCCATGGCAGCCCGATGAATACGCTGGAAAGCAATGGCTATACGCAAGGGTGGGCGGCCTTCGGCGAACACTTGCCGCGACCGAAGGCGATACTGGCGATTTCGGCGCACTGGTATTTCGGTGCTACGGCCGTGACGGCGATGGCGCGCCCGCGCACGATCCATGACTTTTACGGCTTCCCGCAGGAACTGTTCGACGTCGAATATCCTGCCCCGGGAGACCCCGACCTCGCCGGAGAGATCCAGGAACTGGTGAAGCCGCAATGGATGGGCCTCGACCAGGATCAATGGGGTCTCGACCATGGCACCTGGTCGGTGCTGAAGCACATGTATCCCGATGCCGATGTGCCGGTGGTGCAGCTGTCGCTCAACGCGACGCAGCCTGCACAATATCACTTCGACCTGGGACGTGCACTCGCGCCCTTGCGAGAGAAAGGCGTCATGGTCCTCGGCAGCGGCAATGTCGTCCACAATCTGCGCCGCGTGCAATGGGACAAGCCGGACGATGGCACCGACTGGGGCCGCCGGTTCGACGATGCCGTCGCGCAGCAGCTGGCCAGTGCGCCGGGCGATATCCTGAAGGTAACCGAACATCCCGATTATGCGATGGCGGTGCCCACTCCCGACCATTTCCTGCCGCTGCTTTACATGGCCGGAATCGCGGCGGAGGAGGGCAGCGGGATAGAACAGTTGCTGCAGGGCCATTCGCTCGGCTCTATCAGCATGACCAGCTATGGCATCGGTGCCCATGTCGAGCTGGCAAAGGACCCGCATTGCGCGGCCCAATTGCCCCGCGGTGTGCCGCCCGAACAAAGCAACATCTGATCGCGCCTTTCCTTGCCGCGCATGTTGGCGCACTATCTCGCCCAGGAGAGAGGAGCGACCGCATGACCGCACAGGAAAAACCCGCCTACAAGGTGCCATTCGTCGACCGGACCGGAATGCGCCGGATCGAGGAACGGCGCGGCTATTCGAAGCTGCTGATGCCGCTCGAACCCAATGCTAACCACGTCGATGTCATGTATCTCGGTGCGTTTTGCGTGCTGGCGGAAGCGGTTGCGGCCGGACCTGGCATCTCGGTGCTCGACACCTCGCGCTTTTTTCCGATCATCAAGGATATCGCGGTCGATTTCCATCGCATGGCCGCCAGCGACGTCACCGCCGAATTCGGCCTGTCGGAGGCAGAGATCGCAGGCTTGCTGGCAGACCTTGAGCGCAAGGGCAGCGCAACCTACTTCGCCGAAGTGCCGATGCACGATGCCGACGGTACACTCGCCGCCACAGGCAAGGTCACGGTCAAGCTGCTGAGCCACAACTGGTCTCCGCCCGGCTGATTGGGCCGGCCGGTCTGGCTCAACGCTTGCGGACGAATTCCGCGCGCAGCACCAATCCCTTGATCCCGGGATACTTGCAGTCGATTTCCTGCGGGTCTCCGGTCAGGCGGATCGACTTGATCAGCGTGCCCTGTTTCAGCGTCTGGCCTGCGCCCTTGACCTCCAGGTCCTTGATCAGGGTGACCTGGTCGCCATCGGCGAGGATATTTCCGACAGCGTCGCGAACCTCGACTGCGCTGGCAGCGGCCTGCTTCGCATCGAATTCGGACTGCGGCATCCATTCGCCGCTTTCTTCGTCGTAAACATACTCTTCGTCGCTGTCGGTCATCTTCTGTCCCGCTGTGTACCGTTTGTGTGGAACGCCCTAGCGCCTGCCCATCCGTGCTACCAGAGCGACGAAGAAGGCTGTCGACCAGCCGAGCAGGATCACGCCATTGATGCCCTCGATAGCCGCCACCAGTTGCCAGGCACGCGGCAGACCCTCGTCGTCATAGCCGATCGTTCCGTAGGTGATTGTGCTGAAATAGACCGCTTGATGGAGATCGGGCTGCGCTCCGCCGAGCAGATACAGCGCGGCGTACAGCCAGATTTCGAGCCCGTGAATTGCGAAGAGGCCGATCACCAATGCGAAGGTGAAGGCGATTCCCCGGGTTGAAAGGGGAGAATAATGGGCAGCGCGTTCTTCGTGTTGCTCGATCCGCAGGACGCGAGTGAGGACCACCAGCCCGACGCCATGCACCATCACGGTCAGAAGGACCATGAAGGTGGCGAGCGTCAATTGGCCAGCCATGCTGTACTCTGCGAACATGGCCGATGATTAGCATAGCGGTTCGGCGCTGCGCTACTGCCAAAGCTGTTCGTGAACGTCGTTCGTGGCGACGGACCGCTCAGTCACGAAGGGCGAGTTCGGCCTGCACGTTTATCGTCCGCGCCTTGCCGGCGAGGTCCGCGTCACGCCGCGCAAAGCGGTCGCGTCGATTGGCTTCTTCCGGCTCCGCTCCAGCACGGACGCTTCCAGTGTTCTCGAAAATCCCGCTTTCCAACGGTACGAAATTCTGCGGCAGGTTCTGCTGTGTGGAAGCGCGCTGTACGGCGCGATCGCCGGTCGCTGACAGGTCCGGTTGCTGTGCATCGAGTGCTGCGCTGCGCTCGTATCGGCGATATTCGGCGGTAGAGAGGTTCTGCTCCATGGCGAAAGCTTCGGCTTCGCTTGTCGCGCCATACAGCGGCTGTTCGCGCATTCTGTTGCGCAGGCGACCATGATAGGCGAGCTCAGACACTTCGACCACGCCATCGGGCGTCTCGAGCGGATACTGGTCGCGCGGGGCGATCATCTTGCGCGCGGCGTCAGAAGACCGGCTTTCCATCGCGTGCTGCGGCAAGGTGGAAAGCGTGTCGGAATAATTGGTCAGCGGATCGGTCGGCGTCGACATGCCGAGTGCGGTCCCGGCGGTGATGGCGAGCGTGATCGCGCCCAAAATCGCGGGCGTCGGCTTCATGGTCGATACTCCGAATTGAATCTGTGTTTGGCCGATCAACGGCCAAGGCTGGCGAAATGTTCCGAGCGCGCTTGTCCGGCCACGCCCAACAGCTTAGCGTTGCTTCAATCCCATCCTGAGGAATGAGCATGATCATCGCATGTCGAAAAATCGCCCTCCTTGCCGCAGTGGCTGCCCTGGCTGGCTGCACGGGGGCATCCCAGGGCGGTGAGGATGTGGAAGCGTTCGATGGGATTGCCGAAGGTGAAAAGATCAGCCTGCTGGGTAACGAGCCCTTCTGGGGGGCGAAGATCGCAGACGGAACGCTCACCTGGTCGACGCCCGACAACATCGACGGCGAAACCGTGCCCATCACCCGGTTTTCAGGCAACAACGGCCTCGGCTTTTCTGGCGAAGTGTCCGGCGAGGTGATCCAGGTCGCCGTCACGCCGGGTGAATGCAACGACGGAATGAGCGACCGCACCTATCCTTTTACGGCCACGATCACTCTCGGCGACCGGCAGCTGGAAGGTTGCGGATATACGGACAAACAATCTTTTGACGGACCGGAGAATCCCTGATGACGAACCTGGGTGAAGTATCGCGCGCCTGGCGCTGGTTCTTTCTCGCTGCGGCGACCTACAACCTCCTTATCGGGCTGGCTGGAATGATAACGCCTGGCGCAACGGTCGATGCCCGTATCGTGGGCCTCCTCGTCTTCGCATTCGGGGTGATCTATTATCTTGTCTCGCGCGATCCTTTGCGCTTTGCGCCGACGCTGTGGGCGGGCGTGATCGGCAAGGCCGGCGTGGTCGGGTTACTCGCACCCGAAGGTTTCGTGGAGAATGGCGATAGCCTGATTGCCGCTATCCTGATCGGGGACATGCTGTTTACGCTCGGGTTCCTGGTGTTCCTTCTGAGACGGGACAAGATGGCTGGCTGACCGGCAATAGAGCGCGCTGCGCGAGAACGGTGGGAGAGTGAAGATGAGCATGACTGGAGGCTGCCTGTGCGGGCAGGTGCGCTACGAGATCGAAGGCGAACCGGCGATGTCCCTGACCTGTCATTGCAAGAACTGCCAGAAACAGGCCGGCAGTTCCTTGTCGGTGATCATCGGCGTGCCGGCCAGCAACTTCTCCATGACGGGTGAGCTTAAGACCTATGAAGACACTGGCGACAGCGGGCAGCCGGTGTTGCGGATGTTCTGCCCGCAATGCGGTTCGCCGGTAGTGAGCAAGGTGTCGCAGCAACCCGGCATGGTTTTCGTCAAGGCAGGTACGCTGGACGATACCTCGACGATCAAACCCGCTTTCCACCTCTATACGAAGAGCAAGCAGGACTGGGTCGAACTTGGCGACATCCCGGCTTTCGAGACTGTGCCCGACGGACTTTGATCCGTTTGGTTCGCAAGCGGCGCCAAAGCTGTTTCAAGGTGAGATTAGGGCGCTCTTGGGCGCTTTCGGGCCTGTTTATGTCTGAAAATGCGGTGATTTGCCTCTCTCACGGGGGAAAACCGGTGCAAAGACCGATTCCCTGCCTCGTAACGGCAGGGCGAAAGGCCTAGCACCGTTCCTCCGTTCAACGAGGAGAGTGTATCCGTGAATAGCGTGCCCGACTGGTTCAATTCGGCTTTGCCGCCTGCTGCCCGCCATGCGGGTTTGGCCCTGGCGAAGGTCGGAACCGAACGTGCACACGGTCGCGGAGGCTTCACCCTCACGAGCCCGGCATTCCGTAACGGCGAAGAGCTCGACCCCAGCTTCACCGCCGACGAAGAAGATGCCGTTGCACCGCCGCTGGAATGGACTGCGCCCCCGCCTGGCACGCAAGAGCTTGTCATTATCGTGGAGGATGCAAGCTCCAACGGCCCTGCGCCTGCATGCCACTGGCTGGTCTGGGGTCTCGCCGGACAGCGCGGCAAGCTGCTCGAAGGCGAGGTGCCGCCGCGGGCGGGCAAGAATTCTCACGGTAATTCGGAATGGATGCTTCCCGACCTGCCGGACGGAGAAACCCATCACTTCGTATTCCAGCTGTTCGCACTCGAACTGCCGCTGACCCTGATGCCAGGGGCGGGCAGGGAAGATCTGCTTTCAGCTATGGAGGGGCAAGTCATCGCCAGCGCTGCGCTGGTCGCCCACTACACCAAGTCGGACGAAGAAGACGACGACTGGGTCGATGACGAAATATGATGATCAACGGCCATAAATAGGAAAGGAACTGACCATGGCTGGCAACAACGCACTACAAAAGCCGGTGAATCTCTCGCCGGAACTCGAGAACGTCGTAGGCAAGGGTCCGATGACCCGCGCCCAGGTGACCTCGAAGGTCTGGGAATACATCAAGGCACACAACCTTCAGGATTCGAAGGACAAGCGCCAGATCAATCCCGACGACAAGCTGGGCGCCGTGATCGGCAAGCAGCAGATCTCGATGTTCAAGATGACCGCTGCGGTTTCCAAGCACCTCAGCTAAGTCTTACCGGTCCTGGCGGCGCGGGTCGCAGATGCGCGCCGCCGACCAATCCTTCGCGAAAAACCCGCCGGTTCTTCGCGACCAGTCGATCGACCAGTGATCGACAGTTTGCGCGATTGCGCAGCCAGACAGCCGATTGACGTTTCGCTTGTGCGCCGGTCTAAGGCGCGAGCAACTTTTAGTCAGCTGGAGACAATTTGATGAAATCGACGCTTGCGCCTTTGGCCCTCGCCGTCGCAGCCATGGCTGCGGGAACGACGGGCCTTGCCGCTCAGGAAACGCCGGAACAGGTGGCGGCAGCGGCTCTCGACGCAGCGCCGGTTTTCGATGGACATAACGACGTCCCCGGCCAGCTACGCGACCGCTACAAGAACGTGCTCGCCGACTTCGACTTCCACGATACGACCGATGTGCCCGGTAACGGCTGGAGCGGGGGCGGGATGCACACCGACCTGCCGCGCGCCCGCGAAGGCAAGCTCGGCGCACAGTTCTGGTCGGTTTATGTCAGCGCCTCGCTGCCCGAACCCGAAGCGGTGCAGACGACGCTCGAACAGATCGACGTGACCAAGCGGATGGTTGCCCGCTATCCCGATGACTTGCAGTTCGCCCTCACGGCAGACCAGGTGGAAAGCGCCATGGCGAACGGCCGCATAGCCTCGTTGATGGGTATGGAAGGCGGGCATTCGATTGGATCGAGCCTGGCAGTCCTGCGCCAGATGTACGATCTCGGTGTGCGCTACATGACGCTCACGCACTCGAAGACGATCCCCTGGGCGGACAGCGCTACCGATGCGCCCACCCATGGCGGCCTGACCGATTTCGGCAAGGATGTCGTGCGCGAGATGAACCGTATCGGCATGCTGGTCGACCTCAGCCATGTCAGCGAAGAGGTGATGAACGACGCACTCGACGTCGCGAAAGCGCCGGTGATCTTCAGCCATTCGGGCGCCCGGGCCATCAATGGTCATGCCCGCAACGTGCCTGACAGCGTGCTTGACCGCCTGCCCGAAAACGGCGGCGTCGTCATGGTCGTCGCCCTGCCGGCCTATTTGAGCGAGGCGCAACGCCAGTGGTTTGCAGACCGCTCTGCCGAAGAGGCCCGCCTGAAGGCGCTGTGGCAGGGGCAGCCCGACAAGGCAGAGGCGATGCTCAAGGCTTGGGATGAAGCGCATCCCACACCCGACGCAACCATTTCCGACATGGCAGACCACATCGACCACATTAAGAAGGTTGCTGGCGTCGCCCATATCGGCATCGGCGGCGACTATGACGGTATGCGCAGCGGCCCTGTCGGCATGGAAGACGTTACCGGCTATCCGGCATTGTTCACCGAGCTTGCGAAGCGCGGATATTCGCAGGCCGAACTCGAGATGATTGCGTCACGCAATATCCTGCGCGCCATGCGCGAGGCCGAGCGTTATGCAGCGAGCCAGCGCGATGCTGCTCCTTATGAAACACTGATCGGAGCTGCCGACTAGTCGGCGGTTTCAGGCAGGTCTTCGCGAGAAGTCGACGCCATCTCCTCCAGTTCCTCCTCGGACATGCTATCGTACATGTCCCTGGAGGCGCCTTGCAGGTCAGAGACCATCTGGTCGCCGCGCTTGGCAGCGAGCGCGGCCCCTGCCGCCTTTTGCTGGGCTTTCGAATTTGCTTTCATCAGGCCGATTCCAGCTCCGAACCGAGCTTGAGCACTTCGGCGCCGTCGTCCTGCTTGATCAGATAGGCAGGGTCGTTCTCGCAACCGTTGCGGGTGACCTCGCTGCCATCAAGCGTTCGGGTTACTTCGCGCTCGAAGCGTTCCTTGACCTGGCCACAGCCTTCGCCGTTGCCCCAGTTCCACTTCACATATTCGCTGGTCCGGAAGCTGTTGGAATTGCTCATATTACGCTCCTGATTTCGTTCTCAGGAGAAGAATGAGCGGGGGAAACGCATGTTCCCCCGATCTCGTAGCGCAGGGCCTATTCGGTTTCGTTTTCGACCGTAGCGAGCGGGGTGTCCACATCGGCACTGCCGCCTACTTCGCCAGCTTCCGGAACGCGGTCGCTGACGATTGAATCGGTTCCTTCGCCGCTTTCCTGGCTGGCGGCGATGCCGGTCGCGGTCGCTTCTTCCTCGATATCGCCCTGAGTCATGGCCCCGCCGATCCAGATCAGCGAAAGTACCACGACTGCCAGCAAGGTTCCGATGATCAGAACCCAGCGCACCACGCCCTCTTTCGAGCCGGCGCTAGCCTCGGTTTCGGTGACGTGGATCTCTCGTCCCTGATTTTCCATTTCTATGCTCCCGTTGAATTGAGAATATTTCGCAGATTTGCGAACTCAACGGGGTCTTCCGGTGAATGTTCCGGATAGGCAGGAATCTCAGTCGCGCAGAAGCTCGTTGATCCCGGTCTTGGAGCGGGTCTGGGCGTCGACCGTTTTGACGATCACTGCACAGGCGAGCGACGGCCCGCCGTTGGGATCGGGCAGGGTGCCGGGGACGACGACCGAATAGGGCGGGATATGTCCGCGGATCACTTCGCCCGTGTCGCGATAGACGATCTTGGTCGATTGGGTGATGAAGACGCCCATGGCGACCACGCAGCCTTCACCGACGATCACGCCTTCGACGATTTCGCTGCGCGCACCGATGAAGCAGTTGTCACCGATTATGGTCGGGTTTGCCTGCATCGGTTCGAGGACGCCACCGATGCCGGTACCTGCAGAGATGTGGCAGTTTTCGCCGATCTGTGCGCACGATCCGATCGAGCCCCAGGTGTCGACCATGGTTCCTGCACCGACATAGGCGCCAATGTTGACGAAGCTCGGCATCAGGACGCAGCCAGGTGCGATGTACGAGCCGCGGCGGGCGATCGCGCCGGGTACCACGCGGATACCGGACTCCGAAAAACGGGTCTCGCCCCAACCGGCAAACTTGCTCGGCACCTTGTCATATGCGGGCTGGCCGGCGGATCCGCCTTCCATTACGCGATTTTCATGGAGCCGGAAGCTTAGGAGCACAGCCTTCTTCAGCCATTGGTTGACCTTCCAGCCGCCATTGCCGTCCGGTTCGGCAACGCGGGCTTCGCCGCTGTCGAGCATCGAAATGGCGGTTCCGACCGCTTCGCGTACATCCATGCTGCCGGTCGTGATATCCGCGCGGTTTTCCCACGCACTCTCGATCGCAAGTTCAAGATCGGTCGACATTTCGGCTCCTAACCCAGAATTCGGTTGGCTCGGCTGCTAGCCGCGCCCCGCAAGCGTCGCAAGCAGGCATTCATTATTTGGCACTAGAAGACACTTGGTTATAAGGCTGCCGCAGTAATTCCAGGGTATTCGAGGTCGCATTCATGAAATTTGTCGTAGGCCAGTTGGCGTGCCGTAATTTTTTTGTCGGAGCCGCAGTGTGCGGTCTGCTCACCGCTTGTGGCGGCGGCGGGGGTGGTACGAACAGCACTCCGCGTCCTATTTCGACGCCGACGCCTTCGCCAAGTCCAACTCCGGTCCCGACACCGACCCCATCGCCAACGCCGACACCTACGCCCACGCCGACACCTACGCCGACACCCACGACCGGCAATTATGTGCAGCCTCAGCTTCCCACCGACACGATCGGCTACAACACTCCCGAATTTCGCCGATCCGATGGCCCGGCCTTTCACGGTGCGCCAAGCGCGTGGGTCGCGGGTGCGACGGGATCAGGTCAGGTCATCGCCGTGATCGACAGCGGGATCGACCAGGCCAATGCGGAATTTGCAGGCCGGATTTCCCCCTTGTCGACGGGCATCAACGGCAACACGACCTTCCAGGAAGAGGACAACCACGGGACGCTCGTTTCGCTGGTTGCTGCAGCGGACAACAACAATTCCGGCAATGTCGGCATTGCCTATGACGCGACGATCCTGGCCATTCGCTCCGACGATCCTGGCACCTGCGCTGCGGACGACTGTAACTTCGGGGATGTCTCTGACGGCATTCGTTATGCGGTCGACCATGGTGCGGTCGTGATCAACATGTCGCTTGGCGGCTCGGCCCCATCTTCAAATGAAATCGACGCGATCCGTTACGCTGCAGCCAACGATGTCGTGGTCGTTATTTCTTCGGGTAACGACGGGGATAGATTTCCGGACCCGTTCGCTTCAGGCAGCTTTGCCACTTCGGGGACGAATGTGATCATCGTTGGATCGGTGAATGAGAATGGTGTCGCGTCGGACTTCAGCAATGGCGCGACCGGATACCGCTCGCACTACATCGCCGCACTTGGCGAGGACGTCTACGTCGTTTTCGATGGATCGGGATGGTTGATCTCGGGAACGAGCTTTTCCGCTCCCCAGGTTTCTGGCGCTGTCGCGCTGATAGCGCAGGCCTTTCCGAACTTGACGGCGCCAGAGATCATCGAGCTGCTGATGACGACCGCGCAGGACGTGGGTGAGGCTGGACCGGACGACGTTTACGGCCAGGGCATCATGAACATCCGCGAGGCATTCCAGCCTCAAGGTCGCACGACACTCGCAGGCAGCCAGACTGCAGTCGCTACTATTGACGACGTTGCAATCGGTTCGACGGCGATGGGCGACGCTCTTGTCGCGCAGGGTCTCAAGACCCTCATCACCGACAGGTTTGACCGGGCCTTCGGCTACGACATCGGCAGCCGCATGCAGGGCGCCCAGATCGCGCCCCGCCTGCAGGATGCAGTGAGCCGCGAAGTGCAGTTTTCTGCCGTCGAAACGGCGGCCTATTCGGTTTCCTTCACCACGGGCAAGGGGCCAAGGGCGGGCGGTCTCGAATGGACCGATGCGCTGCGCCTGACCAAGGATGATGCAGACCGGGCCAAGTTCCTGGCGGCGAGCGTTGCGGCACGTGTGTCACCTGACCTCCAGCTCGGCGTGGGCATTGCCCAGGGGGCAAGCGGGCTGGTCGCGCAATTGCAGGGAAGTGGCAGGACGAACCTCAAGCCGGCATTCCTGGTGGCCCCGTCCGCAACAGGCGAAGAGGGGCGTTTCAGCAGCAGCGACATGTCGCTGGCCTTGCGGCACAAGACAGGTCCGTGGGGCCTGACCCTCCATGCCGAGAAGGGTGACCAGTGGCTGGGCGATTATCGCTTTGCCGGCGAGGTTGCTTTCGGTGTGCGCGAACACCGCCCGAGCCGGAGCATCGGCCTTGCGGTGGACCGTGAATTCGGGCCGCTGCAGGCATCGCTCGGAATGACGTGGAAGAACGAGGACGGCACCGTACTCGGCGGTTATTTTGGTGATTTCCTTGGCGTCACCGGTGCCGATAGCGCGTTCATCGACTTCGACATTCGCCGCGATCTCGGATCGGGGTGGAGGGCCGGTGCTGCGTTGCGCGGGGGCATGACCTCACCGCGAGCCGGCTCGATCATCGGCGGCGGATCGACCCTATGGAGCAATGCCTGGTCGATCGATCTTGCGCGGCAGGGAATGTTCAGCGCGAACGACAGCCTCGGCCTGCGGGTCAGCCAGTCCCTGCGGATCGAGGATGGCGGTTTCAACCTCGTCCTTCCGGTCGCTTATGACTACGCGACCGAAAGCCCGATCTACGGCACGCAGCACCTCAACCTCGCGCCCGACGGCCGCGAGATCATGGGTGAGCTCGCCTGGCGCGGCACGTTGATGTCAGGGAATGCCGCAGCGAGCCTGTTCTATCGCAAGGACCCGGGGCACTACGCATCGGAACCGGACGATGCCGGTGTCGTGCTGCGCTGGGACAGGAAGTTCTAGGCTGGCAAGTGCTTGGGGATGCCCGATCAGTCGGGCATCCCTGCAGCTTTCGCGAAGTCGTAAGCACGCTCGATCAGCGGGGTCACCCGCTCGCTCATCGATTTGGCATGTGCCGACGATGCCGTGCCGTCGATCACGCGTTTCTTGATGCCTTGCATGATCCCGGCCAGCCGGAACAGGTTATAGGCAAAATACCAGTCCATCGGCGGAACCGGATAGCCGGTGCGAGCGACGTAGCGTTCGACGGCTTCTTCCTGTGTCGGGATGCCCAGCGCTTCCAGATCGAGGTCGAGCAGGCCTGCACGGCCGTCTGACGGGTTGTGCCAGTTCAGCATGAGATAGCTGAAATCGGCGATCGGATCGCCCAGCGTCGACAGTTCCCAGTCGAGCACGGCGATCACGCGGTTCTCGGTCTTGTGGAAGATCATGTTGTCGAGGCGGTAATCGCCGTGAACGACCGAGCTTTCGTACTGCGGCGGAATGGTTTGCGGCAGCCATTCGATCAGCCGCTCCATCTTCGGCTGGTGTTCGGTTTCGGACAGCTTGTACTGCTTGGTCCACCGGCTGATCTGGCGCGCACAATAATCATTTGGCTTGCCGAAATCCCCGAGCCCGATTTCGTCGGGCTTTTTCAGGTGGAGATCCGCCATCGTATCGATCATGGCGTTGTAGATCTCGCGCCGGTCCTCGGGCGAGGAATCGGGCAGGCCGCCGTTCCAGAGGCTGCGCCCGTCCGCCATGCTCATGACGAAGAACTTCGCCCCGATCACATCGGGATCTTCGCACAGGCCGAACGTCTGCGGCACGGGGAAACCGGTCGGATAAAGGCCGGTCATCGCCTTGTATTCGCGGTCGACGGCGTGCGCGCTCGGGAGGAGCTTCCCGAACGGCTGGCGCCGAAGAACGTAGGACGCCCCAGGGGTGTCGATGCGATAGGTCGGGTTCGACTGGCCGCCCTTGAACTTGGAATAGCTCAGGGGGCCAGCGAAGCCTTCCACATTGGCCTCGAACCAGTCGGTCAGCCTGTCGAGGTCGAGCCGGTCATTCTCGGGCACCTCGATGGTGCCGACCATCTCCTTGTCGAAATCGATCTGCGGACCTTCGCTCATCAGTCGAACACCACCACGCTACGGGCCGAATGGCCATCGCGCATCTTGTCGAAGCCCGAGTTGATCTCGTCAAGCGGGATGCGCTCGGCGATGATCGTGTCGAGGTCCAGCAGGCCGCGCATATAGAAATCGACGAGGCGCGGCAGGTCGACCGGGAAATGGTTCATGCCCATGATCGCGCCCTGCAGCTTCTTGCCCGAAAGCAGGTCCATGGCACCGAGGCCGACCTTGCAGTCGAGCGGCATCATGCCGAGGATGATGGCAGTGCCGCCGCGGCGGAGCGAAGCGACTGCGAGGTCTGCGGAGGCCTGGCGGCCAACCGCTTCTATGCCGTAATGGACGCCGCCTTCGGAGATCGCGATGATCTGCTTTGCCGCGTCTGGCGCCATGGCATCGACGGTATGGGTCGCGCCCAGAACCTTGGCCAGTTCACGCTTTTCTGGGATCGGGTCGACCGCGATCACCTTGCCCGCGCCGGCAATGCGCGCGGCATTGATCGCAGCGAGGCCGACGCCGCCGCAGCCGATCACGGCAACGGCTTCGCCCGGTACGACCTTGGCGGCGTTGAAAATCGTCCCTGCACCGGTCGTTACGGCACAGCCGATGATGGCTGCACGATCGAGCGGCATGTCCTTGTCGATTGCGACGCAGGCATTTTCGTGGATCAGCATCTGCTCCGAAAATGCCGACAGGTTAAGCATCTGGTTGACCGGAGCGCTGCCGTCGGCGCGCATGATGCGCGCAGGCGCATCGGGACCGCGGCGGGTATCGGCGCCCATGCACAGCGCCATGCGCCCGGTGACGCAGAACTCGCAATGGCCGCAAAATGCCGACAGGCAGGAGACCACATGGTCGCCCGGCTTCACGGTCTTAACTTCGCTGCCGACCGCGCGCACCACACCTGCGGCCTCGTGGCCGGGAATGGCGGGCAGGGCGTGCGGATAGGCACCGTCGATGAAGTGCAGGTCCGAATGGCAAAGGCCGCACGCCTTCGTGTCGATCAGAACCTCGTGGGGGCCGGGATCGGCGAGTGTTACCTCGCCGATCGTCAGTTTCCCTACTTCTTCAAGAATTGCTGCCTTGGCCATCAGCGTGCAACTCCCATGTCGCCCGACGACAGGTTGTCATTGCCCATGGTCGGTGCCTTGCCATCACGCAGTGCATTGGCCGTCGGACCTGCCTGCGGCATGTGCTTGGCGAACTCCATGCGAGCGATCGAACGTGCGTGCACTTCGTCCGGACCATCGGCAAGGCGGAGCGTACGCTGGTGGGCGTAGGCGCTGGCAAGGCCGTAGTCTTCAGACACGCCGCCGCCGCCATGGGCCTGGATGGCATCGTCGATGATGCGCAGCGCCATGTTCGGTGCCTGCACCTTGATCATGGCGATTTCCTGCTTGGCGTTCTTGTTGCCGACCTTGTCCATCATGTCTGCCGCCTTGAGGCAGAGCAGGCGGGTCATGTCGATGTCGATACGGGCACGTGCAACACGCTCTTCCCAGACCGAATGCTTGTAGATCGGCTTGCCGAAGGCTTCACGCTCCTGCAGGCGCTTGCACATCTTCTCCAGCGCTTCTTCCGCAACGCCGATGGTGCGCATGCAGTGGTGGATACGGCCCGGCCCGAGGCGGCCCTGCGCGATCTCGAAACCGCGGCCTTCGCCCAGCAACATGTTCGTCACGGGAACGCGAACGTTCTTCAGTTCGACTTCCATGTGGCCGTGCGGCGCATCATCGTAACCGAACACCGGCAGGTGGCGGATCACGTTTACGCCCGGCGCATCATTGGGGACGAGGATCATCGATTGCGCGGCGTGGCGGCCGGCGCTGAAATCGCTCTTGCCCATGACGATCGAGACCTTGCAGCGCGGATCGCCGAGGCCCGAGGACCACCACTTGCGACCGTTGATGACATATTCGTCGCCGTCGCGCTCGATATGGGTTTCGATGTTCGTCGCGTCGGACGAGGCAGTATAGGGCTCGGTCATGAGGAAGGCCGAACGGATTTCGCCGTTCATGATCGGCGTCAGCCACTCTTCCTTCTGTTCGCGCGTGCCGTAACGATGGAACACTTCCATGTTGCCGGTGTCGGGAGCCGAGCAGTTGAAGACTTCCGATGCGAAGCCAATGCGGCCCATTTCCTCTGCGCACAGCGCGTATTCGAGGTTGGTCAGGCCAGGGCCTTCGAATTCGTAGGTTTCATCGACGTGATGATGGCCGTCGTTGCGCGGCGGCATGAACAGGTTCCAGATGCCTTCGGCCTTGGCCTTGGCCTTCAGTTCCTCAACGACAGGGATAACTTTCCAGCGATCGCCCTCGGCATCCTGCTGCTTGTAGGTCGGAACGGCGGGGCGAACGTGCGCTTCGATGAAGTTCTTTACGCGGTCCCGCCAATAGGCCTGGCGTTCTGTGGGTTCGAAATCCATGTCTTCTTTCTCCTGTCTATCTCTGTTCTGTTGCGCGCGAGCGTGGCAGAGCTACCACTTCGCGCCAAGTTCTGATTTGCGCACCGTCAAGGTACGAGATTGTGTGCGTCCGGGTCTGCCCGTGCTGCGGCATTGATCGCGGCGACGCGCTGTTCGTGTTCCTCACGACCGATCGGGAACCGTCCGAGCCAGTAGGCAGAGACGATCGCGAGGATCACCGCTGCGATTGCGTAGAGCACGATCATCGTCTGGATGACATCCTGCGGCACCGATCCCGGTGCTGAATCGCGTGCAAGCTGCGATGCAGAAATGATCTGGCCCGAAATGAAGATGCCGAGCCCGGTCGCGCATTTCTGCACCAGCCAGTTGCCCGAATAGAATGCGCCTTCCGACCTGCGGCCTGTGCTTTCGTAGTGCTTCTCGACGATTTCGGCGATCATCGACGATGCGCTGATCATCACCACGATACCCAGCGTATTGGCGACGAGATGGAAGCCGAAATAGATGGTGGTCGACTCCAGCGAGCCGGGCTGCGGCCACATGCCGACCAGCAGCAGCGTGTAAGGGACCATGAAGAGGGCGACGCTGCCGATCGCGCCGATGGCGGCGCTCTTCGGCTTGCCGAACCGGCGATGCATCGGGCTGACGATGAAGAACATCAGGACGACCGAGACGAACAGCATCCAGGGATAGGCGGAGAGCGCGGCCTGGTCGAGCTGCCAGACGAATACGTTGAGGTAGTTCGTCATGGAGAACGTCATGCCCTGGCTGACATAGGCAGCAAGTCCGCCCACAGCGAAGATCAGGAATGCCCTCTCGCTGAACGCTTCCCTGATCTCGGAGAAGGCTGACTTCATGCTGAAGGGTTCGGGCTTGTGCTCGGGCAGTTTGGCCACATAGCTGTGCTGCCCGATGGCCGAGCCGATGACCGACACGACCATCAGCACGGCACCGAAGATGCCGAAGGTCACATAGCCATCGGCTTTCAGCAGGCCTTCCGCACCCGGCATGAAAACCGAATAGGCGAGGATCATCATCAGCAGGCCGCCGGACCAGCCCGACAGATAGCGATAACGGAACAGCGTGGTGCGCTCGTCATAGTCGGAGGTAAGCTCGGGGACGAGCGACACCGACGGAACTTCGCAGGCCGACAGGAGGATGCGGACAGTGATGGCGATTGCAAGCAAGCCGAGGAAGGTGGGCTGTTCGCCTCCGGGCGGTGACCACAATGCGATCCACGCAAATGCCAGCGGGATCGGCGCCGCATAGAGCCACGGCAGGCGGCGGCCCCAGCGGGTATAAGTCCGGTCGGTCAGATTGCCGATGATCGGATCGATTACGCCATCGACCAGCAGGGCGATCAGCAGCGCAATGCTGACCATGCCTGCATCCATGCCCAGGACCTGGTTGTAATAGAGCAGCAGGAAGAAGCTGAAGCCGTTATCCTTGACCCCGAAAGCTACAGCTCCGAAACCGTGCGCCAGTTTCAGGCGCAGAGGCAGAGGTCCGGCATTTGCGCTCATCCGGCGCAAACCGATTTTTCGAATCGCACTGCGAATCTGGTCATGAAGCCTCTCCCTGGCACTTGACGTAAGCGTAAGCGAACCAGCGCTGAGGTCAACGCGCATGAGTCTGACGCTACGGAATGGCTGTCAGGAAGAGTTGCGCTTGCGACAAGGGGGCGAATCACCCTAACGTAAGCGTCAACCAAGACACTGAGAGGAGAGTCGGAAATGTCCGATCTGGAGGCCTTCCGCCAGGAAACACGCGAATGGCTCGAAGCCAATTGCCCACCCGAAATGCGCGAACCCGTCCGTGACGATGGCGACGTTTACTGGGGTGGCCGCAAAGCTACCTTCAAGAGCGATGCACAAAAGGCATGGTTCGAGGCGTGCCGCGACAAGGGTTACACCGTTCCTGCGTGGCCCAAGGAATATGGCGGTGCAGGCCTTACTCCTCCGCAGGCCAAGGTGCTGCGTGAAGAGATGGCGCGGATCAATGCGCGTCCGCCGCTTTCGAGCTTCGGCATCTGGATGCTTGGCCCGGCACTGCTGCATTTCGGAACCGAGGAACAGAAGCTGCGCTTCCTCAACGAAATCGCCCGCGGCGAAATCCGCTGGTGCCAGGGCTATTCGGAGCCGGGTTCGGGTTCGGACCTCGTCAGCTTGCAGACCTATGGCGAAGACAAGGGCGATCACTGGATCGTGAACGGCCAGAAAATCTGGACCAGCTATGCCGACAAGGCCGACTGGATCTTCTGCCTCGTCCGGACGGACAAGGAGAACAAGTACCAGGGCATCACCTTCATGCTCTATGACATGGAAACGGCTGGCGTCTCGACCAAGCCGATCCTGCTCATCAGCGGCAACAGCCCGTTCTGCGAAACCTTCTTCGACGATGTGAAGGTGCCCAAGAGCTATGGCGAGGGGATCCCCGCCTATGTCGGCGAAATCAATCGCGGCTGGGACGTTGCGAAGTACCTGCTTGGCCACGAGCGCGAGATGATCTCGGGTGCAGACAGCAGCGAACGCGGTGCTGGTATCGGCGCTGCGCTGACCCGCCAGCTCGGCACGCTCGACCCAATCCTCCGCGCCGAAATCGCGCAGTTCGATGTCGACACGCTGGCGTTTGCCGCGATGGGCGAGAAGTTTCTCGATGAAATCAAGATCGGCAAGGCGCACCCCGCGCAGCCGAACATGATGAAATACGCCGGGACCGAGCTCAACAAGCGTCGTCACGAACTGATGATGTCGGCTGGCGGTTCGCAGAGCCTCGAATGGGACAGCGATGAAACCAGCGGCGGCAAGCCTGCGCGCAACTGGCTCCGTACCAAGGCCAATTCGATCGAGGGCGGCACCAGCGAGGTGATGCTCAACGTTATTTCCAAGCGCATTCTTGACCTGCCGGGAGCCTGACCGATGCCACTTTATCACGACGAAGATCAGGCCATGCTGGCGGAAACCGCCAATCAGTTCATGGGCGAAGAAGGTGCAATTTCGAAACAGCTTCGCCACTGGCGCGACCGCGATTGCAAGGATGGTTTCGGCCATGAATTGTGGAAGCAGTTTGCCGAAATGGGCTTTACCGGCATCATGGTCGACGAAGCCGACGGCGGTATGGGCATGGGCAATGTCGAAGCCGGCATCGTCATGGAAGAGATCGGCCGTAACCTTACGCCGTCGCCTTTCCTGACCAGCTCGGTCCTGGCGGCAACTGCGCTCAAGCACGCCAGCGACGACTTGCGCGGCCGTTACCTGCCGGGTTTGCTTTCGGGTGACAGCGTCTTCGCTGTCGCAATCGACGAAGGCGTGAAGCACCGCCCCGAAACCGTATCGACGAAAGCGGAGCGGTCCGGAAACGGCTTCAAGCTTTCGGGCAAGAAGGATTTCGTGATCCAGGGCGCGAGCGCCGACATGCTCGTTGTTGCCGCTCGCACCTCGGGCAGCGATGGCGACAATGACGGTATCACGCTGTTCGCAGTGCCGAAGGATGCATCGGGCATGAGTCACGATGCGGTCCGCCTCGTCGACAGCTCGATGGCGACCCACACGACCTTTGACGGTGTCGAGCTCGACGGCGATGCCGTGATCGGCGAAGTCGACGGTGGCCGCGAAGTGCTGAATGCCATGCTGATGGCTGGCCGCGTCGGCGCCGCTGCAGAAGGTGTCGGCGTTGCCCGCGGTGCGATGGACATGACCATCGATTACATCAAGCAGCGCAAGCAGTTCGGTCGCCTGATCGGCGAATTCCAGGCTCTGCAGCACCGTGCCGCTCACCTCTATTCCGAAGTCGAAATCGCGCGTGCAGTTGTCATCAAGGCGCAGCAGTTGCTCGATGCCGGCAGCGAACGTTCGGACCTCATGGCTTCGGTTGCCAAGGCGAAGGTTTCGAAGACTGCGGGCCTCGCTGTTCGTGAGGGCGTGCAGATGCATGGCGGCATCGGCATGACCGATGAATACGACATCGGCCTCTATATGAAACGCGACCGTGCGCTGCAGGAATTCCTCGGCGACCAGTATTACCATGCGAACCGCGTGGCCGAACTGAGCGGTTATTGAGGGAGATCGGACAATGATGAATTTGAAGGATCTCTTCGGCCTCCAGGGCCGTGTCGCCCTGGTGACCGGCGGTTCTCGCGGTATCGGCAAGATGATCGTCGAAGGCCTGCTCGAAGCTGGCTGCGAGCGCGTGTACATCAGTGCGCGCAAGGTGCACGAGATCGAGGAAACCTGCGCGGAGCTGGGCGAGAAGGTCATCGGCATTCCGGCCGATCTCAGCCAGATGGATGGCATCCAGAGGCTGGCTGACGAACTTGCCAGGCGCGAAGACAAGCTCGATCTCCTCGTCAACAATGCCGGGGCTGCATGGGGCGAGCCGTTCGACGAGTTCACCGAAGCGGGCTGGGACCGCACGATGGACCTGAACGTCAAGACGCCGTTCTTCCTGACGCAGAAGTTGCATGGCCTGCTCAAGGCAGCCGGTACGCCGGAACGCCCTGCGAAGGTGCTGATGATCGCATCGATCGACGGGATGAAGTCGAACCCGTGGCCGACCTATCCCTATCAGGCGTCGAAGGCGGGTCTCATCCACATGACCCGTCGCATCGCCGCTGAACTGATCGGCGACAACATCGTCGTGAACGGCATTGGCCCGGGTGCCTTCCCGAGCGCGATGAACCGGGCGGCGCGCGATAATCCGGACGCATCTGCCAAGGGTATTCCGTCGAAGCGCGTCGGCGTGACGGAAGACATGGCAGCAGGCGCGATCTACCTGCTCAGCCGGGCAGGGGACTATGTCGTCGGCACCACGATCCCGATCGATGGCGGCGTGGTCAACGCCAATATCGGCGCGGGCAATTTCGTCGATCCGTCGGGCGGCTGAGCGCGTACTGAAAGCGACCTGGCGATACAGAAAAGGCCGTCGGAGCGATCCGGCGGCCTTTTGTTTTGGTTGAGAGCGATCGGCCCTATTCCATCAGCTGGCGGACGAAGGGGATCAGTCCGGTCTGGCGGGTTCGGCGCATCCGCTCGGCATGGAGGATCTCGCGGACCTTGACGAAGCATTCGTCGACATCGTCATTGACGACGACGTAGTCATATTCGGCCCAGTGGCTGATCTCGTCGCGGGCGCGGTTCATGCGCCCGTCGATCACATCGGCACTGTCGGTCGCCCGGCTCTCGAGCCGTCGGCGAAGTTCGGGCAGGCTGGGTGGCAGGATGAAGACGGTGACTACGTCCTGGTCGTCCTTCTGCTTCAACTGCTGGGTGCCCTGCCAGTCGATATCGAACAGGAAATCGCGCCCTTCTTTCAGACCTTTGCGGATATAACCCTTCGGCGTGCCGTAGCGATGGCCGAACACATGTGCCCATTCGTAGAAGTCGTCTTCATCTACCATCCGGTCGAACTGGCTTTCGCTGACGAAGTGATAGTCGACTCCGTCGACCTCACCTTCACGCTTGGGGCGGGTAGTCGCCGAAACCGAAAGCTCGATTTCGTCGTCTGCCGTCAGCAGGCGATGCGAGATGGTCGTCTTGCCTGCGCCCGACGGCGAGGAAAGAATGAACATGAGTCCGCGGCGATGGAGATGGTCGTTTTCGGGCATGTGCGCTGTTGGCTCATGCACCGCATTTTATCAACCCTTGGCAGGGCGCGGGACGATCACTCGTCGTCCGACATTTCTTCCAACTGCTTGGTCCCGCTGCGGCGCGCTTCACGGCGCGATAGCCCCCGGTCGTAGAGCGTCTTGGCGAGCAAACCACCGCCGATAGCGAGCGCACCCGGGATCGAGCGGGTCGCCACCTTGCTGGCACCGTAGAGGATAAGGCTGCTGAGCATCGTGCGATTGTTGATCATGTCGCTGGCGGTCTGCTTGCTGTAGCCGGCGCGAAGCATCCCTTTCTGGAGGCTGTTGCGCATCAACCGGCCAGCGCCGCGAAGCGCGATGTCGGCAATCAGGATGTTGGTGGCCGGGTTGGTGCTGGGTCCGGGCATGCCGCCGGGGCGCGGGGCAATCTTCTTCGCAACCGGTTTGGCCAGCTTGCTCGCCTTGTCGCTGGTTTTCTCGCCGAGAGTCTTCTTGCCCATGATGCCCCTGCCTGTGGTCGGCACCGGGAAAGGCGCCGCGTTACTTCTTGCGGCCGAAATCGACCGTGACGACGTTCGAGCCGTCTTCGCTACCCTTAACGTCTGCGCCCTCTCCGCGTTCCGAAGAGTCGTTTTCGGCGTCGTCATGCGCCTCGGGTGCCATGTCCCCGGCGGTTGCCTGGAACTGCAGCCCGAAATCGACTGCCGGATCGACGAATGCGGTGATCGCGGCAAAGGGAATGCTCAGCTTGGCCGGAACCTTGTTGAAGCTCAGCCCGACCGAGAAACCTTCTTCCCCAACTTCGAGGTCCCAGAACTTGTTCTGGAGCACGATCGTCATCTCATCGGGGAATCGCTCGCGCAAATGCGGGGGGATCGAAACCCCTGCGGCGCCGGTCTTGAAGGTAATGTAGAAGTGGTGGATGCCCGGCAGTTCGCCGCCGGTCGACTGGATTTCGCCCAGGACGCGGCCGACCACGGCGCGCAGCGCTTCCTGCACGATTTCGTCATAGGGGATCAGGCTGTCGGGCGTATCGTCGCTCATGCCGCCTAGGTGGCGCTGCCGACTGCGCTGGTCAAGCAACAATCGCTTGATGCCGGGGGACATTATTGCGCAATTCGAGTGCTTGCACGGCGCACCCAAGCGCTTATAGCGCCACACATGCGCAAAGGCAGGATCGAGCGGAAAACGGCGGAAACCGCCATCGAGGTCGAGGTCAATCTCGACGGCACCGGGCAATACGATGTCTCGACCGGCATCGGCTTCCTCGATCACATGGTCGAACAGTTTGCCAAGCATTCGCTGATCGACGTGACCATGAAGGTCGATGGCGACCTGCATGTCGACCAGCATCACACCACCGAAGACAGCGCGCTCGCGCTGGGCCAGGCGCTGACCGAGGCCCTGGGCGACAAGGGCGGCATCGGTCGTTACGGCGCAGCCTATTCTCCGATGGACGAAACTTTGTCGCGCGTTGCGCTCGACATATCGGGTCGTCCGTATCTCGCCTGGAAAGCCGGATTCACCCAAGAAAAGCTGGGCGAATGGGATACCGAGTTGATCGAACACTGGTTCCAGTCAGTCGCGCAGACGGCAGGCATCACGCTGCATATCGAACTGCTCTACGGCACCAACAACCACCATATTTGCGAGAGCATCTACAAGGGCTTTGCCCGGGCGATGCGCGTGGCGGTGGAGAAGGATCCGCGCAAGGGCGGGGCGATCCCCAGCACCAAGGGGCAATTGGGCGGCTGATATGTCGGAAGCCTTGGCCCTGATCGATTACGGCGCGGGCAATCTCCATTCGGTTTACAACGCACTTAAGGCGGCTGGCGCTCACCATGTTGCGGTGACCGACGATCCCAACCTCGTCCGCGGCGCGCAGCGCATCGTCCTGCCCGGCGTCGGCAGTTTCAAGGCGTGTGCGGAAGGGCTGCGAGCGATCTCCGGCATGACGGAGGCGCTGGAGCAGCGCGTATTGCACGATGGCGTGCCGTTCCTCGGCATCTGCGTCGGCATGCAATTGCTTGCGACGCGGGGGCTGGAACACGGCACCACGCGCGGGCTCGGCTGGATAGCGGGCGATGTGAAGCTGATCGAGCCGACCGACCCGTCGATCAAGGTGCCGCACATGGGCTGGAACGACGTTGCCCTGCTGCCGCATGCGCGCAATCATCCGGTGCTGGAGGAAGGCGAGGCCTATTTCCTCCATTCTTATCACTTCGCCGCGAGCGAAGGTCACGACGTGGCGGCCATGACGGACCACGGCGAAGGGCTGGTGGCCGCTGTTGCGAAAGACAACATGATCGGGGTGCAGTTCCATCCTGAAAAGAGCCAGGCATATGGCCTTGCCATGCTCGAACGCTTCCTGGAGTGGAAACCGTGATCGTTTTTCCTGCCATCGACCTCAAGGGCGGCGAGGTCGTGCGCCTTGCCGAAGGCGATATGGGCCGCGCCACCGTCTATGGCGACAATCCGGCGGCGCAGGCGCTGCTGTTCGCCGAAGCCGGGGCACAGCACCTCCACGTGGTCGATCTCGACGGAAGTTTTGCCGGCCGTGCCGAAAATCGCGAAGCGGTTGAAGCCATCGTCGAGGCATTCCCCGGATACGTTCAGCTGGGCGGCGGCATTCGCACGCGCGAGGCGGTGGAGGGCTGGTTCGACCTTGGCGTTGCCCGTGTGGTGATGGGCTCTGCTGCGCTGAAGGATCCCGAATTCGTCAAGGATATGGCGCGCGAATACGAGGGCGGCATCGTCGTCGCCGTGGATGCGAAGGACGGCATGGTCGCAACCGAGGGCTGGGCCGATGTGTCCGACGTGCCCGTGGTCGACCTTGCCCGCCGGTTCGAGGATGCAGGCGTCGCCGCTCTGCTGTTCACCGATATCGGACGCGACGGCTTGCTGAAGGGCGTCAACATCGACGCAACGGTCGATCTTGCGCGCCGCGTCGATATTCCGGTGATCGCCAGCGGCGGGGTGAAGGGTCTGGACGATATCCATGTGCTGGCGCTGCACGCCCACGAAGGGATCGAAGGGGTGATTACCGGGCGTGCGCTCTACGAAGGGCGGCTGGACCTCGCGGCAGCGATCGCGATGGGTGCGCGGGGGGCATGACATATTCGGACCTTGCCCTGATCGCGGCGTTCGTCGTGCTTGTCGTCGCCATCGTGGATTGGCGGCGGGGCAGAACCGGGCTGGGCAAATTCGGGCTGACCAAGGAAAAGTCGCCGGACAAGTTCTGGGCTGCCGAGGCCCTTTATTTCAATATGGCCTTCGCGCTGTTTTGGCTGTCGGGGCAGGCCTATCAATCGCAAGTGGCGGAACAAATCAAACTGGCAGGGGGAGCGGTTGCACCGGACGAATGCCCTCCGGGAGGTTGCGTGATGATTGATGTTGAACAGGCGACAAAGCGATGACCGTCCGCATCCGCGTCATCCCCTGTCTCGACGTCGCCGATGGGCGCGTGGTCAAGGGCGTCAATTTCGTCGATCTCAAGGATGCCGGCGATCCGGTCGAACAGGCGAAGGCCTATGACGCGGCGGGCGCGGACGAGCTATGTTTCCTCGATATTTCCGCCAGCCATGAAGGGCGCGGGACCCTGCTCGACATCGTGCGTCGGACGGCAGAAGTCTGCTTCATGCCGCTGACAGTGGGCGGCGGCGTGCGGACGGTTGACGATGCCCGGGCGCTCTTGCTCGCCGGAGCAGACAAGGTGGCGGTCAATTCGGCTGCGGTTTCACGCCCCGAAGTTGTGGCCGATATCGCGCAGAAAATGGGCAGCCAGTGCTGCGTCGCCAGCATCGATGCACGACGCGTCAGCGCTTCGGGAGAACCGGATCGCTGGGAAATCTTCACCCATGGCGGGCGCAAGGAAACCGGCATCGACGCGGTCGAACACGCCGTGAAGCTGGCGAAACTCGGCGCGGGCGAACTGCTCGTCACCAGCATGGACGGCGACGGGACGCAGGCGGGCTATGACCTCGCCCTGACGCGCACCATCGCCGATGCAGTCGATGTGCCGGTTGTCGCCAGCGGAGGTGTGGGCACGCTCGGCCATCTCGTCGAAGGCGTGACCGAAGGTCATGCAAGCGCGGTCCTTGCGGCCAGCATCTTCCATTTCGGCACCTACACCATCGCCGAAGCGCACGAAGCGTTGCGAGCCGCCGGCTTGCCTGCGCGCGGCGTTTGAACCAAGGTCTGATCATGGACACACTCCAGCGCCTCGAACAGGTCATTGCCGAACGGTGGAATGCTTCGCCCGACAGCAGCTATGTCGCCAGCCTCAACGCCAAGGGGATCGAGAAAATCGCCCAGAAGCTTGGCGAGGAAGCAGTAGAAACGGTCATCGCCTCGCTCTCGGGCGGGCGCGAGGATGTCGTCGCCGAAAGCGCGGACCTGCTGTTCCACCTTCTCGTTCTCTTGCAGGCGAGGCGGATCAAGCTGGACGAGGTCATGGCCGAACTCGACCGTCGCGACGGTGTGTCGGGGATCGATGAAAAAGCTTCAAGGAGCAGCTGATGCCGATCGACGCGACCAAGCCTTATGACGATGAGAATATCTTTGCGAAGATTCTTCGCGGAGAGATCCCTTCGACCAAGGTTTACGAAGACGATTGGGCCTACGCTTTCGAAGACATCAATCCGCAGGCGGAAATTCACACGCTGGTGATCCCCAAGGGTCGCTATGTCAGCTGGGACGATTTTTCGGCCAAGGCATCGGACGAGGAAATCGGCGGTTTCGTCCGCGCCGTGGGCGAGGTCGCCCGCGCGAAGGGGCTGGTGGAGCCCGGTTACAGGCTGCTCGCCAATATCGGCGGGCATGGCCACCAGGAAGTGCCGCACCTCCACGTCCACATCTTCGGCGGGCATCCGCTCGGCCCGATGCTGGTCAAGCGCACGTAATTCGTCGCACTGCAGACTCGCTTGGTCGGATTGGCTTGCGGCAGGACTCTCGCCTCCGCTAAAGCGCGCAGCGGATGACTAAACCCAACCTTCCAGGCGGATGCTTCGATGGATCGCGCCACCTGTATGCGGTGCGCGTCTATTACGAGGATACCGATCTGTCCGGCATTACCTATCACGCCAATTACCTGCGCTGGTTCGAGCGCGCCCGCAGCGATCTGGTCCGCATGCTCGAAATCGACCAGCGCGATGCGATCGAGCGGGGTCTGGGCGCCTATGCCGTGTCGGAAGTGAACCTCAAATATCTGCGCCCGGCCAAGCTGGATGACGATGTGCTGATCGAAACGACCTGCACCGATCTGCGCGCAGCCAGTTGCCGGATGCACCAGAAGGCCTTTCGCGGCGACGAACTGCTGGCAGAGGCACATTTTCGCGTCGGTTTCGTTGCTCCCGATGGACGACCGACGCGGCAACCCGAAGAATGGCGCGATGCCTTCACGCGTTTCATGGAAGACAATTTCGAATGACCCCCACGCTTTCCCTCCTGTCCGTCGGCGCATCGAGCCGTCTCAATCCCCTCGACCTGTTCCTGCAGGCGGACATCGTCGTTCAGGCAGTGATGACCGGTCTGCTGCTTGCCAGCATCTGGGTCTGGATGATCATCGTCTCCTTCTCGCTGCGGATGGGTTCGATGGAACGCAAGTCGCGCCGTTACGAGGAGGAGTTCTGGGAGAGCCAGGACCACGAGCGGATGCTGGGCAAGCGCGCCCGGGCGGAACTTCCGATTGCGCGTGTCGCGGGTGCCGGGATGGACGAATGGCAACGTTCGACCAAAGGCACTGCGATCGATCGTGACGGCGTTCGCCACCGTCTGGCTAGTGCGATGGAAAGCCGTGTCGCCCAGGAAGCCGACGATATTGCCGACCGGCTCAACTTCCTCGCCACCACTGGTTCCGTAGCGCCCTTTGTGGGCCTGTTCGGTACCGTTTGGGGCATCATGAACAGCTTCTTCCAGATCGGGATGCAGGAAAGCTCGTCGCTGGCAGTTGTTGCTCCGGGTATTTCGGAAGCGCTGTTTGCCACCGCGATCGGCCTGTTTGCCGCTATCCCTGCCGTCATCGCCTACAACCGTTTCAGCCACCGCGTGAACCGTTATGAAGCACGGATGCAGCGTTTCGCCGACCGGTTCCATGCAGGTCTCAGCCGCGAACTGGACAAGTCCTGATGGCGATGGGCCTGATGAATTCGGGCAGGGGCGGCCGCCGTTCGCGGCGTGCGCCGATGGCGGAGATCAACGTCACGCCATTCGTCGACGTCATGCTGGTACTGCTGATCATCTTCATGGTCACGGCGCCCCTGCTCGCCTCGGGCGTACCGATCGAACTGCCCGACAGCAATGCCAATCCGGTCGACCAGACGCCCGACCAAGTTACGATCAGCATTGATGGCGAGGGATACGTCTTCATCGACGACGCCCGCGTGCCTGTCGGCGGACTGCCGCAGGCTCTCGAAACCATCGATCGCGGGGCTGACGGCAAGGGGCCGATCATCGTCCTCAGGGGCGACAAGGCGCTCGATTACGGCCGTGTGATGGCGGTCATGGGCGAACTTAACCGCGCCGGCTTCAATTCCATTTCGCTGATAACCAATGCCAAAGGTGCAGCTACACCTGTCAGCAGCGGTTCATCCGACGAAGAATAGCTCTGGATCGATGGAAGCGACCACGTTTCGCAAAGAGGAGCGCTATGGTCTGGCAATTGCGCTGGGCCTGCACCTGTTGCTGGTCGCCGCGCTCCTGCTCCAGCCTGTCCGTGACGAAGTGCTCGACATTCCGGAGCGCATGACCGTCAGTCTCGCGGAAGACGTCGGACTGGAGGCCACTGCGCCCGATCCCGTGCCCGAAAGCCAGGCGGCGATCGCTCCCACGCTGGCCGAGCAGCCGCAGCCCCCTGTAATCGAACCTGCGCCGCAACCCAGCGCTGCGCCGCGCCAGGAAACGCCGCCGATCACCGCGCCGCGCAGGACAGCTACGCAACCTCAGCCCAAGCCCAAGCCGCGCAGCACCCCGTCGCCGAGCACGGGTGGCGGTTCGCGCATCGGTGACAATTTCCTTGGCGGGGCAGGCAGTTCGACCAAGACCGACGAAACCCGCATTCCGGCATCGCAGATAGGCGCCAGCGCGAAGGCGAGCCTGATCCAGGCTATCTCGCGCCAGATCAAGCCGCACTGGAACGCGCCGTCCGGCCTCGACGCCGAACTGCTGGTCACCGAGCTTGCCTTCGACCTCAACGAAGACGGCTCGCTCAAGGGTACGCCGCGTGTCCTGCGCCAGTCCGGCATCAACGATTCAAACCGCCCGCAGGCGAGCCTCCATGCTGAGCGCGCAATTCGGGCAGTCGTACAGGCAGCTCCGTTCGACCTGCCTGCAGAATACTATAACGCATGGAAGTCGATCCGCGGCGCTCGCTTCGATAGGAACCTGTCACGATGAAATATTTGCTTTTCGCACTCGCTATGGTTGCCGCGCCGGTCGCTGCGCAGAACCAGGACCTGGGCTCACCCGCGCCGGAGGGCGGCGAGGTCGAAACGCTTGGGGAGGCGAGCGAAGAAGGCGGGCTGACTTTCACCGTTACGGATGAAAGCGATTGGCAGGACCTTGGTATCGCCATCCCAGGTTTCGCGACCGACCGCGATCAGCCGACCGCGGCGAACAAGGATGGGACCGCGGCACTCGGCCGCGAAGTCGCCCGCGTCATCACCGCCAATCTGCGCAACAATGGCCTGTTCAAGCCCACCGGCCCCGACAGCCTGCCTCAGCCGAGCTTTGCCCAGATCACGGCTCCCAGCTTCTCCACATGGAGCGGACGCGGGGCCGAAATGCTGGTGCATGGCTATGTCCGCGAACGCAGCGACGGTCGCTTGCTGTTCGGCTGCTATCTCTACGACGTGGCCCTACAAAGCGAACTGGTGCGCGAGGGCTGGGTGGTTCCGCCGGCGGACTGGCGCCGCGCCGCGCACAAATGTTCGGATCTGATCTACTCGCGCCTCACCGGCGAAAGCCCCTTCTTCGACAGCCGCATCGCCTATATCGCGGAAGTCGGTCCGAAGGATAAGCGCGTCAAACGTCTCGCCATCATGGACAGCGACGGCGCGAACCATCGCTTCCTGACGCTCGGCAGCGCGACAGCGCTCACGCCGCGATATTCGCCCGACTACAAGCGGCTGCTGTACCTGTCCTATGTCGACGGCAATCCGCGCATCTATGTCTATGACATCGGTACGGGGAAGCAGGTGCTGGTCACGCAAAGCACCAATCCGACGTTCGCTCCGCGCTGGAGCCCCGATGGCAACAGCATCCTCTATTCGATGGCTGTCTCGGGCAATACGGACATCTACCGCGTCCCGGCGAGCGGTGGGCGCAGCGTCCGCCTGACCGACACGCCCGGTATCGATATCGGCGGGTCCTATTCGCCCGACGGCCGCAAGATCGTGTTCGAAAGCGACCGTTCGGGCAGCCAGCAATGCTATGTGATGGATGCCGACGGGTCGAACCAGCAGCGGATCAGCTTTTCGGGTGGCCGATGTGCCACGCCGGAATGGAGCCCGCGCGGAGACCAGATCGCCTTCACCCGCATTGCCGGCGATTTCAATATTGCCGTCATGACGCCTGCAGGTCGTAACATGCGCGTGTTGACCAGCGGCTGGCAGGACGAGGCCCCGACCTGGGCCCCCAATGGCCGCATCATCCAGTTCTTCCGGACCGAGCGCAACTCGGGCCGCTCCAACCTCTACCAGGTCGATCTGACTGGTCGTAATGAAAGGAAACTGCCGACGCCGGTCGATGCGTCTGACCCGGCCTGGGGACCGCTTCTCCCCTGAATGCGTTGAATGTATATCATCGGGCGCGCACCCCTGATCTTGCGGCCCAATGGGAAAGGAAATTTGCATGAACACTCGTGTCGCCAGCGCCATCCTTCTCGCCAGCAGCATCGGCCTTGCCGCATGCTCGAAGAAGGCTCCGGAGGATCTTCCGCCTCCGCCGGTGGAAACCGAAACGCCGACCACTACCCCGACTACACCGACCGGTCCGTCGCTGGGTTCGCAGGCGCATTTCGAAAACGCCGTGAACGGTCAGAACGTGATCTACTTCGACACCGACCGCTATAACATCGACAGCGCCGACGCTGCTGCACTGCAGACCCAGGCGCAGTACCTGGCGCGCTATCCGCAGATTTCGATCACGATCGAAGGTCATGCCGATGAACGTGGCACGCGCGAATACAACCTCGCGCTGGGTGAACGCCGTGCAAACGCAGCGAAGAACTACCTTGTCGGCCTCGGCGTGGATGCAGCACGCGTCCGCACCGTCAGCTATGGCAAGGAACGCCCGATCGCTCTTGCATCGAACGAAGCTGCATGGGCGCAGAACCGCCGCGCGGTCAGCGTGGTCGTGAACTGATCAGCGAATGAAAGACGGCTGGGGCAGGTCGGGCAAGGATAGCTCGGCCTGCACCGGACCATAGCCCTCGCTTTCCTGCCGGTCGAACCGGCTGGGCGTGTGCGTGAGCACCATCGCAGCCATGGCGAGGGTGGCGAAGGCACTGGAAAGGGCGAGTTGCTTGCTCATGTCGGTCTCGTCGAACGCCGTTACGGGCGATATATGAATAATCTGTTGCATTGCAACATTTCAAACAGCAACTGGATCCCACGTCTTTCAAAAATAGGCAACGATCCCTAGACTGAGTGACATGACCGTCGGACGAACGACTTTGAGCGAGAAAAATCGCATCGGTGCCCGTGGCTAAGGCACGCAGGTCCAACGACTGGGGATTCCCCCGCTGGCGCGGCTATGGCTCATCGCGCGAAGCGACGAATGTCCGCATTTGCGATCGTCATAGTTGCGACGAGCCGGGCGATTGCCCCGCACCAAAAGCTCCGAACAGTCCCGACCGCTGGTATTTCTGCCAGAAGCACGCAGCCGAATATAATTCCAAGTGGGACTATTTCGAAGGATTGGACAAGGCCGAGAAGGAAGAGCGCGCCAAGGCCGAACGGCAGGAAAGTTCCGGCTATGCGGAGGCGTCTCATTACGGCTGGGCCGGTTCGGGTGATGGATCGCGCAGTGCTGACGAAATGCGCGCGCTTGATGTCCTTGAACTCGAAGCGGATGCTGACTTCGTCATGATCAAGAAGGCGTGGCGGGAAAAAGCCAAGACAGTGCACCCGGACGTAAAGCCGGGTGACAAGGCGGCTGCTGCAGAATTCCAGAAGCTGCAACTTGCCTATGAAGTGCTGAAGACCGCAGAAGAACGCCGCGAGTGGCGTGGATGAGCAGCCTGCGCTCCGCTCCCGCAGGGGACACGGAGGCTGCTGCATCAATCCTGCGCGAGGACGGCGTCGTCCGGCTCGATGAAGTTTGGACACGCGACACTCTGATTGCCGCTAGGGATGTGGTCTTCGCCGGCCACCCGGAATTCGCCGATCCCGCGAACCTGACCGACGTGCTGCGAAACGGAGAGGGGCGTTTTATTGCCCCTGTTATGCTGGGCCACGGCCTTCTCGATTTGGGATTGCTCGATAACGCGGCAGTCGAGGCGTTGCTGGAAAGTGCGCTCGGGTCGGCATGGGTGCACGAAGCGTTCGGGATGATGATGGCGCACGGCGGGTGCCCTGATCAGCACGTCCACCGCGATACCGACCCTCTTTTTCCGGAAACCGGAGTGGATCCGCTGCTTCCGCCGACCGTGCTGACGATTGCCATTCCCTTGGTCGACACCGGCGAGGCCAATGGCAGGACCGCCTTTTATCCCGGGAGCCATCGCACCGGTTCGCGGGACGGCATATCGCCAGCATCTATCGATGTGCCCCTTGGTTCGGCCTTGGTGTGGGATTTTCGAACCATCCACTACGGCTGCGCAAACACGAGCAACGAGGACCGGCCACTACTCTATTTCACCTCGTGCCGCCCGTTCTGGTTCGACCACAAGAACTTTGGCACCGGAAACCAGCGACTGGTTGCCGAGGCAGAGGTGCTCGATAGCCTCGGTCCCCGCTTTGTGCGGACACTGCTGGCCTGAGAGTTATCAGTTACGGTTGATCGCCGACTGAGGGTTGTCGTTCCACCACGGGGTGTCGGTCCAGGGCCTCAGGTCGATTTCGTGGCTCCAGCAGCTGCGCGGCTGGTGCGCCAGATGCCAATAAGTTTCAGCAAGAGCAGCAGGGTCCACGACGCCGTCGTCGCCTTTCGCCGCCTTGAAATCCTCGAACGAATTGCCGAGCATCTTGCCGAGGGTGTCAGGTGCATCGACCGCCCCGTCAATCACGATGTGCGCGATATGGATCCCCTGGCGTGCGAATTCTGCGTTGAGCGTCTGGCACAGCATCCGCCGTCCACCCATTGCGGCAGCGTGGCTGTGCTGCCCTTCGTTTCCGCGAACAGCAGCCGTCGCGCTCGTCACCAGCATGGTCCCGCGACCGCGCTCTACCATCCGGGGGAGCAAGGCGTGCGCGAGGCGGAATAGGCCGAAACATCCAAGACGCCAGCCCAGTTCGAACGTCCGGTGCGGCGTATTCGCCAGCGAGCGGTTTCCGATCTGCGCGCCCAGGTTGTAGAGCGCGCATTCGATTGGGCCGATCTCGTTTTCGACCCGCTCGACCAGATTTTCGATCGTGCCGTCGACCGATGCGTCGACCAGCATTCCGCTGGCTTCGCCTCCGGCGTCCTCGATCTGCCCGACAAGCCGCTTCAGACCGGCTTCGTCGCTGCGGCGGGCTAGCACGGCATGGTATCCGCCAAGCGCAAATCGCGCTGCCACCTGTCCGCCGATCCCGGCACCTGCACCCAGGACCAGGAATACCGGTTTGCGATCACTCATGCTTCACTCCGCCTCAGGAATAGATGCCCGAGGCTAGGCGTTGCATCACACCTTTGCCAGTGCCTGTTCGAAATCGGCGATAAGGTCATCGGGATCCTCGATGCCGATTGAAATGCGAACGAGGTTGTCGGTTATGCCGAGTGCCGCCTTCCGTTCGTCCGGCACGGAAAGGTGTGTCATTGCCGCCGGATGGCTGGCGAGTGTCTCTGTCCCGCCAAGGCTGACCGCAAGTTTGGCGATGCTCAGGTTGTCGAGGAAACGGAAGCTTTCAGCTTCCCCGCCTTTGATGAACAGCGAGAATGTGCTGCCGGCCCCGGTGCAATGCCGATCGAAGATGTCCTGCTGGCGCGCATCGCTGATGAAGCCGAGATAGGCGAGCCTTTCGACCTTGGGATGCTGGCGCAGGAATTCGCATACCTTGGCCGCGTTCTCTCCTGCTCGCTGCATGCGAAGCTCGACCGTCTCGAGCGAGCGCAGCAGCATCCACGCCGTGTTGGGATCGCAAATGCCTCCCATCGTGTTGCGGAGCATGCGAACCGGGTCCATCCACTTGCGCGCACCCGCGATACTTCCGGCGACGAGGTCGGAATGACCGCCCACATATTTGGTCAGCGAATAGACGACGATATCGGCCCCGTGATCGAGCGGGCGCTGCCACAAGGGACCGAGGAAGGTGTTGTCGATGGCAATCGGGCAATCGGCCGACAGCACTGTATCGCGTGCCTTTCGCATGGCTTCGATATCGACGAGGGCATTGGTCGGGTTGGCCGGACTTTCGAGATAGATCATCGCGACCTTGCCGCCCTGGCTTTCGGCCTGCTCCCTGGCCTTCTCCAGCACCGCTTGCATCTGCTCGCCAGATGCACCGGCGGGGAAATCGACGTAAGTAACCCCGAACTTGCTGAGCACCTTCGAAACGAAGCCTTCGGATGCGGCATAGAGCGGTCCGGAATGGACGATGACATCGCCCTGGCTGACATAGGCCATCATCAGCACGCAGATCGCGGTCATGCCGCTCGAAAAGGCTAAGGCATCCTCCGCGCCGTCCCAGATCCCCAGCCTGTCTTCCAGGATTTCCTGGTTGGGCCCGTTGAAACGCGAATAAACCAGTCCATCGGCGCCGCCCGGACGCTTGCCGGTGATGCCTTCGAAGTGGTGCTTTCCGTCGGCAGCGCTGGGGAAGGCGAAGGTCGAGGTCAGGAAGATCGGCGGTTTGAGCGATCCTTCCGACAGCACGGGATCGTACCCGTATCCCATCATCAGCGTCGAAGGCTTCAATTCGTGTCCGCCGATGCTCGTCCTGGCAGGCTTCGAAGTGCGGCGCGGTGCTTCGTTGGGATCGATGACATCAGTCATTACAGGCTGACCTTCCTCGTAAAACGCCCCCAGGAAGGCAGGAGCAGATGGGGCGGCCGGGGCACCCGCTCCTAACCTCCGCAGGAACGCTTCTCCGCCGTCGCCGGATCACACCTCATTGAATATCGGCGGACTTTGCCGAGTTCAAGCCGGGCCTCGAAACGCGCCCGATCAACTCGCAAGCTCGACCGCAAAGACCACTCCGACGATGAGGAATGTGCCGATGATGTCGAGTGCCAGACCGGCCCCGACCATGCGCCCGATGCGGATGCGTCCGGTCGACCAGGCGATGGCATTCGGGCCTGTTCCAGCCGGTAACATGAAGCCCCAGCTGGCAGCGAGCGCGGCGGGCATGACGAGCAGGACTGGGTCCGCTCCGAGAGCAGCGGCGAGTGCGGCGACGACGGGGATGATGCCAGACGCAGTTGCGACATTGCTCGCAAATTCGGTGATTACGATCACCAGCACGACGGCAATGACTGCGATGGCGATAGGGGGCAGCACTTCGAGTGGCAGAAGCTGCTGACCGATCCAGTCTGCCAGCCCCGATGACCCCATGCCCGCGGCGAGCGCCAGGCCGCCACCGAACATCAGCAGCACCCCCCAAGGCGCGCGATCTGCTTCATCCCAGTTGAGCAGCGGGCGGCCGCTTCCATCCGGTAGGATGAACAGTGCGAGGCTCGCCGCGATTGCCACGGTCCCTTCGGTCAGCGAACCGTCAGGCAGCAGCGGTGCCAGCCATGGCTGGCCCATCCAAAGTATGAATGTGATGGCGATAATCGGGACGAGGCGTTTTTCCGCCGTGGTCCACGGGCCGTGGCTTTCGACCGCGTCATGCGCCGCTGCCAGGTCGAAAGGATGTGAACCGATCGACTGTACCCGCCCGACGATCCAGGCTGCGACGGGCACGCCGATCAGCACGACCGGAAGGCCGAACATGCTCCACATGGCAAAGCTGATCCTAAGGCCCAGCAGTTCGTCGATCAGGCCAACTGCGATGGCGTTTGTGGGCGAACCCACAAGCGTTCCGAGACCGCCGATACTGGCAGCAAAGGCGATGCCCATCGGCAAGGCACCCGAGAGACCTTCCTGGCGGTCGGTCGCGCCTTCGTCTGCCAGATGGCCTTCGCCACCGGCGAGAACCGCGAGTGCGACGGGCATCATGATGAGGGCGGTTGAAGTGTTGGAGATCAGCATCGACAACACTGCTGCGGCGGCCATGAAGGCCAGCAGCAGCCGAAATTCGCTGCCACCTTTTCCGATCGTATCGAGCAGGAACAGCGCCAGCCGGCGGTGGAGACCTGTACGTTCGATGGCGAGTGCGATGAAGGCGCCGCCGAGCAGGAGGAAGATGATCGGTGAATAGTACGCGCTCGCCGTCTCTTTTGCGTCGAGCGCGCCGGCGAAAGGCAGGACCACGAACGGGAGGAGCGCCGTGACGGCCAGCGGGACAGCCTCTGTCATCCACCAGGCAGCCATCATCACCACAAGCCCGGCGATGATCCATGCCTCGGCTGGCATGCCGGCTGGCGGTGCGGTGAATATTGTGAAGAGCAGGGCGACGAGCCCCGTGATCATTCCGATGCGGCGTGCTGTCACTTCGCGTAAATCCTCCCCACCTGAGGACCTAGCTGCCCATGACAGCCTTGGCGAGTATCGGCGCCGAGAATTGCTCGGCTTTCTGAACTGGGCACTGCGTCGATGGTCTGACTATTTGGCGTGCCGATACAAAAAGGGCGCACCGTCTGGCGCGCCCTTTTTTATTAATGGATCAAGCTGCCTTACTTCGGAGCGAGAACCATCAGCATCTGACGCCCTTCAAGGCGCGGGAATGCCTCGACCTTGGCGATTTCCTCGACATCGTCGCGCACACGGTTCAGCAGGTTCATGCCGAGTTCCTGGTGCGCCATTTCACGGCCGCGGAAACGCAGGGTGACCTTCACCTTGTCGCCATTCTCGATGAACTTGACCACGTTGCGCATCTTCACGTCGTAATCGTGCGTGTCGATGTTGGGACGCATCTTGATCTCCTTGATCTCCTGCGTCTTCTGGGTCTTGCGTGCGGCGTTGGCCTTCTTCTGAGCCTCGTAACGGTATTTGCCGACGTCGAGGAACTTTGCCACCGGCGGGTCCGCGTTTGGCGATACCTCCACCAGGTTGAGACCCAGGTCGTTGGCCTGTTCCATCGCTTCGCGGGTGTACATCACGCCAAGGTTCTCACCTTCGTGATCGATCACGCGAACCTTGTCGGATTGAATGAATTCGTCATAGCGAGGGCCGCTTTTTACTGGCGGGGCCATCGAACGCCGGGGTGGACGGGCTATGTGTGTTCTCCTGTAATAGCCATGAATCGTGGCCGCTATGTAGGGACAATCGCTCTTAAACGCTAGTGGCTACGCGGCATCGCGCCAAAGCGGGAATTTGACGAGCTTTCCCTTCGCCGGAAGCACCGCTTCTATTTCGCGCGCAGGTTGCAAGGCGCGCAGGATCTGGGGGGATGCCGCGTCCATGCCGCCGGTCAATGCGCCGAATGCCGGCATGATCATCCGGTCGGCTCCGTCGGTGGACCTGCTCACGACGCCGCATGGCCGGCTGATGTGGCGATCGCGGATCCTGACGCGAACCTTGGGATGGAAATGGCCGGAAAGCTCTGGCCGTGTTTCGCCCTTTCGAGCGATATGCCTGAGCAACACGCCGCCTAGTTCCATCTCGTCGACGAGGGCTCCACCAAAAGCGCGGTGCATCTCTTCGTCGTGGTTGCCGGTAATCCAGACCCAGTCGAGCGAGCGCGTCAATGCTTCGAGCATGCCGGCCGCATAGGGTTCGAGCCGGCTGGTTCCGTCGCTGTCGTGAAAGTTGTCGCCCAGCGTGATGACCCGGCGCGCGCCTGTCTGCTTGACCGCATTGGCGATGCGCTCCAGCGTTTCGCGGCTGTCGTATGGCGGCAGCATTTGCCCGTGCCCTGCAAAAAAGCTTGCTTTTTCAAGGTGAAGGTCGGCCAGCAGCAGCGTTCGCTCACGCGGCCAGTAAAGCGCGCGACCGTCGATGAGGAACATTTCCTCGCCTGCGAACGAAAGGGGAACCATGGCTCTCCCTTGCCGCGACTCATGTGCTTTGGCAAGGGGGTGTCATGACTGACTGGACCCATGAAACCGACCGCGCGAAAGAATGGTTCGAAAGCCTGCGCACACGCATCTGCAACGAGTTCGAGGCGATCGAGCGCGAAGCGGGTTCCAATGCGAGTTTCGAATATCGTCCCTGGCAGCGCGACGAAGACGGCAATGACAATCCGGGTGGCGGCGTGCAGGGCCTGATGAAGGGCAAGGTCTTTGAAAAGGTCGGGGTGAACGTCTCGACGGTCAGGGGCAGTTTCAGCAAGGAATTTGCCGGCACGATCAATGGTGCCAGCCCGGAGAACCCCGGATTTACCGCGACCGGCATCAGCCTGGTTGCCCATATGGCCAATCCACATGTTCCCGCCGTGCACATGAACACGCGATTCCTTACGACCCAAGCCGCCTGGTTTGGCGGTGGTGCGGATCTCAATCCGCCGATTCCGTATGAGGAAGACACGGCCGATTTCCATGCGGCATTTCGCGCCGCCTGTGCACTTCACAATCCGACCTATTACGACCGGTTCAAGAAATGGGCGGACGATTATTTCTACATCCCGCACCGCGGTGTCCATCGCGGCGTAGGCGGGATATTCTATGACCACATGGAATGCGCCGATCCCGACGCATTCGAGCGGAACTTCCAGTTCACCCGCGATGTGGGCGAGGCGTTCCTGGGCATCTTCCCGAAGATCGTTCGCCGCCGCGTCGAGACCCAATGGACCAACGCAGACAAGCAGCGCCAGCTCGAATGGCGCGGACGCTACGCCGAATTCAACCTCGTTTACGATCGTGGCACTCTGTTCGGACTGCGCACCGGCGGCAATGTCGATGCCATCCTCATGAGCCTGCCGCCAGAAGCGACCTGGAGCTGATCACTCCTTGCTCATGCCCTCCGGCGCATAGACGCGAACCCAATCGACGAGCATCGCGACGTTGCCCGTCTTAATCTGATCGACGGTTGCCTGCGGCACACCCGTATAGGGTTCCTTGATGCCGTTGGTCTTGACCGGATAGGCACCACCGAGCGCGAAATTCAGGATCAGATATTTAGGCGTATCGAAGCGCCACTTTCCATAATGTTCGACCATCGGGCGCGTGACGCGATAGGTCACATGGCCGTCGACGATGAAGTCGATCTGGTTCTCTGTCCACTCGACGGCGTAGTTATGCCACTGCGTGACATCGACGCCTTCGGGGAAGAAGAACTTGTTCACCAGCGGCGTTTCGCCTGAATAACCGGGGCCGTGCAGGGCAACGCCGGTCCAGTCTTTCTCGCCGACATATTCCATGATGTCGATCTCGCCGGTGTCGGGCCATTTCCCGTTTCCAAGCAGCCAGAAGGCCGGCCAGACGCCGACTGCATCGGGCATTCGGATGCGAGCTTCTGCGCGGCCATAAGTGAAATCGAACTTGTCCTTGCTTTCGACCCGCCCCGAAAGGAAATCGGCAAGGCGATTCTTGTTCGGGTCGATCCCCGGCTTGAAGACAGGACGTAGCATCAGGACGCCGCCGTCGGCGCCCGACATGTCGTCGAGGATTGCGATCGTCGCCTTCGAATCGACGTAAACCTGTTGCTCGTCATTGACCCAGAAGTCGGCGCCGATGACGCCCCACTTCGCGCGGTCGAGCTCTTCGCCGTTGAATTCGTCCGAGAAGAGTAGATCGCGGTCGGCTGTGGCTTGCTCGCCTGCCGCCGGCAGGTCTTGAGCAAGCGCCGGTGCGGCGAGGGCCAATGCGGTTGCGGCAATAGCCGTGCTGAGCGACTTCATTTCTTTCTCCCGGGAACGCTTATGTCTTCTGATAACGTTCACATAGACCAAGTGTCGCGAATTCACCAGAAGGCAAACGAATGCATCGCTTCAGGGTGGCGCAAGAGTTCAGGGTCGATATAGGATGTCGACATGAACGCGGGCCGACGGTTCGCAGGCCGATGGAATTTTTGGAGAGTTTCCCGATGCGTTATCTCGCACCGCTGGCAGCCTTGCTGCTCGTTTCCTGCAACCCGATGGCTGGTGAGGACGCTGCACCCGTTGTCGCACCGATCCTGACGAGCGAACAGGCGTTCGACGAGTTCACCTATGCCCGTCCGCAGGAAGCGCGCGTGAGCCATGTGGCGCTGGACCTTGTGTTGAACTTCGACAAGAAACTGGTCGAGGGCACCGCGACGCTCGATGTCGTTGCCGCTGAAGGAGCGAAGGAAATCGTCCTCGACAGCAATGGTCTTTCGATCACGCATGTGACCGATGGCGAGGGCGTAGAGCTCGCATGGGAACTGGGCGAAAGCGTAGCCGAGAAGGGCGCGCCGCTTAAGATCAGTTTTGCAGAAACCGATGGTGCGGTCACGGCGCCCGAACGTATCCTGATCACCTATGCCAGCGCGCCCTATGCAGAGGCCCTGCAGTGGCTGGCACCGGAACAGACTGCCGGTAAGAAGCAGCCGTTCCTGTTCAGCCAGGGTCAGGCGATCCTCAACCGCAGCTGGATCCCCACGCAGGATAGCCCGGGCATCCGACAGACGTGGGAAGCGCGCATCGTCGCTCCCGAAGCGCTCAATGTAGTGATGAGCGGTATCAAGCAGGGCGAGCCTGAAGATCTTGGCAATGGAACCAGGGCGCACAGCTTTGTCATGGACAAGTCCGTTCCGCCGTACCTGATCGCCGTTGCTGCCGGTAATATCGAATTCGCCGAAATCGGTCCCCGTTCCGGTGTCTGGGCAGAGCCCGAGACGCTGGAGGCGGCTGCCAAGGAAGTGGGCGATACCGAGGAACTGATCGACGCAGGTAGCAAGCTGTTCGGCGATTATCGCTGGGGCCGTTACGACATGATCGTGCTGCCGCCATCCTTCCCGTATGGCGGGATGGAAAATCCGGTGATGACCTTCCTTACGCCGACCTTCATCGCGGGCGATCGCTCGAACAACGGGCTGGTCGCACACGAGCTGGCCCACAGCTGGTCGGGCAACCTGACCACCTATGCGAGCTGGCGTGACGGCTGGCTCAACGAAGGCGTCACGAGCTACATCGAAAGCCGCATCAGCGAAGAAGTGTATGGCAAGGCCCGGGCCGAACAGGAATATGCGCTGAGTTATGCTGGTCTCGCTGAAATGGTCGAGACCAATGGTTCGGACAATCCCAATACCGCCATGCGTACGCCCGCCGAAATCAGCCCGTTCGAAACCGCTGGCGAAGCGATCTATGACAAGGGCACGGTCTTTCTTCGCACTGTCGAACAGACTGTCGGCCGCGAGAAGTTCGACGCGTGGCTGACCGCATGGTTCGACAATCACGCGTTTCAGCCGATCACTTCGGAGATGTTCCTTGCCGACCTGCGCGAGAACCTGATCAAGGGCGATGCGGAGCTGGAGAAGGCGCTGATGCTCGACGAATGGGTCTATGGCACCGGCATTCCCGCCAACGCTGCACAGCCCGATGCGGCTGCATTTGCTGCGGTCGATTCAGCGGCTGCCGCTTATGCGAAGGACGGCACGCTGCCCGAAACGAAAGCTTGGAAGGGCTGGACAGCCGCAGAACAGCGCCGGTTCCTCGAGAAGCTGCCGAAGGAGCTGGATGACGCCCAACTTGCCGCGCTGAACGACCGGCTCGAGCTTTCTGCCACCGGGAACAATGAAGTGCTGTTCCTGTGGCTCGAAGCTGCCTTGCGCAACGAATATGATCCGGCAATTCCGCAGGCCCAGAAGTTCCTGGCCCGCGTGGGTCGCAACAAGTTCGTGTCGCCGCTGTTCACTGCGCTTTGGGACACGGGAAGCTGGGGTCGCCCTATCGCGACCAAGCTCTACGCAGAAACGCGTGACGGCTATCACAGCTATACCCGCGGCAAGGTCGACAAGATCGTCGGCTACGAAGGGTAACCGACGTGAGGGCGGGTTGGGCTCAGCTGCCCCAGCCCGCCTCGCCAACCTTGGCTTTTCCGTACGAGATCAGGCAGCGCATATAGCGTTTCTGGAATTCGATCGGGTCATCGGTTTCGATATCGATTTGCTGCCACTGGTTGCAGGTCAGCGTTTCCGGCGCTGACTTCGCAGGGTCGAGATAGGTGAAGTCGAAGTCTGCGACATCATCCTCGATCCTCAGGAAGTTGAAGCACCCGGATTCCTCGCAGGCATCGTCTTCGAGTTGAAGCGCGGAAAAGCGATAGACCTGGTTCACCAGCACCCTTTCGCTCGCCATCGCCAGCGACATGATGTTCCAGTCCTTGTGCACTCCTTCCTTGCCGCCCATCGGGTTGTCCTTGGTGCAAAGGGAGGCATCCGCCTTTGGACACGAAGGTGTCGGCAGGTCGAGCGTTCCGTCGATAATGGCATAGGTGATCGGGGCGGGCACATAGATGTCGTCTTCGATCTTGAGGTCGGGTGCATCTCCGCGCCAATGGGCCATCTGGACCAGCGCCGTCGGATCTCCAAACATGCCGAAACGCATCCCCCCATCGACATACATGGTGTTGTCGATGAAGACAGGGGGCGCGGCCAACGGCGCTGAAGAGCTCGCCAGGATCGCCGCGATATAGCAGCTTTTCCACTGGCCGGCCTTACCGTCGCCGCTGACCTGGCTCGCGATATAGCGGGTCGCCATGTCACCGAGATCGAATGCGACCGGCCTGCCGCTATCCAGATCGGTCGCTCCTATCAGGAGGCGCGCGCCGCCGTCGTGCTTGGTCGCGACACGCAACAGGACATCGTCGGTGATGAACTGGCCCAGCCGTTCCTTCAACGGGTCGAGATTGGCGAAAGAGCCGTATTTTACGAGCGTTTCGAAGTTTGCGAGATCGGGCTTTCCGTCCTTCGGCTTGGCATAAACGTCGGCCAGTTCGCTTTCCGAATTGATTGTGTATCCGGCAACCGCCTTTTCCGGTTCGTTGACGAATGCAAAGGTCGAAAGGATCGAACCGGTCGAAACCCCGGTCACCACCTGGAAATCAGGGAGGTCGCCGGTCCCGCCCCAACCGGCAAGGATCCCCGCGCCATAGGCACCGTGCTCGCTTCCGCCCGAAAACGACAGCATCATCGGCGGCTTGGTCGAATTGGGCATGCGCGAGGGATAGGCCCGCAGGCTATTCTCCAGTTCCAACCGCATTGGGTCTTCGGCATTTGACTGGCCTGGCACGGGAATATCGAGCGGGATCGTCCGGAAATCGCACATCGCGCTTTGCGGGGTTAGCGCCGGTTTTTGCGCGCAAGCCCCCAGCGTGAGTGCCAAAAATCCTATTAGCGCAGCGACTGCTCGCTTCATAACCCTTCCCCCGGATGCCTGATGCCCTTGAAGGGGCCATTAATTGCAACTGGTTGCCAATTCGTGGCTTTTGCGATTGCAATAAGCTGCGCGAAACCGCACATTTCCGGTGATGCTGCGACAGTACGAACTTGTGGAACGGGTCCTGGGCTATGACCCCGACGCCGATGAGGCGGTGCTGAATCGCGCCTACGTCTATACAGTCCAGAAACACGGCACGCAGAAGCGCGCCAGCGGCGATCCCTATTTCAGTCATCCGGTCGAAGTCGCCGGCCTGATGACCGATCTACAGCTCGATCAGGAAACGATCATTACCGCGCTCCTTCACGATACGGTGGAGGATACGCTGGCGACGATCGACGATATCGAAGCCAATTTCGGGACCGAGGTAGCGCAGCTGGTTGATGGCGTGACCAAGCTGTCGAAGATCGAGGCCATGCCCGAGAACGAGCGGGCCGCGGAGAACCTGCGCAAATTCCTCCTTGCAATGAGCGAGGATATTCGCGTCCTGCTGGTGAAGCTGGCGGACCGGCTGCACAACATGCGCACGCTCCATTTCATCAAGTCACCCGACAAGCGCCGGCGCATCGCGCGCGAGACGATGGATATCTATGCCCCGCTGGCAGAGCGTGTGGGCATGTACGAATACATGCGCGAAATGCAGCTGCTCGCTTTCGAGCAGTTGGAGCCCGAAGCGTTCCATACGATCACCAAGCGGCTCGAAGAACTTCGCAGCCAGGACGGCGGTCAGGTGGATGCGATCGCGCTCGCGATCAAGCAGGCGCTGGCAGAAGCGGGCCTGCAGGTCGAAGTTTCGGGTCGCGAGAAGCATCCTTATTCGATCTGGCGCAAGATGGCGGAGCGTCATGTCAGCTTCGAACAGGTCACCGACATCATGGCATTCCGTGTCGTGTGCGATACCGAAGCTGACTGCTATGCCGCCATGGGGGTGCTTCACACCACCTGGCAGGCGCTACCGGGCAGGTTCAAGGACTATATCTCGACCCCCAAATCGAACGGTTATCGCTCGCTACACACCTCGCTGATGTACGAAAATTCGATGCGAGTTGAGGTCCAGATCCGTACCCGCGAAATGCACCAGCGCAACGAGTTCGGCCTGGCTGCGCATTGGGCTTACAAGCAGGGAGACCGGCCGGACGGGCAGGTCGGCTGGTTGCGTGACCTCATTGAAATCGTCGATGCCAGCCACGACGCCGAGGAACTGCTCGAGCACACACGCATGGCGATCTACCAGGATCGCATATTTGCCTTCACGCCAAAGGGCAGCTTGTTCCAGCTTCCCAAGGGCGCAACGCCGGTCGATTTTGCCTTCGCGGTACATACCGACCTCGGCGCGCAGACAGTGGGGGCAAAGATCAACGGTCGGCACATGCCGCTGCGCACGCCTCTCAACAACGGCGACGTGGTCGAGATCATCAAGGGCAAGAATGCGGAACCGCAGCTGTCATGGCTGGGGTTCGTCGTGACCGGGAAGGCGAGAGCCTCGATCCGCCGCGCCGTGCGGTTGAAGGAACACGCCGAAGTCGCCGAAATCGGCCGCAAGCTGTTCGACGAAATTGCCGGCCGCGTCCCTGCCAAGATCGGCAAGAAGGCGGTGCGCGAAGCGGTAAAGCGTCTCGAGATGGAAGACGAGGAAGACCTGATGTTCGCAGTCGGCGCGGCCAAGCTGACCGATCGCGAAGTCATGGAGGCGCTGGTCCCCGGAAGCACGTCCGACCTGCCGGACAATCATGACTGGTCCCGCCGCGACCACGCGATTTCGATCCGCGGACTTACGGCTGGTGTCGGTTTCAAGCTGGCGACCTGCTGTCACCCTGTTCCGGGTGACCGGATCGTAGGCCTGCGCAAGAAGGACGAGGGCGTCGAAGTGCACGCCATCGATTGCCTCGAACTGGCGAGCGGGATCGACAATGACTGGCTCGACCTGTCGTGGGGCAAGCGTTCGCAGGGTGCTACAGGGCGGTTGCGCGTCACGATCTACGATCGCCCGGGTACGCTTGCCGAAATGGCAGGCATTTTCGCGCAGAACGTCGCGAACGTCACCAGCCTGGAACAGGTCCAACTCGACCATCCGTTCACGACCTACGAGATTGATGTCGAGGTTCAGGATCTGGCGCACCTCACCCGTATCCTGAGCGCGATGCGAGCGAGCGATGCCGTGGCGCAGGCGGAACGCGTCTGATACAGCCGAACCCATGAAAGTTATCGGTATCGATCACGTTCAGCTCGCCATGCCCCATGGCGGCGAATACGAAGCGCGCGAATTTTTCGTCGATGTCCTGGGCATGGAAGAAATTCGCAAGCCTGCCCATCTCGCTATCAATGGCGGTTGCTGGTTCACCAGTGGCAATGCGCATATCCATTGCGGTGTCGAACACGACTTCATGCCGGCGCAGCGCGCCCATCCAGCGCTACTGGTCGACGATTTGCCCTCGCTGGTAACCAAGCTCGAAGAGAACGGTTATCCTTTCACTCCGGGCAAGCCGCTCGATGGCTACAGGCGCGGAGACGTCTCTGATCCCTTCGGGAACCGCATCGAACTGATGCAAAAGGTCTGATCCGACCTCGCCAAAGTTTACTGGCGTTTAAACTATATCGCTTAGTCACATCCCGGAAATGGAACTTGAGCTGTGTGCCCATGCGAAAAATCGCAAGGCACGACGGGAAGGTGAAGAGTTTTGACCGCGCATAATTTCGACTTCGACATCTCTCGGGATGCCGCACCCGCTTCTGCGTCGGTCGACGCACATCAGGAATCCGAAACCCCGCACTGGCTCGATCGCTTTTCCCTCGCGGCAAAGATGAATGCTGCCGGGATCGCTTCGGCAGCGATCATCCTCCTCATCGCCTCGATGGTCATTGCAACCGTGGCCTATTACTCGGGCGCCGGACGCCTTGTCGCCGATGTCGCAGGCCTGGAAGTGCGCACAACCCATGCGGTCATGGACATCGACGATGCGGCCACCGCCATCCGCGACTTCCGTGAAGAAAACGCTCGCGGCGCGCTGGATGAAGTGGCCCCGGCGCTTGCGACTGCGCAGGAAAACATTGCCTACACCCGCAGTTGGATCAGCGACGCAATGCCGCCCGAGACGCATGGCATCGTCGCACGGTTCGACGATAAGCTCGTGTCGCTCAACGCGCGCTGGGAAGAGATTTCAAATAATCCCAGCGCATCGAAAGTCGCCGCATTCGAGACCGAACTGCTCCAGCTACGTGCCGAGATTGCAGAATACGCGCGCTCGCTCCGCGGAACGCTCGCACCTGCGGCGAGGGACTTGTTCAACGGCATCGACAAGGTGCTGATCGTCGATATCATATTCGTGATCATCGCTGTCGCCGTTTCGCTGATCGGTGCGCGTGTACTCAACCGCCACGTGGTCGGCATGATTTCCGGTATCACCAATTCGATGGAAGAGATCGCCGATGGCAAGATCGACACATCGATCCCCGGGCGTGGACGCAAGGACGAGATCGGCGCGATGGCACGGGCGCTAGCCGTGTTCCGCTCCAGTTCGCTCGAACTGCGAAACCTGACAGATGCGCGTGCTCGGGAGGCAGAAAGCAAACTCGAGGAGCAGAAGGCGCTGAGTGACCAGATGCGCCATTTGCGCAAGGAAAAGGGCCAGCTGCTTGAAGATCTCGCGAATGGTTTCGAGATCTCGGTAGGCGACCTTATTACCGCAGTTTCGGCAGCGTCGGATCAGTTGAAGGCGACGTCGCGTCAGATGGTCGATCTCGCAGACAATTCGCATGATCAGGCGAAAGACGCGAGTGAAGCCATGAAAGAGGCGACCGAGAACATCACTGCGGCTGCTGCAGCGACCGATGAATTCGCGCTCTCTATCAGCGAGATCAATCGCCAGGCGTCGGCTTCGGCGGAACTGGCTCGTCATGCCAGCGGGATGGTCGGAGACGCAAACTCGAAAATGACGGAGCTGTCGCAGGCCGCGCTCGAGGTGGGCGAAATCGTCGAGGTGATCCAGACGATCGCGCAGCGCACGAACCTGCTCGCGCTGAACGCTTCGATCGAAGCTGCCCGCGGCGGCGAGGCGGGCCGCGGATTTGCCGTGGTCGCAAGCGAGGTCAAGGAGCTGGCCATGCAAACCAGCCGTGCGACCAGCAACGTGACCGAGAAGATCGCAGCGATCCAGAATTCCACGCAATCGAGCGTCAGCGACCTGACCAATATCGTGAAGAGCATTGGCGATCTGGAACAGGCCGCAGTCGCCATTGCGAGCGCGGTGGACCAGCAATCGGCTTCGGGCGAGGCGCTTGCGCGCAATATCGATACGGTTGCGTCTGGCTCGATGGAAGTCGAGACACAGCTGAAGGCCTTGCGCAATGCGAGCGATCAGACCGGATCGGCTGCCGATGATGTCGTCGATAGTGCGAACGCGCTCGATGCCCATGCGAAGGACCTGCGAGAGAAAGCGAACAGCTTCATCGCGGATGTTCGTAGGTCGGCGATCGACCTCGAGACTGACGAGTCGGCTATCAAGGCAGCTTGAGGTCCCGCGCCGCAAGAAATTGGCCGACCCTGGTCGGCTAGAGCAGTTCCAGCGTCACCGACAGGTCATCGCCCTCGGCTAGGTCTTCTTCCCTCATCACCTTCTTGCTGACAAGCAGGATCCATTCCGATCGCGCCCTCTGCGGGAAGACCGAAGTCTTCCACCGCGTATCCCCGATCTGCGCGATCACCTTGACCGAGCCAAAGCCCCGGCGAGACCCGAATTCGAGGCGTTGCAATCGCTCGTGCATGGCGATCGTTTCGGCGGGTTCGCCTGCAAAAGTAACCAGGTGGTATGTTCCGCGTTCCCCCTGCCAGCGCGTGAGGGCAACGTGCGCGGCGACCTCTTCCGTCACTCGCCCTTCACGCGGCGGATCGGCACCGGGATATTGCAAATGTCCACGCCGCCTGCTGGAACGATGAAGAACGGGTCACGCCGGTTGGCGCGAGCGTCGGCATAGTCGGCGAAAATCTCGCTCTCGGTCGAAAGATATTCGAACTGCGGCTGCTCTCCTGACGGCATGTCGCTGGCGATGCGAACCGACAGGATCGACGTGCGTTTGTCTGCCTCGGCATCCTCATAGAAACCGAGCGTACCCTTGCCGCGGGGAAGCGAAGACAGGTGTTCCATGCCTTCGATGACGCGTCCGGCGAGCGCGATATTGCGATCAAGCTGGCGCGGTGCGTGGCCGATCACTGTGTAGAGCGAGCTGCCGTCGCCGGTGTTGGGCGACATTCCGCGCGCGACACCGACCATGCCGTAGCAGTGTGTGGGCCAAGCTTGGTATTCAAGTGTGTGCGAAGTCTGCATCCTTAGCCCTGTCGGCCAACCGCCAAGTAGTGCGGTCCAGCCCGCGTAGGGATCGGGATAGCGGGTACGTGCCAGGAGGTCGTCTCCGGTGATTGCCGAAACATACTCGTCCTCCCCCATCACCTTCAGCCCCTCGGGCAGCGGCTTGGCGCCTTCTTCGTCCCCGGAAGGGTCGCCCCACTGCGTGACGTAATTGTCCTGAACGCGGATTACGGAGAGGCCGTCGTAATATCCGCTGCGGGTGAGGGTCTTGATGTTTTCGATCCATCCCTGGCTGAAAGGAGCTGGCATTAGCTGGATCACGACCTCGCGCGGATTGCCTTCTGCATCGGGGGCGAGTGTCATGACCATCAGGTCTTCCGGCGCGATCGGCACCCAGTCTGACGCCGCAGCTTTCTCGACGATTTCGCCAGGGGAGGGGGCCGGTTTTTCCTCTTCCTCTCCTACGGCAAAGGCTGGTGATGCGAGCGCGAGCGCGGCGGCGAGCGAAATCAGCGATTTGTTCATGGGAGGGGTGGTGCCACGGCGCGGGCTGAATCGAAAGCCCCTTTCCACGCGTTTTTGGGGGCGGAAAGGGGCCTCGCGTGCGGCGTTCGCCAGGGGATGCCTAACCGCGCAGCACCGCTCGCACGAGCCGATATAGCACAAAAATCGGCGATGCGCTGCGTCCGGGTCGCTCTCTGCCTTGCGCAGGCTCCGCTACGTCGCTAGGGGCGGCTCTCTTGTCCGACCTGCGCACGCAAAGCGCGCGGCGGCAAGTGTGCGGAGCAGTGGCCGAGTGGTCGAAGGCGCACGCCTGGAAAGTGTGTATACGGTAACCCCGTATCGAGGGTTCGAATCCCTCCTGCTCCGCCACCTACCCTTTTCTGGGCGCCCCTCCTCTCCCGATAAATCTCTTAAAACCTAGCGGTTTAGGGCGTTTCTCGAACCTATCCGAACCTTGCCGTTCCGCGCCAGCCGCGCTACGATGTGGGAAAGAGTGTGGGTAAATGCCTTGGAGGCGCATGGCATGGGCAAGCTAACAGCAACGGCGGTGAAGGCGGCAAGGGAGCCGGGGCGCTATGGTGACGGTGACGGCCTCTGGCTTGTTATCGGCAAGAACGGTGGCAAAAGCTAGATTGTCCGAGTCCAGAAAGACGGGCGGCGGCGCGATATTGGGTTGGGCAGCGCCAAGGTCGAGCACCTCTTCTCTGACTGGCGCCAGCTCAGCCACATCGAAAAAAGTGCGCTTCTGCAACTCCGGAACTGGACGCAGGACAGCCAATTGCGCGAGCAATACGAAGGGCATGCGGCCTGGAGCGAGCAGCGCCTGACCAATCTGCTTGGCCAACTGGCGGTTTAGGCGGCGGGCAAGCCCACCGTTCCTGATCAGCCGAGCTGCATCATCTCGATTTCGTGACCTTCCGGGGTCAGAACGAATGCGATGCGTGCCTTGCCGAAGGCGACAGTTTCGCCCTTCTGCGTGGCGCCCGCTGCGACCGCACGGCCGACATCGCTGTCGACATCGCGGGTGATCATCCCGACCGGCCCCCAGCCATTGCCGATCTCGATTTCGCGCCCGTCCTTCCAGTGGAACAGGACAATCGTCGCCGACCCTTTCTTGCCAGCCATCATGTGTTCGCTGAACCCGGGGGTGTCGACCGTATCGACGTGCTTCATGCCGAAGCCATCGACGAAGAACCTGGTCATCGCGTCCAGGTCCTTCACCGTAAGCTTGATGAAGGTGAAAAGGGCGGGGTTTTCAGTGTCGGTCATTTGAACCTCATGAGCTGGGACGGTTGGGATCGCCGGGAGGGCGGGAAGTCGGATGGGAGGACGACAGGCCGCCGTCCACGGCCAGTGCCTGGCCATTGACGTAGCTTGCGTCCTCGCTCGCCAGGAACAGCACTGCAGCCGCTATCTCTTCGGGCTCGCCGCCCCGCAGCATCGGGTTCAGCTGGCCGATCATGTGCGATTTTCCGGCGGCTCTGGCACCGTCGTACATCGGCTTGGTCATGCCCGTTTCGGTCAGTCCCGGGAGGACTGCGTTCACGCGAACCCCGGTTCCGGCAAGCTGCTGGGCCGCCGTCTGGACGAGGTTGATGACGCCTGCCTTGCTGGCGGAATACTGGGCCGGGCCAGCGCCCGAACGAAGGCCGGCGACAGACGCGGTACAGACAATGGCGCCGCCACCGCTGCCCTCTATCGCCGTGGCGGAATGCTTGACCGCAAGGAACGGGCCGATGAGGTTGACGCGTAGCACCTCTGCCCAGTGTTCCGGCGTGGCGTCGAAATATCCGCCGCGCACTCCGCCGGTAATGCCCGCATTGGCAAAGAACACGTTGAGGCCGCCGAACCGTGAAAGCGCTTCCTTGACGAGTGCTTCGACATCGCCTTCGTCGCCTGCGTCACCGGTCATGGCATAGGCCTGACCGCCCGCCTGATTGATCTGTCCGGCGACTTCATGAACGCCATCGGTCTTGTCGAACAGGACGACCTTCGCCCCCTCTTTCGCAAACCGAAGTGCAGTCGCCTTGCCGATGCCGGAAGCGGCACCGGTCACGATTGCGACCTTGCCGGAAAAACGTTCGCTCATATCGTGGCTCCTCCGTCGACTACGACCATTTGCCCGGTCGTCCATTTGGCTGCCGGCGATGCCAGGTAAACCGCAGCTCCGGCGATATCGCGAGGCTCGCCAATGCGCCGCATCGGCAGCCGAGCCTCGGTCATTTCCAGCGCCTTGGGATTTTCCCAGAGGGCGCGGGCGAAGTCGGTTTTGACCAGGCCGGGTGCGATCGCATTCACGCGCACGCCGTGCTGCCCGTTCTCGACCGCATAATTGCGCACCAGCTGGAAGTCGGCTGCCTTTGAAACGTTATAGGCCCCGATGGTGGGCGAACCGCGCAGACCTCCGATTGAACTGATCACGATGATCGCTCCGTCCTTGCGCTCGCGCATGTCGGGAAGGGCGAGCTGGATCAGCCAGTGGTTGGACAGGATATTGTTGTCCAGCACCTTGCGGAACTGGTCGTCCTCTATGCCATCCATCGAACCGTAATAGGGATTGGTCGCGGCATTGCAGACGAGGATATCGACCGGGCCAAGCTGCTCGCGCGAGCGGGCAAACAAGTCGGCAAGCTGCGCCTTGTCGGAAATGCTGGCCGCTATGGCGATGGCGCTTCCTTCGCCGTGCTCGGCGTTGATCGCAGCGGCAACCTCGTCGCAAACCTCCTGCTTGCGGCTCGAAATGACGACGCGGGCGCCCTGTGCGGCAAGCTCTTCCGCGATCGCCTTGCCGATCCCCTTGCTCGATCCAGTGACGATGGCGACCTTTCCGGTCAGGTCGAAAAGCGACATGTTTCCTTCTCCTCTCGAATTTCAGATCCTGGCGCGATCGGCGAAGGCGCAGGCCTGCTGCGCCAAAGGCACGATACGTGCGGCTGCGGCCTCGGCATTGGCACTCGAAGCATTGCCTTCGATTGCGCGCTTCTTGATACCCTGGATGATGCCGACAAGCCGGAACAGGTTGTAGGCAAAGAACCAGTTCAGGTCCGGCACCGAGCTGCGCCCGGTAAGCGAGCAATAATGTTCGGTCGCCTCTTCCAGCGTCGGAATTCCAAGCGCCGGCAGGTCCAGCCCGCCGAGCTGCGCCCCGCGCTCCCCATGGGGCATCGCCCAGTTCATCGCGAGATAGGCAAAGTCGGCCAGCGGATCGCCAAGCGTCGACAATTCCCAATCGATCAGGGCGAGAATCTCGGGGCGATCGGGGGCGAAGATCATGTTGTCGATACGATAATCGCCATGGATGATCGACACGCGGTCCTGTTGTGGCAGCGTTGCGGGAAGCCATTCGATCAGGCGCTCGACTTCGGGGATGTCGTCAGTCTGGGCGGCCCGGTACTGCTTGGTCCAACGTCCCACCTGGCGGGCGAAATAATTGCCAGGCGCGCCATAATCGCCAAGCCCGACCTGTTCGGGATCGACAGCATGCAAGCTCGCAAGTGCCTCGATCATCTCGCGATAGATCGCGCCACGTTCGGCCGGATCGCAGTCGGGAAGGGCGCCTGCCCAGAACGTGCGCCCCTGTACCATCTCCATCAGGTAGAACGGCGCGCCTATTACTTCTGCATCCTCGCACAGGGCGATGGGGCGTGCGACCGGGACGGGGGTGGGATGGAGCGCATCGATCAGCCGGTACTCGCGTTCCACCGCATGGGCAGAGGGAAGCAGCTTGCCGAAAGGCTTGCGCCTCAGGACCATCGCGCCTTCGCTCGTGTCGACGCGGTAGGTCGGGTTGGACTGGCCGCCCGGGAATTTCTCGACGCTGTCGATCGTGATGCCGGACCCGAGTTCGGACACCATCCATTTGCGGAGCGAGGCTACATCGAAATCGGGTTCGGGAACTGCTTCAGGCATTCTTCTGGCTTTCGATCCGTTCGAGCGCGTCGCCCTTGGGCCTCATCAGGCTCTCCTGGGCCACGCTAGCGACCATGGTTCCATCCTCGCGATAGAAGTGTCCGCGGTTCAGCCCCCGTGCTCCACCGGCCCACGGACTGGACGTAACGAACAGGTGCCACTGGTCGAAATCGGGCGTTTCATGGAACCAGATTGCATGGTCGAGGCTGGCAGCCTGGACCTCGCGGCTCCCCGGACGGACGCCGTGTGGCAGCAGGGCATTGCGCAGGAACATCATGTCAGAAGCGTAGGCGAGCAGCGCGCGCTGCATTGCCGGGTCAGCCTTGGCCGGATCGCGAAGGCGCATCCACGATGCGGTGATCGGCTCGCGTGCACGGGTGCCGAACAAGGATCCCGGGTCCAGCGGCACGATCTCTATCGGACGATGACGCAGCCGGTCCAGGATCGGGGATTCCGACGCCTGTACGTTGTGCTCCACCCACGCTTCCAGCGACTGCAATGCTGCGTCGATGTCGAGGGGAAAGGGCGAAGGCGTCGTATGTTCGAACCCTATTTCGGGTGCGTGGAACGATGCGATCATGCTGAAGATCAGCGTTTCGCCCTGGCTGGCCTCCACCCTCCTCGTCGCGAAGCTGCGCCCTTCGGATAATTGCGAAACCGAATAATCGACAGGATCCACCGCGCTGCCCGCTTTCAGGAAATAGGCATGAAGCGAATGGGCAAGCCTTCCGCCGGTTTCCTGGTCGCTCGCTGCCAGCAGTGCCTGTGCAAGGGCCTGCCCGCCGAACATGCGTGGCCCCATGGCGGGGCCGGGCGCCCCGGACCAATGACCGTTACCCGCGTTTCGCGGAGTCAGAAGTTCTACCAGATCGATGACTAACTCTCCCGGTAACTGGCATACTCAATATTCAAATGAAGAAAAGCGGATTCTTTCAATCTCGTGGCAAGCCTGGCGGAAAACCGCTTCACGCGCGTCGGTTCTACGCGGCAGGTTGTTCGAGCCGGTGCGCTTAACGCAAGGGTCAAACCGCTTTTTCGAAAAGATTGACAATCTAACAAATAGTGTGAGATGTTCGGTTCAAACGGAAGGAGAATCACGGATGACCTATACGAACGGCCGGATCGTCAACGACGCCGATGCGCACACTATGGAGACACAGAACTGGCTCGCCCCCTATCTGGAGGGCGAGTACAAGGAGATCTATTCCGAGGTGTATTCGAAGCGCGAAGGCGGGGAACGGATCACCAAGATGATCGATCTCGCAAAAGCGCGAAAAAACGACCCCGAAGCGCGCGCAAAGGCGGCCGAGAACCCGATCGAAGGTGCGAAAGGTTGGCTGGGCTACGGCGGTTTCGACAAGGAAGAACGTGTGGAGGCGCTGGACTGGTTGGGTTTCCAGAGCCAGCTCGTCTTCCCGACCTTCGGGCTCGGCGCGATTACCAAGGCTGCAAACGATGACCAGCGCTATGCAGCGGCTCGTGCGCTCAACATGGCACAGCAGGATTTTTGCAATGCCGATCCGCGGATGATCTGTGTCGCCTTCACGCCGCTCGACGATCCAGAACGCGGTCTTGCGGAAGCCAAGCGCGCTGTTGCGGCAGGTGCGGGCGCGGTGATGTTCAGTTCCGGTCCGGCCGGCGACAAGAGCCCCGGCCATCCGGATTTCGATCCGTTCTGGCAGTTCCTCCAGGACAATCGCATTCCCTTCATGTTGCACATCGGCCCCGGCACAAAGCGCCAGCCGAGCAAGTTCATGAACAATGGACGGGAACGCGCCGCCGACCTCCACGGCGGGGGCGAAAACCTGCGTTTCGCCGACTTCCTCTGCCTCTGGTATGCCCCGCAGGAATTCCTGACGGCGATGGTCTATGACGGCGTCTTCCAGCGTTTCCCCGACCTTCGCGGCGGGGTGATCGAAAGCGGTGCGGGCTGGGTGCCCGAATTCCTCCGCATGCTCGACCACGGCTGGTATTCCTTCAACAAGACGGACCAGTACCTGCAGGCGATGGACATGATGCCTTCGGAATACATCAAGCGGGCAGTGCGCTTCACGCCGTTCCCGAACGAGGATGTGGGCCGGATGATCCGCGATAGCGCGCCCGAGCTGTACCTGTTCTCCAGCGACTATCCGCATCCGGAGGGCACACGCGATCCGCTGGGCAAGTTCGAGGCATCGCTCGATGGCTTCGACGAGCATGTGAAGGACATGTTCTATCGCACCAATTACGACCACATGATGTTTCGCCAGAGCGAAGCAGTGGCCGAGGCTGCCGAATAGGCCGACCAGCCTGCACTGATCAGGGGCGCGGCTACATTCCGCGCCCTTTTTCATTGCGAGGGAAGTGGCAAACCGGGGTCTCCCGCCTTGTCATTCGAACAGCGCGAGGCCAAACGGACATGATGGAAGAGCGGCGCGAGGATCAGGACCGGGGTGAGCAAGTGCTCGCCGCAGCTGAGCGGATCATGCTTCAGTCCGGTGCTGCCACGATCTCTTTCAACGACATCGCTGCGGAAGTCGGTGTCAGCCGGAGCCTGTTGTACACCTATTACGATGGCGTCCCGCAAATTGTCGACGAACTGTTCCGCCGCCGCGTGTCCGAACTGCAAACCCTGATCGAGGTAACCGAAGCCGGAGAACCCGATTTCGGGCGCCGGATCGATACCATCTTCCTCTCTTACCTCGCGCATCTCGTCGAGCGCGGCCCTATCGCATCCCTGATCCTTCGCGAGCGTAAACAGGACAGTCCGCTGAGCGAGGAAAGCTCGCGGCTATTCAGGCGCGTGCTCCACCACCTTGCCAGAGATGTTTCGCAGAACCTGAACCTTGGTCCGAGGGAATCTTTTGTGCTGCTGGAGCTGCTGGCGGCGATCCCTGAATCGCTCGCAAAAATGGTGCGCGAGGACCAGGTTTCATCGGAGGTTGCCGAGCAGACCTGCTCGCGCCTGGTATCCGCAGCCGTGGCTGCGATGGAGGTCGATCAGGACTGACCGGATCCCGCGGCCATCAGTTCTTCATCGCTGACGACACCAGCCATCATGACGGTAAGGCAAAGCTGCTCCACCATCGCAAGCGGGGCACGGCGTGATGCGACGATACCGCCAGCCTTGAGCGACACGCCGGTTAGCGCAGCAGTGGTCGCCCTGGCCGACTCCATACTCATCGCACCTGTGCCCGTAAGGTGGCGGAGGATCGGTGCGCGACCGGTTTCCACCTGAGCGCGGCGCTCCTCGCGAAGCGAGGCTTTCACTTCCGGATTGCGCAACAACATCTGCAATAGAGGGCCGCGCTGCTGGGCTTCGTGCAGATATCCGATCGTCGAAAGCACGATTCGCGTGTGCCTGTCGGAATTGCGACCGACACGGTTGCGCCTGCGACTTTCCTGCCGGGCTATCTCGCGGCGGGCGAGGGCGCTCAGCAGGTCATTCCTGCCACCTACGCAGTTATTCACCTGTGTCTCGCTGATCCCCAGATCGCGAGCGATGCGCCTGACGGTCAGCGCAGACAAACCTTCCTCGAGGGCGATTGAAGCGCTCGCGTCGAGTATCTGGTCACGCCGGCTTTCGCTGTCCATGCGCTTGCGCATTCCGGGTGATTGACGGGCTTGCCTTTCGCCAATGGCGACCGCCTCGCTCAGGCCGATCGGAGGGGGCGGCAATGCCGGGCGCCTCTCCCGGGCATCCTGACCCCGTGTCCAATGAGTACGGCTGGGGCGCGGGATATTCAGCCGGTCGCAAATCTTTGCGAGGCCGTTTCCGGTGAGGCCATAGGTTTCTGCAACCTTGCCCATCGGCTCCTGCCAGATCTGATCGAACAATTGGGACCGCGTCAGTTGCATGCTGAATGACTAGCGCACCGAACGCGCCTTTGTCCATTCTGCGCGGTCTTGGACCACTCTCACCCTCAGCTCATACCCCGACTTCAAAAACACTACTTGTTAGATTGTTAATTTCGCGATACTCCTTCGTCTGTGGGAAGAGGGAGAGAGAATTTGAAACGTCCGTCATGGGCACTTTTCGGCGCATTTGCGTCCGTATTTACAGCATCAGCTGCCTATTCGCAGATGCCGCCAGAAGTCGATTCGGCGGTCGTCGAAGTGGATGCGGGCAAGCTGTCCGGCTCCCGCGAAAACGGCATACTTGTGTTTCGAGGAATCCCCTATGCGGCGCCGCCGGTCGGTGACCTGCGCTGGCGCCCTCCGCATCCGGTGAAGCCGTGGCCGGGAGAAAGGGCAGCATCGGCTCACGATGCGCCTTGCACCCAGCCGGTCGATCTCGACACCACGATTGCGAACTTCGGCGGTGTGAACGGCGCACAATCGGAAGACTGCCTTTACCTCACCATCTACGCTCCCGAAGGCGTGAAGGATGCACCGGTCATGGTCTGGTTTCATGGCGGGGCATTCTTCCTCGGTGCAGGACACCTCGGTTCGTACGACGGCACCGCGAATGCGAAACAGGGTGTGATCACCGTCGGTGTGAATTATCGCCTGGGGGCGCTGGCAAATTTCGTTCACCCGGCGCTCGCAGTAGAACATTCCGATGAGCCGAAAGGCAACTACGCCCTCCAAGACAGCGTGGCTGCTCTCGAATGGGTTCGCGACAACATCGCATCATTTGGCGGCAACCCGGATAACGTCACGATTGCGGGGCAATCGGCCGGTGGCGGTATCGTGGTCAATCTCCTCTCGCTGCCATCGGCGGAAGGACTGTTCGACAAGGCTATCGTGCAATCGGGTAGCTTGCTGCTTCCCGACCGTGACCCTGCCGAAGCGAGCAAGATGGCGGTCGACGCGCTCAAGTCCATTGGCGTCGACGAAGGCGTGGATGCGGACGGTCTGCGAGCGATATCGGCACAGACTTTTGCTGCATCCATGCCGCTACGCGCAGGCTTTTTCTTCACCAGCGATCCGGATTTCAAACCGGTCTCAACGATCGCGGCCTTGAAAGCGGGCAAGGAATTCGACGTGCCGGTCATGGTCGGCACGAACTCGGGCGAGAAGGGCTTCAATGGCGCCCGCACGCTGGCCAGCCTCTCCGGCGACAGCGGTGCGCCAGCCTATCTCTATCGTTTCGAGCATGTCCCTGCATTCCGCAGCGACGAATGGAAACAGGGGCCGATCCATTCAGCCGAACTGATGTTCGCGTTCGATTCAATCGACCGGTCGAGTTGGGGCGGCAAACGTGCCGACGATCGCGATCGGCAACTGGCGCAGGGCATGAACTCATGCTGGGTCGCCTTTGCCAAATCGGCGGCCGGTGCGCGCTCACTCGAATGCGCGGGCGGTTTCGATTGGAAGCCTTACGCGAATGGCGGGGAAACAGCCGCTTTCACGTCGGACGGGCCCAAGATGGTGGACTCGCGCGAGTATCCTGATGGCCCACCACAGCAATAATCGATGAAAACACAAGCGTTTGCAGCTGAGATCTGCATCGCACCAAGGGGAGAGATGCCATGAAATTCAAGACAAGGTTCCTGATCGGATCCATGCTGGCGATGCCGTTGGCGACGTTCGCTGGCGGTACCGCGCTTGCGCAGGATGATGGCTCCGCTTCAGATAACGCGGACGATGCAGAAATCATCGTCACCGGTAGCTATATCGGCGGTCAGTCGGAGGACGGGGCGCTGCCGGTCGATGTCTTCCGAACCGAAGAGCTCGACCAGCGCGGTATCGACAGTCCGCTCGAATTCGTCCGCACTCTCCCGTCGGTCGGCATTACGCTTGGCGAATCCAACCAGTATGCTGCCGGCGGCAGCCAGGGCGTAGGTTCGATCAACCTTCGCAGCCTCGGCCGCGAGCGCACTCTGGTCCTGATGAATGGCCGCCGGTTCTTCCCTGAACCGGGCGATGGGGCCAGCGACACGAACCTCATTCCGATGTTTGCTCTCGAACGGGTCGAAGTGCTGAAGGATGGCGCCGCCACAACTTACGGCTCCGATGCCATCGCCGGGGTCGCGAACTTCGTTACGCGTCGCAATTTCGACGGCGTGGAGATTTCGGGCAACTGGCAATTCGTCAACGGATCGGACGACAATTACCAGGCCAGCATCCTGGTCGGGAAGAACCTTGGCTCGGCCAACCTCATGGCTGGTTTCGGCTATCAGCACCGTTCCGAACTCGCGACGGTTGAGCGTAGCTTCACCCAGCAATCATATGCGGACAATCCGTCGGGCTGGTCGTTCCTGAACGATGTCGGGACCTACATTCCCAAGCTCGGCCCGATCAGCCAGGGAACGGCAGGCAGGTCACTCGGCCTCGGGGTCGATGGACGCTTGCTGGACGCTTGTGAATCGCTTGGCGGTATCGACGGCATCTTCCCGTCGGGCGCGTCGGTATTTCCGGTCTGTCGCTATTCCTACATCCCCTTCGTCAACCTGATCGAAGAGGAGAACCGTTATCAGGCCTATGCCAAGATGGACGTCGATTTGTCGGATACGCTGCGCTTCGTGGCCGATGCGCTTTATTCGCATACCGACGTGCCGGAGCTGGGTTATTCGCCCAGCTATCCGCCGACGCAGGGTCCGCGCGGCCCGGGCACGGCGCAGGCATTCTTCGTTCCGGCTTCCAATCCCGGCTACGCAACCTTCCTGCAGCAGACCTTTGATCCCACGGCTCCGGGAGGTTCATTCCCCTACGCCTCTGGGTATGCGAGCATCCTGTTCAACCGTCCGTTCGGCCTGACCGGAAACCCGCTCGACGAACGCGGTGCAGGACAGGGCGGGGCCTATAACAATGCCTGGCGCATCACGGCGGGCTTCGAGAAAGAACTCGGCGACAATCTGCAGGCCGAACTTTATGCCACCTACCTGCGCAGTCACCGCAAGGCATATTCCTACGACATCGTGAGCGATCGACTGCAGCGCGCCCTCAACGGTTTTGGCGGCGAAAACTGCGAAGGCACTGTCGCCGGTGCCAACGGGTGCATGTACTTCAACCCGTTCACGAACGCGCGACCGGGCAATCCGGCGCTCGGCCTGGTCAATCCGGCCTATGTTCCCGGGCTCGAGAATGATCCGGAGCTGATAGAATGGCTGCGCGCGAAGAACGGCACCAAGGCTTTCGAGGAGCAATTCATCGTCGACCTGGTGGTGAGCGGCGAATTCGATCTTGGCCTGCCGGTAAAATACGCTGTCGGCGGCCAGTTCCGTAACAACCACTTCGTTTCGCGGCCGCTCAACAAGTTCAGCGATCCCGATGCATATCCATGCGCGATCGAAGGCGATTTCACCTGCCTCGATGATCCCGATGATGCGAACTTCCCGGTTGGTGCATTCACCTTCCTGGGCCAGTACCCGGCGGCCGACCTTTCGCAGGACATCTATGCAGTATTTGCCGAAGTCGAAATCGAGCCGGTCGACGGTCTCGAAATCAATGGTGCGGTTCGCCTCGAAGATTATGGCGGCTCGGTTGGCTCGACCTTCGATCCCAAGGTATCGGCCCGGTGGCAGCTGACCGACTGGTTCGCGATGCGCGGTTCCATCGGTACGACTTTCCGTGGTCCGCTTCCCGGCGATCTTACGCCGGGCGGACCGAGCGCCGTTGCCGGGATCGATGTGCTCGGCAACAATTACAAGGCGACCGACAACTTCGGTAACCCGAACCTCAAGCCGGAATCGGGCCTGACCTACAATATCGGTGCCATGCTCGAAGGCGGCGGCTTCTCCTTCTCCGTCGATTACTGGACGTATGAACTGAAGGACCTCTTCGTCGATCTGCCGATCCAGGCAATCGCCGCGGCGGTTGCGCCCGGCGGTACCGACGGACAGCAGTCGGTCGATTGCAGCAGCCCGTTCACGCAGTTCGTGGTGTTCCAGGGCGGCATTTGCGATTCAAGCACTATCGGGCTCGATATCTCGCGTATCCAGACCCGCGTGGTGAATGGTCCGAAAGCCACGATCAGCGGCCTCGACTTCGGCCTGAACTATCGCGGTGACCTGGGCGGGGTGCGCCTCAATGCAGGGGCCAACGCAACCCATGTGCTGAAATACAAATACAGCGACTTCGAATACGAAGGCCTGACTTTCAGCACCGGTTACGATGCTGCCGGCTTTGCCAATTACAACCGGGCACCGGGCACTGTTTCGCAGTGGCGCGGCAATGCCTTTGCGACATTCGGCATCGGCAAGCTCAACCTGACCTACAACGTGCTCTACATCCAGGGTGTGACAGACAACCGCTGCCCCGCCACCGGGCCGTGTGCTTCCACTCCCGAATTCGGGGACACCAATTTCGGCAGGGAGGTCGGCGACTACAGCCAGCATGACCTGCTAGCGTCGTTCGACATCGACATGGCTGGCGTGAACTTCCAGCTGACCGGCGGGGTCGAAAATATCTTCGACAAAGACCCACCGGCGGCGCGCCTCGAATACAGCTACGATCCGTATATCGGCAGCGCACTGGGGCGGACATTCAAACTGGGTGGCAAGGTTCGCTTCTAACCTCTCCGAAGCGAATGGGCGGCTTTGTGGCTGCCCGACCCAAGGGGGAGTCGGTCATTGGGGAATGCCGGCTCCCCCACTTGTTTCTGAAGAGATGAAAAGGCGCCAAGCTTACCCGCTACCGTGGAATTCTCCGACGCTCCATTCGACGCGCATCAGACACCGTCGGCACAAAAGGAAGGGCCCGGGATCCTGAGATCCCGGGCCCTTCTTTTCGTTTGCTATCCAGGGGCGCTTAGAAGCGCGTACGGATGCCGAGACGGAAGTTACGACCGATCGCATTGCCGATGAAGGGGTTGTAACCCAGCGGCAGGTAAGCGTCTGCAGGCTCTTCGTCGAACAGGTTCAGCGCCGCAGCGGTCAGCTGGATATCGGCGAACTGGACCGGAAGCGTGTAGTTGAGCACGAAGTCGTGCTGCATGTAGCTTCCGCTTTCGCGGCCGAAGCTGCTACCCGCCGGAACACCCGAGATTGCGAAGCACGGATCGCCCGTGCAGCGCTCGTCCGTCACGCCGTCGATGTAGTTGATCGAATAGCGTGCGTTCAGACCGCCGGTGTTGACGTTGAGGTAGGCATTGGCACGCCATTCGGGCAGCGTGCCCGGATCGCGGAAGTAGTTGCCGAAGCCGACAGCGTCGTACGATTCGGTCACCAGGATATCGTTCACGTAGAAGTCGTCCGTGGTGTACTCGATGTTCCAGGTGGCGTTACCGCCAATCGAAACCACGCCGAAGCCTGCATCGATGTCGTAGTTCGCTGCAAAGTCGATGCCGCGGACGGTAACGTCCGGACCATTGACATACTGCGTGCGGACACGGGCGATATCGAGGCCGGTGGTGGTTCCCTGGACACAGGCGTTGCCGGAGAACGTGATCAGGTCGACCAGTTCGCTGGAACAATCGACTGCGGCGGTACCGCTCGTCTGTCCGTTACCGACAAAGCTGGCAATCGCATCAGCCGGAGTGATGACGATCTGGTCCTTGAAATCGTAGGTCCAGTAGTCGGCACTGAAGGTGAATGCGCCGGTGTCGATGATGAAACCGATATTGTAGGTAAGCGCGGTTTCAGGATCGAGCGCCGGATTGCCGTAGATGTCGACCGACTTGTAGTTACCACCAGCTGCCGTCAGGCCCTGCAGCGCGGTGACGAAGTTATCGTCGACGTTGCTGGCGAGCGGACCGCGGAAGGTCGTACCGATCGAGCCACGAAGCGTGAGCCAGTCGGTTGCTTCGAAGCGAAGCGCAGCCTTCGGGTTGATGGTCGAACCGATCGGCGAACCGTAATCTTCGTAGCGGATGGCAGCCGAAACCTCGAGAGTGTCGAGGATCGGGAACTGCAATTCGGTGAAGATTGCGTAGACGCTCTGGCTCAAGCTCGTCGGACGGGTGCCGCCGAGGAAGATGAACGGACCCACGCCTTCGGTCGGCGTGCCGACGCAGCTCTGATCGCCTTCGATGAAACACGGGTTCACGTCGAGGTTCGATTCATCGCGCAGCGGACGGCTGATGAAGTTGTTCTTACGGTACTGGGCACCGATAGCGAAAGCGACTTCACCGCCGGGCAGTTCGAAGCCCGTGCCGCCAGCAAGGACGGCATCGACGATGAACTGCTCTTCGCGCTGGAAGGTGCCGTTCGGAACCTGAAGCCAGCGGACGAGGTCAGGATCGTTCTCGTAACCCGGGACATAGTACGGATTCGTAATTCCGAGCGTCGGGTTGGACGGTCCTGCCAGGACGAACGGGTTGAACCACTGGCAGCCATTGGCGCCAGCCGTCGTGCCTTCGCAGTTTTCGCCGCCGAAACCGTTCAGGGCAGCCTGGAGACGCGAACCGACGATACCGGGTGAGTAGAACTTGCGAGACGAGCGCCAGTAGGTGCCGTCGAGGTTGAGCACGAGGTTATCGCCGACATCGAATTCGAAGCCGGTGTTGACCCGCCATGCGTTGTTCTTCGCAAGACCGGTGCCCGAGCCGCGTTCCGGATCCACCGGATTCCCGATGAAGCCGAACGGACGGTAATAGACATTCGTGACCGCGAGTACGGTGCCGTTTGCACCGCCCGATTGCGGCAAGCCCTGCTGGGCGAGGAATGCCGCGACTGCAGGGTTGTTGGGCGAAGTGCTGAATGCGCTCACGAAGCCCGAACCCTTCGGGCCCTGCGTCGGCGGGAAGGCCGGCGAATAGTTCAGGCTTTCGAGATCGGTCTTCGCCCAGAGCGCGCCGGCATGCCAGCGAGCCGTGTCGGAAAGATCGGCTTCTGCCTGTGCATAGACCTGATAGCGATCTTCATCTTCAGTGATGTTGTCGAACGGAATGTAGGTGAAGCGGCAGACTGCGCCGGTCTGGAAACCGCCGAGGTCGTTACATCCAAGGTCAGGCCGCAAGGTCGTGCCCGTGCCCGAATACGTGACAGCGAACAGGCCCGGCGTCGCAAGAGCCGAATAGCCCGACGCATTCACGTCATAGGTCTGGCTCGTGTAATCACGCTTGGTCGTGGCGAGTTCGGAGCGGTGCTGCCAGCCTGCGCCAACCAGCAGGTTCACGCTGCCGAAGTTCTTACCGATCAGCGCACTCACGTTGTAGTTGTTATCGGAACCGTCGATGAAGGTGTAATCGCCAGCGATTTCAACACCATCAAAGTTCTTGCGGGTGATGAAGTTGGCAACACCGCCGATGGCATCCGAACCGTAGGTGGCGGCTGCGCCGTCCTTCAGGATTTCGACGCGCTCGAGCGCGAACAGCGGGATGAGGTTGGTATCGCTGAAGCCGTCGCCCGGTGCCTGGATCGTGCGCTTGCCGTTCAGGAGAACGAGGGTGCGGGTGGCGCCAAGGCCGCGAAGGTTGATCGAGCCGTTACCCTGGAAGCCCTGGGCGGCGGCGGAGAACTGGTTGGTATCGCCGAGCACCGAGCCGACCGAGGGGAGTTCCTTGATCAGTTCGAGCGGGGAGGTGATACCCTTGTTCTGCAGTTCTTCGGTCGAGACCACGTCGACCGGCAGCGCGGCGTCTTCCGGAGTGCCGCGGATAAGCGAACCGGTAACGACGATCTCTGAACGAGGCTGCGGAGCAGCGCCCTCTTCAGCGTCCTGTGCGATGGCCGGATTTGCAGCGAAAATACCGGCCGCAAGGGCTGGCAGGGCGCACGTATGGCGCAAACTCAGTTTCCTCATTTTCCTCTCCTCTCCCAGGGTGTCATTCTTTGGACATACCCAGAAGTCGAAAAAGTGCGATTTTATTGCCTCTTCTGTCAAGGTCTTTTGCCCAAGGTTTCCGCGGATTTGCGCATTAATGTTACAATCTGTGTCACAAAAACCGCGGTTCTCGCCGGCTCGTCAGCGCATTTTTGGCTTGGGAGAGTTTTCCTTGGTCACGCTCAAGTCTCGTTTTCGACTTCGGGCGGCTGTCTGATCCGGTTACGATTGAAACGGAAATAAGTTGCATACCGCATATTTAAAAAATGCTCTTGCGCCTCGTTAGCAAAGCCGCTTCTCTGTTTTTGAAGAGTTTCCTGCATGACAGGACGCCAATCGGGGAGAAGGTGATGAAAAACAGCAGGAAATTATGTGTCGGCCTTGCGGCTATCGCGACGACCCTTGCGGGCGGTGCATTTGCGCAAGTGGTCACGCCGATCGTCGAGACGAAAAGCGGCAAGGTCCAGGGTCTGGAAGAAGGGGGCGTGGATGCCTTCCTCGGGATCCGTTATGCCGCGCCCCCAACGGGGGAGCTGCGCTTCCAGCCTCCACAAACCCCTGAGGCATGGAGCGGTATCGGGGATGCCACCGGCATGGGTGCGCCCTGCATGCAGCTCTATACACCCAGTGGCCCCAACGAAACCGACCTCACGCGGCAGATGCAGGGGATTTTCCCGACCGCGACCGAGGCAAAGATCGACAATGAGGACTGCCTGTTCCTGAACGTCTGGACTCCCGACGCATCGAGCGGGAAGCGCCCGGTCATGGTCTGGTTCCACGGCGGCGGCTATGCTTATGGATCGGGCGGATGGCCTGCCTACAACGGACGGAACCTGGCTGAGAAGGGTGACGTAGTCGTGGTGACGGTCAACCACCGGCTGAACGCGTTCGGCTATCTCAACCTCGCCGATAAATTCGGAGACGATTTTGCTGCGTCGGGGAATGTCGGCAATCTCGATCTCGTGCGATCGCTCGAATGGGTGCGAGACAATATTGCAGCCTTTGGCGGCGATCCCGGCAATGTCACGATCATGGGCGAGTCCGGCGGAGGATCGAAGGTCAGTCACCTGATGGCGATGCCATCGGCAAAGGGGCTTTTTCACAAGGCGGTGGTGCAGTCCGGACCCGGGGTTACTTCGGGCAAGCCGGATGAAGCTGCATCCTTTGCCGAGGACATCCTAGAGGCTGCGGGTGTTTCAACCGTGGATGAGCTTCGCACGCTTCCGGCCGAAGAGCTGCTGATTGCCGTGCGCAAGGCGACGCCGCCCAATTCAGGCTTTGGCCGCGGGCCAAGCCTTGGCCCGATTGCGGATGGTACGATCCTGCCGCGCGATCCGTTTGTGCCTGCCGCGCCGGAGCAAAGCCGCGGGATTCCCCTGATGATCGGTTACAACAAGGACGAGATGACGCTCTTCGTTGCTTCGCAGCCGTGGTTTGGTCGGATCGACGAGGCGCAGCTTGCCGGGATGTCTGCAATGATGGGCCCGGATGCTGTCGCGGCCGTTGCAGCATATCGCAAGATGCATCCGGATTATTCGCCGTCGCATATTGCGGCCAACGCGATGGGTGCGCGGTTCGTGCAGGGGACATATCTGCTGGCGGACCAACAGTCGCGGACGGCCACTGCGCCCGTCTATGTCTATCGCCTGACATGGGAAACGCCTGTCGGTGGAGGGGTGCTGAAGTCACCGCACACGCTCGATATCCCATTGATGTTCGACAATGCCGTGGAAAGTGCGGCCCTCGTCGGCACAGGGGATGATCCGGCGAAGATGGCTGAGATGATGAGCGATGCCTGGATCAGCTTTGCCAAGACGGGCACGCCGTCGAGCGATCTTCTACCGGAATGGAAGCCCTATTCGGCGAAGTCACGCATGGTGATGGAGCTCGACCTGGAACCGCGTGTAGTCGACGATCCGGAAGCAAGCATCCGGACCATCGGCAAGTAGTCTGAGTGGAGGCGCGGTCCCTGGCGGACCGCGCCAATCAGGCGGCGGCTTTCTTTGCCGCCATGACGCGCAGGGCGACGCCTGCACGCCAGTAACAGAAGATCGCTGCCGGAGTGAAACACGCGATCACGAGAAGCGCCTGCTTCAACGATTGCTCCCCATAATCCGCAGCGAAGATATCCGACAGGACGCCAACCATCGTCGGCCCAAGTCCGAGCCCTATGAGGTTGATGATCAGGAGGGTCACCGCTGCCCAGACGGCTCGCATTCGCATGGGAGCGAGGGTCTGGATCATGGCGAATGTCGGACCGAGATAGCAGGACTGGAAAAGCACGGCGACGAAGTAGATCCCGACGGCCATCCACGCGCTGTCGACAACGTAAAACAGGATCAGGAAGGGCAGGGCGATCGTCTTGAGCGCGGCCACCATCAGGGGCTGTGCCTGCATACCGTATTTTTCGGAAAGCCGGTTGGCGAGCCACCCACTCCCCAGGCCGCTGGCGACACCGGCAATGGCAAGCAAGGGGGCAACGATGTTGCCGACCTGCAAGGTGTTGAGCCCGAACGAGCGTATCAGGTATGCGGGGGTCCAGCCGGTCAGCGCATAGCCGATCATCGAGGTCAGCGTTACGCCGGCCACCAGCCAGACGGCGGCGCGATTGGCAAAGATCGTGCGGAAGCCTTCCCAGACAGAGGGTGTTTCTTCGCTTTCTACTGCGCCCGGTTCTGCACGACGCATCGGTTCGGTGGCGAACAGCTTCACCAATATGGCGAGTGCCACGCCCGGCAATCCGATCGCGATGAAGGCCGTCCGCCAGTCGAAGAAATAGGTGAGGTTACCGCCGAATATCTGTCCGGCTGCTGCGCCGAGAGTGACGCCAAGCGAATAGATCGAAAGCGCAAGTGCGCGCTTTTCGGCCGGATAGAGGTCGGCAATGATCGAGTGACTGGGCGGGCTGGAACCAGCCTCGCCGATGCCGACGCCGATACGGGCGAGCAGGAGGTGGGCGAAGTTCTGCGCGAGGCCGCAAGCAGCCGTCATGCCGCTCCAGAGCGCAAGCGCAATCGAGATGATGTTGACCCGGTTCATGCGGTCGGCAAGCGCCGCAACCGGGATGCCCAGCGTCGCATAGAAGATCGCGAAGGCAAAGCCGGACAGAAGGCCCAACTGCGTATCCGAAAGGAGCAGGTCGGCCTTGATGTCCTCCAGCAGGATCGCAAGGATCTGGCGATCCATGTAGCTGAAGAAATAGGTCGCGGTGAGCAGGAACAGCGTCAGCTGGCGCGCCCGCGGCGATACCTCCTGAAACGGAACGGAGGTGGCCGGCGATTGCGCCGGTGCTTGGCTTGCCATCAAATTCTCTCCCCGCGGGTTCCGGCTTTATCGCCGGATACCCGTCCTTTCATCACGACCTTTTGGGCGGCCTAGTTGAAGGTTTCGCCAGCTTTTGCCTTGTTACGCAAGTAGTCACTGACTTCGAGGTCATGTTTTTCGAGGCCCGCGACCACCGTGTCGAGGCCGATAGTGTCCGCCCAGAACATGGGGCCGCCGGTGTAGAGCGGCCAGCCGTAACCATTGATCCAGACGACATCGATGTCGCTTGCGCGCTGCGCCATCTTCTCGTCGAGGATCTTCGCGCCTTCGTTCACCATCGGATAGAGCAGTCGCTCGCGGATTTCGTCCTTGGAGATTTCACGCTGGGGCGTGCCTTCCTTTTCCGCGAAGTCGGCGATGATTTTCTTCACTTCGTCCGAAGGCGTGCGGTTGCGGGATTCGTCATAGTCGTAAAAGCCCTTGCCAGCTTTCTGGCCGAAGCGACCGACTGCACACAGCGCCTCGCGGACTGTCGTGACCTTGCTCGGATCGCGGTGCCAGCCGATGTCGATACCGGCGAGGTCGCCCATCTGGAACGGCCCCATCGGGAAACCGAATTCGAGCAGGACGTCATCGACGTCCCAGTAATTCGCGCCTTCCATAATCAGCTTGTTGGCCTGTTGCTGGCGCTGCGAGAGCATGCGGTTGCCGATGAAGCCCGGGCAAACGCCCGAAACTGCCGCGACCTTGCCGATCTTCTTGGCCAGTTTCATCGAAGTGGCGAGCACGTCGTCGCGGGTTTTCTCGCCCCGCACGACTTCGAGCAGCTTCATCACGTTGGCAGGCGAGAAGAAGTGCAGACCGATGACATAGCCGGGCCGCTTGGTCGCGGTCGCGATCTCGTCAATGTTGAGATAGCTGGTGTTTGAAGCGAGGATCGCACCTTGCTTCACCACCTCGTCAAGCTTGGCGAAGACCTCTTTCTTAACGTCCATGTTTTCATAGACCGCCTCGATCACAAGGTCGCAGTCGGCCAGATCGGCGTAGTCGAGCGTCGGGGTGAGAAGGCCCATCGCGCCTTCGACCTGTTCCATCGTCATGCGGCCGCGCTTCGCAGTATTCTCGTAATTCTTGCGCATGACGCCGGTGCCGCGGTCCAGCGCGTCCTGCTGCATTTCCAAGATGGTCACGGGGATGCCCGCCGACAGGAAGTTCATCGTGATACCGCCGCCCATCGTGCCAGCGCCGATCACGCCGACCTTCTTGATCGGGATCAGCGGGGTATCTGCCGGTACATCGTCGATCTTGTTGGCGGCGCGTTCGGCGAAGAAGTAGTGGCGCATCGCCTTCGATTGCGTGCCGGTCATCAGCTTGCCGAACAGCTCGCGCTCTTTCTTCACCCCGTCCACATAGGAAAGCTCGCCCGCTGCCTTGACCGCTTCGATGGCGGCGTTGGGCGCGTCGAAACCGCGCATCTTGCGGCCGTTCTTGGCGCGAAACTCGTCAAAGATGTCAGGATTGCGCACGCCGTCCTGGTTCGCGGTGCCTTCGCTCGCGCGCGGTACGGGCTGGCCGATCCTGGACTTGGCGAAAGCAATTGCGTCGGCTTCGAGGCTGTCCTCGCCGACGATTTCATCGACCAGGCCGATGTCTTTCGCTTTCTTGGCGGAAATCGGATTGCCGACCGCGACGAGGGGAAGGGCGGCTTCCGCCCCGACGAGCCGTGGCAGGCGCTGGGTGCCAGCGGCACCGGGAATGAGGCCCAGCTTGACTTCGGGCAGGCCGATCTTCGCGCTCGGCACGGCAACGCGGTAATGGCATGCGAGCGCGACTTCGCACCCGCCGCCCAGCGCTGTACCGTGGATCGCCGCCACGACCGGCTTGTTGCTGGCTTCGAGCTTGTCGAGCGCATCGGGAAGGCTGGGTCCCATCGGCGGCTTGCCAAATTCCGTGATGTCCGCGCCGGCAAAGAAGGTGCGTCCATCACAACGGATCACCACCGCTTCGACGCCGTCGTCGGACAGCGCCTGTTCGATGCCGTCGGCGAGGCCCTGGCGCACGGCCTGGCCGAGCGCATTGACCGGAGGATTGTCGGAGATGATGACCAGGACGTTGTCGTGGCGTTCGGTGCGAATGGGGGAAGTCATTGCGGGCTCCTTCAGGCGTAGCTGTCGTTCAATGCCGAGTAGATCAGCGTCTTGAGCTGGCGGCGGATCGGATAGGTGGATGACGGATAAAGCTGGGTCATGAAGACCATCGTTATCTTTTCGAGCGGGTCGACGAAGAAGGCAGTCGAATAGGCACCGCCCCAGTAGAATTCACCCTTGCTGGCGGGCATCAGCGTCTTTGCCGGATCGATGACCGTGGCGAAACCGAGGCCGAAGCCGGTGCCGGAATTGTTCGCCTCGCTGAAAAGGCTCTGGCTCATTTCGGTGAGATCTGCCCCGCCAGGCAGGTGGTTCGCAGTCATCAGGTCGAGCGTCTTGGGCGCGATGATGCGCGCACCGTCCAGTTCGCCCTTGTTGACCAGCATCGCGCAGAAGCGGTGATAGTCGGCGATGGTGGAAATAAGACCGCCGCCTCCGGACTGGAACTTGGCATCGTCGAACAGCTTGCTGGTGGTTGCATCGTCGACCTGTCGCGGTTCCTTGCCGGGGCGATAGCCATAGGCATCGGCCAGCCGGTCGGCCTTGCTGCGATCGACCGAGAAACCGCTATCGACCATGCCGAGCGGTTCGAAGATATATTTCTGGAAGTATTCTCCCAGCCGCATTCCGGATATCCGCTCCACCGCGACGCCGAGCACGTCGGTGGAAACCGAATAGTTCCATCTGCTGCCGGGTTCGAATTCCAGCGGGATCCGAGACAAGGTCGCGATATATTCGTCGGAGGTAAGATTGCCGCGCGACAGGTCGAGTTCGGCCTTGCGATAGGCGGCATCGATGCTGCTGCGGTTCTGGAAGCCGTAAGTCAGGCCGGACATGTGCGTCAGCAGGTCGACGAAACGCATCGGCTTCCCACGCTGCATCGGCATGAAGGGCAAGGCACCACCGCCGCCATTGTAGGCGCCCAGCTTCGCGAATTCGGGAAGAACGCGCGATACCGGATCGTCAACCGCGACTTCGCAGCGTTCGACAAGCTGCATGAAGGCGATCGAAGTGACCGGCTTGGTCATGCTGGCGATGCGGAACAGGGCATCCTCGCGGATCGGCGTGCCATCTTCGCGCAGGGTGCCGAACTGTGCGAAATGAACCGGCTTGCCTTCGCGCGCGACGAGAACCTGGGCATTTTTCAGCCGACCACTGTCGATGTAATTCTTTTCAACGAAGCTATCGATTCGCTTCAGCCGCTCGCAATCGAAGCCGAGTCCGGCCGGGTCGCTCAGATCAACCATGTCCACTCCCGTACAGGTGCCCTTTGCGGGCCATACCTTCTGTTCTGAAACCAGCTATTATACGAAATTGCGTGTGAGTGAACCCTCATACCTCAATTTCTAAGATTCAATCTTCCGGCTTGTCACGCGGCCCTGCATCTGCCTAAATTGCCACATAAGAAAATCAGGTCAAATTTGGGAAGAGGACATATCGCCATGCGCGACGCAGTTATCGTATCGACGGCACGTACGCCGCTCGCCAAATCCATGCGTGGGGCGTTCAACGCGACTCACCCGGTCCAACTGGGTGCGTGGTCGGTAGAAGCTGCGGTCGAGCGCGCAGGTCTTTCGGGTGGAGAGATCGACGATGTGATCATCGGCGCGGCCAGCCAGGGCGGGGCGCAAGGCTTCAACATGGGCCGCCAGATCGCGCTTCGCGCCGGTCTCCCGGTCGAAGTTTCAGGCATGACGATGGACAGGCAGTGTTCTTCGGGCCTGATGTCCATTGCAACCGCAGCAAAGCAGATCATCGTCGATCGCATGGATATCTGTGTCGCTGGCGGGGTCGAATCGATCACCTCGCTACGCTCCGGTGGTGGCCAGCCGCCCCAGCGCGACGAAGAACTGCTCAAAATGCATCCCGATATCTTCATGCCGATGATCGGCACCGCCGAAGTCGTCGCCAAGCGCTATGGCATCAGCCGCGAAGCGCAGGACGAATATTCGCTCCAGTCGCAGCAGCGCACTGCCGCAGCCCAGCAATCGGGCAAGCTCGCTGACGAAATCATCGAAGTCAGCACCACCATGGCGGTGAAGGACAAGGAAACCGGCAAGATTTCGCAGCGCGAGGTCACCATTTCGATGGACGACTGTAACCGCCCCAACACGACCCTCGAAGGGCTCGCATCGCTCGATCCGGTGATGGGCGAAGGGCACACCGTAACAGCAGGCAACGCGAGCCAGTTGGCGGATGGTTCGTCGGCCAGCGTCCTCATGGAAGCGAAGGTCGCCGAACAGCGCGGCCTCCAGCCGCTGGGCCGCTACGTCGGCATGGCGGTCGCGGGCACCAAGCCTGATGAAATGGGTATCGGACCCGTATTCGCCATTCCGAAGCTGCTCCAGCGGTTCGACCTCGGCATGGACGATATCGGCCTGTGGGAGCTCAACGAGGCCTTTGCCGTGCAGGTGCTCTACTGCCGCGACAAGCTCGGCATCCCCGACGAAAAACTGAACGTGAATGGCGGCTCGATCTCGATCGGCCACCCCTTCGGTATGACGGGTGCCCGCTGCGTCGGCCACGCGCTGATTGAAGGGAAGCGTCGCGGCGAGAAATACGTCGTCGTCACGATGTGCGTCGGTGGCGGGATGGGCGCTGCGGGCCTGTTCGAGGTACTCTGATCATGGCGACGCAGACGAAATCCGAGACAGGCAGTCTCGCCTCCGCGATCGGCTGGACAGCTCCTGCCGGCTGGCCCGTGATCTCGCGCGATCAATGCCGCGAAATTCTGACGGCTCCCGGTCAGCGGTTCGAAATGGAGACAATCGACATTCGCGGGATACCGACCCGTGTCTGGAAGAATGCTCCGCCGAACCTGCGCGCGATCGCCATGGTCGGCCGGATGCATGGTGATCGTGAGTTCACGGTCTACGAAGACGAACGCGTGACCTATGATGCCTGGTTCCGCGCAGTCGCTACGCTGGCGCATGAATTCCAGGCCCGCGGGGTGAAGAAGGGCGACCGTGTTGCTGTCGCGATGCGCAACCTGCCCGAATGGCCGGTGGCATTCTTTGCGGCTGTCACGATCGGGGCGATTTGCGTCCCCCTCAATGCGTGGTGGACTGGGCCTGAGCTTGCCTACGGCCTTGCAAATTCGGGGACCAAGCTACTCGTATGCGACGAGGAGCGGTGGGAGCGCGTCTCGGAAAACCGCGCCGACTGTCCCGATCTCGAGACGGTGTTCGTCACACGGGCGGAAGGCTCGCTTAGTGGCGCCGAAGCGCTCGAATCCGTCATCGGCAAGCCGATGGAGTATGCAAGCCTCCCTTCGCGCGACCTGCCTGAAGTAGAAATTGCGCCCGAAGACGACGCCACGATTTTTTACACCAGCGGCACGACCGGCAAGCCCAAAGGCGCGCTTGGCACGCATCGCAACCTTTGCACCAATATCCTGTCGAGCGGCTACAATGCGGCTTGCGCGGTCCTTCGCCGTGGGGAGGAAATTCCCGAACCGACGCCGAAGGTCGGGCTGACCGTAATCCCGCTCTTCCACGTCACCGCCTGTTCGGCCGGACTGATGGGTAATGTCGCTGCCGGAAATACGCTGATTTTCATGCACAAGTGGGACCCGGTGAAGGCGTTCCAGATCATCGAGCGCGAGAAGGTCAATTCGACTGGCGGCGTTCCGACGATCGCGTGGCAGTTGATCGAGCACCCCGAACGCAAGAACTATGATCTTTCGAGCATAGAAGCGATTGCCTACGGCGGTGCTCCGTCCGCGCCCGAACTCGTGCGCAAGATCCGCGAAGTATTTGGCGCGCTCCCGGGCAATGGCTGGGGGATGACCGAAACCATGGCCACGGTGACCGGCCATTCGAGCGAGGATTACCTCAACCGTCCCGATAGCTGCGGCCCGCCTGTGGCAGTCGCCGACCTCAAGATCATGAACGAGGACGGCACGCAGGAAATGCCGACCGGCGAGGTCGGGGAACTGTGGGCGCGGGGCCCGATGGTGGTGAAGGGGTACTGGCACAATCCCGAAGCGACTGAAGCAACCTTCATCGACGGATGGGTCCGCACCGGAGACCTGGCCCGTCTGGACGACGAGGGATTCTGCTACATCGTCGACCGTGCCAAGGACATGGTGATCCGCGGCGGCGAAAACATCTACTCGTCGGAGGTCGAGAACGTACTCTACGACCACCCTGCGGTGACAGACGCGGCGCTGATCGGACTTCCGCATACGCAACTGGGCGAAGAGCCCGCTGCGGTGGTCCATCTCGCGCCTGGAACCAGCGCGACGGAAGCGGAACTCCAGCAGTGGGTTGCCGACCGTCTGGCCAAGTTCAAGGTGCCGGTACGGATCGTCTTTACGAAGGACACACTACCGCGAAATGCGAATGGCAAAATCCTGAAGAAGGATCTTCTGTCGATGTTCTGATGATGTTGCCGGTTGCGGCATTGGCAGGTGTGCATTTGCTGGTGTAGTGCAGGTTCATGGGGGAGCCGATGGCAAGTAAAACCGCGAGCACGAAGAAATTCGGCGAGAAGCGCCAGGCGATCGTGCATGCGGCGTCGGTGCTGATCAATGACGCCGGTGTGCAGGCGACGACCTTGTCGGAAGTGGCGCAGGCCATCGGTCTAAACGCAACCAGCATCACCTATTATTTCTCGCGCAAGGACCAGCTCGTCGTCGCGGTCTATGACGAAACGCTGGAACTGATGGAACGGATGGCGCAGGAAGCGCTGGCCGAAGACACACCTGCCGCAAGAATTGCGAAATATGTGGCGCAACATGTCGAGCTGCGGACGCGCATCCGTCGCGGAGAGCGCGGGCTGGTGACGGCGCTTTCGGAAATCAGGACCCTGAACCCGGAACGGCAGGAACCATTGCTGGCCCGCTATGCCGGGATTGTCGAAACGATCCGCCAGTTCTTCGGCGAAGCAAAGGACACGAACGAGCGTTCGCTGTTCTCGGCCCGTGCGCACATCCTGCTCGAAGCGATGATGTGGTGGCCGGTCTGGTCGCTACGCTATTCGACGCTGGACTTCCCGCGGGTCGAACAACGCATGATCGACATCCTCGTCAACGGCATCCCGGCTGAACGGGGACGGTGGCAGCCGATGCCGCTTGCCGGGAATGACTGGGGCACCGATCCGGCAGGGACGCCGACCCAGAACGACGAATTCCTGCGCGCCGCGACGATCATGATCAACCAGCGCGGTTATCGCGGCGCATCGGTCAACCGCATTGCGGAAATGCTGAACGTGACCAAGGGCAGCTTCTATCACCATCACGATGCCAAGGACGATCTCGTCCTGGCATGCTTCCAGCGCAGCTATGACCGCTTGTCGGCGGTCCAGATGGCAGGACAGGATGTCGACGGAGATTGCTGGGTCCAGCTGTCCAGCGTGCTCAACGGCTTGCTCGAGGTCCAGTTCTTCGACGAGATGCCGCTGCTTCGCACGACCGCGCTGCAAGCCCTCGATAGCGAACACAAGGTCGACGTGGTGACCCGTTCGAACCGTCTTGCGCGTCGTTTTGCAGGGATGCTGATCGATGGGGTGGCAGACGGATCGGTCCGCCCGATCGACCCGCTGATCGCCAGCCAGTTGATCATGTCGACATTGAACGGCGCTTATGAAGCCCGCCGCTGGGCGCAGCGTTTCGACAATCGCGAAATGGCTATCGAAACTTACGTTTCGGCGCTGACAGAGGGCCTGGCCCCCGAAGCCTGACTTTCGTCGGAATTGTCAGGAGGGCGCCCTGTGGCGCGGCTCATCCACCTTGAATACCAGCACGGCCAGCGCTGCGATCAGTGCTGTCAGGACGATGACGAATAGCGGGATGAACCCCGTGATCCCGATCAGAACGCCGGCGGCGATCGGCCCGATAGCGGCGATTGCACCCTCGACCGTCGTGACGAAGGCCAGGCGCATCGGCGTATCTTCCTGCTTGCCGAATTCGAGGACCATGGTGGTCGAGGCGAGCATCCATCCCGATGCACCCACGCCAAGGCACACGAAGGCGATGTAAACGGGCAGGGCGGTGTTCGCCAGGATCAACAGGACGACGCCCGCAATCGTACTCACCAGCGCCGAAACATAGACGATCTTGAAACCGAACCGGTCGCCCATTGGCCCCCAGAAGATGTTCGAGACCGTATCCGATCCCAGGAACAGGAAACTGAGCCCGCCGATCAGTGCGCCGTCGAGGCCGAGCAGGGTACCGGCATAGACCGTCCAGAACGGCCCGCCGACCCGTGCCAGAGTGGCAAAGCTCTGCACCACAAGGAAACCTGCGAAAGCTCGGTCTTCGAGTAGTTCGGGAAACTGGCGCATGCGTTCGAGCATGGGCATCTGCGGCCGCGAAACGGGCGCTGCCGGTTCGCGGATCATGGTCTTCAGGACGACCAGACCTGCACTCGTCAGCAGGAAGGCGAACAGGAAAGTGGTCGCGTAACCGTTGCCCAGCCACTCGTCTGCAATGAAGTAATTGCCGGCAACCCAGGCCAGCACGGCGGCAATCAGTCCGCCTGCGAAGTTGCGATAACCCTGCAATCTGCCGCGTTGCCTGATCGGGATGAGTTTGCTCATCAGCATCTGGAAGGCGACGCGCTGTGCGCCGGTGAAGAAGCCGAGCAGGAGGAAACTGGCGAAGGTTGCAAACAGCAGCCAGCTGCCGGTCAGGAACCAGCCTGCGAGCGCGAGGCACAGGATCATGAGGCGCATCATCGAACCGACGCGTATGGCGTAGGGCAGGATGTGGCTGCGGTGTTCGATCCGCGCGCCGCTGGCAATGGGGCTGATCGTCGCGCCGAGCTGCAGCAAGGCTGCGCCAAGGCCGACCGCAGCAGTGCTTCCGGTCAGAAGCAGCAGGTATGCGGGAATGATGGTCGGCGCATAGATGAGCCGGAAACCGGTCATCCCAAGGACGCCGTGGATGAAGTTGGCGCGAAAGTTCCGTGGCAGGTTTTCGTCGACGAAACGCGCGTGTTCAGCCAGCGCACGTTGTTGTGCGCTGGCTGCCACTGTCATTCCATCGGGATCCTCGAGCGGATCCAAGCGATCAATAGCCGCCGAGCTTGGCGAAGCGGTTCTTGAGGTAAGACGTGCTGCCAAAGCTCGCCTCGAGGACGCGGGCACGCTTCAGGTAGAAGCCGATGTCATACTCATCGGTCATCCCGATACCGCCATGAAGCTGCACACCCTCGCGGCTCATCGTGTGGAGCACCCGGTTCGCTTCCGCCTTGGCGATGGTTGCCGCACGGGCGACGCCAAATCCGCTGTCGAGCGCCTGCAACCCGCCTTCGACGGCCGAGCGCATCATGGCAAGATCGCCGAAGAGGTCCGCCATCCGGTGCTGGAGCGACTGGAAGGTCGCCAGCACCTGGTTGAACTGGACGCGCTGCTTCAGGTAATCGAGCGTGGTGTCGAACACCTGCTGCGCCATGCCCAGCATCTCGCAAGCGGTGAGGATGCGTGCCCTGTCGAGCACATCGTCGAGCAGGCTGTCGCCGCCACCTGCCAGCTTGTCTGCCGAGGCACCGTCGAAGGTGACGTCGGCATGGCTGCGCTGGTCGGTCAGCTTGCGGGTCGACAGAGAAACGCCATCGCCCTTTTCGACAAGATAGAGTCCGTCGGTCGAAGCGACCACGAACAAATCGGCGCCATGCGCTTCGTGGACGAAGGCCTTCGTGCCCGAAATCTTGCCGCCCGAAACGCTGGTCGCGATCTTCGAAGGATCGTGACGCGCACCTTCATCGATGGCGAGCGTTCCGATCATCTCCCCGCTGGCGAGCTTGGGCAGGTATTTCGCCTTTTGCTCGTCACTGCCGCCAAGCACGATTGCAGCAGCTGCGATCGTGGTCTGGATCAGCGGACTTGCCGTCAGCGTCTTGCCCAGTTCCTCGACCACCAGACCGGCCGAAAGCCAGCCGAAGTCCGAACCACCGTGCTCTTCGGGGATGATGACCCCGGTCCAGCCCATTTCGGCCATGTTGCCGAAAGCGCCGCGATCGAATGCCTCGGGTTCGCCGCTTGCGCGAACCTTGCGGAATTCGGTCACAGGGCTTTCATTGGTGGCCCATTCGCGCGCCATGTCGCGCAGCATTTCCTGTTCTTCGTTGAGAACTGCCATTTTCCTCGCGCCCCTCTTACTGGTGGTCGAGCATGCCAAGCACGCGCTTGGCGATGATGTTGTTCTGAATTTCGGTCGAACCGCCGTAGATCGTGGTGGCCTTGCCGAACAGCCAGGCGCGCACGCCTGCCAGTTCGCTTTCGGAGAAGCCTTCGCCCTCCCAGCCGAGGCCCTGCAGCCCCATGATCTCGATCAGCATTTCGGCGCGTTCCTGCCCGAGCTTGGTGCCCAACTTCTTCAGCACCGAGCTGATTTCCGAGACGCCGCCAGCCGCTTTCGACTCTTCGGTCGCACGGCGCGCGGTCATCAGGAACGAGCCCCAGCGAATCTCGAAATCGGCGATCCGGTCACGCATGACCTTGTCGGCAATCTCGCCGCCATCATCGAGTTCGAGGTACTTCTTGGCGACGTCGGACACGCTCTGGCCCATCAGGCGCGCCATGCTGCCGCCGCCCGACAGGTTCGTCCGTTCGTGCTGCAACAGGCGCTTGCCGATCGTCCAGCCCTGGCCTTCTTCGCCGACCAGGTTTTCCTTCGGCACCTTCACATCGGTGAAAAAGGTTTCGCAGAACGGGCTCATGCCGCTGATCATCTGGATCGGGCGAACTTCGACGCCCGGCGAATCCATGTCGATCAGCAGGAAGCTGATCCCGCGATGCTTGTCGCTTCGATCAGTGCGGACGAGGCAGAAGCACTTGTCCGCCCACTGGCCGCCGCTTGTCCATGTTTTCTGGCCGTTGACGAGGTAATGGTCGCCCTTGTCCTCCGCCGTGGTCTGAAGGTTAGCAAGGTCGGAACCGGCATTGGGTTCGGAATAGCCCTGGCACCAGCGGACTTCGCCGCGGCAGATCGGAGGGATATGTTCCTTCTTCTGCTCTTCGCTGCCGTATTCGAGCAGGGTCGGGCCGAACATCATCACGCCCATGCCGCCGATCGGGTTATAGGCACCGGCCTTGGCCAGTTCCTCGTTGAGGATCGCGGCCTGTTTGCGGTTCAGCCCGCCGCCGCCATACTCCTTGGGCCAGGTGGGCGTGCCCCATCCCCTCGCGCCCATCGCCTCGCGCCATTTGCGCTGTGGTTCGGTTTCTGCCGTCGGTCCTTCGACGCCTGCGAGGGCATTGCCTTTGCCCTTCAGTTCCTCGGGGAAATTATCCGCCAGGAATTGCCGCACTTCCTCGCGGAATGCGTCCGTCGTATCGGCCGGTTGCAGTTCAGTCTGCGTTGCCATTCTCTCCACTCCTTCAATATTCGATCAGCGTGCCGGTGCACCCAGCGCGCTGTCACGAACCGTTTGCTCGCGGGCTTCCGCTTCCAGCGCGCGCAGGCGCTCCACGTTGTCGCGATGGATCTGTTCGGTGATAGGGTAAAACAACAGGAAAAGGCAGCCGATTATCCATAGCCCCAGGGATACGGGGATGTAGTGGATCAGCAGGCTCTGCTCCATCGCTAGGGTTACCGCTGACGGATCGACCTTTTCCGGGAAACCCGACCACGTCAGGATCAGGCCCGCGCTGAAAATGCCGAGGCCCGACGAACACTGTTGCATGAAGCTGGACGCGGAAAAGAACACGCCCGCACTGTGCTTGCCCGATTTGACTGCATGATCTTCGACCACGTCTGCGAGCATCGAACTGGTGTTGATCAGCGAAATCGCGATCATAGCTCCGTAGGATGCGCCGATCAGGAACAGGGTCGGCACCAGCATGGGATGGCCGACCGGGAAGAATAGCCCGAGATACGTCAGAATCAGCGGCGATATCCCGAGACAAATGCCAAGCAAGGCCATGATCATCGACGTGTTCCGCTTGCCCAGCTTGCGCGAGAAATAGGGCGCCAGCGGAGCAGCGATCGTCGCCGCTATCAAAGAATCGAACGTCAGCAGCGCGATCTGTTTTGCGGACAAGTCGAACACATAGGTGCTGAAATAGAGCGTTGTGGCGCTGTAGAGGCCGATTGCGGTGTATTTGAATACGCCGAAGCCGAAAATCGCGAGGAAGCCCTTGTGCGAAAATGCGGTCAGCATTTCCTTCACGTGATTGCTCACGCCGCTCCCTCCCTCCGGCTCTTCGCTTTGCCGCATGTAGGGAATGCGGTTGCGAGTGCCGAACGCGCAGACCAGGATTGCGATGAAGATCAGCGCGCCGCCGGTCATGGCGAACTTGACGTATCCTTCAGGGTTGAGCTGGCCGATCGGATAATCCTCTGTCGCCACGAAGAACGCGGCAAGACTGAAAGCGGTAAACCCGAAGGTTCCCGCATACCCGTACCAATAGCGCAGCGAAAACAGCTTGGTTCTGGTTGCGTAATCTGATGTGAGCTCAGGGTTCATCGCGCTGCTCGGAATCTCGAAGCAGCTGATCGATGCACGGGTCAGCGATGCGAGGGCGAAGATCCAGACACCCATTTGGAAATCGGTCAGCCCGGATGGCGGGAACCAGGCGAGCACGAAGAAGAAGGTCGTCGGGATTGCCGCCCCGAAAATGAAAGGATGCCTTCTGCCGAGGCGCGACCGCGTGATGTCGGACCAACGCCCGATGAAAGGATCTGCGAACGCATCCACTAGCAGCGTCAGGGCGATCGCGGTCGAAACGATCGCAGCCGGAACGCCTATCACCTGGTTGTAGAACAGCAGGAGGTAGGTCGAGAATGCAGCGTTCTTGACGCCGATCGAAACCGCACCGAAGCCGTAGGCGTGCCGCGTACGAGCGCTGATCGGCGGGATTTCGCTTTCGTTGACCGGCGTCGCGCCCATGGTGGCGGCCGTCATTCGGCGGGCTCCATCGCGTTACTTAGTTCGCCCAGCGGATCGTACATCGCCTTGGCCGCTTCGCGGCGGTGGATCAGCGAATATTCGGGGAACATCGGATCTTCGACATCGCGATATTTTCGCAGGTGCTGCTTCGCGACGGTAACCTTGTGCACTTCGGTCGGACCATCAGCGATGCCCATGACCATCGAGCCGATCAGCCCGCCGACGAAGGGCATTTCGTTCGAAACGCCGAGCGAACCGTGGATGTGAATACAGCGCGAGGCGATGTCGTGATAAACCTTTGGCATCAGGGCCTTGATCGCGGCGATGTCCTTGCGAACCTTGCGATAGTCCTGGTACTTGTCGATCATCCATGCCGTCTTGAGCACGAACAGCTTGAACTGCTCTAGCTCGATGTAGCTGTCGGCGATCTGCATCTGGACCGACTGGTAATCGGCGATGACGCCTGTGCGAGTCTTACGGCTGACTGCACGGCGGCTCATGGCATCGAGCAGGCGCTTGCAATTGCCGACCGTCCGCATTGCATGGTGGACGCGGCCACCGCCGAGGCGGGTCTGTGAAATGGCGAATGCACCGCCCTGTTCGCCGAGCAGGTGATCGGCCGGTACACGGACGTCGGTATAGCGAACGTAGCTTTCCGACCCGTCTTGCTGGCCATAGACGCCGACGTTGCGGATGATTTCCACCCCGGGCGTATCGACCGGCACGATGAACATGCTCATCCGCTTGTGCCGTTCGGCGTCGGGATCGGTCACCGCCATCACGATCAGGAAGTCTGCCCACTTGCCATTGGTGGAGAACCACTTCTCACCGTTGATCTTCCAGTGATTGCCGTCGAGTTCAGCCTTGGTAACGAAGTTCGTCGGGTCCGAGCCACCCTGCGGCTCGGTCATCGAGAAGGCGGAAACGATTTCGTTTTCCAGCAGCGGCTCAAGATACCGCTCTTTCTGTTCGGGTGTGCCGTAGTGTGCGATGATCTCGGCATTGCCGGTATCGGGTGCCTGGCAGCCGAACACGATCGGTGCGAAAGTGGCGCCGCCAAGGATCTCGTTCATCAGGCCCAGCTTTACCTGGCCATATCCTTGTCCGCCGAGTTCTGGGCCGAGATGGCAGGCCCAAAGCCCCTTGTCCTTCACCTCTTGCTGGAGGGGGCGGACCAATTTGTTACGCTTGGGATTCTTGACGTCGTAGGGGTGGATGCCGAGCATTCCGAGCGGCTCGACTTTCTCCCGAACGAATTCTTCCATCCAGTCGAGTTTCTCCTGAAACTCGGGATCGGTTTCGAAATCCCAGGCCATACCATACTCTCCCATCGGCGCTGATTCTGCGCTCGTTGAGGGAAGCATACCGTATTTTTGAAAACGGGCAAGATTGCTGCGTTCGTTGCTTGCGCGAAGCCGCGATCCGCCGTTGTTGGGACGGGGATGCGCCGGATATGCGGGATGGAACTCCCGCAATGTCCCCGTCAATTCGAAGCTGAAAGCCCGCTGGCTATTCTACGATGAGCGATGCTTCGCCGAGCCCTGCAAAGCGTGCCACGACCTTGTCGCCAAGTTTGACGTCGTGAACGCCGGTGATGGCGCCGCTTGATACCCACCAGCCTGCCTCGAGCGGAATGTTACGCTTCGTCAGATTGCCGAGCAGGAAGGCGACCGCACCGAACGGGCCATCCAGCATTGTCGCGGTGGTCGCTCTGCCAGCAATCTCGCCTTCGATTTCGAGAGAAACCTCGATCTCGTCGAGCTTTGGCCAGATGGCTTTCGGCACTGGCTTTCCCAGCAGAAGACCGGCGTTGTTCCCATGGTCGGAAACAGTCACGCATGGGCCGTCCACATTGATGTTTGCATATGGCGATGACGCGAGTTCGATCCCAATGCGCACCTCGTCGACCCATTCCATCGCCTCTTCGCGATTTGTCGGCAAGGGGCCGTCCTTGGGCGCGAGGCGCAACATGAATTCCGCCTCTGCCGCGGCAAAGCCGCCACGAAAAATGGTGAAATGCGCTTTCGGATCGCCTTCTTCGAAAATCTGGTCGGTGAAGGCCGGTCCGATCAGGCGGTTCGCGCCAAGCAGCGCGTCGGAAGGGGGATTGATCTTGCCGACTTTCCATCCCCCGACAGTGCGGTCCCAAATGGAAAGCGCTGCGTCCTGGATGGCGTAGGCAGCCGCCAGATCGGCAGGTTTCGGCCCCGGATATGTCGCAATGGCTTCGCCGGTTCGCCGCGCCTGGACGAAGGCATCAGCAATGTCTTGAACCGCGGCAACCAAACCCGAACCCCTCGCAAAAATCCCCTCTGGAAAGTGTCTTTGACGAAAAAGGTAACCGGTGTCAAAATGATTTTTGCGGACAGGTCAGGGGCGAATGTTTGTAGATTTTTGCATTCCTGCGAATGCCGACTAGAACGCGGGCAAGCTTGAAGGGAGTGGTGGGCAACGCATGGCAAAACAGGGCAAGGCACCGACGATCAACGATGTCGCGCGTGTCGCCGGCGTGTCCAAGAAGACCGTCAGCAGGGTCATCAATCGTTCGCCGCTGATCAAGCAGGATACGCGCGAGAAGATCGAATCCGTCATCGCTGAACTCGGCTATGTTCCGAACCCCCAGGCGCGTGCTCTGGCCCTGCGTCGCAACTTCCTGATCGGGCTGTTGCACGACAATCCGAACGCGCAGACGGTGCTCAATTTCCAGGAGGGCGTGCTCGACGCAATTCGGGATACGGAGTTTGCGCTGGTGGTCCGCCCGGTCGATCGGCACTCTCCCGAAATGCTCGACGACATTCGCAATTTCCTCGAGCAGCAGCGACTCTACGGCGTCCTGCTGCTTCCGCCGATCTCGGAAAACGACGAGCTTGCCGCCCTGTGCGAGGAAGTCGGATGCGCATATGTGCGAATGGGTTCCGCCGCCCTCGATGACGATCATCACATGGTCGCATCGAATGATCGAGAAATGGTCGAAAGCGCGGTCGATTATTTGGTGGGGCAGGGGCACACGAGGATTGCCATCATCCAGGGGCCGGAAGGTTTCCGCTCCGCCAAGGAGCGCCGCGAAGGTTTCCTTGGTGCGATGAAGCGGCACGGGCTGGAGGTGCCGAAAGGTTACATGGCGCAGGGCACCTATCGGTTCAATTCAGGCATATCGGCTGCCGAAGAACTGCTCTCGCAAGAACCCCGCCCGACCGCGATCTTTTCCAGCAATGACGAAATGGCCGCTGGTGCAATGCATGCGGCTCGGGCGCGAGCGATTTCCATTCCTGCCGACCTTTCGATCATTGGGTTCGACGATTCCCCGATCGCGGCTCATATCTGGCCTCCGATGACGACGGTCGGCTGGCCGATTCGCCAGATGGCGAAGGCGGCCGCGCTGAAGATTGTCGATCCATCGAACGACGAGGCCGAGAAGGCGATATTCCCCGCGCAACTGGTTCATCGGTCTTCGGTCGCATCGCCCGCGAAGGATTAATTGCATTGCGTGGTTGAACTCGCCCCGCTTTTGCCGCTATGTCAGTAAATGACACCGGTTTCCTAAATTGCATTGGACACCGCGAAATTCGAGATTGAAAGTGCCGTTGACGGCCGAAGAGAGGTTTTTATGAAAGTTGCCCTGATCATCGAGAACAGCCAGGCCGCCAAGGCAGAGATCATCCATGACGCGTTGAGCTCGGTCGCTGGATCGTTCGGCCATGAAGTTCATCACTACGGGATGTATTCGGCAGAAGACGATGCATCGCTGACCTATGTGATGAATGGCCTGCTCGCCGGTATCCTGCTCAATTCCAAGGCGGCCGATTTCGTGGTCACCGGATGCGGCACGGGCATGGGTTCGATGCTGGCGTGCAACTCGATGCCGGGCGTTTTCTGCGGTCTCGTGATCGATCCGACCGACGCGTTCCTGTTCAGCCAGATCAACGATGGTAACTGCATGTCGATGCCTTATGCCAAGGGCTTCGGCTGGGCGGCCGAACTGAACCTGCAGGACTGCTATCGCAAGATCTTCGAGAATGAAGGCGGTGCCGGTTACCCCAAGGAACGCGCCGAGGTCATGGCCAAGAACCGCGGCATCCTGAAGGACCTTAAGGCGGCATCGTGCAACGACATGCTGACCGTACTCAAGAACGTCGATCAGGACCTGCTCAAGGCAGCAGTCGCTGGCGAAAAATTCTCCGAACTGTTCTATGCCAATTCGCAGGACGAGGCGATCAGCGAATACCTTCGCGGGATCACGGGCTGAGCGACCGGGGTAACCCCGGCGCAATGAGCGGGAGAGACAGATGACTTCCAGTCCATTCGACCTGTCGGGTCGCAAGGCGATCGTGACCGGTGCCAACACCGGAATCGGGCAGGGGATTGCCCTGGCGCTGGCGAAGGCCGGCGCCGACGTTGCGCTCGTCGGGCGGAGCGCGGCAGCCGAAACCGAAAAGATGGTGAGCGACACCGGTCGCAAGGCGATACAGATCAAGGCAGACCTCTCCTCGATCGAACCGGTGGGCGATGTCGTCGCCGAAGCTGTCGATCAGCTCGGCCGCGTGGATATCCTCGTCAACAATGCCGGGATCATCCGGCGCGAAGATGCGCTCGATTTCTCGGAGGAAGACTGGGACGCGGTGGTCGATACCAACCTCAAGTCGCTTTTCTTCCTGACGCAGGCTGTCGGCCGGCACATGGTCGGCTGGTCGAGCCAGGACGGCGATCGCGGCAAGATCGTCAACATCGCATCGATGCTGACGTTCCAGGGCGGGATCAGGGTCCCCAGCTACACCGCTTCCAAGAGCGGTGTAGGCGGTCTGACGAAGCTGCTCGCAAACGAGTGGGCTCCCAAGGGCATCAACGTGAACGCCATCGCCCCCGGCTACATCGCGACGAACAACACCGCTGCCTTGCAGGCTGACGAGACCCGCAATCGCCAGATCATGGAACGTATTCCCGAAGGGCGCTGGGGTGACCCTGCGGATATCGGTGGTGCGGCGGTATTCCTGTCCAGCAAGGCTGCGGATTATGTCCAGGGCCACATCCTCGCGGTTGACGGCGGGTGGCTCGCACGATGAGCGCCGGGGCCGGGCTCAAGCCGGTCGTCTGTTTCGGCGAGATGCTGCTGCGTCTTTCGCCGCCATCGGGAACACCGCTCGCCCGGACCGACGCGCTTGCGCTCGATGTGGGTGGGGCCGAAGCCAACGTCGCGATTGCGCTCGCCGGACTCGGCCAGGCTACGCGCATGGCGAGTATTTTGCCCGACAACCCGCTTGGCCGACGTGCGCGTGCCGCGCTTGGTGAAGCGGGCGTCGACACGCGTTTTTGCGTCAGCGTGCAGGGGCGTCTGGGGCTCTATTTCTTCGAGCCGCCGTCCGGACCGATCGGCGGCCGCGTTACCTATGACCGCGCCGGAAGCGCATTCGTGAATGCCTCTCCGGACGATTTCGACTGGTCGCAAATCCTCGATGGCGCAGGCCTGCTTCATCTTTCCGGAATTACCCCTGCACTGGGGCCCTCGGGCGTCGCGCTCGCTCGCGCAGCCGTAAAAGCGGCGCGCGAGCAAGAGGTACCGATCTGTTTCGACGGAAATTATCGTTCGAACCTGTGGGAAGGATGGGACAGCGATCCACGCACGATCCTGACCGACCTCGTGTCGCAGGCGACTGTCCTGATCGGCAATCACAGGGACATCTCGCTCTTGTTGGGGCAGGACTTTTCGGGCGAAGGGCCGGATCGGCGCAGGGAAGCGGCAGAGGCCGCATTCGCTGCGTTCGACAATCTCGAACTGATCGCATCGACTGCGCGCCATGTCGAAAGCTCGACTGCCCAGCGACTGGCCGCACGCATCGACCTTCGCGAAAGCCATTGGCAGACTGATGAGGTGCGCATCGATCCGGTCATCGACAGGATTGGGACGGGGGATGCCTTTGCCGCAGGCGTCCTGCTGCGATGGCTCGAGGGTGGCAGCGCCCAGGAGATGGCGAAGACCGGCCTCTCTCTCGCAGCCATGAAGCACGGGATTGTCGGCGATAATCTGTCGGTTTCGAGAGCGGAACTCGACGCGTTCGACCCTGCAGGTGCCGATGTCAGTCGCTAATGGGATTGACCGGCGTACACTGATCGGCGCCGGCATTGCAGGCGGCATCGCGGCGTCATTTCCAGCCCTGGCTCACGATCTGGCAATGCCGCTCTGCCATGGACCGGTAGACGCGCCTGACGGCTGGTACGAGGCGCGCAGTTGCGATGGTGCATGGTCCTACCCACTGATCCGATATGCCCGGGCTAACCGCTTCCAACCACCTGTACCGGTAACTTCGGCGGAGCAGTTAACGGGCAGGTGGAGCGCCATCCCGGCATGTCCGCAGCCGTCCGACCGATATTCACCAGAAATCGAGGACTGCCATTTCCTGAATGTCTGGACGCCGCGCACCGATGGCGAGCCGCTTCCCGTAATGGTCTATTTCCACGGCGGCGCATATTCGAACGGTTCCGTGGGCGATCCGGTAAATGACGGAGCGAAACTGGCAAAGCGCGGCGATGTCGTGGTCGTCACGGTCAATCACCGGCTGAATGCTCTCGGTTACCTCTACTTGCCCGAACGCTACCCCGACAGCGGCAACAACGGTCAGCTGGACCTTGTGGCTGCACTGCAATGGGTTCAGCGCAACATCGCTGCTTTCGGTGGAGACCCTCGCAATGTCACCGTCTTCGGGCAATCGGGCGGCGGGGCGAAGATTGCGACGCTGATGGCGATGCCTGCTGCAGCAGGTCTGTTTCACAAGGCCATCACGATGAGCGGTCAGCAGGTTACCGCCAGCGGCCCGTTGAACGCCGCGAAACGCGCAGAGGCTTTCCTTGCCGCGCTCGGTGAAGGCGTCGATCCGGCCACCGCCCCGGTCGAGCAATTGATTGCTGCCATGTCCGCGACCGACCCCATCCTTGGCGGAGGTGTGTACATGGGGCCTGTGCTCGATATGCGGAACCTGCTGCGGCATCCGTTCTGGCCGGACGCAGCGCCGCAATCGAACCACATCCCGATGATGCTGGGCAATACGGTGATGGAAACGCGGGCATTCTATTCGACCGAGAAGCCGCCCATCGCCGGACTGACGATGGACAACCTTGCGGAACGGATCGCGCCGCAGATGCGCGTCGATATCGAACCCGATTGGGTCGTGGCCCAGTTCCGCGAACGCTATCCGGATGCCGCCGCGCTGGAGCTGTTCCACCGGATCGTGACCGCCGCGCGCAGCTGGCGCGGGCAGGTCGAAGAAGCTGAAGCCCGGGCAAGCGCCGGGTCACCTGCGGCGGATCGCACCTGGGTCTACCAGCTCGACTTCGAGGACGCGCAACATACGGACGACATTGCCTTGTCCTTCGGCACCGTTGTCGCTCCGACCGCAGCGCAACAGGCGATGAGTGACAGTGTGATGGATGCATTCGTGCGTTTTGCGCGCACCGGCAATCCGGGTTGGCCCACCTATGACCTGGCAAGTCGCAATACGATGGTGTTCGACAACGTCAGTCGGGTCGAGAGCAACCCGAGAGCGTGGGAGCGCGAACTGTTCTCGCGCGTGCCCTATATCCAGCCCGGCAGCTGAGCGCTGCGCACAGTTCAGCGCGAAACGGGATAGGCGATGATGATCGAGAGGGGTTCGTCACCCGTTTGGCGGATACCGACTACGGCATTTTCGTAAAGATAGGCCGCCATGCCGGCCGAGAGTTCCGCTTCGACCCCATCGGACACCACGACGCCCGTGCCGGACGTGACGTAATAGACTTCATCATGCGAGATCGGATGTTCTCCGACCGCAGCGCCCACGTCCAAAACGCGGCGACGGAACTCCATCGTCCGTGGCTGAGGGGCCACATCGCTGATCCGGTATGCGGTGGACATGCCGATGGCGCCATGCGGCGGGGCCTCTCGAACCATGACGTCCCGCTCGTTCACCACCACCATGGGCGGCGCTGCCGAAGCCGTCGTTCCAGGTGGTGGAGTGGCCGATGCCGCGCATGCCGAAGTGATAGCGGCGACGAGCGAGGCAAGGAGGAAACGCATCACTGGCCGCTCGTGCGCATCAGCCGATCGCGCGGCGAAAGATGCTCTTGTGCCCCTGCCTTCTGACCCGGATAGACCCGCGATTTCGGGGTCATGGTGGCGAGGTCCCATGCCTTGGCATCGAAGGGTGCAGCGCTGCTTTCGATAACGGGATAGCCACCGACTTCGCTTTCATCGTCGATGATATCGCCGCGGCCCTCTGCAATGAAGAATAGTACGCGAATTTCCTCGGCGCCGCGATCCCAGGGACGCGCGCCGGCCGTGGCAAGCACGGTGGTTTCGACATCGCCGCTCGCAAGAATGTCATATCCATCAAGCGATGCGAGAGGGGCTTCGGATTCGATCAGTTCAGCGCCTGTTTCGCCATAACGGCCAAACATCGGGAGAGGGTTGCCGTGACGATCGACCGCCCGGTTGTCGCGGCTGTACCAGGCGAGGTCGCCCACACCGCCGAGCATCAGGAAGGGCAAGCCGTCGTCCGTGTCGTTTCCGCCGCGCATGACATTGCCGACTGCGGTAATTTCGCCGGTCACAGGCTCATGTCCCGCCCACTCGAGATCCATCAGGTTGTAATGCACGGCCCGGTGCTGCGGGTTATAGATGACGTTATTGACCATGAGGACCTGGGCGCCGCCTTTGACGAGCGGGCTGCGTTCGACATTGTGGGCCCAGATATTGCGATCGAACACGATCCCGGTCGCATTGTCGTGGACCAGCGAGCCTTTCGAATGTTCGCCCTTGGGGTGGCTCGAATCGGCGAGACCTTCAGCTGCGAGGTTGAGACGGAAAACGATGTCGTGACTGGTTCCGGCACGCCATTCCTCGACAGTGTTGCCGGTGAATCGTGGGCCCGATGCCGACATGTTTTCGTCGATCGCCCACATGAAGGTGCAATTTTCGATCACCACGCGGGCTGCGGCTGCGGTCGAGAAGGCGTCGGCTTCCCAGCCGCTACGCTTGGCCTGGCCATCGGCGCCCGTGATCACGCGCAGATGCTGGAGCTTCACGTCATGGGTTTTGACGTCGATCCCGCCGCGCAAGAGCGTGATGCCGGGGGAAGGGGCCGTCTGCCCCGCGATCGTAACATAGGGTTCGGCGATCGAGAGGCTGGACCGTTCAAGGTCGATGGCGCCGCCCACTTCGAACACGATCACGCGCTTGCCTTTTTCGGCCAGCGCGGCCGCAAGACTGCCCGGGCCATCCTTCGCCAAGGTGGTTACCTTGACGATGCGGCCGCCGTTGCCGCCCTGCGTCGGATCTGCCGGATGGGCGAAAACTTGTTGTGGTGCGGACACAACCAGGAGAGCCAATGCTGCCCAAACTGCAAAAAAACCACGCATTTCCGTTACTCTCCCGATTTATTTCCTAGTTTCTTGACAGAATGACCGGAGCGTGGCAACCAATAATGACACCGGTTACCAAAATCGGGGGAGGACATGATGGTGGCGCGGCGCAGTAGCTTTACGACTGCGAAGGAAACCGGTGTCACTCCTCCCGAAACATCGTAGGGGAGTAGGTTTCGTGTCACAGGTATTTCGAGTTTCCCGTTTCAAGTCTGCGCTGCTCGCAAGCAGCGTCGTGTTCATGCCCGCAGTCGCCATGGCGCAGGATGCGGATGCAGCCGGCACCGTCGCTGAAGACGGCGTGGGCGAATACGATGAAAACGTCATCATCGTTTCCGGCTTCCGCGAATCGCTGAACGCTGCTGTCGCAGCGAAGCGCGAAGCGGTTGGCCAGGTCGACGTGATCGTCGCTGAAGACATCGCAAAATTCCCGGACACCAACCTCGCGGAATCGCTTCAGCGCATTCCCGGTGTCGCGATTGAACGCGATGCAGGCGAAGGTCGCCAGATCACTGTTCGCGGCCTCGGTGCCCAGTTCACGCGTGTCCGCGTCAACGGCATGGAAACGATCGCGACCTCGGTCGACGGTGCATCGTTCAACCGCGATCGCGCGTTCGACTTCAACGTCTTCGCATCCGAGCTGTTCAACTCGATCGTCGTCAACAAGACGGCGTCGGCATCGCTCGATGAAGGTTCGCTTGGTGCGGTCATCGACCTCAACACCGGCAACCCGCTGGCATATGGTGCAGGGACGAAGGTCGTTGCCACCGTGCAGGGTCGCTACAACGACCTGAACGACGACATTTCGCCGCGCATCGCCGGCCTGTTCGCATGGAACAATGCCGACGAGACCTTCGGACTTTCGGCATCGGCTGCATGGTCGAAATACGAAACGCCCGAACTCGGCAACAACTCGGTCCGCTGGGCAAACAATGCCACCTTCCGTTCGGTCGACGGCGTCAACTGCACCACCAGCCCGGCCGATGTCGGCTGTGTCGAAGTGCGCAATGCCTTCCACCCGCGTATCCCACGCTACGGCCTGGTGAACCACGACCGTGAGCGCCTTGGCGCGACCGCAGCTATCCAGTTCCGCCCGAGCGACAGCACCGACATCGAAATCGATGCGCTGTATTCGAACTTCAAGGAAGATCGCGACGAATACTGGGGTGAAGTCCTGCTGCGTTCCAACGAGCGCAACATCGACCTTTCCAACTACACGATCGACGGGGACAACAACGTCATCTCGGCCGATCTGACCAATGCCTGGATCCGCAACGAGCGTTACCACCGCGAAAGCGAAACCGATTTCTACCAGATTTCGGGCCGCCTCGAGCAGAGCTTCGGCGACACCTTCACTGCCACGCTGCAGGGCGGTTTCTCCAAGTCGGATGCCACCATTCCGGTCGAAACCACGATCATCTTCGACGATCGCGACGGCGACTACAGCTACGATTATTCCAACATGGATTTCCCGCTGCTGGTCTTCAACACGGACGTCACCGATCCGACGAACTTCCAGCTCGCCGAATTCCGCGATCGTCCGAGCTCGGTCGAAAACAAGTTCAAGACCGTATCGCTCGATCTCGAGTGGGAACCGGTTGACGGCCTGAAGATTTCGACTGGTCCGTTCTTCCGTCAGTTCGATTACTTCACCACCAGCGCGCGTCGTGACAGCCAGTATTGTTCGGCCTTCACCTGTGCGACCGGTGCCTATGGCGCGCCCGTTACATCCGACCTCGCTGAGCTGTTCGAGCTCGGCGATGCCGGTCAGCCCAGCGGCAACACCAACGCATGGGTGGTTCCGGATCTCGATGCGACGACGGCATTCCTCGATCTCTACAACCGCACCGCAACGACCCAACAGGGCGACGAACGCGGTGTGCGCGAGAAGACCATGGGTGGCTTCTTCCAGACCGATTTCGAGATCGAAACCCCGGTTCGCATGACGGGTAACTTCGGTGTCCGCTATGCCAAGACGAAGCAGACATCGCAGGGCTTCGTGAGCGGTCAGTATGTCACCATCAAGCGGGACTATGACGACTTCCTGCCGGCGGTGAACCTGAACATCTTCCCGAGCGATGATTTCATCATCCGCGGTGCGATTGCGCAGGTGGTCACCCGACCTTCGCTCGGCAACCTGACGCCGGGCGGTTCGGTCGACCAGTTCAACTTCCGCATCACGTCGGGCAACCCGTTCATCGATCCGTATCGTGCATGGAACTACGACGTTTCGCTCGAATACTACTTCGCTCCGGGTGCGATCGTCTCGCTGGCCGGTTTCATCAAGGACGTGCAGAGCTTCCCGGTTGGCGAATCGCTGCAGATCACCTGGGCACAGAGCGGCTTGCCGAACTCGCTTCTTACTTCGGGTACGCCGGTCTATGACGCCATCGTCAACGGAACCGATCCGAACCGCGAGTTCGAATTCCGCACCACCACCAATGGCGAAGGCGCCACGATCAAGGGCGTAGAGCTCGGCCTCAACCTGCCGTTCTCTGCCTTCACCTCGGGTGCGCTTTCGGACTTCGGTGTCCTTGGCAACGTCACTTACGTCGACAGCAACCAGGAAGTGAACTTCGGCGGCACGCTTTACGATGCAAGCTTCCCGGGTGTGTCGAAGTATTCGGCCAACGGTACGGTGTACTACGACAACGGCCGCTTCTCGGTTCGCGTCTCGGGCGCATATCGTAGCGACTACAACACCGGCAACAGCGGCAACGGCAACTTCCTCGAAGGCTTCGACTCGACCTTCAACCTGGATGCGTCGATCCGTTACAAGCTGACCGACAAGGTCGAGCTGCTGATCGACGGCAACAACCTGACCGACCAGTATCGTTATCGCTGGACCGACGAGTTCGCTCGCCGGAACTACGAAAACAACCACTTCGGTCGGATCATCATGGTCGGTGCCCGTATCGAAATGTGATCGGGCTTTCGATCGAATGAATAATGAAGGGCCCGCGGAATGAATAGCGATCGCAGATCGGTACTTACCGCGGGCCTGCTTATTTCAGCCCTGGGGGCCGGCAGCGCAGCGGCGCAAACCGCACCTCCCATGGCAGACGGGCTTCTCCCGCCCGGGTTGCCCCAACCGACCGAGACGATCGATCTCTGGCCGGATGGGGCGCCCGGGTTTCCTTCGAGCCCACCCGTTGAAAAGACCACCGAGCGATCGACCGATGCGCTGGTTACCGACCGTGCGGTGCTGGGGATCACCGTTCCTCGCATGGCGGTTTTTCGCCCCGACAGGCCGAACGGTGCGGCGGTGCTCCTGATCCCGGGCGGCGGCTACAAGCATGTCGTCGTCGACAAGGAAGGTTATGAGATGGCGCGCTGGCTGACGGCGCGCGGCTTTACCGCCTTCGTCCTTTTTTATCGTTTGCCCTATGACGGCTGGGCCGCCGGTCCCGACGTCTGCCTGTCGGACGCTCAGCGCGCCATGCGCCTGATTCGCCACCGCCATGCACAGTTCGCTGTCGATCCCGAGCGCGTAGCCGCGATGGGCTTTTCCGCTGGTGGCCATCTTTGCGCCGACCTCGGCACGCGTTTCGCAGCGAAAACATATACCAGGACGGATGAAGCCGACGAACTAGGCGCGAAACCGTTCTGCGCGGCACCCATCTATCCGGTCATTTCGATGGCCAGCGGACCCGCCCATCCCGGATCGCGAGAGAAATTGCTGGGGTCGGCTCCTCCCTCCGACCTCGTAAAGGCGCATTCCCCGGACAAGAATGTTCCGGAGGATGCGCCACCATTCTTCATCCTTCACGCGGAAGACGATGATGTGGTCCCGGTGGAAAATGCCTTGCTGTTGCGCGCTGCGCTGAAGGCGAAGGGAATCTCCGTCGAAACGCACCTGTTCGAACATGGCGGTCATGGTTTTGGCCTGCGCAAGGCGATCGGCAAGCCGGTCGCAATCTGGCCGGAGCTCTGGCGCAACTGGACCCGGTCGATCGGCTTCGCATGAAGGCCGATCGCAGGGACTTCTTTCGCGGAGCAGGCGCGCTCGGCCTGGCAGGCACGCTGCCCGGCGTGGCTGTTGCCAAGTCCGATCAGTCCGGCGCGATCTCGCAGAACGCAACGCCAAGCACCTATGCGCGCGGTTTCGACAACCAGCGTATCTCCGACCTCGGCAATGGGACGTTCCTCAACCCGGTTGTTTCGGGCGACAGGCCCGATCCGGCAATCTTGCAGGATGGAGAGGATTACTATCTCACCTTCTCCACCTTCGATGCCTATCCCGGGCTAACGATCTGGCACTCGCGCGACCTGGTCAACTGGCGGCCGCTTGAGGCGGCTCTGCACAACAACATCGGGTCGGTCTGGGCGCCTAGCCTGCACAAGGATCGTGGCAGGTACCTGCTCTATATTCCGGTGAAGGCGCAGCCGAGCAATGACATCTTTGTCAGCTGGGCGACCGATATCGAGGGACCGTGGAGCGAGCCGATTTCGCTGGGCCTGCCCAATCATATCGATCCATGCCATGCGGTTGCCGAAGATGGCAGTCGCTGGCTGTTCCTGTCCGGCGGCGATCGGGTGCGTCTTTCGGACGACAATCTCTCGCTCGCCGGCGAAGTCGAACATGTTTACGATCCGTGGCGCTATCCGTCCGACTGGATTGTCGAAGGATTTTCTCCCGAAGGGCCCAAAATCCACCACATCGGCGACTGGTTTTACATGATCACCGCTGTCGGTGGGACAGCAGGTCCACCGACAGGGCACATGGTAATCGCGGCTCGGTCGAGGTCCTTGCACGGCCCGTGGGAACATCATCCCGCCAACCCGATCGTCCGGACCAATTCGGTTGCGGAGGCCTGGTGGTCGCGGGGCCATGCATCGCTCGTGCAGGCACCCGACAAGAGCTGGTGGTCGCTCTATCACGGTTTCGAGAATGATTTCTGGACCCTTGGCCGCCAGTGCCTGCTCGATCCGGTTCGCTTCACCGACGACGGCTGGTTCGAAATGACCGGCGGCGATCTGTCCGCGCCGATCGCAAAACCAAAAGGTGGCGAGGTGCAGCCGCATGGCATGGCGCTGTCGGACGATTTTTCCGGACCGCTCGAGCTCGGTTCGAAATGGGCGTTCTTCCGCCCCGACCACGACGAGCAGGATCGCATCCGCATCAGCGACAACACGCTGCACCTTGCGGGCAAGGGCGAAGCACCCTCTTCCGGTTCGCCATTGCTGATTACGGCTGGCGATCGCAGCTACGTGTTCGAATGCGATATCGAATGCGCGCATGGTGGCAGGGCGGGCCTGATCCTGTTCTACGACGACAAGCTATATTGCGGCCTCGGCTTCGACGGCGAACGTTTCGTCACCCACCAATACGGTATCGAACGCGCACGGCCTGCCAATCCCCATGGTCGGCGGATGCGGATGCGGGTGACCAATCGTGAGCATATCGTGACATTCGACACCAGCGGAGACGGCGGCCGGACTTGGCACCGGTTCGACCGCGGGATGGAAGTGTCCGGCTATCACCACAATGTTCGCGGCGGCTTCCTGATGCTGCGTCCGGGGCTCTACGCTGCCGGACCGGGCGAAGCACGTTTTCGCGACTTTCGCTTTACCGCCCTGGCGGACTAGAGTGCGCGGCAGGAGAGGGCGCAAGACAATGAAAATGACAGGCCGGATAGGGCGAAGAGGATTCCTGGCAGGCACCGCTGCCATAGGTGCAATGGGTATGCTCGGCGGCTGCGAACGGCGCATGTCCGGGTTGCTGACCAGTGCCGATGCGCATCCGGTAGATTATCCGACCAGCAAGGCTGTGTCCTACATGGGCGAACTGCTGGCTGAACGGACGGGCGGACGGCTGGGCATCAAGCTTTATGCCGGCGGCCAGCTCGGCAGCGAGACTGACACGCTGGAGATCACCAGCTTCGGCGGGCTCGACCTCAACCGCGTCAACCTTGCTCCGCTCAATTCGATGGAGCCGATGACGCTACCGCTTTCGCTGCCTTTCGTGTTCGATTCGGTCGATCACATGCGGCGCGTAGTGGACAGCGAGATTGGCGACGAAGTGCTTGCCTCGCTGGAACCGCATGGGCTGGTCGGACTGTGCTTTTACGATTCCGGCGCACGCAGCTTTTACAACAAGGCGCGGCCCATCAATTCCCCTTCCGACATGAAGGGGATGAAGCTGCGCGTGCCTGCATCCGATCTTTACGTGGCGATGGTCAATGCACTGGGTGCCAACGCAGTGCCGATCTCTTTTGGCGAGATCTACCAGTCGTTGACGCAGGGCGTGATTGACGGGGCAGAGAACAACTGGCCGACCCTCGTTAGCGAACGCCATTACGAGGCGATCAATTATTTCAGCCTGACCGAACACCTGCTGACGCCTGAAGCGCTGGTGATGAGCAAGGCAAGCTGGGATCGCCTCGATGCATCCGATCGAGACCTCGTCGCTCGGACGGCCAAGGAATCGGTGATCAAGATGCGGGAGCTCTGGGACGCCAAGGTCGAAGAGGCGAAAGCTGCGATTGCGGCCTCCGATGTCGTCGTCAATTCGGTCGACAAGCAGCCGTTTGCCGACCTGATGAAACCGGTCTGGAGCGAATTCATAACCACGCCGCAGCAACAGTCGATTGTAGAGCGGATTACCGCGATGGGAGGGCAGTAAGATGGCCCACAGGATCAGCATGTTGCTGGTGAAACTCGGAGCCCTTGGCCTCGTGGCCATGACAGCGATTATCGGCTGGCAGGTGTTCGGGCGCTTCGTCCTCAATTCCAGCCCCTCCTGGACCGAACAGGCGTCCCTGATCCTGATGATCTGGTACGTCATGTTTGCTGCGGCAGCCGGCGTTTACGAAGGCTTCCACATCCGCATTGCCCTGCTCGAGGAAAAGCTCGGCGACCGTGCAGCGCCTGCACGCAGACTGGTCGCGGCCATCGTCATGGTGCTCGGCCTCGTATTGCTCGTTTACGGTGCACAGCTTTGCTGGCTGGTAAGGGAAAATGTCGTACCATCGCTCGGCATCAGCCGGTCGGTGGCTTATTTCCCGATGCCGGTATCCGGATTGCTGATGGCGCTGTTCGCCTTGCCAAGGGTTTTCAGCGGCGCGCCCTATCCGGCCCATGAGGAGGAAGCATAATGGAACTGCTCGTCCTCTTCGGGGTCCTATTCCTCCTGCTCGCGCTGGGTGTACCGGTCGGTTACGCCCTGCTCGGATCCGCGCTTTCTTGCTTCGGGGTGATGGGGATACCGCCCATCGTCGCCGTGCAGAGGGTGGCAGCAGGGATCAGCGTCTTTACGCTCATGGCGATCCCGTTCTTCATCTTCGCCGGCGACCTCATGTATCGCGCAGGTATCGCGGAACGACTGGTCAGGGTGGCCGATGCCGCCGTCGGGCGCGTGCGCGGCGGCCTCGGACTGGTCGATGTCGGCGCGTCGATGATGTTCGGCGCGGTTTCCGGTTCTGCCATTGCCAGCGCCTCGGCCATCGGGTCGAGCATGGTCCCGCTGATGAAGGACAAGGGCTATCCCGGCGATTATGCGGTGAACGTGACTGTCACGGCGGCAATCGTGGGCCTTCTCATCCCGCCGTCCCACAACATGATCATCTATTCGGCGGCATCGGGCATCGGCGTTTCGATCGGTGACCTGTTCGTCGCAGGCGTAATCCCGGGCCTGCTCACCGGCCTGATGCTGATGGCGACCGCCTGGATCGTCGCGCGGAGGCGCGCCTTGCCATATGGCGCTTTCCCGGGTTGGCGTGAATTCATGCGGGCTGCGGTGTTTGCCATTCCCGGCTTGCTTACCGCAGTAATCATCATGGGCGGCATCCTGAGCGGCATTTTCACCCCGACCGAAAGCTCGGCCATCGCCGTTATCTATACCATCCTGGTCGGTGTGCTCGTTTATCGCAGCCTCGGCTGGACGGCATTCTGGGAAGCTGCCCAGAAATCGGTGCGGACGGCGTCGATGGTGCTGTTCATCATCGCCGCGGCGACCGCTTTCGGCTTTGCCCTCGCATTGCTCGAAGTGCCCGCCGCGCTGGCATCGCTGATCGGGTTCATTACCGAGAATCCGCTACTGACGCTGCTCATCATCAACATCATGCTGCTGGCATTGGGGACCTTCATGGACATGGCCCCGCTGATCGTGATTACCACGCCGATCTTCCTGCCGGTCGCAATGGGGGTCGGCGTCGATCCGGTCCACTTCGGGATCATCATGATGCTCAATCTGGGCATCGGTCTCGTGACACCGCCGGTGGGTTCGGTCCTGTTCGTGGGCTCTGCCGTGGGCAAGATCCCCGTGACCACCTTGGTGAAGACGATCTGGCCGTTCTATTTTACGCTGATCGCGGCGCTGATGCTGATCACCTACATCCCAGGCCTGTCGCTGTGGTTGCCCGGGGTGCTGGCAGAATGATCAGAGCGTTACGCCGCGCTTCCAGATCGAGATCACGCGCTGGCCCGAACGCTCGGCGCTGGTCTCCTTCCCGCTGGCAACCTCGAGCAGGTAAGCGGCGAAGTCGTCTGCCACGGCGTCGGGATCTTCCGCCAGCATCCTGCCGGCATCGAAATCGATCCAGCCGCTCTTGTTATTGGCAAGCTGCGAGTTCGACGAAACCTTGACCGTGGGAACGGGAAAGCCGAGCGGCGTCCCGCGACCTGTCGTGAAAAGGATCATCGTCGCACCGGCGGCTGCCAGTGCGGTCGATGAGACCGCATCATTGCCGGGTGCTTCGAGCAGGGTCACACCCGGTTTCGAGGCCACGCCGCCGTAATCGATGACGTCGCTCAGTCGCGCTTGACCCGCTTTCTGTACCGCTCCGAGGGATTTTTCCTCGAGCGTCGTGATCCCGCCCGCGATATTCCCGGGTGAGGGGTTTTCGGAAACTGGCTGTCCCTGTTCGAGGAAATAACGCTTGAAGCGATTGAGCAATGCACCTGCGCTTGCGAGTATTTCCGGAGTATCGCTCCGCGCGAAAAGAGCCCTCTCGGCACCGAAGATTTCGGGGATTTCGGTGAGGATCAATCGACCGTCGCTCGCATCGACACGATTGCTGAACCTGCCCAGCAGGGGGTTGGCGGTAAGGCCGGAAAGTGCATCCGAACCTCCGCACTTCAGGCCGACGCAAAGAGCCGAAGCGGGCGCCTCGACCCGGGACTGTCTGCCGATCTCGTCGACCAGTTGTGCAATCAGAGAATGGAGCGCTTCCCTCTCGTCGCCGACTTCCTGCGCACGCATGGTGCGCAATTTGGCGCGGCTGCGCTCGGGGACGGCTTCGACGAGCTGGTCTAGCTGGTTGCTCTCGCATCCCAGGCCAACGAGGACGACGGCGCCGGCGTTGGGATTGTCGCAAAGCGCGGCGAGCACGGCACGCGTTCCGGAAAGGTCGTCGCCAAGTTGCGAGCAGCCATGCGGGTGCCCGAAACCGACGATGCCGTCGACATGCCCCGCATGCATTGCGGACGCTTCGCGTGCGACCATCTCAACGAGCGGGGAGACGCAGCCGACAGTGGGCAAAACCCAGATTTCATTGCGGGTCGCGTAACGGCCATCGTCGCGGCGGTAACCGAGCCATGTCCCGAGCGGAGCATCACCGACCCCTTCGTCATGCTTCCTGTCGAACGATGCGTAAGACACTTCGCCCGACAGCGCTGTCTTCAGATTGTGCGAGTGGACGTGTTCGCCCGTTTCGATCTGCCGGGTCGCAAGGCCGATCTGTTCGCCGTAGCGCAGGACTGCATCGCCTTGTCCGATCGGCGCGAGCGCGAACTTGTGTCCGCGCGGGACCGGGTCGACCAATCGGACGATGGCACCCGCAACTTCGACATGCTGCCCGCTGCTCAGGTCCGCCAAAGCGACGGCCACGTTATCGCGTGGGTGGATTTTCCAGGCAAAAGGGCCACTTTTGACTGCAAGTACTTCCTGATCCGACATTTTTGCGGTCTGCTTTCGTATGCCCGCTCCGGCGCGCTTGATTTAAGGCATCCGACGCGGCAGATACTCTCTTTGACACCGGTTACCATAACCTTATCGACAGAACAATCTGCCTTGCTCGGATATTCCGAATGGAGAGAGAATGAGCCGCCCACTTCACTTAGACCCCGACCGGCTTTTTCCGGCCGATCCGGGGGTGCGATCGATCGCGCGCCAGCTGTATGGCGAAGTTGCCGGTCTGCAGATCATCTCGCCACACGGGCATACCGATCCGGAATGGTTCGCGACGAACGAACCGTTCGGCAATGCGACCGAACTGCTCCTGCACCCCGATCATTACCTGTTCCGGATGCTCTATTCGCAGGGCATCTCGCTCGATGCGCTCGGTATTGCCGGTCGCGACGCCGACCCGAGGGAGTCCTGGAGGATATTGGCCGAGAACTATTACCTGTTCCGGGGCACGCCTTCGCGCATGTGGCTGGACTGGGTGTTTGCCGAGGCATTCGGGATCGATGTGCGCCTCGATGGCTCGACCGCAGACTTCTATTTCGACACGATCACCGAGGCGTTGCAGACAGACGCGTTTCGGCCGCGCGCATTGTTCGACCGCTATGGGCTGGAGGTCCTCGCGACGACCGAAAGCCCGATCGACACGCTCTCGCATCACAAGGCGATCCGCGAAAGCGGATGGAACGGCCGGGTTATCACAGCTTACCGCCCGGACCCTGTGGTCGATCCCGATTTCGAAGGTTTCGCGCAGAACCTCGCCACCTTTGCAGACCTGACCGGCGAAGATACGCAAAGCTGGTCGGGCTACCTGGCTGCCCATCGCAAGCGCCGCGCATTCTTTGCCAAAATGGGGGCAACATCCACCGATCACGGGCATCCGACCGCGACGACAGCCAACCTTTCCGCTTCGGAGGCTGCGGCGCTGTTCGACAGGGTGAAATCGGGCAATGCGTCTTCGCAGGATGCAGAGCTGTTTCGTGGCCAGATGCTTACCGAAATGGCTGCCATGAGTCTCGACGACGGACTCGTGATGCAGATCCACCCGGGCAGTTTCCGCAACCACAATCGCTGGCTGTTCGAAAACTTCGGGCGAGACAAGGGAGCAGACATTCCGACGCGAACCGACTACGTCCACGCTCTGCAACCCTTGCTCGACCGGTTCGGCAATGAGGCGGACCTTTCGATCATCCTCTTCACCCTGGATGAAAGCAGCTACGCACGCGAACTGGCGCCGCTCGCAGGTCATTATCCGTGCCTCAAGCTCGGCCCGGCGTGGTGGTTCCATGACAGTCCGGAAGGGATGCGCCGGTTCCGCCTGATGACGACGGAGACCGCCGGTTTCTACAACACGGTAGGCTTCAACGACGATACGCGGGCCTTCCTGTCCATACCGGCGCGGCACGATGTTGCACGCCGGATCGACTGCGGATTCCTCGCACAGCTCGTGGCTGAACATCGTATCGAAGACTGGGAAGCTGCAGAGGTTGCGCAGGACCTCGCCTACAACCTGGTGAAGAAGGCGTATCGCCTGTGAGGTTGAACTCCCTGACGGCCGGGGAATTGCCAGAGAATGTAGCGCGATATTCCTATGATCGGGACGACCAGTCGATAGGGATCGTCCACTTCGGTATCGGCGCATTTCACCGTGCCCATATGGCATGGTACACCGACCTTGCGATGAGCGCGGGCGAGCGTGACTGGTTGATCAGTGGCGTCTCGATGCGGTCGCGCTCCGTCGCGGACCAGCTCACCCCCCAAGACGGCCTTTACACCCTGACCGAACGGAGCGGCGACAGTGCGTCGACGCGGCTGATCGGATCGGTTGCCGAAGTGCTGTTCGCACCTGAACAGGCAGAGGAGGTCATGTCACGTATCGCCGATCAGGCCTGCAAGATCGTGAGCTTCACAGTGACAGAAAAGGGCTATGCGAGAGGAGAGGGCGACCAACTCGACCTCGAGTTGGCGCAAGCAAGCTTCTATCCGTTGCTGGCCCGTGGACTTGAGCTGCGAAAGCAGGCGGGGTTACCCGGCATTACCCTCCTTTGCTGCGACAATCTTGCCGACAACGGCCATGTGCTCGAAGCGCTGATGCGCCAATGGCTCGAAGCGGAAAAACCCGATCTTGTCGATTGGTTTGCAGATCATTGCCGCGTGCCGTCGACAATGATCGACCGGATCGTTCCACGCACCGGTAAAGAGGATCTCACTTATCTGGAGAATGTACTCGGCATGGAAGATGCAGGGGCGGTCTTCACCGAGCGATTCAGCCAGTGGGTGATCGAGGACAATTTTGCGGGCCCCCGACCGACTTGGGAAGATCATGGGGCGCAGATCGTCGACGATGTCGCGCCTTATGAAACCGCAAAGCTTCGGATGCTGAACGGCGCGCATTCGCTGCTGGCCTATTGCGGACTTCGTGCCGGCCATGAATTCGTCCACGAAGCCGTTGCCGATCCGCAGCTTCGCGCTCTGGCTGACCACCTGATGCGTGAAGAGGCAATGGCGACGATCATTCCCTCGGCCGGGCAAGACCTTTCCGCCTACGCGGACGAATTGCTGACCCGCTTTGCCGATCCTGCACTGCGTCACCGACTGTCGCAGATCGCGATGGACGGAACCCAGAAGATCCCCCAGCGATGGCTCGATACGGCAAGCGCGCTGATGGCCCAGGAACGGCCAGCAAGCGCGATTGCTGCCGGTTTCGATGCGTGGCTATGGCACCTGGAGGACAGCCGCTTCGTCGACGATCCTCATGGGCCGGAACTCGCGACCCTGGCTCGAGAAGGCGGCAGTGGTGCGGTGATCGAACGATGTTTTGGCCAGTCGCGTGGTGCTACTGCCCTTTGGCCGCATTACAGCCACCTCGCGGGCTACCTATCGGCCAACCTTTCACCGGCATAACCGAACCGCCCGGGGCGGCGGGTTTCAGCCATACATCCCCTTCTTGGGGCCGAGATAGCCGAAGAGATAGGCGGCGACCTTGCGCATCTGGATTTCCTCCGCACCCTCGGTGATCCGGTAGCGCCGGTGGTGGCGATAGATGTGCTCGAACGGTTTGTGCCGCGAATATCCTATGCCGCCATGCACCTGCATCGCGCGGTCGGCGGCCTGGCAGACAAGCCGGTTGGCCCAGTAGTTGCACATGCTGACCTTGTCGGAGATCGTCTTCTCGATCTCCTCGTGCGGCATGTTGTCCATCTCCCACGCAGTCTTGTAGATCAGCAGGCGCAGCATTTCGCATTGGGTGTTGAGTTCGACCAGCGGGAACTGGATCGCCTGGTTGCGGGCCAGTTCCTCCCCGAACGGCTTGCGCTCGCGCGCATATCTGACGCTTTCATCGACACAGAACTGCGCTGCGCCGAGGCTGCTTGCCGCCTGCCGGATGCGGTTCTGGTGTACGAAGCTTTGCGCCAGTGCGAGGCCGTATCCCTCGCGCCCCAGAATTGCTTCGTCAGGTACCCAGACATTGTTGACGCTGAGCCGCGGATGATCGGTCGGCATGTTGAAGGTCCACAGCCACTCTTCGATCTCGAGACCCGGCGTGGGGTTGGGAACGAGGAAGCAGGTGATGCCGCGGGCATCGCCATCCTCTCCGCTGGTGCGGGCGAACATGGCGCAATGGGTCGCCACATGCATGCCGGTGATCCACATCTTCTCGCCGTCGATCCGCCAGCCATCGACCCCGTCACGGGTTTCGCGCACCGCTTTTGTTTCCATATGCGTCGCGTCGGAACCGTGATGCGGTTCGGTCAGGCCGAAGGCGACGCGGCGCGTGCCTTCGAAGCCGCCTAGGATGAATTCCTGCTTCTGTTCCTCGGTGCCGAAATGTTCGAACATGGCGACGAAGGGGAAGTTGCCGACGATCGAATGTTCGTTCTGGAGGTCGTTATGGAGGCCGAGGCCCATTCGGGCGAAATGGTCGCGGATCACCGCCATCCAAAGGTTGCTGCCGTCCTTGCCGCCGTATTTCTTGGGGGCCGAAAAGCGCCAGTGCCCGGCCTTGTCAGCACGCTTGCGCGCCTCGCGCAGCAGGTCTTCCCATTCGTGGCGAGGCAGGCCGCCATTTTCGAAATCGGTCCGCGCCCATTCGCGGCGATGATCGAAGAAACGGATGTTGTCGTCCTGCTGTTCGAGCGGCCTTATTTCGGCAGCGATGAAAGCGTCCAACTCGTCGAGATAGGCCTGAAGGTCGGCGGGAATCGTGAAATCCACGTGTAACTCTCCCTTGCATGAATTCGCGGCCTTGTGGCCGTCTTGCCCATAGTCATAACTGAATGACGGCGCATGGTAAGTGCGTTTTTGAAACTTTTTTGCTGCCGCTGCTTGAACCGGGCGGCAGGCTTGCTAGCCTTCATCGGGCCGGTCCGGCACGGGAGAGAAATCATGTTTGATATTCGGCACAGGTGCCGGCCTTGAACGACCAGTCGCTCGACATCCTCGGGGACGCGATCCTTGCAGCCGCATGCGAGGCCGGGATGCCCGCGCAGTCGGTCGGAAACCTGAAGCGGCTGTCTGGCGGTGCGAGCAAGGAAACCTGGGCGTTCGACCTCGTGCTGGAGAATGGCGAGACACAGCGCCTGGTTCTGCGCCGCCAGCCTCCGGGCAGGCGGTTCAGTTCGCAGGGTCTCGAAAGCGTGGCCAAGGAAGCGTCGATCGCGCGGCTCGCAAGGCTGCAGGATATTCCCGTACCGATGGTCGCTTTCGAACTGCCGGAAGGGTCGGCCGGGGGGGATGGTTACGCGATGGAGCGGGTCGACGGAGAAACCGTCGGCGTGAGGGTTCTCAAACTGCCGGAGCTTGAAAAGGCCCGTAAAGGCATGGCGCGTCGCTGCGGCGAAATTCTCGCCCGGTTGCATCGGGCCAAGGGTTACGAAACGCTGGGACTGCGTGAAGAGAGCGCGGCCCAGGCGCTTGAGGCACTCGAAGCGCGTTACCGCGACACCGGGCGCGAACGGCCAGTGTTCGAATTTGCGCTTCGCTGGCTCAAGGAAAACCTGAAGACGGGCGGCGATCACGTCCTCCTCCACGGCGACTTCCGCAACGGCAATCTGGTGGTCGGGCCGGAGGGGATCCGCGCGGTGCTTGATTGGGAACTCGCGCTGATAGGGCCCGCTGCATACGACCTGTCATGGCTTTGCGTCACCAGCTGGCGGTTTCAGCGGCCGGACCTGCCCGTGGGCGGTTTCGGGTCGAGGGAGGACTTACTTGCCGGATATGCGGAGGCAGGCGGAACCCCGGTCGATCCCGCCGACTTGCACGCCTGGGAAGTCTTCCAGACCATGAACTGGGGAACAATGTGTGCAGGTGTTGCAAAGGCATTCATGGAGGGGAACCGTACCGTCGAAAGCGCGGTGATCGCGCGGCGTGCCTCTGAAACGGAATTCGACCTGATGCGATTGCTCGCGCCCGAACACCCGCAGTGGGAGAAACTTCGCCATGCAGGATAACCCGCCGCCGCCGCTCATCATCGAAGAAGTGTCCAAGGCCCTTCAGGAAGGGCTCGCGGCAGGCTTCCCCCAAAAGGTAGCAGCAAATGCGCTCAGCATTGCACAGCGCGAACTGGTCGACGGGCCGCGCACCGATGCCGCTGAAAGCGAGCGCCTTTCCAGGCTTGTCGGAAGCGAGGGGGATCTGGCGGCGAGGAATGCCCGGCTCGCCTCGATGATTGCGGCAGGCGAGATTGCGATTTCCGATGAACTCGTCGGTCACCTGATCGCGACCACGATAGAGAAGATCGAAAAGGACCAGCCGGGTTACCCGTCATTCCGGGCGTGGCGCGGTGGCTAGCCGCCTGTAATTCGCGCGATATGCGACTATCCTCTGCCTTGACCTGCCCGATGGTGCGTAGAAGGTAGAGCGATGTCGATAGATCCGGCGCTAATCCACGAGGTCGATGACTTCCTTCGCGAGGTGCCAGCTTTCGCCTTCCTCGACGATGCTGCGCGCCATTCGGTCGCGGTCCGGATGGAAATTGCCTATTTTCGGCGCGGGGCACCCGTAACGCAGGCGGGAGATGACAATCGGCATCTTTCGATCATCCGGTCGGGCAGCGTCGAACTAAGGCTCGGCGGGACCGAACTCCATGCGAGGCTGGGTGAAAGGGATTGCTTCGGTTATCCCTCGCTTATCCGTCGTGGTCCGGCCCAGAACGAGGCGATCGCCTGCGAGGATACGCTCCTTTACCGCCTACCCGATGATGCGTTTCACAAGCTGCGCGACGCAAACGAGCAATTCCGGCATTTCTTCGACATCGACGAAGCCGCGCGATTGCGGCGGGCGGTGGGTTCGCTTCGCGAGGACGGTCCGCAAGGTGGGCAGGAGGGCGGTAGCGGATTTGGTGTCCATGTTCCGTTAGCATCGGTCATGTCTCGCCGGGAGGTCGTCCATTGCAGCCCCGATCTAGCCATCGGCGATGCGGCGCGGTTGATGGCTGAGAAGGACGTTTCGGTCCTACCCATTCTGCAGGCAGACGCGCTGGTCGGCATCCTGACGGACAAGGATTTGCGGCGCCGTGTTCTTGCTCCGGGCCTCGATGGAGGCACTCCTGTGAACCGGGTCATGACGCCAGATCCGATTACGATCGGCGAAAGCCAGACTGTCCTCAATGCCTTGCTGGCAATGACATCGCATCATATCCGGCACTTGCCCGTGGTCGACAATGCCGGGCGATTGTCCGGAATTGTATCCTCGTCCGACATTCTTGCGCAGCTGGGTTCGAACACCTTTCACCTCGCACGCGAAGTGCAGATGGCGCGCAGCCAGACGGAACTGTTCGAAGCAACGAGCCACTTGCCCCGTGCGGTCGCCGGCCTGGTAGAGGCGGGAGTCGATGCCGATCCGGTTGCCCGTTACATCAGCGCAATCGGCGAGGTGTCGCACAAGCGATTGCTCGACCTCGTCGAGCAGGAACTCGGGCCGCCGCCCGTTCCCTATGCCCTCGTTTGTTTTGGTTCCCTTGCGCGTCACGAACTGTCGCTCGGTTCCGACCAGGACAACGGCTTCGTGTTCGGGGAAGGTTTTGTTCGCGAGGAGCATGACGACTACTTCGCCGAACTCGGACGGCGCTTGGCCGATGGGCTGGAGAGCGCGGGATATCGCTATTGTCCCGGCGATATCATGGCTTCGAACCCCGAATATCGCCGTACCGCGCCGGAATGGATCGATCGGTTCAGGGGGTGGATCGATAGCCCTGATCCGCAGGCGATCCTCGAAAGCGGAATTTTCTTCGACATGCGCGCCGTGGCGGGCGAAGCGGCGCTGGTTGATGAGATGCGGCAGGAGACGTTCCGGGCTGCAGCGAAGAACAGGATCTTTCTTTCCTTCGTTGCCCGGGCAGCTGCCGTGACTGCGGTTCCGCTCGGCTTCTTTCGCAACTTCCTGCTCGAAAAGGACGCGGTCGAGGGGAAGGTGCTCGACCTCAAATCACAGGCGATCACTCCGATCATCGACCTCGCCAGGACCCACGCCATAGCTGGCGGTATAGAGGCGACGAGTACGATAGAGCGGCTGGAGGCTGCTGCTGCGAGCGGATCGCTCGATCCGGAGGCTGCACGCGACCTTGCCGCCTGCTTCGAATTCGTGCGGGACGTTCGCTTCCGCCATCAGGCCGCACAGATATGCCGCGGCGAGAGGCCATCGAACAAGCTCGACCCGGGCGAACTGTCGCGGTTCGACCGCGAACACCTGCGCGATGCCTTCAAGCTCATCCGCGGCCAGCTCGACAAGCTGCGGTCCGACCTCGCAGGCGGCCTGACCTGACATGCTGGGCAATTTGCTCGGCGGTCCCGGACCCAAGCTGGTTCGCGTATTCGAGAAAGCGGCCAAGGCAGCGCCGCCCGGACCGCTCGCCGACTTCTATGCCGCCGGTTTGCCCGATCTGAGCCAGCCGGTCGGCAATGCGCCGCTGACAGCGATCGATCTCGAAACGGACGGGCTGGACGCAAAAACCGACAGCATCCTCGAATCGGGCAGCATCGAGATCTTTGGCGGACTGATCGGGGCGAACAGCGCCAGCCGCATTCGCATCAGGCCAGATAGGGGACTCAACGCCGACGCAGTTGTCGTGCATCGCATCACCGACGACGAAGCGGCAAAAGCCTTGCCGCTGGAAGAGGCGTTCGCGCAGATATTGAAGCTTTGTACCGGGCGGGTTCTCGTCGCGCATTTCGCCGAGATCGAGGCCGGCTTCCTCGATGCCGCATCGCGCAAACTCTATGGCGCGCCGCTGGTCGCTCCCTTCATTTGCACCATGCAGCTGGAAATGCGCTGGGTGCAGAAGCAGCGCGCGCATGACGGCCTGCGCCTCGGCAAGCTGAGATCGCAATACGGCCTCCCGACCTATCGAGCACACGACGGTCTGACGGATGCCGTGGCGTGCGGCGAATTGCTGCTTGCACAACTGGCCAGCGCAGGTCGCCAGCAAGCGCCAATAATGGACCTTCTGCGTCGCTGAACCTCGCCAAGCATTAGACCAAAGTCGCGCTGTGAAAGCGGCGGTCACTCTCTAGTCTGGATGATGGACCGTGGAGCATCTGCGGCATCAACAATCGCATTGGAGGGGGAGGTTCAACATGTCTGACGAAGAACCCAAAAACACTGCCGCAGGAGCATATTGGAAAGCCAATATACGCTTGCTCGTCACTCTCATGGCCATCTGGTTCGTGGTGTCTTTCGGCGCCGGGATCCTGTTCCGGCCATTCCTCGACCAGTTCATGATCGGCGGTTTTCCGCTCGGCTTCTGGTTTGCCCAGCAGGGTTCGATCTACGTCTTCATCGGTCTGATCTTCTACTACACGTGGAAGATGAAGAAGATCGAACGCGAATTCGATCTCGACGACTGAGGAGGGTGAAATGGAAACACAAACTCTGATCTACATCTTCGTCGGTATCAGCTTCGCGCTCTACATCGGCATTGCGATCTGGTCGCGCGCCGGTTCGACGAAAGAGTTCTATGTCGCAGGCGGCGGGGTCAATCCTGTCGTCAACGGAATGGCAACGGCTGCCGATTGGATGAGCGCTGCGTCGTTCCTTTCCATGGCGGGCCTGATCGCATTCATGGGCTATGACGGCTCGGTCTATCTGATGGGCTGGACCGGCGGGTACGTCATGCTCGCGCTCCTGCTTGCGCCTTACCTGCGCAAGTTCGGCCAGTTTACCGTGCCCGACTTCATCGGCACGCGTTACTATTCGAACGTGGCGCGCACGGTTGCAGTGATCTGCCTCATCTTCATCAGTTTCACCTATATCGCCGGGCAGATGCGCGGCGTGGGGATCGTGTTTTCGCGTTTCCTCGAGGTGGACGTGACGATGGGCGTCATCATCGGCATGGCGATCGTGTTCGTTTACGCCGTTCTCGGCGGGATGAAGGGGATCACTTACACCCAGGTCGCGCAATATTGCGTGCTGATCTTCGCCTATCTCGTCCCTGCGATCTTCATCTCGCTAATGATCACCGGTAACCCCGTGCCGCAGCTCGGCCTCGGTTCGATGGTGAACGACGGGTCCGGAATGTACGTTCTCGAAAAACTCGACGAGAGCTTGCAGATGATGGGCTTCGGCGCCTTCACGAGCGGCAGCAAATCGATGATCGACGTGTTCTGCATCACCGCAGCTCTGATGATCGGTACTGCCGGCCTGCCGCACGTCATCGTACGGTTCTTCACCGTTCCCAAGGCTTCCGACGCTCGCAAGTCGGCCGGCTGGGCGCTGATCTTCATCGCACTGCTCTACACGACCGCGCCCGCGGTTGCCGCCTTTGCCCGCCTGAACTTCAACGACGGCATCAATCAGACGTCTTACGAAGAAGCGCCCGCCTGGTTCAAAAACTGGGAAACCAACAAGCTGATCGCCTGGGTCGATAAGAACGACGACGGCGTGATGCAGATTGCTGCTGGCGACGCTTTCGTGGGTGCGCCCGAATACACCGGTGAAACCGGTGCGCTCGGCCAGCAGGTGGTTTCCAACGAGGTGGTCACCGACAATGCCAACGAGGTCTATGTCGACCGCGACATCATGGTCCTTGCCAATCCGGAGATCGCCAATCTTCCCGGGTGGGTGATTGCCCTGGTTGCGGCAGGCGGCCTTGCGGCAGCCTTGTCGACTGCGGCGGGCCTGCTGCTCGTCATTTCGACGGCGGTAAGTCACGACCTGCTCAAATCGACCTTTAAGCCGGACATATCGGAAAAGGGGGAATTGCTTGCTGCGCGTCTGGCAGCGACGGCCGCCATCGTGGTGGCCGGTTATCTCGGCATCTATCCTCCGGGATGGGTGGCGCAGGTGGTTGCGTTCGCGTTCGGCTTGGCCGCGGCATCGCTGTTCCCTGCAATCTTCATGGGGATCTTCTCCAAGAAGATGAACAAGGAAGGCGCGATCGCAGGTATGGTCGTGGGCCTGGCCTTCACATTTATCTACATCGCTTATTTCAAGCTGATGGTGGATCCGGCGATGAACACGGCGGCAAACTGGCTGTTCGGCATTTCGCCTGAAGGCATCGGCGTGGTTGGCATGGTGCTGAACTTCATCGTGGCGATCGTCGTATCCAAAATGACTTCCGCTCCGCCTGCCGAAATCGATGCCCTGGTGGAATCGATCCGCGTTCCACGCGGAGCGGGCGAGGCCCACGCGCACTAACTCTCCTCCATTCGTGAGGGTCTCGGGGAAGGGGCGGCAGGAAACTGTCGCCCCTTCCTCGTTTTATGGCTAGGTTGCCCGGCGGGAGAGGGAGAGGCCGAGCATGTCGTCATGGTCCATTCCGGTCATGGTCGCGGCCGCGTATGCGGCGCTGTTGTTCTGGATTGCGCACATGGGAGATCGCATTGCGATTACCCATTGGGCAAGGCGGCACTCCCGGGCAATTTTCGGGCTGTCGCTGGCGGTCTATTGCACCAGCTGGACTTTCTACGGCGCGGTCGGGACGGCACTTGGTGCAGGGCTCAGGTATCTCCCGATCTATCTCGGTCCGATCGTCCTGTTCTTGTTCTTTCCCGGTTTCGTGAGCCGGGTCGTCGAGATCGGCAAGACGCAGCATTCCACTTCGATCGCCGACTTCCTTTCCGCACGCTATGGCAAGAGCGCCTGGGTGGCCGCACTTGTCACGCTGATCGCACTGTTCGGCGCGCTTCCCTACATGGCGCTGCAGCTCAAGTCCGTCAGCCAGACGCTCGTCGCGCTTTCGCCCGACATAACCCGATATCTCCACGCCGATGAAATCGTGATGGCCGTGGCAGGGACGATGGCAGCATTCGCTGTCCTGTTCGGAACGGGAAGGCTCGACCTTACGCAGCACAATCGCGGCATGGTCCTCGCGATCGCGGTCGAAGCAATGGTCAAGCTGGTGGCACTCGGGTCGGTCGCGTTGCTTGCGACCTATCTGCTGTTGAGCGAGGCCACTCTGGAAACCTCGCTCCAGCGCGCTGGCGATACGTTCTCGTTCGCGCAGATAGATGCGCGGTTCGTGACCCTTACCTTCCTCGCGGCAATGGCGGTGCTGTGCCTGCCGCGCCAGTTCCACATGCTGGTGGTCGAAGCGCAGGAGGATCGCCTGCGCGGATCGATGCGCTGGCTGTTCCCGCTGTATCTCGTGATCATTTGCGCTGCGGTGGTGCCCGTTGCTGTGGCAGGCTCGCTCCTGATGCCGGGAAGCCAGGCCGACATGCTGGTGCTCAGCCTGCCGCAGACATTCGGTTTCGACCTGTTGGCGATGCTTGCCTTCATCGGCGGTTTTTCGGCGTCGACCGGCATGATCATCGTCACCAGCATTGCACTGTCCGGGATGATCACGAACGACCTCATCCTGCCGCTGTTCTTCAGGGACAGGCTGCGGCAGAGCGTCGACCGCCAGAACGTGGGGCCGGTCCTCATCATGGTCCGCCGTCTGACAATTATCGGACTGCTGGCATTCGCCTATTTCTATGTCAGGGCAGCCAGCGAGAGCCTGAGCCTAGCCGGACTTGGCGAGATCGCCTTTGCTGGCGTGGCGCAATTTGCGCCGGGTCTTTTGCTGGGCCTTTCCTGGCGGCGAGCGAACCGGGCCGGCATGATCGCCGGGTTGCTCGGTGGCTTCGTTGCCTGGATGGTCCTGCTCGCTTTCCCGGTATTCGTGCCGGAAAGTCTGCCCGTCCTGATCGGTGACGATGCGCTGGTTTCCGGCACTATCATCAGCCTCGGCATCAACACGGCGCTGTTCGTCTTGTTCTCGCTCACCAGCGAAACATCGCTGTCCGACAGGGTGCAGGCCGTCGCCTTCGTTGACCGTCAGGCCGCCTTGCCCGATCCGGGTGACATCTCGCGTGAGGTAAAAGTCGCGGATTTCCGGCTGTTGATGGAACAGTTCGTTGGCGAAGAACGAACGCGAGAGGCGCTCAACGCCCTGAGGCTCGAGACGGGTCGGAACTACCGCGATGCCGACCGTGCCGACGCCGCTTTGCGCAATGCCTGCGAGCGGATGATCAGCGCGATTATCGGCAGTTCTTCGGCCAAGGCGCTGATCCAGTCGACGCTCGAGGGGGAATCCGTATCGCTCGAACATGTGGTCGCGATGTTCGATGAAACGACGCAGCGCCTCCAATTCGGTGCGGGTCTGCTCCAGATCGCGATCGAGAACATCGACCAGGGCATCTCGGTGGTTGATAACGAACAGCGTCTGGTCGCGTGGAACAGCCGCTATGTCGAGATGTTCGATCTGCCCGAAGAACTCGTCGAAGTAGGGCGCCCGATTGCCGACTTGCTGCGTTTCAACATGCGGTCGTTGCGGTTCCCCGAAGATACGATCGATGCCGAGGTATCGAAGCGGCTCGAGTACCTTCGCCAGGGCAGTCGTCACAGTACGGAGCGCGTTCTTTCGGATGGCCGCATCCTGCGTGTGCTCGGCAATCCCGCGCCAAATGGCGGCTATGTCACCAGCTATACCGATGTGACCGCCGACCGTGTCGCCGAACAGGCGCTAGAGGCAAAGGTGTACGAACGCACGGAGCAGCTTGTCCAATCGAACGCTGCGCTGGAAGCCGCGACCAGGTCCAAGACGCGGTTCCTCGCCGCCGCCAGCCACGACCTGGTGCAGCCTCTGAACGCGGCAAGACTGTTCGCCAGCGCCCTCAGCGAAGAAATCGACACAGAACGTGGAAGAGAGCAACAGTTGCTTGGTCAGATCGACCGTTCGATCAGGACCGCCGACCGGCTGCTGCGCGCTCTGCTGGATATTTCGCGCCTCGACGGAAGCAAGGTCGACGTCGCAAAGTCGCGTTTCTCGCTGGATCTCGCCTTTGCCGAAATTCGCAACGAGTTCGAAGTGCAGGCAGAGGCAAAGGGTGTCGAGCTGATTGTCCAGCCGTGCGGGCTATGGATCGAAACCGACCGCGGGCTGTTCGTTTCGGTGCTCCAGAACCTCGTCACCAATGCCGTGCGCTACACCGATGCCGGCAAGGTGCTGATCGGTGGGAAGCGGCGCGGCGGAAAGGTCCAGATCGTCGTGGCCGACCAAGGGCCAGGAATACCGCAACAGGACCTCGGCCGGATATTCGAAGAGTTCACCCAGCTTGACCGCAAGCACGAAAGCGAGGGGCTAGGCCTGGGTCTTGCTATCGTGAAACGCATTGCCGCCATGCTCGGCACACAGGTCGTGGTTGAATCCGAACCGGGGGTCGGCAGCTTTTTTTCCTTCCGCATGCCGGTGGTGGAGCCGGGTGAAGTGCAGACGCGCGTCGAGGAAGGGCGAGGTCAGGCCATGCCCGCATCTGGCGCGCGCGTTCTGTGCATCGATAACGACAGGGCCAGCTGCGAAGGCATCGTTGCCTTGCTCCAGCGATGGGGACTGGATGCTGTGGGGGCACATCATCCGGACGAGGCGCCGACCGATTGCGCTCCGTCTCTGATCGTCCTCGATTACCGCCTCGACGACGGATTGACCGGAGACAATGCGTGTCCTGTCCTGGAAGAAAAATTCGGATCACTTCCGCCGATCATCCTGCTTACGGCAGAGGAAACGGAGGAAACGAAACTCGCCGCCCAGACAATCGGCGCGCATCGCCTGATCAAGCCTGCCAGCCCTGCCATCTTGCGGGCACTGATCGGGTCGTTGTTACGTATCGAGGCCTGATGTCGGCTCGTTTATATCGAGTTCCTTGGCGACGAGCACTGCCTGCGTCCTGTTGGTCACGCCGAGGCGGCGGAAGATCGCCGTGATATGTGCTTTGACGGTCGCCTCGCTGATATCCATTTCGTAGGCGATTTGCTTGTTGAGCAAGCCTTCGGAAAGGTAACGCAAGATCCGGGTCTGGGCCGGGGTAAGGCTGGCGAGCCTTGAAGCGGCAGCGTCGCTCTCTTGCGAAGTCTCGGGAAAGACCAGTTCGCCTTCGCTGATCTGTCGCAGGCTATGCGTCATGTCGGAAAGTGAAGCCGTTTTCGCGATGAAGCCCGAAGCGCCCAGTTCGCGGGCCTTGGCAATGGTCTGACTGTCCCCGCTCGCCGAAATGACGACGATCGGAACGGCCGGACACAGCTTGCGCAGTTCGAGCAGGGCGGCAAGCCCGTTGGAATCCTGCATATGCAGGTCGAGCGTCGCCAGTTCGACATTGCCGGCTTCCATCTCGGTGCGTGCCGACGCAACATCGCTGACTTCCCTGACTTCGTGGGAAGGCCAGACTTTTTCTACCGCAGCGCGGATTGCACCGCGCATCAGCGGATGATCGTCTGCGATGAGGATGCTGCGGGCCATCGGCGTCAGCGGTTCATGCGCCCGTCGATCAGCGTATCGACAATGCCGGGATCCGCGAGCGTGGAGGTGTCCCCGAGCGAACCGTAATCATTCTCCGCGATCTTGCGCAGGATGCGGCGCATGATCTTGCCGCTCCGCGTCTTGGGGAGCGCAGGGGTGAAATGCAGGTGATCGGGCGTAGCGATCGGGCCTATCTCCTTTCGCACCCATTGCCGCAATTCACCCATCAGCTCGTCGGAGTGTTCTTCACCGGCGTTGAGCGTGACATAGCAATAGATGCCCTGGCCCTTGATGTCGTGCGGGTAACCCACGACCGCGGCTTCGGAAACCTTGGCATGCAGGACCAGCGCGCTTTCGACTTCTGCCGTGCCCATGCGGTGTCCGGACACGTTGATCACATCGTCGACACGGCCGGTGATCCAGTAGTATCCGTCCTTGTCGCGGCGGCATCCGTCCCCTGTGAAATACTTGCCCTTGTAGGTGCTGAAATAGGTCTGGATGAAGCGATCGTGGTCGCCATAAACGGTACGTGCCTGGCCCGGCCAACTGCGCGTGATGCACAGATTGCCTTCGGTTGCGCCTTCCAGGACTGCCCCGTCGTTGTCGACAAGTTGCGGGCAGACGCCGAAGAAGGGCTTGCCGGCACTGCCGGGCTTCATGTCGTGTGCGCCGGGCAGGGTGGTGATCATGATCCCGCCGGTTTCGGTCTGCCACCATGTGTCGACAATTGGAACGGTCCCGCCGCCTACGGTTTCGTGGTACCAGCGCCATGCCTCGGGATTGATCGGCTCACCCACCGAACCCATGACCCTCAGCGATGAAAGATCGTGCTTTGCGACATGGCCTTCGCCTTCGCGCATGAGGGCGCGAATGGCAGTTGGCGCGGTGTAGAAGATATTGACCTTGTGCTTCTCGCACACCGCCCAGAAACGGTCGTGGTCGGGATAATTCGGAACACCTTCGAACATGAGCGCGGTGGCCCCGTTCTGGAGCGGCCCGTAAACGATGTAGCTGTGCCCCGTGACCCAGCCAATATCGGCCGTGCACCAGTAGATTTCGCCAGGCCGATAGTCGAACACATAGCGGAAGGTGGTTTCGGTCCAGACCGAGTAGCCGCCGGTCGTGTGGACGACGCCCTTGGGGCTCCCGGTCGATCCCGAGGTGTAGAGGATGAACAGCGGATCTTCCGCATTCATCGGCTCGCACGGGCATTCGTCGGCAACGTCGGCCGAATATTCGTGGTACCAGTGGTCGCGACCTTCCGTCATCGCCACGTCGGCACCCGTGTGGCTGACGACAAGGACACCCTTGGCCGGGACTTTCTCCAGAGCGGCATCGACATTGGCCTTGAGCGGGACTTTTTTCGACCCGCGCAGGCCCTGGTCCGCGGTCACGATCCAGTCGCTTTCGCAGTCCTCGACGCGGCCGGCGATGGCGTCGGGCGAAAACCCGCCGAAGATCACCGAGTGGATTGCGCCGATACGGGCGCAGGCGAGCATGGCGAAGGCGCCTTCGGGCACCATCGGCATGTAGATCGTCACGCGGTCACCCTTTGCCACACCGAGCTTCTTCAGCGAGTTGGCCATGCGCACGACTTCGCCCTGCAACTCGGCATAAGTGATGTGGCGGACTTCGCCTTCGGGATCGTCGGGCTCGAAAATCAGTGCGACGCGGTTACCATTCCCCGCATCGACATGGCGGTCGACTGCGTTGTGGCAGATATTGAGCTTGCCATCCTCGAACCACTTGATGTCGACCGGATCGAATGACCAGTCGGCGACCTTCGTCGGTTTTTCGAACCAGTCGAGTCGCGCAGCCTGTTCGGCCCAGAAGCCATCTGCGTCCTCGATGCTACGAGCGTACATCGCTTCGTATTGCGAGGCATTGCAAGCGGCGCCGTCGGCGGCGGCTGCGGGCATGCGGACCCATTCTTGTTGCACGGCTTGGTCGGTCATGGGTTTTCCTCTCCGCTTGATCGGTTACGGATGCTTGTTTTTCGTGTTGGTGATTATCCTACCAACTGATCGAATGCGCTACGACCTTAGTAGTATAGACCATCCGCTCATAGATAAGCCCGCGCGATGCTGCGATTTTCCTCTCAACGAAAATGTTATGGGAGGGACATTCAGTGGCAAGGATTTCATCCGGACAGCGGCGCATGCGCCTGACCGCGGGCTTGCTGGCTGCGACCATGATGGTGCCGGCAGCGGCGCATGCATCGGACAGGGAAACGGTCGATCAACGGCTCGACCGGCTCGAGGCGATGATCATGTCGCTGCAACAGCAGATGGCCGGTCAGCAGGCGAACGCAGCCCAGAGTGAAACGGTAAGCCAGTTGAGCGCTGCCGTGGCAGAAACCCGCGCTCAGAATGCAGAGCTCGCCCAGCAGCAGGCCGAAACGCAGGAACGTGTTGCCAAGGTCGAAAAGGATGCCGGAAACGGTTTCCGTGTCGGCAATACCAACGTCAGCCTGGGCGGTTACGTCAAGCTGGACGCAAAATCGCTACGCACGAGCGGCGGCGAATTGCCGAGCGGTTCGGCAGGGCTGGACTTCCTGATCCCCAGCCTGATCCCCGTCGGAGGATCGTCTTCCGGTTGGGACACGCATTTCCACGGCCGCCAGAGCCGTCTGATCGTAAAGACCAGCACACCGGTCGGCGACAAGTCGGTGGGCACGCACCTCGAAATGGATTTCATGGTCACGTCCGGCGGGGACCAGCGCGTTTCGAACAGCTACAGCCCGCGCATGCGCCAGGCCTTCATCACCTATGACGGATGGACCTTCGGCCAGGCGTGGTCGAACTTCCAGAACGTCGGCGCATTGCCGGATTCGGTCGATTTCGTCGGGACTATGCCGGGAACGGTGTTCGTTCGGCAGCCCCTGATCCGGTACAAATCGAACAGCGGCTTTTCCGTTTCGGTCGAGAACCCGGAAACGACACTGACAAATTCCACCGGTGGCCGCATCCTGCCGACCGACGACAAATTGCCTGACATCACCGCCCGCTACGATGGCAAGGGCTTCACAATTGCAGGCATTGTTCGCCAGTTGACCGCTTCGGACGCGATCCTGGCTAGCGGCGGTGACAGCGCACTGGGCTACGGCCTCAGCGTTTCGGGCAAGTTCCCGATCGGCAGCGGCGGCGACGACTTCCGCGTCATGGGTACCGTGGGTGAGGGTCTTGGCCGCTACATGGGCGCCAACATCGTCAACGATGCGGCCATCGATGCGGATGGCAACCTCGATCCCATCGCCACCTATTCGGGCTTTGCCGCCTTCCGCCATGTGTGGAGCCCCAAGGCCCGTTCGACCCTGGCCGGCAGCTATTTCAAGGCCGACAATCCGGTTGCGCTGACCGGTGGCAGCCCGACCGACGAGGTCTGGAACGTACTTGCTAACCTGATCTATTCGCCGGTGCCCAAACTCGATATCGGTCTGGAATACATGTATGCAGAGCGTACCAATGAAGCCGGGCAGGATGGTAGCCTGCAGCAGGTCCAACTGGGCGCCAAGTACAGCTTCTGACCCCCTTAAGGGAGAGGGTCTCGAAAGGTTCGGGCGGTCCTTCGTGGCCACCTGAACTGTCGTCAGGAACAGGGAGAAAATTCCGATGTCATTCACCGAAGTCGCAGCAACCGCGGCAAGGGATCCCGGAAAATTCTGGCTCGAAGCGGCACGTGGGCTCCACTGGAGCACATTTCCCGAGACCGCCCATGACGAGGCAGGCGACGTCTGGTTTCCCGATGGCGTCCTGAACACCTGTTACAATGCCGTGGACCGCCACGTAGAAGCCGGTCGCGGCGATGCCGAAGCCCTGATTTACGAAAGCCCGTTCACGGGCCGCGCGCAGTCCTATTCCTTTGCTGAATTGCAGGACCATGTCGCCCGCACTGCAGGGATGATCGCCTCCGCCGGTGTGGGAAAGGGCGACCGGGTGATCATCTACATGCCGATGATCCCGGAGGCGGTGTTCGCCATGCTTGCCTGCGCCCGTATTGGCGCGGTGCATTCGGTCGTTTTCGGCGGGTTCGCAGCGCCCGAACTTGCCAAGCGCATCGAAGATTGCACGCCCGCACTTGTTCTCAGCGCATCATGCGGCTTCGAACCGGGGCGAACGATTGCTTACAAGCCCTTGCTCGACAAGGCGCTCGACCTGGCGAGCCACAAGCCGCCGGGCACCATCATTTTCCAGCGCGAGGAATTGCTGGCCGATCTCGTCCCCGGGCGGGACCGCGATTGGGCCGAAGCCGTTGCGGCCGCCGAACCGGCCGGGTGCGTCGACGTCGCCTCGTCCGATCCGCTCTACATACTCTACACGTCCGGCACGACCGGTACGCCCAAGGGCGTCGTGCGCGACAATGGCGGCCATGCAACTGTGCTCCACTGGTCGATGCGCAATATCTACGGCGTCGAGGCAGGCGATACGTATTGGGCCGCCTCGGATATCGGCTGGGTCGTCGGCCACAGCTACATCGTTTACGGTCCGCTGCTGAAAGGATGCGCGACCATCCTGTTCGAAGGAAAACCGGTCGGCACGCCCGATGCAGGTATTTTCTGGAACTTGGTGGACAAGCATCAGGTGAAGGTCCTCTTCACCGCACCCACCGCCATTCGGGCCATTCGCCGGTCGGATCCCGACGGAACATTCATCGATGGTGCGTCGCTTTCATCGCTGAGTGCATTGTTCCTCGCCGGCGAGCGGGCCGATCCCGATACGCTGCTCTGGATAGCCAACAAACTGGGCAAACCGGTGATCGACCACTGGTGGCAGACCGAACTCGGTTGGCCGGCGATCGCGACTTGCCTGGGGCTTGGCGAGAGCGAAATCCGTGCAGGAAGTGCGGGGCACGCAGTCCCGGGGTACAGGTTCCGCGTGCTCGACGATGCCGGAAATCCAGTGGGTGCGGGCACCGTCGGCAACCTGCTGATCGAACAGCCTTTGCCACCCGGAGCGTTCCGGTCACTCTGGAACAATCCCGAACGGTTCGCCGCAGGCTTCGTCGATTTTCCCGGAAATTACACCACCGGCGATGCTGGGATGATCGACGCCGATGGCTTCATCCACATCATGGGCCGGACCGACGACATCATCAATGTTGCAGGTCACCGCCTGTCGACCGGCCAGATGGAAGAGGTCGTCGCGAACCACCCGCAGGTCGTCGAATGCGCCGTGGTCGGTGCAGCGGACGATCTGAAAGGCGAAATGCCGGTCGGCTTCGTGGTCACGCGCCCCGGCTGCGAGGATCTTGAGAAGGTTCATGGCGAGCTCGTGGCATCGGTTAGGGGCGATATCGGACCGATCGCCAGCCCGCGCAGCATCTACTTCGTCGATGGCCTTCCCAAGACGCGATCGGGCAAAATCCTGCGCAATCTCCTCCGCGACATCATCAACGGGAAGGAGGTCACCGTGCCGCAGACGATCGAGGATGCCAGCGTCATCGATACGATCAGGCAGGCCGTTACCTGAACCTGCCCGATTGAAGGGCTAACGGGTTCGTCTGGCAATACCGAGCGCCATTCACTTCGCGGCGCGGTCGCGCAAAGGTTCAGCCTGGCTGGCGAATGGACATTCCTGGGGGAAGTGGTGCCTCGGGGCGGATTCGAACCACCGACACTGCGATTTTCAGTCGCATGCTCTACCAACTGAGCTACCGAGGCATTCCAGCATCAAGCGACCCTTCACAAGGATCGGCGTGCATTGGAGTGCGGGCCTATGGCGAAGCCCGCGCCCTTTGGCAAGGGCCAATTGGCCGAAATTGCCCTCTGGTTTAGTCGCGGTCTTCCCGGACGATCTCGCCCGCGATTTCATCTGGGCTGGCGGGGCGTCCGGGGACTGCATATCCGTCGCCGAACCACTGTGCGAGGTCGCGGTCGCGGCATCGGCTGGAACAGAATGGTGTGAATTCCTCGGCGCGAGGTTTCTTGCAGATCGGGCAGTTCTTACTCATGCGGCACCATCTGGGCATGGGGAGCATCGAAGGCAATCCCCGCATCGGGACGCAGCGCGATCTGTCGGCCCGTCCGCCGCCGCAACTGGTTGAGCCAGTCTTTGCTGAGGTAATCGAGAACGGGCGCCTGGGCATAAAGCGCGATCATGCCGGCCCCCTCCAGCAACTCGGCACGGCGAAGCAGCAGGCGGGCTGCTGCCTCCTTGCGATTGCGGGCAATGCGATGGAGCAGCGACGGGCGCTGCAGCCGGCGGATGATCTGGACAAACCCGAAGCCGTTCATCGCCGTGCGTTCATGCGGCCAGTCTTCGAGGAACATGCCAAGTTGCTCATCAACCAGCTTGCGATCCGCCTTTGCCGACAGGGTTGGATAGTCGATCCCGATATTTCCGCCGAGATCGAACCGGCGCAAGGTGCGGGCAATCGCGCGGGTTGCGGCCGATGGGTCGGAATTGGTGGTGTCCACGTCGATCAGCGTCATTGCCGGTGTTTCTGCCAGCAGCAGCTTGCCGCCTTCGAAATCGACCTCGCGGCTCGCTGCATCGAGCCAAAGCGCGTCCCAATCGGCTTGAGCCCAGGGTATCGTGGCGAGTTCGACCTCGTGCCCTTCGCGGACAAGCTGATCGGCGAGGGAAGGAGCGCCTGCAAGATCGGAAGTCGAATGACGGGCCTGTGCCAGCTTCAGCCGTCCGCGCTCTGCCACGGGCTCCCGCGTGACTTCCATCCTTACAGGTGAACCCACACTGGCCGAGCGCGGAATGTTGCGGCCCAAAGCCTCCTGCCCCGAGGGGAAGCGCACTCTGGCACGGCCACCTTGAGCCGGTTGTTCGAGCAAGATCGCATCGTCGATTTCGCCTGCCTGAAGCCCGGCATCGGTCCAGCGCAAGCGCAATTCTTCGATACCGTCGTAACTCAGCCGGAAAGCGCGTTCCTCTCCGATCCCCTGTTCGACGATCCACTCAGCCAACGGGAAATCCTGCTGCTTTCAGCAATGATCGTGTTTCATAAAGCGGCAGTCCGACGACGCCCGAGTGGCTGCCGTCGATCCGCCGGATCAGGCCCTCTGCTGCGCCCTGGATGGCATAACCGCCTGCCTTGCCGTGCCATTCCCCGCCTTCGAGATAGGTCGAGATTTCATCATCCGAGAGGCGTTTGAACACGACGACAGTCTCGCTCAGGCGTTCCCTCAGGGTGCCATCGGGTGACAGAAGGGCGATCGCCGACAGGACACGGTGGCGTCTGCCAGACAACAGTTCCAGGCAGCGGCGTGCAGTTGCCTCGTCCTCTGCCTTGGGAAGGATGCGCCGCCCGACTGCGACAACCGTATCCCCTGCCAGCACGTGACCGTCAGATGATGCGGCAGCCTGCGCCTTCTCGCGGGCCATGCGTTTCGCATAGTCGCGGGGCAGTTCGCCCTTGGCAGGGGTTTCGTCGATATCGGCAGGTGCGATCGCTGCCGGCTCGACCGACAGGCGCGCAAGTAGCTCCCGCCGCCGTGGGCTGGCCGAAGCGAGGATCAGGGAAGGCGCGGACAAGCCCGCCGCCGCTTATTGCGGGCCGGGGCCGCCGCGGCCGGGCATGAAGCGATAGGTGATACGAGCCTTGGTCAGGTCGTACGGGGTCAGTTCGCACAGAACTTCGTCACCGACGAGTACGCGAATGCGGTTCTTGCGCATCTTGCCCGCGGTGTGCCCAAGCACCTCGTGGCCGTTTTCGAGCTCAACCCGGAACATCGCGTTCGGCAGCAATTCCACCACCTTGCCGCGCATTTCGAGGAGTTCTTCTTTAGCCATGTAGGTCCTTGTTTGATGTTGTTCGTCGAACTGTGTCGCGCGCCCATAGCGGCAGAGAGGATAAAAGGAAAGTCTTGTGCGTTAGGGCACAAACGATCGGCGGCCTCGTCGATGTGTCGGTTCGTCGCATCCTGATGCAATCCGATACCTTTCAGAGGCTTGTGCGAGGAACGGCTTTCTAGGATTTCACTGGTCATGAAATGGCAAACCCGATTAGCGCTGGGTACTGCGCTCGCGTCTCTTTCCTCTCCTGCTCTGTACGCACAGACTACTGCGGATGATTCCTCAGTCGATGACGATACGCTTCCGTCGAACGCAATCGTCGTCACTGGCGAACGCCTGCGCGGTCAGCTGCAGGTCGAACAGGCACCCGTCCTCGAACTGAACGAGGAAGATATCGCAGCCGTTGGTGCGACCTCGATCCAGGAACTTCTCGAAGCGATTTCCCCGCAGACGGGTTCGTCCCGCGGGCGGGGTGGTGGTGCGCCGCCTGTCCTGCTGCTCAACGGCATCCGCATCGGCAGTTTCCGCGAAATGCGTTCTTTCCCGCCCGAGGCGATCGCCAAGGTCGAAGTGATGCCGGAGGAAGTGGCGCAGAAGTTCGGCTATCCGCCTGACCGCCGGGTCGTGAACATGATCCTGAAGGAAAACTTCGCCAGCAACGAAATCGAACTCGAATTCGAAGGACCCGATCGCGGTGGCTACAATGCCTTCGAGCAGGAAGCGACCCTGCTGCGGATCAAGGATGGCGGCCGGTTCAACGTCAATATTTCCGCCAATGAGGTAACGGCGCTGACCGAAGGTGAGCGCGACGTTCTCCAGGCGGAAGGCACGCAATCCGACATCGCCGGCGACCCCGATCCGGCCGACTACCGCACGCTCGTCCCACGCAGTTTTGAATTCGAACTGACGGGCAACTGGGCCAAGGCGCTGATGGACAGCGGATCTTCGCTCAGCCTCAATGCGACGTACGAGCATTCGGACAGCACGAGCCTGTCTGGCCTCAATTCGGTGATCCTTACCGATCCGAACAACGCACAGGCATTCCGCACCTTCGGCGCAAATGACCCGTTGGAACGCCGCTCCAGCAGCGATTCCTTCTCCGCAGCAGCCAGCTGGTCAAAGCCGCTCGGCGACTTCCAGATGACCGTCACGAGCGACGCGGTTTACACCGACTCCAAGACCGAAATCGACCGCCGCGCCGATGTTACCGCGCTGCAGGACGCTGCGCTCGCAGGTGACCTGGCGCTCGACGGCGCTCTGCCCGTGGATGCCTATAACGGCTACGATGTTTCGGGCAGCAAGATCTATACGTCCGTCAACAAGGCTACGCTTCGCGGCAGCCTTGCCGACCTGCCTGCAGGCGAACTTTCGGCAACCTTCGATGCAGGCTTCGACTGGAAGCGCATCGACAGCTCCGACACGAGGACGCTGAGTGATTCCTCCGTTACGCGCAGGCGATTGAATTCCGGCGTGAACGTCGTTGTGCCGATTGCCGAAGCGGGCGCCGCCTGGGGCGCAATCGGTGATCTGAGTGCAAATTTCGGCGCCGGGTTCGAGGACCTTTCCGACTTCGGGATGCTCTATGACTGGAGCGCTGGCCTGACCTGGAGCCTGACCGACGGCCTAACCCTGTCGGGCACCTACATCGCGGCCGATTCCGCGCCCAGCATTTCGCAGCTCGGCAACCCTGTCGTCGAGACGCTGAACGTGCCGGTGTATGACTTCGTCAACGGTGAAACCGTGCTCGCGACAGTAATCTCGGGCGGTAATCCCGACCTGGTCGAAGAAAGCCAGCGCGACTGGAAGTTCAACGCGACCTGGGAGCTTCCCTTCTGGGAAAGCACATCGCTTTCAGTCGATTATATCCGTAACCGGTCACGCAATGTTAGCAGCAGCTTCCCGGTGCTGACCGCCGCCATCGAGCAGGCTTTTCCGGATCGCGTAACCCGCGATAACACGGGCCAGCTTGTCCAGATCGACCGCCGACCGGTAACCTTTGCCCGCGGCAAGGCGGAGCGACTGGTTTTCGGCCTGACCACCCGCGGCAGCTTTGGCAAGGCAAAGGCGGCAGAGAGCGAAGCGCCATCGCGTCCGGCACCTGCTGCAGCGGAAAGCGCGCCCGAGGCGGGCCAGCGGCGTGGTCCGGGTTTCGGTGCAGGCGGCATGCCGAGCGAAGAGCAACGTGCAGCTTTCATGCGTTTCCGCGAACGTGTTTGCGCCGATGACGGTGCCGACATGCTGATGCGCCTCGCTGAGGCGGTCGATCGCGGTGACGATCTGTCCGTCGATTTTCCCGGCTTCGATGCCGAACGCGCTTCGCAGATGGTGTCCCGCCTGCGCGGTGAAGACGGCAAGATCGACCCCGCACGCGTGGCCCAGCTTCGCGAAAGGCTTTGCAGTTTCGATCCCTCGGCCATGGGGCGGGGCGCACCTGGCGGCACGACTGCGGCGTCCGCTCCATCGGGTGGCGGCGCACCGAGTGGCGGACGCGGCGGCGGTCGCGGAGCCATGTTCGGTCGCGGCGATGACGGCCGCGGTCGTTACTTCGTGAACCTGTCCCACACTCTCGAGCTGGAAAACACCGTGCTGATTGCGGAAGGCTTGCCCGAACTGGACCTGCTGGATGGCGATGCCACCGGCGAGACCGGCCAGGCACGCCATTCGACAAGTCTCGAGGTCGGCATCTTCCGCCAGGGCAAGGGTATGCGCCTGTCGGGCCGCTATACCGGCAAGGCGCGAATCGACGGCACCGGACTGCCGGGTAGCAGCGACCTGTTCTTCAGCGATCTTGCGACGTTGGACCTGCGCGTATTTGCGGACCTCGGGCAGGTTTTCGACAAGGAAGAAGGTTTTCTGAAGAACCTGCGTCTGTCGTTCCGGGCCGACAACATCTTCGACGGCCGGAGAAAGGTGACGGATGAAACCGGCGCGGTTCCGATCAGCTACCAGCCGTTCCTGATCGACCCGACCGGACGTTATCTGGGTATCGACATCCGCAAGATGTTCTGACGGGGTGCGGTCAGGCGCCGAACCCCGTTTTCGGGAACATCCATTGCTGTGCGGGTGACGGATCGAAAGGCGCCCAATCGTCTTCCGACTGGGCAAGCCTGTCGGCAACCGCGACCATGACCGAAGGATTGACGCCGAGGCCGCAATGGCTGGCGTAAACCTCGATATTTTCGGTCGGCGACTTGCTCGGGTGTTGGACCGACCCGCGCCAGTGGACGACTCCGTCGGTCTTGGTCAGGATCGAGGTCGTGGGTACCGGGGGCGCGATGTTCAATCCTTCGAACCGGCCACCAACCATGACTTCCGGTTCCTTGCCGTTGAAGAACTCGAACAGTTTGGCAGCATTGGTATGCGCGCGGTCGTCCGAAATCGGACTGCCGAGCGAAATGACGAAGCGCACGCGGTCCGAGTGGAGTTTGGCCAGCTCGCGGGCGAGGACACCGCCGAGGCTCCAGCCGACGAGCGAGACCTTTTCGCCGCTATCGTCGTTCAGCTTGGCGAGTTGCGTTTCGAGGCGATGCAGCAGCGCATGATCGACCTTGAGGTTACGACCGCTGTTCCAGCCATGGGCATCGTAATTCAGGTCCTTCAGCAGGCGGCGCATCGGAGCCGTCGAGCTGTTCGATGCCATGAAGCCCGGCAGGACCATGACCGAATGCCCGTCGCCCTTCGGTAACTGACTAAGGAAGGGGCGCGTCAAATAGAACGCGCCGAGTTCGAAGAATGCGCGGCCCTCGCACATCGTCCAGAGCGGGCTTGGGGGCGACGGACTGAGACTGCTCTCGAGTTCGAATTCTTCGTGTGTCATCGCGATGCTCGCCACTGGTGCTTCCCTTACGATTTTCTGGTGGTTTTCCGTGCCGCCGGCTTTGCGCTCTTTGCGGCAGGTTTGGTTGCGGATTTGGGCTTAACGGCCTTGGCTGGCTTTGTGTCCGCCTTGGCAGCGGATTTCGCCTTCGGTTTTGGCTTGGGTTGGGGCTTCGGTTGGGTCTTGGGCCGCGGAACGGGCTTTGTCGCAGCGGCTTTCTTGGCCGCCGGCTTCGCTGCCGGTTTCTTCGCTGCCGGTGCCTTGGCCTTTTCTTGCGGAGCGTCCGCGTTCTTGCAGCTTTCCAGCGCCTTGGCCGCGGCAAGCAGCTCGCCGAAGCTTTCCTCTATGCATTCGACGTAGAATTCCGGGTCCGGCATTGCCTCACGGCAGGCGGTGAACGCGATTGTGGCCTCGTCGCAATAGCTCTGGACCACGTGGCCAAGGCCAAGTCCGTCGTTGAGGCAAAGCAGTCCCATCATGCTTTCGAGCCGCGCGCCGGTCGAATAGATGGGGACCGGCGGGCCAGGCACATTGGTGACCACGGTCGAGAAAATCGGGCCGACCCCGCGATTGGCGAGACCGAGGCGCGTGTAGAACTGCGCACCGAGAGCCATGTAGAGCGCAGGGCTGACCTTGCTCATTTCGGTCATGTTCCGGGCGCCGATTGCCTCGCTCAAGGCCTTCGAATTGGTCGTGCGCGAGTGGACGAATGCGAAACGCTCGGTCGGATCCTCCAGATGCGTTCCGAGCGGTGCGATCATCGCCGCCACCTGGTTGCCCATGTCGTTCTTCTCGTTCTTCGAGCGAACCGAGATCGGGGCCATTGCGGTCAGCGTCTTGGCGGGAAGGTCGTCTTTCGACAGCAGGTATTTGCGCATCGCCCCGCCAATGATGGTCAGGAAAACGTCATTGACCTTGCTTCCGGGCGAAAGCGCGCGGATCGTCTTGATATCGTCGAGCTTGAAGCTGCGTCCCTCGACGACGCGGTGCGGCGAGAGCACGCGGTTGAAGCGGGTCTTCGGCGCGACCATTTCGCCGCTGAGGTTGAACTCCTTGGAGATCAGGCCCTTGATCGTCTTCGCGAGGCCCGGTGCAGCCTTGGCCGCAACTTCCAGCTGCTTGAGCGGATTGGTGACCGCGTGAAGGTAGCTCTTGCCCAGCAGTTCGGCAGGATTGGGAATCTTCTCCGGCTGCCACTTGTCCTCGGTATCGGGCGGCGGGGCATCGGGCCGAAGCGTGTGCATCGCTTCCATCAGGTCGATCCCGCTCATCCCGTCGATTGCGGCGTGGTGGACCTTGGTCACCATCGCATAGCTGCCCTTGGAAACGCCGGGAATATTGTCGAGCCCTTCCACGACGGTGAATTCCCACGGCGGTCGGTCGAGATCGAGCGGTCGGGCGAAAATGCGCGCCGCCTGGATGCACAACTGCCGCCAGTCGCCGGGCTTGGGCAGGGCGACGTGCCGGACGTGGTATTCGAGATCGAAGTCGGGATCCTCGATCCAGTAAGGATAATCGAGATCGAACGGCACACGCACCATCCGCTGGCGGACTGTCCGGCTCAATTGCAGGCGGCTTTCGAAGAAGCTCAGGATGTCCTTGAACCGGACGAAGCCGCCGGGCGCGGTTTCAGGGTTGTAAATGAGGATTGAGCCGATGTGCATCGGCGAGTTGCGCGTTTCCATCGCAACGAAACTGGCATCCATGCCCTGTAACTGGCGCATCGAAATCCTTTCGCGCTGTCCGCATGGGGCGCGGCGAGCGCAATATCCTCTCCTGCCGAAACACGTATGGGCAATTTTCAAGGCCGATGCGTGCAGATCCGGGTCTTCCCGATACCATGTTGCAGAAGCTAACAGAGGACGAGCGGCGGTCAACTTGCCGCCTAGGTCAACCGGTTACCTAGCGTAACTCTGCGCCGCTGCACGCCATTGCGCCGATGGCCTCGCCCGCTGCGACGCCACTCGCCCAGGCCCACTGGAAGTTGTAACCTCCTAGCCAGCCGGTGACGTCGACGGCTTCTCCGATCGCATATAGGCCGGGATTCTTCCGCGATTCCATCGTCTTGGAGCTGAGCTCGGCGGTGGAGATCCCGCCAACCGTCACCTCTGCCTTTGCAAATCCCTCGCTGCCGTTCGGGGTGAAGGTCCAGCGCGACAGCCTTGTCTCCGCCGATCGAAGCGCCTTGTCGGAGAGATTGCCGAGTTCGCCCTGCAGGCCGATTTTATCGACGAGTATTTCGGCCAGCCTGTCCGGCAACGCCTCCCGAAGGACGGATTTCAGGGTTGCGCGCGGATTCGCCTGCTTGGCTTCGACCAGCCATCCCTCGGTCCTGTCGGGCATGAAATCGATCGTAATCGGATCGCCCGGCCGCCAGTAGGAGCTGACCTGGAGGATAGCCGGTCCTGACAGGCCCTTGTGGGTGAAGAGGGCGGCTTCTGCGAAGCTCGACTTGTTGGCGGTCGCAACGACAGGGGCGGAAACGCCGGAGATTTCGCGGAACAGCACCTCTTCTCCGCCGAGTGTCAGCGGGACGAGGGCAGGGCGCGGTTCGACGACTTTCATCCCGAACTGGCGCGCAAGCTCATAGGCAAAACCTGTCGCACCCATTTTGGGGATCGATGGCCCGCCCGTTGCGATGACCAATGCCGGTGCGGAATAGGCGCCGTTCTGCGTTGTGACGGTATAAGTGCCATTTGAATGCACGACCGATGCGATTTCTTCGCCGCAACGGATTTCGACGTCACCGCCGAATTCATTCGAGCGTGCGCATTCGGACAGCAGCATCTCTACGATCTGCTTCGCCGATCCGTCGCAGAATAGCTGGCCCAGCGTTTTTTCGTGCCAGGCAATCCCGTGGCTTTCGACGAGATCGAGGAAATCGCGCGGGGTGTAGCGGGCGAGGGCGCTCTTGGCGAAATGCGGATTTGAACTGAGATAGTTGTTGGGTCCGGCACCGATATTGGTGAAATTGCACCGGCCACCGCCCGATATCAGGATTTTCTTGCCCGGTTTCTCGCTCTTCTCGAGCACGAGTGCACGCGCGCCTTTCTGGCCAGCACGCGCGGCACACATCAATCCGGCAGCTCCTGCGCCAAGTATTATCGTATCGAAATTGTCGTTCACGGACTGCCCATTGCCTGCAAGACCTGACAGCGCAAGGGCCGGATGCCGGACCTTGCGCGTTATAAAGAGACCGACACGCTGATTTCGCTTGTTGCAGTTCGAGGGCGATAATAAATTGCGGTTCTACCAGCGCGCTGGCCTCGACTCACTTCGCAGGTGCACCGCTCGGATTTTTCTGGGTTTTTCCGCACTCTCGCGGAAATTTGGTGCAGGACGCTGGCTTCCATGACGTCGGTGAATGATCGCTTCTGGGCAGAAGCATTGAAAATTTCCGAGGCGAAAAGCGATGCGGAGATACGCTCCGCCTTCCTTGAGGTCATCGGGACTCTCGGCTTCAGGGCCGCATATTTCCTGAACCCGGTCGCTGCCGATGCCCGGATTGGGCGACGACTGCTCAACCTGGGATTCCCCAAGGTCTGGGAGCGGCATTACCCCGGGCGGCTGGCATTGGTCGATCCCTTGCCGCGCGCAGCCCTGCGCCATGGCAGCGCATTCCGGTGGAGCGAGATCGACCGGATCCTCCGCCTGTCGCGCCGGCAAAGGAAATATTTCGAATTACTGGAGCGGTTCGGGATAGGGGACGGCATCGGGATGCCCTGCTATGGGCCGGGTGCGCGGCGAACCTTCATCGGCGTCGGCCTGCCAGTCTCCGACGACTGCATCACGCCAGAATCAATGTTGAAGGTGAGTGCACTGGGCCAGATATCCTTCCAGCGTCACCTCCAGCTCAGCCGCCTTTCTGACCTTGAAAACCCGCGCCTTTCGCAGCGCGAACACGAGGTCATGCAGTGGATTGCGCGAGGCAAAAGCAACGCCGTAATTGGGCAGATCCTCGGCATCTCGGCATCGACAGTCGACGTCTATGTCTCGCGGATATTTGAGAAGCTGGGAGTAACCGACCGGACTTCTGCATCGGTGCGCGCTTTGACGTTGGGCGTGATACGCGCCAGCCCCCGTTAGGCGTTGCCTTAACCACTTGTCGGGGAGTCGGGGGACTTTACCGGACACTGGCGCGAGTGCATCGGGCGGGCGAGCGGATATCTGAGCCCTTCGGTTCGCATTGTTGGGGCTACTCGGGTTCCGCGGCGACAGTCGCCGGGAAAACCCGCGCGGATGCGCTGGACGGTCACGTGTTACGCAATGTCGGACCGTGACCGTCCTTCTCAGGAAAGATCCGGATCCGGCGGAAGCGCAAGTGATTGAGTATGCGCGTGCTACCTCCTATCTGCCTTTCATGGCGCGCACCCCGGCAGGCACTCCCCACGATCCAAGAGGAGCCGAACGCTTCAACGAGGAGCGGGCGACCTATACCGTCGCCAGCGCGCAACCCGATCTCGAGGCCGGCGTCACTGCCATCCGCGAGACGGTAAAGACGCTGAAGCCACGCCCCGGCGTTTACCGCATGCTCGATGCACGGGGCGAAGTCCTTTACGTGGGCAAGGCCCGCAGCCTGAAGGCACGAGTCGCGAATTACACGCAGGTAAAGCAGCTTACCAATCGCCTGCAGCGCATGGTCAGCCAGTGCCGCTCGATGGAAATCGTCGTCACCAATTCGGAAGCCGAGGCGCTGCTGCTGGAGGCGCAGCTGGTCAAGCGCTTCCGCCCGCCGTTCAACGTCTTGTTGCGCGACGACAAGAGCTTCCCCTTCATCCTGCTGCGGGCGGAGCACGACTTTCCGCGGATCATGAAACATCGCGGCGCACGCCGGGCCAAGGGCAATTACTATGGCCCGTTTGCCAGCGCGGGCAGCGTCAACACCACGATCAACGCGTTGCAGAAGCTGTTCCTGCTGAGATCGTGCACAGACAGTTTCTTCAGCAGGCGTGATCGCCCGTGCCTGCTCTACCAGATCAAGCGTTGCAGCGCGCCGTGCGTCGACCGGATCAGCAAGGAAGATTATTCGGCACTTGTCGGGCAGGCGAAGGACTTTCTCGCCGGCAAGTCGAGCAAGGTGCAACAAGACCTCGAAACCGAGATGGCCAAGGCGGCTGAGGATCTCGATTTCGAGACTGCCGCCATTCTGCGCGACCGGCTGAGAGCCGCGACCTTCATCCAGGGCAGCCAGGCAATCAATGCGCAGGGTGTGGGCGATGCCGACGTATTCGCGCTGGCGTCGAAGGGCGGGCAGGTCGGGATCCAGTCCTTCTTCATCCGCGGTGGCCAGAACTGGGGGCACAGGGCGTTCTTCCCTACGCACACCAAGGATGTCGAAGAGGCGGAGATCCTCTCCGACGTCATCCTCCAGTTCTATGAGGAAGTGCCGCCTCCGCCCACGGTACTGGTCGATCGAATATTGCCGGAAGCGGAATTGATGGAGCAGGCGCTATCGGAACTTGCCGGGCGCAAGGTCGTCCTTTCGGTTCCGCAACGCGGTGATCGTCGCAAGCTGATGGAACAAGCCCAGCGAAACGCCGTGGAAGCGCTCGAGCGGCGGCTGGCCGAAAGCGGGACCAAGGCGAAAATCCAGCGCGAGCTTGCCGAATTTCTCGAACTCGATGGGCTGCCGCAAAGGATCGAGGTTTACGACAACAGCCATATCCAGGGATCGAAGGCTGTCGGCGCAATGGTGGTCGCGGGGCCGGAAGGCTTCATCAAGAACCAGTATCGCAAGTTCAACATCCGCGAAGCGCAGACCAATGACGATTTCGGCATGATGCGCGAGGTAATGCGCCGCCGGTTTCGGAAACTGGCCGAAGGCGAGCGGGACGAGGACGTTACAGCTTCCGACAGGGGCACCCATCACGACAACTGGCCGGACCTCGTACTTATCGACGGCGGTAAGGGACAGATGTCGTCTGTGCGCGACACGCTGGAGGAAATGGGGATCGAGGACGTGCCACTGATCGCCATCGCCAAGGGGCCGCATCATGGCCGCGATGGCCGCGAGGTGTTCCATTTCCCCGACGGGCGCGAGAAGACCCTGCCTACCAATTCGCCTTTGCTGTTCTATTTGCAGAACCTGCGCGACGAAGTGCACCGCTATGTCATCGGCGCGCACCGGGCCAAGCGCAGCCGTGCGATCAGCGCATCACCGCTCGACGAAATCCCCGGTATCGGTCCGGCGCGCAAGCGCGCCTTGCTGCTGCACTTCGGGACGGCGAGCAAAGTGCGCGCAGCCGCTCTCGAGGATCTGCAACGCGCGCCGGGTGTCAGCGACGCAGTCGCGCGCAAGATCTACGATTTCTACCACGCCGGGGGCTAACGGACGCGCCTCAGGCGGTCCGAATCTCCGGCGGGAAGGGCTTAGCGAGTCGGTCCGCCAGACTTTGGTCGACCTGCTGCCTTGCCTTTGAACTTACCCTTCGCTTGAGGCTTGCCGCCAAACTTCTTGCCCGGCTTCGGTCCGTCATTGTTGTCGCGCTTGAAAGGCGGACGAGCCTTGTCGCCTCCGCCTTTGCGAAACGGTTTCGCATGGACCTTGTTGCCGCCATGCTTGCGGTTTTCGCGTGCTTCGATGCGCGGGCCCTCGGGCGATGCCTCGATCACGATCGCATCCTGATCGTCGTCGGCGGAAGCGGTGCGACCGAGAGCGTCGGTGAACTTGGCTGCTTGCGCAGATGGGATCTGGAACCACGTTTCATGCTGGCCAATGCGGATCGCGCCGATTTCGTTGCGGGTAACATGGCCGCGGCGACAGATAAGCGGCAGAATCCAGCGCGGCTCGGCGTTTTGGCGCCTGCCGATACCCATCTTGAACCAGACGACATCTTCGAAACCGGGGCGATGGCGATCAGCCTTTGCCTTTTCACGGCCATCCGGCGTGTTTGCGAGCATTTCCTCCGGTTGGGGAAGCTGTTCGCGATGCATGCTGACGAGCGTCGCGGCGATGTCTTCCGGCGGCATCCGTTTCATAAGGTCCGCGGCCAGATCGCGATCTGCATCGTCGTATTCGCGCGGCTCCGTCAGCTTTTCCATCAGGCGGGTGCGATCCTTCGCCGCGATCTGTTCGGGCGTGGGCGCATCGATCCAGTCGGCAGAGATATTCGCACCGCGCAGCATGCCTTCGACCCGGCGGCGGCGGTTATAAGGCACGATGATCGCGGCTGTACCCTTCTTGCCCGCACGACCGGTACGACCGGAACGGTGCTGCAAGGTTTCGGCATCGCGGGGGATTTCGACGTGGATCACGAGGCTGAGCGAGGGAAGGTCAATACCGCGAGCGGCAACGTCGGTAGCGACGCAGACGCGGGCGCGGTGGTCGCGCAGCGCCTGGAGGGCGTGATTGCGCTCGCTCTGCGAATGTTCACCCGACAGGGCGACGACGCCAAAGCCGCGGTTCTGCAAGGTGGTGTGCAGGCGGCGCACGCTTTCACGGGTGGCGCAGAAACAGATGGCGGTTTCCGCCTCGTGAAAACGCAGCAGGTTCACGACCGCGTTCTCGATTTCCGACGGACCGACGGAAATGGCCTGGTAGGCAATGTCGCCATGACCACGGTCCTCGCCGACCAGCGAAAGACGCAGCGCATCCTGCTGGTATCGTTCGGCAAGGCGCACGATGGCGCGCGGCATTGTTGCCGAGAACAGCAGCGTGCGGCGCGTTTCGGGCGTCGCGTCGAGGATCTCCTCGAGATCTTCGCGGAAACCCATGTCGAGCATCTCGTCCGCTTCGTCGAGCACCACACCGACGAGTGCCGAAAGGTCGAGGGCACCACGCTCAAGATGGTCGCGCAGGCGCCCGGGCGTGCCAACGACGATCGCCGGTCCGGTGCGCAGGGCGCGGCGTTCCTTGCTCGGATCCATGCCGCCGACGCAAGTCGCGATGCGCAGCCCGGCCTTTTCGTACAGCCAGCCAAGCTCGCGGCTGACCTGCAGGGCCAGTTCGCGGGTCGGCGCGATTACCAGTGCCAGCGGCGCTTCGACCAGTGGGGTCCCGCGCACTTCGGCCAGGATCTGGTCCGACAAGGCAAGTCCGAAAGCAACGGTCTTGCCGCTGCCGGTCTGTGCGGAAACGATGAGGTCGCGGCCTTGCGATTCGGGAGCGATCGCTGCGGTCTGCACCGGAGTAAGCGTGGTATAGCCCCGATCATTGAGGGCATCGCCGATTACCGGCGCAAGATTTTCAAAAGGCATGTGAACTCGTGGGGCCGCGAAACCAGGCGGACGGGCAGGGGGATAACGTCGGGCGCGTCCAAAACCGCGCTCCTGGCGCGCAGTCGGTTTGCACTGCGGTCGCCTATTTGACGACGCTATAGCGCAAATCTGGCGCTTTGGCTTGTTTTATTTTGCAATTGCGAAATGAAATGTCGCAGCAAGGGAAATTCATGCCGCAACGTCCGAGGTCTGTCCGCACTTGTAGAAGCGTGGGTTCGCTCTTCAGGACCCAAGCATTTCCCGTGCAACCCAAGTCGAATGCACGCCACTGGAAATCTTGTGCGGCAGGGCGAGGCGACAGATCGGGCCTTTGGCGATATCGCCTGCATCGAGGATAGCGAATTCGCTCGTGCCCTTGTTTTCGTCGATCAGGAAGGTGACGAGATATGCCTGATCTTCTTTCGTCGCTCCCTGTTTGGGGACCACCGGGCTTTCGCTCGCATAGACGCCTTCTGGAAGCTGGTAGAGCTGTTCCTCGCCTGTTTCGCTGTCATGGCGGCAATAACCGTTGAACAGGAACCAGCCGGGCTTGCTGGTGGTCGACCAGGTGTAGCGGTTGCGGCGCATGGCATAATCGGGATTGATCATCCCGAATTCGACAATCCTGTCGGACAGGCGCTCTTCACTCGTCTCGCTCGTCGAAAGGTTGAAGCGCCAGCGGTGCAGGCGGCACTGGAAGCTGTGCTCGTCGACATAGGCCATCATGTGCGCATAGCGGCCATGTTCCTGCAGCGGTTCGGGCATGGGGCAGGATTGGTGATAGCCCTCCAGCACGACCTCGTCCTCACCATCTTCATTCCTGGCTTCGTAGGCATTGGTCCAGTGCAGCACGTAGGTCGGTTCGGCCTCGAACCAGCGGATGTCTTCCGGCTGCCCATGTCGCGGGATCAGGGCGAAGCGGCTCGGCAGCCCTTCGTGCAGGCGCGCCGCATGAATATCGCGTTTCAGGGCCTCTTCATCCCAGAACAGCGGCATGTCGTTCAGGATCGACCAGTTTTTAGTGATCGCCATGTCATGCGGCAGGCGCGGACCGGGGAGCGGAATCGGTACGTAGTGGGCGAGCCTGCCCGCACGATCGACCACGCCATAATGCATGTAGGGGGCGTGGACCGAATAATTGAAGAACATCATCTCGCCGGTCGCCTCGTCCACTTTGGGATGGGCGGAGATGCCGTCGATCGGACCCCACGGTGCCTTGCCGAGATTTTCCAGCGTGACCGGGTCGAGCATCCATGCCTCCCCGCACTGGTAAAAGGTCGCGTATGCCACGCCTGCGTGAACCACGATGTCGGTGCTGCCGGTATCTTTCAGCCCGCCATGCGCGCCGAAGCCGGGTCGTTTACCGGTTCCCGGCGGGTCCATCAGACCGCCCCATAGCGACTGCCCTGCGATCTGCTCCTCGATGAAGCAATGCGTGCGGATGAAGCGGTTGCGGTAAGCCACCTTGCCATCGCGAATATCGACCTGGTGGACCATCGCATCGCCATCGAAAGGGTGGTGCCGACCGAGCGGCTGGTGGACCGGATTTTCCGTATTGCGAAGGTAGATGCCGTCGATGTCGGTTGGGACTTCGCCCTCGATCACCTCAAGCTGATCGACCGTCACCTCCTCGTGCACGGGGGTCCATGCCCCCGAAAGGTAGGGATGGTTCGACGGTTCCAGCGTATATTTGAGCGCCGGTTCGCGGGTGATCTGCATCGCTTGTCCTCTCCGCGAGGGAGACTAGCCCAAGCGCCGCGACAAGCAAGCGGGCGGCGTCAGTCTGCCTTCTTGATCCGTTTGCGCATCATGCCTTCCTGCGCGACGCTGGCGACAAGCTGGCCATCTCGGTTGAAGATGCGTCCACGGTTGAACCCGCGTCCGCCACCCGACCACGGACTGTCGGTGGCATAGAGCAGCCATTCGTCGGCGCGTGCTTCGCGGTGGAACCACAATGCGTGGTCGAGGCTAGCGCCCACAAGTTCGCCGCGCATCCAGCTGAGGCCGTGTGGCAGCGCGCTCGTCCCGAGAAGCGTAAAATCGCTGGCATAGGAGATAATGGCGCGGTGGATTGCGGGATCGTCGGGCAGCGGTGCGACGGTGCGGAACCAAGTGTATGCCACCGGCTCGCTCGGCTCGCTGTTCATCCAGTGAAGTCGGCCTGCCGTGCGCATGTCGATCGGGCGGGGGCGAGTGACAGTCGCCTTTTGCGCCTCGTTCATCCGGTCGCCTGCATGCTCCACGATCTTGCGACGAATTTCCTGATCCGATTTCAGGTCTTCCGGCGCTGCGACATCGGGCATTTCATATTCGTCGTGGGCCAGACCGTCTTCGGGCTGCTGGAAGCTCGCTGTCAGGTTCAGGATTGGCCGGCCGCCCTGGCTAGCCACCACGCGGCGGTTGGCGAAGCTGCGTCCGTCGAAGTCGGCCTCTACCCTGAGGTCGATTTCCGGTCCTTCTTCGCCTCCGCGCAGGAAATATGCATGAAGCGAGTGCGCTTCCTTGCCATCGGTGACGGTTGCGCTGGCCGCCTGAAGCGCCTGCGCGATCACCTGGCCACCGAAAACCCGGCCGACGCCATCCTTCTGCGGGCGGCCGGTAAACTCGAAATCGGATTTCTGCTCGACCGTCAGCAGTCGGACGAGTCCGTCGACAAGACGTTGGGGATCGATTGGCGTTTCACTCATGTGCAGCGCTTTGCTGCGACTTTACGGAAACGTCAATCTCATCCCGTGTCGGTTATCCGACCAGCCCAGCCTTTCGCATGGCCCGATAGGTAAATGCCTTCGCGTAATTGCCCGATGGCCAACGACCCGGTGCCCTTGGGGTCATTCCGGCGCCGCGCAGTACGCGATTGAATCCGCGTGCGTCCGCTTCGGCGAAGCTCCAGTCGCTGCGCCAGGTGATCGAGAGCGAGATCGAGCTTTCCGGACCGACGCGCACGAAATGCGGCGCCATCACCGGCACGAAAACTGCTTCGCCCGGCGCAAGAGGAAACTCGCGCGCGCCGCTCATCAGGCCATCGTTCCAGACCAGTTCGCGTGCTCCGCCAGAGTGATAGGTTTCGTGGATCTCGTCAGGAGCGAAGGCCGGATCGCCGGCCGGGAACTGCGTCATGACTTTCGATCCGGTGACCTGCAGCAGGATGTTGTGCTCGGGATCGAAATGATAGGGAGTGACCGCATTGGGGCTCGAAATGAAGATGAAGCCCTGCGGCCGCATCATCGCACCGGTCTTCGCCTCGATCTGCGGTTTCAGCTCGGCCAGCAAGCTCAGCAGAAGGCCGCGATAGCGTTCGTCCTGTTCGATGTTCTTCAGCACGGCCCAACTGTTCGCCTTGGCGATTTCGCGGATCGTGTCCTCAATGCTCATGCCGGTCGCGCCCGGCTTGCCATCGATCCCGATCGGTAGGTCGCCGCGATTGTACTCGATCGAGGTTTCGGGAATCCGGCCAGCCAACTCGGCCAAGGCGTCGAGCGTCAGCAATTCACGCCGGTCGAGGGTATGGTGCAGCTTGTGCGGGACCTCGGGGTAATTGGCCGAAAATTGCGAGCGGGCTTCTGCCGGAAATACCGGTTCTGTCCGCGTCCTGGTGTCGATGCCAAATGTGGTCGGTGCGTTCATGTTCAGCTTCGCTCCCTGGTTTCGCGGCGAAACAATTGCTTCGCGATTGCCTGGCGCAAGGGCCCACCCAGCGCGACGTTGCACGAAGCGATCGTGCGTTTCTGGCGCCATATTCGTTCGATCATGGGGTGGCCTTCGGCGGCGCAACTGTCGCACCATTCGATATCGGACCGGTCGAGCAGGGCGAGGTTTTCCTTTTGCAACAGGACACCGGGCGAGAAACGCGCGTAATTTTCATCGAAAGCGGTCTTGAAGCTAAAGGCGCCGGGCGGGGTGATGAAATTGGCGAGCATCGCAATCGGCCTGCCATCGATCCGCATTGTCAGTCGCTCGAGCTTGCCGCTGGCAGCTGCGCCGACCAGTGCCTCCTCGAACAAGGTTGCGGTCGCCGCGTCACTCGCGAGGGAGGATCCTTCGTCGCCCTTCCAGCCCGCCTCTTCCAGTGTCAGGAATTCAGCCGACCAGGCTGCGACATCGGTATCGTCGCTATGCTGCTCGAAGGTCACGGGCCCTTCCTCACCGAGGCGCTTGGCCTGCCGCCGCAATTCCTTGCGCTTCTTGTTCGGCATGGCGTCTTCGAAATATTCCTCTGCAGAAAGGTCGGAGCGCAGCATGGCGCGCTCGACACTGCCGACCGTAGCGAAAGGCCGGTCATGCGACGAAATCTCTGCCTGCAACGCGCGGTATCCCGGGCTGTCGACAGCAATCTGGGGCAGGTGAAGGAACAGGGCGCCATCCTGTTCATGGCCCAACTGGCCTGTTAGCGTTCGCCAGAAATGCCGCTCATATCCTCGTGCGATCAACGGTGACCCGCAAAAGGCATTGGGGTGCAGCCATACCTCCCAGTGCGGCAGGGGGTAGCCGTAGTAATTCGAGCTCAGTGTCAGAGGGGCAAGCGCGGTGAGTTCGCCACCAAGGTAATAGGCGGCTATCTCGACGCGCCCCTTCGAATCCAACCTCGCCAGCGACGGCAAGAGGAACCACGGTTCGAAGAAAGGATTGGGTTCTCCTGTTCGCGCGACCAGAGCCTGCCATTCGGCGGCGAACTTCTCGCACGAAGCTTGCCCGGCCGTAAGAAAATGGATTCCTTCTTCGCGCAGGGCGAGCTCCTGCTCGGGAGCGGTCTCGTAGAGCTCCTCGGCAGAGGTTGTTTCGTAGATCGCGAGCGGCGCAGTTGCCATGATCGCCGTTAACCCTTGTGCACTTGCGCAGGAGTGCGCGGAAATGCGGGTTAGCAGCCGCTAGCTAAGGAATGCTCAACGCGGCGAAAGCACCGCATTAACCATGATCAAAGGAAAACCCCGCCCGGATCGCTCCGGACGGGGCTTCATATCCCGCAGACGGGGATTTTTCGGATCACATCGCGGCGTGGCCGCCTGCCAGCGTTGCGAGCAGCAGCAGCGCAACAATGTTGGTGATCTTGATCATCGGGTTCACGGCGGGGCCGGCGGTATCCTTGTAGGGATCACCGACCGTATCGCCGGTCACCGCAGCGTGGTGGGCGTCAGAGCCCTTGCCGCCGTGGTTGCCGTCTTCGATGTACTTCTTGGCATTGTCCCATGCACCGCCACCGGCCGTCATGGAAAGCGCCACGAAGAGACCGCCGACGATCACGCCGAGCAGCAGTGCGCCGAGCGCCGCGAAGCCGTTTGCCTCTCCGGCGATCCAGCTGATCACGAAGTACACCACGATCGGTGCGAGCACCGGCAGCAGCGACGGAATGATCATTTCCTTGATCGCAGCCTTGGTCACCAGGTCGACGGTACGGGCGTAGTTCGGACGGCTGGTGCCGGCCATGATGCCCGGATCGTTGGCGAACTGGTCGCGAACGTCCTTGACCACGTCACCGGCAGCGCGGCCGACGGCGGTCATGCCCATCGCACCGAACAGGTACGGGAGCAGGGCGCCGAGCAGCAGGCCGACGATCACGTACGGATTCTCGAGGCTGAAATCGACGGTGACATTCGGGAAGAACTCTCGAAGGTCGGTCGTATAGGCAGCAAAGAGAACCAGCGCAGCAAGACCTGCCGAACCGATCGCGTAACCCTTGGTCACGGCCTTGGTCGTGTTGCCGACTGCGTCGAGCAGGTCGGTCTTTTCACGAACGCTTTCGTCGAGACCCGCCATTTCTGCAATGCCACCGGCATTGTCGGTGACAGGACCGTAAGCGTCGAGCGCGACGACCATGCCAGCGAGTGCAAGCATCGCGGTAGCGGCAAAGCCGATACCGATCAGACCGGCAAGCTGGTAGGCGATGATGATACCGGCAACGATCACCAGCGTGGGCAGCGCAGTCGCTTCGAGCGAGATTGCGAGACCCTGGATCACATTGGTGCCGTGGCCCGTTTCGGAAGCCTTGGCGATCGAGCGCACCGGACGATAGTTCGTGCCGGTGTAATACTCGGTGATCCAGATGATCAGGCCGGTAATGGCAAGACCGAGGAACGAGCAGTAGAACAGCGCGCGGCCGGTGTAGCCATTATCGCCGATCTCGGTTTCCATGCCGCCGAGCGCATAGTCGGTGGCGAACCAGATCAGGAATGCAGAGATAACGGCAGTGATGCCGAAACCCTTGTACATCGCGCCCATGACGTTGTTCGAGCTACCCAGCTTCACGAAGTAGGTACCGATGATCGAAGCGACGATGCAGACACCGCCGATGAACAGCGGCAGCGCCATCAGCGGGGCGAGCGCTTCGCCTGCACCCTTAACCAGCAGCGCGATCAGCACCATGGTTGCACCGACGGTCACGACATAGGTTTCGAAAAGGTCGGCAGCCATGCCGGCACAGTCTCCGACGTTATCGCCCACGTTGTCGGCGATAACCGCAGGGTTGCGTGGATCATCCTCGGGGATACCGGCCTCGACCTTGCCGACGAGGTCGGCGCCGACGTCGGCAGCCTTGGTGAAGATACCGCCGCCCAGACGGGCGAAGATCGAAATCAGCGAAGCACCGAAGGCGAGGGCGACCAGCGCGTCGATCACTGTACGATCGTTCACCGCCATGCCCTGAACGCGGGTGAGGTAGTAATAGAAGACCGCGATGGCGAGCAGGGCGAGACCGGCGACCAGAAGGCCGGTAATCGCACCGGCGCGGAACGCCATGGTCAGGCCGTCCTGCAGGCCCTTTTCAGCAGCTGCTGCGGTCCGGACGTTCGCCCTCACCGAGATATTCATCCCGATATAGCCGGCGACACCGGAAAGGACTGCGCCGATCACGAAGCCGATGGCCGACGTCAGGCCGAGGAAAACCCCGACCAGCACTGCAACGACCACGCCGACCATTGCGATGGTGCGGTACTGGCGACCCAGATAGGCCTTGGCGCCTTCCTGGATGGCGCCTGCAATTTCCTGCATCTTCTCGTTCCCGGCACTGGCGCCGAGAACCTGGCTGCTGGTGAAGACGCCGTACACGACGGCGAGCAAGCCCAGCACAATTGATATGAGAACTAGATCCACGAACAATCCCCTCTTCCAAACGTGGAATATTATTATCCGGCCTCTCCTTGGACGGAGGCACGTGATGCGATGGCTATAGGGATGGCACTGGACTGACAAGGCCCCTTTGCCGGGAGACCGCGCTTTGGCCCCCGTTTCGTCGGTATTGGTGGGTTTGAAGCGGCTTAGTGTTGGTAACCGAGCGTGCCGGAAACCGGCTTCCCGTCGATAGTCAGCCTTGCCTCTCCCGGTCCGGCCGTCCGGACACTGCCGATCCTCGTGGAGGAGACGGGCAGCTTCACCCCGGGCGCAGCCGTGAAGAGCAATGCGTAATCATCGCCCCAGCGAATGCATTCGTCGAAGCGGGCGGGGGCGGCGACCGGAATGGCCGCGCTGTCGAGCTCGAACGCAACGGAACCTGCGGCGCAAGCCATGCGCGAGCAATCGAGCAAGAGCCCGTCCGAAACGTCCATCATGGCAGAAACGACAGGTGCAAGAGCCCGGCCTTCATCGAGCAAGGGACGGGGGCGGCTGTATGCCTCGTGATCCCCACCAGTCCCATCTTTGAGGGCTTCGAAGCCGAGCATGGCGCGTCCGAGCTCGCCTGAGACATAAATATGGTCGCCATCCCGCGCGCCACTGCGTGAAGGGACAGGTGTATGGGTGGCGCGACCGATCGCTGTCAGGCCCAGCGTGCGCGGGCCTTCGGCGCGGATCGTGTCTCCGCCCAGCAGCGGCACGTCATATTCGGCGAGAACGGCATTCAAGCCTTCGAGGAAACGATCGTCGCCTTCACCCAGCGAGTGGCCCAGAAGCACGCCGAGCGGCTCGGCGCCCTTTGCCGCAAGGTCCGAAAGGTTCACGGCCACGAGCTTCCACGCGATGTCGAAAGGGTCGGCTCCGGGGAGCCAGTGGGTCCCTTCGGCCATCATGTCATGGGTCAGGACGAGTGTTTCGGAGCCGATCTCCAGGACCGCACAGTCGTCTTCCAGATTACGCGCACCGGGGTGGAGCGGCAGTGTGCGCAGCGCCTCGATGAAGCTGCTTTCGCTTATGACCGCACATCCTTGGCAACGGCATCCAGTACGCCGTTGACGAATTTGGCTTCGCGATCGTCGAAGAACGCCTTGGCGACCTCGACATATTCGTTGATCGCGGTGCCGGTGGGCACATCGGCGCGGGCAATCAGTTCGTAGGTGCCGCAGCGCAGGATCTGGAGCATGGTCTTGTCGAGCCGTGCAAGGGTCCAGCCTTCGGCGAGCTTGCTCACCAGCGTATTGTCGATCTCGTCGCGGCGCGCATCGACACCGGCAACGATATCGTCGAAGAAATCGACCTCGGCGTCGGCATACTGGTCTTCGTCGATCTGCTTGCCCAGGCGGTGCTGGTGGAATTCATCGAGCAGGCGGGCGAGCTTGGTTCCCTCCATCTGCTGCTGGTACAGCGCCTGGACCGCCGAGAGACGGGCAGCAGAGCGCGCCAGCGAACGCTGGGGAGGTTGGGTGTTGGTCATTTGAGTCTCAATTCAACGGATTTTGCGTGTGCGGGAAGCCCTTCGGCATGGGCTAAAGCCACGGCGGCCGGGCCGATCTTCTCGAGGGCATCCTCTCCCAGTGAAATGAAGCTGGTGCGCTTCATGAAATCGAGGACTGACAGGCCGCTGGCAAAGCGCGCTCGGCGCCCGGTCGGCAGGACGTGGTTCGGGCCAGCGACGTAATCGCCGATCGCCTCGGGCGTGACGCGGCCCATGAATATGCTGCCCGCATGGCGGATCGATTTGAGCAGCGGCTCGGGGTTCGCAACCGCCAGTTCGACGTGTTCTGCTGCCAGCTCGTTTGCGAGCGCTGCTGCATCGTCGAGTTTATCGACCACGATGACCACGCCGTGTTCCTGCCAGCTTGCCGAAGCAGTCTTGCCGGTCGCGAGCGTTGCCAGCTGCAGGTCGATGCAGTCTTCGACCTGCGCGGCGAAGGACTTGTCATCGGTGATGAGGATCGACTGGGCGGACGGGTCATGCTCCGCCTGGCTGAGGAGGTCGGCAGCGATCCAGTCCGGATCGTTGTCCTTGTCCGCGATGACGAGAATTTCGCTGGGCCCTGCAACCATGTCGATGCCGACCACACCGTAAAGCTGGCGCTTGGCCTCTGCGACCCAGGCATTGCCGGGACCGGTGATCACATCGACCTTGCTGATCCGCTGCGTGCCATAGGCAAGCGCTGCGACCGCCTGGGCACCGCCGACGCGCCACATCTCGTCGACACCGGCGATATGTGCTGCGGCGAGGACCAGGGGATTGCTTTCACCCTTGAGCGTCGGCGTGGTCACTACCAGCCGCTCGACCCCGGCCACTTTCGCCGGGATTGCGTTCATCAACAGAGAAGAAGGATAGGCTGCCCGCCCACCCGGAACATAAAGTCCCGCAGCGTCGACCGGCCGCCAGATTGCGCCCTGGCGCACGCCATCGCCATCGACATAGTCGCGATCAGCGGGGATCTGGTCCTTGTGATAGGCCCGGATGCGCGCGGCAGCGAGTTCCAGCGCGTCGCGCAGTGCAGGCTCGAGATTTTCGTATGCTTCGCGGCAGCGTTCGGCCGAAATGATCCAGTCGTCGTCGCGGGTAAGCGCGTGACCGTCGAAACGCATGGAAAATTCGCTCAGCGCGGCATCGCCGCGGTTGCGAACTTCACGCAGGATATCGGTGACCTGCATGGCAACGTCGGCATCGCTTTCGCGGCGGTCGTTCACGACCTTGCGGAATTGCGAGGCGAAATTGGGATCGGTGGCAAGCAGGCGTTGCATCAGGCGGCGGCCTTCTGCTCGATCGCGTTGCGGAATGCACTCACCAGTTCGCCGACGCGTGGATCGGTTTTCAGCGCTGCGCGGTTGACGATGAGGCGTGCGGAAATGTCCACGATGCGATCGGTTTCGACGAGACCGTTTTCTGCCAGCGTCCGCCCGGTCGAAACGAGGTCGACGATCCGGCGCGCAAGGCCCAGCGAGGGGGCAAGCTCCATCGCACCGTTCAGCTTGACGCACTCGGCCTGGATGCCCTGCCGCTCGAAATGGCGGCGGGTCAGGTTTGGGTATTTCGTAGCGACGCGCAGGTGGCTCATGCTCTGGGCATCGCCGGTGTCGCCATCGACCATGGCAACAGACAGGCGGCAGTGACCGATGTCGAGATCGACCGGTGCATAGAGGTCGGCATAATCGAATTCCTCGATCACGTCCGATCCGACAATACCGATCTGCGCCGCACCGTGCGCGACAAAGGTCGCAACATCGAATGCCCGCACGCGGATCAGGCGCATGTCGGCACGCGAGGTCGCGAAGCTGAGCGAGCGGTTGCCCTTGTCGTGGAAGCCGTCTTCCGGCACCACGCCTGCGCGCGCCATCACCGGCAGCGCTTCGTCAAGGATGCGCCCCTTCGGAATGGCAAACGTCAGCTGGTCTGATGTGTTGTCGGTCATTTCGCCGCGGCACTTAAGACCTGGGCAGCGAAAGGGCAATGGATATGGGCACCTCCGACGATCGGCCGAAATACGAATTCGTCGACATGGATTCGTCGGGCGAAGGGGCGGTCCGCACCGCCTTTACCAATCAGGTAGCCTATTGCGAGGCGAATGGAGCCCCGATTACGGCGCGCATCGTCGCCGCGATCCTTGCCGTGGTCGAAGGCGAGAGGAGCAACGCACTGATCGAGCGGATTCGCGGCTGGCACGGGGCGCCGCTTGCCGATGCACTCCCGCTGCGCGTTGCCGGCGGCATCCATTCGCTGCACCTTTCCGGCGACGCGCCCGAACTTATGCCGATCTATCGCGGTATCCCCGCTGCCGACACCGATATCGTTGAACAGGTGATCTTCGGTCACGAGGCGCAACTGCTTCCGTGGCTGGATGGACCACCGCAAACGAACGAAGCTGGGCGATCGTCCAATTTTATCGCCGCGATGCTCTGGCTGGCGTCAGAAGGCTTGCCGGCGAGGTTCGAGTGCCTGGAACTCGGGTCGAGCGCGGGGATCAACCTGATGCTGGATCGATATGGCTATGACCTCGGCGGTGTCGAGGTCGGACCGGCCAATCCCGTGATGACGTTCAAGCCAGAATGGAAAGGCAACCCGCCGCCGGACGAGGCTATCGAAATCGTTTCGGCCAAGGGGTGCGACGTTGCGCCGGTCGATCTCACCGATCCGGCGCAGGCACTACGGCTGAAAGCCTACATCTGGCCCGAACATACGGTTCGCTTCGAACGGATAGAGGCTGCCATCCGCGCGGCGAGCGATAAGAAGCCCGACATTCTGAAAATGAATGCTGCCGCTTTCGTCGAGGCCGAACTGGCAAAGCCGCAGGCGGAAGGCACCACGCGGGTGCTGATGCACTCCATCGTCTGGCAATATGTGCCCAAGGACCAGCAACAGCGGATCGTCGCTGCGATGGAAAAAGCAGGGGCGAGGGCGAGCGCGGACACACCGCTGGCGTGGGTTTCGGTCGAGGCGGACCGCACCGTGCACCGCCATGTGCTGAAGGTCCGATACTGGCCGGGCGGTGATGAAGAAGTACAGCTAGGCTGGTCGCACGCCCATGGTGCCGATATCGAGTGGCTGGGCGCCTAGGCCAAGCTCAGCCTTCGGATTCCATCCGTTCGATGTAACCGTCTGCCACCATGGCCGCGACCTGGTCGAAGAGCTGGTCGGGCGTGCGCCGCATCTCGCCCATCGCTTTTTCCATGCCGTCGGCGACGATGATCTCGCGTTCGCCGGCAGCCATGGCATCGATCATCGTGTTGGCAGCATCGCCCGGGCGAATTCCGCGATCGATGATCGCGTCGCTCCGGCCGCGTTTCGACCCGTCTGCAGTCAGCGCGTTGCGACTGACGTCGGTCGCGATCGAGCCGGGGAAAATGACATGGACCGACACGCCTTTCTGCGAAAGTTCGGCGCGCAAGGCGTCGGCATAACCTGCAAGGCCGAACTTGGCCGCGCAATAGGCGGTGCGCATCGGCACGCCGACCTTGCCCGCGATCGAACTGATGAAGGCGAGGGCACCGCTGCCACGCCCGGCCATGTGCCCGATCAGCCCTTGCGTGAAGGCGATCTGCGCGGTCAGGTCGACATCGATAATGTCGCGATAGACCTGCATGTCGGTCTTCAGCGCCTGGCTGCGCTGCGAAATTCCCGCATTGGCGAAGGCGATGTCGACGCCGCCCTTCCATGCAATGGCCTTCTCGGTTGCACCGGCAAGGGCATCGTCATTGCGAACGTCGAAGGGCAAGACGAGGCTGGAAGAGCAATCGGCGGCGACTTCTGCGAGGCGTTCCTCGTCGCGGCCCGAAAGGATGATATTGGCGCCGCGCGCCGCAAATTCACGTGCGAGAGCCGCGCCGATCCCGGAAGACGCCCCCGTAATCCACACTGCCTTGTCAGCGAATTGTTCGGTCGTGTTGGTCATGGATAGCTCACCGTTTTTGGTTGTCCGTCGGGAATAGGAATGAATTCGTCCTCGTCACCCGGCACTTTCGGAAAATTGCCGGCTTTCCAGTCTTCCCGTGCCTGCCTGATGCGATCGCGGTCGGAACTGACGAAGTTCCACCACACATGGCGCTGCGTCCTGAAGGCTTCGCCGCCAAGCAGCATGATCCGTCCGCCGCGCTCGCTCGACAAGGCCATTTCGCGGCCAGGTGCAAGGACGGTCAGCTCGTATAGTCCGAGCGGCGTGCCATCGATACTCGCCTCGCCGCCAACGAGCATGACCGCGCGTTCGTCGGCCTCTGCCTCTATCGGCATGGAGCCGGTGGGGGCGAGCAGGATCTCGGCATAGATCGTTCCGGCATGCGTGGTCGTTGCAGCGCGCCTGCCCCAGAGCTCGCCCATGATGACGATCGCCTTGGCACAGCTGTCCTCGACCACCGGCAGGTCGGTGATTGCTTCGAACGCGGGATCGATCTCCTCCTGCCCATCGGGCAGGGCGAGCCATGTCTGCATGCCGTATAGTTTCGGTCCGGTGGCCCTGTCCTCGGCCGGGCTGCGCTCGGAATGGACGATGCCGCGTCCGGCAGTCATCAGGTTGACCTGGCCGGGACGAATGGTGGCAAAGCTGCCCAGGCTGTCGCGGTGCTCGATCGCACCTTCGAACAGCCAGGTTACCGTGGCGAGGTTGATATGCGGATGCGGGCGCACGTCCATCGCTGAACCGATATCGAGCTGAGCCGGGCCGAATTCATCGACGAAGATGAAGGGGCCGACCATTGTCCGCTCGCGCTTCGGCAAGGCTCGGCGAACCTCGAACTGGCCAAGGTCATGCGTGACCGGCGTGATGACCTGTTCGATCATCTATTCGCCCGGTGCACGTGCGCGAATGGCAAAGGCATGGACGCGCTGGCCGGGGATGTCGCCCAGGGCGCGGATCACCATGCGCTGGCGGTCCAGCCGCGACTTGCCTGCAAAAGCCGCGCTCTCGATCACGACCGTAAAGTGCGATTCCCCGCTGCCGTCGTCGCCCGCATGGCCGTGATGCCTGGCGCTGTCATTGATGACTTCGAGCAGCAAAGGCTCGAAGTTTTCCGACAGTATCGTTTCGATTTCCTGTGCGATTGTTCCGGCCATTTGCATGCTTTGGGGGTTCCCTTCTCGCTTGTCCATGCCCATCCTTATGGGGTGTCTCAATCCAGATTTCACGGACGGTTCGAAGATTCCGATCGCATTTGCGAGCGACCGGGATGCAGGGAGGCGGGCGAATTCCGCGCGCCGGGTTTTCGCTCGGGCGGGTTCGACGGGCCGGGCGAATATCGCTGGTTCTGTCTCGAACACGTGCGCGAATTCAACGCAGGATACGACTGGTTCGAAGGGATGAGCGCGGAAGAGATATTGAACGCGCAATCTCCCGCTTCGGGCTGGCGCACGGAAAGCCCCAGTTTCCGTCCGACTGCGGGCGTGGACGGCATGCCGCGATGGGCGGACTTCAACGATCCGCTCGATGCAATCGGCGCGCGGGCAAACGGTATCAAGAGCCGCGCTCAGCGCGAAGCGGTGATGGCAATGGATGGCAGGTTCAGCCGCGACGAGGCGCGTGCGCTCGAGACTATGGGGCTGGGCCTGGATATCGACCGGCACAGATTGCGCCGCCGCTATTCCGAACTCGTTAGGCGCTATCACCCCGACCGCAACGGCGGGGATCGCAAGTACGAGAAACGTTTGACCCGCGTGGTCGAAGCCTACCAGCTCCTGCGGAAATCCAGCGCGCTCAGCTAGGCCGGACCGGCCAGTCCTACCAGCGGCCCGATTTCATCAGACGCTGGCGAACGGCTTCGCGTTCGCTGGTGCTCTGTCCGGGGGCGTCGTCGGGATATGGCGGGAGGCTGCCCGCTGGCAGGTATTTGGTGATAACCGTCCCTTTGTCGGTGATCCGGTGCTCTGCCACCTCCAGCATTCGAACCGGCGTACCTTCGCCGAACAAGCGCTTCCCCTTCCCGAGCAGGACGGGGAAGGTCATGGTGGTAAGCTCGTCGAGCAAGCCGGCTTCGAGAAGGGCTGGGTAGAGCGTGCTCGAACCCTGGATCACCAGGTCCGGACCGTCGGTATCCTTGAGCGCTGCCACGTCCTCGATCCCGCGGAGCCGGTGCCTGTTTTCCCATTCGAGCGGCTGGTCGCCCTTCGTCAGGACGTATTTGTCGGCGTTGGTGAATGCGATGCCCAGTCCGCCGTCCGCATCGCCGACATAGGGCCAATAGGCGGCAAAGATGTCGTAGGTTCGTCGCCCCAGCAGCAGCCCGTAATCGCCGGAAAACAGCGGGCCCAGCGTTTCGCCTAGCCCCTCGTCACCCAGCTTGAACACCCAGCCGCCCTGGTCGAATTCACCGGTGAAATCTTCCTCGATCCCGCCGGGGCTCTGCATCACGCCATCGAGCGTGAGGAAGGCCGCACCGATGATCCTTCGCCCCATGGACTAGGTCCCTTTGACAGCGGCATTAATGGCAGCGACGTCGATCTTGTGCATCGTCATCATCGCTTCGAAGGCGCGTTGTGCAGTTTCACCGCCGGTCGACAGTGCCTCAGTCAGGACGCGGGGTGTGATCTGCCAGCAGACGCCCCACTTGTCCTTGCACCAGCCGCAGGCGCTTTCCTGGCCGCCATTGCCGACGATGGCGTTCCAGAGCCGGTCGGTCTCTTCCTGGTCGTCGGTGTGGATCTGCAGCGAATACGCTTCGTCGGGGGCGAAGTTGGGGCCGCCGTTCAACAGCATGTAGGAAATGCCGCAAATGGTCAGCGTCGCGAGCAGGACGTCGCCTTCGCCGGTCGAAGGGTTGTCGGACGGCGCACGCTGGATCTCGCCCAGTTCGCTGTCGGGGAAGATGCTGGAATAGAAGCGGGCGGCCTCTTCTGCATCCTTGTCGAACCACAGGCAGACGGTCGCCTTGGGAGCAGCGGCGCTCATCCCTGTTTCTCCGCGATCAGTTTCATGTCGATTGCCTTTGCTTCCTTGTAGGCAGGGCGTTCGCGCAGGCGGTTCGCATAGTCTTCGAACACCTTGCGCGTGGGGATAGAGCCGAAACTGATGCCCCAATCGACCTGGCTGCCGACATAGACGTCGGCCATGGTGAAACGGTCGCCGCACACATAGTCGCGCCCCGAAAGCAGGGTTTCGAATGTATCGATGGCGCGGTCGTAATTTCCGAAGCCGAGCATCCCTTCCTTCTGCGGGTCTTCGACGCTCCATCCCATCGCGCGGCTGGTAACGGCCTGCTCGACCGGCCCTGCGGCAAAGAACATCAGGCGATAATAGTCCGCCTTCTCGTGCTGCCGGGGAAGGAGGTCCGCTGCGGCATGCGTTTCGGCGAGGTAATGGCAGATTGCCGGACATTCGGTGACCACATGGATGTGATCGCCGTCATGATGGACGAGGGTTGGCACCTTTCCCATCGGGTTGGCTTCGAGGAAGCCGGCCGGCTTTGCCTCCCAGTCAACCAGTTCGGTGGCATAGTCGGCACCCACTTCGTGAAGTGCCCAGCGCACGATCTGGCCGCGGCTCATCGGATTGGTGAAGAAAGTGAAGTCGGCCATGCGTGCTCTCCCTCGGCTGAGCCCTAGGCGTGAAATTCGACGACGGGTACGAAGCTGCCATATACCATGCGCGGGCCGTCGAACGGCATCTCGCCGAAATCGGCCATGCGCGGGTCTTCCACCATCTTGGTTTCAGCGGCTTCGGCCGTTTCCTTGTCGGGCCATACGACCCAGCTGAAAACGATCTTCTCTCCCTCTTCGGCCTTTACCGCACGGCGGAAATCGGTGGTCTTGCCGTCCTTCACATCGGCTTCCCAGCATTCGACATGGCTGAGCGCGCCGAATTCCTTGGCCAGCGGCCAGAACTTCTCTGCCACGTCGATATATGCCTGCTTGTTGCCTTCGGGCACGGGAACGATGAATCCGTTGATGTACATGGGTTCTTTCCTCTCTTTCTTGTGAGTTCAGGCGATGTCGGGCGGTCCGCCTTCGACTGCCGACTCGTCCATCCAGAACGTTTCCCAGACATGACCGTCTGGGTCTTCGAAGCTGCGGCCATACATGAAGCCGTAATCCTGCAGCGGGTTGCAGTCCGGAGTTCCGCCCGCGGCTGCTGCCTTGCTGACGAGATCGTCGACCTCTTCCTTGCTCTCGCTGTTGAGTGCCAGCATGACCTGGGCACTCTTGCGTGCATCAGGGATCGACTTGGTCGTGAATCCCTTCCACTTGTCATGTGTCAGCAGCATGACGACAATGGTGTCCGAAAGCTGCATGGCCGCCGCGGTCTCGTCGGTGAACTTGGGTTCGTTGGTGAAGCCGACGGCGGAATAGAACGCCATGGATTTCGCGAGGTCCGCAACCGGAAGGTTCACGAAAATCATCTTTGTCATCAATGCTCTCCTCTCATCGTGCGACTCGAAAGCTTGTATGTGTTGAGGCAATCAGTTACTAAAAGCAACCGTGAAGTTACAAAAAGAAACCAATAAGACAAAGTCGCATGGCCGCTGGTACAATGATGCCTGCGGAACCGCCTTCGGGCTCGAACTCCTGGGCGAGCGTTGGTCGATGCTCGTCGTGCGCGAACTGATGCTCGGACCAAGGCGATTTTCCGACCTTCGCGCCAGCCTGCCCGGAATTTCGGCCAAAGTGCTGACAGAACGCCTGACTGCACTCGAAGAGGCGGGTGTGGTCGTGAAGCGCAAGGTCACAGACCCTGTGCCCGCGCATCTCTACGAACTTACCAAGTGGGGCTATCGCGCCGAACCGGCAATCCAGGAACTGGGGCGCTGGGCCGCGATGTCGTCAGGGCATGACCCTCTGTTGCCGCTCTCTCCTGTATCGCTGATGCTCTCGCTACGGACCATGTTCGACCCGGCAAAGGCTGCTGGATGGAGCGCGACGATCGGCTTCGAGATAGCGGGCGAGGGTTTCGTGGCCCGGCTGGCCGATGGAGCCTTGCCCATCACCCGCGGCGATCCCGGCGGAGCAAAAGCGATCTTCCGCGTTCCGGTTGCGCCTGTACTCGCTGGCCTGTTCTATGCCGGGGTGCCCGCCGAAGAGCTGGAGCGCGACGCCGGGCTCGTCATCGAAGGCGACCGCGAAACCGCCATGCGTTTTGCCGGGATATTCGAACTTCCTGACAAGCTTGCCTAGCGCTGGCGAAATGCCCAGCGCAGCGTCTTGCCGACACCCCAGGTCGCTGCCCTTGCAGGAAACGCGGCCAACCCTGGGCGCGACAGGCCGAGCATCGACCGGGCGAAGCTCGGCAGGATGGCGACCGCTTCCGCGCCTAGCATCGCCTGCACGCCGGGCGGTGTCCCTTCCGGCTTTTGAGTGAGGACGAGTTGCGCGATCTCGCGCGCTTCGGGCGATGTCCGAAGATCGGTCCGCAGTTCCCTGAATAGCTGCTCGGCCTCGACGCGGTTCAGCGGAACGGGATCTGCTCCCAATGCGCGCGCGACCACGGCAAACTGGCGATAATATTCGTCCTGCTCATGGCCCGGCATGTCGGGCCTTACGTGACGCAGGTAGGCGGCAAGGAAACTGGTCGCTTCTGCGACATGCACCCAGGCGAGGGTTCGGGGATCGGTCGCCGAATAGGGGGATCCGTCGGGCAGGGTGCCGCCGACTTTTGCATGGATCGCGTTGACCCTTTCAATCGCGCTTTGTGCATCGTCTCTGTGCCCGAAGGTCGTCACCGCGATGAAGCGAGCCGTACGGCGCAGCCGGCCATGCATGTCGGAGCGGAAATTGGAGTGGTCGAGCACGCCCTGCAACGCGTGCGGGTGCAGCATCTGGAGCAGCAGGCCGCGAATGCCGCCGACCATCATGCCGATGATATCGGCGTGAACCATCCGGATCGGGGAATCGCGCTCGAACAGCGCTTCGTCCGACACCGGAACGGGCTGCTGACCGCCTTCGATATCGTTGAAGACGCCGCGCACCTGTTCAACCAGCTTGCCACGCAACAGTTCGATCGGATCGGCCATTGCCGCAATATAGGGTGATTGCGCCTAATGAAAATGTTGCGCTTCGCATGCTTGCAGCGCGTGCCGCACCTGTATAGGCGTCGCTTCATGGTTCAGAACCTGATGGAATCCGACTACGACGGAACGGCCAAGACGCTGTTCGATGCCCCCGACACGACGCTCGACGTGCGCGACACGTTCGGTATCGATATCGACTGGCAGGTCCCTGCATTCAGCCTCGCGGACGAGCGCGTTCCTGAAAAGGACGACGGCTATGTCTTCGATCCGGATACGACGCTCGCGATCCTCGCCGGCTTCGCGCACAATCGCCGGGTCATGGTCCAGGGCTATCACGGTACGGGTAAGTCGACCCATATCGAGCAGGTTGCAGCGCGCCTCAAATGGCCCAGCGTTCGCGTCAATCTCGATGCGCACATCAGCCGTATCGACCTTGTCGGTCGCGATGCGATCGTGCTGCGCGACGGCCTGCAGGTCACGGAATTCAAGGAAGGCATCCTGCCGTGGGCGCTGCAGCACCCCGTCGCGCTGACCTTCGACGAATACGACGCCGGCCGCCCCGACGTCATGTTCGTGATCCAGCGCGTGCTGGAAGCGCAGGGCGCACTGACCCTGCTCGACCAGAACAAAGTCATCACGCCGAACAAGTTCTTTCGCCTGTTCGCGACCTCAAACACGGTCGGCCTCGGCGATACGAGCGGCCTCTATCACGGCACGCAGGCGATCAACCAGGCGCAGATGGACCGTTGGAACATCGTCGTCGCGCTCAATTATCTCGAGCCCGAGGTAGAGCAGAAGATCGTCAAGTCGAAGAGCCCGGAAACCGACGGAAAGACCATTGCCGACATGGTCAAGGTCGCAGACCTGACCCGCCAGGGTTTCATGAATGGCGATATCTCGACCGTGATGAGCCCGCGTACCGTGATGACCTGGGCGCAGAATGCCGAGATCTTCAATTCGGTCGGTTTCGCATTCCGTTTGAGCTTCCTCAACAAGTGCGACGAGGCGGAACGTGTCCTGGTGGGCGAATACTATCAGCGCGTCTTCGGCGAGGATCTCCCCTCTGGCGCGGCGAAGTCCGCGAATTAACCTGCGGCCCGTGCCGGTCCGTTCAGGTTCCAGAAAAGCGCTCGCCATTACTGTGTTAATCGGATAACACAGCGCTATGTTCAATTGGTTTCGATCTTCGCGCCGCAACCCGGCGCACTCGGGTGCGGATGGCGAAGGGGATGCAGGATTCTATTCCCTGCAGGAGCCGTACGGCAGCGCGTGGGACGATGCCGATGATTGGCCCCGCGGCTGGGACGACGAGCGTTCCACGCACCGTAGCGAACGGTTCGCCGATTGGGACGACCGGCTGGACCGGATCGACGACCATCTGGGCGAAACGGAAAGGCGCAGGCTTCCCTGGTGGCGTCCCGCCCATTGGCGCGGACGGCGCAAGCGCTGGTGGGCGGTGCGGATCGTCGCGGCCATCTTCGCACTATTCATCCTCATCATCGCCTGGCTGGCGCTGACGGCTCCGCTGTCGAAGTCGCTCCAGCCGATCGCATCCCCCCAGATCACCCTGCTGGCATCGGACGGCACGCCCATCGCGCGAAGCGGCGCGATGGTGGAAGAGCCGGTCGAGGTCGAGAAACTGCCCGACCACGTGGTCGAGGCATTCCTGGCCATCGAGGACCGCCGTTTCTATGACCATTGGGGTATCGACCCGCGCGGCCTGGCGCGCGCGGCGCTTTCCAACCTGACCGGCGGATCGACGCAGGGCGGCAGCACGATCACGCAGCAGCTCGCCAAGTTCACCTTCCTCGACAGCGAACAGACTCTGACCCGCAAGGGCCGCGAGATGTTGATAGCTTTCTGGCTGGAAGCGTGGCTGACGAAAGACGAAATCCTCGAACGCTATCTGTCGAATGCCTATTTCGGCGACAACCAATACGGACTTCGCGCAGCCAGCCTGCACTATTTCTATCGCCAGCCTGAAAAATTGCGTCCCGAACAGGCGGCCATGCTCGCCGGCTTGCTGAAAGCGCCCTCGCGACTTGCCCCCACCAAGAATTACGACCTCGCGCGTGAGCGCATGAAGCTGGTCGTCGGGTCGATGGTGGCGGCGGGATACATGACGGAAGAGGAAGCGCGGCGACTGCCTGCGCCGCGTCTCGATGTCAGGGCGCGAAACGACGTCCCGACAGGCACCTATTTCGCCGACTGGGCGCTGCCGATCGCCCGCCAGGAACTCGAGCGCGGCTATGCCCGCCAGACGATCACCACGACGCTCGATTCGCGTCTGCAGAAAATTGCCAGCCGCGTCGTCGCCAATGCCCCGCTTGGCAACGCGCAGATCGCGCTCGTCGCGATGCGGCCGAATGGCGAAGTGGTGGCGATGATCGGCGGCAGGAACTACGCGAAATCGCCGTTCAATCGCGTCACCCAGGCCAAGCGCCAGCCGGGTTCCACGTTCAAGCTGTTCGATTATGTCGCGGCCATTCGGGCAGGGATGGAGCCCGACGACCTGATCGACAATTCGGAGATCACGGAAGGCGCCTATCGCCCGAAGAACGCAGCCGGACGCTATTCGGACAGCATTACGCTGGAAGATGCCTTCGCGCGGTCCAGCAATGTCGCAGCGGTGCGACTTTACTACGATCTCGGCGGCGAAAAGATCATCGACACGGCGCGCGACCTCGGTGTGACGTCGCCGCTGCCGAGCGGGGATCCGAGCCTTGCGCTCGGTACCTCGACCATGACCTTGCTCGAACTGACCAGCGCCTATGCAGGGATTGCCGGAAATACCTTCCCGGTGAAGGCGCATGCCTTCCCCCAAGGAGAGCGCGGATGGTTCGACTGGCTGACGAGCGGCGAAAAATCGCTGTCATCGCGCAAGCACCAGTATGTCGAACAATTGCTGCGCGCTTCGATCAACAAGGGGACCGGAAGAGCAGCCATGCTCTCGGTCCCGAATTTCGGCAAGACCGGTACGACGCAGGACAATCGCGACGCCCTGTTCGTCGGCTATGCAGGCGACCTGGTGGTGGGCGTGTGGATCGGGAACGACGACAATTCACCGTTGAAGGGCATCAGCGGCGGCGGTCTGCCAGCGCGGATCTGGCGCGATTTCATGCGTTCGGCCCTCAGCGGCGCGAACGGTCCGGTGCCGGAAGAACGGCCCGATCCGGAAGGTCCCGTGCAGCCGATGGATGTGCCCGAACTCGGGGACATTCCGTTCGGCCTGCAGGTCCGCAACGGGCAGCTCATCTTCTCGGGCGACGAAAGCGGGATCCCGCTCGACATCGTTCTCGACGACGAGGGTGTCCGGATCGATCCCGAGAGGCTGGAACGGGCGATCGAACAGCGCCAGGCGCAAATCGACCAGCGAGAGATCGAACGCGAACAGGCGCGCGCCATCGAAGAAGCGGCGCGGGAGCTTGAGCAGCAATTACAGGAAGCGGGGCGCTAGCCCTCGCGGTCGGCCATCAGCACATTCATGATGGCGGTGGCGATCGGGCGGTCGCGGTCGTCCTGCCACGCCTCTACCGAAACATTGGCATTGCGTCGGCCGAGCCGGGTGATCCGCCCCTTGGCGTAGGTGGTCTTCTGCTTGCCCGCGCTCAGGAACTGGACCGTTATGTTGATCGGTTTGAGCTGTGGATCGCGGCCGTCGCTGGCGAGCCGGGCGCGCAAGGCGGCATAGCCTGCCGTTTCCAGCAATCCGCTGGTCGCGCCGCCGTGAAACGCCCCCGGCCTCCCTTCGATCACCGGGCCGAACCCGACAGTCAGCACCGGGACGCCGTCTTCGTGGTCCGATACTTCGATGCCCAGCGAACGGGCATAGGCGGTCAGGGCTGCGGAGCTGTTATCGGGCACTGCGCGGATCCCTTGCGATGGTCATGAAAACCCCTGCCATGGTGGCAACGGGATCGTCGGGATCGCCGTCATGGGCGATGCCGCGAACGAATGCGGCAGAGCGCGTTGTCCGGAAACACTCGACCTTGCCGAAGACCGAGGCGCGTTCCCGCGCCGGACGCTGGTAATCGACACGCAGGTCCAGCGTCGCGACAGGAGTAAACCTCTTCGTTTTCGTCCAGATGCTCATGCCCGAAGCCATGTCGAGCAGGCTGATGATGGGGCCTGATGCCAGCATATGGCGATCCTCCTCGCCCAGCAGGTCCTCGCGCCATGGAAGTTCGAGCTGGACCCAGTCGTCTCCATGCGCCGAATATTTCATGCCCAGCCATCCGGGATGGCCATGGCTGAAAAAGAAGCTCGCCGATTGTTCGGGATCGAAAGGAGGCAGGTCGTTCGCCATGCGCGATCCTGTGCGGATAGGGCCGCGATATTACAACTTTTTAATTTTTTTCAGACGCTTCCGATGGGCATCGTGCGTTTCCCGGGCGGCGTGGATACCGCCCGCTAAGTGGAGGAAAACATATGAATATCCCATCGATCGACCTTGCAACCCTGCCGGTGCTGGAAACTTCCGTCGGCCTGTTCGGAAGCCTGCGTGAGATGGTCGGCTATGACGACACGATCGTCGACATCATGGTCTATATCTACGACATCGCGCCGCCGCCCTCGATCATCTGAGGGAAGGGCCTGTGCATATCGATGACAGGATCGCGGCGTTGCAGGGCTCACCGGCCTTGCAGCGTCGCTGCGCCGATGCGGCGGACACAGCGATTGCTCGCTGGCGGGAAGAGAACCAAGCAGTCCTGCTGGACCTGCAGAAATTCGCGCAAGGCGCTGCGCTCGAGGAGTTGCCGAACCTTGCCTGGACGGTGAGCGATCCTCGCGTCGCAAGCAGCTTTGTCGATCGCTGGGTCAGCGTGTTTTGCACGTTGCTACGGGAGGAAATGCTGGCGCAGGTGCCGTTTCGACACAGTCAGAGCGACAAGCTGGTTACGATGCAGATCGCTACGACCGACGGGGCATCGCTCAGCCTGCTCGGTTATGAAGCCATGGAAGCTGCGCATAGCGCGCCGACGGCGATGTTCGTCGATCGCGAAATCCATGAAATCGTGATTGCGGGGAAGGGGCAGGCACGCCGTGTTTCCATCGAGAACCAGCAAATTATCCAGACTTGCGAACCTCTCGTCGCCGGTAGCATGATCAAACTGCGGGGCTCGAAGTCGACCCGGCAGATAGAGGGCGTCGAAGGTCGGCTCGTGATCTTGCAGCTGTCGCGTGTGCCCGAAAGGCCTGATCTCTCTTTTACAGTCGACATCGCGAGCGGACGCGTCTTGCGGCGCGCATGTGGCAACAAGTCGGCAAGCCGACAGGAAATGGCTCTGGCCGTGCTGGGCGCAATGAACCGCAGCGATGCGGCGGCGACGATTGCGCGCCTTGCAGCGTCCGATGCTGCGGATCACCTACGCTGGGAGGCGGTGCGTCACGCGCTCGCGCTCGATCCGGTCCAGGGCTTCGCGGCGCTGCACGAAATCGGCAATTCCCCCCACGAAAGGCTCGCAGGCCCTGCGAAAAATCTCACGGACAGCCTTGTCGCCGCACACCCGCAGCTTGCTCGGATGGAGACAGCGCCTTGCCCCGCGTAATCGACCAGAAGCCGCAGCAACCATGCACCTTGGGCGATGCCGTGGACGCAATCGCGCGGGCCGGGTTCGATCCTTCAGACGATGCGAGCGTGTCAGGCGTTGCCCGATGGCTCGGCCGGTTGATGGCGAACCGCCGCTTCCTTGGCGACATCCTGATCGAGCAGTTGAAACCCTTGCACCGCGAGACTTCGATAGAGAGCGGATACGGACCGCAGGCGATCGTCCTCAGCCCCTTGCAGGATAATGTCTTCCTCAGGGCCAATATCTGGCCTTCGCCGAGCGATCACTGCTTTGCCACGAGCGGCGCGGAAAGCTTCGTCTACGGCGTGCCGCACGATCACAATTTCAGCTTCCTGACAGGAGGCTATCTCGGCCCCGGCTATCGTAGCGATTACTACGAGTATGATTACGCCGGAGTTGCGGGGTTCGCAGGGGAGGAGGTACCGCTGCGCTTCATAGAGCGTTCGGCCCTGCACGAAGGCAAGGTGCAGCTCTATCGGGCACATCTCGACATCCACAGCCAACTGCCGCCCGAAAGCCTGTCGGTATCGCTCAACGTAATGCACATCGATCCCGCCCAGTCGTGGTTCGACCAATATGGCTTCGATCTCGAAAGCGGCACCGTGACGCGCGTGCTCAGCCCGAATTCGACCGAGACGTTCCTGCGCGCCGCGGTTGCAACCGGTCATGGAGACGCGATCGACCTTGCCGAGCACTTCGCTCGTTCGCATCCGAGCGACCGTCTGCGGCTCGCCAGCTACGAAGCGCGGTCGATGCTGTGCGAAAGTGCGGAAGAGCGCGATGCCTTGTGGCGCGAGGCGGAGGGATCGGGGAGCAGGATGGTTGAAGCGATTGCGCTCAGGAAGCGGGCGATGCTGGCCGCCTAGAATGCGCTGCCAGCCAGCGCATCGATCGCGCCCTGCAGGATGACGGCAGCCGCGTGGCTGTCGATCTTTTCGGCGCGCTTCGCCCGGCTCATGTCCTGCCCGATCATTGCTGCTTCCGCGCTCTGCGTAGACCAGCGTTCGTCCCACAGCAGGACGGGCAGGACAAATGCCTCGGCGAGGTTGCGGGCATAGGCACGGCTCGCCTGGCACCGCGGTCCCTCGCTGCCGTCCATGTTGCGGGGCAATCCGATGACGACGCCGGCCAAGCTGCGCTCTTCGATCAGCTTGCCCAGCACTTCACGATCGCGACCCCATTTGCCGCGCGCAATGGTTTTGCCCGCAGTGGCAAAGCGCCAGCCTGCGTCGCACGTCGCAATTCCAACGGTCTTGGTGCCGAGATCGATTCCGAGCAGAGCGCCACCATCAGGCAGACGCTCTGCGAAATCGATCTTGCTGTCGGTGACTATTCCGCCGCGTTCCATGCTGCCCTGCGCGCAGCGACATCGGCCTGCAGGTTCGACCAGAACAGCGGGATGTCGTAAACGTGGTAGTTATTGCCGGGCAGGACGTAATTGCCCATTTCCGGCGGTTCGCCGATCAGCAGGATGCCGCGGTCGTCGCACCGTGCGGGCGCCGCGCCGGGCACCAGCTTGCCGTTCGAAAGATCGCCATCGGGAACCAGCGCCCCGAGGTTGCGGTCAGCGGCAGCTTCGCCGCCGACGCGGCCGGTCAGCGGATTGGTGCACAGGATGTGGCTACCCGCGCGCGGTTGCCCGTCCAGCCCGGTCGTCCCTTCGAACGCTTCGATCATGTCACTGGGGTCGGCCGGTTCGGCATAGGTCGACCAGCTCATGATGCAGCCGGTCTGGTTGGCCGAAGCGCAGGCCGGAAGGCCCAGTTCGGGCAGGTCGTGTTCGACCGAAATAGGCCAGCCGGCGGCATAGACCGCGACAAGACGGTCGGCGATCGGCGTTCCCTTGATTTCCTCGTCGAGCAAGCGAAGCAGGTGCAGCGAGCCCTGGCTGTGGCCGACCAGCACGACCGGTGTATCGTCCGAGATCGAAGCCTTGAACACTTCGAACGCCTGTTTGACATCGGCATAGGCCGCATCGAGAGCCTTCTGGCCTTCGGGCTTGTCCGTCAGGAAAGCGCCCATCGTCGCTTGACGGTATTTGGGAGCCCAGATCTCGCTCGCCTTGTTGAACGGGCTCGCCATGCCGCGGACATAGATACGCGCAATACGCTCTGCCTCGGCATCGCCGGTCGGGGCGTTCCAGGCGCTACGGTTCACGTAGCTGGTGGGATGGATGAAGAAGACCGCGAAATTGCCGGGGGCCTGGTCGGCCGGTTGCGGCAGGACGCGGGACCCGTCGGCCATGGCGGGTTGCCAGCGCGCAGGATCGTCGATGCCGATGCCCGGGCGCGAATACCACAGCGCCGGGTCCTGATATGCATTGTCGTCGAGCGGGCTCTGTTCGACGAATTCGGCGCTCGGCACGAAAGCGATCTCGGTCAGTTCGCGCGACCAGATGCGCAGGGCAATCAGCCCGGCGATGACCAGGACGATGATGATCGCGATCAGGTAGAGGAATTTACGCGCCAAGTTCTGCGGTCCTTTCGGCATTGTCGCTTTCGTCGAACCGCGCTGCACGGCGCTCCAGCCCGACCTTGATCATGGCCAGCATCGGATCCGCCAGCGCAAGGCCCAGGATTCCGAACAGCACGCCGAAGATCAGCTGTGCAGACAGCACAAGAGCAGGGGCGAGGTCGACCGTCTTCTTCGCGATGAGCGGGATCAGGATATATCCGTCGAAGTTCTGGACGAGGAAATAGACGAAGATGGTATAGAGGCCCATCTCGGTCCCGCCCGAGAACCCGACCAGCACCATGAGCACGCCGGAAATCAGCGCGCCGATGTTGGGGATGAAGGCGAGCAGGCCGGTCAGCAGGCCGAGCAGGGCGGCCATCGGCACGCCGTAGAACATCAGCAATGCCCAGGTGAAAATACCTTCTGCGACCATTCCGACAAGGCGACCAGCCAGCAGCCTGCGCATGGTGTAAGCCTGGTGGCTGACCGTGTCGTAGAAGGCATCGCGGTGACGCTCGGGCACGACCCATGCGACGCCGCGCTCGTAAAGATTCGGATCGAGCGCGAGATAGATGCCGATGATCATGATCAGCACCATCGTCGTGAGCCCGCCGAACAGGCCGCCGATCGCCTTGGTCACCGTGCCGACGCCGCTGGTCAGCGAACCTGCCACGCTCTTGAAATCGACAACGCTGATATCGAGCCCATTCGACCTGAGATAGGCGAAGAGCTGCATGAGCTGTTTTTCGATGATCGACGGGAAGGCGGCTGCTTCGGAGGATATCGTCGCTCCGGCAAACATCACCAGCCATGCGAAGAACGCGGTGGTCAGGATCAGGACGATCGCAACCCGCCAGGTACGGCCGATCTTCAATGCGCGGCCTAGCAGGCGCGCGCCCCCGTCGATCATGGCAGCAAAGACCAGTGCGCCGAAAATTACCAGCAGCGACTGCGCGAGGTAGATCACCAGCACGAACAGGCCGATCACCCCGGCCCAGATAGCCGCACGCGCCGCTTCGAACCTCAGGCGTTCATTGCCGATACGGGTAGGGCTGGCGCCCATCCGCCTGTCGGAATCGTGGTCAGTCTCGCTCATTGGTTGCGCCCCCTTCGGCAATTGCCGGGCGCAGAGTGGTCCAAGCGCGATCTCCGCGCAAGCTTGTGAACCAGCTCACCGGGTTCCAGGTCGTTGAACCGTCTAGGGAAAAGGTGATGAACTCGGCCCGTCCGCCAATGTTTTCGAGCGGTACGGGACCGCCCAAACCCTTTTCCCCGATGGAAGCGCGGCTGTCAGCAGAATGGTCGCGGTTATCGCCCATCACGAAGACATGGCCAGCGGGAATCGTGATTTCCGGCATGTCGTCCAGATACTGGTCCATGTGATCGATGATCAGGTAGCTTGCCCCGTTGGGCAGTGTTTCGCGGTACGTCGGCGGCTCGTAATACTGGTCGCCATTTGCCTCGCGCACGCGGTACTGTTCGAACGCGGTGAGGCACGGCGCGCCCGAGCAATCCAGCTCCGGCTCGAACGGGATCTTGACCGGCGGGACGATTTCCTGCGGCACGGCCTTGCCGTTGAGGATGATCTTGCCTTCGCGCACTTCGATCCGGTCGCCAGGCAGGCCGACGACACGCTTGATGTAATCCTCGTCCCGTTCCGGATGGACCGGGATCACGATATCGCCATATTCGGGCGTATCGGGCAGGATGCGCCAGTCCCCGCGCGGCAGGATGTGGAAGCTGGCAGAGGCCCACGACCAGCCATAGGGATATTTGCTCACCACCAGGCGGTCGCCGACATAAAGCGTCGGCATCATCGACGTCGAAGGGATATAGAACGGCTTGGCGACGAGGCTGTGAAACGCCAGCACGGCGAGCAGCATCCACAGCAACCCGCGCACTTCCGCGAGCCAGTTGACCTTTTCGTCGTCTTTTTTCTCAGTCGTGCTCAATTCGGGGGTGCCGCTTATGCTGTTCACAGGGGGCGGGCCTCAATAATGATGTAGGCCTGTGCCCATGGATGGTCGTCGGTGAGGGTGAGATGAATGAGCGCCTCATGGCCATCCGGGGTCAATTCCGCAAGGCGAATTGCGGCCCCGCCTGACAGCGCCAGCGTGGGTGCGCCCGACGCGGCGTTGACGACGCCGATATCCTTCATGAAGACGCCACGCCGAAAGCCGGTGCCGACCGCCTTGCTGAATGCTTCCTTGGCCGCGAACCGCTTGGCGTAGGTGCCGGCGATGGTGAAGGGGCGTCGGCGCGCCTTCGCGATTTCGATTTCGGTGAAGACGCGATTTTCGAACCGTTCGCCGAACCGGTCGAGCGAGTTCTGTATACGCTCTATATTGCAGAGGTCGGAACCGAGGCCGATGATCATGACGGGGTCCCGCCCCGAGCTTCGTCCATCAGGTCGCGCATCCGGCGAACCGCGGCTTCGAGGCCCACGAACACAGCCTCGCCGACCAGGTAGTGGCCGATATTGAGTTCGGCGAGCTCGCGAATGGCGGCGATGGGCTTGACGTTGTCATAGGTGAGGCCGTGGCCTGCATGGGGTTCGATCCCCATGTCCCGCGCCAGTCGCGACATATCGGCGATGCGCTGCAATTCGCGCGTTTCCCGCTCCTTGTCCCCGTCGAGCCCGGCATGGGCATATTCTCCGGTGTGAAACTCCACCACCGGTGCCGCCAGCTTTCGCGCGGCGTCGAGCTGGCGTTCGCTTGCCTCGATGAACAGGCTGACCCTGATCCCTTCGTCCGACAGGCGAGAGACGATCGGTGCCAGCTGGTTGTGCAGCCCGGCAGCGTCCAGCCCGCCCTCGGTCGTGCGTTCTTCGCGCTTTTCAGGGACGATGCACGCCGCGTGCGGTTTGTGCCGCAGCGCAATCGCGAGCATTTCTTCGGTCGCGGCCATCTCGAGGTTGAGCGGCAGGTCGGTTGCCGCCTGGATCCGGGCGAGATCCTCGTCCCTGATATGGCGCCGGTCCTCGCGCAGGTGGGCAGTAATGCCGTCACCGCCGACAGCGGCGACGATTTCCGCCGCGCGCACCGGATCGGGATGGTCGCCGCCGCGCGCGTTGCGAATGGTCGCAACGTGATCGATATTGACCCCCAGACGCAGGCGTTCGCTCATGTCAGCTGCGGCTGCCCGGCTTGGTGACGGGCACGGCTGCGAGGTCTGCCGGCACTTCGTCCTCGGCATAGCTGGGGAAATTGATGTCGATCAGGGGGAAGAACGGAACGCCGAGGTCCGCTTCGCCCATCGACCGGTCGATCAGCGCGACTTCGGCAACGACTTCACCGCCCTCGCGGCCGACCGCATCGATCGCTTCGCGGCTAGACAGGCCGGTGGTGACCACGTCTTCGACCATCAGGACCTTTGCACCCGGTTCGAGCGCGAAACCGCGTCGAAGGTGGAAAACGCCGTCGGGCCGTTCCAGGAACATCGCATCCTTGCCCAGAGCGCGGCCCATCTCGTGCCCGATGATGAGACCGCCCATGGCTGGCGAGACAACGACGTCGATCTGGCTGCGAATCTCGCGCGGGATCTTCTGGCAAAGGGCGCGGGCAAGGTTTCCGGCCCGTTCCGCATTCATCAATACGCGTGCGCACTGAAGGTAATGCGCGCTGTGGCGGCCGGAGGAGAGCTTGAAATGACCCTCGAGCAGGGCGCCACTGGCGCGGAACTCTGAGAGCACCTCTTCATCGGTCATGGTCTGGGATTTCCATTCATATTGCAAAAACTGATGCGATTGTCGGGTAACCGCGCAAAAATCTCCCTAGAAGCGCTTGAGGCCGTGAGCAAGCGCGCCTATAGGGCGCCCCAAACCCGGGCCATGTGCTAGGGTGTGGAAGGTTGCCTTGCGCAATTCCGTTCGGGGATGCAAAGGGCACGGGACATAAACGAAGCGGAAAGCGTCAGACTGATGATTCTGGGTCATACCCTCAAGCGGGCACATTATCTCTTCGCCACGATTGCAGTCGCAATTCTTGCGGCATTTGCACCGAAATTCGCGCTGGCACAGGATGCCGCCGAAGGTGCAGCGACCGATGGCGCAGCCGAAGCGGTTGCAGCGGCACCCGCCGCCATGGCACCGACGCCGGGCAAGGGCATGCCGGTCGATCGCGGGCTCGATGTCCAAACCCAGTTCTCGCCGATCGGCGACACCGCGCTGGGCCTGCACACCGGCCTCGTCTGGATCATGTTCGCCATCAGCATCTTCGTGCTGGGCCTGCTCATCTACGTGGTCGTGCGTTTCAACAAGCGCGCCAATCCGGTTCCTTCGAAGACTTCGCACAACACGCTGCTCGAAGTCGTCTGGACGCTCGTTCCGGTGCTGGTCCTGATCGGGATCGCACTGCCTTCAATCAGCCTGCTGGCAAAGCAGTATGAAACGCCGCCGGAAGACGCCGTGACCGTCAAGGTGACCGGTTATCAGTGGTACTGGGGCTATAATTTCCCCGACAATGGCGACTTCGAAATCATTTCGAACATGCTGCCCGAAGCCGACGCAATCGCGAATGGCGAACCTCCGCAGCTCGCTGTCGACAATCGCCTGGTCCTTCCGGTGAACACGCCGATCCGCCTGCAGACGACTGCGGCAGACGTCATCCACTCGTTCGCAGTGCCTTCGCTCTGGTTCAAGCTGGACGCCGTACCGGGCCGCCTGAACGAAAAGCTGCTGACCATCAACGAGCCGGGCGTTTATTACGGCCAGTGTTCGGAACTGTGCGGCATCAAGCACGGCTTCATGCCGATCGCGATCGAGGCCCTGCCGCGCGACCAGTGGGAAGCTTGGGTCGTCGCACAGGGCGGCACCGTTGGCGGTGAAGAAACTGCCGAAGTTGAAGCTTCTGCCGACGATGCGGCTGCAGCAGGCGATGCCGAAGGTGTCGCAGCGGCCGCAGAAGCGGAAGCAGCAGAGTAAGTTGACGGAGCGAGCGACGTTGCCCGCAGCGGCGCTCCCTGATATTAGCAATTACTGATATACGAAGCCGAGAGATCTAACGATGGCCACTACCGCCGACCAATTCCAGGCTCACCATGACGATCATCACGATCATGCCGACCACAAGCCGGGCTTCTTCGCCCGTTGGTTCATGTCCACGAACCACAAGGACATCGGCACGCTCTACCTGATTTTCGCGATCCTCGCGGGCATCATCGGTGGTGCGATTTCGGGCATCATGCGTGCCGAACTCGCGCAGCCAGGTATCCAGATCCTCGGTTTCTGGGTCGACCTGCTGGGCGGCGACGGCACCTCGATGGACGCCAACTATCACATGTGGAACGTGTTCATTACCGCCCACGGCCTGATCATGGTGTTCTTCATGGTCATGCCTGCCATCATCGGCGGCTTCGGCAACTGGTTCGTTCCCCTGATGATCGGCGCGCCGGACATGGCGTTCCCGCGCATGAACAACATCTCTTTCTGGCTGACCGTCGTCGGTTTCCTCAGCCTCCTGTTCTCGATGTTCGTCCCCGGCGGTGCCGGCGGTAACGGCGCGGGCGTGGGCTGGACCGTCTATGCGCCGCTTTCGACCTATGGTTCGACCGGTCCTGCCGTCGACTTCGCGATCTTCTCGCTCCACCTTGCAGGTGCGGGCTCGATCCTGGGTGCGACCAACTTCATCACCACCATCTTCAACATGCGTGCGCCGGGCATGACCCTGCACAAGATGCCGCTGTTCGTATGGTCGGTGCTGGTCACCGCATTCCTGCTGCTGCTCGCGTTGCCGGTTCTTGCCGCCGCGATCACCATGCTGCTGACCGATCGTAACTTCGGCACGACCTTCTTCGATCCGTCGGGCGGTGGTGATCCGGTTCTCTACCAGCACCTGTTCTGGTTCTTCGGCCACCCCGAAGTGTACATCATGATCCTGCCCGGTTTCGGCATCGTCAGCCAGATCGTGGCGACCTTCAGCCGCAAGCCGGTGTTCGGCTACCTCGGCATGGCCTACGCCATGGTTGCGATCGGCGTCGTCGGCTTCATCGTGTGGGCGCACCACATGTACACCACCGGCCTCGACGTAAACACGAAGATGTACTTCACGGCCGCCACCATGGTCATCGCGGTTCCGACCGGCGTGAAGATCTTCAGCTGGATTGCCACGATGTGGGGCGGTTCGATCGAGTTCAAGAGCCCGATGGTTTGGGCGCTGGGCTTCATCTTCCTCTTCACCGTCGGCGGCGTGACTGGCGTCTATCTCGCCAACGGCGGCATCGACGACGTCGTGCACGACACCTACTTCGTCGTCGCGCACTTCCACTACGTGCTGTCGATGGGTGCTGTGTTCGCCCTGTTCGCCGGGTTCTACTACTGGTTCCCGAAGATGAGCGGCCGCATGCACAGCGAACTGCTGTCGCATCTCCACTTCTGGGGCTTCTTCATCGGCGTGAACGTGATCTTCTTCCCGCAGCACTTCCTGGGTCTCCAGGGCATGCCGCGCCGTTATCCGGACTACACCCCGGCCTACGAATACTGGAACCACATCAGCTCGCTCGGCTATTACATCATGGCCGCTTCGATGCTGCTGTTCTTCGCCAACCTCGTCTATGCCTACACCGTCGGCAAGAAGGCTCCGGCGAACTACTGGGGCGAAGGTGCGACCACGCTGGAATGGACCCTGTCCAGCCCGCCGCCGTACCACCAGTACGAAACGCTTCCCGTGATCGAGGATCACCACGATTACCACGATCACCGTCCCGCCACGGCATAAGGCCGGGGACAGGACTGTCAGCTTCCGGCCGGCCCGCAAGGGTCGGCCGTTTGCATTTGGAGACGAGGAAAACGATGCCTGAGATGCGAATGATCGACACCGGCGAGGTTTCGCTGCGCTGCGCCATTGAGGGCGAAGGCCCGCTGGTCATCATGGTCCACGGCTTCCCGGAAAGCTGGTACAGCTGGCGGCACCAGATCGGGCCGGTGGCCGATGCTGGATTCACCGCCTGCGCCATCGATGTGCGCGGCTATGGCGGTTCGGACAAACCGACAGAGGTTGCCGATTACACGCTGGAGAAGATCGCAGGCGACCTCGTCGGGCTGAAGCAGTCCCTCCAGCCGGACAAGCCCGCTATTCTCGTGGGCCATGACTGGGGCGCGCCGATCGTCTGGAACACGGCGCTGACCCATCCGGAACATTTCCACGCCGTGGCCGGATTGTCCGTCCCCTTCGCAGGCGTGCCCAAGCGGCCGTTCACGGAGGTCTTCCGCGAACATTTCACCAGCCAAGGCAAGTTCTTCTACCAGGAATACTTCCAGGAACCGGGCGTGGCCGAAGCCGAGGCGGAGAAGGATCCGCGCGACTGGGTTCACCGCATGATGTATTCGATCAGCGGCGACGTGCCGCCGGGCGCCTATTGGGAAAAGCCATACGGTGCGACCTTCCTCGAAGGACTGCCCGATCCGCAGCCGGTCGACTGGCTGACCGAAGAGGACCTCGATTTCTACGAAGGCGAATTCAAGGCTTCGGGATTTCGCGGGCCGCTCAACCGCTATCGCAATCACGAGCGCGATTTCGAATGGCTTCAGGGCTGGAAGGACAAGCGCATCGAACAGCCTTCGCTGTTCATCGGCGGTTCGCGCGACCCTGCGACCTTTCTTTTCGGCGGCGTGACCGATCCGGTTGGGATGATGCGCATGTCGGCGCCCAAGGTCGAAGGGCACATCCTCGACGGCGTGGGCCACTGGACGCAGCAGGAACGGCCAGAAGAGGTCAACCGCCTTCTGATCGACTGGCTCCAGCGCCTCTGAGAAAGGGGCCGATCGACAGGGCCCGAGTAAGGGGCTTTGCGCGAGGGCACCCAGCCTCTATATGCACGCCGATTCCATGACACAGGCAACACCCATCCAGCTCCCGGCGGACTGGCGCGACTTCTACGCGCTGACAAAACCGCGCGTGATGAGCCTGGTGATCTTTACCGGTCTGTGCGGCCTGCTCGCTGCGCCGGGTTCGATCCATCCCGTCATCGGTTTTGCGGCCATTCTCTGCATCGCGCTGGGCGCGGGCGGGGCGGCGGCGCTCAACCAGTGGTGGGAAGCGGATATCGACGCCGGGATGAAACGGACCAAGGCGCGTCCTCTGCCCGATGGTAGGATGAACCGCACCGATGCCCGCGATTTCGGCATCATGCTGTCGGCGACCTCGGTCGGGGTCATGGGCCTTGCCGTGGGCTGGCTCGCCGCGGCCATTCTCGCCCTGTCCATATTCTACTATGCGGTCGTCTATACGATCTGGCTCAAGCCGCGCACGCCGCAGAACATCGTGATCGGCGGCGGGGCAGGGGCCTTTCCGCCGATGATCGGCTGGGTCGCGGTGACGGGCGATATCACCCTGATGCCGATCCTGCTGTTCACGATCATCTTCATGTGGACGCCGCCGCATTTCTGGGCGCTCGCGCTGTTCGTGAAGACCGATTACGCCAACGTCGGCATCCCCATGATGCCGGTGGTGAAGGGCGAACGGTCGACCCGCCGCCAGATCCTCGTCTATGCCCTGCTGTTGCTGCCGGTCGCCGCCGCGCCGTGGTTCATCGGTGGCACGGGCGCGCTATACGGCATCAGCGCGCTGGTCCTGTCGGGTGCATTCCTGCTGCTGTCGATCCCTGTCGCGACCCGCACGGCGAGCGAAGGCGATGGCATGAAGCCTGAAAAGCGCCTGTTCGCCTTCAGCATCCTTTATCTCTTTGCGCTGTTCGCCCTGCTTGTGGCGGACCGCCTTGCCGCCGCCCAAGGATTGATCCAATGACCCCCGAAGAAGAAACCGCACTCAAGAAACGTCAGAAAAGCCGCAATCTCGTGCTTGGCGGCGTGTTGCTGTTCTTCGTCGTTTTGTTCTATGCCATCACCATCGTGAAGATGACGGACTAGGACGATGACGACCGCAACGCTCGACCGGAAGAACGCACGAACCGCAATGTTCGCCATTCTCGGTGCGCTTGCGATGCTCGGCCTCGGTTATGCCTCCGTGCCGCTCTACAACCTGTTCTGCCGCGTGACCGGGTTCGGCGGAACGACCCAGCGTGCGAGCGAAAGCGACGCCGATGTGGCCGCCCGACTTGCGCAGAGCGCCGGTGGCCAGACGATTTCCGTGCGTTTCGACGCTTCGGTTGCGCGCGACATGCCGTGGACCTTCCGTCCCTCGCAGCCGACCGATACGGTGCAGATCGGCATCCGCGACATGACGACCTATGTCGCACGTAACGACAGCGACGTGCCGATTACCGGAACGGCAACCTACAATGTCGAACCGGCGCAGGCCGGCAGGTATTTCAACAAGATCCAGTGTTTCTGCTTTACCGAACAGACGCTGCAGCCGGGACAGGAAGTGCACATGCCCGTGCTCTATTATGTCGATCCGGCGGCGCTCGACGATCCCAATATGAAGGGCGTCGAGCAGATCACTCTCAGCTACACTTTCCACCGCGCGAAGGACGCATCTGCGAACTAAGCGCGCATCCACTCTGGACCCGCGCAGAAACCGCGATTAAGGGCAGGCGCAACAGGTAACAGGACAACTAGGTTATGGCCGGCAAAGTCAACCACGACTATCACATTCTCGAACCCGATGTTTGGCCGCTGATCGGCGCTTTTTCCGCGCTGACCTTCACGACGGGCATGGTGCTGTTCATGCACCAGGAAGATTTCCCGAGTGCATGGCAGATCGTCCTCGGTCTGGGCGTCATGGGCCTGATCGCGACCTTCTTCAGCTGGTTCGGCAATATCGTAAAGGAAGCGCAGCGCGGCGATCACACGCCGGTCGTGCAGCTGCACCTGCGTTACGGCATGATCCTGTTCATCGCCTCCGAAGTGATGTTCTTCGTCGGCTGGTTCTGGAGCTGGTTCGACTTCTCGCTGTTCCCCAGCACCATTTCCGAAGTGGTCGGCGGCCAGTTCCCGCCGACGGCGATCGAAGCGGTCATCAATCCGTTCTCGCTGCCGCTGCTCAACACGCTGATCCTGCTGTGCTCGGGCACCACGGTAACCTGGGCGCACCACTCGCTGATCCACGGCGATCGTGACGGCCTTAAGAAGGGCCTCTGGGCGACGATCATTCTCGGCCTCGTGTTCACCTCGATCCAGGCTTACGAATACGCCCACGCACCTTTCGAATTCGGCGGCAACACCTACAGTTCGGCCTTCTACATGGCGACCGGTTTCCACGGCTTCCACGTGCTGGTCGGCACGATCTTCCTGATCGTCTGCCTGGTTCGTTCGTACAAGGGCCACTTCACCCCGCGCCAGCACTTCGGCTTCGAAGCGGCTGCGTGGTACTGGCACTTCGTCGACGTCGTGTGGCTGTTCCTCTTCGTTGTCGTCTATGTTTGGGGCGGCTGGGGCGCAGCGGTTCACGGATGAGTCCGGACGAAAGTCCGCCAAACGAAAAGGGGCAGCCCGCCTCCGGGGTTTCCGGGGCCGAGGCTGCCCTTTTCGGTTTGTGCCCCAAATGCGGGGCGCGCACGCTATTCGATGGCCCGGTAATGTTTGCCGAAAGGTGCCGCAGCTGCGGTCTCGACCTGTCCCGCTTCAATGTGGGTGACGGGCCGGCAGCGTTCCTGACGCTGATCATCGGGGCTGTCGTCGTCGGCCTTGCGCTATGGCTGGACGCTGCAGTCAGGCCGCCGTTCTGGGTCCATGCCCTGATCTGGATACCCTTCACCGCGCTTGCGGTCGTCGGCGGATTGCGGGTCAGCAAGGCGTGGCTGCTGCAGGCCGAATATCACAACAAGGCGCGCGAGGCGGGCGGCAGCGACGCCGCGTCATCCAGCGCCGGAGACGATACGCAGTGACGCTTCGCCAGCTTCCCGTCATTCCTACGATCATCGTGTTCGCGGCTGTCGCGACCATGATCGCGCTCGGCTTCTGGCAGCTAGGCAGGGCTGAAGAGAAGAAGGCGTTGCTGGCGCAATATGCGGCGGCTGTCAGTTCCACCGAAACCATCGCCTTCCCGCTCGATGCAGAAGACGCCGAAGCGTCCCTTTTCCGGCAGACTACCGTCACTTGCGACAAGGTAACGGGTATCACCGCCCGTGCCGGTACCAGCGCGAAGGGGGCAAAGGGATGGGCGCACCATGCCAGCTGCGCCATCGCCGGAACCGATGCGGTCGCCGATGTCGTCATCGGCTGGTCGCGGGACCCGCAATCGCCCGTATGGGATGGCGGCGAAGTGACCGGCATGATCGCACCGGGGCCGCGCATCGTCGCAAACCCGCCGCAGGCCGGATTGCAGCAGGTGGCTGCGCCCGATCCGGCGGACGTCCCCAACAATCACCTTGCCTATACCGGCCAGTGGTTCTTCTTCGCTTTGACGGCGCTGGTCATCTACTTCCTCGCCATTCGCAAGCGGATCAAAGAGCAGGCTTGAGCGCCCTCAAGCCGTGCTTGCTTGCCCTGCGATGCGTGCGAGGCTAACCGCCGAGGCCTGATGGACTATATCTCTACCAGGGGGAGCGCGCCGACGCTCGATTTCGAAGGCGTCACGCTCGCGGGTCTCGCGAGCGATGGCGGGCTGTACCTGCCTGCCGAATGGCCGAGTTTCAGCCGTGAAGAGATCGCCGCTATGGCCGGTCTGCCCTATCACGAGCTTGCCGCCCGGATCATGACGCCGTTCGTCGGCGACAGCCTGACGCAGGATGAACTGCTCGACCTGTGCAGGCAGGCCTATGGCCGGTTCGCGCATGATGCGGTCACGCCGCTTGCCCAGCTGGACGAGCGTAACTGGCTGCTCGAGCTCTTCCATGGCCCGACGCTCGCGTTCAAGGACGTGGCGCTGCAATTGCTCGGCCTGCTGTTCGAAACCTTCCTTACGCGGCGCAAAAGCAATTTGACCATCGTGGGTGCGACCAGTGGCGACACCGGTTCTGCCGCGATCGATGCGGTCGCCGGGCGCGAGGGCGTGGATATCTTCATGCTCCACCCCAATGGCCGCGTCAGCGATGTTCAGCGCCGCCAGATGACGACGGTTCGCGCGCCCAATGTGTACAACATCGCCATCGACGGCAGCTTCGACGATGCGCAGGCGATGGTGAAGCGCATGTTCGCCGATGAAAGCATGACCAGCCGGTTCAACATCGGTGCGGTCAACTCGATCAACTGGGCCCGCCTGATGGCGCAGGTAGTCTATTATTTCGCCAGCGCGGTGCAGCTTGGCGCTCCGCACAGGCAAGTCGCCTTCAGCGTCCCGACCGGCAATTTCGGCGACGTGTTCGCGGGCTATGTCGCGGCCAGGATGGGCCTGCCGATTGCGCAGCTGATCGTCGCCACCAATGTGAACGACATCCTCCACCGCGCATTGTCGAGCGGCGACTATTCGACCGGCAATGTCACGCCGACTGCGGCCCCGTCGATGGATATCCAGGTATCGTCCAATTTCGAGCGGTTGCTGTTCGACGTGGGCGGCCGCGACGGCCTTGCGCTGGCGGAACAGATGCACGCCTTCGAAGCGACCAAGGCGATGCAGCTGACCAATGCCCAGCGCGAAGGGGCCTCCGGCCTGTTTACAAGCGCCCGCGCCGATGCCGACGACATGGCGCGCGCGATCCGCTGGGCGCATGAGCACGCAGCACAGACGATCGACCCGCACACCGCGATCGGCCTGCATGCAGCGCAGCAGTCCGACCTCGATCCCGCAATCCCCATCGTGACGCTAGCGACGGCCCACCCGGCCAAGTTCCGCGATGCGGTGGAGCGTGCGACCGGTTCGCGCCCCGTGCTGCCTTCGCGGATCGGCGACCTCTTCGCGCGTGAGGAAGCCTATACCGAGCTTTCCGGCGATTATAACGCGGTGCGCGATTTCGTGTCAGAACACGCTTCTCCGGCGGCCTGATGGCCGATCTGCAACGCGATCCCGTGCTGATGGTGGGCGAGGGCTGGGATGCCTATCGCCTGCTCGACAGCGGCCATGGCCGCAAGTTCGAGGCCTATGGCGATTACCGCTTCATCCGCCCCGAACCGCAGGCCATGTGGACGCCGCGGCTCGACAGCTGGGATGCGCATGGCGAATTCGTGCCCGGCAGCGACGAGGATGGTGGTGGCCGCTGGCAGTTCTCGAAACCTGTGCCCGACAACGGCTGGGAGCTCGGCTGGGGCAACGAGGTTCGCTTCACGGCGCAATGCACCCCATTCAGGCATCTGGGTTTCTTTCCCGACATGGCCCCGGTTTGGAGCTGGATGGGCGAACAGCTTGGCAGCCGCACCGATGCCGAAACGATGAACCTGTTCGGCTATACCGGTGTCGGCACGCAGGCGCTGTCCCGGTACGGCCGCGTTACCCATGTCGATGCGTCGAAGAAATCGGTCGCCCAGGCGCGAGAGAACGCCGCGATTGCAGGGTTGGACGACCGCCCGATCCGCTGGCTGGTCGAAGACGCGATGAAATACACTGCGCGCGAGGTGCGTCGCGGTCGGCGCTATGACGGCATCATCCTCGATCCGCCCAAGTTCGGGCGCGGGCCGGATGGCGAGGTCTGGCGTCTGGAGGAAGGGCTGCCCGGACTCGTTTCCGACTGCCGCCAGTTGCTCGATGCGGACAGCAATTTCCTGTTCCTGACCGTCTATGCCGTGCGCATGTCGTCGCTCGCTCTTGGCGGACTGCTGGAGGAGGTCTTTGCCGGCCTGCCAGGCATAATCGAACATGGCGACCTGTCGGTGCAGGAAGAAAGCGGGCGATTGCTGCCGACGGCAATTTTCGCACGCTGGAGCAATCCGCGCTAAGGCCCTCGCATGACCGATTCGCTCATCCTCGAAGTGGCCGATTTCGAGCACGACGTGCTCACCGGGATCTATTCCGAAGAAACCGGCAAGCCACAGCCGCTAAGGATCACGATCCGGGCGCGCATGCAGGTGGCCGACCGGTACGACCCCGATACGCCGCTGGAAGCCAGCAAGAACTACATGGACCTGAAGTTCGCGGCATCCGACGCGCTGCCCGAAGGGGTGCACTTCAAGCTTATCGAAGCAGTGGCGGACCATATCTGCGAAACGCTGTTCGTGCAGGACAGGCGGGTCGAGGCGGTCACGGTCAAGATCGTCAAGCTCGCCATTGCCGAGGCGAACGAGAAGATCGGCATCACCCTCCACCGCGAGCGCAAGTGAGCCGCTTGGCAGAGGTCTATTCCATCGACGACCTGCCTGCCGTGCCGCTCGATGCCGCAGCAGCGTTCCAGGAGAGCCATCTCCAGCCCATCCGCGACTTGCTGTCCGGCGATGCCGCCGCACTGGTTGTCGTGCTTCCGCCCGCACCAAAGGACCACGATGACTGGCGCCGGGCGATCGCACGCGATCTCGGCAGGGCTTTTGCGCCCAAGCGGGTCAATGTGATTGCCCGCGGCAGCGATCGGGCCACCGGAAAACTGGTCGAATATTTAGGGGGTGCACCCGGCATCACCGGGCAGTATCTTCCCACGCATGACTAGGGTGCGCGATGTCCTGTTACCCGAAGGGGCCAACGAGCTGGCAGGCGCGCCGCTCGTCGATGGTTTCCAGCGCAGCATCACCTATTTGCGCCTTTCGGTTACGGACCGCTGCGACCTACGCTGTTCCTATTGCATGCCCGAACGCATGCAGTTCCTGCCGCGCAAGGAAGTGCTGAGCCTGGAAGAGCTCTACAAGCTGTCGCTCGGCTTCATTGCCCGAGGTGTCAGCAAGATCAGGATCACCGGCGGCGAACCATTGGTACGGCGCGACATCGTCGAACTGTTCCAGGCGCTGGGCCGCAAGATCGGCGACGGTCTGGACGAACTGACGCTGACCACCAACGGCACACAGCTCGCCGATCATTCCGATGCGCTCTACGCAGCTGGCGTGCGGCGGATCAACGTGTCGCTCGACACACTCGACCGGGAAAAATTCGCGCAATTGTCGCGGCGCGATGCATTGCCACAGGTGCTCGAAGGGATACGCGCAGCGAAAAAGGCCGGCCTTTCGGTCAAGATCAACGCCGTCGCTTTAAAGGGTATCAACGAGCGCGAGATTGCCGATCTTGTCGGCTGGGCGCATGCAGAAGGGCACGATGCGACGCTGATCGAGGTCATGCCGCTGGGAGAGGTCGAGGGCGACCGGGTCGATCACTATCTGCCGCTGTCGCAGGTTCGCGAGGAATTGGAGAGCCGCTGGACTTTGACAACAAGCGCCCATGCGACCGGCGGTCCGGCGCGCTATGTCGATATTGCGGAGACCGGCGGCAGGCTCGGTTTCATCACGCCACTGACCGAGAATTTCTGCGCCGGTTGTAACCGCCTGCGCGTGACCGCAACCGGCCAGCTTTATCCCTGTCTCGGCGGAGGCGAGCGGGTCGACCTTCGCGCCGCATTGCGCTCCGATTCGCCGGACGAAAACCTGCAGGCGGCCCTGGACGAGGCACTGCGGATCAAGCCTGAGCGGCACCACTTCGATATTTCCGAACGTGGGGCCGATCCTGCGCAGCCACGGCACATGTCGGTGACGGGGGGCTGAGATGGCCGTGACGATCGTTTTCTTGGGCCCGCTGCGCGAACTTGCCGGGCGGGACGAGATGGAAGCCGTGGCGCCGCTCGACTGGAACGGTTTGCTCGATATGGTGGGAGCGGAGGTCGCCGACCAATTGCGCGAGGCGCGCGTCAATGTCGCCTGCGCGGGCCGCGTGCTGGCCGACAAGACCGAACTGATGGCAAGGGACGGCGACGAAGTCGCGCTGCTGCCCCCGGTGAGCGGTGGCTAGGCTCGTTATCGAAACCCCGGTCGATGTGCGCCTGCTGGAAAAGGGGCTGTCGGCTGGCGAAGCGCTAGCCGCCTTCAACGCAGCCAACCCGCAATCGGGCGGTATCGTGAATTTCCTCGGCAAGGTGCGCGGCGGTGATGGCGCTCTTGCGCTGGAGCTGACGCATTATGAACCGCTGACGCTGGCGGGGATGGAAAACCTCGCCGCCCAAGCAATGGAGCGATTCGCGCTCGACGGCCTGCTTGCATGGCACCGTGTGGGGGTGATGACCCCGGGCGAGGTAATCGTGCTCGTGGCAGCTGCGGCCAGGCACCGGCGCGACGCCTTCCAGGCGGCCGACTTCATGATGGACCACCTCAAAAGCGCGGCGTGGTTCTGGAAGCGGGAAAAACGCGCGGACGGCTGGCACTGGATCGAGCCGCGCGAACAGGATCACGGCGATCTTGCCCGCTGGTCCGAATGATTTCGCCTGCTTGATATCGATCAATGCGGTCCGGCTTGTTCTTGACCAGAACAGGATCGGGCCTGCCGGGCTGAAACTCCCAGAGGACTCGCGGTGACGACGATAGCCGCGGTCTAGTTCTCATCCTTCCCGGACAGCGCGAGCAGGTGCGCGGGGTCGATGATTTCGATCCCGCGCTTGCCCTTGCGCCGGATGGCGCCGACATCTTCCAGTTCGCCCAGCTTGCGGCTGACGGTTTCTATCGTCAGGCCGAGCATGTTGGCGATCTCTCCGCGCGACAGCGGCAGGTCGAATTCCCCCGCCGGATGGCAGGGCGAATCACTGGCTGCGCGGGCAAAATCGTAGAGCAGGGCGGCAAGACGTGCCTCTGCGCTGCCATGCGCGGTCAGCTCGATCATCGACCGTGCCGCGTGCAGGTCTTCCTGGCTGCGGCGGAGCAGGGCGCGGGCAAGGGCAGGATAATCCTCGATCGCGCGTTCCATGTCCTTGCGACTGAAGACGCACAGGCGGCTTTCGGTCAGCGCGACGACATCGTGATGGGCAAATGGCGTGAACATCTCGCCGATGAAGCCCGAAGGATGGACGAGCGACAGGATCTGCTCGTTACCGTCGCGGTCCACGGCGGCGATCTTCATCGCGCCGCTCACCAGCGTGGCGCAGGCTGCCTCGTCATCGCCGGCTGCAAACAGCATCTCGCCGCGTTTCAGGACACGGGTGCGCCCGACTGTGGAAAGGGCATCGCGCTCCTTTTCTTCGAGAACCGAACAGGCGGCGCTATCGCGGACGGGGCACTGGGCACAAACGAGGTTCATTGCGGCATGGCCCCCCTCAGGCGGGCGAGGACATCGTCTTCCTCGCCAATCAGCGCGACGACACTCTCGCGAATCTGCCCGATCTGTTCACGCTCCACGAAGGATAGCGTCGCATCGACATAGGCAAGGTCGAGATCGCCCAGCGCGATGGCGGTATCGCTGCGGTGCGAATCGAGATCGGCGAGGGCGACTTGCGCGCTGCCCCAGCTGGTGCTGTCGGGACCGCTGCCGGCATTCGCGACCGTGCGCTGCGCCTGCGGCACAGCCTCCAGGAAGCGGGCATGCGATGCCTTTGCCTGGTCGAGCCAAATCGCGGCCTTTTCCAGCGTGCTGGCATCGACCGGGGCCGGTCCCGCAGGCGTGGTTGCGGCGCCATCAGCGCCTTCGACAGGGAATGTCCCCTGCACGCGTTCCGCTTCGCGGATTGCGAGCGAAGGGTAGTCGCCGGAACCGGACGCACAGCCGCTCACGGCGAACGCGCCGAGCAAGGCTGCGAAAATCGCAGGACGATATTGCCTTCCCATCCGCATTCCCATAGCACCGTTGCAGCAGGGCGCCAGATAGGGTTGCTGCAAAAAACGCCCGATTCCGGCGTTGACTTGCCAGCGCCTTTCCCTTAACGGCACCCATCTTTCCGGCAGCCCGCTGATAAGCGGTGCGTCGGGCGCGCCTTCTTCATGGGAAGGGGGCACAGCTTTAGATTGAGAGTATTACCACCATGTTCGCAGTAGTGCGCACGGGCGGCAAACAATACCGGGTTGCCGCCGGAGACAAGATCGCAGTCGAAAAACTCGCTGGTGAAGCGGGCGATACCGTGACGCTGGGCGACGTTCTGCTCGCTGGCGAAGGCGACAATGTCGCCGATGCTTCGAAGGTCACCGTTTCGGCGGAGATCATCGCGCAGGCCAAGAGCGAGAAGGTCGTCGTTTTCAAGAAGCGTCGCCGCCACAACTACCGCCGCAAGGCCGGTCACCGCCAGCAGATGACCCTGCTGCGCATCACCGACGTTGGCGAAGGCAAGAAGGCTGCTCCGAAGAAGGAAGCCGCTGCCAAGAAGGAAGACGCGCCGAAGGCCGAAGCCAAGAAGGCTCCTGCCAAGAAGGCCGCTCCGAAGGCTGACGCTGCCGAGAAGAAAGCTCCGGCCAAGAAGGCTCCTGCCAAGAAGGCAGCGCCCAAAAAGACCGAAGCCAAGAAGTAAGGATTACGGACGATGGCACATAAAAAAGCAGGCGGTTCATCGCGTAACGGTCGCGACTCAGCCGGCCGTCGCCTCGGTGTAAAGAAGTTCGGCAGCCAGGGTGTGGTCGCCGGCAACATCATCGTGCGCCAACGCGGCACCAAGTTCTACCCGGCGACCAATGTCGGCATGGGCAAGGACCACACGCTGTTCGCGCTTACCGACGGCGTAGTCCGATTCCACACCGGCAAGCTTGGCCGTAAATACGTGTCGGTAGACGCGATTATGGAAGCAGCCGAATAAACGGACGGTTCGATAACGGGACCGTCCAGACGGAACGGTCCCAGCCGGGCTAATCACCGGCAGATCTAGAGGGAGATGGGGCCGACCCGTCTCCCTTTTGTCGTTTCTCCCTCTCTCGCCGGCGAAATTCGCTTTCGTCGCAATGCAATTGTCACGCGGCCGGAATAGGAGCCCGGCGCGGGACCAATAGGGAGAAGTACGATGTTTCATCGCACTGAAAGACTGTTTCTGAGACCCGGTTTCCCCGAAGACTGGCAGGCCATCCATGCCGCCATGACGGACGAGGGCGTCGTGCGAAATCTCGCCCGCGCGCCCTGGCCATACCGCGAAGACGACGCGAAATTCTTCGCCTCGATGCAACAGGATCCCTATCTCCCGCACTTCCTCGTGACCATTCCCGGCCACGGCGTGATCGGCAGCGCCGGGATGGGCGACAACGATGGCTCGCCCGAGATCGGTTACTGGATCGCGCGCGATCACTGGGGCAAGGGCTACGCCACAGAGGCCGCGAAGGGCGTGATCGAAGTTGCGCGCATGATCGGCTACCGGCGGCTGACGGCGGGGCACTTTGTCGACAACCCCAATTCGGGCAAGGTCCTGCGCAAGGTGGGGTTCCGTCCCACCGGCAAGGTCAGGCCGCGCCACAGCCTGGCGCGCGGGGCAGAAATACCCTCGGTCGAATTCGAGCTCGATCTCGACGGACCGGTCATGGAGCTGCCACAAGCAGCCTGAAACGAAAAAGGCCCCGCATCGCTGCGGGGCCTTTTGCTATCGGTGCGAGTGCAATTACTCTGCCGGCATCAAAGCGTCCTGAAAGTCGCCTTCATAGACGTTGATGAGCTTGCGATCGTCCTCGTTCCACGGGTGGAAGCCCGGCATGAAGTAGGCGAGCCAGCCCGGCAGGATGCGGCGCAGGAAGCCCGGCTTCACGAGCAGGTACTGGGCCAGCTTGAGGCGCCATTTCCAGCCCTTGAGGCCGTCCTGCGCCAGCAGTTCCATCGTGTCTTCGCTGCGGTGCTTGATGAAGCGCACGGTGACGAGCAGCATCATCAGGCTCTTCACGCGCCAGCGGCGGAAACGGCTCCAGTCGCGGGTGGCGTGCAGCCAGGTGTCATAGGCGACGCCCTTGTGCTCGACTTCCTCGGCCGAGTGCCAGCGCCACAGGTCGCCCAGATCGCCGTCTGCACCTTCCAGGTACTTCGGGTTCTTGAGCAGTTCGTGGCCAAGCATTGCGGTGAAGTGTTCCAGCGCCATGGTCGCGGCGAGGTTCAGGATTTGCGGGCGGCCTTCGAGCTGGGCCAGCATTTCCTCGACCCGCTTGTCGATCGCCTTGATGTCGTATCCGTGGTCGGATGCCATGCGGTTGAAGGCGACGTGTTCGCGGGTGTGGTTGATTTCCTGCTTCACGAAAGCACGGATTTCCGCCGTCAGCTTGGGATCGGCACCATCGCGGAATGCTTTCACCGATTCGATGAAGAAGGCTTCGCCGCGGGGGAAGGTTGCCGACAGGGCGTTCATCCACGCAGTCGCGACGGGATCCCCGTTCAGCCACCAGCGGCGCGCCTCGATACCGCGTGCAAAGCGGCGGTCGCGGACCGTGATCTCGAGGTCGGCGGGGGTAGGGGTATTATTGGCCGGACCGTGGTCCAGATCGATTTTAGCGGGTGCGTTCATTCGAGCGACTCCGGTGAATTGCTTACTAACATCGATGTAAATAGCGGTTACTTACATTGATGTCAATAAGGGGTCGGAGTTGCGAAATCGTTACTCCGCCGGCATCACCGCATCGGTATAGGGGCTGTCGAATTTCCGGATCAGCGAGCGGTCGTCCTGGTTCCACGGATGGAAGCCCGGCGTCAGGATTGCGGCCCATTCGAAGAACATCCGCCGCATCATGCCCGGTTTCCACCACAGGAAGGCATAGAGGCTCCATTTCGCCTTGCGGCGGCTGTAGCCGTCCTGTTCGAGCAGGCCGATGGCATCGCGGATGCGGTTGCCGAAATACTTCTTGGTGATGAGCGCGGCGACCATCGCGCGGGTCTTGTACCGTTTCCAGTTCGACCAGTCGCGCGTGGCATGAAGCCAGACGTCGTACATCAGCCCCTTGTGCTCGATCTCTTCCGTGGCGTGCCAGCGCCAGACATCGGCAGCGACCGGATCGGCGCCGTCGAGATATTCCGGCTTCGTCAGCAACTGCTTGCTGATGACGGCGGCGAAATGTTCGAGCGCGACCGAAATGGCGAGGTTGAATTCCTTGGGCCGCCCTTCGGCCAGCGCCAACATCGCCTTGATCCCCTGGTCGATGCTTTCGACATTGTAGCCGTGATCGGCGACGAGGCGGTTGAAGGCGACGTGTTCGCGCGTGTGGTTGATTTCCTGAGCGGTGAAAGCTTTGATCTCGCCCGCAAGGCGCGGCGGCAGGCCTTCGCGGAATTCGCGCAGAGATTCGATGAAGAACGCCTCGCCGCGCGGCAGGCTGGCCGATACCGAGTTGTACCATGCCGTCGCCACCGCATCGTTGGAGTGCCACCATCGCGGCACCAGCGCCTTTCGGTCGAATCGGCGATCGCGAACGATCAGCTCATGCTCTTCCGGAGTCGCGCTGGCGAAGGAAAACGCAGAGGGGTTGACGGTTTCGGCCGCGCTCTTGCCGGGCGCAGTCTGGGGCGATAGGTCAAGGTTCGTCTGCTCGGTCACGGGTAAGATTCTATTAGGCATAAGATTTCATGGCAAGTCGCAAGCGGTTAACACCCGAAGAATCCCGAAGTACTGCGCTGGAAGCAGCACGCGCTTTATTGATCGAAACAGGGCCGCAATCGGTCACTTTGAAGGCTGTTGCATCGCGCGTCGGGCGCACGCACGCGAACCTGCTGCACCATTTTGGGTCAGCTTCCGGCCTGCAAAAGGAACTGGCGCGCCACATCACCGAAACGGTGTGCGAGACGATCAAACAGGCCGTCGAAGCGAGCAGGGCGGGGCTTGGATCGCCGCGCGAGGTCGTGGACCTGGCCTTCGACGCTTTCGACAAGGAAGGGGCGGGCGCCCTTACCAGCTGGATGATCCTGACCGGCAATGAAGACGCGCTAACGCCGATTGTCGAGACGATCCACCAGCTGGTCGACGACATTGCCCCGCAAGAAGCAGAGGCTCATGGCAGCGTGACCATGGTGCACGAAGAAACGCTGGCCCTGGTGCTTATGGCGATGGGTGATGCGCTGATCGGGTCGGCGCTATCGCGTTCGCTCGGCCTGCCCGAAACGGCCGCCCGCGACCGTGCCCAGCGCATGCTCGAAGGCACGCTCGATACGATCAAGGAGCCGGGCTGAGCCCCGGCTTCATCCATTCGGGCGCGTGTCCGGGGTCGATATTCTCGACCCGCACGTGGTCGACAGCCAGGCCCACGTTTTCATAGGCGACCCTGCGCCGTTTCTCGTCTGAATCGGCGATCGGTACCACGACCAGCCTGCGATTGACCTTCTGCCGCCAGTTCATTCGGGCGGTGTTTTCCTGACCGATGTAACAGCCCTTGTCGAAGGCGACCCCGTGCAGTTCGACGGCGTTGGTTTCGAGCCACAGGATATCGCCCATTTCCGCCTGCCCCTCGGGCACGCCGAGCGATAGCCGGTGCTTGCGATAGTCGGCATCGGCGGAATGGTCGTCCTCGCTTGCCGGTGCAAGCCAGCGCTGCCCTAGGTCGGCGAGGCGCGGATCGGCGGCGCCGCCATCGCCCATCTCTTTCTGCCAGTGGACCGCAACCTCGTCGTCGCGGGTGATCGCGATCTTGCGGCGCAGGCGATAGAGCGACAGCCGCTTTACCAGATCGTCGGCAATCGCGGCCTCGCAATCGAGCAGGACCTCGCCGTGCCCGGCGGGCCAGACCAGGAAATCGTACAGCGTCTTGCCCTGAGGGGTCAGCAGCGCGGCATAGACAGGCAATTGCCGCGCCACATCATTGGTGACGAGACCCTGGAGGAAGGCGACGACGTCCTCTCCCTCTTCGGTCGGCGAAAGGCGGACGACGGTCCGGTCGAAAAGGCGTGTCGCTGTCATCGCATGCAAGGTGGCATCTTGCGCCGGGCAATCAAGTGCCCGTGGCCGCTTCGCGCCGATTGACGACTGGAAAGATCGCTCCTGCGGCCCTAATGGGACTGCGATGACAGACAGCCTCACGATCCGCCGCCCCGACGACTGGCACGTTCACCTGCGCGACGGGGCGATGCTCCGCGATGTCGTGGCCTACACCGCGCGCCAGTTCGGTCGTGCGATCGTGATGCCGAACCTGACCCCGCCCGTGACCGATACGGCGAGCGCAATCGCCTATCGCCAGCGGATCCTCGATGCGGTTCCGGCAGGACTCGACTTCGAACCGCTGATGACCTGCTACCTCACCGATGGAACCGATGCGGACGATCTGGCACGCGGCGCGGCTGACGGCGTGTTCACTGCTGCCAAGCTTTATCCCGCCAATGCGACCACCAATTCCGCGCATGGCGTGACCGATGTCGCGAAGATCTATCCGGTGCTCGAAAAGATGCAGGAAGCGGGCATCGTGCTTTGCGTGCATGGCGAAGTGACCGATGCCGATGTCGACGTGTTCGACCGCGAGGCGGAATTCATCGAACGCCACATGTCGCGCATCGTCGCAGATTTTCCGGGGATGAAGGTGGTTTTCGAACACATCACCACCTCACAGGCAGCAGATTTCGTGATGGCGGCGGGCGACAATGTCGCAGCCACGATCACGCCGCAGCATCTTCACATCAATCGCAATGCCATGCTGGTCGGCGGCATCAGGCCGCACGCCTATTGCCTGCCGGTTGCCAAGCGCGAGGCGCACCGGCTGGCGCTGCGCAAGGCGGCGACGTCCGGCTCGGCCAAGTTCTTCCTCGGCACCGACAGCGCGCCGCATACGAAGGGCGCAAAGGAATCGGATTGCGGTTGCGCAGGTATCTTCAACGCGCCCTATGCCCTCGAAAGCTATCTTGCCGTGTTCGACGAGGAAAATGCGCTCGACAAGTTCGAGGCTTTCGCGTCGCTCAACGGGCCGAAATTCTACGGCCTGCCGGTGAGCGACAAGACGGTGACGCTGACGCGCAAGGCGCAAGGCGTGCCGGACCAGTTGGATCTGGTCGAATCAGGCGACGTGATCGTGCCGTTCCACGCCGGTGAAACCATCGGCTGGACGATAGAAGGTTAGGCCGGTTTTGCGGCGCGTCGGCGCGCCAGCATATCCCAGACGAACAGGGCGATCGCGGCCCAGATGAATCCGAAGCTGACCGCCTGGACAGGCTTCAGCGGCTGCTCGAACACCGTCAGCCCCAGGATGAACACGATTGTCGGCGCCAGGAACTGGAAGAAGCCAAGCGTCGAATAATCCATGCGCCGCGCTGCGACTGCAAACAGCAGCAAGGGTATGGCGGTCACAACGCCGCCTGCGATGATCGCGAAGCTGAGCACCGGCGACACGGTGAAGGACGATCCGGCAGGGCTCGCCGCGTACCATGCCGCGACCACGGCGGCGGGCAGCAGCAGGATTGCGCTTTCGATGGTGAGGCCGGGCAGGGATCCGACCGCAACCTGCTTTCGTATCAGGCCATAGGTGCCGAAGCTGAAGGCGAGCGTCAGGCTGATCCAAAGGGTGGTCAGCGCGCCTGCGATCAGGACCGCGACGCCAATCCCGGCTATGGTTACGGCCGCCCACTGGAGCCGGGTCAGCTTTTCCTTGAGCACGATGGTGCCCAGCAGGACGTTGACCAGCGGGTTGATGTAGTAACCGAGGCTTGCCGCATAGACGTTGCCGTTCTGGATCGCCCAGACATAGACCAGCCAGTTGATCCCGATGAAGGTTGCGCTCGCCGCGAGCACCATCAGCGACTTTCTGTCGGCGAAAGCTACTCGCAGATCCGGCAGCTGTCCGCGGACTAGCACGATCACGATGCAGATCGGCAGCGTCCAGATGATTCGCCAACCGACGAATTCCATCGCCGGGACCGATTTCACGGTGAGCAGGTAGAGCGGAAGGAATCCCCAGATCGTGTAGGCGGCGATGGCCGCCGATACACCCGATTTCGGCGTCTCAGGATTGCTCTGTGTCATTCTCTGCGCCGTTAGGGCCCCTTTGTGTCCCTCACAAGCGATCATTTCTCACAGCTCGTCGGCCATTTCGTTTCGGTTCGTCGCAAGTGAACTTTCCTGCACGGCGCGTTGCAAACGGTTCAGGTTTGGGGCGGTAATCCTGAACCTCTCGAATAGACAAGTGCGGGTGGTGTCCGCCGCTGACCAAGGAATTTTTTATGTTCAAGACCGCCAAGAAAGCCGCCATCCTCTCTGCAGCCAGCCTAACCATGGTCGTTGCCATGCCTGCCGAAGCTGCCGATATCGCCCCGCATTCCTCGCAGGCGACCACCATGCATGTGATGGGCGACATGGGTTTTGAACACAGCAAGAAGCGCAAGCATCGCCGCCATCACGATGATCGTTATTACGGCCAGAGCGGGCGCTATTACTCCAGCTATGGCGAGCCGGTCCGACGCGACACCCGCATCTGGCGTGGACGCGATGATCGTTACTATTGCCGCAAGGAAGACGGCACCACCGGCCTCCTGATCGGTGCTGGCGTTGGCGCGCTGGCCGGTCACGAACTGGCTGGTCGTGGCGGCGACCGGACGCTGGGCGCGATCCTGGGCGCAGCTGGCGGTGCGATCCTTGGCCGCGCGATCGACCGCAGCGACACCCGCTGCCGCTGAGCAGGTAAACCGAATAATCGACTTGGGTCGTTCCCACCAATGACCCTGGCGCGGTCCCCACCAGACCGTGGAGAGCGTCCTCTTGCCTAGGGCAAGGGGGCGCTTTCATCCGTTTGCGGAAGCCGAAATATTAACCCTGTCGTGGCATGTCCGGCGCTTCCGGAAATGAGGCGATATCGGCAGCGTGAGACAATCTGCGCACAAGGTTTGGATGATGGCAGGTGCACTGTGCGCCCTGGCAACGCTTGCGTCGTGTTCCGACGAGGAAACGGAGCAAGCGACCGGGGCCCCGGCAGATCCGCTGATCCAGCGCGCGTTCAACGCGCCCTTGATGACCGATCCCGACCTCGCCTCCCTGAACGAGGCAAACGCGGCTCTGACGGTCAATTACGAACAGACGCTGCCGCCCGTCGATCGTAGCGAGCGCGCGATTGCCGCGGCGCGCGATGCGTCGCGCCTGCTCCTTCTCGAAAGGGGGGCAATTCCCAATCTGCCGGAGCCCAAACCGACCGACGATTTGCCCGATCTGGTCGGAGCGATGACAGCGCTGGACGTTGCGGAAAGGATCGATTTTGCAAGCGGTTGCGCGAATGATCTCGGAACGAGTGCGATCTGGGCCGCCGACCTGCCGCAATATGCCGATATCGTGGTGCGCGGATCGGTCATGGATGCAGCCGGAAGCGACAGAGCCGGATGCCAAGTGCGGATCGTACGTTACCTCACCCCGATGGAAATCGAGGACGTGGCGCTGTTTCACTATGCCAATGCCAAGCGGCTCGGCTTCGATCTGGCTCTTGTCGGTGACGCTGAAAGGGCCATCATCGGCCGCAACAAAGACGGATCGCAGCTTCATGTGCAGATGAGGGAAACAGGGGACGGGCTGGTCGCCGTCGACATCGCGCTGCGCCTTGCAAAGGGCTGATCAGGCGTCCTTCAGTCCGATGCCGATATTGGCGCGGGGCTGGTCCATCTCGGTACTTGCGACAGGGTAGGCGCAGTAATCTGCGGCATAATATGCGGCCGGACGATGATTGCCCGAAAGGCCTACGCCGCCAAACGGTGCCGAAGAGGAAGCGCCGTTGGTCGGCCGGTTCCAGTTGATGATACCGGCTCGCACATTGGCCCAGAAGCGATTGTAATCCTGTGGGTTTCCGCCGATCAGTGATGCCGACAGGCCGAAGCGGGTGTTGTTTGCCTCTGCAATGGCTGCGTCGAAATCGGGCACGCGAATGACCTGCAGGATCGGTCCGAACAGTTCGATATCGGGCCGGTCGCGCATGTTCGTGGTGTCCACGATCCCTGGCGTGAGGAACGGGAGCTTTTCATCCGGCTTGCGCATGTATTCCAGCGCCTTGCCGCCATTGGTGATGAGGTGAAGGAAACTCTCGGACAGCAAGTCCGCAGTCTCGTTGTCGATCACCGGGCCCATGAACGGTGCCGGATCGGCAAAGGGTTCGCCGATCACGAGCCGCTTCGTCAGCTTCAAAACCTCGTCCATCACCGCGCCGTAGAGATGCTCGAGCACGATCAGGCGGCGTGCAGCTGTGCAGCGCTGCCCTGCCGAGGTGAAGGCGCTCTGCACGATAAGCGAAGCGACGTCGGTATAGAGAGGGGTGTCGATCACCACGATCGGGTTGTTGCCGCCCATTTCGAGGGCGACGATCTTGCCCGGATTGCTCGCCAGGTGCCGGTTGATGGCTAGGCCTGCCTGCACCGATCCGGTGAACAGTACGCCGTCGATACCCGAATTCGAGATCAACCACTTTCCGGTCTCCGCACCGCCGACAACCAGTTGCACGACATCTTCGGGTACGCCTGCCTTGTGGAACAGGCTGACCAGGAATTCGCCGGTCGCCGATGTCTTCTCGCTCGGTTTGAAAAGGATCGTGTTGCCCGCAATCAGCGCGGGGATGATGTGACCGTTGGGAAGATGAGCGGGGAAATTGTAGGGGCCAAGGACCGCCATCACGCCATGTGGCTTATGGCGGACCGCAGAGGTGCCTTGCAGCGCGCTGTCGAGCTTCTTCTTGCCGGTGCGTTCGGCATAGGCGCGAACCGAGATTTCCACCTTGGCGATGACGGAATCCACCTCGGTCCGGGCTTCCCACATGGGCTTGCCCGTTTCGCGCGCGATGAGAGTTGCAAATTCTTCGCTCTCGCTGCGGACCTGGTTGGCAAACCTGCGCATCAGTTCGATACGATTGGCAAGCGGTTCGCCTGCCCATGCCGGCCATGCGTGGCGGGCCTTCTCAACTGCGAAGGCTACGTCGCTGACCTGTTTTTCCCAGAACACCAGTCCGGTCGCAGGTTCGCGTGAAATGACCGAAAACTCTGACACAGCGATCTATTCTTATCTTCCCTGCCTGCTCGTTAACCGGAACTGGTTAACATAGTAAGAGCATGGGTTCATTTATTAGCCCCTACTGATGCCCAATCGGGCAGGGGCAATCGGAGGTTCGCCATGGGCATCGCCCATGCGGCGAATGCGCGCGATCTTGTCGTGTAATGGCTGCCAGTCGTCGCGTTCGTCGATGGCCGACCAGATCGTCTCGACCTCGTCGATCAGCATGCTTTCAACCGCGCCTTCGGACCAGTAATCGTGGTCGTCCTCGACCCGCACGAAACCTTCCAGTGCTTGGGCAAGGCTCCCTTCCGCACTGCGTCCGAAGCGGTGGCGGTAGAAGAAATCGTCTGGCTGCGCCTTGCTTTCGCGCAAGGCAGCCTCGCTCGCTGCGACAAGTTTCGCATTCTGCTCGGGATCGCCGGGCTTGACGCCAAGACGCCAGCACCAGCGCTTGCCGATCGCTTCCATGTAGAGCGGGCCGAAGCGGTTCATGGCCGCTATCAGGGGCTCGGCATCGGTCAGCATGCGCATGGCGACGGCAAACTGGCCGCAATTCCAGTGCAATGCCTCTGGCTGCCGCCCGAAGGCATAAAGGCCGTTCTGGTCGAAATATGCGGCGGTAAAGCCCGGCTCCCAGGCTGGCAGCCATCGCCACGGGCCATAATCGAAGCTCTCGCCTGAAATGTTCATGTTGTCGGTGTTGAGCACGCCGTGGACGAAGCCTGCGACCATCCAGCTGGCGGCGAGGTCGGCCAGTCGTTCCACCAGCTGGTGCATCATCACGACTGCCGGTTCGTCGCGCCCCGGGGCATCTTCGGGCGGCGGCGGTCCCGGATATTGTTCGAGGCAGTAATCGACCAGCGCGGCCATGTGCTCGCGCTCTTCCAGGGCGAGCAATCGCTGGAAGGTCCCGATGCGGATGTGGCCATGACTGAGCCGCACCATCACGGAAGAACGCGTGGGCGAAGGTTCGTCGTGCCGGACAAGCTCCTCGCCCGTTTCGACCAGCGAAAAAGTCTTGGAGGTATAGACACCCAGCGCCTCGAGCATCTCGGTGGCGAGAATCTCGCGCACACCGCCCTTCAGGGTCAGCCTGCCATCGGCGGTCCGGCTGTAGGGCGTCGTTCCCGATCCTTTGGTGCCGAGGTCGAGCAGCCTGCCGTCGCCATCGCGCATCTGGGCAAACAGGAAGCCGCGACCATCGCCGATTTCGGGATTGTAAACGCGGAACTGGTGCCCGTGATATTTCATCGCAAGCGGGTGCGGCAGATTGCCGGGCAAGGGGGCGAAGCGGCCGAAATGGCGGGTCCAGCTATCGTCCTCCATTGCCGCCAGCCCGACGGTGGCAGCGTGCCGATCGTTTCGGAAACGCACCTTGGCTTGCGGAAAGTCTGCCGGAGCGACGGGATCTGCCAGCCAGTCGGAGAGGCGGTCGATAGGCGTATCGGGCCGATATTCGGCGGCTTGCGGTTCTGCTCGCATATCGCGATAGTGGGGTTGAGCGATACGCGGCGCAAGTGCAGTGCCGGGTGACACATTCGACATTCCAAGATTTCGGGACCTTCGTAAACGCATGGATCAGCCCTACAGCGACCGTTACTGGACAAGTCCCGATGGCCTGCAGCTGCATTATCGCGACTATCCGGGGCCGGAAGGATCGTCTGCGGTCCCGGCGCTCTGCATGCATGGGCTGACGCGAAACTCGCGCGATTTCGAGGAACTTGCGGATCATCTTGCCAGGGATCGGCGGGTCATCGTCCCCGAAATGCGTGGCCGCGGCTTGAGCGATTATGCCAAGGACAGCGCGACCTACACGCCACTGGTTTATGTCGCCGACGTCCAGGCGCTTCTCGCGGAACTGGAGCTGGGACGGGTGATTGCCATCGGCACTTCGATGGGCGGGTTGATGACGATGTTCATGGCGGCGATGGCCCCTGGGCAGATTGCAGGCGCGGTGCTCAACGACATCGGTCCACAGGTCGAGACGGCCGGTATCGAGAGGATCAGCGGCTATGTCGGGCAGGGGCGCAGTTTCCCGACATGGATGCATGCGGCGCGTGCGCTGCAGGAAATCCAGTCGGACGCCTTCCCCAATTTCACGATCGACAACTGGCTCGAAATGGCCAAGCGGACCATGGTCCTGGGACAGAACGGACGCATCAGCTTCGATTACGACATGGCTATCGCGGAACCGTTCAAGGATACCGACAACGCTGCGCCGCCGGACCTGTGGCCGGCCTTCGACGCACTGAAGGGCGCGCCGCTCCTGCTGCTGCGCGGTGAACTGAGCGACCTTCTTACGGAAGAAACCGTGGCGGAAATGGCGCGGCGGCATGGCGACATGAAGTCGGTGACCGTGGCCGGTGTCGGCCATGCGCCCACTCTCGACGAGCCGGAAAGCGTCGCGGCGATCGACGAATTGCTGGCCCGCATCGCGTGAGCCTCGCGATGGGCGCGGACAAGCCGCATATTCTCCACTGCCATTCGACCTTCTCCGCCGGGGGCAAGGAACTGCGCTGCGTCCAGCTGATCAACGCGATGGGCCGGGGCGTTCGCCACACCATCGTTTCGGGCGATCCGCAGCAACTGGGCGCGGCCGAGCGGATCGACCGGTCGATCGAGGTCGATCTTGCGCCCGATTTTCCTGCTTTGCGGGGCAAGCCCTTGCCCGGGCGGCTCTTGAAGCTGGCGCAGGCGATGAAGCCCTTCGACCTCGTCCTCACCTACAATTGGGGCGCGATGGATGTCGCGATGGCGCATACGCTTTTCAGCGAGGCCCTCGGCCTGCCGCCACTGATCCATCACGAGGATGGCTTCAACGAAGATGAAGCGGACAAGCGCAAGAAGACGCGCAACTGGTATCGCAAGATTGCCTTGGGCAAGACTGCGGCGCTGGTCGTCCCGTCGGAAAAGCTCGAGGAAATCGCGCTGACCGAATGGGAACAGCCCATCGGGCGGGTCAAGCGGATCGCGAACGGGATCGACATCGCCGCATACCGTCACGATCCTGCGCCCGACACGCTTCGAGTGGTGAAGCACGAGGGCGAAAAATGGGTCGGGACGCTCGCCGGCCTCCGCCCGGTGAAGCGGCTTCCTGCACTTGTCCGCGCCTTCGCCGACCTGCCCGAGGAATGGCAGCTCGTCATCTTGGGAGAGGGACCGGAAAAAGAGCGCATCAGGCAAACGGCCGACGAACTGGAGGTTGGCCACCGCGTCCACTTGCCGGGATATGTGGCCGATCCTTCGGGCGTGGTCGGCCTGTTCGACATTTTCGCGCTGTCGTCGGGCAGCGAGCAGTTTCCCATCTCGGTGGTCGAGGCGATGGCAGCCGGGCGACCGGTCGCGGCACCTGCCGTCGGCGATGTCGCCAACATGGTTTCGGCGGACAATGTCCCGTTCATTACCGCCATCGGCGACGATGCGGCCCTGGCTTCCTCGCTGCACACGCTCGCGCAAGACGAGGCGCTGCGCGTGATCGTTGGCGAGGCGAACCGGCAGCATGCGGAGCGAAACTACGATCAGGCAGCGATGATCGATGCCTATCGCAGGCTGTATTCGCGCGCGATAGGCAGCGAAATCGCGTGAGTTTTGCGCGCGCCTGCTTCACCTGCGGTTCAACTGGCCGTGGACAGGGTGAACGCGCCATTGCGGATGCGCCGCAGCGCCCCTAAAAGCGGCGCCCAACCCGGTACCAGAATTAAGGAAGAGCCGCACAGTGGCGCTGACCCCGTCTAACAATAAGTCCCGCGAAGAAAAAATGGCAGAGCGTCAGGCTGCACAGGACGATGTCCTGATGCGTGAAATCGACGACGCCGTACGTCAGGATGAATACGCACGTCTGGCGAAGACTTATGGCCGCCCCTTGCTCGTCCTGCTCGTCGTTGGGCTGATCGCCTTTGCCGGTTACCTTTTCTGGGATTCGCAGCGCGAAGGAAAGATGGAAGAACAGTCCGAAGCCTTGGTTGGCGCGCTCGACCAGCTGGACGCTGGCAATCTCGACAGTGCTGCCCAGCAGGCGGCTGCGCTTGCTGCAAACAGCGAAGGCGGGGCGTGGGCTTCTGCCCGGTTGATCGAAGCCGGTGTCGCGATGGAGCAGGGCAAGAATGCGGACGCGGTGAAGATCTTCGCTGAAGTCGCTGGAAACGAAGACGCGCCTGCCGCACTGCGTGATCTTGCCCGGATCCGCGAAGTTGCTGCCAATTACGACAATATGAAGCCCGACGATGTCATTGCGAAGCTCAAGCCGATGGCCGTTCCCGGGAACGCCTATTTCGGAAGCGCGGGCGAACTCGTCGCCATGGCCTATCTCGAAAAGGGTGATCGGAAGCAGGCAGGCACGCTGTTCGGCGAGATCGCGAAATCGGACGACGTGCCCGAAACGCTCCAGTCGCGCGCCCGCCAGATGGCCGGACTGCTCGGGATCGACGCGGTCGAGGACGTTGACGAACTGCTGGAACAACAGGGCGCCGGAACGGGCATCCCCGCTGGCCAGGGCAGCGAATAATAATTGGAAACGATGGTGATGATGAAGAGATCGATGACCCGAAACGCACTTACCGCGGCACTGCTCGCAACGGCGCTGGCCGGTTGTAGCGGCGGCCTGTTCGGTGGGGGAGACAAGAAGTCGACCCCCACGGTAGGCGAACGCACGCCGATCCTTTCACGCATCGAAAGCGGTGCCAAGGTGGATCCGTCGCTCGCTGGCGTTTCGGTCGTTCTTCCTCCGGCGCAGGCCAATGGCGAATGGGCCCAGGCTGGCGGTTCCGCGAGCAAGTCCTACGGCCATCTCGCGCTTGCCGACAGCCCGAGCCGCGCATGGACCGCGAATATCGCCGGTTCAAGCGATCGGCGTCGCCTTGCTGCTGCTCCGGTTGTCGGCGCGGGCAAGCTGGTCGTCGTCGATACCGACGGCGTCATCCATGCCTTCGATGCGAAGACCGGGGCAAAGCTCTGGACCCACAAGATGGAAATCGACGGTAATCTGGCAAGCTCGGCCTTCGGTGGCGGCGCCAGCATTTCCGACGGAAAAGTCTATGCCACCAACGGCATCGGCGAAGTCGTTGCGCTGAACGCCGATACCGGCACGCAGCTGTGGAAGGTGCAGCCCGCAGGTCCGCTGCGCGGATCGCCGACCATCGCCTTCGGCCAGATCTACGTCATGACGCAGGACAACCAGATCTTCTCGCTCGATGCGAACGATGGTTCGCAGGTGTGGCAGGAATCGGGTTCGGCAACGCAGGCCGGCGTGTTCGGCGTTGCTGCCCCTGCTGCAGGGCAGGGCACGGTGATTGCCGGTTATTCCTCGGGCGAACTGACCGCCTATCGCTACGAAAACGGCCGCGTGCTGTGGGCAGATGCCCTGGCGCGTACGTCGATTTCCACCGAAGTGGGTTCGCTGACCGACATCGACGCCGACCCGATCATCGATTCGGGCCGGGTCTATGCGCTGGGCCAGGGCGGGCGCATGGCGGCATATGAACTGGTTACCGGGCAGCGTATCTGGGAACTCAACCTCGCAGGCATTTCGACCCCCGCAATCGCCGGTGAATGGATTTTCACCCTGACCGACGATGCGCGCCTTCTGGCGATCGCCCGTTCGAGCGGGCGCGTTCGCTGGATCACCCAGCTGCAGCAGTACAAGGACGAGGAAGACAAGAAGGGCCAGATCTTCTGGACCGGTCCGGTCCTCGCCGGTGGCAACCTGTGGGCGGCAAGCTCGCGCGGGCTGCTGTATCGCATCAGCACCGGCGAAGGTTCGGCGCAGCAATATGCCGATCTCGAAAGTGCCGTCAGCCTGGCACCGGTGGTCGCGGACAACATGCTGTATATCCTCGACGATAGCGGCCGTATCCACGCCTATCGCTGATCGTTCGTGCGATGGGAGGCAGTGTCGCTGCCTCCTTTCGTTCTTACCGGCCTCTTAACCCTTTCGCGCTAACACGCGCGAAGGATGACGAAGCAATCGCAAGTGCAAGGTGGCCCGCCACCCAGCGATGTCTCGGCCGGCGTAGGGCTTGCCGGGCTGCTGGGCCTGTTCGCGTGGATCCTCTTCTGCCGCACATTCCCGATGATCTCGCAATGGCTGGGCTTTGACGGGCCGCACCAGGTGCTCTCGGGCCCGCATGCCGCGCTCACTGCAATGCTATTCACCAGCGTCCCGATGATCGTCTGGTCGCTGCTGGTGGACAAGACCCATCGGCGTGCATCCACCGGCATCGACTGGGGCCTGAAGCGCCCCGTCGCCGACATCCTCGACATTTCAATCGTCAAGATCGCCGGTCTGTGGGCGACCTGGGCAGGGCTTGCCGCGCTCTATGCACTGTGTCGCTGGTACTGGAATGGCAGTTACCTGTTCGCGATGGATGTGCTCAAGACGGCTGCGATACCGCTGTTTGTGCTTTCGGTCCCCTACGTCATCTGGCTCGATCGTTTCATGGTCGAACCACGGGACCATGCCTGGCATTTCGGGGCGATGCTGATCGGGCGCGAGCCTTACGATGCGTACGAGGTCAAGAAGCACTGGCGGGCCTGGATCATCAAGGGCTTCTTCGGCGCCTTCATGATCTCCATCCTGCCCGGCGGTTTCCAGCAAGTTGTGGAGGCCGACCTTCCCGCCATGATGGGCGATCCGGTGCAGATCGGCATGGTGCTGATCGCGCTGCTGTTTCTGATCGACGTTCAGATCGGAACGGTCGGTTACCTTGTCACGCTGCGCCCGCTCGATTCCCATATTCGCAGCGGAAACCCCTTCGTTGCCGGCTGGCTCGCCGCGCTGATCTGCTATCCGCCCTTCGTCTGGGGCGTGATCGGAAATGGCGACGTCCTGAGTTACGAGCACAATGTCGCCGGTTGGAGCCACTGGTTCGGCGGCCACCCGGTCCTGCTGTGGGCCTGGGCGGGTCTGCTAGTGTTCCTGACTGCCATCTATGCCTGGGCGACGGTCGCCTTCGGCATCCGCTTTTCCAACCTGACCTATCGCGGCGTGCTGACCAACGGGCCGTACCGCTTCACCCGGCACCCGGCCTATCTTTCGAAAAACCTGTTCTGGTGGTGCTCGGTCATGCCGTTCCTCGTCACGAACGGTTCGATGACGGATGCCGTGCGCAACACGTTTTTCCTGCTGTGCGTGAACGCGATTTATTTCTGGCGAGCAAAAACGGAAGAGGCGCACCTGCTGGGCGAAGATGCGAAGTATCGCGAATACCACACCTGGATGGAGCAGCACGGCACGATCACGGCGCGTATTGGAAAACTGACACGTGCGATCAGGCGCAGGCCGGTCGTCGCGGTCGCAGAACCCGCCGAGTAAGCATTCGCTAGATCGGCGAGCCTTCGTCGATATCGAAAATCGTCAGCTTGCGGTCGGTGATGCCGATATCGTCCCAGGTCGCGCGCCATTCCTGCAGATGCGGCGTGCGGAAATGTGCGTCGAGCGTTTCGCGATCCCGCCATTTTTCGACCACGTGAACGATAGTCGGGTCGAGGACGTCCTGCGCATAGGAATAGGCGATGCAGCCGTCTTCTGCCCGGCTGGCGGAAATGACCGCGTCCATCGCTGCACGTGCGCGTTCCAGATTGTCGGGCGCGAGGCGTACGGTTCCGAGCACCAGGATCATCAGAAGCTGTACTTGTAGACGCGCTTGATATCGCCGCCCCACTCGCCGTGGTATTTGTCGAGCAGGCGCTGGGCCGGGACCTTCCCGCTGGCGACGATTTCGTCGAGCGTTTCGAGAAATCCGGTTTCGTTGTCGCCGCTCGAATTGATGCGAGCGCGTGAAACCAGCCCCTGCCGCGAAATCGCCATCACTTCCTTCGCAAGGTCGTGCAGCTTCCTTCCGCCCGGAATTTCGGCGTCGAGCGCCAGCTTCGGCACGGCATTGCGCAGCGCCTCACGCTCTTCCATCGTCCAGTCCTTCACGAGGTCCCATGCCGCATCGAGCGCCGCATCGTCATAGAGGATTCCGACCCAGAAAGCGGGCAGAGCGCATATCCTGCTCCACGGGCCGCCGTCGGCTCCGCGCATTTCGAGGAAGCTCTTGAGCCGGACCTCGGGAAAGGCGGTCGACAAGTGATCCCACCAGTCGCTCTGCGTCGGCTTTTCGCCTGGCAGGACCGACAGATTGCCGTCGAGGAAATCGCGGAAGCTGAGCCCCGCCGCATTGATGTATTTGCCGTCGCGATAGACGAAGTACATCGGCACATCGAGCATGTAGTCGACATAGCGTTCGTATCCGAAGCCGTCCTCGAACACGAAGGGCAACATGCCCGTGCGATGCGGGTCTGTGTCGGACCAGATATGGCTGCGGAACGACAGGAAGCCGTTGGGCTTGCCTTCGGTGAAGGGAGAGTTCGCAAACAGTGCCGTTGCAAGCGGTTGCAGCGCGAGGCTGGTGCGGAACTTCTTCGCCATGCAGGCTTCGCTCGAATAGTCGAGATTGACCTGGATGGTGCAGGTGCGCAGCATCATGTCGAGGCCAAGATCACCCACGCGCGGCATGTGGCGCATCATGATCTCGTAGCGGCCCTTCGGCATGATCGGCAGTTCTTCGCGGGTCTTGTCGGGCCACATGCCGAGGCCGAGGAAACCGACGTCGAAAGCTTCGGCCACTTCCTTTACCTGCTGCAGGTGGCGCCCGGTTTCGGCGCAGGTCTGGTGCAGGTTTTCAAGCGGTGCGCCCGACAATTCGAGCTGCCCGGCAGGCTCGAGGCTGACCGTGCCATCCTCGCCCCGCATCGCGATGACCTTGCCGCCTTCCTCGACTGGTTCCCAGCCAAAACGCTGCAAACTCATGAGGATATCGCGGATACCTCCGGGTTCGTCGTAGGACGGGGCGCGGAAATCGTCGCGCTTGTAAACGAGCTTTTCGTGCTCGGTCCCGATGCGCCAGGCCGATTTCGGCTTTTCGCCAGCCTGCATCGGCTCGACCAGCTGGTCGCGGCTCTCGATGATCGGATCATCCTTGGCGGAATTGTCGCGCGTGCTCATGGCCGGTGGCGATAAGCAACCGGACCTTGCGAGGGAAGAAAATTATTCTTGGTCGAGCCAGTCACCAGCCTCGGCCATCCATACCGCGATGCCTGCAATGGCTGCTGTTTCGCCCCTCAGGATGCGGGGGCCAAGGCTGATCGGGCGGGCATTGGGATGGGCACGGATCGCCTCGCGTTCGGCATCGTCGAAGCCGCCTTCGGGGCCGACCAGCAGCGCCGCCGGTCCTTCGGCATAACAGAACGCATCGGCTGCAGGCTCGCCGCCTTCTTCGTCTGCAAAGAACAAGATCCGGTTTTCGGGCCAGTCGCGCAGCAGCGCGTCCAGTTTCGCCACGGGTCCGACGTCGGGCAGCGCGGTGCGCGCGCATTGTTCGGCCGCCTCGACGACGATGGTCCGGGCGCGGTCGGGGTTGAGCTTGTCCGCAACGCACCGGCGCGTGACGACGGGCATGATTGCCGCAACGCCCAGTTCGGTCGCTTTTTCGAGCACCGTGCCGAAACGGTCTTTCTTTAGCAGGGCGGGGCACAGCCAGAAGTCGGGCACTTCCTCGCGCGGGCGCAACTGCCCTGTGACCAGTCCATGCACACTGTGCTTGGTCACCTGGGCCACCTGCATGGCCCATTCGCCGGTCACGTTGTCGCAAAGGATAACGGTATCGCCCTCCTTCACCCGCATCACGCGGCCGAGGTAATGCGCCTGCGGCCCTTCGATCGTCACCTGCGCATCTTTTTCAAGCTCGTGTTCGACGAACAGGCGCGGTGCGCTCTTGGGCGGCCAGGCAGGAGTGGCAGTCATGATCGCGGCGTTAGACGAGCAGGCCGTGGCCCGCTAGAGGGAAGCAATGACCTCGCTTGTCGCACAGCGCCTGATCGCTGCCATTTTCCTGGTCCTGGGCGGATGGGCGCTGCTTGCGCCCCAGTCCGTGATCGACATCGCCGTTATGCCCGAATATCGCGACAGCAGTTTCCTCGTGACTTTCGCCATGGCCTGCTTTGGCGCGCAGGCGTGCATTTTCGGGCTGATGTCACTGGTCGTAAAATACACGAGCAAGGGCTTCCTCGCATTTGCGGTCATACTGCTGCCGTTCTTCGTGTTCGACTGGTACTTCCACAGCGTCGTGCCGGTGCTGAATTCTGTCGGAATGCTCGATGCGGTCGGAAACGTGGCCATGTTCGGGCTGGCGATCCTGGGATGGCGCGCTGCCAAGCGCGAAGAGGCGCAGGCGTCGTGAACGAACAGGTCGTCCCCGACAGCGAGCATCGCGGGCTCGTGGCGCGCCTGCCGCAATTGCCGCGTGACCTAGCACAGCTTGCAAGGTTCGACCGGCCGATCGGCTGGTGGCTGCTGTTCTGGCCCGGAGCCTGGGGGATCTGGCTGGCAGGAGCAGGCCCGCAATGGACGCTGATCGGCTGGTTCCTGCTCGGCAGCATCGCCATGCGCGGTGCGGGCTGCGTTTATAACGACATTGTCGATGCCGATCTCGACCGGAAGGTCGCGCGCACGGCATCCCGCCCGGTCGCATCGGGTAGGGTCAGTCGCAAGCTCGCCTGGGCGTGGCTGCTTGCCCTCTGCGCGGTAGGGCTCGTCGTGCTGCTGCAATTGCGTTGGGTGGCGCAGATTGTTGCCGTCGCCAGCCTGGCCCTGGTGGCCGCCTATCCCTTCATGAAGCGGATCACCTGGTGGCCGCAGGCGTGGCTCGGAATGGTTTTCACCTGGGCGTTGCCGGTAGGGTGGATAGCCCTGCGTAGCGACAATTGGGATGCGCTGCTTTCGCTCTATGCGGGGGCAGCGCTGTGGGTCATCGGCTATGACACGATCTATGCCCTGCAGGACCGCGAGGACGATGCGCTGGTCGGGATCAAGTCTTCCGCGCTCAGGCTCGGCGGGCGAGTGACCTCTGGCGTCGCGGTTTTCTACGCCGCGGCACTCGGTCTTTGGGCGCTGGGCTTCTGGCTTTATCGCGAGGACGTGGTTGCCCTCCTGACCCTGCTGCCCGTCGGCCTTCACCTGGCGTGGCAGGTCGCAACTCTCGATCCCGCAGATCCGGACAATCCGCTCGCCCGTTTCCGCTCGAACCGCTGGGCTGGCGCGCTGATGGCCGCAGCTTGTTTCATCGTCGGCAACGCCTGAGGACGATCAACCATGTGCAACCTCTACCGCATGACCAAGAACAAGGACGAGGTCGCCAAATGGTTCAACGCGGTCGAGGAACTGGGCGGCGCGAATTTCGGGGAAGAGGTCTATCCCGGCTATCCCGGCGCGGTCGTCGCTGAGGGCAAGGTGCGCCAGATGACCTGGGGCTTCCCGCTCCAGATGAAGGGCAAGAAAGGGCAACCGCTCAAGCCCAAGCCGGTGAACAACACGCGCACCGACAAACTGGACAGCTTCTTCTGGCGCTACAGCTTCGAAGAACGGCGCTGCCTGATCCCTCTGACTGCCTGGGCAGAAGCCGAGGGACCGAAGGGCAAGATGACGCGCACCTGGCTTTCATTGCCCGGTGACGATCTGTTCGCCTGCGCGGGTGTCTGGCGTCATTCCGACGAATGGGGCGATTGCTATTCGATGGTGATGACCGACAGTATCGGGGCTGCGGCCGAATGCCATACCCGCATGCCGGTCATCCTTTCGCCGGAAAATTACGCCGGTTGGGTGTCCGGCAGCCCGCCCGAAGCGCGCGAGTTGTGCGTGCCATGGGCGGGTGAGGTCCTGCTCGACCGGACAGGCGAAGCGTGGTCGCGCGGCGGGCAATCCCGCCTGCTGTGACGATGGAAATGCGGGCGGTCGGAATAGAACTCATTCATAGCTGACCACCTCGAATTCGATCCCGTCCCAGTCGAAGAAATAGAACCGCTTGCCGGGTTCGTAATCATCATGCCCGAACGGCTTCAGTCCGGCGGCGATCACGACCCGTTCCGCCGCGCCCAGATCGTCGACCAGCAGACCTACGTGGTTCAAAGGCTGGCTCTTTGAATAACCGCCTTTCGCCGTGTCGTTGGTGTAGAGCGCGATGTAGGCGCTTTCGGATCCGACGTGGATCGTCCTGCCGCCCATCATCGACGGCCCGCTCCAGCGTTCGTGCCAGCCGCACAATTGCTTGAACAGCTCCGCGCTTCTTTCCGGGTTCGTCACGGTCAGGTTGGCGTGTTCGATCGTTCCCTTCGGCATTGAATGTCCTTCCATCTGTTGCGCCATGATTGCGGCGCGCGTTGGCAATGGACATCTCAATGCAACCTCAACCTAACTTGAGGTCAAGGATAAAACTCCCTATCGCTGTGATCGATGAAAGCGAACGACCTTCTTACCATCGGCGACCTTGCCCGGCGTACCGGCCTAAGCGTCTCTGCGATCCGTTTCTACGAGGAGAAGGGGCTGGTCGAACCCTTTCGCACGAGCGGGAACCAGCGGCGCTATTTCAGGAGCGACATACGGCGGCTGAGCTTCATCCTGATTGCCCAGAAGCTCGGCCTTGCACTGACGGAAATCGAGGAAGAGCTCAGGAAGCTCCCGCAGGGACGCACTCCCAATGCCAGGGACTGGCAGGCGATCAGCGGCGGGATCAAGCGGCGCATAGACAGCCAGATCGCTGCACTGGAAAAAGTGCGCGAGGATCTGGACGGATGTATCGGTTGCGGTTGCCTGAGCCTGAAAAAGTGCGCGCTCTACAATGCCGAAGACAAGTGGGCGGAACGGGGCGCGGGGCCACGCGTCCTCTTGCCCGGAAGCTGAGCTCCAGACTCAGTATTCGGGGCCAAGCTCCGGATCGAGATCGCGCGGGCGGGCGAAGTGTTCGAGTTTCCCGCAGCCCTTCTTCAGCTGGCTCCAGTCGTCGATATCGCATTCGAAGACGGCATAGCTTGCGGTGGGAAACTTCGCCGCGGCCTGGTCGAACAACTCGTTTTCGTTCTGGGGCGAAACGAGGTCGAACAGGACTTCCTGCAAGCCAGGGTTATGTCCGATCACCAGGATGGCCTTTGCATCGCCTGCGTGTTCGGCGATCACCTCCATGATGGTTTCCGAACTGGCGAGGTAAAGGCGCGAATCGTAAATCGGCTCCGCTTCGGGAAAAGCAGAAGCGATCGTCCGCTTCACCCGTTCGGCCGGACTGGCGACCATCACGTCCCACTTGATCCCGTGATTGCGGATGTAGTCGCCAATCAGCGCGGCGCCCTTGCGGCCGCGATCGTTCAGGCCGCGATCGAAATCGCGCGTCGACATATCGTCCCAATCGGACTTTGCATGCCTCAGAAGACCGATGATCTTCACGTCAGCTGTCTTCCTCTTCCTTTGCCTCGGCACTGGCGCTTGTCGGTGCCTCTTCTCCCGAAACACCAGCAGCGACCCGTTGTAAAGCTTCCTCGAGCGTCAAACGTATGACGGGCGTACCCGGCGGGAATGCGGTCAGCAGCCTGCTGGGGAAGGCAGGCGACAGGACGACGAAGTGTCCGCTGTCCTCGCCATGGCGGATCAGCCGTCCGAATGCCTGGGCCAGCCGGGCGCGAATGATCCGGTCGTCATAGGCATTACCGCCCCCGCCATTGTCCTTCGCTGCCGCCCTGCGTGCCTTGTGAAGAATATCGGGGCGCGGCCATGGCACCTGCTCCATCACGACACAGCGCAGCGAATGGCCGGGCACGTCGACCCCGTCACGCAGGGCATCGGTCCCGAGCAGGCTTGCACGCGGATCGTCACGAAAGATGTCGACCAGCGTGCCGGTGTCGATCGGATCGACATGCTGGGCATAGAGCGGCAGGCCCGCCCGCGCGAGCCGGTCAGCAATCCGCCCATGCACGGCGCGCATCCGGCGGATCGCGGTGAACAGGCCCAGCACACCGCCTTCCGAAGCCTCGATCAGGCGGGCATAGGCTCCGGCGAGGGCAGGCAGGTCGCCCTTGCGAATGTCGGTGACAATCAGGACTTCGGCCCGGCTGGCATAATCGAACGGGCTTTCCGCAGCAGATAGCAGCGGCATGGTTTCCACATGCTCGGCGCCCGATCTGGCGATGGCCGATTCCCAAGGGTCGCCGTCGTTCGTTCGATCGGTCAGTGTCGCGCTGGTAAGCATGACGCCGTGGGCCGGTTCTAGCACGACTTTGGCAAACGGCTTCATCGGGTCGAGCCAGTGCCGGTGTATGCCGATGTCGAATTCGCGCACGCCGGCAGACGATCCGGGACTGCGATCGACCGCAAGCCAGTCGACGAACTCAGGATCGGCCGGGCCGCCCAGCCGGTCCAGCAGGGATTCCCATGCCGCGACGAGATCGACCCGCCAGCCGAGCGAATGCCGCGCGCCCTCGATCCGGGCACGGCCCTGCGCGTCAAGCCAGTCGGGCGCATCGGCGAGGATGGCCTCGAGCCGTGTGCCGAGTTTCATGAGCGGCTTGCGGATCGCGGCGAGCGCCTCTGCAGCATCGCCCGCCGCCTCGATCAATTCGCCGGTAAGGCCCGATGCCTCGGTTTCGATGCCGTATCCCGCCTCCTGGCTGCCGCTCTCGTCGCGGGCGTAGGTCGTTGCCCTGACGGCCGCGAGCAGTGCCTCGAGCGGACCTGAAGGCTCGCCGTCGTGCAGCCGTTGCATCCAGCCATCGGAAGGCAACGCATGGGCGGCCTCGATCGCATCCTCGACCGCTTCGCCGCCATCCTCGTCATAGCTTGCGACGTCGGCAAGCCGCGCAGCGAGGCCCCGGCGACGCCCGCGGCTGCCGCGTTCGGGGCCGATGATCCAGCGCCTCAGCTCGATCGCCTCCTGCCCGGTCAGCGCGGCGGCAAAGATCGAATCCGCTGCCTCGAAAACGTGATGCCCTTCGTCGAAGATAATGCGGGTCGGGCGCTGCGCGTGGTCGCGTCCGCGCGCGGCATTGACCATGACCAGCGCGTGATTGGCGATGACCAGATCGGCCTGCGCACTGGCGCGGGCGGCATGTTCGATGAAGCATTTTCGGTAATGTGGGCAGCCTGCGTAAATGCATTCGCCGCGCTGGTCGGTGAGTGCCGCAATCCCCCGCTTGCGGAACAGCGTGCCGAGCCATCCCGGCAGGTCGCCGCCGATCATGTCGCCGTCCTGGCTATAGGCTGCCCATCGCGCCACCAGTTGCGCAAGGATCGCCGGCCTGCCGGAGAACCCGCCCTGCAGCGCGTCTTCGAGATTGAGCAGGCAGAGGTAGTTTTCGCGTCCCTTGCGGACGACCACGGGCTGCGATCCGTCGGGGCGTTCCGAAGGCCAGGCCCTTCGACTTTCGCGGCGAAGCTGCCGCTGGAGGTTCTTGGTATAGGTCGAAACCCAAACCGTCCCGCCAGCCTCCTTGGACCAGAGCGAGGCAGGCGAGAGATAGCCGAGCGTCTTGCCGATCCCAGTGCCGGCCTGCGCCAGCAAAAGGTGCGGTACGCCGCGCTTGTCACGCGGTGCAAACGTGCGGGCGGCATCGGTGGCATAGGCGCGTTGCCCCTCGCGCCGTTCCGATCCTTCGCCCGTCAGGTGGTCGAGTTCGCCCAGCACCTGTGCATCGCTGAGAACGACTTGCGAAGGGGCGGGCCGCTCGGCTGCTTCCTCCCATTCGGGCAGGCGCGAGAACAGCCATTTTTCCGCCCGCTCGGGCTTGGCCACATGTGGCGCAAGCACCTGCGCCCAGGGCCAGCGCATCCGGACGAGCGATTGCAGCGCAGACCATGCGCCTTCGCGCTCTGGCCAGTCAGCGCTTTCGCAATTTTCGATCAGGCGTGCGGCTGCCTGCTGCAGGAACAGCGGAACGTGCTCGTCCCCTTCGGGAGCATCGAGGTCGAGAGCCTGCGCCAGTCCGCGCGGCGTCGGCACGCAGAACCGCGCCGGGTGGACGAATGCGAACAGTTCCAGCAGGTCGAGTCCTGACAGGTCGGGGTATCCCAACCTGCTCGCCACCAGAGGGGCATTGACGATCAGCACCGGCGTATCGGCCGCTGCCATGATCGCCTCGCCCTTCGACACCGCGCCGGTCGACCCGTTGGCCGGACGCAGCCAGGTGCCGCTGTGGCTGGCGTGAAGTGCGGGGAGGGGGAGTGCTGGGCTCACCCCTCCGGCGTTAGAACACAAACGGAACGCGGGGCAAGCTGTTGCCCGGCATTTTAGCCCGATTGTGCCGACTTATGCGGCGATCGACATTTCCGATGCGGCCAGCGCCTGCGCGAGGTCGGCGAAAATATCTTCCGCATCCTCGAGCCCGACCGACAGGCGCAGCAGACCTTCGCCGATGCCGTGCTCGGCACGTTCTTCCGGCGTGTAGGTCGAATGCGTCATGCTGGCGGGGTGCTGGATCAGCGTTTCGGCATCACCGAGCGAAACGGCACGCACAATCATGTTGAGCCGGTTCATGAAGCGGATGCCCTGGTCGTATCCATCGGCAAGGTCGAAGGCGATCATGCCGCCGGGAAGGGCCATCTGGCGCTTCGCCAGATCGTGCTGGTCGAAACTTTCGAGACCCGGATAATGCACTGCCGAAACCTGCGGCTGCGCTTCCAGCCAGCGGGCGACCGCAAGCGCGGTCTGGCTGTGGCGTTCCATGCGGAGCGACAGGGTCTTGAGCCCGCGCATGATCAGCGTTGCGGTGAACGGGCTCATCACGGCGCCGGTCATGTCCTTCAGGCCTTCGAGCCGCACTCTCTGCATCGTTTCTGCATCGCCGGCGACCATGCCCCCGACGAGGTCGCCATGACCGCCAAGGTATTTGGTGGCCGAGTGGACGACGATGTCCGCGCCCAGTTCGACCGGACGGGTGAGGGCGGGGGTGGCATAGGTGTTGTCGACCACGACGGTCGCGCCGCCGGCATGCGCGATCTCGCTCACGCCTGCGATATCGACCAGCCGCATGTTGGGATTGGCGGGTGTTTCGAAATAGACGACCTTCACACGATCATTCATCGCGGCTTCCAGCGCGTCGTGATCGGTCAGGTCGACATGCGTTACCTTGATCCCGAACTTGCCCAGGCCGTGACGGAAGAAGGCAAAGGTGCAGCCGTAAAGTGTCTTGTCGGTGATGATCTCGTCGCCCGCCTGCAGCAGCGTCCACATGACGGCAGTGATCGAACCCATGCCGCTGGCAGTCGCGACAGCGGCCTCTGCTCCCTCGAGCGAGGCGAGACGCTGCTCGAGCAGGTCGAGCGTCGGGTTCGAAATCCGGCTGTAGAAATAGCCCGGCTGCTCGCCTGCAAAGATTGCGCCGCCCTGTTCGGCGCTTTCGAAGGCGAAGGTCGAGGCCATGTGCATCGGCGGAGTCAGCGCGCCCATGTTTTCTGCCGGGTCATACCCGTGATGGATGGCGCGGCTCGAAAAACCGGAAAGCGTGGTGCGACTCATGACTTATGCCTCTCTTGAAAGGTTTGAGGCGAATATAGCGATGTCGGTCTGGCATTTCCCTGCGAAGTTTGCCAATATTGTCATGATAATTGGCAGATTATGCCAAGGGAGGATCGATTGGACGCGAAAGATCGCCAGATTCTACGCGAGTTGCAACGCGATGGCAGGCTGACGAACGCCGAACTGGCAGAGCGGGTGAACCTGTCACCGTCGCCCTGCCTGCGCCGTGTGCGGAATCTCGAAAGCGCAGGCGTGATCGACCGATACGTCGCGATCGTCGACCGCGAGGCGGCAGGCTATCCTGTCACCGCTTTCGTGCAGGTAACGCTCGCCCGGCATGACCGGGCAGTCGTCGAAGCTTTCGAAGCGCGCGTGCGCGAGACGCCGCAAATCCTCACTTGTCACCTGATGACGGGGAGCTCGGACTACTTGCTCCAGATCGTGGTGGCGGGGCTCGACGCCTATGAGGCCTTCATGCGCGAAACGCTCCACGAAACGCCCGGCATCGCGACCATCAACACCAGCTTCGTCTATGGGACGGTGAAGGATACAGTCGAATTGCCCTAGGCTCGATGCGGGGGTCCTGCATCGTTTGGCGGCAGGTCAGTGTTTGAATTGACCAACGAAATCCGCTTTGCCGCGATCGCTTCCTATCTGCCGGGTTCGGGCAAGCTTCTGACGTGGATGTCCTGCTGTGGGAATGGCATCGAAAGTCCACGCGCTTCGAACGCTTCCTTCACGCGCTGGGTGAGGTCGCATTTCACATCCCAGTAATCGTCTGCGTTCACCCACGGCCGGCATACGAAGTCGACGGTGCTAGGCCCAAGTTCGCTCGGCCGGATATCGGGTGCGGGATCGGCAAGGACCCTGGGATGGGATGCGACCTGTTCCTGCAGGACGTCCAGCACATCCTGGATGGGATCGTCGTAGGAAGCGCTGAAGACCAGGTCGACGCGGCGCGTGTCGCTGGCTGTCGCGTTGATGATGACATTACCCCAGACGTTCTTGTTAGGGACAACGATGATGCGATTGTCGGGCGTCGCAACGGTCGTGCCGACCATGCTGACGTTTCGCACCGTGCCGCCGACACCGCCAACCTCGATATAATCTCCTTCGTCGAAGGGCTGGTTGATCATGATCATCAGCCCGCTCGCAAGATTGCCGAGCGTGTCCTGGAAGGCAAAGGCGAGGATGAAGGATGCGCCCCCGATCAGCGCGAAAAGGGGTGTGATGTCGACATCGATCGAAGCAAGGACGATGACGATGCCGGCGAGGATGAACAGCCAGAAGAATGCCCCCACGATGAAGGCCTGGAGCAGCTTCGATACACGGGTGAAGCGCCCGATCCAGAGCCTGACGAAACCTTTCGCCACCCGTGCCACCAGCACGATCGCCCCGAGGGCAAGGAGTGCGACCAGCACCCTTTTCAGCAAGGCTATCCCGCCATCAGGCCTACCGAGCCACTCGATCATCGAGCCGAACAGGGCCTTGGCACTTGCCTGCGAAGTTTCTTCAAACAGGATGCCGTTGCGATAGGCCCGCAGGCCTGCGACCTGATCCGGATCGCCGCCCTTCCTTTCGAGGGAATCGACCACCAGGGTGAACTTCTCGAGCAGCTTGGCGCGCTGCTCGACCAGCGTGATTATCTTCGCGATCTTCGCCTGGTCCGATGGATCTCCACCGCCGATCCGATCTGCCTGCGCGCGAGCAATCTCCTCGGTTTTGGCCCGAACGAGGCCGAGCCAGGCGTCGCTGACCTGTCGCAGTTCATCCGCGGTCAGCGGCACGAGCAGGTGCGCCAGTTCCGGATTGGATATTTCGGGGCGCGTGACAAGGGTGACGAGGTCTTCCTTGCCCGCGTCCGTTGCTGTTTCCTCGGCAGCCGGTGTGACGGTCTCCTCCGCGACGTCCTGGGCGTTTGCCACATGAGCGAACGCGAGCGACCAGAACGCCGCGAAGCACAGCGCGATTATCCTTGAAACAGCCAATCCGGCCTCCTCTTCTAGGGCGGCCTCAGTCCTTCGCCATCAGGTATTCGGCCACCGCCTGGTAAGCGGGCAGCGAGGTAGGATCGATCCTGCCGTTCGCTGCTGTCGGGAATGAAGCGAAGCGCACCAGCACCATTTCTGCTGTCGGGTCGACATAGATGGTCTGGCCATGCACCCCGCGTGCGGCATAGGCACCATGATCGTTGTGGAAGACCCACCACTGGCTGGTGTAACTGCCGTTGGGGATGGTCGGGAAGCCGGCAAATTTCGACGGATCGCCGCCTTGCCGGATCCGGCGTGCCACCTCGGCAGGGAACAGGCGCTTGCCGTTGATCACTCCCTCGTCGAGCATGAGCTGGCCGAGCCGGCCGAGGTCCCTAAGGCTGGCGGTGAGGCCGCCACCGGCGAAGGGTACGCCCTTGCCGTCCACCGTCTGGTATGCGGCCTGTTCCGCGCCCATCTTCGACCACAGCCGTTCGGATGCGAGCTGGGTCACTTCCTTTCCGGTGACCCGGGTAATGATCCAGCCGAGCATGTCGGAATTGATCGTCTTGTAATGGAACTCGTCACCGTGCCGCCCCTCGGGCTGCACCTGCTGGAGATATTCCCAATAACCATTCGGGCCCTTGTATCCTTCGGGCTTGGGCAGCGGGCTTGCCGCGCGGGAATAGACCCAGATATCGGCATTGGGGTCGGCGTAATTTTCCGAATATTTGACGCCGGTGGTCATATCCATGACCTCGCGCACGGTCGCAGTGGCGAAGGCGCTGCCCTTGATTTCGGGAATGATGTCGATGACGCGCTTGGTTTCATCGAGCGTGCCCTCGGCCACGAGGATCTGGGCGAGAAGGCCGGTCAGCGACTTTGTCATCGACATGGCGGCGTGCTTGCCATCCTCGTTCAGGCAGCCCGAGTATTTCTCATAGACGACCCGGCCCTTGTGCATGATCAGCATGCCGTCGGTGTAATTGGCGCCGAGCGAATCCTTCCACGTCATCTGCCCGTCCGAATTCATCGGCGTGAAGGTCAGGGCGTCGATCTCTTCCGCATACTGCGTGAGCTCGTCGGGCGTCAGGTAGGACAGAGGAACCGGCGCACCGAGGCCCCGGCTGATTTCTTCGGTCGGGAGGAATTCGCGCAGGTGACAGACGCTCCACCGCAGCCGCGGGAAGCTGAAATAAACCGAATCCGGCTGGGTAATGATCTTGTCGGCTGGCGGCGGAGAGCCGACCATCCAGCCGAGAACGCGCGGATCGGATTCCTCTGCCGACAGGGGCGGCTGGCCCTGCTGGGCCAGTGCCGAAGCCGAGAGGCCTGCAGCGACGGCAAGCGAAAGCCCCATCGCGGGAAGTCTGGAAATGAAACGCATGGAATAACTCCCTGTTCGAGGCCTCAATCGTCGTCCGTTACTGCGGCAATCACGCCGATAACGGCCGCTCCGACGAGCACGCCGGTCAGCACGTCAACGCCGTCATTGTCGCGTCGCTTGTAATACCGGCGAAGATAGTCATCGCGGGTCCAGTACCGTCCATCGCGCCACCAGCGTCCGTTGCCGCGATAGAAGCGGTCGTAATAATCCTCGCGGATTTCGCGGCTCACTTCGCGCCTTGCTTCGCGGCGTTCACGGGCGACTTCGCGATTGGCCTTGCGGTACTCGCGCTCGACGCATTCCTTGTCCTTGCATCGCCGGATGCGTTCGTCAGCTTCCCGCCGTTCGCGGTTCACTTCGCGATTGGCTTCGCGGATCTCCCGGCGCACTTCCCAGCTCTGCGCCTCGGCCCGAACGGGGATCGCGGTCAGGACGATAGCTCCACCGAGCATCATCAGTATCTTGGTCGGCATCGTTCAGCCTCCCTGTGCCGCATTGCGAAACTTGGCGCTGCGCTTTTCGTACTGGCGGAGGATTTCGGCGCAGTTCTCAGTTTCGACTGCCACGCTCGTTCCGTAACCGAATGCTGCGGAGAACAGGAATGCGCGATCCACGCCGAGAAGCCTGCTGATCGAAGCGTGCATGTCCAGCACGTCACGTTCGAATGCGACCTGCTGGCTTTCGGCCACACAGCCGCGCGAAAGACCGGCAATATAGCCGAAATTTTTCAGCCCGTTATCGACCTGTTCTTCCTGGCTCAGTGCCTCGCCTCCCTCGTCCTGGGCAACCGCCTGCCAAGGCGAAGCGGCGGTCATTACAAGCGCGCCCGCCGCGAGGGCTTTGATAACATTCTGCTTCATGGTTTCCTCTCCTTCATTCTAGTCATGCCGAGCTATGCGGCGCGTTTGTCTGCAATCAGAAATTCACGACGACGTTCACGAAACCTCCGGTCCAGTTCGGGGCGTCGCCGCCGAATGCATGTTCGATCCCCTTGCCGGGAACGGAGATGCTGAAGCCGCCCGTAAGGAAGATATTCGGCGTCAGGATGCGGGTGTATTCGACGAAGAAATCGTCGGCGAGATGGTTGGCTGTGACACCCGAAATGACGCTGCCGAGCTCGTCGGTGATCTCAAGCCTCGTCGCCTGGCCGAACTGGATCGGGCTGCGCTGTTCGTTGACCCTGATGTGGGCCGCGCGCAGCGTCAGGAAATCCCTGGGGCTGGGCATCGTCCGCAAGGTCAGCTGATGCGACTGGACGTTCGAGTTGATGAATACGAGCGCCGCCTTGGATCCCGTCGCCCAGCTGGCGGGGGAGCCTTCGTAATGAAGCGGGTCGAAACGTTCCAGCTCGGGCGTATCCGGATCATCGCCCGAGAACGTCTGGTAGGAATAGGACAGGTCGGGACGCCACGGCTTGTCGTTCCAGGCATGGCCGATCTTCACGCGCCCGCCCCACGCTTCGAGATCGATGCGCCCGTTCCATTCGTAAGCGCCATCAAGGCCGATGTAGAAACCCGGAAGACTGCCCTTTGCAGGGTGAACCAGCCCGTAGAACGAGATCGCGTTCAGGCCATCGCGGCCGCCGTCGAGGAAATTCGGTGGACCGACCCCTGCTGGCGCGGCCTGCGGATACGGTGCGCCTGACTGGAGGACGTTGACATAGGTAACGCCGACGAAATCGGTCCGATCGAGGTCGTAGCGGATGTCCGCGCCGACGCTGTGGGTCTTGGTGTTGTTCGACGCCAGTTCGTTGGGATCGATGAAGAAGGCCGTGGTGGTCAGGCCCTTCTTTCGATAGCGGGCGATGATCGTCCGTTCCCACGCCTTGCGCGGCCCCAGCTTCACGGCGCCACGTTCAAAGCCGTTGGATGCGCCGTTGGAAATAAGCATGCCTGTGCCAAGCTTGAGTTCCTGAGCGCCTGCGGAGAGGTCGAACTGGCCGGTTTCGACAGTGCCCGTGCGGAAGCCCAGGAAAGCTTCCTCGATCGTGACGCGCCCGGTGTCGCTCTTGTCGAAGGCATCGGTTCCGAGCGTGGTGGAAGCCACGACCGAAAAGCCCCCGTAAATCTCGCCCGATCCGTCCAGCGTATGAGTGAGTTCGACCCCTGGCTTTGCGTATATTTCGAGCCATTGAGTGTCGGAATCGAAATCAGCCGAAGGGGCGAACTTGTCGGCCAGGTTCCAATAGAGGTTCGTTTCGGCAACCGCGTTGATGCCGCCCTCGAGGGTGAACTTGATTTCGGTCTTGTCGCTTTCTGGGGCGGGACCTTCCGCAATCGCATCCTGTGAATATGCGGCGGGTGCTGCCGCGAACAGAATGCACGAAATCCCGCGTCGCAAAGCAAGCGCGGGCCATGAACGGCCACGGCCGATCACCCCATACCGAACGACGCGATCAATCATTTGCCAATCCCCAGTCAAGCGGAATTAGCGACCCTGACGAACCTAATCTCTCGGAACGTTCACATTTTCCAGATAGTCGTTGCCCAAAATGGGCGCATGTAGGAAAAGGACTGGTCTGTGGCAGTTGGTACAGGGTTAAGTGATTGAATATCGCAGAGGAAAATTTCGCGATTTTGTGGCCCCGTCACGTCGAGGGACTGATCGCTCTGCTCAGCGGACTAAGACACGCATTCGATGGCGACCTCGACTCCATGCTGATCCTGGCCGTGATCGGGGCTGCTCTCCTGCCCAAGGACGAACTGCCCAAATCGTTCACCTATGCGGATCTTCTGGCGCATCGGAACATCGATTTCCGAAGGCCGCTCAACACTCACTCGATTTCGCAGATCACTGGTATTCCAAGAGAGTCCGTCCGTCGCAAACTCGCAAAGATGGAGGCGAAATCGTGGATCACCAGGGACGAGAACGGTTTCTGGGAGATCGGTGAAAGAGGATCGGAAGACCTGCGCCCCATGACCGAGCTGTCGATCGGATATATTGCGAACCTGGCCGAGGGCATCGAGTTGGTAAGGGCAGGCATGACCACAAGGTAAGGGGGCAAGTTGCCCGGCAAGGCTGCTGCTCGGCATCGTTGCGGCGGGGTTAGGCGCTCATGATCCTTTCATGCGCGAAACGCCCGGCATCGCCACGATCAACACCAGCTTTGTCTATGGAACGGTGAAGGATACGGTCGAATTGCCCTAATTTTTAGGGGCCTCTCAGATCGCGTACAAGAGTTGGAGAATGTGTGCGTTAGCGTAAAATGCTGACGCAGCTGTATCCGCTCAGGTTTCCTGCGACAGCAGGGCCATCACTTCATCGAAATCTTCATGAACATTGACTTGTGCGCCGCCCGCGAAGTTCAGAACGATACCGCGTTCATTCCTGCCAACAAAAAGGATTGCCGAAACCCGGCAAGCAGCTGTCGTTCCGTCGGTTCGGCGGAACATGGCAAATCCTTTGGGTAAAGTCATCGCGAGCTAGCTCTAGCTCAACTTCAACAATTGCAGATCTGGCTCGGAATCTTGCTTTTCAGCCTTGGATTGCTTTGCCTTTGCGCGTTCCAGCTCTAATCTTAGCGCCAGTTCTGCCAACCCTGTCCAGGATTTTTCGGCGCGCAAGCTACGTTGCCTGACGTTCTCGAGCGTTGCCGCTTCCGCTTCGAGAGCTGCTTCTTTTGCACGCGCTTCGTAGAATTCGAACGATTGGTACAATGTGCATCTCCCAAGTCTGGATCAGATCAGGGTGTCCCTCTGGCGTGCTGGGTCGCATAAGCACGCCAGAGGAACTCGGGTAAGCTGATTAGTCTGCAGCGGATAGATTGACCGCGCTTTCCTTGCCGTTGCGGCCGGTTTCGACCTCGTAGTTGAGGCGCTGGTCTTTATCGAGAGTAGTCATCCCTGCCGCCTGGACGGCGGAGATGTGGACGAAGCTGTCTGAGGAGCCATCTTCGGGCTGGATGAAGCCGTAGCCCTTGTCACTGTTGAAGAATTTTACTGTACCAGTAGTCATTTCGTTTCCTTTCAAGAAACCTTTGTTTCCGGCTGGCGCGATTGCGAGCTGGGTTCGTGCGTCAAGTCGTCAATTGAAAGGAATTCGTCGTCGTGTTGGCGCGAGACCGGAAGTTTCCGAATGTCTCGCCAAGCGTCGATATCCGTCGAAATTCAACGTGAGCATGTCTTTGGGCGGCAGAAGCCTCCCGTATTAGTGAGCCGCTTTGGAGCCTTTTGTCAGGGTTGCCGGATTGGCAAATTGTGCTTTGCTCCAGGCACAGGCTGCGGCTGCGCCAAGCCCGTGCTGGAATTTGCTAATGCGCCCGGCAATGTGCGAAGCCTTCGCCAGTTTGGCGAGGCGGTCGTCATCGTTTGCGGCACAGTCGGCACCCATGAGGGCACGTTGGTGCTGGGCATATTGGTGGTTGAGGTCCATGTCAGTTCTCCTGCGGTGGCGGGATGCTGAAGCATGGCCGCGAGTGGTGTTGATGGCTCAGTCGATCATGGTTGCGACGACACGTCGCAATTCCGCGGTCGCCATGGTTCCGGCATTTTTATTATCCCGGCCCCCGCTCTGCGCGTGAATGGCGCCGTAACGCATTGAAAGCTTAGGGCGCGACGTATCGCACACATTCATAGTGTTCATTTTTTGTATGTCCGGCAGGGTCTTCCCGCCGCCTTCTTAAAATCTCAGCGCCTGTATCCGCGCTTCCGAGCACCGGCGGGCATTGGCCCTGGAGTTCGTTCGCGGAAGACGATCCGGCCTTTGCTCAGATCGTATGGCGTCATTTCGACGTGTACGCGGTCTCCAACGACCGAACGGATGCGGTAGCGACGCATCTTGCCTGCGGTGTAGCAGATGAGGCGATGCTCATTGTCGAGGGTGACGCCGAAGCGACCATCGGGCAGGATCTCGTCGATCGCGCCCTCCATCGTTATGAGCTCTTCTTTCGCCAACAAAACATCCTAGCGTACGAGAAATCACCCGCACGGACGAATTCCGCTGCGGAGCCAGGAAGGATGAAATGGATTAGGTGTCGGTAACGCGCCTGTGCGACGCTTTCGGCAATCAATATCCGTCGCAAACGACGTTTGGCAATTTCGATATAGCAGCGTGCAAAAAAATTACAAGTCCCGCGAGGAAATTATTAAAAAAGTGCCCGAGTGCCTGAAATGGTGACGTCCCTCGCGAATTCCCGCAGCCGGATGTTGAGCGCAATTGGCGATTACTCGCACGCAATTTGCCAGAGGCTGTTGCTGTCCTACTTCCGGCGAGACGCGTACAGCGGCCGGCATGAACTGGCCCATTCTCCGCCTAGCCGCATTTCTTGAAGGGCGGCTCTCAGATCGTGTCAGGGCTGGCAGCGAATGGCCGCTTCCGGATGGAAAGCGGTCGGCCCACCCTCACGCACGATGGTGAAAGAGATCAAAAATTGGTCGAGCTGATTTTGCGCTCAACTTCCCGACATGGCGCCAACCAACCGGACCAGCCCCCAGATCGGCAGTGCCAGCACAGCGACGCCGATCAGAACGATATAGTTTTCGTTGATCTCGCCGTTTCGGCCTCGTCTGCCTGAAAAGAAGATTGCATAGGCCATCAGCCCGACAAGGAAAAACGGGACGACAAGCAGTGTCATCAATATTCGGAACGGCAACAGCAGCTTCTCGCGGGTCGTGCGCTGCGCGGGTCTGTGGCTGATCCGTTTGAATACGCCGTAACTGTCGAGATAGGCTGATATCGAAACGCCTTGGCCGGTCGCACGTTGCTTGGCTTGTTCGCGTGTTGGTTTGTGATCGCTGAAATTCACAAGGTTGAGCCCAGCCACCCCAAACGCATCGTCAATTGCGGTTTGAGCAAGGCCATAAATATCACCTGCCGGATCGCGGTCGATCTCAAAGCCGGTTTCCGGGCGATAAACCACTTCAACCCCGCACTCGTCGTCGGGCGCATCCTTTAGCGTGGTGCGCAACCGCAGATAGTGCAACCTGCCATCCTCCGCGAGCACCGCCATCCCGTATTCGTCATCGGTGTCTTCAGCCACAAGCACCCGCATGCCAAGCTGCTTCGAGAGTGAGGCCGCGCTGTGAATCAGATCGGCGCTGACTTCGTATTTCCGCAGGTCGAGTTCGGCCAATTCGCCCGCCAGCAGGCTTTCGATCGGGCTGATGTCAGCCTTGCTGCAGATCCCCCTGTCCAGGAAATCGCTGAAATTGGGCCTGCTCCCTAGAGGTTCGCTGTGCGCGGTGAGGAAATAGAGCCCGGTGCGGCTTTCGTGCCAGAGCTGATAGCCGTCTTTGACCCGCGCGAGGCCTTGCTCGCTTGGCTCTTCATCCAGCACAACGAAATGCGACCGCCACATCCGTCCAACATACCCTTATGTGCAACGTCGGCAATCGGGTCGTTAGCCGACCGACCGCCGTTCGCTTCCAATCCTCGAAGGCTGTTGCTGTCCTACTTCCGGCGACACGCGTATGGCAGCTGGCATGAACCGGCCCGTTCTCCGCCTTCCGATTGCGCCAGAATCCGTATTTGCGAAAGGGTCGGTTTTTCGCTCCAGGACAGTGTTCCATGTGTTCCATCCAGTAGGATTTCCATTGCGGAGCGCCTCCACTTCGCGCTTGCGAAATGGCTTCGGAGCGGCAAAGGCGTAGCCCATGAGCATGACCGATCTGATCGAAGCCGCACGTGTGTCCAAGGCCTGGCCCTTCCAGGAGGCGCAGCGCCTGCTCAAACGCTATCCCGATGGCGTGAAGCCCGACGGCTCTCCGGTCCTGTTTGAAACCGGCTATGGCCCCAGCGGCCTGCCGCATATCGGCACCTTTCAGGAAGTGCTGCGCACCACGCTGGTCCGCCGCGCCTTCGAGGCGCTGATCGGTGCAAAGCCCGAAGACGGCAAGACGCGCCTCGTCGCCTTTTCCGATGATATGGACGGCCTGCGCAAGGTGCCCGACAACGTGCCGAACCAGGCGCTGCTCGAGGCAAACCTGCACTTGCCGCTTAGCCGCGTGCCCGACCCTTTCGAGAAGGGGCATGAAAGCTTCGCTGCGCACAACAACGCGATGCTGCGCGACTTCCTCGACCGCTTCGGCTTCCAGTACGAATTCATCGCCGCGAACGACATGTACAATTCGGGTCGCTTCGACGATGCGCTGCGCCAGGTGCTGCGCAAGAACCAGGCGATCCTCGACATCATGTTGCCGACGCTGCGTGAAGAACGTCGCAAGACCTATTCGCCGGTGCTTCCGATCTCGCCCGGCACGGGCCGCGTTCTGCAGGTCCCCGTCGAAGTCGTCGATGCCGAGGCCGGCACGATCCGCTTCACCGACGAGGATGGCACCGTCGTTGAACAGTCTGCGCTGGGCGGTATGTCCAAGCTGCAGTGGAAGGTCGACTGGGCGATGCGCTGGTATGCGCTGGGCGTCGATTACGAGATGTACGGCAAGGATCTGACCGACAGCGGCGTGCAGTCGGGCAAGATCGTGCAGGCGCTGGGCGGTCGCAAGCCGGAAGGCCTGATCTACGAGATGTTCCTCGACCAGAATGGCGAGAAGATTTCCAAGTCCAAGGGCAACGGCCTCTCGATCGAGGAATGGCTGCAATACGGCAGCGAAGAGAGCCTCGGCTTCTACATCTTCCCCAATCCCAAGAGCGCCAAGCAGCTGCACGTGGGCGTGATCCCGCGCGCGGTGGACGACTACTGGCAGTTCCGCGAACGGCTCGCCGAACAGGATCTCGACAAGCAGCTCGGCAATCCGGTCTGGCACCTGCTGCGCGTCAATGGCGGGTACCAGGCTGAAGAAGCGCCCGGTGCAGGCGACACCCTGCCTGTGACCTACGGCCTGCTGCTCAATCTCGTCGGGGTGCTCGGCGCAGAGGCGGACCGTGCATCCGTCTGGTCATACCTTGCCAATTACGTCGACGATGCCGATCCGGCCAAGCATCCTGAGCTCGACGTCCTGGTGACGACTGCGCTCGCCTATAATCGCGATTTCGTCGCTCCGACGCTCAACAAGCGAGCGCCAGCCGCGAACGAGGCGGCAGCCCTGAAAGCGCTGGATGACTATCTCGCGACGGCCCCCGCCGACGCAAGCGCGGAGGATATCCAGACCGAGGTTTACGAGATCGGCAAGCGCGAGGAATTTGCCTTCGGCAATTTGCGCGACTGGTTCAAGGCGCTCTACGCGACGCTGCTCGGCAGCGAGCAGGGGCCGCGAATGGGCAGCTTCATCGCGCTTTACGGTGTCGAGAACAGCCGCAAGCTGATCGCGGAAGCCTTGGCGAAAGCCTGAGCGGTCACTTCCACTCGCGGGTGCGATACCATTTGGTGATCACGTATTTGGCGCCCTTCAGGACGGGGGTGCCTGCGTGAATCGTGCCCTCGTTCGGCGTGCCGTCGGGCAGGGCGTTGTTCCATACCAGCAGGACGCCGGGCTTCGGTTCGATCTTGATGCCGACTTCGGTGAAATGCGTCTCTCCGCCTTCCTCGACCTCGTTGAGGAATGCCATCGCCGTCCAGCAACGCTGGCCGCCGCGCTTGCGTTCGAGCTCCCAGTATTTCTCGGAAGTGTAGAACCAGTCGTTGTGCGGTTTGAACTGCTGCCCGGGAAGGTAGCGCTGCCCCTGGATCGCTTCGCCGCATTTCGGCGCCATGCCGAGGAGGTCGTCGATCCGGCGCGATATGCTTTTGACGAAGCTGTCGGAAGGGTCGAGATCGCCGGAATAGGATGTCCGGAACCCGCTTGCGTAATCCTGTTCATGCAGCGTCGAAGGCTTGGCCACCAGGTCGATCATCGTGCACAGGCGCTTGCACTCTTCAGCGCTCAGGAAGTCGCCGATAGCGAAGATTTCGGCTTTGTCGGTCTCGACCTGATAGACTTGCGGATCTGCCTTCAGGCGCTTGCGTACGCTTTCTCCGACGCGGGCGAGTGCGTCCTTGTCAGGAATAATCTCATTCTTGGCGCTCATGTCATGACCCATAGCGATCAAAGCCATGCGGGCAAGTCGGCAACCGATACGCCAGCTTGCCGTGGCAGGCGCGGATGCTACAACCGCACTCAGATAGACCTAGGGGATTACACATGTCGGCCAATTCGTCTTCCAGATATTCGACCGTCGCGATCATCTTCCACTGGCTGATCGCGATCCTCGTGATCGTGAACTGGCGGATTGCCGAAACGGCCGAACACCTCCAGATGCCCGAAAAGGCAGAGGTATTCGGCAATCACAAGGCGCTGGGCATGCTGATCCTAGTCCTCAGCCTGGGCCGCCTTGCCTGGCGGCTCGGTCACAAGCCTCCGCCCATGCCCGAACAGGCTTCGGGATGGGAAAAGACGCTCGCCAAGGCCGTACATGTCATTTTCTACATCCTGCTGATCGGCCTGCCCATCGGCGGCTGGCTGGCCAGTTCGCTGACCGGACGTCCGATCGATTTCTTCGGCATCTTCACAATCCCGATGCTGCCGGTCGGCGAAAACCCCGAAGCGGGTAAGGCGATCTTCGATGCGCACGCGACCGGCGGGTCGATCATGATCTACCTGATCATCCTTCATGTCCTCGGCGCATTGAAGCACAGCTTCATCGACAAGATCCCCGGCCTTTCGCGGATGTGGTTCGGCGGCAGCCGCTAGGCCCAGCCGGAAGCAGGACACAAAAACCCCCGCCAACAGCGTCGGCGGGGGGCAGGAACGACCGAATGTGCTCCAGTCGGTCGTCCTTTGCGAGGCGGCGCACCCGGAAGGGGGAAGGGGGCGCGCCGCCTGCTGAGGCTTACCAGAAGAAGTCGTAGATCACGTCGACCACTTCGCCGGTATAGACGTTCACCAGCATCACATCGTCGTAATAGCGGACCCAGCGATAGGGGCCGTAGACTTCGGGCAGGCGATAATCCCACGGATCGTTGATCCAGTAGCGGCTGCCGAAGAACAGGTTGTCGAGATAGAACCCGATGCTGATCCGGCTGTAGCTGTGGTAACGATAGGGCGAGTAATAGCGCCCGATCCGGTAGTGATTGCGGTTCGCCCGGCGATAATCGTACCAGTTGTACCGGTGGTTGCTGCGCCAGCTGTTGCGATCCCAACGGCGGTAGTCACCCTTGCGATAGTCACGGTCGCGGTCGTGCCTGCTGGCATCGCGATAACCCGAACGATAGGCATTGCGCTGTTCGTAGCGATCATTGCGGTTTTCGGCGCGGCGACCGTCACGATAGCCGTCACGATAGGTGCTGTTGCGATCGCGGTCGCTATAGCTGCGGTTGCGGGTCGTCGTCGCGCTGTCACGCTGGCGTTCCGTGCGGTTGCCGTCTCGGTTCCATTCGCGGCCCGAGCGATTGTCCGCCTGGCGACGGTCACTGCGGTCCGAACGGTTCCAGTCGCTGCCCGAGCGGGTCTGGGCGGTCTGCGAACGGTTGTCCGAGCGATTCCAGTCTCTGCCCGAGCGGGTCTGCGCGGTCTGCGAACGGCTGTCCGAACGGTTCCAGTCACGCGAGTTGCGAGCTTCGCGGTCCTGGGTCACCCGTACAGGGGCAGCGCGGCGTTCTACCTGGCGGTCACCACCACGATCACCGCGGCTTTCGGTCCGCTGCGAACGCTGCTCGGTACGCTGGGCGCTGCGATCCTGCCGCGCCTCGCGAAACTGCTTGCCGCGATTGTTGACGCTTCGTTCGGCGTCGTCACGCTTTTCGCGGGCGATCGCTTCTGCCGGCAGTGCGGTGAGCACCATGGCTGCTGCGAGAGCGGAAAGCGCAGATCCCTTCATTAACTTGTTCATTTTCGGCTCCATAGAATGCCGCCCCACCACCTGCGGCCGAATGTAGATGAGCCTTTCTATGGCTACGGGCATGACCGGTATCTGAACCGCTTGGTTACCCTCCCGTTCATCTTTCTCGTACCTGGAATGAACGATGCGCGATTGACTTCGCGGTGATGCGAGAGGAAGGCTGGCGCCATGTTCGACACACTCGATGCCGTCAGAGACGACTTCATCCGCCGGCTCGAAAGGGCGGCGACCGACCGCCACCTGCCGATGCATCTTGCCACATTGGCGACGAGCGATGCCGATGCGCGCGTGCTGGTCCTACGCGCTTTCGATGCGGAGGACTGGACCCTGCGCTTCCACACCGACAACCGTTCGCCCAAATGCGATGTCATTCGAGCCGATCCCCGCGTCGGCGTGCTGTTCTACGATCGCAGTGCAAAGGTGCAGATCCGGATCAAGGGCGTGGCTAGGATCGAGACCGAGGGGCCGATTGCCGATGCCGCGTGGGAAGCCGGCACCAACTTTGCGCGCCGCTGTTACCTGGGAGAAGGGCCCGGCACTCGCTCCACCCAGATGACGTCCGGCCTTCCACCGCAATTCGAGGGGATTGAGCCGACGGACGATGAACTGGTGCCCGCGCGGCCCAACTTTGCCGTCATCATCGCCGACTTGCAGGAGGTGGACTGGTTCTTCCTTTCGCACGCGGGGCACCGGCGTGCGCAGTTCACCCTTGCCGACGGGGCATTGCAGGGGCGTTGGCTTGCACCGTGAACCTGCTCAATTCGTCGCACGTGGCGCACGGATGGAACACATGGAACACAGTCCTAGCCATGAAATCCTGCGGGCTGCGCACAGGCGTTTTCGCACGCCGGGAAGCGCGGAAATTGGCGATTCTAACGATGATGGGATTTGCCGCATGACGCCGGAATAGCGTGCGCAGGCGGAGTAGGAAAAAGGGGGGAGGGCGACCGGCACGTTTCGCCAGTCGCCCGTCCGGTCAGCTTATGCGGCCTGCTTGATCTCGCGCAGGGTGATGTCGAAGGTCAGGTCCTCGCCCGCGAGCGGGTGGTTGCCGTCAGCCTTCACGCTCTCTTCGCCGACTTCGACGATGTAGAGCGTCAGCGGCTGGCCGTCGGGCGACTGTGCCTGCATCGCCATGCCCGGCTGCGGGGCCGGTTCCGGCGGCAGGTTGGCACGCGGGATGTCGATAACCAGTGCGTCCTGCCGCGGGCCGAATGCATTGTCGCTGGGAATGGCGACGCTTTCGTGGTCGCCCACGCTCATGCCGGTCAGCGCCTGTTCGACCTGCGGGAAGATTTCGCCGCCGCCGAGCCTGATGTCCTGCGCGCCGTGTTGCTCGGTGCTGCCGACCACGGTGCCGTCGCTCTTCTTGACGACGTAGTCGATGGTCACGGTGTCACCGTTGTTGGGAGTAGCCATAAATATCCTTTTGGGATTTGTGTTCGCGGCGCGGGGTTTGGATGCGCCGTCAGGGAATGCACTCGCGGATCGAGCGCCTTGCCGGCCATTGTCGCAAAGGATGGCGGGGGAAGTCAAACGCACCACGTGATCGATCAACAGTGAAGTATTGACTTGACTATTGCGTCACGCAGTTTAGTGAAGTCAAAACTTCATCAAAGGAGAGAGCAATCAGCGATTTCGAGATTACCCACGACCGGTTCACGATCGAAAAGGCGTATGACTGCCCGGTTGGCGACCTGTTTTCCGCCTTCGCGGATGCTGCCAAGAAAGAAGCCTGGTATGCGGAAAGCCCGACGCACGAGAAGCTTGAATACCGCCTCGATTTTACGCGCGGCGGCCGCGAGGTGCTTCGGGCCAAGATGCTTCCTTCCACGCCGATTGCTGGCGCCGTGCTTCAGTGGTCGTCCGAATATGCCGAAATCCAGCCGGACAACCGCATCGTGTTCTACCAGACGACGGATCTGGACGGCCGCTGCATTTCGAGCGCTGTCATCACTCTCGAATTCAGCGACAATGCAGGCGGCAGCCGTCTCGCGGTGACCCACCAGGCGGCGTTCTTCGAAGGATCGGACGGGCCGGAGATGCGCAAGATGGGATGGGAGTTCCTGCTTTCCGCGATGGAAGCTACACTGCCCGTTCAATGACGAGCGAAGCTGAACCGAAAGACATGGGGCGGGTGCTCGACGCGCTGGGCGAGCGGAGCAGGCGTTCGATCCTCGACCTGCTGGCGGCGAGCCCCTGTTCTATCTCCGACCTCGCGCAGGCGCTGGGTGTGACCAAGACAGCGATCGGCCAGCACATCGCGATCCTCGAATCCTGCCAGCTCGTCAAAACCGAGAAGAAGGGGCGGGTCCGGATGTGCCGGGTCGATCCGACAGGCCTCGACGACCTGGAGCAATGGATCGATCACCACCGCGGGCATTGGCAATCGAGCCTCGCACGGCTGGACGATTTCCTGGGGTGATGCTGAATTGGGATTAGGAAATGCGCTTAACGCCAGTTAATATCTGAGGACGCGCAAATATCCTCCCCGCGTTTTTCCTTGATCTCATCACATATAAATTCCGCGCCCGCTTCGAAGTCGCGCTCAAGGTATTGGGGGTCTCCAAGTCTGAATGTCTCTGGATACATCGAAGTCATCATCTCGTTGTTGATCACCCGACCTTCATTTTTCGCTGCCTGGGCCTCGGTCGCCACATCACTGCATCCGAACAGTGAAGTGGCGAGAGTAAGGCAAAGAAGGCAACGGCGCTCCGGCATCTTCACCTCGTAAGCTTCTTATACGCCAACCTAGTCGGCCTGTCCGCAGCGTCGCCCAGGCGGCGGCGCTTGTCTTCCTCATAAGCTTCGAAGTTGCCTTCGAACCATTCGACATGGCTGTCGCCTTCGAAGGCGAGGATGTGCGTTGCAAGACGGTCGAGGAAGAAGCGGTCGTGGCTGATGACCACGGCGCAACCGGCAAAGTTTTCGATCGCGTCTTCCAGTGCGCCGAGCGTTTCGACGTCGAGGTCGTTGGTCGGTTCGTCGAGCAGGAGGACGTTGCCACCCTCCTTCAGCATCTTGGCCATGTGGACGCGGTTGCGTTCACCGCCCGACAGCTTGCCGACGTTCTTCTGCTGGTCGGCACCCTTGAAGTTGAACGCACCGACATAGGCGCGCGTGCTCATGTCCTGTCCGTTGACCTTCATGTAATCGAGGCCGTCGGAGATTTCCTCCCACACGTTCTTCTTGGGATCGAGGTGGTCGCGGCTCTGGTCGACATAGCCGAGGTGGACGGTCGAACCGATTTCCACCGTGCCGCTGTCGGGCGTTTCCTTGCCGGTCAGGATCTTGAACAGCGTCGATTTACCCGCACCGTTGGGGCCGATTACGCCGACGATGCCGCCCGGGGGCAGCATGAAGGACAGGTTTTCGAACAGCAGCTTGTCGCCATAGGCCTTGGAGATGTTCTTGGCCTCGATCACCTTGCCGCCGAGGCGCTCGGGCACCTGGATGACGATCTGCGCCTTGCCGACCTGGCGGTTTTCCTGTGCGTTCTGCAGTTCCTCGAACTTGCGGATACGCGCCTTCGACTTGGTCTGGCGCGCGGCAGGGGTCTGCCGGATCCATTCCAGTTCGCGGTTGAGCGCCTTCTGCTTGCCGCTTTCCTCGCGGTTTTCCTGCTCCAGGCGCTTCGCCTTCTTCTCGAGATAGGTCGAGTAGTTGCCTTCGTATGGATAGTACGAACCGCGGTCGAGTTCGAGAATCCAGCCCACCACGTTGTCGAGGAAGTAGCGGTCGTGGGTGATCATCAGCACGGCGCCGGCATATTCGGCGAGGTGGTTTTCGAGCCACTGGACGGATTCTGCGTCGAGGTGGTTGGTCGGTTCGTCGAGCAGCAGGATCGAAGGCTTCTGGATCAGCAGGCGGGTAAGGGCCACGCGGCGCTTTTCACCACCCGACAGGTCGGTGACCGGCCAGTCGCCCGGGGGACAACGCAGCGCTTCCATCGCGATTTCGAGCTGATTGTCGAGCGTCCAGCCGTCGACGGCGTCGATCTTGTCCTGCAGTTCGGCCATCTCGGTGCTGAGCGCATCGAAGTCGGCGTCTTCTTCGCCCATTTCCATGCCGATCGCATTGAAGCGTTCGACCATGTCGGCGATTTCGCGCGCGCCGTCCTTGACGTTTTCGAGCACGGTTTTGCTCTCGTCGAGTTCGGGCTCCTGTTCCAGATAGCCGACGGTGATGTTCTCGCCCGCCCAGGCTTCGCCGGTGAAGTCCTTGTCGATGCCGGCCATGATCTTGATCAGGGTCGACTTACCCGCGCCGTTGGGACCGACGATGCCGATCTTGGCACCCTGGTAGAACTGCAGGTTGATATTGCTCAACACCGGTTTCTGGGCACCGGGGAAAGTCTTCGTCATGTTCTTCATGACATAGGCGTATTGCGCGGCCATCGGGCGGGTCCTTCGAAGGAATCTTGTCAGTGATTGGAGGTTCGCTGGCGCAGATAGGGCCTGCGGGGGGCAAGGGCAAGCGCAAGGGCATTTGGAGGCGCGGTCGCAGCGCAATCGCGAAAGACTGCGCGCGCGATGAATAGCCTCAACGACCTCTTAACCTTGTGACGCTATTCACAGGCAACGTTTGGGAAGGGTTGAATGGCTCCACAAATCATAGGCTTGACCACGCCGCTCATGGCGATGGTGTTTGTCTTCACCTTCCTCTTGCTGTGGTGGCGAGGGGGGATGGGCCGTTATGTCCTGGCTTTCGCCGCAAGCTATTTCTTCTTCGCGCTGGGCTTCAGCGCAACCCACCTGATGGCGGAAGAATCGCCGTTCACATTCCACGTGACCCAGGCCTTCTATACGCTCGGCACCGTGTGCGTGCTGTGGGGCGCGGCCGAGCGGATCCACCAGCGCCTGTTTTTCGGCCCGATCATGCTGACCTATGCGGTCGCCGCTGCGGTCCTCGCGGTCGCGGTCGTCGTGTCCGACGACATTGCGCCCCGGCTCTACATCGTAAACACAGGTTACGGCGTGATGTTCGCAGGCGGAGCCTTGACGCTGATGCATTCGCGCAGACGCGAACTGTTCGACGTGCTGGTGATCTGGCTGTTCGTCGCGTCATCGATCAACTTCTTCGTCCGCCCAGTGCTGACGTTGCTGGTCGAAGGTTCGATCGCGACCGGGGACTATCGCGAGTCCATCTATTACTCGGTGCTCAACGTGGCGCTGGCGATCATGTCGCTGGTGACCGCGATCACCCTGATCGGTGCCTGCGTGTCCGACCTCGTCAGCTCTATGCGCGAGACTTCGGCAAGGGATTTGCTGACGGGGCTGCGCAATCGCCGCGCCTTTGAAAACGATCTCGCCACGATGCTCGACAAGGCCAAGGTCGCCGATGTGCCGGTGAGCTTGGTCGTCGCGGATATCGACCACTTCAAGCAGGTGAACGACCTGTGGGGCCATCTTGCCGGTGACCAGGCGATCGCGGGCTTCGGCAAGCTGATCGATGGCACCGTGCGCAGCTGCGACATCACCGGTCGCATCGGCGGCGAGGAGTTCTGCATCCTCGTGTGGAACTGCGACGAGACCGAGGCGACACGCCTCGCCGACCGTATTCGTGTCGCCTTTGCGCAGACGAAGCACGAAAGCATCAGCAGCAATATCCACCTGACGGCCAGTTTCGGTGTCACCCAGTGGACCGGCAAGGAAAGTTACCGCCGCCTGTTCGGACGTGCGGACGCACTGCTCTACCGCGCGAAGGACGGCGGACGGAACCGGGTGGAAGCGACCAACATGCCGGCAGACCACGAGCCGCCAGCTCCGGCCATTGCGCCTGTCGAGCTGCAAGAGCGCCGCGCCAAGGCGGGCTAATCTTGCGGGAAAGTCCGCGCCATCTGGCGGGGCAGCAGCACCATTTGCAGCACTGCGCGCAGGGCGAGGTACAGCGTAAAGCTGAGCCACAGCCCGTGATTGCCCAGCGGCCATGTCAGCCACAGCGATAGGCAGTAGGCGACCGTCGCCCCGACCATCGTTAGCAACAATGCCCGGGTCCAGCTGGCCCCGACATAGACCCCGTCGAAGATGAAGCTGGCCACACCGGCAAAGGGGATCAGTACCAGCCATACCTTCATCGCGGCCGCTTCTGCCGCGACGGCATCGGTGGCTGCAAAACTCGCGACGATCGGTTCGGCAAACAGCAGGAACATCAGCGAGACGATCGCTGCCGCGCCGATCCCGCGCAGCAATATCGCCCGCACGTATCCCGAAAACCCGTCCCGGTCGCGGGCGCCCAACCTCTCTCCATTCAGCACTTGTGCCGCATTCTCGAACCCGTCGAGCAGCAATGCGGAGAAGATGAAGCATTGGTAGATGATGCCGTTGGCGGCCAGCACCACCGGTCCGCGCTCCGCACCCAGTCTTGTCAGCGCCGCCAGAGAGATCGTCAGGATCATGGTCCGCAGGAACAGGTCGCGGTTCATGCTGAGGAACGGCTTCAGCCCCTTCCAGTCGAACGGAAGTTTCGAAAGGCATTTCAGCAGGTGAGCGATCACCGGCCCGCGAAAAACGAACGCCGCGACGGCGATGAGCTTTGCATATTCGGCGATGAAACTGGACCAGCCGATGCCCGCGATGCCCCAATTCAGCTTGAGCACGAAGAACAGGCCGAGGCCGACGTTGAGCAGGTTGTAGGCGACCTCGAACACGAGAATTGCCGTCATCTGGCGTCGACCGACAAGGAAGCCGATCAGCGCGAGATTGAACATGACGCCGGGCGCCGCCCAGTAACGGATCTCGGTATAGATCGCCGCCGCATCGCGAACGCGGGCCTCTGCACCCAGCGCATCGAGGGCGAAGGGCAGCAGGAACGGCTTGGCCAGCAGCAGGATGGCCGCGATAATCGCGCCGACATAAAGCCCGCGTACCAGCACCATGACCTGCGGTTCCGCACCGGCACGCGCGCCCTCCTGCGCGACGAGGCCGGTCGTGCCGGTCTTCAGGAAATTCATGCCGGTGAAAAGGACGGCGAACAGCCTCGCTCCGACATCGACCGCGCCCTGTGTTGGCGCATCTCCAAGCCGACCCACGATCCACATGTCGCCCACGCCTATCAGCGCCGTGGCGACATTCGTGATCATGGCGGGCAGGGCAATGGCCCAGATCGCATGCTTATCGAGTTGATGGATTTTCGCGGTCGCCGTGCTCATCGGTGGCTCCTTCCGCGATTGTGAAACTGGTCGGGGAGACAAGATTCGAACTTGCGACCCCCTGTACCCAAAACAGGTGCGCTACCAGGCTGCGCCACTCCCCGACCGATGTTTCACAATGCTGTCCACCGATGGTGGGCCCGGCAGGACTCGAACCCGCGACCTAGCCGTTATGAGCGGCCAGCTCTAACCAACTGAGCTACAGGCCCTCCCGCCGGTTTTCAGCAATGCGGCGTGCGCCCTACAATGGGCGCGGGCAGGTGACAAGCACGCTTGTGCATTCATGTCATACAATCGTGGATTGCATGATCTCCGCAATGCTCGTCGGCTTGACGCCGTAACGCTCGCAATAGGCGTAAACCTGGCGGAACCAGTCGTAGAGCTCGTTGAGGTCGTCCTCGGTGCGCACATAGGGGGTGTGACCGACCGCCAGCGACGGACTGTGGAACGACAGCACGATGATCGGCAGGCCATCGTCGATTGCCATGTCCAGGCCTCGCAGCGCCTCTTCCGCCGTTACCCCTTCCGGGGTCAGCGGTATTTTCTCAAGCAGGCCCAGGCGCGAAAAGGCGCTGCCGACCATCGGCATCTTCGCCAGCAATGGTGCCAGCACCGGCCCCTGTCGGCGCAGCATGCCCCAGAATACCGAGGTTACCGGGAGTTCGAGCAGGCGGTGTTCCGTATCGACCCAATAGGGTTCGAGCGGGTGCCTCGAATAATCGGGACCATGCCCTGCGCGATAGTCAAAATTGGAGCGGACCGAGGTATCGATCGCAATGCCAGCATCCATCAGCATTTGTGCTGAATTCGGGCCCAGTCCGTAACGCCCGGCGCGGTAAGTCAAAGGCGCGACCCCGGTCTTTGCCTCTATCTCGTCGCGCAGGCGCAAGAACTTCGCCCGCTCGAGATCGTGCGGCAGATTGCCGGCATAGGAATTGAAGGCGTTGACCTCCTCCTCGTGCGGAGGATTGACCCACGGGTGCAGCTGCACGCCGACTTCTGCGAGGCCACGCTTGACCGATTCCCCGATCACTTCGACCGCGCGTTCGTTCATCACGATCGGCCAGTCGACCAGGTAGAGCGGCACCACGCCGAGCCCTTCGCAAAACGCCTGGAACTGGCGGATCTGGGCGACGTGCGACAGGCCGTGATCGTCCTTGGTAAAGGCACCACCCCATTCGAATTCTTCTTCGGTATCGACGGTCAGCAGGACGCGCTGGCCGAAGTCCGGCCTGAACCGGGCTTTCGCATCGCCGCGCGGCGGCTCCAGCATGGAAATCGCTGAAATAGGACTGCCCCTCTCATGAGGGCCAGCATCAGTTTTCGGCGGCGTCCGCCTCGCTTCGCTGGCCGAGGTCAGGGCTAGGCAGTGGCTCGCTGACGGTCAAGAGTGGGAGCGTCAGTATGATCCGATCCTCGTCATGCACCAGATTGCCGCCCAGGGCGCGGGCCTCCGCCCGTGCCAGCCGGAAGCTGAAACCGGCGCCGAAAAGCCCGGCGCTGATGCCGCTCTTGGTCGATTTGACCTGCGCTGCGAAAACGTCTTCTTCGGACACGATCTGGGCAGGAAGCTCGCAGGCGAGCGACAGGCGAGAGCCTTCACGCGAAAGCTCCAGCCGCAAGGCCTCGCCTGCGCCGGCAGCCCCGGCGAGCGTGGCGAGGATACGCCACGCCAGCGCCTCTGCATCGTCCTGGTCGATCGCGATCCTCATTTCGCCCTGCACGGCGGTTTCGAGATCGAGGCTTGCCATGCGCGGCGACAGGACATGCTGCAATTGCTCGGTCATGGCGGCGAGCAGGCCTTTGAAATCCGTTTCGCCGGGTTCGGGGACGAGGGCGCCCGTTTCCAGCTTGGCCAGGCGTTCCAGCTCGTCGAAACCTGCAAGAATGCGCGCTGCGTCGCCCGCGATGGACGCCGCAAGGGCGCGATATTCGTTGGGCGCAGGACCGAACAGCTGTTGCTGAATCACTTCGGCGAAGCCCTGCAGCGCGTTCACAGGCGTGCGCAATTCGTGCAGCAGCTGGCGAATGCGATCGGCCTCGTGCGCGGCTGTCAGATCGGCTGCGGGCGGCGCCGGACGGCGGAAGCGACCGACATATCCGTGGAACCGACCGCCCGAACGGGCAAAGCGCGGGTGCGCATCGACGATCCACTCGCCGTGGATCTGCGGCGCTCCGTCGAGCTGGATCGGTGTCCCTTCAATCGGTTGCTGGCGCGAAAAGGCGCGCGCAATCGGTCCGGCCGAATTGAGTTCGCCAACGCGGCGCGGCGGCATCAGCCTTTTGCCGATCACCATCGGCGCGACATGTGCGTCGGCCCATTCGATGCGCCCTGCAGTGTCGGCGACGAAACCGAAGCCGGTAATCGCGCGCTCTCCGGGAAGCGGAGCCTCACCCAGAGGGAGGCGCGGGGACGTGTCGACAGCGGGCGGCGCGACATCGCGGTCGCGCTTGAACTGCGCGATGCGTTCGACCAGCGCGGCGATCTCGCTCTTTTCCTGCGCATTGCGCGTGGTCTGGACCGGAGCGGGCGGTGCTTCGGGTTCAGCCTCTTCGGCTGGCTGCTCTATCTCTTCCAGTGCTTCCTGGTCGAGCTCTAGCGTTTCGACATCAGCGTCGCTTGCGATGGCAACATCGCCGCCGTCATCGACAGGCGCACTCGTCATCGCTTCGACCAGCGGTTGCGGCAGGCCGCGATCGCGAATGCCGAGCGTTTCGAGAATGCGTTCTGCCCGCGGCGGCAAGTCCTTGCGCAATCGCAGGAAGCCGCGTGCCCTTACCGGCAATCGCGGGATCAGCGCTTCCCAGTCGTCTTCTTCGAGGTCCGCGCGGGACAGGGCAGCGGCCGCGACGTCGGGCTCGTCTTCGGCAAGGTGAGCGGCAAGTTCCGGGCTGCGGAAACGCCAGCCGCGTTCGCTGACCATGCGTGCCCGCTCGGCAGAGGGAATCTGTTCGCCCAGCGCGCCCAGTCTCAGCCAGGCGGCAGCAACCAGGCTTTCGTCGCGCCCGTACTTGCGGTTGCCGAGCAGATCGAGGAGCTGCCGGAACTGCGTACGCGCCGCATGCTCGCCGGCAGCGCGGTGGCGCAGCACAGTAGCAAGGCGGTCGTCAAAGAACATCGCGTCTCCAGCATTCGTCGATGGCGCAGAAGCGCCCATTGGACAATCTGGAGCAGTAGCAATTTACACAAGATGTAGGAGATGCGGTTTTGCCTTGCGTTGCAAAGCGGGACAATTGCTGGCAAGAACAATAAAATTAGCTTTCCATGCTATATGGAGCATGTTTCATTGCAGGGTCCCGAAATTGCCGGGAATTGTTAGGGCGCGTTTATGGCCAATCTTGACGAAATCGACCGCAAGCTGCTTGCCGAACTTCAGGCAGAAGGCCGCGTAACCAATGTCGAACTGGCCCAGCGGGTCGGCTTGACGGCCCCGCCATGCCTTCGCCGCGTACGCGGACTCGAGGAAGATGGCGTAATCCGCGGTTATCACGCCGATCTCGACCCGTCGAAACTGGGCTTTGCGATTACTGTCTTCGCCATGGTCAGCCTCAAGAGCCAGGCCGAAAGCGCGCTTCGCGAATTCGAAGACGCCATGCGCGAACTGCCCGAAGTGCGCGAAGTGCACATGCTCAACGGTGAAATCGACTTCATCCTCAAGGTCGTGAGCCAGGACCTGCAGAGCTTCCAGGAATTCCTGACCAGCAAGCTGACACCAGCGCCCAATGTCGAAAGCGTGAAGACATCGCTGACGATCCGCACGGCCAAGCACGAACCGGGTGTTCCGCTCGGCTGATGCATACAGGCAATGACCCCGTTTGCGGGGTGGAGTGGCGCAACGGTTTTACCGGCCTGGTCCTGCTTGTGATCGTTCCGGTCGCGATCTGGCTATTGCTCGCGGGCTTCGATGAAGGCTTCGTACCTGCCGAGCGTGAAGCCTATGCCCGCAACAGCAAGCTCCTGATGAAATTGGCCAGCGCGAGGTGGAACGGCATCAGCCTTCCGCTGCTTGGGCTGTTCGCCGCCCTTGCATGGGAAATCCGGCGAAGTGTTCAGCGTTTTCGTGATCCCTTCGCGATCCGGGCAGGCGAAACTTCGGTCGCGTTCCACCGCCAGATCAACCGCGACCCCTTGGCATGGGGCGATATCGACAAGGTGCGGATCCACCAGAGCGGCCTGAAGTCGGAAATCTCCATCTGGCCGAAAGCGGCGCCTCCGGTGCAAATCAAGAATGTCGACCAAGAAATGGCTGCCGCTTTCGCAGAGGCGGCACGATCGCGCGGCGTCACGGTTGGCTGACATGTTCGCGACGGCGGGCTTTCTCGTTTCGTCAGCCATCATCGTGGGCTCGCAGTTCGCCTTCGCGCGCCACCTCGACCGCACATTGCCCAAGCGAAAGAGATTGCCGCTCTGGCTTCGGGGTGGTCCGCTCATGGAGAAGCGTCGCTGGGCGCTGATCGCGTGGCCTTGCCTAAATGCCTTCCTCGCGGTCCTGCTGCTCATCACAACTTTGACGCAGGATTTCGCCCCGGGACCTCGAACCGATGTTGAGATGATCGTGGCTGGCACCCTTGCTCTGCTGCTTTTCGCGCTGCTCAATCTGGCGAACATCTGGCGACTGAAGCGCTGGTTTCGCAAGGGCGAACCGAAAATCGACTAGCCGCGACGTTGGCGGCGCTTTCAGCGCGGTTTGCGATACATCGGCACCAGCGGCGGCACGGGTGAAACCTCGATCAGGCCGACCTGCTCGAAACCATAGCGGCTGTAGAATGGGACGAGGCCCGGGCTCGATGCCTCGAGATAGGCGGGAATGCCCGCATCGTCGGCCACGTCCAGTCGATGCTCCAGCAATTGCCCGCCAAGTCCCTTGCCCTGAAAGGCCGGATCGGTGCCCAGCGTCCAGAGATACCAGTGGTCTTCCTGCGGGTGATAGCGCGCCATTTCGGCCTGCAAGGCATTGCCCAGCGCTTCTTCCTCAGGATCGCCGCCGGGCATGTCGAGCGCCGCGATATCGGCCGGATCGGTCTGTATGCCGGGAGGAAGCCATATGGCTGCGGCGCTGAAATCGGCCAGCGCATCGACGCCGCCATGGCCAAAGCCATTCCTGCCGATCGCCATGACCCAGCGCGGCCACCAATAGAGGTACTGGTCGGGCTGCGACCACCAGAAGCGGGCGACGGGATCGCGCGCGAACGCGAGGGTCATGATGTCGAGGACCCGGGCCGCTTGCGTATCGTCGATAGCAATGATCCCGGGATCGCTCATACTCAACTATCCCGTTCTGCCAGCCACTCTTCGAGCCATTTGATCGAATAGTCGCCCGACAGCACATCGTCCTGGTGCAGCAATTCCTGGTGCAGCGGGATGTTGGTCTTCACCCCTTCGACCACCATTTCTTCCAGCGCGCGGCGCAGGCGCATGATGCAGCCTTCGCGGGTGCGGCCATAAACGATCAGCTTGGCAATCATGCTGTCGTAATAGGGCGGGATCGAATAGCCGGCATAGAGCCCTGAATCGACACGGACATGCATGCCGCCAGCCGCGTGGTAATAGGTGACCTTGCCCGGCGAAGGCGCAAAGGTGAACGGATCTTCCGCATTGATGCGGCATTCGATCGCGTGCCCCTTGAACTCGAGCTCTTCCTGCGTGACCGACAGCGGCTTGCCAGCCGCAATACGGATCTGCTCGCGCACCAGGTCGAGACCCGTAATGGCTTCGGTCACCGGGTGTTCGACCTGCAGGCGGGTGTTCATTTCGATGAAATAGAACTCGCCGTTTTCCCACAGGAATTCGATCGTCCCCGCACCGCGATAACCCATATCGCGCATCGCCTTGGCGCAGACTTCGCCCATGCGCATGCGTTCTTCGTCGCTGATGACGGGCGAGGGCGCTTCTTCCAGGACCTTCTGGTGACGGCGCTGCAGCGAACAGTCGCGTTCGCCGAGGTGGATTGCATTGCCATTGCCGTCGCCGAAAACCTGGAATTCGATGTGGCGCGGGTTGCCGAGATATTTCTCGATATAGACGGTAGCATCACCGAATGCGGCCTTCGCCTCGCTCCCCGCCTGCTTCATCAGCGTTTCGAGCTTGTCCTCGCTGTCGCAGACTTTCATGCCGCGACCGCCGCCGCCGCTGGCAGCCTTGATGATCACGGGATAGCCGATTTCGGCAGCGATCTTCTTCGCTTCGCCGATGTCCGATACAGCGCCGTCCGATCCGGGAACCAGCGGCAGGCCGAGTGCACCGGCGGTGCGCTTCGCCTCGACCTTGTCGCCCATCGTGCGGATATGTTCGGGCTTCGGCCCGATCCACGCAATGTCGTGCGCTTCGACGATTTCCGCGAACTTGGCGTTTTCCGAAAGGAAGCCATAGCCCGGGTGGATCGCGTCGCAATGCGCGCATTCGGCTGCGGAAATGATGTTGGCGATATTGAGATAGCTGTCGGTGGCCGAAGGCGGGCCGATGCAGACCGCGTGGTCTGCCAGTCGCACATGCATTGCATCGGCATCGGCGGTCGAGTGCACCGCGACGGTTTCGATACCCATCTCGTGCGCGGCGCGATGGATGCGCAGCGCGATTTCGCCGCGATTGGCGATCAATATGCGGGTAATTGCCATTCGCAGATTATCCGATGACGACGAGCGGCTGGTCGAATTCGACCGGCTGGGCGTTGTCGATCAGGATTGCCTTGATCGTGCCTGCCTTGTCGGAAACGATCGGGTTCATCACCTTCATCGCTTCGACGATCAGCAGCGTGTCGCCCTGTTTCACGGTGTCGCCGACCTTCACGAAATTGTCGGCACCGGGTTCGGGCGCGAGATAGGCCGTGCCTACCATCGGCGATTTCAGTGCATCTGCATGATCGGCGCTCGCCGCTTCTTCAGGCGCCGGAGCCGCAGCAGCGGCGGCCGGTGCAGCGGCGGCTACCGGTGCGGGTGCGAAGTTCGCAGCGGCAGCGACCATGCCGCCCCCGCGCGAAACCTTGATCTTGCGATCGCCGTCTTCGACCTCGATTTCGGTAAGCCCGGTTTCACCGAGCAGTTCAGCCAGTTCACGAACCAGCTTCGTATCAACATTCATGCCGGACCCCTTCTTTGCGTTCGGGCGTCCAGTTGCCTTGTGTTCGGCCATATTTGCCCCGTCGACTGTTGGTTGCCGACGCGACTATCTCCGCGAATTGTGGCTGGCAAGGGGCAGGGGGTCAGATTTCGCCGTTGGCGACCGCTTCAAGAGCGAGAACATAGCCCCTTGCACCCTGTCCGGTGATCGATTTTGCCGCCGCCATGCCGATGTAGGACGTGTGGCGGAAACTCTCGCGCGTCATCGGATCGGACAGGTGCACCTCGACCACGGGAGTGCGGATCGACTTGGCCGCATCGAGCAGCGCGATCGAGGTGTGGGTATAGGCGGCAGGATTGATGATGATGGCTCGCGCGCCTTCTGCCTGGGCCTCGTGCATCCAGTCGACCAGCATGCCTTCGTGATTGGTCTGGCGCATTTCGATCTCGAGGCCGAGTTCTTGTGCCCGGTCTTCCAGCATGCCGGCAATGTCGTCGAGCGTATCCGATCCGTAGATTTCCGGCTCGCGCGTGCCGAGCAGGTTGAGATTGGGCCCGTTGAGGACATAGACGAGATTGGACGCGTTGCTCATGCGCGCTGGTTAGCGCGCCGCTGTCCTATTTGTCGACGCCTTTGACCTTTCCCCACTGGCGCGCCGCCGTGTAGCCGAGATAGCCGGTGCCAAAGAGGGCATAGAGCGCCTCTGGCAGGGCGCCGAGATAGGCAGTCATGCCTTCTCCGATGGCGCGCGCCGATATCGGGTCGAAGGCGGCGATCACTCCCATCGGCACGCTGAGCAGGATGAGCGCGTACATCACGTAGAGGAAACTGGGACGGGCGCGGCTGGTCCAGGGGTCATCCGATTGCGCCTCTGCAACGATCGCCTGAAGCCGCGCCTCGATCAGCTGCATTTCCTGCGTCCCCTCCAGCTTGAGAAGTTCGAGCTTGGCTTTGGCGCGGGCTTCCTTGTCGGGGATAATCTTGTCGATGATCGAGGCGATCGGGCCGATCAGGCTGTCTAGAACGGACATGGCGGGGCGCTCCTTTGCTGCGAATCGCAAAGGAACTAACCAAATCGGTTCAAGTAGGAAAATCGCGCCCTATTCGCCTGCTTCTGCGAGCAGTTTCTGTGCCAGCTTGAGATGCGGAATATCGACCATCGCGCCGTTGAGGCCGACCGTCCCTGCGCCTGGATTGTCGGCGAAAGCCTGCACGATGGCGCGTGCATGGGCGATCTCTTCGGCGCTGGGCGTAAAGGCGGTGTTGATCGGATCGACCTGTGCCGGATGGATCGCGAGCATGCCGCGAAATCCCTGGCCGCGAACCATGTCGGCGCGGGCGGACAGTTTATCGAGGTCGCGAAATTCCGGCATGACCGTTTCGATCGGCACGACCCCCGCCGTGACTGCGCCCAGAAGACAGAAATTGCGCGCCATCTCGTACATCGGCATGTAGCTGCCATCTTCGCGGTGCTGGACCCGGGCGCCGAGGGCGGAACTGAGGTCTTCCGCGCCCCAGCTCATGGCGACGAGGCGCGGTGCGCCTTCGTAATCGCCGCAATGGAACATCGCCTTCGCAGTCTCTGTCACAAGCGCGGCGACCTTGGTCGATCCTTCTGCAATCCCGGAGGCAGCCTCTGCCTTCGTCAACAAGGTATCGAGCGCCTCGACATCGGCGCGGCCCTCTGCCTTGGGCAGCATGATGCCGCCGGGCCTCGCGGCCATGATCGCGTCGAGGTCGTTTTCGATTTCGCCCGATGACAGCGGATTGACCCGCACCCACAGGCGCTGGCGATCGTCACGGCTCTCGAGGAACTGGCGCACAAGCTCGCGCGCCGCGGGCTTCCCTTCCGGCATGACCGAATCTTCGAGGTCGAGCAGGACGATGTCGGCGGCGCCATCTGCCGCCTTCGTCATTTTCTTCTCGCTGTCGCCGGGGGCGAACAGCCAACTGCGCATTCGGGGAAGGGGCCGGGGAAGGGTGGCGTCTGATTGCATCGGTCATTCCTCTCCTGCGCGGCGTTACGGCGCATGAGGGGGAGGTGCAAGACGGTGTCGTATGGGGATTTTCCACTGGTCGGGACGACTGGATTCGAACCAGCGACCCCTACACCCCCAGTATAGTGCGCTACCAGACTGCGCCACGTCCCGGATCCAGTGGAGGGCGGCCCTATAGGCTGCGCGTTCGGCACTGGCAAGCGTCGAACGCGCAGCGTGGCTTCCCGGTCACGCTTTTCCTCTGTGCGATTGTGGTCGCCTTGCAATGCTGCTAGTCGCGCCCACTTAGCGCTCTAGGGGAGGATCCGGCGCTGCGTCTGCAGCCACCGGAAGCACCCTTCGCAATGTAAAACACAAGTTCTGACAGGCTTTCATGATGCTCGAAATTCTTGCTGCAACGGCTGGCGCCGAAGCGCCCCCCGCATGGGTCCAGTGGGCCCCAATCGTCGGCATGGTGCTGATCTTCTGGTTCCTCATCATCCGTCCGCAGATGAAGCGGCAGAAAGAGCACCAGGAACGGGTTTCTGGCCTCAAGAAGGGCGATCAGGTCGTTACTGCCGGCGGTCTCGTCGGACGCGTGGCAAAGGTTGACGACAACTATGTCGAGCTCGACCTGGCGCAGGGCGTCCGCGTGAAGGCGGTCAAGAACACCATCGGGGACATCATTCCCCCGGGTGGCAACGCGGCAAACGACTGAATCAAGAACGGATAGGGTCCGCTACCAATGCTCGAATTTCCGACCTGGCGTAAGATCTGGCTGTGGGGGCTGACGCTGGTCGCGTGCCTTGCCGCGCTGCCTTCGCTGTTTTCGACCGCCGGTGTCGGCTGGCCCGACTCGCTCCCCGATCCCGAGATCAACCTCGGTCTCGACCTTGCCGGCGGCAGCCATATCCTGCTCGAGGCGCGTGCTGACCAGGTCGCTGCGCAGCGTCTGGAAAACATGGAAGAATCGGTCCGTTCGTTGATGCGCGATGCGGAACCGCGGATTCGCATTGGCGATGTCGCGACGACGGGCGGCCAGATGAGCTTCATGCTCGACAATCCCGCCGATCTCGATCGTGCACGCGAACTCCTGCTGCCGATCGTCAATGGCAATGGCCTGACCCGCGAATGGGACCTGCAGGTTGTCGACGGTCAGCGTATGGTGCTGTCGCCCACCGACGATGGCATCGAGCAGGCAGTTTCTGACGCGATGGACAGCGCGACCGAAGTGGTCCGCAAGCGTATCGACGCCCTTGGAACGCGCGAGCCGACCATCATCCGACAGGGCGATACACGTATCGTGGTGCAGGTTCCGGGCCTTCAGGATCCCGATCAGCTCAAGGAACTGCTCGGCCAGACGGCAAAGCTCGAATTCAAGCTGGTCGATGCCAGCGCCCTCCCGACGGATGTGGCGGCGGGCATCGCCCCTCCGGGAAGCCAGATCTATAACTATTCGGAAACCTCGGATTTTGCCGGGCAAACGGTTGCCGTTCGCCGCCTTGGCGGTATCCGCGGCGACAGCCTGACCAATGCGCAAGCGGGTGTCGATCAGCAGACCAACGAGCCGGTCGTGAACATCCAGTTCGACCAGCAGGGCGGTGCCAAGTTCGCCAAGCTTTCGACCGAGAACGTCGGCAAGTCCTTCGCCATCATCCTCGACGGCGAAGTTATTTCATCGCCGTATTTCCGCGAACCGATCCTGGGTGGTTCGGCGCAGATTTCGGGCGGCTTCACCCCTGAAAGCGCAAACAACCTCGCCATTTCGCTCCGTTCGGGCGCGCTGCCTGTCGACCTGACCGTGATCGAGGAACGCACCGTCGGTCCCGATCTCGGTGCCGACTCGATCCGCAAGGGCCTGCTGGCGATGATGATCGGTTCCGTCGCGGTCGTCGTGCTGATGATCGGCAGCTATGGTCGCTTCGGCGTCTATGCGACGATCGCGCTGGTATTTAACGTGCTGATGATCCTCGGCATCATGGCGGGCCTTAACACCACGCTTACGCTGCCGGGTATCGCCGGTTTCGTCCTGACCATCGGTGCGGCGGTGGACGCCAACGTGCTGATCAACGAACGCATCAGGGAAGAACGAAAACGCGGACGGCGCGTCGTGACCGCGATCGAGACTGGCTACAAGGAAGCCAGCCGCGCGATTTACGATGCCAACGTCACCAACTTCATCGCCGGCGTGTTGCTGTTCCTGTTCGGTTCGGGCCCGGTACGCGGCTTTGCCGTCGTGCTCGTGATCGGACTGTTCACCAGCGTTTTCACCGCCGTGACGCTCACCCGTATGTGGGTGGCCGGATGGCTGCGCAAGGCGCGGCCCAGCGACCTAAGTCTGTAAGGGGACCGGAACATGAAACTGCTCAAGCTCGTCCCCGACGATACCAACATCAAGTTCCTGAAATGGCGCGTTCCCTTCTTCGTCGTCAGCCTGCTGCTGATTGCGGCCAGCTGGGCGCTCGTCCTGACCAAAGGCATCAATTACGGCGTCGATTTTGCCGGCGGCCAGGAAGTCCGCGTGACCTTCGAACAGCGTGCAGAGGCTCCCATTGCGGAACTGCGCGAGAAGATCGGCTCGCTCGGCTATGGCGATCCTGTCATCCAGCGTTTCGGCGCGGAAAACCAGGTCTCGATCCGCGTTCGTCTGCCTGAAGAGGCGGAAAGCGTGCCGGGCGCCGCGACGGAAATCGGCAACAAGGTGATTGCCAAGATCCAGTCCGAATACCCGAACGTCCGGCGCGACGGTAACGACACCGTGTCGGGCAAGGTGGCTGGCGAATTCCGCAACGATGCAGTCCTCGCACTGATCGCTGCCATGATCGCCGTCGCAATCTACATCTGGATCCGCTTCGAATGGCAGTTCGGCGTCGGCGGACTGTTCGCGCTGTTCCACGACGTTTCGCTGACGTTGGGGATGTTCGCGCTGTTCCAGATGGAATTCAGCCTCCAGATCATCGCCGCAATCCTCGCGATCATCGGCTATTCGCTGAACGACACGATCGTCGTCTATGACCGTATCCGCGAGAACCTGAAGAAGTATCGCAAGATGCCGGTTCCGGAATTGCTCGACCTGTCGGTGAACGAGACCCTGGCGCGTACCGTGATGACCTCGCTGACGCTGCTCGTTGCGCTCGTTCCGCTGCTGCTGTTCGGACCGGCCAGCCTGTTCGGTCTGACCGCGGCGATCACGCTCGGTATCTTCGTCGGTACCTACAGCTCGATCTACATGGCAGCGCCGCTGCTGGTGTGGCTGGGCGTGACGTCCGACAGCTTCGTGCCGGATGAAACCGTTGCCGATCGCCAGGAGCGGGTGGCTCGCGGCGAAGGCTGACTGCGCTAGCCGACGAGCCGCTCGTAATGGGCGGCAAGTTCGGCTGCGTTGTTCTTCCAACTGAGGTGCTCGACGCTGGCGGCCACCGCCTGTGGAGCTGGCTTGTCGGCTAGCAAGCGCCTCGCTGCTGCAACGATAACGTCGATGTCGCGCTTTACCAACAGGCCGGCTGTCTCGTCCTTGATCAGCTCGCTCGCGCCGCCGACATCGGTGGTGATCACAGGCGTACCGCAGGCAAGCGATTCCACCCATGCATTGGCAAGTCCTTCGCTTCGCGTCGGCAGGATCATGATATCGGCCGCGGACAGGATCAGCGGCAGAAGGTCGTGATCGACCACGCCTGCGAAATGTACCCGCTCTGTCACATTGAGGTCCCTTGCGAGCGCTTTCAGGTGATCTTCGTCCTCACCCTTTCCGACCAATATCAGGCGGGCATCGGGGATTGCCGTCAGCGTCCCGATCACGAGGTCCTGCCCCTTGCGTTCGATCAATGCGCCGACGCTCGCGAAGAGCGGCGCATTTTCCGGCATGTCGAAGCCGAGTTCGCGGGCCAGTCGCTGTCTTAGCCCTGCATGGTCCAGAGGTCGAAACTTGTCGCGGTCGAGGCCGGTGTAATGGACCGCGATCTTGCTCGCGGGCATTCCCAGTTCGATCATCTGGCGCTTGAGGTCTTCCGACACCGCCAGCAACCCCGTCGCGCGCTCCGCTGCGGCGAGCATCTGCTCACGAGCGAAATCCTTGCCGCCCCAAAAGGTAATGTCCGATCCGCGTGCCTTGATCGACAGCGGGATACCCATCTCTTCGGCGATCCATGCAGCGGCAGGGCCATCGGGGAAGAAGAATTGCGCATCGATCAGGTGGATCGGTTCGCGCGCATGGATTTCGCGGATCAGGGGTAGCGTTGCGCGGACTATGGCGCGCGCGTTCAACCGATTTCCGAAGCGCGGTATCAGGCTGAAGCGCGGCCGGTGGACTGTCAGGCCGCGTTCTTCAGCCACCGGCGGTATCTTTGCGAGCTTGCGATAGCGCCCCAGTGCAATCGGCGGGACGCCGAGCGGGTTGACCACGGTCACCCGCCAATCCCCTCTTGCGGCGAGGGCCGCTAACGACTGCACGACAAAGGGGCCGAAGCGGGGATTTGCCGCGTTCGGGAACAGCGTCGAAAGCGACAGGACATGCTTCAAAGCCGGCGCACCAGCATTTCCGCAATCGCAATCCATGGCGGTCCTTCGACGACCTGCTGTTTCTGGCCGCTGCCCGGTGGCAGGATGCCGACAAAATCGCCCTGCCGGTCGATCAGCCTGCCGAAATAGAAACGACCGCCCGGACGGGGGACGAGGACGTCGCGGTTGATCGCTCGCGGTGCTTCTTCCGGGGGGACCTGGCGTAGCCAGATCATGTCCCCGGGGCGAAATTCGCCAACGCTGTCTTCGACGACCAACACGGTCAGTGCGCCTTCCCCGCCAAGGTCGGTAGGCGAGAGCGCTTCCCTCGGTTTGGCCAGAGCTTCTGGCCCGCTCCTCTTGAGCGCGGCAACGACCATCGGATGTTCGCCGCCTTCCGACCGGACCAGCGTTTCGGGATCGACGCCAAGAGCAGCGGCAATCCGCTCCATCCACTTGAGTGACAGATTGCGCATCCCTGTCTCGAGCCTGCCGATCGTTTGCGCGGTCGTCGGCGGGACGCAGGCTTCGGCGAGTTCGGCGAGGGTCATTCCCTTGCCCTTGCGAATGTCGCGGATGCGGTTGATCACCTCAAGGCTCCCTTTAACCGGAATGGTGATTTTTCTTTCCTACAGCATATGGGCGATTGCAAGGCACGGGTCCGATTGATGCACAGGAGGACACTTGCATGCAGCGCCAGCTTGTCGAACGCGAACTGACCGAAGAAGGCCCGCGCAGCGGGGGCAATGCCAAGGGGAAGCGGCGCACCGTCACGGTGAACCTCTCGGAATCTCCACTCGGCTGGCTCCATTCGCGAGGGCATCTGGATGATCGCCTGTTCCAGGCAGGAGAACGACTGCGAGCGGACTATGAGAGGGCGAATCTTGGGCCGAGCGTGACCATGCGCTGGGACCCGGTCAGGGCCCGGACGACCGGCGATGCAGAGCTGTCGGCGATGGAGCGGCAAGTCGCGGCAAAGGCCCGCTTCGATGGCGCGCTCGCGGAGGCGGGCCGGGGGCTGCAGGACGTGCTCTGGCGCGTCGTCTGCTCCTGCGAGGCTTTGCCCGATGCGGAAAGATCGCTCGGCTGGCCGGCGCGGTCGGGGAAGCTGGTGCTGAAGCTGGCGCTCGACCGGGTGGCCGATTTCTATCGTATCAACTGAGCGATCCGGCCTCGAAGCTCCGGCAACACCTCGGCCTCAAACCATGGATTGTCGCGCATGAAAATGGTCGAGCGCCATGACGGGTGAGGCAAGGGGAACTTCGGCAGGAAAGTGTGCCAGTTCGCGACCCTGTCGGCCAGGCTGAGGTGTTTCGTTTCGGGCAGGTAGTATGCCTGGGCATAGGTGCCTACGAGCAATGTCAGCCGTGCCTCCGGTAGCGCCTGCAGTACGCGCTCGTGCCATTGCGGTGCGCATTCCTTGCGCGGCGGTTTGTCGCCGCCCGAAGCCTTGCCCGGATAACAAAAGCCCATCGGTACGATTGCGACCATCGCTGGATCATGAAGCTGGTCGCGGGTCAGACCGGTCCAGTCGCAGAGCCTGTCGCCGCTCCTGTCGTCCCACGGCGTGCCACTGGCGTGGACCTTCGATCCGGGTGCCTGACCGATGATCAGAATTCGCGCGGTCGATGAAATCTGCACCACCGGACGGCAGCCATGCGGCAGGTGCGCCTCGCAGGTTCGGCACGCCGATACCTCGCGCCGTAAGGTTTCGATCCCGGGTTCGCTCAACCCTCGACCCGCTCGGCGATCTCGAGCCAGCGTTCCTCTGCCGCATCCTTTTCGGCCCGCGCGTTTTCGATGCCCTTGCTGATCGTCGCGAATTTCTGCGGATCGCTGGTGTAAAGATCAGGGTCGGACAGGATAGCTTCGCCCTTCGCGATGGCGGCTTCCAGTTCCTCGATGCGGGTCGGTAGCAGTTCGAAATCGCGCTGGTCCTTGTAAGACAGCTTGTCAGATTTCGGCGGCGGGGGTGCGGAAGGTTTCTCGGCCTTCGCGGCAGCAGGTTTTGCCTTGGCCTGATGCTGCGGCGCGCGCCGCTTGGCCTCCCAGTCCTCGTAACCACCGGCGACCACATCGACGCGGCCCGAACCGTCGAGGCCAAGCGTGATCGTTACCGTGCGGTCGAGGAAGTCGCGGTCGTGGCTGACGATCAGGACGGTACCTTCGAAATCCGCAATTACTTCCTGCAGCAGGTCGAGCGTTTCGAGATCAAGGTCGTTGGTCGGCTCGTCCAGCACCAGCAAATTGGCCGTGCGGGCAAATTCTCGCGCCAGTAGCAGGCGCGAGCGTTCGCCGCCCGACATGGTGCCAACCTTGGTGTCGACGATCTTCGGGTCGAACAGGAATTCCTTGAGATAGCCCTGCACGTGCTTTCGAATGCCGCGCACATCGACCCAGTCGCCGCCTTCGGCCAGGATCTGGCGCACGGTGCGATCTGGCTCCAGCAAGCTGCGTTGCTGGTCGATCATCACGCCCGAAAGCTTCTTCGAAATCTCGACCTTGCCGGTGTCTGGCTGCATCTCTCCGGTCAGCAGCTTCAGCAGCGTGGTCTTGCCCGCGCCGTTCGCACCCACGATGCCGATCCGGTCACCGCGCTGGATGCGGAGCGAGAAGTCCTTGATCACGGCGCGATCGCCGAAGCTCTTGAAAACTTTCTCGGCGACGATCACCGATTTCGATTTGAATTCCTCGTCACTGGCAAGCTTGAGCTTGGCAGTGCCCGTGGTGCTGATCATGGCGGCGCGGGCTGCGCGCATCTGCCACAGTTTTTCCAGCCTGCCCTGGTTGCGCTTGCGCCGGGCGGTGACGCCGCGTTCGAGCCAGTGCGCTTCGATCTTCAACTTGGCATCGAGTTTTTCGGCAGCGCGTGCCTCTTCGGCATAGACCTGTTCTTCCCACGCTTCGTAACCACCGAAACCGACTTCCTTGCGGCGCAAGGTGCCACGGTCGAGCCACAGCGTCGCCTTGGTCAGGCGTTTCAGGAATGTGCGGTCGTGGCTGATCACGACGAATGCGCCGCGATAGCGAGAAAGCCAGTCTTCGAGCCAGTCGATCGCACCGAGGTCGAGGTGGTTGGTCGGCTCGTCCAGCAACAATAGGTCCGGGTCCTGCGCCAGCGCCCGCGCGATTGCCGCTCGCCGCCGTTCGCCGCCGCTTGCGGTATTCGCCGGGCGATCCATGTCGATACCGAGCTGTCCCGCAATCGATTCCACCTCGTGGCGTTCAGGCGGGTGAGTTCCGCCGAGGGCGAAATCCATCAAAGTGTTGAAACCGCTGAAATCGGGTTCCTGCTCGAGAAATACGATGCGCGTACCGGGCTTGATCTTGCGGATGCCGCGATCCGCCTCGATCCGGTCGTCGATCAGGCGCATCAGCGTGGTCTTGCCGGCGCCGTTGCGACCGATGAGAGCCAGCCGGTCGCGCGGTCCGATATGGAGGTCGATATCCTCGTAATCGGGGCCGCCGAATAGCCAGCGGCCACCTTGCTGAAGGCCGAGACCTTCCCAGGACAGGATCGGGGGTTGTGCCATGGCGCGGCAGGTAGGCGTTCGCTGCGTCCGGAACAAGACGGTTCATTCAGCCGTAATGGTCAAGAGAGCACCCTTGTCGGTGCAGAGGAGACGAACCCCATGATGCATAAAGCTTTTCCTGTTCTGGCAATCGCTGCGATTGCCGCACCGCTCAGTGCTGCAGAGGTGCAGATCCAGGCGCAGAACCCGGTGGTCGAACTGACCGTCAACGAAGTCGTTCGTTCAGCGCCCGACGTCGCCCAGATTGGTGCAGGGGTCACGACCCGTGCACCGACGGCACAGGCGGCGGTGCGGATGAATGCCGATGCGATGGACCGTCTGATCGCTCGGCTGAAGGATCTCGGCATTGCGCGCAAGGATATCCAGACCAGCAATTTCAATCTCAACCCGCAGTACAATTACAACCGCGAAACGGGCGAGCAGACCTTCAGCGGCTATAATGTCAACAACCAGGTGAACGTGAAACTGCGCGACCTAAAGCGTTCCGGTGAAGTGCTCGACGCGCTTGTCGCTGCAGGTGCCAACAACATCTACGGTCCGAACTTCATGCTGGAAGACGACATGAAGGCAAAGGACGTGGCGCGCGGCAACGCCTTCAAACGCGGTCGCCAGATGGCAGAGCAATATGCGCGCATGGCAGGCTACGGAAACGTGAAACTGCTGGAGGTTTCGGAGAGCTTCCAGTCGTATGGACCCGTTCCGGTAATGGAACGCGCGATCACGGTCAGCGGATCTTCGGCAGATGCGGCCACCCCCATCGAACCGGGCGAAGTAGGCACCGGCGTGCAGATCACCGTGAAATACGAGATGCAGTAATTCCTGCGGGCATTTCTGAATGCGGGGCAACACCTGCATTCAGAACTTGTTCAATGCTGGTCGCATAGGCAGGGTGTCATCATGACGCGCAAAAACCTTTTTGTCCTTCCATTCGTCCTGGCCCTTTCCGGCTTGGTGGTCGCACCTGCGCAGGCGCAGGGTCGCGACGATCAGGGCGAAGCGCGCAAGGAAATGAAGGCGGGCAATGTCCTGTCGCTGCGCGAGATCGAGCGCCGGGTCCTGCCGCAGATGCGTGGCAGCGAATATCTGGGCCCGGCCTACGATGCGACCGCACGCGCATATCGCCTGAAATTCATCCGTGACGGCCGCGTCTCCTATGTCGACGTTGACGCTCGCACCGGCCGGATCATCAACAGGTCGCGGTAGTCGCTGCGCCGATATTCGCGCCGCATGAAACCTTGTGGTTGCTTGACGCGTTTCCCTCAAAAGCCCAACACGGCCCGCATTCTGGACAAAGGTAACGGGGACACATGCGCATACTGATCGTCGAAGACGAACCCACGCTGGGTAACCAGCTCAAATCGACGCTCGAGCAGAACGGATACGCCGTCGATCTTTCGACCGATGGCGAGGACGGCCACTTTCTCGGTTCGACCGAGGCATACGATGCCGTGATCCTCGACCTCGGCCTGCCGGAAATCGATGGCCTGACTGTCCTGGGCATGTGGCGCAAGGAAGGCCGCACCTTCCCGGTGCTGGTCCTGACCGCGCGTGACAGCTGGTCGGACAAGGTCGCTGGCCTTGACGCGGGTGCCGACGATTATCTCGCCAAGCCTTTCCAGACCGAAGAACTGATCGCGAGATTGCGCGCACTTATCCGTCGTGCATCGGGCAACACCTCGGCTGAACTGACCGCAGGCGATGTTCGACTTGACACCCGGTCGGGCCGTGTCACGCTGAAGGGCGAGCCGGTCAAGCTGACGGCGCAGGAATACAAGCTGCTGAGCTACCTCATGCACCACAAGGGCAAGGTGGTCAGCCGGACCGAACTCATCGAGCATATCTATGACCAGGATTTTGACCGCGATTCGAACACTATCGAAGTGTTCGTGACGCGCATCCGGAAGAAGCTCGGCGCAGATGTAATCACGACGATCCGTGGCCTCGGATACAGCCTCGACGACCCCGCCGACCAGCCGCGAGCCTGACAAGGGAACCCTCCCTGCGGACAGGACCGTAGCTGGCGCAGGTGTCGCTGCGCCTGTTGGCGCGCCGGTCGAGGAATCAGAAACCGTTGTCGAAATTGCGACGCAGGGCAGCATTGCCCGGCGCATGGCGATCATCGCGGCCGGCTGGATCGCGGTGCTGCTGCTGGGTGGGGGCATCGCGCTCGATCGCACGTTGACCAACCTCGTCGAACGCAATTTCGACGACCAGCTCGAATATGTGCTGACCGCCCTGATCGCTTCGGCAGAGATCGGGCCGGAGGGCGAGGTCTTCCTCTACAGCCAGCTCGGCGACCAGCGCTTCTTCGAACCCAACAGCGGTGTTTACTGGCAGATCAGCGGCAAGGGGCAGGAAACTTTCCCCAGCCGCAGCCTGTGGGATCGCACCCTCAAGGTTCAGGGCGACCATTTCGACAGCGAGCCGCATTTCTATGCCTCGGGGCAATTCCCGACCGAGCCGCTGCGCATGGTCGAAAGGACTGTGATCCTTCCCGGCAGCGAGACGCGCTGGACCTTCGCCGTGGCTTCCGCGACCGAGGAGCTCGAAGCGCAGAACTCGCGCATCCGTTCGATCCTGGTGTGGAGTTTTGCGGTCCTCGGTCTCGGCCTGTTCCTGATGACCCTGCTGCAGATCCGCTATGGCCTTTCGCCGCTCAGGCGCGTCCGTGCAGCGATCCAGAACCTCAGGACGACCGGCGCGAACCGGATTACAGAGCCGCTTCCGACCGAAGTCGAACCGCTGGTGGAAGAAATCAATTCGCTGCTGGCGCATACCGAGCAGCAGGCAGAGGAAGCCCGCATGCATGCAGGCAACCTGGCTCATGCGCTCAAGACTCCGCTGACTGTCCTGACCAATGCGGCCACAGCGCGGGCACCCGACCTAGGCAATGCCGTGATCCGCGAAACGCGCACAATGCAGCGGCATGTCGATCACCATCTCGCGCGGGCGAGGGCGGTAGGTCGCAGGGCCGTGGGTCACGCGCGCGCACGCGTGTTCCAGAGCGCCGAAGCGGTGCGGCGCGCTGTCGAGCGTCTTTACCCTGACAGCCGGATCGACATTGCAGGAAACCGCCTCGTCGAAGTGATGATCGAACGGCAGGACCTCGACGAAATTCTCGGCAATCTGATCGAAAATGCTGCGAAATATGGCGGCGGGACCGTGTTCGTCACAGTCGATGCGGATGACACTTCGGAACAGTGCGTGATCTGGGTCGAAGACGACGGGACGGGCATCCCCGAAGGCGATCGGGAGCGCATTTTCGATCGCGGCGCGCGGCTCGATACCGGCAAGCCTGGCACCGGCCTTGGCCTTGCGATCGTGCGCGATGTCGCGGAAATCTATGGTGGCTCGGTCGAACTCGACGAGAGCGAGGACCTCGGTGGCCTGCTGGTGAAGCTTTCCCTACCGCGGGTTGCCTAGTTGGCTGGGGCGGCCCCGCAATTGTCCTGGATGAAATAGCCGCGTTCATCGCGCTTGTACTCCATCAGCGGCTTGATCGGGAAACAGACGCCTTCAGCCTCCAACTTCGCGATCAACATGGCATGGGCTGCCTTGTCGCCTCGTGCACCGCCAGATCGAAACGAATCTGCCGCAGCGGCAAGCGAGACAAAATCTCCGTCGAACTCTTCCCAGTTTTCGAGGATCAGGTCCCACTTTGCGTGGGTCGTAAACCGTCGCCACATAGATTTGTTGAACTCCGCATGGTTCAGAGACGCCCCTGCAGCGCGGAGCATTTCGTATCCCGCGAGGTTCCAGTTGTCCCAGTCGGTCGTGCCTGCATTCCATGCCGCTTCCACTGCAGTTTGCCTGCGGCCTGAGGTGTTTGGATCCGCTCCGCGATCCAGCAACTGGCTAAGAAACCATGTGTCGCTCTCTTCAGCTGCGCGAACGATCGCCGGGTCTTCGAACTGGCCGGGCACGGAAATGTCGAACCCGGCATCGAGAATGGCAGTGTACGCGCCCTTATCCTTGCAGGCGAGGGCCCAGTCGAGAAGCGAAACACCATGCTTCCCGCGCTGGCTAAGGTCGGCGCCGTTCAGATCGGGAGGGCCGCCAGCGGCGCATATCCGGGCAGCGAAGGGGGCTAGGTCCGTGCCCTCGAATGCCTGTTCGTAGTCCATGTCCCGCCAGCGAAAACGGCTTTCACGCTCAAGGAATTCCGGTGGCGCCTCGCCAGAAGCCTCCGGTATCCCCATCTCGTCAAGCAGCGCCTGGCAATCTGCGGCGAGCCCACCTGCGAAAGCTTGCATGAGATCGGCAGGGTCTGCCTTGTCGAATTGCGCGTCAGCCCGGACAGGCGCCATGCTCATCATTCCGATCGCCTGCATCGCCTCCTTCTCGTAGCCTTTCAGCTTGAGCGGCGGCATCGAATCCCGCACGTCGCGCATGGCGGGCGAAACGCGTGAAGTCAGCTTCCAGGCATTGCGCAGCCGCTCCGTCCGAGTGCTGCCGTTTGCGGCCGTGGCGGCCATCTTCACCTGGAATTGTGCCACCTGATCGCACAGGACGATGCGCTGGTCGCGGTCCATGTCGAGCGTCATCATGCCGAACATGCCGCGTTCCTTCATTGCGGCTTCCATCCGGCGTTCATGCGCGTCGAGTTCGCGGCGCTCCTTCTCGGACAACGGCTTGGGCGGGGCGATCCTGATCGAGGGCGCAGCCCTATTGGTTTCCTGCGCGGCCAGAGGCCCTGCAGCCAAAGAAGCTACAGCGAGTGCGACCCAGTATCGCCGCATCAATCTTGCGCGGCTCCCCGCGCTTTCTCGTGGTGGCGGATCACCTCATCGATGATGAAGCGCAGGAATTTTTCGCTGAATTCGGGATCAAGGTCGGCATCTTCGGACAGTTGGCGCAGCCTTTCGATCTGCCGTTTTTCCCGGTCGGGATCGGCCGGGGGGAGGGTGACCTTCGCCTTGTATGCGCCCACCGCCTGGGTAATGCGGAAACGCTCTGCCAGCATGTGGATCAGTGCGGCGTCGATGTTGTCTATGCTCTTGCGAAAACCGGCAAGGACCGGATCGCTTCCGGTCTGGTTTTCGGCGGTTGCATGCGGCGAATAGGGCGTTTCACTGGACATAGGACAGCTACGCTAGCAGCAAATCCGCGCTTGCCAAGCAAGCTCCTCTTGGCCATGGCGCAGGCCATGACCGCCGAGGTAGTTCCTCTCCCGCGCAAGCGTCCTACGCTCGATCCGATGCTCTCGCTGACGGCGAATGGCATGAATTCGGTGAACGCCGTCATTCTCGACCGGATGCAGAGCGAAATTCCGCTTATCCCGCGACTTGCAGGGCACCTGATCAGCGGCGGTGGCAAGCGCCTGAGGCCGATGCTGACGCTCGCCGGCGCGGAGCTTGTCGGATACCAGGGGACCCGCCATCACAAGCTGGCCGCTGCGGTGGAGTTCATCCACACCGCAACGCTGCTTCACGATGACGTCGTCGACGGCAGCGAATTGCGCCGAGGCAAGGCAGCAGCGAACATCATCTTCGGCAATCCTGCGACCGTTCTGGTCGGCGATTTCCTGTTCAGCCGCGCCTTCGAACTGATGACCGAGGACGGCAGCCTGCGTGTTCTCAAGATACTCAGCCACGCCAGCGCCGTGATCGCCGAAGGCGAGGTCTCGCAGTTGACTGCCCAGCGGCAGATCGAAACCAGCGAGGAACGCTATCTCCAGATCATTGGCGCGAAAACCGCAGCCCTCTTTGCTGCTGCCAGCCAGATCAGTGCGGTCGTGGCCGAGTGCGGTGACGAACAGGAACGCGCTCTGGAAGACTACGGCCGTAATCTGGGCGTCGCCTTCCAGCTGGTCGATGATGCGATCGACTACGATTCCGATGCTGCCGAAATGGGCAAGGATCGCGGCGACGATTTCCGCGAAGGCAAGATGACGCTTCCGGTCATCCTCGCCTATGCGCGTGGCAGCGAGGACGAACGCCGGTTCTGGAAAGACGCGATCATGGGCCATCGTTCTTCGGACGCCGATCTGGAACATGCGATCGAATTGATCGGGCGCCACAACGCGCTCGACGACACGCGCGAACGTGCGCGTCATTTCGCCCAGCGCGCGATCGATGCGATTTCGATCTTCCCGGATTCGAAGGCGCGCCAGGCGATGGCCGAAGCGGCGCAGTTCGCGGTCGCTCGCGGATACTGACGGAAGTTTCCGCTCCCATACCTTGAATTCTAAAAGCTGACGAATGTCTTGCAGAGCCGAGCGTTCTGCGGATAGTCTTTTTTTGAATGCTGCGGCTCCATTCTCGGTGCGCGCGGCCGATAGGTGGGAGAAATCAATGCAACGTCGTCGTTTGGGCCAATCGGCCATTGTCGTTTCCGATATCTGCATGGGAACGATGACTTTCGGCAGCCAGACCGACGAGGCCGAGGCGTTTCGCGTCCTCGACGCCTGCTTCGATGCAGGAATCGACTTCTACGACACGGCAGAGGGTTACCCCGTGCCGCCCGATGCGAAATGGGTCGGCCGGACGGAAGATATCGTCGGGCGCTGGATGAAGACCAAGCCGCGCGATGCCCTGATCATTGCGACCAAGGTCAGCGGCCCGAGCCATGTATGGTTCCGCAGTCCCAAGCGTTCCGGCATGACCGCGCTCGACCGGCGCAACATTCGCACTGCGGTCGAAGAGAGCCTGACGCGGCTTCAGACCGACTACATCGACCTCTACCAGACCCATTGGCCCGATCACGACACCCCTTACGAAGAAACCATGGAGGTGCTCGACGAGCTGGTTCGCGAGGGCAAGATCCGCATCTCGGGTTGCTCGAATGAAACGAGCTGGGGCCTGATGAAATCGATCGCCGCCTCGGAAAAGCTGGGTGCAGCGCGTTACCAGACGATCCAGAACAATTTCAGCATGAATAACCGCCGGTTCGAAGACGAACTGGCGCAGGTCTGCCGCAAGGAAGGGGTCAGCCTGATCCCCTATTCGCCGATCGCGGGCGGCGTCCTGTCTGGCAAGTACAACAATGGCGGGCGTCCGGAAGGTGCCCGTTTCACCCGCTATCTCGGCATGGAAGGCCGGCAGGCGGCGATGGGACGCCGTTTCGTAAACGAGAAATCGCTCGAATCGACCGAGCGGTTCGCCGGGATCGCCAAGGAAGCAGGGCTCGATCCGGTAACAATGGCCGTTGCCTGGTCGAAGCAGCACGACTTCGTCGCATCAACTATTGTCGGCGTTTCCAGCTTCGACCAGCTCGACCCGATCCTGGCAGCTGCCGACCTCGAACTCGATGCCGATACGATGAAGGCGATCCACAAGGTCACCAAAGATATCCCTTACCCCATGGGATGAGATCGTTCATGGGCGATGCCATGACCGCATTGCCCATCGAAGCCGTGTTGCCGGATATTCGCGCCGCGATGGCCGGCGATGGTGCTGCCGTTCTGGTCGCGCCTCCCGGTGCTGGCAAGACGACCGCGGTAGCACCGGCTCTGCTCGATGCAGACTGGTGCAAGGGCCAGATCATCATCACTTCGCCAAGAAGGGTTGCAGCCCGTGCTGCGGCCGAGCGGATGGCCGAAATGCTGGGCGAAAAGCCTGGCGAGACGATCGGCTACCTGACCCGCCTCGACAGCAAGCAGTCTGCGAAAACCCGCGTGCTGGTGGTGACCGAGGCGATCTTCGTCAACCGCATCATCGACGATCCTGAACTGGCCGGCGTTTCGGCGGTGTTGTTCGACGAGGCGCACGAACGGCACCTCGACAGCGACCTTGGCCTTGCGCTTGCACTGGAGAGCCGTGCTGTCCTGAGAGATGACCTGCGGGTGCTTGTCATGAGCGCGACCATCGACGGCGCTCGCTTCGCGGGGCTATTGGGCGAAGGTGCCCGCGTTATCGAGAGCGAGGGCCGGTCCCATCCGCTCGAAATCAGGTGGCTGGGAACATCTCCCGATGCGCGCGTCGAGGATGCGGTTGCAGGGGCGGTGATGCATGCCTGGCGCGAGACGGATGGCGATATCCTCGCCTTTATTCCAGGTGTCGGCGAAATCGAGCGAACGCGGGAGCGACTGGAAGAGCGACTTCCCGATACGCCGGTCCTGCCGCTTCACGGGCAGGTCGAACCTGCTGGCCAGCGCGCAGCGATCCGCCGCGATCCGCAAGGGCGCAGGCGGATCGTTCTGGCAACGGCCATCGCCGAAACCTCGCTGACACTCGACGGCGTTTCCGTGGTGGTCGATAGCGGCCTTTCGCGCATGGCCGAATACGACAAGGCGGCAGGTACGAACCATCTCGTCACGAGACGTGCGAGCCAGGCGGCTTCGGCTCAAAGGGCAGGGCGTGCCGCAAGGCAGGGCCCGGGCATCGCATACCGATTGTGGGAACAGCACGGCCATGCTGGCCGGCCCGAATTCTCGCCGCCAGAGATCGAGACGGCGGATCTGACACCGCTCGTACTCTCGCTCGCAAAATGGGGCACGACCGAGCCCGCTTCGCTGCCCTGGATAGACACGCCGCCAGAAGCATCGGTGGAGGCCGCACGCCATGCTCTGCGAGCCTTGGGCGCACTCGATGAAGAGGGGCGGATCACGCCCTGGGGCAGCCAGATTGCGACCCTGCCGATGGACCCGGTGTCGGGTGCGGCGGTGCTGTTCGGTGCCGAGATCGATCAGGCTTTTGATGCGGCCAAACTGGTGCTGCTGACGCAGGAACGTGGACTCGGAGGGCGCGGGGAAGACCTGCTGCATCGGCTCGACCGCTGGAATAGCGACAGGAGCGCCCGGGCAGAGGCTTCGCGCAAGCTAGCTTCGCGGTGGGCCAAGGCGGCAGAACGCCTGGTTTCGGGCGCGAGTGAAAATCCGATCAATCCAGCTGTCCATCTTGCCTTTGCGCGACCCGACTTCATCGCGAAGCGCCGCGATGCGAGCGGCGAGCAATGGCTTGCAGCAGGCGGGCGCGGATTCCAGCTTGACCCGGCATCGTCGCTGGCGCGGGCGGAATGGATTATCATCGGGGATGCGCAAGGGCAGGCGAAGGGCGCGCGGATCACTGCAGCCGCTGAGCTAACGGTGCAGGAAATCGAGCAGCATCTTCATTACCTGATCGAAAAGCGATCGGTGATCCGTTGGAACGAAAGCGAGAAGAGGGTCGAAGCGCGGCTGGAAAAGCGGCTTGGATCGATCACGATATCGAGCGGTCCCGACCCGGAACCCGATCCGCAAGCGCTTGTGGAGAAGCTGGTGGAAAAGGCGGTGGACAAGCTGGGGGAACTGCTTCCGCCTGACTTGTTGGCCCGTGCCCGGTTTGCCGGTGTCGATGGGCTGACCATCGAAGCTCTCGCATTGTCGGCCGACCTGTGGTTGCGGCCCTTGCTCGCCGGAAGGCGCGATCTGGGTGTAGCGAAAGGGGCGCTCGTCGATGCGGCCCTCGGCGTGCTGGACTGGAACGAGAGGCAGCGGCTGGACAAGGATGCGCCCCGTCATTTCACGTCACCGGCCGGGACGACCCACGCCATCGACTATACCGGCGACGATGCCCCCTCGACCGAAGTTCGCGTGCAGGCGCTGTTCGGGCTCGATCATCATCCGATGATCGGCGAAACGCCCTTGCTGCTGAAACTCACCAGCCCTGCAGGACGGCCAATCCAGTCGACCCGTGACCTGCCCAATTTCTGGAGGGGAAGCTGGGACGATGTGCGCAAGGACATGAAGGGGCGTTACCCCAAGCATCGCTGGCCCGAGGAACCCTGGACCGAAAAGCCGAGTTTGAAGACCAAGAACGCCTTTTCAAAGAGCGAGGGCTGAATTACAGGGCCGGACATGAGTGCGAGAATCTATCAGCGCCCCAAGAGCGCCATGCAATCGGGCAAGGCCCGCACCGACGAGTGGGTGCTCGAATTCGAACAGTCCGAAGCGCGCCGCGCCGACCCCCTGATGGGATGGACCGGCAGCGGTGACACGCAGTCGCAAGTGCAGCTGACATTCCCGAGCAAGGAAGCCGCGAAGGAATATGCCGAACGTTACGGCATTGTCGCGCGCGTTCACGCCACGCCGCCCAAGACGCTGAAGCTGCAGGCCTACGCCGACAATTTCCGCTAAGGCCTGCTGCGCAATTGCGCAGTTGAAATTACGATAAATCGCCGCCATATGGCCGCCCGGGAGTCGGTCGGACGTTTGCGTTCGCTCACCGGGTCAGGTCCGGAAGGAAGCAGCCCAGGTGGATTGCGACGGGTCGGCCGGCTCCTTTGATTTTCCAAGAAGCTCAAATTTTCGCCGTGGCCTTCATCCGGTCGCGCGCTTCGTTGCGCGAACCGGTCGCCGGGACGAGCCCGCGCACCTTGCCAAGGCCCCAGTCGGGCATGTTGCCATAGATCGTTTCGTATCCACCGGCCGGCACCATGTAGGTCTCGTGGAAGATGCCGACCGTACCATCGCTGCCGATCGCCTTGTTAAAGGCCAGCCATGCCGGCCAATGTTTCTGTTCACGGTCGCGCGCGTAGCTTTCGAGACTGTCGAAATCGCGCCAGTACTGAATCAGCAGCACGGTTCGCATTCCCTGCCGAAGCGTCTCTGCGCCCAGGAATCCGCTGTCCGGCTGGGCGGCGAGTTCCTCGATCATGGGGCGCATGGCTTTTGCGACAGGTAGCCATTTGCCGAACTTGAGGAAATTGTTGATCCGCATGCCGATCACGAACACGACCACCGGGCCCTGGTATCCCGCGGCGAAACGTCCCGCATTGACCGACATCGAACTCCCCCACCTTTGCGAGCCTAAGCGGAGGATAGTGGCTAATCAGGGCTTCGACAAACGGGCACTTAGCGCCTACCTAATCAGACATGGGTGATTCACCGGACAATGCCGACGTTCCTCCGTGGGAGGACGGCGAAGAACAGGCCAAGCCGACTGTCGAGGAACTCGAGGCAGCGGGGCAATCCGCCATGTTCGGCGATCCCGAACCTTCGCCCGTTCCTGCACCGGTAACGGATCAGCCTGCCATCTCCCCTGCAACGGCGAAGCCTGCAACGTCGCCGCCTGCCGGCACGACCAATCAGCCCTATCGCGTTCTTGCGCGCAAATACCGCCCGCAGACGTTCAGCGAGCTGATCGGGCAGGATGCGATGGTTCGCACTCTTGCCAATGCAATCGAACGCGACCGACTGGCGCATGCCTTCCTGATGACCGGCGTGCGCGGTGTCGGCAAGACATCGACCGCGCGCCTTATCGCCAAGGCCCTGAACTGCATCGGACCTGACGGCCAAGGCGGGCCGACGATCGACCCGTGTGGCGTTTGCGAGCCATGCACGGCCATTGCCGAAGGGCGCCATATCGACGTGATCGAGATGGACGCGGCAAGCCATACAGGCGTCGATGACGTGCGCGAGATTATCGAGGCAGTGCGCTATGCGGCCGTCTCGGCGCGCTACAAGATCTACATCATCGACGAAGTCCACATGCTGTCGCGCAACGCCTTCAATGCGCTGCTCAAGACGCTCGAGGAACCGCCGGCGCATGTGAAGTTCCTGTTCGCGACGACCGAGGTCGAAAAGCTGCCTGTTACGGTTCTCAGCCGTACCCAGCGTTTCGACCTGCGGCGCATTCCCGCCGAACTTCTGCAGCAACACTTTGCCAACGTCTGCGAGAAAGAAGGCGTCGAGGCGGAAGCAGAGGCGCTCAACATCGTTGCCAATGCTGCCGAGGGATCGGTGCGCGACGGGCTTTCGATCCTCGACCAGGCAATCGCCCATGCCGACCTCGACGAAGAGGGCAAGGTGAAGGCATCGCGTGTGCGCGACATGCTGGGCCTAGCCGACAAGAGCGCCCAGCGCCGCCTGCTCCAGTTGCTGCTGGACGGCGAAGCGAAGGAAATGCTGGCGGCGGTCGCGGACCAATATGCGCTTGGCGTCGAACCGCTTGCCCTGATGCGTTCGCTGATGGACCTGATCCACCGCGTGACGTTGGCGCAGGTTTCCGGTGCCGAAGCCGATGCCCCGACAGCCGAAGAACGCGAGGCATTGGGCGCATTCGCTTCACGCCTCACGCCTGGCCAGCTCCACCGCCTGTGGCAATTGCTGCTGAAAGGGCATGAAGAAGTCAGGCAGGCCCCCGATCCGCTTGTCTCCGCGCAGATGGCCTTGCTGCGTATCCTGCATGCTGCCGATCTGCCCGATCCCGGCAAGCTGGCGAAGAAGATCGAGGAACTGGCTGAGCGCGGGCCTGTCGCTGCGGCAGCGCCGTCGTCGGATTCTAGCTCCTCAACTGCGCCAGCCGCGAGCGCGTCGGTCGATTGGGCACAACTCGTGCAGCGGATCGACAACGACGGACAGCTGCGCGTCGCCCAGATGATGCGCGACTGGGTGCGGGTAATCGAAATTGCCGACGGACGGCTCGTCTATGCCGTGCCTGAAGGCATTTCGGAGGATATCGGTCCGGAAATTCGCGATGCCCTGTTCAAGCTGACCGGCATGCGGTGGCAGGTTGAACTTGGAAACGACGCCGGAACGCCCACATTGAGGGAGCAGGAGGAGGCGGAGAAATCGGCTGCCGATGCCGCGCTCCGCGAAGAACCTCTGGTGAAGGCAACGCTGGAAGCGTTTCCCGATGCCGAGATACTCGATGACAAGGCTGTCGTTGCCCAGGCGGGCGGCAGGAAATGGAACAGGTAGAACGATGCAATCGATGGAAGAAATGATCCAGGCAGCCCAGAAGGCCGCCGAAACGATCCAGACGCAAATGAACGAGATGCAGGCCAAGCTGGACGGCATCGAAGTCCAGGGCCAGTCGGGCGGCGGTCTGGTCAAGGTTCATGCCACGGCCAAGGGACGCATTCTTCGCGTCGAGATCGACGAAAGCCTGATGAAGCCCGAAGAAAAGCAGATGGTCGAAGACCTCGTCACTGCCGCGTTCAACGACGCGCGTGACAAGGCAGACCGGGTCTCGGGCGAAGAAATGAAGAAAATGCAAGGCGGTATGGGTCTGCCCCCGGGATTCAACCTTCCCGGCATGGGATAGTTCGAATTGCAAAGTGCGCGCTGCAATCGGCGCAATTTGCGAATCCGAAACTTCATAAAATTTGTCGTATAGATGCAATAACTAATTGGCGGACTGAGTTAGTCTTCCCCTTCGCAACACCGATATGGCGGGGGCATGGGGAAGGCAGCCGACAACATTGGTCCGGCTTATGTGATCAAGGCAGCAGACCTGCCTGCGATCAATTATCTGCCAATTGACCATCCGCGACCCTGCGAGGTCGAATGGATCAATCGCGGCACCAACCAGCGTATGCGACCGACCACGACGCAGATGCTAATGCGCACCCTGTTCCAGAAAGTCGAAACCCCCAGCGTCCAGCGCCTGCACGACAGCGCCGGATTGCGCATCGTCTTTCGTTCTGAGCGCGAACGCGAAATGTTCGCCGCAGCCTTTGACAAGGCGGTCAATATCGAGAGCGAGACGCGCTCCCACGTCGTCACCGCAGTGTTCGACAGCCGCGAACGGGCCGATGCAGCGGTAGAGCGGTTGCGGGCAGAGGGGATTCCGCCCGAGGCTGTCTCCATGCTGTTCCGCGCGAGCCAGTTCATGGATACGGAAACGCGCTGGCCTGAAGGGCACTCCACGGTGAGCATCGCAGGTGCGGTGGCCGGCAGTGGTATCGCCGGTGCCGTTCTGGGCGTTGCCGTGCTCGCCGTGCCGGGAGTCGGGCCGATCGCGGCGGCAGGGGCCATCGCCTCTTCCGCCATTACGTCGGTCGCATCCATCTCGGGCATCATAGGTGCGACAGGAGGCGCCATTGCCAAGATGCTCACCGACCACGATGTGGATGGGGTTTCTGCCGGGTTTTACGACCAGCAGATCCAGCGCGGGAAGACGTTCCTTTCAGTCGATACCGACCTAGCCGGCGGCTTCGAAGAGACCGCGCGAAGCATTTTGCAGGACGCCGGCGGAAAGACGCCCGAGAGCGACTGAAACGACCCTGAGGGGCCTCGGGAGTTGTCGACGCGGCGCCATCCACAATTAACATCGATGCGGCATTGCGAGGCCGGTGGCGGCTACCCATATTCGGATCAAACGCAGGCCCAAATGGCCGCGACGGAAAATCTATGACTGCACAATATCCCCTTCTTCCCCTGCGCGACATCGTCGTCTTTCCCGGCATGGTCGTCCCGCTGTTCGTCGGCCGCGACAAATCGGTCGCTGCGCTCGAAGCTGCGATGGAAGCTAGCAAGGACATTTTCCTGCTGGCGCAGCTCGATCCGGGCTGCGACGATCCCGAGCGTGACGATCTCTATGACGTCGGCGTGATCGCGCAGGTCCTCCAGATGCTGAAGCTGCCCGATGGTACGGTTCGCGTGCTCGTCGAAGGTAGCGAGCGCGCCCGTATCAAGTCGATCGAACCGCGTGACGGCTATGTCGTCGCCGGAGTCGAACCCGAACCGGCCGAAACTGTCGGTGGCAGCGAAGTTACCGCGCTCATGCGGCAGGTGGTCGAACAATTCGGCGAATATGCGAAGCTCAACAAGAAGTTGGGTGAAGATGCCGGTGCCGACCTGAGCGAAGTCGATGATGCCGGAGAACTGTCGGATACGATTGCCGCTGCGATCGGTGCCAAGGTTGCCGACAAGCAGGCGCTGCTGACCGAGCCGAACCCGCTGAAGCGTCTCGAGATGGTAATGTCCTTCATGGAAGGCGAACTTTCGGTGCTGCAGGTGGAGCGCAAGATCCGTGGCCGCGTGAAGCGCCAGATGGAAAAGACCCAGCGCGAATATTACCTCAACGAACAGTTGAAGGCGATCCAGAGCGAGCTGGGTGGCGGCGACGGCGAGGATGGCGACGAACTGGCCGAATTGCAGGCCAAGATCGACACCATGAAGCTGTCGAAGGAAGCCAAGGCCAAGGCGGAAAGCGAGCTCAAGAAGCTCAAGAGCATGCAGCCGATGAGTGCCGAGGCGACCGTCATCCGCAACTATCTCGATGTGCTGCTCGGCCTGCCTTGGGGCAAGAAGAGCCGCCTGAAGCGGGACATCGGCAAGGCGCAGGAGATCCTCGATGCGGATCACTACGCGCTGGAGAAGGTCAAGGACCGCATTATCGAATATCTCGCCGTCCAGGCGCGCACCAACAAGCTGAAGGGGCCGATCCTGTGCCTCGTCGGCCCTCCCGGTGTGGGCAAGACCAGCCTCGGCAAGTCGATCGCGAAGGCGACCGGCCGCGAATTCGTGCGTCAGTCGCTTGGCGGCGTTCGTGACGAGGCCGAGATCCGTGGTCACCGCCGCACATACATCGGCTCGCTGCCGGGCAAGATCGTTTCCAACCTGAAGAAGGCCGGGACTTCGAACCCGCTGTTCCTGCTCGACGAGATCGACAAGCTGGGACAGGACTTCCGCGGCGATCCCGCGTCGGCCCTGCTCGAGGTGCTCGACCCCGAACAGAACAGCAAGTTCCAGGATCACTATCTGGAACTCGACCTCGATCTTTCGGACATCATGTTCGTCACCACGGCGAACAGCCTGAACCTGCCGCAGCCGCTGCTCGACCGTATGGAGATCATCCGGCTGGAAGGTTACACCGAGGACGAAAAGGTCGAGATCGCCCAGCGCCACCTGATCCAGAAGCAGATCGACGCTCATGGCCTCAAGAAGGGTGAGTTCGAGCTGACCGAGGACGGGCTGCGCGACCTGATCAGGTATTACACCCGCGAAGCCGGCGTTCGTACGCTGGAGCGTGAAATTGCGCGGCTGGCGCGCAAGTCGCTGCGCCAGATCCTCGAGAAGAAGACCGACAGCGTCACCATCACGCCTGAAAACCTTTCCGACTTTGCCGGTGTGCGCAAGTTCAAGCACGGCGTCTCCGAAGAAGAACCGCAGGTCGGCGCGGTGACCGGTCTCGCATGGACCGAAGTGGGCGGCGAACTGCTGACCATCGAAAGCGTCACGACGCCGGGCAAGGGCGAAATCAAGTCGACCGGCAAGCTGGGCGACGTGATGAGCGAGAGCATCGCGGCCGCCTTCAGCTTCGTGAAGGCGCGGGCGCCTGCCTATGGCATCAAGCCGTCGATCTTCCAGCGCAAGAACATCCACATCCATCTTCCCGAAGGTGCGGTGCCGAAGGATGGACCGAGCGCGGGTATCGGCATGGTCACATCCATCGTGTCGGCGCTGACCGGCGTTGCGGTGCGGCCCGACGTGGCCATGACGGGCGAGGTCACTCTACGCGGCCGTGTGCTGCCGATCGGTGGCCTGAAGGAAAAGCTGCTGGCGGCCCTTCGTGGCGGCATCAAGGTGGTCATGATCCCGGAAGACAATGTGAAGGATCTCGCGGAAATTCCCGAGAACGTGAAGCAGGGTCTCAAGATCATTCCGGTCAGCCATGTCGACCAGGTCCTGGAAAATGCGCTGACCGCAATTCCGGCACCGATCGAGTGGACCGAGGCCGACGACCTGGCCAGCCAGCCGGTTGGCCAAGCCCCTGCCGGTGACGCATCTCAAACGGCGCATTGATTTTATTTTGAAATGTTGCGCTGCAGCGACTCGGAGGCCGGTCTATTCGGCCTCCGGGACGCTTGTCACTCAAATGAATGACAAGAACGCGAACGGTTCGTCGCAAAACGACAAGAACTACTCTTAATTGGCGTTTTTGCGGCAGATTTGCCTTTGACACCCTGCGGAAAAACGGCTCATTTGCGGTCTTTCGCGCTGCCGCTCCGGGCAAGCCGATTTCAAATTCAAAGAGGGGGTTTTTATACGATGAACAAGAACGATCTGATCAGCGCGGTTGCCGATTCCAGCGGTCTTTCGAAGAGCGATGCTTCGAGTGCGGTCGAAGGCGTTTTCGACGCCATTACCAAATCGCTGTCGAACGGTGACGAAGTGCGACTGGTCGGCTTCGGTACGTTCTCTGTGGCCAAGCGCAAGGCTTCGACCGGACGCAATCCGCGCACCGGCGAACCGATGACGATCAAGGCATCGAACCAGCCCAAGTTCAAGGCTGGCAAGGGCCTGAAGGACGCCGTCAACTAAGACTGCGCTGGCTGCGCGGGAAACACCGCGCTACCTGATAAAGAAGAACCCCGCCGGTCAGACCGACGGGGTTTTTCTTTGGCCGATAGCCCGGAGAAACCGGGCGTTGGCTGTCAGTCCGACAGGTCGATCAGCGCGGTCGGTGCAGCCTCTGTGCGCGGCGAAACAGCCCAGGTCAGGACCTGCTGACCCGCGGCATTCCGCGACGGCCCCTCATCCGTGTTGTTCGCCAGGATCGCACCGTCGGTGATGACGGTGAAGGTTCCTTCGGGCAGGACCATGTTCGGCGATCCTTCCCCTTCCGAAGACTTCAGCTGGGCGAGGCCCATCGCGCCGCTCATCATGCCCTGCATGGGATTGCCGGCGCCCTGGGCAGCGAAACCGTCTGCATCGATACGCACCTTGCCGTCCTTGCGCAGAATCGCGCTGACGAAGCTGGCCCCCATCGGCATCTTTTCGATCATCGGGAATGCGAAGTCGTGGCTGAGCTGGCCCGACACGTTGAAATCGACTTCGAACAACCCGTCACCCTTGTGGGTGACCTTGTTCCATCCCTTCTGGCGCGAAAGCTTCTCTGCGAACTCTTCTGCTGCCTCCGGGCTCGACGGGTCGATCCCGCCGAGGAACATCTTCATCTGTTCCGCTTCTTTCGCCTTCTTGGCCTTGCGCACGTCGGCGTTGGCATCCCATTCGGCTTTCTGCTCGGCTATTTCGCCTTCAGTGCAGGGACGATCGTTGAAGTCGTCGTCATAGCAATCGCTTGCCGTGAACTCCTCCTCTTCATCCGCGGCCATTTCGGCGAGCTTGGAAAAGGCGAGCATCTGGATTTCACCGGCATAGGAATAGCTGAAGCTGCCATTCTTCATCAGCGAAAGCTGTGAAGTGAACTTGCCCGGCGAAAGCAGGCATCCCGTCAGCAGCAACGGCGCGAAAAGTGCGAGCAGGATCCGCGATTTCATAATTCATCCCCCCTCAGGAATTGCGTGTGGTCACCGCGTACAAGGCAATTGCTGCAGCATTGCTAACGTTGAGGCTCTCCATCACGCTCGAAATTGGCAGCTTGGCCAGTGCGTCGCAATGGACCTCGATGTTGTGGCGCATGCCTTCGCCTTCGGCGCCGAGGACCAGAGCGACAGGTCCGGCGGGCAGGGCTTCGGCAAGCGTTGCCTCGGCGGCACCCGTCAGGCCGATGCGCCAGTATCCGTTCTCTGCCAGTTCATCGAGCGCGCGGGCAAGATTGACGACCCGCACCCAAGGCACGGTTTCGAGCGCGCCCGAAGCGGACTTCGCGAGCACTCCCGATTCGGGCGGAGCATGCCGGTCCTGCGTCACGATGGCTGCGGCGTTGAATGCTGCAGCCGAGCGCATGATAGCGCCCACATTATGCGGATCGGTCACCTGGTCGAGGACGACGATCGGGCGGTCAGCCTCGCCGCCAAGCACCTCGTCGAGGAAAACATCTTCGAGCGGTTCGCATTCCAGCACGAGCCCCTGGTGCGGCGCATCCTTGGCGACAAGGCGCGCCAGGTCCTGGACATCGGCATATTCGACAGGAAAATCGGCCGGCAGTTCGCCGTCGAGCGATTCGATTCCCTCACGGGTCGCCCACAGTTTGCGATGCTGACGGGCAGGGTTCTTTAATGCGGCCTCTACCGCGTGACGTCCCCACAGGCGCGTGTGTCCGGAGGTGCCACGGCCTGAACCGCGCCCACCCTTCATACGTCCTGCACGTCCCCTGAGCGCGCGCTTGCGCTCTGACTTGGCCATTGAATCTCTCGCTTCGTTGATAGGATTTGGCCCTCCTGCCAGTCGCCCCATTGACAGGCAAGCGTCGCTTCGCCAAAGGGGCGCCTCTCGGCAACGGGGTGTCGCTTTTGCGAGCCCCGAATTCCCGACCTTGCTGGTGTGGACAGGTGGCCGAGTGGTTAAAGGCAGCAGACTGTAAATCTGCCCGCGCAAGCGTACGCTGGTTCGAATCCAGCCCTGTCCACCACCCGCAACTCTCACGACGCGAAGCTATCGCTCTTGCCCAGATGGCAAGGCAGGATTAACGAGCCGCGTCATGCAAAAGACTTCCGATGTCATAACGGGCAAGCCCGTTATTTCCGCCACGGGCCTGTTTACGCCTGCCGACAGCATTTCGAACGAAGAGCTCGTCGAAAGCTTCAACCGCTACGTCGAACTCTTCAACAGCCGCAACGCCGAAGCGATCGCCTCTGGTGAGATCGAGGCGCTGCAGCCGAGCTCAGTCGAATTCATCGAGAAGGCGAGCGGTATCAAGGCGCGGCACGTGATGACCAAGCAGCCGGTTCTCGATCCAGAGATCATGGCACCGCGCTGGGAAGAGCGTCCGAACGAAGAGCTTTCGATCCTTGCCGAGATTGGCGTGAAGGCATGCCGCGATGCGCTGGAGCGGGCCGGGCGCGATGTGAAGGACGTCGATGCCGTGCTGTGCGCCGCATCCAACATGCAGCGCCCCTATCCGGCGATGGCGGTGGAGATCCAGGATGCGCTGGGCATCGATGGTTTCGGCTTCGACATGAATGTCGCCTGCTCCTCTGCCACCTTCGGGATACAGACCGCCACGGACTATATCCGGGCAGGAAACGCGAAGAGCGTGCTGGTCGTCAGCCCTGAAATCACCTCGGGCCACCTCAACTGGCGCGACCGCGACAGCCACTTCATCTTCGGTGACGTGGCAACCGCGGTACTGGTCGAGGACGAGGCGGTTGCACCGGCACAGCATTGGGACATCCTCGGCACGAAGCTGAAGACCGTTTTCTCCAACAATATCCGCAACAATTTCGGCTTCCTCAATCGCGCGCATCCGGAAACCGCCGATATGCCGGACAAGCTGTTCGTTCAGGAAGGCCGCAAGGTGTTCAAGGAAGTGGTGCCGATGGTCGCGCAGATGATCATCGATGAGGCCACCCGGCTGGAGATCGATCCGCAAGGTCTGCGGCGTCTATGGCTGCATCAAGCCAACGCGGGGATGAACCGGCTGATCGCGCACCGTGTGCTGGGGCACGAGGCCAACGCGGACGAGAGTCCGACGGTGCTCGATACCTATGGCAATACGTCGAGCGCAGGCTCGATCATCGCATTCCATCTCAACAGCGAGGATTTGCAGGTCGGCGATACCGGCCTGATCTGTAGCTTCGGTGCGGGTTATTCAGCCGGGACGGTATTTGTGCGCAAGGTGGGCTGACGCCGGGCAAAAGCCTGCGCGTCCCACCACTTGATGATCGCCTGCGAAATCTGCCACAGGATCAGCGTCGCCACGACCGACACGAGGCCGTCGACGAAATAGTGATAGGCAAGGTGGACCGAGCCGACCCAGATCACCACGAAGAAGGCAAAGAACAGCTTGCCTGCTGCAGGTGACACGCGGCGGACGGCGAGCCAGAACAGCATCGCCATGGCGACATGCATGCTCGGCATCGCGGTGATGCCGCTGCCGAGACCTCTTTCACCCTCGTGATACCAGCCCAACAGGAGTTCCTGCACGCGAAGGGTCATGATCGGAACCGTTTCGTTCGCCTTGTTGAGATAGGCCATCTGCGCATCGAATGTGTTCATGCCCAGGATCGGGCCGACGAAGCATGGGCCGACGGACGCAAGCATGGTCGCAAGCACGTTGCCGATGACTGTCCAGATAAGGAAGAAACCGAGCAGGTATTCGCGGCGGAAACCGGCTGCTGCCTGGTAGAAGACGAAGAACAGCGTCCCCGCGTAAATCAGCAGCATCCACAGATGATAGGCTACTGCAAGTGCCGCGGTGACGTAGGGATAGCCGAGCACTGGCTGCAGCACTTCCCATGCATCGTAACCGAAGAAGATGAACCGGTCCCACGCGATGAAGGCAGGATCCCAAGAGAAGTCGTTGAACAGCGCGATCATGGACTTCATCTTCGAAAAGAATGGCATGAACACGATGACGAATGCGAAAATGGGCAGGGCGGCCAGAAAGACAGGGCTGCGCAGCCGGCGCATGTAGGTCTCGATCAGGAACATGGTCGGCCGATCGGGCCGGTTCCTGATCAGCAACAGCGCCATGTCGATAACCAGCATTGCAAAACCGGCCGCTGTATAGAGCCGTGCGTTGACCACGGCGAGTTCCAGCCCGACTGCAATTCCATTGTAGAGAAAGATGGCGAGTTCGATGCAGAACAGGGCGAGCGCGATGGCGAGCACCGGTACGTCGTCCCACAACAGGTCCCGGAAAGACCGGTCCAGCATTCGATGATCGCGCGTCATTTCAGCCCCATAATGCATGCCTCGCCGCTGATAGGGAAGTTTGGTTAACCGCATGCTAAAACGCAGCGTCTTGCACGGGCGATTGCGATCAGCGCCTTGTTACTGCCACCTCTTGCGACTAGATCGCAGCGATGGCTGGAGAAATACTCGATAACAAAGGGCGCGGTGATGTCAGCTGGAGCTGGCCGCCGATCCATCCCGAAGGTCGCAAATTCGGACTGATCACGGCAGCACTCAGCTTGCTGACGGCGTTCTTTGCGTGGGAGACGATCGCCTGGCCGCTCGCCTTCCTGACGCTGGGCGTGCTTGCCTTCTTCCGCGATCCCGAACGAGTGGTGCCGCAGTCAGACGACCTGATCGTGTCGCCGGCGGATGGGCTCGTATCGCTCATCCAGGAGGTCGACCCGCCTGCCGAACTGACCGTCGACGATGGATCGGGTACTCGCGGCCTGCCTGAAGGCAAGGTGACACGTATCTCCATCTTCATGAGCGTGTTCGACGTGCACATCAATCGTGCGCCGATCGGCGGCACCGTTCAGCGCGTCGTCTATATGCCCGGCAAGTTCATGAACGCCGATCTCGACAAGGCGAGCGAAGAAAACGAACGCCAGCACATCCTGATCGAGCGGCCCGACGGCATGATGATCGGTTTCACCCAGATCGCGGGCCTTGTCGCGCGGCGTATCGTTCCCTTCGTGAAGCCTGGCGACCTGCTCGCAGTTGGCCAGAGGGTCGGATTGATTCGATTTGGTAGCCGCGTCGACGTCTATCTTCCCGCCGGTACCGATCCCAAGGTGCTGCTTGGCCAGAAGGTGATTGCGGGCGAAACGATGCTCGCGGAAGTCGGCACGCAGAAACTGATCGAGGGCATCGCGCAGTGAGCCATGACCCGGACCTGCCACGCGTTGGGCCCAAGGCCGCAGAAGACGAAATTCCGGTAGGCAAGGGGACGCGCGGGCTGACGTTGCGCACCATGCTGCCCAACGCGATCACCGCAGCAGCGCTTTGTTCGGGCCTTACGGGGATCCGTTTCGCTGTCAGTGGCGAATGGCATTTCGCGGTTATTGCGATCATCCTTGCAGGCGTGCTCGATGGCATCGATGGCCGAATCGCACGCTTGCTGAAGGCCCAGTCGCGCTTCGGTGCGGAGCTCGACAGTCTGGCAGATAACGTGTCGTTCGGGGTCGCGCCGGCGCTGATCCTGTTCATGTGGTCGCTGCAGGACTTTCCCCGGCTCGGATGGTTTGCCGCTCTCGCTTTCGCGGTGTGCATGGCCCTGCGGCTGGCGCGCTTCAATGCGCAAATCGATCTCGACGACCAGCCGCACAAGTCGGCTGGGTTCCTGACAGGTGTACCTGCGCCTGTTGGGGCGGGGCTGGCATTTCTTCCGGTCTATTTCTGGCTTGAGACGGGAATCGCAGAGTTCCGCAACCCGTTCTATCTTGCGATCTGGGTTGCGTTGATCGCGTTCCTGCTGATTTCGAACATTGCGACCCTAAGCTGGTCTTCGATCAGGCCGCGGCGCAATATCAGGCTCGAATTCCTTGCGCTCGTCGGCATCCTGTTCGGCGGCGGTTTGCTACTCGAACCTTGGTGGACGCTGATCGTGATTTGCCTCGGATATCTCGCGCTCGTTCCTGTGGGCCTGGTCCGTTACGGACGGATCAGGCGGCAACGGCGCGAGGCAGCCTCGGCGCAGGGCGGCGCATAGCGCTCCGCTGGATTGCCGCCGCAGGGCGCAGTTTAACGACATCGACCGGACGCGGCGCCTGTTTGAAGGCGCGTTCTTCTACGCGCATTGCAATGACGACGTTGCGGGCACGGACCATAGTGTCCGCCAGCACGGCGATCACAGCCACGAGGGCGATGGCAAACAGGGCGATCGGCAGATAAGCAATCATCGTCAGTCTCACTTTCGGTCTGTCGGCAAGCCTGTTGACAAGCTGTGCATGACTAGGGGAAAACCCTGATTGACGCGGTCCGTTCCGTGTCTGATGGCAATGTTCTCTTTTTGTTCCGCCGTGTCAAGGCGAAAATGCGCCGTGGTGAATCCTGCGTGCGACGAATTGAGGCTGGATTTTTGCCGAATCCCTCGCTAAGGGCGCGCCTTCCGCACATGAAATGCCTCGATTCACGGGGCAGGAGATGGGCGGGAAATCCACATGGAAGGCATACATACCGGTGCCGCAGCGGGGTCTCCGCAGTCGGTTCCAGTCTTCCAGAGGCATAACCGGAAAGGAAATTACCTATGGCGGCTCCTACCGTCACCATGCAGCAATTGATCGAGGCCGGCGCACACTTCGGCCACCAGACCCACCGCTGGAACCCGCGGATGAAGCCGTACATCTTCGGCGCCCGCAACGGTGTTCACATCATCGACCTGTCGCAGACCGTTCCGCTGTTCGCGCGCGCTCTCGACTTCGTTGAGCAGACCGTCCGCGCCGGCGGCAAGGTCCTGTTCGTCGGCACCAAGCGCCAGGCTCAGGAGCCGATCGCAGAAGCAGCTCGCGCTTCGGGCCAGCACTTCGTCAACCACCGCTGGCTGGGCGGCATGCTCACCAACTGGAAGACGATCTCGCAGTCGATCAAGCGTCTCAAGACCCTTGAAGAACAGCTTTCGGGCGAGACTTCGGGCCTCACCAAGAAGGAAGTCCTTCAGCTCACCCGCGAAAAGGACAAGCTGGAACTTTCGCTCGGCGGTATCCGCGACATGGGCGGCATCCCGGACGTGATGTTCGTGATCGACGCCAACAAGGAAGACCTCGCCATCAAGGAAGCGGCCGTTCTCGGCATTCCGGTGATCGCGGTTCTCGACACCAACGTCGATCCGACGGGCATTGCTTTCCCGGTTCCGGGTAACGACGACGCAGCTCGCGCCGTTCGCCTGTATTGCGACGCAATCAGCGAAGCGGCGACCTCGGGTCGCGGCGGCGCAGTTGCCGATTCCGGCGTCGATGTCGGCGCGATGGAACAGCCGCCGGCTGAAGCGACTGCCTGACACGCCACACGGCTGTCACGAACACCCCCTAGTGCGCCGGGCGTCCCCACCAGGGCCCCGGTGCCCGAATACGATTTGAAAAGGAAAATCTCATGGCTGCATTTACTGCCGCTGATGTGAAGGCCCTGCGCGAAAAGACCGGCGCGGGCATGATGGACGCCAAGAAGGCTCTCGAAGAATCGAACGGCGACATCGAAGCTGCTGTCGACGCACTTCGCGCAAAGGGTCTTGCGACCGCGCAGAAGAAGTCGAGCCGCACCGCTGCAGAAGGCCTCGTCGGCGTCGCCGTCGAAGGCACCAAGGGCGTTGCCGTCGAAGTAAACTCGGAAACCGACTTCGTTGCGAAGAACGACAAGTTCCAGGACTTCGTACGCAAGACGACCCAGGCGGCACTCTCGCTTTCGAGCGACGATGTCGACGCGCTGAAGTCGGCTGCATACCCTGACGGCGGCACTGTTGCCGACAAGCTGACCGACAACGTCGCGACCATCGGTGAAAACCAGCAGGTCCGCCGCGTGAAGAGCGTTTCGGTGTCGCAGGGCTCGATCGTTCCTTACGTGCACAACGCTGCTGCAGACGGCCTCGGCAAGATCGGCGTTCTCGTCGCTCTTGAAAGCGACCTGTCGGCAGACGTTCTCGAACCCTTCGGCAAGCAGCTGGCGATGCACATCGCTTCGATGTTCCCGCAGGCGCTGAACGCTGAAGGCCTCGATGCCGATGTGATCGAACGCGAACGTGCGATCGCACAGGAAAAGGCTGCCGAAAGCGGCAAGCCTGCCGAAGTCCAGGCCAAGATGGTCGACGGTGCGATCAAGAAGTTTGCCAAGGAGAACGCTCTCCTGTCGCAGATGTTCGTGATGGACAACAAGACCAGCGTCGAAGACACGGTCGCCAAGTTCGGCAAGGACAATGGCGGTTCGGTCAAGCTGGTGGACTACGTCCGCTACCAGCTCGGCGAAGGCATCGAGAAGGAAGAAAGCGATTTCGCGGCCGAAGTGGCTGCTGCAGTCGCCGGCTGATCCAGCCCGATTGTCGGCGCCTCGCGCCGCTCGAACAGCCGCTCGTCCCTGCCGGGGCGGGCGGTTGTTCCGTTTCGGGGATGAAAAAATCTTTCAGAACCGGGCAAGTTTTTAACAAAGTTAATTGTCGCATTCCTGCACGCTGCCAGAGTGCCGCCCGTCGCTCTCGTCCACCGCGAGGGTTCCGGCCTTTTCGGGTCGCTTTTGAAGACGCTCGGGACCTCCCCTCCCACCAGGGGAAGCGACACCTAATTCTCATCTGCCGGACGTTCATGCTGCCGACGATATCGTTAGGCTTTGCCACTCGCCGCAATCGCAGCTAAGCAGCGCCGCACCCCCTCCCGCTGGAACAGGTTTTCACCATGCCCCTGAAAGACAAGAAGCGCATTCTCCTGAAACTCTCGGGCGAGGTGCTGATGGGGGAGCAGGAATACGGGATCGACCCCGCCTATGTTGCGCGTCTCGCCGAAGAGGTGAAGGCGGCAAAGGACGCAGGCTACGAGATTTGCCTGGTGATCGGCGGGGGCAACATCTTCCGCGGCGTGGCAGGCGCGGCGCGCGGTCTTGACCGTACCACTGGCGATTACATGGGGATGCTGGCAACCGTCATGAACGCGCTGGCCATGCAGAACGCGCTCGAACAGCTCGGCGTCCAGACCCGCGTCCAGTCGGCGATCCCGATGGCTTCAGTATGCGAGCCCTATATTCGCCGCCGTGCCGAACGGCACCTGCAGAAGGGACGCATCGTCATTTTCGCAGCCGGGACCGGCAACCCGTTCTTTACGACCGACACCGGCGCTGCGCTTCGTGCGGCGGAAATGAACTGCGATGCCTTGCTCAAGGGAACCAGCGTCGACGGGATCTATAGCGCGGATCCCAAGACCGATCCCAATGCGACGCGTTTTGAAACAATTACTTACGACAAGGTTCTGTCGGATAATCTCAAGGTCATGGATGCGGCAGCCGTCGCCCTTTGCCGAGAGAACCACATTCCGATAGTTGTCTTCTCGATCCGCGAAAAAGGAAACGTCGCCCGCGTACTCGATGGCAGCGGCGTCCAGACGATTGTACAAGAGGAAGCCTGATCGATGGCACAGTATGACAAGTCCGATATCGAGCGCCGCATGAACGGCGCGGTCGAAGCTCTCAAGAGCGACCTTGGAGGCCTGCGGACGGGCCGCGCGAACACCAGCCTGCTCGATCCGGTGGTGTGCGAAGTTTACGGCGCGATGATGCCGCTCAACCAGGTGGCGACCGTTTCGGCGCCCGAGCCGCGCATGCTGAGCGTGCAGGTGTGGGACAAGGCAAACATGATCGCGGTAGAGAAAGGGATTGCGCACGCAAACCTGGGCCTCAACCCGATGATCGACGGGCAGAACATCCGCCTCCCGATCCCCGACCTGACCGAAGAACGCCGCAAGGAACTGGCGAAGCTCGCCGGGCAGTATGCTGAAAAGGCAAAGATCGCGATCCGCAACGTGCGCCGCGACGGCATGGAAGCGCTCAAGACCGACGAGAAGAAGAAGGAAATCTCCGAAGACGATCGCAAGCGCAGCGAAGAAGAGGTCCAGAAGCTGACCGATAAATACGTCGCGCTGACCGACGAAGCCGCCGCGAAGAAGGAACAGGAAATCCTGACCCAGTGAGGTCGGAGTAGGCCGGAGAGGGCTGATGGGGGCGGAGCCCAACCGAGCAAGGCATGTCGCCATCATCATGGATGGCAACGGACGCTGGGCCAAGAAACGCGCCCTCCCGCGTGCCATGGGGCACAAGCGCGGCGTAGAGGCCGTGCGCAAGCTGGTTCGCAGCGTGGAAGAGATGGGCCTCGATTGCCTGACGCTCTACGCATTCTCCTCCGAAAACTGGAAGCGGCCCGAAGAAGAGGTCGACGACCTGATGAACCTGATGCGCAAGTTCATCAAATCGGATCTGCCTGAATTCATCGCCAACGACGTCCGGCTCAAGATCATCGGCGACTGGCAGGGGCTGGCCCCCGATATCGTCGCCATGCTCGAAGATGCACTGGAACAGACCAGTGGCGGCTCGCACACCCTGGCAGTGGCGCTCAATTACGGATCGCAGCAGGAAATCGCGCGGGCCGCAGCAAAGGCTGCGGCGATCGGCGAAGTGAACGAACGCACAATCGCGGCCCACCTCGACACCAATGACATGCCTCCGCTTGACCTGCTGATCCGGACAAGCGGAGAGGTTCGCCTGTCCAATTTCCTGCTGTGGCAGGCGGCCTATGCGGAGATGCTTTTCGTCGACACGCTGTGGCCGGACTTCACGCCGGACCACCTGCGGCAGGCGCTGGACGATTTCGCCAATAGGGAGCGACGTTATGGCGGACGGTGAACCTAAATCGAAAAACGCCGACCTGCCGGTCCGCTTCGTTTCCGCCATCGTAATGATCGCCATTGCGGGCGTCGCATTCTGGCTCGGCGGATGGTGGTGGGCGTCGTTCGTGGCGATCGTCGCCGGCGGCGTCATGTCCGAATGGCATCGCTTGTCCTCGGCAATTGCTCAATCGCTTGCCGGCAAGGCCGTATGGCTCGTCGCGGGCCTCGCCTATCTCATGCTTGCCAGCCTCACCCTCGTTATCCTGAGGTGGGACGGCACCGGATACTGGCTGTTCGCGCTTGTCCTGTCGGTAATCGGTGTCGATGTCGGCGCATACTTCATGGGGAGGGCCATCGGCGGACCCAAGATTGCCCCGAAGATCAGCCCGTCAAAAACTTGGGCGGGCTTGTTTGGAGGCGTACTCGGCGCTTTCGTCGCCCTGCTGGGGGCTGAAACGGTTTCGACAGTCCTCATCATGCAGCAGCACGGCGCCAGTGGCAGCGAATGGGCCTGGCGCACGATCGAAGGCAATTGGCTTTGGACTCTCGCAGCAGGTGCAGTCATCGCCGTCGTTGCCCAGGCTGGCGATTTCTTCGAGAGCTGGATGAAGCGGCGTGCAGGGGTGAAGGATAGCTCGAACCTCATTCCCGGCCACGGCGGATTATTCGATCGCACCGACGGCCTGATCGCCGTCTCAGCCCTGTTCGCGATTATCCAGCTGGTTGGCGGGGTGTTGTGACCCGCTCAATTTCCATCCTTGGCGCGACAGGTTCGGTGGGTGAGCAGACTCTCGACCTGATCCGGCGCAACCGTAACGAGTGGCAGGTCGAGGCACTCACCGCGAATTGCTCGGTTGCCAAGCTGGCCCAGATGGCACGTGAATTCGGCGCGAAGCTGGCTGTCGTGGGTGACGAGGCTTGCCTGCCCGAATTGCGCGAAGCGCTGGCCGGATCTGGCATCGAAGCCGCCGGTGGCCGTGCGGCGCTGTGCGAGGCGGCATCTCGCCCGGTCGACATCACCGTTGCCGCTATCGTCGGCTGTGCCGGGTTGGGCCCGGTGATGGCCGCGATCGAACGGGGCGGCACTGTCGCGCTCGCCAACAAGGAGGCGCTGGTTTCGGCTGGCGAAGTCATGACCGCGGCTGTCGCCCGTCATGGTGCGACGCTGCTTCCGGTCGACAGCGAGCATAATGCGATCTTCCAGTGCCTGCAGGGGCACAGGCTGTCCGATGTTGCGAGGATCACGCTGACTGCCAGTGGCGGACCGTTCCGCACATGGACACAGGCGCAGCTCGATGCGGCGACGCCAGAGCAGGCGGTGGCGCATCCCAACTGGGACATGGGTGCAAAGATCAGCGTCGATTCTGCGACGATGATGAACAAGGGCCTCGAATATATCGAAGCCCATCACCTCTTTCCCGTCGGTCTCGACCGGTTGAAGATCGTCGTCCACCCGCAAAGCGTGATCCATTCGATGGTCGAATATCGCGACCGTTCGACGCTGGCGCAGCTGGGTCCGTCCGACATGCGCGTGCCCATCGCATCCTGTCTCGCCTGGCCGGCGCGCATGGATACGCCGATGGAAACGCTCGACCTGCCGGCGATTGGCGAACTGAGTTTCTTCGCCCCTGACGAGGATCGCTTCCCGGCGACCCGCCTGGCGCGCGAAGCGATCGAGGCGGGCGGCGCGGCGCCGGCCATTCTCAACGCTGCCAACGAGATAGCCGTATCGGCATTTCTCGGCGGTCAGATTTCGTTCACCCGTATTGCTGCATTGGTGGAGGACACGGTTAGCCGCTATACGGCGGCTGCACCGGGCACGCTTGCGGAGGTTCTCGAGATCGACCGCGAGGCACGCGTCCGGGCCGAGGCAATGTTGGAGAACGCTTAACTTGTTGGAATCGCCTCCTTTCTGGATGTACGTCATAGGCTTCCTGCTGGTGCTCGGTCCGCTGGTGACCCTGCACGAGCTCGGCCATTACCTCGTCGGCCGCTGGTTCGGCGTCGGGGCAGAGGCGTTTTCGATCGGTTTCGGCAGGGAACTGATCGGATGGACTGACAAGCGCGGCACGCGCTGGAAGATCGCAGCCATTCCGCTCGGCGGATACGTCCAGTTCAAGGGCGACATGAACCCGGCGAGCATCCCCGACGCAGAAGCTATTGAGAACGCGTCTCCGGAAGAACGCGAGGGCAGTTTCCATCACGCAAGCCTGTGGAAGCGCGCGCTGATCGTATTCGCAGGTCCGGCGACGAACATCATCGTCACCATCGCCATTTTTGCGGCATTCTTTACCGCCATGGGGCGCCCGGTGGCGCTCGATCCGGCCGAAACGACCGTCGTCAATCGCTTCGCCGACGTGTCGGTCGCGCGCGATGCCGGTATCGAGGAAGGCGACCGTATCCTTGCCATCGATGGCGAGAAGGTCGCGACATTCCAGGACATCACCGACAAGGTGATGCTCTATCCCAACAAGCGTATTTCGATCGATCTGGAGCGCGACGGGAACGCTCTCACCGTGCCGGTGACGATTGGTGAAGCGGTCGAAAGCGACCGGTTCGGCAACGAGATGCGGATGGGGCGCCTCGGCATCTACTCGCAGGAGTTCAAGTTCGAAACCGTCGGGCCGATTGTAGCGGTGGGGCTGGCTGCCGAACACAGCGTCGACCTGGTGCGCATGATGGTGACCGGCATCGTCCAGATCGTGACGGGCGATCGCTCGCTCCAGGAAATGGGCGGACCGATCAAGATCGCGAAATATTCCGGCGAGCAGCTCAGCCTCGGGCCATTGCCCTTCATAAACTTCATAGCGCTGATCTCGCTTAACTTGGCATTCATCAACCTCTTGCCAATCCCGGCGCTCGACGGCGGGCACCTGGCATTTTACGCGGCTGAGGCTGTCCGTAAGAAGCCGGTCAGCCCACGCGGCATGGAATGGGCGTATCGCACCGGCGTCGCTCTCGTTTTGATGTTGATGGTCGTCGTGACGGTGAATGACCTCGTTACCCTCCCGATTTTCGGGAGTTAACCGGGGAAAGGAGCCATCGGGTCGGCGATTGGTGGGTCACACCGCTTGATTGCCTTCTCTCCATCGGGCAATGGCGGCGGATACGCCGGGAAATGCTCGATGTCTCGGCAAGTGATGTCGCGATGCGCGTCACGGTCATGGTGTAGAGTTAGACGGGACAAGGCCGAATATGATTGGACAAGTTAAAGCGGGTGCGGCGAAGGCGAATCCCGCTGGCCGGTTGGCAATTGCCCTGCTTTGCGGAACGATGCTTACGGGCTTGCCGACGGTGGCCTGGGCTCAGGAAGCGGAAGCGGGTGAGGCGGGCGATACTGCTGTCCAGCAGCCTGTCGACAACACGATCCGTACTATCAGCATCGTCGGGGCGGAACGTCTCGAAGCCCAGACTATCCTCAGCTACATCAAGCTGCGCGTCGGGCAGCAGTACACCTCGGCCGCTGCCGACGGCGCCCTGAAGGATCTTGGTGCGACCGAACTGTTCTCCAACTTCTCGATCCGCAACGATGGCGGCAATGTCGTAATCAACGTCACCGAAAACCCGGTGATCAACCGCATCGTCCTTGAAGGCAACAAGCGGATCAAGAACGACAAAATCCTGCCGGAAATCAAACTCTCGCCGCGTCAGATCTTCACGCGATCGAAGGTTCGCGCCGACGTTGCGCGCATCATTGAACTCTACAAGCGCCAGGGCCGTTTTGCAGCGACTGTGGAGCCCAAAATGGTTCAGTTGCCGCAGAACCGCGTCGATATCGTTTTCGAGATTTCGGAAGGTCCGAAGTCGAAGGTCCGCCAGATCAACATCATCGGCAACGAAGAGTTCTCCGACGGCAAGCTTCGCGGTGAAATGATCACGAAGCAGGCGCGTCTGACGAGTTTCCTCAGCTCGAATACCAGCTACGATCCCGATCGCCTGGCCTTCGACCAGCAGAAGCTTCGCCAGTTCTACCTGACCGAAGGTTATGCCGACTTCCGTGTCGTCTCGGCCGTGGCCGAACTGACCCCGGACAAGCGCGACTTCATCATCACCTACGTGGTGGAAGAGGGCGAGCGCTACAAGTTCGGCGACGTCAAAGTGGAAAGCCAGCTCAGGGACTTCGACAGCGATGCCATGAGCAAGGGCTTGCCGATGAAGACCGGCGATTACTACAACGTAGAAACGGTCGAAAACACGGTCGAGCAGCTGCAGGAACTGGCCGGAACATTCGGTTATGCTTTCGCGGAAGTCGATCCCGACTTCACGCGTAGCCGCGAAAATCTCACCATGGACGTGAACTTCGTGATCCGCGAAGCGCCGCGCGTTTATGTCGAGCGTGTCGATGTGAACGGCAACACGCTGACGCAGGACAAGGTCGTCCGCCGTGAATTCCGTATTGCAGAAGGCGATGCGTTCAACTCGCTGTCGGTCCAGCGTTCGACCGCACGCATCAATTCGCTCGGTTACTTCCAGGAAAACTTCGAGATTACCCAGGTCGACGGTAGCGGTCCCGACCGGATCGTGCTCGAAGCCAACGTGGAAGAGCAGCCCACCGGCGAACTCCAGCTTTCGGCAGGCTTCTCGTCGATCGAAAGCTTCATCCTCGCGGCATCGGTTCGCCAGCGGAACTTCCGCGGTCGTGGCCAGACCGTCGGCGCCAGCGTGAACTATTCACGTTACTCGCGCTCGGTCCAGCTCAGCTTTACCGAACCCTATGTGTTCGACCGGAACATATCGGCCGGCGTCGATGTCTACCGCCGCGACTTCAACAGCTTCAACCGGTACGCGACCGACCGTCGCAACCTGTATGAAAAGACCACGACCGGTATCTCGATGCGTGCCGGTGTGCCGCTTACCGAATATATCTCGCTGATCGGCAGCTATACGTTCAACTACGACCAGGTGAGCCTGGACGAGCAGACGTATTTCTCGACCATCAACGGCGAATCGACCTGCGATCCGCTCAAGGCGAGCCGCTATCTCTGTGAAGCGATCGGCGACCGGACGAGCTCGATCCTCGGCATGTCGCTCGCTTACAATACGCTCGACAGCCGCCTGCGCCCGACCCGCGGTAGCAACGTCACTTTCTCGACCGAATTTGCCGGTCTTGGTGGCTCCGTGAAATACCTGCGCGTCCGCGGCAAGGCTGCAAAGTACTGGCCAGTGGGTGCTGGCTTCATCTTCTCGCTTTCGGCGGAAGGTGGTGCGATCAACGCACTCAAGAGCGAAAACATTCCGGGCCGCGACGACGTTCTGCTGACCGATCGTTTCTTCCTCGGCGAACCGCAGATGCGCGGCTTCGACATTCGCGGTATCGGCCCGCGCATCCTGCGCCAGCCTTACGTGACGGTCGATGGCGTTCCGACGCCGATCACCGAACGCAACCAGGTCCAGGACGACGCGCTGGGCGGTCGTGCGTTCTATCTCGGCCGTGCCGAACTCGAAATCCCGCTGGGCAGCGGTGCACGCGAACTCGGCCTGCGTCCTTCGATCTTTGCCGATGTCGGTGCGTTGTTCGCCGTCGACAGGCCGCTGTTGCAGGATTATCCGAACGGCGTTCAGGCGACCGATGACGAAGGTAATCTGTATTACTACGATGCCGACGGTCTGCTGACCCTCGACCCGGGCACGGCAACTGATCCCAACGATCCCGCCATTCGTCCGGGCAGCGCCTTCCGCGAAGTCTTCGTCGGCGATTCTGCGGCGCCTCGCGTCGCTGTCGGTATCGGCGTCAACTGGAACTCGCCCTTCGGTCCGTTCAGGATCGATTTCGCCAAGATCCTTAGGAAGGAACCTGGTGACGACACCAAGCAATTCTCGTTCAACGTAGGAACACAATTCTAATGAAGATTATTTCAAAGTCCGCTCTTGCTGCGGGTCTCGCCATGACTGCTGTCATCGCCAGCGTGCCGGCCCCCGTCGCCGCCCAGGTCAATGGCATGGCTACGAGCAACCCGACGATGGCGATCCTTCGTGCTGCTGCTCGCACCAACGCGTACCAGCAGATCAACACGACCTATGCCGCGAATATCCAGCAGGTTAACCAGCTCAATACCGAGATCACCAACCTGCAAATCTCGCTCGACACCAACAAGGACAACCAGCTGAGCGACGCCGAAATCACTGCAAACCCGACGGTGGTGCAGCAGATTCAGGCGAAGGAACAGCAGGCAGCGACCGCGACCCAGCCGATCGCTATGGCCCAGTATTACGCCATCGAGCAGCTGATGAACGATTACGTCAATGCACGTAACCAGGTCCTTGCTTCGAAGAAGGTTACGGTCCTGATTGCTCCCGACGCGATCCAGTATGCGCCGGACGGTTTCGACATCACGACCGACATCGTCGCAGCGATCGATTCGCGTCTTCCGTCGGTAACGACGACGGTTCCGGCCGGATGGCAGCCGCGTCGCCAGACGGTCGAAATGCACCAGGCGATCCAGCAGATCCTCGTGGTCGCAGCCCAGCAGGCTGCTGCCCGCCAGGCTCAGCAGCAACAGCAGGGCGCGCAGGCCCCGGCTGGCCGCTAAGTAAAGCTATCGGGGGCAGGGCGATGAGCGACGGAACGATCGTAACCGATTACGACATCCAGAAAATCCTCAAGGCTCTGCCTCACCGGTATCCCTTGCTGCTGGTCGATCGCGTCAAGACGATCGAGCTCGGCGAGCGGATTCACGCGGTGAAAGCCGTGAGCATGAACGAGGAGTTCTTCCAGGGGCATTTCCCCGGCGCTCCTATCATGCCCGGCGTGCTCCAGATCGAGGCAATGGCTCAGGCCGCTGCCATTCTCGGGATCGAGACGCTCGAACTGTCCGGTACGGGCAAGCTGGTGTTTTTCATGGGTATCGAGAACGCAAAGTTCCGCAGCCCTGTGACGCCCGGTTGCCTGCTCGATATGGAGGTCGAATTCGTCCAGAAGCGCAGCCGCGTTTACAAGTTCAAGGGCAAGGCCAGCGTCGAAGGCAAGACGACCTGCGAGGTCGAATTCACCGCGATGATCGCCGATCCACCGAAATAAGGTTGCAATCCGGGCGCAGCGCCTCTAAGCGCGCGCCTTTCCCGCAAACAGCATGGCCGGTCGGAACCGGGCAACGCTAGCAAGGACAAGAGACATGAAAGCCGAAGGGCATCCCGACTACCACATGATCACGGTCAAGATGACCGATGGTACTGAATTCCAGACGCGCTCCACCTGGGGCAGCGAAGGCGACACGCTGACGCTCGAAATCGATCCGACCAGCCACCCGGCATGGACGGGCGGTCGCCAGCAGGTTCAGGAAGGCGGCCGTGTTGCTGCGTTCAACAAGCGCTTCGGTGGTCTGTCGCTCAAGAAGTAAGCGACTTACAAGCTTCGCGATCTTCGGATCGCAAGGGGAAGGCGGGCCGACGGGTCCGCCTTTTTCGTATGCGCCCGGATCAGCCGCTGTTCGTTACGCGGCCATCGGCTGCGATCGTGAAAGATCCGTCGCCAGCGCCGCCATCCAATTCGACGAAGATTTCGTAGGAATTGCCCGGCTCGAGCGGCTTGGCAGCCTTGTAGTCTTTCGGATCCGACAAATCCGATTTCTGGCCATAGGCGAACGGCGTCTCGAACAGGCATCCACTGGTGCGCGAACCATCTGCCCACACGACTTCACGTGTTTCGACATTGGTGACTTCGACCACGCGGACGCAATCGGACGAGAACAAGCCGGCGTTCGGGTTCCGGAACCTGATTTCGTCCTCGACCCGTTCGGCTTCCAGGTCGATGTAGCTGGCAACACATCCGGACAGCATCGCTGACATTGCGCCAGCGGCCACCGACGTTTTCAATCGCAGATAAGGCATGCCTGGCGGGTGCCCCTCAGGCCGAAGCACACTTGATGCAGCGCGTAGCGATCGGACGCGCTTCCAGCCTCGCATGGCTGATTTCGTCGCCACACACCGCGCACGTGCCATAGGTTCCGTTGCCGATGCGGAGCAGCGCGAGCCGGATCTGCTGGATTTCCGCGCGCAATACGTCATCGATGCCTTCGAGCGCTTCGTCATCGGCAAGGTCGGTCGCCTGTTCTTCCCAGTCCGCGTCGAGTGGGTGGCGAAGGTCGTCCTCGATCACCTCGGTGCGTTGCAGCAGGTCGTCGAGCCGCGTGCGGAGCTGCTGTTCGATGTCTTTAAATTCGCTCATCACCATCCCCATTCTTTTTCGCGATACCACTTGGTTATCACGTATTTGATTCCTTTGCGCACCTTCATGCCGTGATGCAGCGTGTTTGGATTGACGCTGCCATCGGGCCGGCGGTTGTTCCAGCACACCAGCTTGCCCGTTTCGGGCTGGAATGTCTTCCCGACCACCTTGAACCGGGTAGCACCGCCAGCCTCGACTTCATTGAGATAGATCATGAAAGTCCAGCTGCGTTGCCCGGCGACCGAACAATATTTGACGTAATCCTCACCACCCGGCGCGAAATAGTCCGTGTGCGGCTTGAATTCCTGGCCGACGTCATAACGCTGGCCCTGGCAAGGTTCGCCGAATGCCGGGTCGATGCCATTCAGGGCCACAAGCCTTGCTTCCAGTTCCCGAACGCTCGGATTGGCGGGATCGAGGTCGCAGGTCTCGCTGGTGCGGAAATAGGCATCGCCATTGGCGTCCGCGATCGTCGACGGCCGGCGGTTGGCTTCGATCAGCGCGATGAGTTCGGCACATAATTCAGGCTCGAGGAACCCGCGCAACTGGAACAGTTCGATCTTGGGATTTGGAACCTGCTGGACGCCGTTGGTCGACAGGAGCCTCGTTGCAGAAGATTCGCCGTTTTCAAGCACGGCGTCAGATTACGGTTGGTGACGCTTCGGGCAAGAGAGAAATATTATTGCGTTTGACGGTCCAACGCGCAGTTTTCGCTTTGCAAACGGGATCGCCTGTGCAACAGGCTCGCCCCCGCTACGGCGAGCCTTGACGGGCTGGCCAAGGCGCGTATCAGCCCCGCTTGCGCGGCATCCGACGACAGCGGGCCGGGGCATTGTGGCGATCGTAGCTCAGTTGGTTAGAGCGCCGGTTTGTGGTACCGGAGGTCGGGGGTTCGAGACCCCTCGATCGCCCCATTTTCCCCGAGCAGACTGTTACCCGGCCGCGTGGCTGAAAGGGGTAATTCGATGCCGGCATTCTGGACCGAAGCGGACTATGACGATCACGAGCTGGTTCAGTTCGTGCACGAGCCCAACAGCGGCCTGACTGCTATTATCGCTCTCCATTCGACCCATCTCGGCCCCGGCGCGGGCGGCACCCGTTTCTGGCACTATGCCGATCCGGCAAGCGCGATGCGCGATGCGCTGCGTCTCAGCCGCGGCATGAGCTACAAGAACGCGATGGCCGGACTTCCGCTCGGCGGGGGCAAGGCCGTGATCCTGGCGGATAAGGACCGTACCAAGACGCCCGAATTGCTCGCCGCTTTCGGCGACGCGGTCGAGGCTCTGAATGGTCGCTACGTCACTGCAGAAGACGTGGGCATCAGCGAAGCCGACATGGTTGCCGTGTCGAAGCGTACTGCCCATGTCTCCGGCCTTCCGGTCGAGGGCGAAGATGCCGCCGGCGGCGATCCCGGCCCGTTCACCGCAATGGGCATCTATCACGGCATCAAGGCCGCCGTCCGCCACAAGCTGGGCAAGGATAGCGTCGAAAACGTCCACATCGCGATCCAGGGCACCGGTAGTGTCGGTGGCGGCGTTGCGCGCCTGCTGGCCAAGGACGGAGCCAAGCTGACGCTGGCCGACATGCATGCAGATCGTGCCGAAGCCCTTGCGAAGGAACTGGGCGGCGAAGCTGTGGCAGCGGATGCGATCATGGGCGTTGCCTGCGACGTGTTCAGCCCCAACGCGCTCGGTGCGATCCTCGACGACGAAGGAATCGCGCGTCTCGAGGCTCCGATCGTTGCAGGCGGTGCGAACAACCAGCTCGCCCGTGCACATCACGGCAAGCTGCTTGCCGATCGCGGCATCCTGTATGCGCCCGACTACGTCATCAATGCCGGCGGGATCATCTCGGTGGCGATGGAATACCTCTGCCGCCAGCATGGCGAGCCCTGCGACATCAACGAGGTTCGCAAGCGGATCGCGCAGATTCCGGGCCGTCTCGAAGAAATCTGGCAGGCTTCGGAAAGCTCCGGCGAAACCGCTGATGTTGTTGCCGACAGGATGGCGCAGAAGCTCATCGGACGCTGACGATGCAGGCGGTACAAGTGGACTTGTACCAAATGCAGTCTTGCGGGGGGCGGGGACGGCTGTATTAGCCGCACCTAAGATAATCCCATGCACGGCTTCGCCAATCCTAAACGTTTTTTGACGCTCGCCCGCTGGCTGACACCCTTGCTGATGGTGTCCGGTCTGCTGCTGAGCGCAGTGGCGCTGACCTGGGGGCTTTTCTTCGTCTCTCCCGACAGGCTGATGGGCGAAACGGTGCGCATCCTGTTCCTGCACGTTCCAGCAGCCTGGCTCGGCATGGGCGGGTGGAGCGCGATTGCGATCTCGAGCCTCGTTTTCCTAGTCTGGAAACATCCGCTGGCGGCGATTGCGGCGCGCGCGTCGGCGGTGCCGGGAATGGTCTTTACCGCCATCTGCCTTGCGACAGGTTCGATCTGGGGCCGCCCGGCATGGGGCACTTGGTGGGTATGGGACGGGCGGCTGACGAGTATGCTGGTGCTGCTGTTTCTCTATGCCGGTTACATCGCATTGTCGCAGGCGGCGGCTCGCGACGGAGCATCGTCGCGTATTCCGGCGATCTTCGGACTTGTCGGCGCGGTCAATGTGCCGATCATCAACCGTTCGGTCGTGTGGTGGAATTCGCTTCACCAACCTCCTTCGATCACCATGGGCAAAAGCGCGATCGACCCCGAATTCCTTGTCCCGATGCTGGTCGCGGTCCTGGGCTTCTCGCTGCTGTTCGGCGGCGTGGTCCTGGCGCGGATGCGGGCGCTGCTCGCCGATTTCCAGACCGAGGCGCGGCTGCGCCGCAGGGCGATGGAGGCGGCATGAATTACGAAGCGCTCGACCAGTGGAATTTCGTCTTGGCTGCCTATGTCGTCGGCGTTGGCGGAACACTCGCGATGGCGGCGTGGAGCTGGATTGCGATGAAGCGTGCCGAACGCCGCCGTGACGAGGTCAAAGGCCGATGAGTGCGCTGAAGGCAAAGCATCAGCGGCTGGTGCTGATCGTGATCGCGTTGCTCGTGCTCGTGGCTGCAGGGCTGCTCGCGGCATGGTCGCTGCGCAACCAGGCGAATTATTTCTACCTGCCCTCGCAAATGGCAGAGAATCCGCCTGAAACGGGCCAGGCCGTTCGCCTCGGCGGAATGGTGGAACAGGGCTCGCTCGAAACCATGCCCGACGGAGTTACGATCGCTTTCGTGGTCACCGATCAGGACGAAGCGAGGGTGCCGGTACGCTATCGCGGCATCGTACCCGATCTTTTCGTCGAAGGATCGGGCGTGGTCGCGGAAGGCGCGCTGGCTGCCGACGGCATTTTCGAAGCGACGAACCTGCTTGCCAAGCATGACGAGAATTACGTCCCGCGCGAATTGCAGGAAATGGACCAGCACCAGGCCGCGAAAATGGCCGAAGAAACGACCGTAGGGATCGAATGATCGCAGAGCTTGGTCTTGCCGCCCTGTGGCTCGCGGCGGCACTCGCTGCCCTGCAGCTGGCCGGCGGCGCCCTGGCGCAGCGAGGCGAAACACCATTGCAGCCTCTCGTCCGCCCAGCTGCAATCCTGCAGGGTCTGCTCGCCGGATTTGCGTTCGTCATGCTGCTGTGGGTTTTTGCCGTCACCGATCTTTCGGTGAAGCTGGTTGCTGCCAACTCCCATTCGCTGAAGCCGATGATTTTCAAGATCGCCGGTGCCTGGGGTAATCACGAAGGTTCGATGCTGCTCTGGGTCACGGTCATGGCGCTGGCCGGCGGCCTCATCGCGCTGATTGAACGTCGACTTCCCGAAAGGACGATGCAGGCGACATTGGCTGCGCAGGGCTTCGTTGCGCTAGGCTTCTATGCCTTCCTGTTGTTCAGCTCGAACCCGTTCGAACGGCTTCCCGTGCCAGCACCGGAAGGGTTGGGCCTCAACCCGCTGCTGCAGGATATCGGCCTCGCCTTCCATCCGCCCACGCTTTACATTGGCTATGTCGGCCTTTCCGTCGCTTTCAGCTTCGCCGTCGGCGCGTTGTTGACGCGGCAGGTCACGCCCGAATTTGCCCGGGTGATGCGGCCATGGGTGCTGGGCGCCTGGGTCTTCCTGACGATCGGCATCACTGCCGGGAGTTACTGGGCCTATTACGAGCTAGGCTGGGGCGGCTGGTGGTTCTGGGATCCGGTCGAAAACGCCTCGCTCATGCCATGGCTGGCAGCGACGGCCTTGCTCCATTCGGCCAGCGTCCTTGCCGCACGCGATGCGCTGCGTGCCTGGACGATCATGTTGGGGGTGGTCGCGTTTTCGATGAGCATGGTCGGGACCTTCCTCGTCCGTTCGGGCGTGCTGACCAGCGTCCACGCCTTTGCCGTCGATCCAGAGCGCGGTTCCTTCATCCTCGCGCTGCTGGCGCTCTACATCGGCGGCGCACTGCTCGTTTTTGCCTTGCGAGCAGGCTCGGTATCGGAGGGGCAGCGCTTCGCCGCCCTCAGCCGCGAGGGGGCGCTCGTCTTCAACAACGTCATGCTGTCGGCCATCCTCGGAATCGTGCTGCTCGGCACGCTCTATCCGCTGCTGACAGAGGCATTTGACGTCAGGGTTTCGGTCGGGCCGCCCTACTTCAACCCGGCGAGCGCGATCTTCGCGATCCCGATGTTGCTGGTCATGGCCGTGGGGCCCTTGCTGCGCTGGCGCGGTGACAAGTTCGAGCGCATTTCCGTTCCGGTCGCGATCACCGTCGCCATCGTCGTGACGGTCGCCCTGATAATCGGCGTAGCCACAGCGCCGGGCCTGCTGCCCCTGCTGGGTCTCGCGATTTCGATCGGGCTTGCGGTTGCCAGCTTCTGGCCGCTCAAGGGCCGCCGCCTGACACGGGTCCCGCTTGCGACGTGGGGCATGGTGATCGCGCACTTCGGGATTGCCATCGCCCTGTTCGGCATGGCGAGCGAAGGCGCGTTCACGAAAGAACGCCTGATAGCGCTTGCGCCCGGTGGATCGACCGAGATCGCCGGATGGCAGGTCACCCTGGAAGGCGTCGATCCGGTGGCCGGGCCCAACTGGACCGCGCTGGAAGGGCATCTTCTTGCAGCAAGGGACGGCGGTGAGCCTGTGCGGCTCGACCCGCAGGCCCGCAATTTCTGGGCTCCGCCCCAGGAAACGACCGAAAGCGCACTTTTGACCCGCTGGGACGGACAGCTTTACGCAGTCCTCGGCGACCGGGCGAGCGATGGCCGCTGGCAGCTAAGGCTGTGGTGGAAACCCTTTGTCACGCTGATCTGGTACGGGGGGCTTCTGGTCGCGCTTGGCGGCGTTCTGGCCATCATCGGCCGCGTTCTTTCCGACCTCAAGCGGCGTAGGATCCGCGTTCTGGCAGCGGAGCGCAGGAGCGAACAGGCCATGGGAGCGGTATCATGATCCGCTGGCAGGTCTGGGTCCCGCTCGCGCTATTCTCGGCCTTCCTGGGCGTGGCAGGATACCAATTGTCGCAGCCGAAAGACGAATTCATCCATTCCACGATGATCGGAAAACCCCTGCCGCAATTCGACCTGCCTCCCGCGATGGAGGGGGTGGATGGTGCGGCCACCACGAATTTCCAGGACGGAAAGCCGCGCCTGCTCAACATATGGGCTAGCTGGTGCTTGCCCTGCATCGCAGAAGCACCGCATCTCGAAACCCTGAAGCAGCAGGGCGTCGAAATCATTGGCGTTGCCATCCGTGACCGGCCCGAAGATGTGGCCGCCTTCCTTGAACGGAACGGCAACCCGTACAGCCGGATCGGTTCAGATGCGGTCAGCGCGATCCAGTTCGAGATCGGTTCATCCGGCGTGCCCGAAACCTTCGTCATCGATGGCAAGGGCGTGATCCGTTACCAGCATATTGGCGACATCCGTGAAAGCGATGTGCCCATGCTGCTCGAAAAGCTGCGCGAGGCAGGCGAATGAGGCTGTTTGCAATCTTCGTTCTGGCGCTCTTGGCAATTCCATTCGGCATGACGGCGCAGGCGCAGGATTCGATGCCGCCGGCGCCCTATGCCTATCGGCAGCTAGACGATCCGGCGCAGGAGGCCGAGGCACGCGCGCTGATGGAAACGCTGCGCTGCCTCAAGTGCCAGAGCCAATCGATTGCCGATAGCGACGCGCCGATGGCGGGTGACATGCGCCACCAGGTCCGCACGCGTATCGAAGCGGGTGAGGAGCCCGAAGCGATCCGCGCTTGGCTGATCGAGCGATATGGCGATTACGTCAGCTACGAACCGGCTCTCAGTTCGACGACATGGCCGCTGTTCGCCATTCCGGTCTTGCTGATGCTGATCGTCGGCATCGTGCTTGCGCGTCGCCTCTCGCGCCGAAAGGGTGAAGCATGATCTGGCTCGCAGTCATCGCCCTGGCGGTCGGCGCGCTCCTGGTCGCTGCAATCCTGCTGCGCGTCAGCCGGAGTCACTGGACCATGCTCGGTGCGGTGCTGGTGTTCGGGCTGGCGGGGTATGCCTGGCAAGGTTCGCCGCAGCTTCCATCTGCCCCCAAGCAAGCAGTCGAGTCGCAATCGGCGTCGGGCGAAGCTCTGGTTGAAGCGCGCAGAGCGCTGTTCGGCCCGACCGACCTGCCCACGAACTACTTGATCGTTTCCGATGGTTTCGCACGGCGAGGGGACTTCGAAGCGGCTGCCCGGCTCCTTCGCAAGGGGCTGGAAGACAATCCGAAAGACGGCGAAGGCTGGCTCGCGCTGGGTAATGCCCTCGTCGAACATGCGGGCGGCAATGTCACGCCGGCGGCAACCGAAGCTTACGCCCGGGCAGAAGCGAACCTGCCGGGGAACCCGGGGCCTGCATTCTTCCTTGGGGCTGCTCTGCTGCGATCGGGCGACCTGAAAGGTGCGCGCGATGTCTGGGCGAACCTGCTCGAAGCATCTCCCGATGACGCCCCGTGGCGCGAGCAACTGGAAGCGCGGATCGGGCAGATGGATATGCTGATCGCCCAGATCGAAGCGCAGGGCGCGCCGGAATGACGTGTTGCGCCGTCTGAGGGCTAGTGCTAAGCGCCGCCGCCTTGCGCAGCCTCTGCCGCGCAACCCAGTAGCAATCGAATGGGGCAGTACCGGGGTGAATTCGGGAAATCCTTTGCCATGAGCGAAGCATCCACACAAAGCGACAGCACTGCCGGTAACGGCGGTCATGGCCATGGCGCGTCCAAGGCGGCACTGGCCGTCGGCGCGATCGGTATCGTTTTCGGCGATATCGGGACGAGCCCGCTTTATGCTTTCCGCGAAACATTCGTCGGACCTCACCCGCTGGCGCTCGACAATGCGCACGTCCTCGGGGTCATCAGCCTGATCTTCTGGTCGATGACGCTCGTCGTTGCGATCCAGTACGTCACGATCCTGATGCGCGCCGATAACAAGGGGCAGGGCGGTTCGCTTGCCCTCGTTGCTCTTATTTCGCGCCACATCAGCTCGTCCCGCTATGGCTGGCTAGCCGTGCTACTCGGCGTGTTCGCAACCGCGCTGTTCTATGGCGACAGCATGATCACGCCGGCGATCTCCGTCCTTTCGGCCGTGGAGGGCCTTACGGTCGTCGATCACCGGCTCGACCGGCTGGTCATTCCGATCGCCCTTGTGCTGCTGATATTCCTTTTCATCCTGCAGAAACGCGGGACGGCGAAGGTCGGCGCGCTGTTTGCGCCGGTTATGATCGTCTATTTCCTTGTCATCGCAGGGATGGGCACGTGGCAGATCGTGCAAACCCCGGAAGTCCTCTGGGCGCTCAATCCGTATCACGCCGTCAACTTCTTCATCCTCGACGGCACACTGGCGTTCCTGGCGCTCGGTTCGGTCGTGCTGGCTGTGACCGGTTCGGAAGCGCTCTATTCCGACATGGGGCATTTTGGCCGTGGACCCATGCGTCTGTCGTGGTTCGGTTTCGTCATGCCGTGCCTGCTGCTGAACTATTTCGGCCAAGGCGCGATGATCATCGGTCTGCCGCCAGAAGAAGCGACGCAGGCGATCCAGAGCCCGTTCTTCTTCCTCGCCAACGAGCAGTGGCGCCTGCCGCTTGTTTTGCTCGCGACCGCAGCGACCTTCATCGCCAGCCAGGCTGTGATCTCCGGCGCTTTCTCGATTACGCATCAGGCGATCCAGATGGGCTACATCCCCCGCCTGTCGATCCGCCACACCAGCGAAACAGAAGGCGGCCAGATCTATATTCCGGTGGTCAACTGGGCACTGATGATCGCGGTCATCATCCTGGTGCTCACGTTCCAGAATTCCTCGAACCTCGCATCGGCATACGGCATCGCCGTGACCGGCGCGGTCACGATCGACACGCTGCTGATGGGCGTGCTGTTCGTCGGCGTGTGGAAGTGGAGGTGGTGGTACGCAGCGCCTGCGGTCGCGATCTTCCTGATCGTCGATGGCGCCTATTTCGCTGCAAACCTTTCCAAGGTGCCCGAGGGCGGCTGGTTCCCGCTGGTGGTAGGCCTGGTGATGTTCACGCTGCTCACCACCTGGGCGCGCGGGCGCAAGCTGATGCGCGAGCGGATGAGCGAAGTCGCGCTGCCGATCGAAATCTTTGCCAAGTCGGCCAAGAACTCGGCAACCCGCGTGCCGGGCACGGCGATCTTCATGGCGTCGAGCACGGCTGGCGTTCCGTCGGCACTGCTGCACAATATCAAGCACAACAAGGTGCTGCACGAACGCGTCATCATCCTGACGGTCGATATTGCCGACATTCCCTATGTCGACCCGAACGAGCGGTGCGAATATCACGACCTCGGCGACGGATTCTACCGTGCGGTGCTGCACTACGGCTTCATGGAATCGACTGACGTCCCGCTCGGCCTGAAGAGCATGGAGCGGTGCGGCGGCGAATTCGACATGATGCAGACCAGCTTCTTCCTCAGCCGGCAGACCCTGCTGCCGTCGAAGAACCCGGCCATGCCGCTGTGGCGTGAGAAGATTTTTGCTTGGCTGCTGCGCAACTCGGCAACCGCGATGGATTTCTTCAAGCTGCCGACGAACCGTGTCGTGGAACTGGGCAGCCAGGTCGAAATCTAACGCCGAGCGGCTTTCGCTGGTTCACATTCGATTTCATAGAATTTGAGGCGAGAACCATTCTGGGGTTCATAGCGTGCATGAGGCGCGTCGCGGCCATCCTCGAATATGACCAGCGATGCGTTGTTGCCAGCCCCAGGCTTTCCGGATTCGGTCACTGATCGTTCGATGGGATCGAGATTGAGATCGGATGCCAACGTTAGCACATAGCCCCGGATCTGGCGGACTTCGGTGATGTTGGTGCGCTGCATCAGGGCACCATCGCCGTAGAGTATGACCTCCCCGTTCGTGACAACGAGGACGCGCGATTCATCGACACGGTAGCAACCGGACGGCTGGTCATTCGAAGTGAGATAGGCCCAGCCGCCTATTGCGAGGGCCACCAAGACCGAGAACGGACCGACAGAATGTCGATAGCTAGGCATGGCCTCAAATTGCTTCGATCACGAACCCGTCGGTGGTTCGTCCTTCAGGACTTCATCTTTCTCTTCGAGCGAGAGACCATGCTTCAGTAGCATGGGGATCTGGCTGAACGTGAACAGGAAGCTGACGGGGAGGAACACCCAAAGCTTTGCCGCGAGCCAGTCGCCAAAGTCGAGATAGGCGCGCAGCCCTTCGTTCAGCACCGCAAGAGCGAGGAAGAAGAAGCCCCAGTTGCGTGACAGTTTTAGCCAACCTTCGTCGCTCAACCCCTCGAAGGCGGCGGCGAGCAGCGTCTTGAGCAGTGGCTTGCCCATCATCCAACCGGCCAGCAGTGCGATGCCGAAGCCGCAATATATGATCGTGGGCTTCAACTGGACGAAGGTCGGGTCGCCGAAGAAGATGGTCAGCGCACCGAATCCCACAATCAGGGCCGTCGAAAACCACAGCATTGGTGAGACCTTGCCAAGTCGCCATTTCGAAATCGCGAGCGCGGCAACGGCCGCGACCATGAAGGCCAGCGTGCCGCGCACCACTGCGGCGATTTCCGCGATCGGTTCAGCCTCTTCGGGCGCATAGTAGCGATAAACGCCGAGGAAGATCAGCAGTGGACCGTAATCGACTGCAACGCTGAGCCAGCCCGAGCCTTTTTTCTTGCTGTCCGACATCAGGCTACTCCTGCAATGACACGCGCCACGAGGTCAGGATCAAAGGGGCGCAGATCGTCGATTTTCTCACCCACACCGATCGCATGGATGGGAAGGCCATATTGTTCGGCAGCCGCGACCAGCACACCGCCACGCGCCGTGCCGTCGAGCTTGGTCATGATGAGGCCGGTGACGCCGGCGACTTCCTTGAAAACATCGATCTGGCTGAGGGCATTCTGGCCGTTCGTGGCGTCGAGCACGAGGACGACATCATGAGGCGCTTCGGGGTTGAGGCGACCGAGGACGCGGCGGATTTTCGCCAGTTCGTCCATCAGTTCGCGCTTGTTCTGAAGACGGCCGGCGGTGTCGACGATCAGCGCATCTGTGCCCTTGTCGGTTGCAGCCTTGACCGCGTCGAAGACGATGCTGGCGGGATCCCCGCCTTCCGGTCCGCGAATGATCGGAACATCGATCCGTTCTGCCCACGTGGCAAGCTGGCCGATTGCGGCGGCGCGGAACGTGTCGCCTGCCGCCAGCATGACGCCGTAATCGTCTTCCTGGAAAAGGTGGGCGAGCTTGGCGATGGTCGTGGTCTTGCCGCTGCCGTTGACCCCGATCACAAGGATGACCTGCGGGCGCGGGAAGGCGGTTATTTCGAGCGGTTTGGCAACCGGGCGCAGGATTTCCGCGATTTCCTCTGCCACGGCTTCTTTCAACTCGCGCTCGCTGATCTCCAGTCCGAAACGCTTGTCCGACAGGCGCTCGCGAATACGGCGCGCAGCGGACGGGCCGAGGTCGGACATGATCAGCGCATCTTCGACATCGTCGAGGGTGGCATCGTCAAGCCGAGCTGTGCCGACCACGCTGGTCAGGTTCTCGGACAGGCGTTCAGACGTCTTGCGGAAGCCGCCGAACAGTCGGTCGCTCCAGCTTTTCTGCTTTTCGGGCTCGCTCACGAGAGCAATCCTTCTTCGAGTGTTGTCGGCGTTACGCTCACGATCGTGCGCGGGGCCGTGCCTTCGGGCAATGCAACGCGGGCGAACTGCTGCGAATAACCACAGCCGTCACTTTCCGCGAGAACGGATAGGGGGGTGCCGACCAGACCTTCCAGCCATGGCCGACGAACTTCGCTCACCGCCCGACGGAGTTCGGCGGCGCGCTGCTTGATCACCGGTTTCGCGACTTGCGGCATGCGTGCGGCCGGAGTGCCAGGGCGGGGCGAGTAGGGGAAAATGTGCCCGTGGACGATGTGGAGCTCGCGGATGATGGAAAGGTTGGCCTGGTGCTGTTCCTCGGTTTCCGTCGGGAAGCCCGCGATGAGGTCGGCGCCAATGGCCACTTCCGGGCGCGCTTCCCTGATCCGTGAGACCAGTCGGACCGCATCGCCCCGATCATGCCTGCGCTTCATCCGCTTCAGGATCAGGTCGTTTCCATGCTGCAGCGAGAGATGGAGATGCGGCATGATGCGCGGCTCTGTGCAGATCAGCTCGATGAATGCATCGTCGATTTCCACTCCGTCGAGCGACGACATCCGCAAGCGTTGCAGTTCTGGAAAAGCGTCGAGCACCGTGGCAACGAGTGTCCCGAGACCCGGTTTTCCGGGCAGGTCTTCGCCCCAGCTGGTAACGTCGACACCGGTCAGGATGACCTCGCGCGCGCCGATTTCGAGGTGCTGTTCCACCTCAGCAAGCACCTGGGAAACGGTCAGGGACCGGCTTGTCCCGCGACCCTGCGGGATGACGCAGAATGTGCATGAGTGGTCACACCCGTTTTGCACCGCGATGAAGGCACGGGTGTGCTGCGGCACGACCGGCGCGGCGTCGACAGGCACATTCCACGCCCTGGGATCGAGCTTGGCTTCATTTGCAATCAGCCCGTCCACCTCCGGCATGGCAGCAATCTGCTCGCGCTCTACTTCGGCTGCGCATCCGGTCACCAGCAGGCGAGCATCTGGATACTGCTTGCGCGCCTTGCGGATCGCCTGCCTCGTCTGCCTGACTGCCTCCGATGTCACCGCGCAGCTATTGACCACGATCGTCTCGGAAGCATCGCCCAGGATCGCGCGAATGCGTTCGCTTTCCGCGATGTTCAGACGACAACCGAGCGAGACGACTTCCGCCCCGCTCACGCGAAGTCCGACCATTCGAAGGTCCCGACAAAGCTGAGCGTCGCAGGCCCGGTCATCAGGATGCGGTTGTCCTTCGTCCATTCGATCTGCAACGGACCGCCGGGGAGGGCAACCGTGACATTTCGCTCGACCAGGCCGCGGCGCATCGCTGCAATTGCCGTCGCGCAGGCTCCCGTTCCACAAGCGCGGGTCAGGCCGACACCACGTTCCCAGACGCGCAGGCGAATGTTGGTCCGGTCTTCGATCGTCGCGACATTTACGTTGATACGATCGGGGAACAGCGGGTCGTGTTCGATCTCAGGTCCCAGCACATCGAGTTCGACCACATCGGTATCATCGGTGAAGAAGATCACATGGGGATTGCCAACGTTGACTGCCGCAGGGTTTTCCAATGGGCCCCAGGCGACCGGCATCGACAGCGTATCCATCGCATAGGCCAGCGGAATGTCCTGCCATTCGAAGCGAGGGGTTCCCATATCGACCCGTGCGCCGCCTTCTGCCGGTTCAAGCGCGATCAGACCCCCGTCAGTAGCGACACGCGCGCTTTCCCCATGAAGCAAGGCAACGGCGCGGCTGGCGTTGCCGCAGGCTTCGACTTCGCTGCCGTCGGCATTGAAAATTCGCATGCGGAAATCGCTGTCGCCGCTCTCGTCGTTTTCGAGCAGGATCAGCTGGTCGCACCCGATACCGGTCGTGCGATTGGCGAGTGCCGCTGCCACGGCATTCGTCAATTCGGGCAATCCTCCGTTCCTGTTGTCCAGGATGACGAAGTCGTTGCCTAGTCCGTGCATCTTGGTGAAGGAAACGCGCATAGCGCGCGAGGCTCTATTCGGGTGTGTCGGGCGCGTCCAGCCCTAGCGAGCGGCTGACCGGCTGTCAGGCCTCTGCCGCACGCGGAGGGTGGCTGCCGCCATCTGGCAGCGCTGGTGCTGCGTGACGGCCGTCGTTCGCCGCGAGCAGGCCCAGCATCTGGAGGCGCTTTTTCACCTGTTCGGCCGATTCAGGGCGTCCGTAAAAATATCCCTGGCCCTTGATCCGGCCCATGCGGCGCAGAACGTCCAGGATATCCTTGTTCTCGATACCTTCGGCAGTGATCGGCATCTGCAGGCCCTTGCCGAGCGTGACGATGGCATCGACGATCGTCGAGGTAACATCGTCGGTCCCGAGTTCGGCGATGAAACTGCGGTCGATCTTGAGCCTGTCGAACGGCAGCGTCTTGAGAGTGGCGAGGCTCGAATACCCCGTACCGAAATCGTCCAGCCCGACCCGTACTCCCTGGTTCTTCAGGCTCGTCATGATCGTACGGACTGCGCCGATATCCTCGTGCAGGCAATTTTCGGTGATCTCGATTTCGAGACGATGGGCCGGGAAATTGTTTTCGACGATCAGCCTCAGCAGCTTTTGTGCGAACCATGGGTCACGCAGCTGGAGTGGCGAGATATTGACCGATATCGTGAGCTCTGGATTCCATTCCGACGCATCGGCGAAGGCCTGCACCATCAGCTGTTCAGAAAGTTCGGCAATGACGCCGATCTCTTCCGCAATCGGAATGAAGGTTTCTGGTTTGACGAGGCCGAGGTGGGGCGAATTCCATCTCGCAAGCATTTCGAACCCGACCAGCCGACCGGTTTCGAGATCGATCTGCTGTTCGTAGTAAGGAACGAATTCTGCGTGGTTCAGCCCGCGGCGGATACCTGCCTCGAGTTCATTGCGGAAACGCAGCTCGTTTTCCATGTTGGGTTCGAACCAGACGAAGCGGTTTTTGCCCTGCTTCTTGGCGCGGTACATCGCGATGTCCGCACGGTGCATCAGTGTTTCGGCATCCTTGGTGTCGAGATCCGGACCGACGGTCGGGCTTTCGCTCACGATGCCGATGGACATGGTGATGTCGATCCGCACCATGTCGATGAGCAGCGGCGTTGCAAACAGCTTGAAGATTTCGCCGATCTGCCGGTCGATCGCTTCCTCGTCATCCGGCTTGTACGGCATTACGAAAGCGAACTCGTCGCCGCCCAGACGGGCGAGGACGGCATCTTCCGGCAAGGTATCGCGCAGGGCATCGGCGATACGGTTCAGGACCTTGTCGCCGGTCGAGTGCCCATGCATGTCATTGATCTGCTTGAAGTTATCGAGATCGACCATGACGAAAGCGAGCGACTGGCCTGCTGACAATGCGTCGTGACGCAGGGCATTTGTAACGCTTGCCATGCTGCGCCGATTGAAGCATCCGGTCAGAGGATCGATCTCTGCCAATCGGCGCGCGGTCTGTTCGGCCTTGCGACGTTCGCCGATCTCGAGGGTGAGTTCGCGGTACCGCCGCCAGCCGAATATGATCAGCGCGACATTCAGCACCAGCGCATTGGCGAGCAAGCGGTCCGGGCCGCTCCCGTGGCCTGAAAGCGCACGCACGACATCGGGCAGGACCTGACCGCCGGTCGCGACGAACAGCATGATAGCCGCGATCGCGATACCCAGCGTCACGAGGTCGCGCTCGGCACGGCCAAGTCGTGTCGTTTCTGCCAGTTTGAACACCGAGTGCGAGAGCCCCATCATGTCGGCAGTGATAACGTCAAACCTTGCATCACTACGTTTCTTCTTATGCCGAAGACTTCATGCGCGAACCTGCTGAAGATCGGGTTAATTCCGGGAGTTCGTAACCTTGAAGGGGTGGCTTCACAGAGCCCGCTTGGCTAGCAGGCGTTGACTGACCGACACAGGAGACTTGGCTTGCCGCGCTATTGGCTGATGAAATCCGAACCATTCAAATACAGCTGGGACGACCTCGTTGCAGAAGGCGAAGGCACCTGGGACGGTGTGCGCAATCATCGTGCGAAGAACAATCTTGCCGCGATGGAAGTGGGTGAGGAAGCCTTCTTCTACCACTCTCGCGAAGGGCTCGAGATCGTCGGTATCGCGGAAATCAGCGTGAGTGGCATTACCGACCCGACCGATCCCGAGAACAAATGGGCTGCGGTCAAGGTAAAGGCCAAACGTAAGCTCAAGAACCCCGTTACGCTCAAGCAGATCAAGGCGGAGCCACGTTTGGCCGACTGCGAACTAATACGTCTTGGCCGCCTGTCCGTTGCTGAACTCACGCCGGAAGAATGGAAGGTCATTCTCGAGCTGGCGGGAGAATAGACTACGGTTGTGACCTCATTCATCGCGCCGAAGCAACATCTCGTCGCGATGAAGGAAAGCTCAGGGAACGGGCCGACAGGGCAACCGTTAATCCATTGAGAAGGCGAGGAAAATCCTTGTCTCATAGCGATGGAGAAACACGCCATGGGCGAACTTACCGAAAAGATCAAAGGCAACACCAACGAAGCAATCGGCAATTTGAAGCAGGAATTCGGCGATGCCGAAACCCGCGCAGAAGGTCGCAGGCAGGAAGCCAAGGGCGAGGCCCAGCAATTCAAGGGCGAAGTCGAAGGCAAACTCGGCAACGACATCTGACGCTTGCGTCACCGGCGGCCAAGGGCCGCGCTATAGAGGCCGCTCCATCACGGGGCGGCCTTATTGGTGCGCAATCCACCTGTCGTGACAATGGTCGGCGAAGCCCTGTGGATATTCACGATGAACCGTGATGCTTAATGTCCCGCGCTGCGACACCGCGGAATTGCAGGGAGCGCGATGGTTACGAATTCGTTAATCGGGGGACATGCGTAGAGCCCTTGTTCTCACAGATGAAGCCGCCCGCCACCCGTTCCGGGCAAGTCTGCCCGCTCACGTGCGGAGCAACGAATATGAAAATCCTGCTGAATCGCTCTGGCGATTGACGCAGGAGGACGTGCGTGGCTTTGCCAGCGCTTATGTCGCGAGTTTCGCCGCCGCGATGGTCTTCTTCATGTAGAATGATGTGCGGGCGCTTCGGCAACCGAAGCGACCCTGTGCAGTTTTTGCCCGAGCCAGGCCGCGATCACGCACATCCCTGCGCTCAGCAACAGTTGCTCGGTCATGGCGATGCCGATCGCGTTCATCGCCATCGCAATCAATGAGCCGATAACCATCGCGCCAGAATTAACGATGTTGTTGGCCGCGATTGTCCGCGACGCCTGGTCCGGTGCGCAACGCGTTGTAAGGAACGCGTAAAGCGGAACGACGAACATCCCGCCGGCAATGGCGATGCCGAGCAATGTGGCGAGGATCATGATCGCAAGCGGCCAGGCAATAAACTCTGCAACGCCCAGCAATTCTGTCGGCTGGTAGCTCTGCCAAGCCCTGCAAACGGCATAGAAGGCGACGACGAATATTCCCATCAGGACGACCGACGCCGGGGCATAGCGCGCCGAAACCTGCCCTTTCAGCAGGGCATTCACGGACACAGAACCGATGGCGATGCCGACTGAGAATATCACGAGGAACAGGCTCGCCACCTCCTTGCTCGCCATCAGTGTGTTCTTCGCCAGTGGCGGGAACTGGATGATCAGAACCGCGCCGATGGCCCAGAAAAAGCTGATCGCCATGATGGCGTAGAATATCGGCTTGTCGTGCATCGTGTTGCGAACGAGCACGTAAGACGCACGGATGATGTGCCAGTCCAGCTTGGCCTGTTCGCCGATCGGCGGTGCGGCGGGAATCTGCCTGCTGCTGAAATAGCCGATTACCGAGGTCACGATAATTCCTGCTGCAGCCCATTCGACGGGAATCCAGCCCGCCAGGATCGTCCCTGCAAGAATGGCTATGTAGGTGCCGGCCTCCACCAGGCCAGTACCTGCCAGCACTTCGTCCCGCTGAAGGTGCTGGGGCAGGATCGCGTATTTGATCGGTCCCAGGAAGGTCGACTGGACGCCGGTCAGGAACAGTGCGAGCAGCAGCAGCGGGATGGCCAAGGTCTCAACCATGATACCGCGCCAGGCCAGGAAGAGGCCGGCCGCACCGATGACCATCAGGCCAATCTCACACATCTTCACTGTGCGAATGATCTTCGCCTTGTCCCGCATATCGGCAAGCTGGCCCGCGAGAGCTGACAGGATGAAGAAGGGGAAGATGAAAAGGCCCGATGCGACCGCGCTGAACATGCCTTCCGCACTCTCGTCGTTATAGACGGAGTAGACGACAAACAGCACCATGGCGGTCTTGTAGAGATTGTCGTTGAAGGCGTTGAGGAACTGCGTGCAGAACAGGGGCAGGAAGCGCCGACGGCGCAGTAGATGCGTTGACGTGGTCATCAGGCTTCCCGAAAATTTCCTCTCACGGCCACCATTGGGGCAATGCGCGGCGGTGAACAAGGTGAACGCTGCATCTTTTGCCCCGAGACGACTGACGCTAGGAATGTCGGCATGTTGACCTTGCCCAATGTGCTCACGCTGTCACGCATCCTGGCGGTGCCGTTCTTGGCCTTCCTGTTGTGGTGGCCCGACTGGGCAACCGGGTATCTCCTGGCATTCGGTCTCTACAGTTTGATGGCCATTACGGACTATTTCGACGGCTACCTTGCTCGGTCGAGCGGTGCCGTATCGAAACTGGGCATTTTCCTCGATCCGATCGCTGACAAGATCATGGTCGCCGCCGTCATTCTCGTGCTGACCGCACAGGGCGTGCTGCGTGGGCCCTACGTCGGCGACATGCACGTGATTGCAGGTCTGATAATTCTCGTGCGCGAGATTGCGGTATCAGGGCTTCGCGAATTCCTAGGCGGGTTGCAGGTCTCCGTCCCGGTGACGAAACTCGCCAAGTGGAAAACCACGTTTCAGCTCCTGTCGCTCGGCTCGCTTATCCTGGGGAAGGGCCTCCCGCAGTGGATCGTCACGGTTGGCGATGTGACGGCGAATATCCCGCATACAGTGGGTCTGGTCGCCTTGTGGGCCGCCGCGATACTCACGCTCATGACCGGCTGGGATTACCTGCGGGTTGGTCTTAAGCATATGGATTGATTAGATAGTTTGCGTCGTTCTGAGCAAATTACATAAATCGAATTCCGTTTCTTCCACATATTCTGTCCGGTTATTTGAAACCAAATCGGGCTTGGTGCGCTATTACAGTTAACAACCGTAAGAAAATAAGCGGGCGCATCACATGTTACATATACCGGGGCGGAGGAATTCCGCGCCCCTATCAACATATTATCAATCATTCAGGCGTAGTGGGGCCTCATGAGCGCCACACTATCAACCTTTCTCGGCCTGTTTTTCAAAGCAGGCGCCGTCGCGATCATCTTCAATGAAGTGCGCGGCGTGATCCTCGCGGTTCCGGTCCTGTACGCCATGTACGAATCCGGCGGTTCCGCGATGGCGATCTGGCTCGGTTTCTGTTCGCTCGCCGGTATCGCTCTATCGGTCATCGTGCCGATCTTCGCAGCGCGAAAGCTCGAACGTTACGCCCAAGCCAAACTAGCCAAGCGTACCGCCGCGACGGCCTGAATGATCAAGCCATTACGCGTTGCTCGATGATCGCGAGCACATTGCGCTCGACATCTCCGAGCATCCGGTCGCCCCACCATCCGAAATACCAGCTGAGCCGGCTGCGCATGCGATAGTGCGTGGTCAGGGTTAGACGTGTCTTGCCGTCGGCCATAGGCGTCAGGTGGTATCCGCCACCGACGATTTTCAGCATCTCGCCATCGGGCGATACATGGCGATCGGTGTGATCCTGCACGGAGGTATCGGGGAAGGCGAAACGCCATTTCATGCTTTCGCCAGGCCGAATTTCGGTAACGATCTCCTCGAACCGGATATGTTCGCCCCAACGCGCCTTGCGGACCAGTTTGCCATCGCGCTCCACGAGGTGCGCATCGCTCGGCCGCGGGATCCCCAGCCAGTCGTGCGTAAAGGTGTTCATGCCTTCGCCGGGATCGATGTCGGGTATCGACGACAGCATCGGCCAGACTTCTGCAGCCGGCGCAGCAAGCTCGATGCTGCGCGTGACATATGCGTCCTGCCATGCGGGCGGAGCCATCTCTTCTGCATAGATCATTGCAAAGGGAAGCGCGGCCAGCGCGATGACGTTCGTGCGATTGCCTGGCTCGGACGGTTCTCCCTCGCGGCTTGCGGCATAGCGCCAGAACAGCGCCACAGCGCCTCCGCCGAGCGCCGCGACGAACCAGAACGGCATGACCATGGCGATGCAGACCATGCCTTCCAGCCCTAGCTGGACCAGCACTATTGCGCCGAAACCCAGGGCAACGGGAGGAACAAGGCATCCGACCGGGGAATAGCGGCCGAATGCTAGAGTGAAGATCGCGCCAACCGAGAAAGGCAACAGGAAGAGTGCGCCGAACCCAGCGTATACATTCTCTGCAAACCCGCCGAACACCAGGACCAGGAATGATCCGAGGGCGAGGAGGATGAGAAACGTCCCGAGTTTTTCGTCGCTCGCCCTTTGATCGGGTGACCTTTCCTCAGCCAGCCTTCAGTTCCTCTGCGAGAAGCTTGAACTCGTCTGCCCGGGGTGAATTCTTGCGCCAGATCAGCGCGATCTCGCGCTTTGCATTCGCCGATTTGAGCGGGCGGGCGACCACGTCGGTTCCGTTGAGAATGCCGGCATTGAGCGCCATTTCGGGCAGCATCGTCAGCCCAAGATCGTTGTTCACCATCTGCACCAGCGTGTGCAGCGAAGTGCCGATCATGGTCGCGGACGCCCGCAGTTCCGGCCGGTTGCAGGCCGAAAGCGCGTGCTCCTTCAGGCAGTGACCATCCTCGAGCAGGAGCAGGCGCCCCTCGTCGATCATGGATGGCGGGATTTGGTCGGGGGGATCGCGCGGGTCGTCCTTTGGAAAGGCGACGAACAGCCGGTCGTCGGCGATGTGGGCGCTTTCCACCTCCCCGGTGTTGAACGGCAACGCGAGTAGCACGCAATCCACGCGCCCATGCTGCAAGGATTCGACGGCATCCTGGCTGGTTTCCTCGCGCAACAGCAGCTTCAGTTCGGGGCGTTCCTTCCTCAGGCGAGGCAGGATGTGCGGCAGCATGAAAGGCGCGATCGTCGGGATAACGCTCATCCGGAGCGTCCCGGAAAGGGGTTTGCCCGCAGCCTGGACGAGGTCGGACAGTTCCTCAGCCTCGCGCAGCAGGCGGTGCGCCTTCTCGACCACCTGTTCGCCCAGCGCCGTAAACCGGACGACACGGCGGCTGCGTTCGACCAGCGTTACCCCCAGCAGCGATTCCAGCTCGCGAATGCCTGCCGAAAGGGTCGATTGCGAAACGAAGCAGCTTTCGGCAGCGCGACCGAAATGGCCGTGCTCGTGCAGCGCGACGAGATATTGCAGCTGCTTGATCGTCGGGAGGTAAGTACTCAAACCGTGTCCTTATTCGGCTGCCTGCGTCATCTGTTCGGGCATGTCGTCGATGTGCGTCATATTCAGCTTGCCGTCCTTTACCGCGAAGGCGAGCCGGCCTTCGACCAGTTCCAGTGCGTCGCGGCCGAACACTTCGTAGCGCCAGCCCTGCAGCACCGGCAGATCGCGGATGCCAGCTGCCAGCGCTTCCATTTCTTCTGCCTTGGTCAGCAAGCGGGCAGCGACATCGATTTCCCGCGCCCTGATCTTGAGCAACAGCTTGAGCAGGTCGGCAACAAGTGCGCCTTCCTTGCCCAGCGGTGCGCCACGCTTCATCTTTTCGGGCAGTTCGTCCTTGTCGAGCGGTTCGGCCTTTTCGAGCACTTTCAGCAGGCGCTTGCCGATGTCGTTGTCCCTCCAGGCGCTCGAGAGACCGCGAACCTTGGCGAGGTCTTTCTGCTGCTTGGGCGGATGGCTGGCGATATCGGCCAGCGTTTCGTCGCGCATGATGCGGCCGCGTGGGATATTCTTGTGCTGCGCTTCGCCTTCGCGCCATGCGGCCAGCGCCTTCAACCGGCCGAGGACCTGCGGGTTGCGCCCGGGCGAACGGATCCGGCGCCATGCCTGGTCCGGATCGATGACATAGTTCGAAACGTCGGCCAGCTTGTCCATTTCGGCATCTAGCCAAGCGCCGCGATCGGTCTTGATCAGCTTTTCGAGGATCTTCGGAAAGATTTCGGAAAGGTGCGTGACGTCACCGATGGCATATTCGATCTGGCGATCGGTCAGCGGGCGGCGGCTCCAGTCGGTGAAACGCGCACCCTTGTCGATGGTGAAGCCCAGCCAGCTTTCGACGAGGTTGGCATAGCCGATCTGTTCGGACTGGCTAATCGCCATCATCGCGATTTGCGTATCGAAAATGGGGTGAGGCGTCTTGCCGGCGAGATTGACGATAATCTCGACATCCTGGCCACCCGCGTGGAAAACCTTGAGCACGTCCTCGTTGTTGCACATCAGGTCCAGCAGCGGGGTCAGGTCGATGCCATCTGCCAGCGGATCGATCGCTGCAGCCTCTTCCTCATTGGCAATCTGCACGAGGCAGAGTTCCGGCCAATAGGTGTTTTCGCGCATGAATTCGGTATCGACCGTCACGAAATCGGATTTCGCGAGCCTCTCGCAGAGTTCCTGAAGCGCCTCGGTCGTGGTAATCAGATCATGTATTTTCATTTGTCTTTTCGTCTTTATCGGGCGGAGTACCGCCCCCGGGCCGAAGCCCATTTGAGGTCAGGTGCCTTGACAAAGTCACCCTCTTCCCCTGTTAGCGCGCGCGTTACCCGCGCAAGGGTCGCACGCCTTTCGATGGGCGCGCCCTTAGCGCCATAGCTCCGAAATTGGAAAGTTTTTAGATGCACGCCTATCGTACCCACAATTGCGCACAGCTATCCGCCGAAAACGTCGGTGAGACCGTCCGCCTGTCGGGGTGGATCCACCGCAAGCGCGACCATGGCGGTGTCCTCTTCATCGACCTTCGCGATCACTACGGCATCACTCAGATCGTCGCGGACGAAGATTCGTCCGCTCTCCCGGTACTGGAAAAGCTGCGTGTCGAATCGGTCGTGACGATCGATGGCACTGTGAAGGCGCGCACACCCGAAACGGTGAACAAGGATCTGCCGACCGGCGCGATCGAAGTTTTCGCTCGTGAGATCACGGTGCAGAGTGCAGCCGAAGAACTCCCGATGCCGGTGGCCGGTGAGCAGGAGTATCCGGAGGACATTCGCCTCAAGTACCGGTTCCTCGACCTGCGCCGCGAAACGCTGCACAAGAACATCATGACCCGCGTGGCCGTGGTGTCCGACATGCGCCAGCGCATGGCTGCAGCGGGCTTCAACGAATTTTCGACCCCGATCCTGACGGCGTCCTCGCCCGAAGGCGCCCGCGACTTCTTGGTGCCGAGCCGCATCCACGCAGGTAAGTTCTACGCGCTTCCGCAGGCACCGCAGCAGTACAAGCAGCTGCTGATGGTCGCCGGTTTCGATCGCTATTTCCAGATCGCACCGTGTTTCCGCGACGAAGATCCGCGTGCCGACCGCCTGCCGGGCGAATTCTACCAGCTCGACCTCGAAATGAGCTTCGTCACCCAAGAAGAAGTCTGGGATACGATGGAGCCGGTGATCGCAGGCACATTCGAAGCCTTCGCCAATGGCAAGCATGTGACGGCGGCTGGCAGCTTCCCGCGCATTCCGCATGCAGAGGCGATGCTCAAGTACGGCAGCGACAAGCCTGACCTGCGCAACCCGCTGATCATTACCGATGTTTCGGATCACTTCACGCAGTCGGGCTTTGGCCTGTTCGAAAAGATCGTCGGCACTGGCGGCGTGGTCCGTGCGATTCCGGCGCCGGGCACGCATGAAAAGAGCCGCAAGTTCTTCGACGACATGAACGATTGGGCGCGGAAGGAAGGCTTCGCAGGTCTTGGCTACGTCACCCGTAAGGGCGGCGAATTCGGCGGTCCGATCGCGAAGAACCACGGCCCCGACAACATGCAGAAGATCTACGACGAGCTTGGCCTCGGCGAGAATGACGGCCTGTTCTTCGCAGCCGGCAAGGCGGCTGATGCTGCGAAGCTCGCCGGTGCTGCACGTATCCGCGTTGGCGAACAGCTCGACCTGATCGACCAGGACCGGTTCGAGCTGGCTTGGATTATCGACTTCCCGTTCTACGAATATGACGAAGACGAGAAGAAGGTCGATTTCAGCCACAACCCGTTCTCGATGCCGCAGGGCGGAATGGACGCCCTGGAAAACCAGGACCCGCTGACGATCAACGCCTATCAGTACGACCTCGTCTGCAACGGTTACGAGATCGCATCGGGCTCGATCCGTAACCACAAGCCGGAAACCATGGTGAAGGCGTTCGAAATCGTCGGCATGTCGAAGGCAGATGTGGAAGAACAGTTCGGCGGGATGTACCGCGCATTCCAGTACGGTGCGCCGCCGCACGGTGGCATGGCCGCCGGTGTTGACCGCATCGTGATGCTGATCTGCGGGGCGCAGAACCTGCGCGAAATCACGCTTTTCCCGATGAACCAGAAGGCGGAAGACCTGCTGATGGGCGCGCCCAGCGTTCCCGAACTCAAGCAGCTTCGCGAGCTTCACCTGCGTGTGGTCGAGCCGCCGAAGAAGGAAGGGGAGGGCGCCTGAGCTAACGCTTACTGCACCCTATCCTCTTGCGCTTGCCCGATCCCTTGATTAGGGCAAATGTCGAATTTCCAAGAACCCCAGAGTAGAGGGAAAATTATGAGCGATACTGCCGACCGCGTGCAGAAGATTGTCGTCGAGCATCTCGGCGTTGAGGCTGACAAGGTCACCCAGGAAGCCAGCTTCATCGACGATCTTGGCGCAGACAGCCTCGACATCGTCGAGCTGGTGATGGCATTCGAAGAAGAATTCGGTGTCGAAATCCCCGACGATGCGGCTGAAAAGATCGCAACCGTCGGCGATGCGACCAAGTACATCGAAGAACACAAGGGCTAAGGCCCACCTTACAGCCCCGTCGCCCTGAGCTTGTCGATGGGCTGTTTTGATGCTGGCCGGTTGGCGCATCAGGATAAGGGCTTCGACAGGCTCAGCCCTATGGGTTGGGCCTGTTTTCTTTGCTGGAGAAGATAATGCGTCGTGTAGTTGTTACCGGACTCGGACTTGTCACCCCGCTCGGGGGAGACGTCGAAACGAGCTGGGCCAATCTCATTGCCGGGAAAAGCGGCGCGGGACCAATCACCCGTTTCGACGCATCCGATCAGAAATGCCAGATCGCCTGCGAGATCAAACCGGCAGATCATGAATACGGCTTCGATCCCGACAAGCGCGTCGACCACAAGGTCCAGCGCCAAGTCGATCCATTCATCGTCTATGGCATCGATGCCGCCGGACAGGCGCTCGAAGATGCCGGTCTTACCGAAATGGATGACGACCTGAAAATGCGCACCGGCTGTTCGATCGGTTCGGGTATCGGCGGTCTTCCCGGCATCGAGAGCGAATCCATCGTTCTCCATGAACGTGGCCCTGGCCGCGTCAGCCCGCACTTCGTTCACGGGCGCCTGATCAACCTGATCAGTGGCCAGGTCTCGATCAAATACGGCCTGATGGGACCGAACCACGCTGTCGTGACTGCCTGTTCGACCGGGGCGCACTCGATCGGCGATGCAGCGCGCATGATCAAGGACGGCGATGCCGACGTCATGCTGGCCGGCGGTTCGGAATCGACCGTCAACCCGCTCGGCGTCGCAGGCTTCGCGCAGGCCCGCGCGCTCAACATGAGCATGAACGACCGTCCGACGGAAGCCAGCCGCCCCTATGACAAGGACCGCGATGGCTTCGTGATGGGCGAGGGTGCCGGTGTCGTCGTGTTGGAGGAATACGAGCATGCCAAGGCGCGCGGCGCGAAGATTTACGCCGAAGTCGTAGGCTACGGCCTTTCGGGCGATGCCTATCACGTCACCGCCCCGCATCCTGAAGGCAAGGGTGCTGAGTTGGCTATGCGCATGGCGCTCAAGAAAGCCGGAATGGAGCCGGGCGATATCGATTACGTGAACGCCCACGGCACGTCGACGATGGCCGACACGATCGAACTCGCTGCGGTCAAGCGCGTGCTGGGCGACGATCTGAATGGCGCTTCGATGAGCAGCACCAAATCGGCGATCGGTCACCTTCTGGGTGGCGCAGGTGCCGTTGAAGCCATCTTCTGCATCCTTGCGATGCGCGACCAGATCGTGCCGCCGACGCTCAACCTGCACAATCCGGACGAGGGTACCGAAGGTGTCGATCTTGTTCCGCTCGTCGCAAAGAAGCGTGAAGTGAACGCCGTGCTGAACAACAGCTTCGGTTTCGGCGGAACCAATGCCAGCCTCGTGATGAAGAAGGTCGACTGATCGTGAAACGGCGCGGCTGCCTCGTCGCGGCCATACTCGCACTCGTCCTTGTCGCCGGTGCTGTCTTCGCTGGTGGCATGTTCGGTTCTGCGACGGTCGAGGAAGATACGCCGTTCATCATTCCTGCGGGTTCTTCGCTGACCACTGTCGCGAACAAGCTGGAGGAAGAAGGGCTCATCTCGTCGGCCAACGGCTTCCTGCTGCGGGCCAAGCTTCTTGGCGGCAACGATCCGATCCAGGCGGGCGAGTTCGCGCTCGCCAAGGGCATGAGCCAGGGCGAGATGCTCGAGGCGTTCCAGTCTGGCGATGTGATCCGCCGCTTCGTCACCATCCCCGAGGGTTGGCCTTCGATCATGGTGTTCGAAAAGCTGATGGCCGAGCCTTTGCTGACGGGCGAAATCGATGTCCCACCGGAAGGGTCGCTCCTGCCCGATACCTACGATTTCGAGAGGGGCGAAAGCCGCCAGGCCGTGGTCGAACGGATGCAGGCAGCGATGGACAAATATCTCGCCGAAGCCTGGGCGAAACGTAAGCCCGGCATTGCGGTTGACACCATGCGCGATGCGCTCATCCTCGCTTCGATCGTCGAGAAGGAGACCGGCAAGCCGTCTGAAAGGCGGATGGTCGCCGGCCTTTATTCCAACCGGGTAAAGCAGGGGATGCTCCTGCAGGCGGACCCGACGATCATCTACCCGATTACCAAGGGCAAGCCGCTCGGTCGTCGGATCAGGCAGTCCGAGATCGCGGCGGTCAACGACTATAATACCTACACCATGGTGGGCTTGCCCAAGGCGCCGATCACCAATCCCGGACGCGAAAGCATCGCGGCCGTGCTCGACCCTGCCGCGACAAGTGCGGTTTACATGGTCGCCGATGGAACCGGCGGCCACAAATTCGCCGAGACACTCGACGAGCACAATGCAAACGTATCGGAATGGTATCGCCTGCGCCGTCAGCGCGGCGAAATGGAATGATCGATAGGGAGAGGGCGGCATTTCCGGCAAACCGCTGATCCTGACCGCACAACTTCCCCGTGACCTGCATGCATGGGCGACAGCGCTGAGGAACGAACATTTCCCGCCCGAGCGCAACTATCTCGAAGCTCATGTCACGCTCTTCCATGCCATTCCGCAAAGTTGCGAGGATGAACTGAGCGATCTCTGCAAGGCGATCGCCTCGCAATACGAACCCGTGGAAGCGCGCCTTGAAGGGCTGATGTCGCTCGGCCGTGGTACCGCGCTCAAACTGGCCAGCGACGGTATCCTGCGGATCAGGGACCGCATCGCGGAGCATTTTACCGGCATGTTGACAGGTCAGGACCAGCACAGGCCGCGGCTGCATGTCACTATCCAGAACAAGGTGAGTCCTGGCGAGGCCAAGGCGCTGCTGAGTACACTGGAGGGGACTATCCAACCGCGCAATTTCGCCTTCCGCGGGTTGTCGCTCTTCCATTATGTCGGCGGCCCATGGGACCATGTCCGGGACTTCGCCTTTCGAGGGCGTGAAAGCGCGTGATAAGGTGTTGACCGGGACGTAACCGCGCCCTAAATGCGCCGCTCGCTCGCGGCGTTTGGTCCCGCGAGAGCCCTCATGGGGCGGAGTAGCTCAGGTGGTTAGAGCAGCGGAATCATAATCCGCGTGTCGGGGGTTCGAGTCCCTCCTCCGCTACCAGGCATGCTGGGAAGCAACGCCCAACAATGCACAAAGCCTTTGACAAGCGCACAGTAGTCAGGCCCCTTCCCTCTAAACGGGGGGATTACCGATGCAAGAAGACAAGCGACCGCCGCGAGTGGTAGGGCCTGTGGGCGCTACCTTGATGAGCGTCAATGGCATGATCGGCGCAGGTATCTTTGCCCTCCCGGCCATACTCTATTCCGAAGTAGGAAATTTCGCACCTTGGCTTTTCCTGATATTCGGAGTCCTGTTCAGTGCTAGTATTTTTATCTCGGCGCGACTTTCCAACATGTTCCGCGCTTCGGGTGGTCCGCAATTGTGGTGCCAGGCAGCTTTTGGGCCGTTCGTAGGCTTCCAGATCGGCTGCGTGTTGGTCGTCGCCATGGCAGCGGGGAGAGCGGCGACACTCTACGTTCTCGTGTCCTACCTTTCGGTCATCTTTCCTGTCTTTGACCGACCGATTGCTCGTGGTCTTGCGCTCGCATTCCTGTTGGCTGCACTGACTATCCTCAATCTATCCGGCATGAAGAACGGCGTAGGTGGGCTGGCAGTAGGCACTTTGCTCAAGATCAGTCCGATCCTGGTGTTATGCGTGGTGGCTCTCGCCTCAGGCGGGATTGCGAGAGAGTTCGACATGCCGAGTTTCGGCGCGTTCGAAAGCGTAGCGCTGTTGGTCTATTTTGCTTTTTCGGGCGCCGCCAGCTCATCGTATGCAGCTGGCGAACTCAAGAACCCGCGCCGCGATCTGCCAGTGACGATGGTGGGGTCGCTCGGTGTGATCATCGTCTTCTACATGGCTGTGCAATGGGCCTACATCGCCGCGGGTGCGCCGAAAGGCGATGGCGACGCGACACCCCTTGCAAGCGCCGCCGCAAATGTCATGGGAGAAAGCGGCGCGCTACTGCTAAGTCTGGCCGCTATATTCTCCATCGCGACGAACTCGCTCAGCTACTTCATAGTTGGGCCAAGGGTGATTTTTGCGATGGCCTATCGTGGCTTGCTACCTGCACCCTTCGCGCAAGTCTCCCCACGCTTTCAGACGCCTGACCGCGCAATTCTGCTGTTTTCGGCGCTGGTCGCGCTACTGCTTGCGAGCGGAGCCTTCACCTTTCTCGCGACCATGGTTTCCTTGGGAGCTCAACTCGCCTGGTTGGTCGTTGCTGCGGCCTTTGTGATCCTGATGCGCCGTTCTGACGAGCGGCACGACGGTTATCTCGCCGCCTATTGGTGGCCCATTATAGCGGTCTCAGTCGCTTTCGGGGTGTTCACGATCATTCAAGCCCCTGCAAGCGCCTTTGCCCTTTTGGTGGCGCTATTGGTCGCCGGCACTGCGCTCTATTTTATTGCACGGCGTGGGGCGGTAGACACTCCTGAACCAGAGTTCGATTGACGGAAAGACCCCGACGCTGAGACGCACTTTGATCCAAGTTTTCTGAGTGCGTTTCTTAGCGTTGATCCGAACGAATAAGCATCGAGCCGTCCGCGTGTCGGGGGTTCGAGTCCCTTCTCCGCTACCAAATTTCTCATCGAATTTGTCAGAACGCAGCGCTTGCCATAGTCTCCGCATCGGGTCGGGGAGATTGGCAATGAGAGCCTTATCAATACCTTTTGCCCTGTCTGCTGCGCTATTAGCTATTTCTGGGCTTTCCGCTTCCGCACATGAACGACCGGAACTGGCTTTGGAAGAAGCGCGGGTCGATGCCATGCAGATCGCGGCAACTGATTTCATTGCCACCTTGGATGAGCGGCAACGCGCCCAGGTTGTCTCGACTATCGATGACGTGAATGCCCGAACTAAATGGTCAAATCTTCCCATCAGCATGGCGCCGCGTGACGGGCTTGCTGTCGCTGACATGACGGTAGCCCAGAGAACGGCATTTCACGCGATGATTGCAGCGGCGTTGTCCAGCCAAGGTTATCTCAAAACGACCACTATCATGTGGCACGAAGACGTCCTTCGATCCATGGTCGATTCGATGCTGGCTGAGATGGAGGACGATGATCCTAACAAGGCCAATGCGGCTTCCTTCGCTGAGAACTATGACGCCGAAAAATTCTTCGTGAGGGTTTTTGGTGATCCGGCTGATGAAGAGTGGGGGTGGCTTTTGACCGGTCACCATTTCGCGGCAAGCATCACGGTATCACATGGCAGGATCGCGTTTGTGCCATTGTTTCTCGGAGCAAGCCCACAGGTTGTCCCTGAAGGTCGCTATGCCGGATGGCGGATTTTGCAACACGAGGCCGATCGCGCGCTGGCACTACTAGGCACCCTGCGTCCAGATCAGTTGGAGTTGGCCTTGGTTGGCGCGGAGGTCGATGAGAGCGTCTTCGCTGGCCCGGGAATTCAAAGCAATTCCAGAACGCACTATGGCATCGCTGCTTCAGGGTTGGACCCGTTCCAAATGAGCCTTCTTGACGATCTCTTGGACGAATACCTTGGAGATGCATCGAACGAGGCAGCCGCACGCCAACGCGCAGCAATCGAGGCTGATGGAATGGATGCGCTCCGTTTCGCCTGGTGGGGACCAACCGACCAGCCAAGAGGTCGATATATGTTCAGAGTGCAGGGACCATCTGTTCTTATCGACTTTATTCGCGAGAAATCGCCGGATGGCGGTTTCAATCACGTGCACTCGATCATGCGTGACCCATCGAATGACTATGGGGCGAAGTGGCTGCAGAGGCACTACCAGGAATCTCATCCAAACTAGGTTGTGTCACACTCCGCGTGCCGAGTGTTAGAGTCCCTCCTTCGCTACCTGATTCCATTCACTTCGTTGAATAGAGCAAACGGCCCGGACCGAGCCGCTCGAGGACTTCCGCGATCTTGCCTCGTTCAAAGGCGAAGCAACCGAGACTGCGGCCGACGCGCCCCTGCGTTTCGGCCATGGCACCATCGACATATTCGGCACCATGAATGACGATGGCCCTATCCCAGGCCAGATCGTTCTCTTCGTCCAGTCCTTCAAGCCGGCGCGATTTGCCGTGCTTTCCGACATAGGTGTTTGCGGTGAGGAAGCTGCCAGAAGAGGATGCATTCGATCCGGGGCGATTGGAGAAGTGCTGGACCAGACCAGTGTTCTCTGGATCGGACCCGCGACCGTGCGACACCAGGTATGACTCCTCTATCGCGCCCATCTCGACATTCACGATGTGAAAGCGTGGCTGGCCCGAATTGAGGCCGTAATCGGCAACCGCGATCCTGTCGCGAAACGGTATTCGGCTGGCATGGCCGGCAAGAGCGTCCAATGCGCGCGATATGGCTGGCGGCACTTCGGGCAGCGAATGGGGGATTATCGAAGCCGGCCTGGCCGCCGGATGGGTTATCGACGATGGGGACGATGTCAGTATGCTGGCACCTAAAGACACCCCGCCGCCAATAAATTGACGCCTGCTGATTGTCATGTTGCGATCCCTTTGTAACACTCAAGATATTGGGATTCGAAGGGCGTGAAGCAAGTCGAGGGACTGGAATGGACCGTTTGCTGAGAAATTTCATGGCCTTGCTCGGCCTCTTCATGATCGTCTCGGGACCGGTGGCGGCCCAATCGCTAGTGCCCGGCTGGACCAGCTCCGACATCTCGCGGCTCAAAGTCTGGATTTCTGCGGCACCGGAGGATGCGCTGCCGGTGCTCGATACGCGCAAACTCGATCAGGCGGTCGCATCCGGGGGCGCACCCATGGCTTCAGCGGAAGCCCGTAACCTCGCCCTGAAGCTGGCTGAAATGCATCTCGTCGGAAGGGCAGGGGCATCGGAAAAGCGCGGCTGGAACATCGTCGATACCGACAGTGTCGCCGGACTATCGCCCATGCTCGACCATGCCCTTGCGGACGGTACTCTAGACACATTTTTTGCGATGCTACGCCCTGCGCATGCCGAATATTCGGCGCTCCGCGCAGCTTATGCCAAGGAAAGCGATCCGGCACGGCGCCTTGCGATTGCACGGAACATGGAACGCTGGCGCTGGATGCCCAGATCGCTCGGTAGCGACTACGTCCTGGTCAACACGGCCAAGTTCGAAGCCGATCTGTGGCGCGGCGGAGAGAAGGCAGGGAACTGGCGAGTCATCGTGGGCAAGCTGTCCACCCCCACGCCGGTATTCGATGCGACGATCACGGGGGTAATCCTCAATCCCTGGTGGGAAATCCCCGACAGCATTGTCAGGGAGAGCGTAGGTTCTCTCGTGCGGCGGAACCCGTCGCTCGCACGGGCACGGGGTTATGTCTGGAGCGATGGCCGATATCGTCAGAAGCCCGGGCCGAACAATGCGCTTGGCCAGATGAAACTGGTGATGCCGAACCGCTTTTCGGTCTTCATGCATGACACTCCCAACAAGGACCTGTTCAACAAGGAGGTAAGGGCGTTCAGTCACGGCTGTATCCGCACGGGCGATGCCATCGGCTATGCCGCGACACTGCTCGAGGGCGTGAAAACACGTGAAGAGGTGGACGCGATCGTAAAGGCCGGGAAGACCACCCAGATCGATCTTTCGACTCCCCTGCCGCTTTATATCGCCTATTTCACTGCGGTCAGCGATGGGCGGGGCGGTGTCGAACTGCTGGATGACCTCTACGGAAGGGATAGCCGGATCCGCGAGGTCGCCGATGCAACTGGCGAGGCCGTTCATATGGCCGCCTCCGGTTGCGTCATGACCGGCGCCGAAGGCTGAACTAGGCAAGATTTAGCCCGGGCATTCGTCAGCGCTGTGCATGGGTTCATGCCCAAATCTGGCGCGACTGCACCGCTCGCGATAACCAGGGCTATGGCCAAGCTCTATTTCTACTACGCCAGCATGAACGCTGGCAAATCGACGACCTTGCTGCAAGCGGACTTTAACTACCGCGAACGCGGAATGCACACGATGCTGTGGACCGCCAAGCTGGACGATCGGGGGGAGCAGAAGGCGATCGAAAGCCGCATCGGCCTGGGTGCGGATGCGCATCGATATGACGCCAACACGGATTTGTGGCAGGAAATCGGCGCGGCCAACAAGGTCGAACCGCTCGATTGCGTCCTGGTCGACGAGGCGCAATTCCTGACCAAGGATCAGGTCTGGCAACTGGCCCGCCTAGCTGACGAGGGCGGGATCCCGGTGCTTTGCTATGGCCTCAGGACGGACTTCCAGGGCGAACTGTTTCCCGGCTCAGCCGCGCTCCTGGGCATTTCCGATGCGCTCGTGGAACTCAAGGCTGTCTGCCATTGCGGACGCAAGGCGACGATGAACCTACGCGTCGATGAAAGCGGCGCTGCCGTTTCGCAGGGCGCTCAGACCGAAATCGGGGGTAACGACCGTTACGTGGCCCTGTGCCGCAAGCATTTCAGCCAGGCCTTGGCGGGCTAAATCGTCACACCGAGCGACAACTTTGCAGTTCCGTTAAAGCAATCGGGAGGCGGTCGCTGCGCAGCAGGTCGACAGCCGGGTCGATCACGCTCGGCTCGCGAATTTGAGCGTCTGATCTGGCGGTTGGCGAAGACAGCACATATCTAGGCGATATGAACGAAACTCTTCTGCTTGCGGCCTTGCTGATCCCTTCGCTGATCATCGCAATCGTCTTTCACGAAGTTGCCCACGGGCTGGTCGCCAGCTGGCTGGGCGATCCTACTGCACGCGAACAGCGGCGTCTCAGCCTCAACCCGCTGCGTCATGTCGATCCCGTCGGTACCTTGCTCGTTCCGGGGTTTCTCGCCTTGGTGAGCGGACCGATCTTCGGATGGGCCAAACCGGTGCCCGTCAGGAAGGATCAACTGGATAATCCGCGTTATGGAATGATGGCAGTTGCTGCTGCCGGCCCTGCAACCAATTTCATTCTCGCGGCCATCGGTGCAATCGTCCTCGGGCTTGCTGCGAACGACATCGGCCTCGCGATCGGTGAAGAACCGGGCCTGCTGGCTCAGGGTCTGTTCTACTTCATCCTGATCAACATCTTCCTCGGCGTTTTCAACCTGTTGCCCATTCCGCCTTTCGACGGGTCGCACATTGTCGAAGGATTGATGCCGCGCCGATATGTGCACCTGTACGAAAAGCTTCGCCCGTTCGGCATGCTGCTGTTCTTGGGGCTGATACTGTTGACCTGGTTCGCGCCCGGGCTCGGCGTGCTGGAAAACACGATCGGCCAGCCCGTCGATTGGGCGCTGCGCAAATATCTCGGTCTGGCCGACGCGATCGCCGGTTAGGTCCTGGCGCTGAACCAGTCGGCAACGCGTTCCTGACCTTCGGCATCGATGTGCAGGCCCAGCTTGCTGCGGCGCCACAGGACATCTTCGGCGCTGGCAGCAAACTCTTCTTCCACGAGGTATTGAAGCTCTGCTTCGTAGAGCGTTGCACCGAAATGCTGGCCGAGATCTCCAGCATCTGCCGCTGATCCAATGATGCGATCGATCCGCGTGCCATATGCCCGCAACAACCTGCGCACGCCCTCAGGGTCGAACCACGGATACTGCGCCATCTTTTCGGCAAAGAAGCTATCGAACCGCGCCGGATCGATGTCGCCGCCCGGCAGGCAGGCATCCGCGGTCCATGACCTGTCTTCAAAGCCGCCGATCTTTTCCAGCGCGTGTTCTGCCAGCTTGCGATAGGTCGTGATCTTTCCGCCGAATATCGACAGGATCGGAGGCGCGCCGTCCTTGTCGTCGAGTTCGAAGACATAGTCGCGTGTCACGGTCGAGTTGTTGCCGGAATTGTCCTCGTACAGCGGACGGACGCCTGAATAACTCCAGATTGCCTGTTCAGGCGTGACGTCGACGCTGAGGTATTCGTTGATTGCATCGCAGATGTAGCGGGCTTCCTCGCTCGAAATCTCCACCTTGTCCGGATCGCCGGTGAACAGGGCATCCGTGGTGCCGACCAGCGTGAAGTCGTGTTCGTATGGGATCGCGAAGACGATGCGGTTGTCCTTGTTCTGGAAGATATAGGCGTGACGCCCTTCGTAGAGCTTGGGGAAGACCAGATGGCTTCCTTTCACCAGTCGCAGGTTCTGGTGCTTAATCCCCGGGATCGCATTGTCGAGAACGCCGTCGACCCACGGGCCTGCGGCATTGATCACGATCCTGGCGGTAACCCGCGCATCGCCCTGCTCGCCATGCAGCATTGCTGTCCAATGCGTGTCGCCGCGCAACAGGCCGGTGCACTCGGTGCGGGTACGGATTTCCGCGCCACGTTCGCGCGCATCCATCGCGTTCAAGACCACCAGTCGCGCGTCTTCGACCCAGCAATCCGAATATTCGAACCCCTTGATCAGACGGTCCTCGAGTATTTCGGCATGCGGCAACTGGCGCAGATCGACCGTCCTTGTCGGCGGCAACAGCTTTCGGCCGCCCAAATTGTCATAGAGAAACAGGCCAAGTCGTAGCATCCACTTGGGCCGCAACCCCTTGTCATGCGGCAGCACGAAGCGCAGCGGCCAGATAATGTGCGGCGCGATCTTCAGCAGTCGCTCGCGTTCGATCAGGCTTTCGCGCACCAGGCGAAATTCGAAATGTTCGAGGTAGCGCAGTCCGCCATGAACCAGCTTCGTCGATGCGCTCGAGGTGTGGCTGGCAAGGTCGTCCTTCTCGACCAGCAATACCTTCGCCCCGCGGCCCGCTGCATCGCGCGCGATCCCTGCGCCATTGATACCGCCACCGATGATGAGAAGGTCGTAATCTGCGCTCATTCAATGGGGCATGGCGTGGAAGCCGTGGTTTGGCTAGGGGCACATCGCAATGGATACGAAGAAACCTGCGCCTCACGGCTGGCTCATCCTCGACAAGCCGCGCGGCCTCGGATCGACGCAGGCGGTGGCAGCCGTCAAACGTAACCTGCGTACCGGTGGCTATGCGAAGACGAAGGTGGGGCATGGCGGGACGCTCGACCCGCTTGCCGAAGGCGTGCTGCCGATCGCGCTGGGCGAAGCGACCAAGCTTGCCGGGCGAATGCTCGATGCCAGCAAGATCTACGAATTCACGATCCAGTTCGGTGAGGAAACCGATACGCTGGATACCGAAGGGGAGGTCACAAGCCGGTCGGACCATTTCCCCCCGCGCGCAGCGGTGGCAGCGGTACTCGACCATTTCACCGGCGAGATCGAACAGTATCCGCCGGCCTATTCGGCGGTGAAGATTGATGGGAAGCGGGCATACGACCGGGCGAGGGCGGGCGAGGAAGTGCAGACCAAGCCGCGCCAGGTCACGATCCATTCGCTCGAGATGCCGGGCGATTACGAGGCCCCTCGCGAGCTCGACTCCAGCTTTGCCACGACGGCCGGACGTCCGGACCCCTATGACCCCGCGGCTCCGCTGGAGCTGGCGGACAGCGTGACGCTGGTCGCGCATGTATCGAAAGGCACGTATATCCGCTCTCTTGCACGGGATATCGCGCATGCGCTTGGCACCTTGGGCCACGTTACCTATCTACGCCGCGTAAAGGCAGGTCCGTTCCGCGAGGATCAGGCGATTTCGCTGGACAAACTGGACGAAATCGGTAAGGGCGCGCCACTTCAAGACCTACTCCTGCCGCTCGGGGCGGGGCTGGACGACATCCCGGCCTTGCAACTCGATCCGGATAGTGCGCAGGCGGCCCGTCAGGGCCGGGTTCTTTCCGGAATGCCCCAAAGCGACGGGCTCTATTGTGCGATGCTGGGCAACGTTCCGGTGGCACTGATGGAACTCGATGCTGGGACGGCGAAGGTCGTCAGGGGCTTCAACCTTCCAGATGTCGCTGAGTAAGTGAGATAAGAAATGTCGGTTACTGCCGAAAAGAAACAGGAAATCATCAAGGATAACGCCCAGGCCAATAACGACACGGGCAGTCCGGAAGTACAGGTCGCGATCCTCACCGAGCGCATCCGCAACCTTACCGAACACTTCAAGGATCATCACAAGGACAACCACTCGCGTCGTGGCCTGCTGATGATGGTCAACAAGCGCCGCAACCTTCTTGCATACCTCAAGAAGAAAGACGTCGAGCGCTACAACGCGCTGATCCAGAAGCTGGGTCTTCGTAAGTAAGAGTTTCCGTAAGGGCGGCTCGATCGGGCCGCCCTTCGTTTATCCGGCTCTCGCGCAATCCGGCGCAAGAGCGGCAAAATGGAGCGCAGACAGCTCCGAACCGGACCGGGACGGCTTACCCGGAACTGTAGGCCCCGCCGACGCAATATGGCGCTGCGGGTTCAGAAGGAAAATACATGTTCGACACGAAAACCGTATCGCTGGAGTGGGGCGGAAAGACCCTCACTCTGGAAACCGGCCGCATTGCCCGTCAGGCTGACGGCGCGGTCCTCGCCACTTATGGCGAAACTGTTGTTCTTTGCGCGGTCACCGCTGCGAAGAGCGTCAAGGAAGGGCAGGACTTCTTCCCGCTGACCGTACACTACCAGGAAAAATTCTCCTCGGCCGGCCGTATCCCGGGTGGCTTCTTCAAGCGCGAACGCGGCGCGACCGAAAAGGAAACGCTGACCAGCCGCCTGATCGACCGTCCGGTTCGTCCGCTGTTCCCCGAAGGTTTCTACAACGAAATCAACGTAATCGCACAGGTCTTCAGCTATGATGGCGAGTGCGAGCCCGATGTCCTGGCGATGATCGCCGCATCGGCTGCCCTGACCATTTCGGGCGTTCCGTTCATGGGCCCGATCGGCGCTTGCCGCGTCGGTTTCGAGAATGGCGAATACATCCTCAACCCGAAGCAGACCGCCGCGCTGGCCGAAGACGGCCGTCTCGACCTCGTCGTCGCAGCTACCGGCGACGCCGTGATGATGGTGGAATCGGAAGCCAAGGAACTGACCGAAGCCGAAATGCTTGGCGCAGTTGCCTTTGCCCACGACAACATCCGTCCGGTCGTCAACGCGATCATCGATCTTGCTGAACAGGCTGCAAAGGATCCGTGGGAAGTCGCGTCGCAGGGTGGCAATGACGAGATGAAGTCGGCCATCAAGGCGATGATCGGCGACGATATCGCTGCAGCTTACAAGCTGACCGACAAGTCGGCCCGTTCGGACGCGCTCAATGCCGCCCGTGACAAGGTCAAGGCGCACTACGCTTCGGAGGAATTCGACGGCCAGCAGCGCATGACCGCGATCAAGCTGACGAAGAAGCTGGAAGCGGAAATCGTTCGCGGCGCCATCCTCAAGGACGGCACCCGCATCGACGGCCGCAAGCTCGACCAGGTTCGCCCGATCGAAGCAGTGGTCGGCATCCTGCCGCGTGCACACGGCTCCTCGCTGTTCACCCGCGGTGAAACGCAGGCGCTTTGCTCGACTACCCTTGGCACCAAGGACAGCGAGCAGATGATCGACGGTCTCGAAGGCCTGTCGTACGAACGCTTCATGCTGCACTATAACTTCCCGCCCTATTCGGTCGGCGAAGTTGGCCGTTTCGGCGCCCCGTCGCGCCGCGACACGGGCCATGGCAAGCTGGCATGGCGTGCGCTGCACAACGTGCTGCCGTCGCATGACGACTTCCCGTACACGATCCGTGTCCTGTCGGACATCACCGAGTCGAACGGTTCGAGCTCGATGGCGACGATCTGCGGTGGCTGTCTTTCGATGATGGACGCTGGCGTTCCGATCGAACGTCCGGTCTCCGGCATCGCCATGGGCCTGATCCTCGAAGGTGACGACTTTGCCGTCCTGTCGGACATCCTGGGTGACGAAGATCACCTTGGCGACATGGACTTCAAGGTTGCCGGTACCGAAGCAGGCATCACCACCATGCAGATGGACATCAAGGTTGCCGGCATCACGCAGGAAATCATGTCCAAGGCGCTCGAACAGGCGAAGGCCGGCCGTGCGCACATCCTGGGTGAGATGAACAAAGCTCTGACCGGTTCGCGCACCGAGGTTTCGAAGCATGCTCCGCGCATCGAGACGATCCAGATCGACAAGTCGAAGATCCGTGACGTCATCGGCACCGGCGGCAAGGTGATCCGCGAGATCGTCGCCGAAACCGGCGCCAAGGTCGACATCGACGATGAAGGCGTGATCAAGATCTCGTCTTCGGACCTCAGCCAGATCGAAGCCGCGAAGAAGTGGATCGAAGGCATCGTCGAAGAAGCGGAAGTCGGCAAGATCTACAACGGCAAGGTCGTCAACATCGTCGACTTCGGCGCTTTCGTGAACTTCATGGGTGGCAAGGACGGTCTCGTCCACGTCAGCGAAATGAAGAACGAGCGCGTCGAAAAGCCGACCGATGTTGTGTCCGAAGGCCAGGAAGTTAAGGTCAAGGTCCTCGAAATCGACAACCGCGGCAAGGTCCGCCTGTCGATGCGCGTCGTCGACCAGGAAACCGGTGAAGAGCTGGAAGACACCCGTCCGCCTCGCGAAAAGCGCGAAGGTGGCGGCGGTGACCGTCGTGGCCCGCGTGGCAACCGCGATCGTGGTGGCCGTGGTGGCGACCGTGGCGGTCGTCGCGGCGGACGTGACGGCGACAAGGGCGGTGACGATGGTGCCGCACACGTTCCGGACTTCCTGAAGGACTAAGTCCTTCCACGAGTTGGAGAGGAAAGGCCGCGGGGAGCGATCCCTGCGGCCTTTTTCCTTACCCCTCGATCTACTAGGATAATGCCATGTTACCGCGTGAAACCATTGCAACGGCACAGATTCCGGGTGGCGACGAGCTGACTTTGGTCAGTCACGGCCGCGACTTCATCATCATGCTCGGCAGGGACGAGCTGATGGGGACACGGATGCAATATTCCGAAGAGCAGCTGGCAATCCTGACGCTGGAGCAGCTTCGCGTGGCCAGCCCCCGCGTGCTGATCGGCGGCTACGGAATGGGCTTCACCTTCCGTGCTGCACTGGCTGCGCTCCCCGAAAGCGGTGGCGAAGTGGTGGTAGCGGAAATCGTGCCCGAGATCCTCGAGTGGGCAGAAGGGCCACTGGCTCACCTGACCGGTGATAGCCTGGGTGATCGACGCGGAGAGGTCGTGCTGTGCGATGTCGCGGCCCTGATCGACGATGCCAACGATGGAACCTGCGCCAAATTCGATGCCATATTGCTGGACGTCGACAACGGACCCGACGGCGTGGTGCGCGATGCCAACGACCGGCTTTACACCCGGACCGGCCTTGCCAAGGCCAAGGATGCGCTCAACCCCGGTGGCATCCTCGCCATCTGGTCGGCCGCACAGGATCACAAGTTCACGCGTCGGCTGAAAGATGCCGGTTACGATGTGGAAGTGCGCGAAGTCCGCGCCCGACCCAACAACAAGGGCCCGCGTCACACGATCTGGTTCGCACGCAAACCCTAGAAGTCGTAGATTACCGTCACCCGGCTCAGCGTGTCGGTCTTCACCGAACCCGCAGGAGGATTGGTGTCGTGTTCGACTGCGTAGGAGAAGCGCGTGCTCAGTTTGTCGCTGATCTTTGCATTGAGCCCGGTGACTAGATCGATGCTGGTATTGTTGGCATCGACGATCACTGTCGCCGCACCGCCGGTTTCAGCAACGGCATTGGTGTCATGCGTCAGCTTCAGTCGGTCGGTAATGCTCCAGTCGAAATCCACCCCCAGTAAGCCGGCGAGGCTGCTCTCGCTCGTGCCGTCGACGTAATCGGTAACGCGATAGGCCGGCCCGGCTTTCGCAGACAGGGTGACGTCGGGGCGCTCGATTATCTGGTAACCGATGCCGCCGGAAACGGCATACCGTCCGGAAAATCCCTGGAATTCGTCGCGTTCGTATTGGGCCAGCGCATAGGCGAAGAAACGCTCTGATATGCGGTAATTAGGTTCGTAGCCGACGAAGAATTGTTCGCGCGTGGTCGTCCCGTTCGAACGCTGGTAATCGACGCGGCCTGTGAGCTTGTGCCGCCAGTCGATGCCGACGCGCTTCAGTTCCAGACCAGCCGCAAGACCTGTGTTGCTCGAATTGCCGGTCGATCGAAACGCGCCGAGTTCTCCCTTGCCATGCCAGTTCTCGAACAGACCCGCATTGCGGATCGCTTCCTTCTTCTCTGCCGCCTTCTCGGCTGCCAGAACTGCCTGCTGCTCGTCGAATTCAGCCTGGATCGAGCTTAGCTCTTCCGCGTCGTCCGGATTGGTCAGCTTCGCGATCTCGATCACGGTCGCGACCTTCTTGGCATCGCCGCTGGCGATTGCTGCATCGATCATCGCCCGAACGGGCTCAGGCAGTTCGGCATGAGCCATGTAGGGCGCCGAAAGCATTGCGAATGCGGCGGCGAGCTTGAACGCGGATTTCATCTGGAAATTCTCAACTGGAAATGCGGATACGGCCCATGAAGTCGCGTTTGCCGACGGGCACGCCTTTCATCCGCAGGATGTCGTAAGCGGTAGCGCAGTGGAAATAGAAATTCGGCTGGCTGAAGCTAAGCAGGAAATCCTCGGCCTTGAAGTCCAAGCCGCTGCCCTTGAATTCGAAGCGCATCGGCTGGCCGATAAAACCCTCGAATTCTTCCTCGGTCAGCGCTCCCATGAATTCCGTCGCTGCTGCGAGCTTTTCACGCAGGCCATCGAAACTTGCCGGGGGCGGGTTGAGATCGGGGCTGTACGAACCCTTGCGAACACCCTCGACCGAACCCATCGTGTGTTCGGCAACGCACTTCACCTGGTAGCTGAACGGAAGCATGTCCGAATGAATGCACGATGCGATCACGTCGGCTTCCGAAACGGCATTCTCGCCGCACCAGTTTTCGGCGGTGTCGACAAGATGGCGTGCGGTGCCGAGCATCTGCAGGGCGCTGGGAACATAGGCGGCGTGAAGGGACATCGGCATCGGTTCTCTCCCGGATACGAAAAGGCCCGGCAATCACGCGCGACTGCCAGGCCCAAAACTTATTTGACTTAACGGACGCGCGGCCCGCCGAACGGCAGCGGCGGAGGGGGACGGCGCGCACCACGCGGCAGCTGTGCCTGATAGGCGCGGCCGCAATGTTCGACGCAATAGGGGAAGCCGGGGTTCACGGCTTCGCCGCAGAAATGGAAATCGGGTTCGCCCGGATGGCCCATCGGCCAGCGGCATACCTTGTCCGACAGGTCGAGCAGGCTCGTCTTGTCGGCAATCTCCGGGCTCGGCTTCGCCGGGACAAGGCGGCGAGGCGGCGCTGGCGGAATCGGTGCCTGCTGGTCGCCGGGGCCCTGACGCAGGAAGCCTCCGGGGCCGACCGAAACGATCTTGGGCAGATCGGGCGTCGGATTGGGCACCGGCTGCGAAGGCACCGAACTGCTCGCAGCGGTAGCTGCACGCGGCTCTTCAGCCTTGGGTGCAGGCTTCGCGATAGGCTTCTCGGCCGGCTTGGGCGCGGCCTTTACTGCAGGTTTCTTCGGAGCCGCCTTGACTGCCGGCTTCTTGGCCGCAGCCTTCTTGTCATTCGCTTTCACCGGGGAAGGGCGCGCCTTGAGGCCAAGGCGGTGCGCCTTGCCGATCACGGCATTGCGGCTCACGCCGCCAAGCTCGTCGGCGATCTGGCTGGCGGTCGCGCCGCCTTCCCACATCTTCTTGAGTGTTGCGATCCGTTCGTCGGTCCAACTCATGTAATCTCGAATCCTGTTCAAATACTGCGACGCGCTTGCCAGCGGCTGCCCATGGCCCTAACCGCGCCTGTATGGCCGATCAAGCACCTGTCAGCCCGAACACCGAAATGGGCATTGCGGACACATCCCTCGCTATCGACAATGCCGGGGAGGGAACCCGGTTTCCGCCGCGGGGGCAGCCGATCATCACCGGCATCAACCGCATCGGATTGTGGAGCCTCTATATTAAGGAGGTTCGCCGATTTCTCAAGGTGCACACGCAGACAATTTGGGGCCCTGCGGTCACGACGCTGCTGTTCTTGATCATCTTCACGGTCGCGTTGGGACGCGGGGGACGCGAAGTCCTGGGCGCCCCCTTCGCAACCTTCGTCGCGCCAGGCCTGATCGTGATGGGCATGATGCAGAACGCCTTCGCCAATTCCAGCTTCTCGCTGCTGTCCGGCAAGATCCAGGGGACGATCATCGACCTGTTGATGCCGCCCCTGTCGGAAGGCGAACTGATGACAGGTATCATCGCCGCAGCCGTGACGCGCGCCATTCTGGTCGGCGGCACCGTGGCTCTCGCGATGGTCCTCTGGCCGAGCATCCATCTTGGCGTCGAACATTGGTGGGCGGTTATCTGGTTCGGCCTGATGGGGGCAGTGATGCTTTCGATACTCGGCCTTGCGACTTCTATCTGGGCAGAGAAATTCGATCACAACGCAGCGATCACGAACTTTGTGATTGCACCGCTCAGCCTGCTTTCTGGCACTTTCTACACCATCGAGAACCTTCATGGTGTTTTCCAGGCAGTCAGCCGCGCCAACCCGTTCTTCTATGTCATTTCGGGCTTCCGCTATGGTTTCCTGGGCCAAAGCGACATGGGTGATGCTGCGCATGTCGCCATGGCAGGGCTTGGGCTGTTGGTGCTGAACCTCGTGATGGGGATCGTGACCTACCGCGTGCTGAAATCGGGCTGGAAGCTCAAGGATTAGTCCAGAGGAGACCGGTCCCGTTTCTCGATCGCGCGTCGACCGATCTCGGAAATCTTCTCGTACGCTGTCATCACGTCGGGGACCTGGCCGATAGCCATGTGCTCGACTGTAGAATCACCATCACTATCCTTGCCGACACCGATGGCGACTTTGAGGAAGCCAGAGCCGTCGCGATTTTCCATCCGCTCGATCAGACCGATGCGGCTGGTGGGCACGCTTCTTACCGAAAGTGATCCATGCAGCCGGATTTCCAGCAGACGCTCGTTCGTCACCGCGAACAGGATCTTGTTCCGATCATAAAGCGGCTTGAATGGTGTCAGCAGCATGCCGAGACCGACGACCACAAAAGGCACTCCAAACAGCGGAAATGCCCATGCGAGCCATCCCCCTGGACCCGAGCTGGCTTCGATGCCCTGCGCGGCCATGACAGTCCAGAACACCGAAAATGCGGTCCATGGAATGGCGAACAGGTAAATCCAGAACGCGAGCTTCTGCACACGCGGCAGCGGGCGCGCCTGCCACACCACACGTTCGCCGACTCTCAATTCACGCCTGAGGGCGAGGTCGAGCGCATCTTGGGAAAATTTGAGGCCGTCCATCAACGCTCCTTTACACCAAAGCGTTTCGGAAATCGTTCCTCGATCAATGGGTGAGCGCGCGGCGCATCCGATAGCGGCTACCGTCGAATTGTTCGAACAATTCCGGCAAGTGAGGGTGGTCGACAGGCCCGGCACCATGATCGGCGAGCAGGTTCTGCTGGCTCACGTATGCGACGTAGGAACCCTCCTCGTTTTCGGCCAGAAGGTGGTAATAGGGCTGGTCGCGATCCGGACGGATGTCTTCCGGGATCGACTGATACCATTCCTCGCTATTGGCAAAAACGGGGTCCACATCGAACACGACGCCGCGAAAATCGAACATGCGGTGGCGGACGACATCACCGATGCCGAAGCGTGCGCTAGCATGTCGAGGGACTTCGATCGTGCGGCCAGCCTGGGCCGAAAAGAACACTGAGCGTTCCATAGTCCGTAGCATATGGGATTTCGCAACTGCGAAACAAGCTGTGCTTCGGAAGATTCCCCAGTTTTCGGACGATTGGGGGCTTGGCAAGGGGCTGGGCATGGGTTAACGGGCGCGCTCGCTTCGACCGGGGCTTCGGCCCATCAAGCGCACCCGACATGCGGAGAGGTGGCAGAGTGGTCGAATGCGCTGCACTCGAAATGCAGTATACGGGCAACCGTATCGAGGGTTCGAATCCCTCCCTCTCCGCCAGTCACCTCCGACAAAAATTTGATAGATTTCAGCGGGGAAAGAGCCTCGTTCTTCGTCGATCCAGCGGGCCGGCAGTTACTGCCCTTTGCGTTCCGCCCTGTGATTGGCCGCTGCTCCCGACAGCCCCTGCTTTGCCTCCTCGGTCGTCAGCAGGTCGGCAAATCGCCGGGACTCCTCCCTCAAGTCGTCCATTTGCACCGGTGACTGTGCGCTTCTGACCAGATGCTTGATGTGGCGCACTGCGTGGGGAGAGCGCGATGCAATGTCGCGCGCGAGCGCCATCGCCCGGTCGAGTGCGCTGTCGCTGCTGTCACGTTCCACCAGTTGTTCGAAGATCCCGAGCCTGAATGCCTCGGCCGCGTCGACCAGCGTTGGCCGAAGCATCATTTCCAATGCTTTCCCGCGCCCGACCACCTCGGTCAGTCGCTGGGTTCCGCCGCCACCGGGAAGGATGCCGACAGAAACTTCGGGAAGGCCGAAACGCCAGTCGCCGTCCTTTGCCACCCGAATGTCGCAGGCGAGCGCGAATTCCAGGCCACCACCCCAGGCTGAGCCCTCTATCGCAGCAATGACCGGGACAGGCAGGTGCTCGATGTCCCACAGCACGTCATCCATGCTGCGATCCCAGCCTGCATTCTCTCCACGCGTGTTGTCATCGAGTTCCTCGACCGAGAAGTGCCGGATGAAATATCCCGACTTCGCATTGCCGGTGAAGACTACGGCCCTCACATCGCTCTCCTGCAAGCGGGGGAGCATCGCATTGAGCTCGTTCATCGTCTGCGGCGTCATCACCTGGAGAGGTGGGTTGTCGAACCGGATCAGCGCGATTCCGTCTGCGACTTCGAGTTCGAGATGGCTCATAGGGGTGTCGCTTTCACCTTGTTCATTCCGAAGGTGGCGAGCCGCCCTTCGTGTGCAGTCTGGTCGATCGAATAGAACTTCCACGTTGCGATCGACGCGAAGCTAAGGATCGAGGCGAGGCCGAGAAACCACCAGCCGAGGGCATCCAGCGTCACTTGGGATACCTGTCCCGGGATCGCCTGTCTCGGGAATGCGATCATCGTTAGGATCGCGCCGCCCAGCGCGGTGCCGATTGCCGTGATAACCTTCTGGATAAGCTGGTCGGCAGCGGTGATCAGCCCTTCCGAACGCCGGCCTGTTCGTTCCTGCGCCTCTTCCACGATGTCCGCAATCATCGAGCTGACGAGAATGAAGCCGCCATAGTTCAGAAGGCCGCCAAAGAATGCGAACAGCACCAGCACCGGCAACAGCATCGGCGAACCGTTGGGCAGGAAGAGGTCCAGCATGCGCAGAAGCAGCGGCAGGTTCACGATTGCCGTGCCGATGAAGAACAAGGTCATGCAGGCAATTTTCTTGCCGAACCTTCGCCCAGTGATACCGGCAATCAGCGCGCCGAAAGGAGCGGATATGAAGCTGGCCAGTGCCAGCCACATGAAGGCCGCCGCAGGAAGCGCCCAGATATAGGTCGCAATATAGGCCTCGAGCACAGTCCTGATGCCGAAACCTATTCCCGCCAGCGCCCCTGCCGCGACTGCCACTGCCATGTTTCCATTGCGCAGTGTGGCCCATGCCTCGTGCAGGGAGGCGAGCATCGGGACATGCCGGTCCTCCGGCTGGTAAAGATGCCCGATGTAGCGGCGCGTGCCACAGGCGTTGATGAACATCGCGATCACGCAAACAATCGCAACCGCTATGCCCAGATGCCCGTAACCCGACCGGATCAATTGCCCTACCGTCCCTTCCGTCGGCGCCAGGAAATAGCCGAGGCCCATGACGGTGCTGGCCAGTGCGCCGAGCGTCCCCAGGACCCAGCGCCACGCGACGAGGTTGGTGCGTTCGTGATAGCCGGGGGCGAGTTCGGGGGTCAGTGCCGTTGCCGGGACCTCGAAGAACGAAAAGGTCAGGTTCAGCAGCAAGAGGGTTACTGCGAACCAGCCGAGCGTAGCGGCATCGCTCCATCCCACGGGCGGGTTCCAGAACATCGCTATCAGGATCGCAGCTGGGACTGGCGCTGCGAACATGAGCAGGTGCCTGCGACCCAGCTTGCTGCTGAGATTGTCCGAGAAATGTCCGATCGCCGGGTCCCACATGGCGTCCACTATGATGGATGCCCCCATCACGAGGCCGACGAGTCCGGCATCGAGCCCCACGACCTGGCTATAGAACAGCAGGATCAGCGATCGCAGGTAAAGCAGCGATCCGTTAGCCATGGATCCGATGCCGTGCGACATCTTTACGCCGATCGGCAGGCGCGCTGGTGCAGCCGTCATTGGTGCATTCGCCATTACTCTCTCCCGCCGGTTTCTACCGGCCATTGCTTGAGGTCATCGATCTTTGTCGTCGACGGTTCGCCCCCGTTTATCCAATCAGTTCATCGTCAGGCCCTCCACCGGGCCATCGCTGCGCCGGTGGGCAGGTTCCATTGCAAAAGGTCGCTCAAGCCAAGGGGGATAGCGGCGGCAAACGTGCAGGGATGCCGCCGCCCCCAGCGCGATCTGGTCTGGTCGGAGAGATGACCAATCACCGGAACGATGAAGGCATCGAGGACTAGCGCGACCATGATCGCAAGGCCCACCAGATCGGCCGGGAGGCCGACCGCCTGATCTCAGAGCGAGGGCAACAGCGTGGAGAAACCGTTGTCCCTCATCCCGCAGGGGGTCGGCCCAAACCCTTGAGCAGACAAGATTGGGATGCCGGGCCACATGCCGACCCGGAAAACCGGATGCGGCCCGGCCCGCCATCAGAAGCGAACCTGCAATTCCGCACCGATCTGGCGCGGCGGGTTGTAGGAATATAGCTGGCCGTAGCCCGGTGCACTGGTGCCGCCATTTCCGGCGGCACCGATATACCCCACGGTGTCGAAGACATTGCGGACATAGCCGATAAGCGTCAGCTTGCCCGTCGGATCGATATAGGTGACGCGGGCGTCGACCTGGTCCCAACCCGGCGCCTTGCCGGTCACCGAGTTGAAAACATCGTAATAAGCCTTGGAGCGATAGGCATAGCTCGCAGCAAACATCAGGTGTGCATCGCCGATCGGCACGTCGTACAGTCCGGCGAGGTAAAGCTTGTGCTTCGACGTCGTCGGTGAACGCTTGCCTTCCAGATCGACCAGGACCGTGCCGGGCTGGTTCGGATCGTCGAACAGGCGCGGTGCCTTCTGGATGGTGGAGTCGAGATAGGAATATGTTCCGGTGAGCTCCAGCTGATCGGTCACGTTCCATGACGTTTCGACCTCGAGGCCGAGCGAGCGTGTCTTGTCGATATTGAAGAAGTTTGTCGTGTTCAGGCCGAGCGCCGCGCTCAACGGGACAGAGATCGGAATCTGGGCGTCGCGGTAATCGTAATAGAAGCCGGTAACGTTCAGGGTCGTCCGCGGCATCGGCCGGGTCTTGATGCCAACCTCGAACGCGTCGACCTTTTCGTTCTTCACTTCCGGCTGGGCCGCAAAGTTGCCGAGGTTGAAGCCGCCAGCCTTCAGGCCGCGATTGTAGCTGGCGTAGATCATGGCATCGGGGCTGAACTCATAGTCGAGCCCGAGGCGCCACGACCAACCGTCGTAGGTTCCACTGAGTTCGCGTGCCTGCGGACCCGATCCCGGCACCTGAAGGACATAGGTCGTGATATCCTGCGCGGCGGTGAAGGGGCCGCAGCCACCGAAACCGATCACGCCATAGGGTTCCAGAACGCAGTAGGCCGAGCCCACCGGATTGTAGTTCACGAGACGATAGGTTTCGCTGCCCTTCTTCTTGTCGGAAGAATAGCGCAGCCCTGCCGTGATCTTCAGCGCGTCCGTCACCATGAAGTCCGCCTGCCCGAAAGCGGCGTAACTATCGATTTCAAGGTCACCCGTGCCCGAATAGAACGAGCGAAGCGGGTTTTCCGCGCAGGAGGCCTGGATGCCGAATGCCGCGTCGACGCACACCGGGTTTGCCAGCGCGAGGGCCATGTCGTCGGTTCCCGCACCACCCTGGAACCAGTCAATCGGCTGTTTGAAGCGTTCGTGATACTGGTAGAGGCCGAGCACCCAGTTGAATGGCGCGCCCGCACCGGAATTCGAGAGTGTCAGCTCGTTCGAATAATAGCTCTTATCCTCGACATATCGCTGGATGTAGGTCGGGTCGTAGGAATACGAGCCATAGAAGGAGCCGACTGCCTCGTCCCGCAAGGTCGCCGACGAATAATCGAGGTCGGTATAGAGCGTGTAGAGATATTGCGAATAGCCACCGACGTATTTCAGCTGGACATCGTCTGTCAGCGCGATCTGCATATTGGCCACGAAGTTGTGGTTGCGGCTGAGCGTATCCTCGTTGGTAGTATTGCGGTTGATCGTCCAGGGATCGTCAACGCCGGGATTGGTTTCGGTGTAGCCGTAGCCGGGATTCGGAACCAGCGCGCCTGACGGGAAGATTTCTGCGGTCGAATAGGGGGTGACGAGATTGGTCTGGCCATACAGTTCGTGATCCCACTCGGCGTGCGAATATTTCAGCCAGAGGTTGAACGCATCGCCCGCGTCATATTCAAGCTGCCCTTCGAACAGCATCCGTTTGAGCGATCCCTGATCGTCACCGGGGCCGATGTTCTTGAACGCTTCGTCGATCGGTCGCGGCCCCATCTGGACCGAGGCACGAAACTTGAGCGCATCGGAAATCGGACCCGTCAGCACGCCTTCGGCGACCAGGCCGCCATAGCGGTCACCCGAAAGCCGCCATTCGCCGCCGAGGATATCGGCAGGGCGCTTCGAAATGACGTTGATCGCGCCGCCGACGGAATTGCGACCGAACAGCGTACCCTGCGGCCCGCGCAGGATCTGGACCGACTGGACGAACATGGAACTCTTCGACGCTTCGGCATTGGAAGAGGTGTAGAGCCCGTCATTATAGACTGCGACGCCAGGATCGGACCCGATGATGTTGGTCAGGCGGCCGACGCCGCGAACGGAAAGCCTGTCGAGCTGCGCGTTGAAGCTGAGACCCGGCGTGACATTGGTCATGTCCTGAATGGTGTCGATGCCCAGTCGGTCACGGTCGACATCGCCGAATACAGTCACAGCGACAGGAACGTCCTGGAGGTCTTCCTCGCGCCGTTGTGCGGTCACGATGATGACATTCGGGTCCTGGGAAGGTGCTACGGCGCCTGCGTTTGCGGTGGCCGTGCCAGAGGTATCTTGCGCCGCAGCTGGCGCTGCCATGCCGGCCGTGACTGCCATAGTCGCGGCGCCTATCAGGTATCTCGTTTTCACCATTTGCTCTCTCCCACTCGCGCAGCCATTTGCGGCAGCGTCATTTCCCGTTTGCAGCAGCAGCCATGGCCGACGCGTAGAGCGCCTCCCTGTCCTGTTGCCTTTGCTCCCAGATTTCCGGATCCCAGCTGTGGCGTGGCCCGACCAGCATCCCGCCATCGACGATCAGGTGGGTGCCGGTTACGAACGAAGCCTTGTCGCTCAGCAGGTGGGCGATGTTGTCGGCAATGTGTTCCGGGATCCCCGCGATTTGCAGGGGCTGCGCCTTCGGGGCCTGTTTGCGCATATGCGCGTCCACCATCTGTGCCGCAGCGGGAAAATCCTTGAACCCGGCGGTGTAGATCCCGGTGAGGATCATGCCCGGACAAACGGCATTCACCCTGATCCCCCGATGGGCGAGCTCGGCTGCCGTCACCTTGGTCAATTGCAGGACGCCTGCCTTGGCCACCGCATAGGCGAGCGGCGAATAGCCGGGCCCGAACGATGCGACCGAGGCTACATTCACAATCGTCCCGCCATCGCTCATCGCTTTCGCCGCATGATGGGTGCAAAGTGCCGCAGATGTCAGGAGCAGTCGAAGGGTGGAATTCCAGCCTTCCAGATCGAATTCGAGGATCCCTGTCTGCGAACCGCCGGCGCCTGCGTTGTTCACCAGCGCCGATAATTGCCCCAATCGGGCCACCTCGGCGAACATGGCCGCAACCGCATCACCGTCTGTTACATCGCATTCGACTGCCTCGGCGTCGTTGCCGCATTCGGCAGCAACCCTTTCTGCGCTCTCGCGGTCGATGTCCGCCACGCAGACCCTGTACCCGGTTTCGGCCAGCTTGAGCGCAGTGGCCGCTCCGATACCCGAGCCGCCACCGGTGACGAGTGCAATTTTGGCCATTCGTTTTCCTCTCCCACGTCGAGCGTATTTGGATTCTGATGCGAGAGTCAAATGAATTTAGAAATAACTGAAAACACTAAAGAAAAGGGAACATGTTGGCGCATAGGCAATTTCCTAAAAATGCGACTGGCGCAAAATTCGGACTTGGAATAGGTTGACCGCATGGGGATCGCCGGGAAGAGGGCGCGGCGCTTTGCTGACCGCAGGGACGACATCATCGATGTCGCGTCAGCCCTTTTGAACAGCGAGGGTGCGCAAGGGCTGCGACTGGCAGATGTCGCGAGCAAGGTCGGTCTCGATATCTCATCGCTCGGATATTACTTCCCGAAGAAGGATGCTCTCGTCGCAGCCTGCCTCGAGCGTTCGATCAACTGGCTTGAACGCTCGGTCGCAGAAGCGGCGCAGGAAGCGGACGAACGTGCGAAGGTGGCCGCTCTTATTGACGCGCAGTTCGCCCTATTTGCCCGCCAGAACGCCGGCGGCACGCAGCTGGCGCTGCTATCGGATCTTCCGTCGATTGCCGACGGGGCGCGAAAACCGCTGGAGGAAAATCTCGACAAGGCGGTTCGGACGATCGCCGGATTCTTCCCTGCCGGTAAGCCTGGCCGATCAAGGGCAGAGCAATTGCTTGCGAGCAATATTCTGGCCAGCAACATCTTCTGGCTGCCCGCCTGGCAATATGGATGCTCGCCGAAGGATTATGCGCGCACCAGCCGCAACCTTGTCGATCTCTTTGATCATGGCTTCCTGGATGACGTTCGCGAGACCGGCGAAATCCCGTCACTCGAACTCGATGCCGGGCAAAAGGATGCAAGGACAGCATTCCTCGAGGCGGCGACACGCCTCATCAACCGTTACGGCCACAACGGCGCCAAGGTCGAACGGATAGCTGCAGAGCTGGGACTGAGCTCGGGCAGTTTCTACCACCATCTGCGGACAAAGTCGGAACTCGTGGTCGCCTGTTTCGAAGCCAGTTTCGATGTTTTCGAAAGGGCTTTCGATCTCGCCGGGAGCGAGGAGACGCAAGGTGCGTCGCTGGCCACTGCAACCTCCGCGATTGCGATGTACCAGCTTACTGCGGATGCACCGCTGCTGCGCATCGGAAGCTATCAGATCCTGCCGGACGAGCTTCGGCGGGATATGTTCACGCGATCGACGCAGCTGGTGAACCGCGTCGCCGGCATGATTTCGGATGGAATTGCCGATGGTTCGGTCAGGCATTGCGATCCCCGCATTGCCGCGCAGTATTATCTCGCCACGGTTCATGGCTTCAGCGACCTGCGCGATTGGTCGTCGGGTGAAGATGCACCCCGGCTAGTGAGCAAGCTCCTCCACGCATTGGCCAAGGGCGCAATTTAACCGGCAGGGTACTCGCGACTGCTTGCGGCGGTTGTCCGGACCTGCTCAAACGCGCTGCATGCCCGGGATTGCTTCCAAAATTCGCACGGCATCGAAAATGCCTATCGCAGACTGGGGCATGTTCTTCGAGGCCGGGTTGCAGCTGGTCGCAGCCGCGATCATCGTACGGTCACGGCCAACGCGACGCTGGACACAGAATCCGCTACAATCCGCACCTGATCAGACCGACCCTCGCGAAATTTCGACTGAAACGAAAGCGACCGTCGACCGGGTGAGGAGAGCCATCGCGCGCTTTTCCCAGATTGCGCCAGCTATCTTCATTTGCCTGCCACAGGCGATTGCGGCCCGGCGGATGCTCAAGCGGCGCGGGATCAACTCGGCACTTTATTGCGGAACCCGGCAGGACGGATCAGGCGAGAGGGAGTTCCACGCCTGGCTGAAAGTCGGCGAGAAATGGGTCGTCGGCCACTGCGACGAAAATTCTTACGCAGTCTTCGTGCCCGGTGGGGCCGGCGACTGAAGGGACCTGACGAACGTCGCTTACTCGCCGAGATCCATGCCGGTGATGCTGCGCAGTCCGTAAGCGGCTGAAAGCAGGTTTCCGGCAGCGCGTATGCGAGCCGTTTCTGCCTCGATCGCTTCTCTCGACGCGTCAAGCAATGCGAGCTGCGGTTTCGCGTCGGCCTTTACCTCGAAACGCGTGCTGCGCAGCGCTTCTATGGTAGCGTTCGAACGCTTCTCTGCCGCGACCAGCATCGCGCGGGCAGCCTGCACCTGTTCGAAAGCCCTCACGGCCTGGATCTCGATATTCTGCTGCGCGAGCCGTGCATCGGCTGCAGCTGCGCGGGCCTCGGCCTCTGATCGGTCGAGTTTTGCGCTGTCGCGGCCGCCGGTGAAAAACTTCCACTGGCCGCGCACGCCGACACTGCCGCTGTCGGCCTTGTATCCGGGAAAGAACTGGTCGCGGACAGTCGACGCTTCTGCATAAGCGGCAACGGTCGGCATCCGCTCTGCCTTGGCCGCACGTACCCCTGCCTCCGCGATTTCTGCCGCCTTGCGCGCCTGCGCCAGTTGCGGATTGTCGGCCACCGCCAGCACTGCGGCCTGGTCTGCCGATGCAGGTACGGGCGGGGGAGGGGGTAGCTCGGCGTCGACGGAAATGGATCGCCCTGCAAGCTGCGACAGACGGGCTTCAGCCTCGGCAAGAGTGCCTTGCGCTCCCGCAAGTCCGGCCTCTGCCTCTGCAAGGCGCGCCTCGGCCTGGCTGACATCGGTGGAGGTCGCTGCGCCGACCTTGAACATCAGGTGCGACTGGCGAAGAACTTCGGTCAGCATCCCGGTCATGGCAGTATAGCTTGCGACCTCCTGCTTGGCTGCGAGTGCCTGAGTGTATCCTGCAATTACCTGGAGCCGCAGGTCGAGCATGGCCGCCTGCGTGCCGATCCGCGCGATTTCAGCGCTGCCCTGGGCCTGGTCGATCGCAGCATCGATGCGGCCGCCGGTGAAAATTGGCCATTCCGCACCGACCTGTACAACGCGCGGTGTTACATTGTCCGCCATAAGCCCGAAGAAACCCTGCGGGTCGATGCGGCCATATCCCAACTGGCCCTGCACGCTTGCGCTAGGGCTACGTTCGGCACTCGCCTGACGCACGGCAGCATCGGCAGCATCTTCGCGTGCGCGTGCTGCCTCCAGCGCGGGAGAATGCTTGACTGCGAGCGCAATCGTTTCGTCGAGCGTTTCGGCGCTGAGAGGCGCCGCGACGATTGCAGCTGCAAGCGCGCCTGAAACAGTTACGAGTTTCCGCATTCTATCTCTCAACGAAACGCGCAGCCTTCTGCCACGCCCAGCTTGCGGAAGATTATCGCCGCCGGGCAAAAGCCGGTGAAGCTGGATTGGAGCATATTGACGCCCGCAAAGATCGTCAGCGCGATCCACCACGGGTTCACGGTAACAGACAGGATTGCGCTGAGTGTCACCACCAGGCCTGCGAAGGCCAGGACTGCACGATCGAGGTTCATGGATTGGCTCCGGTCACATTTTCATTTTCTTGATGCCCAGCACATGGAGGGCGAGCTTTTCGTAGAAGGGTTCGCTCTCTCCTTTGCGAACCTTGCGCAGGAAGTATTTTTCGAACCCGATCTTGGCGAGATGGACCCATTTCCCGTCGGAAGCCCAATTGGTGTTCCGCGGCGGGATTTGCGGTTGGGCGACGAATGCCACGCCGCCATCGCCAAAGTCGGCAAGGCAGATCGCGTTCCACGTCGCTTCATGCGTGGGTTCCTGTCCGCCGAGGATTTCCTTCAGATTCTCTGCGATTGCGGTGACCATGCTTTCGATCATGAAGCCCGTTTTCGGAACGCCGACGGGGATCGGAGTCGGCCCGGTCGGTGCGATGGCGATGCAGACGCCGAGGGCGAACACGTTCGCATAGGTCGGGTTGCGCTGGTGCTTGTCGACGATCACGAAGCCGCGCGGATTGACCAGCCCCTCCAAGCCCATCAGCGCGGGCACACCGCGGAAGGGCGGCATGAGCATGCCCCAGCCGAAATCGAGGTCGTGCTTCTTCTTCTCGCTACCGTCCTCGTTCACCTCGGTGATGTGGATCCGCCCATCCTCGACGCTGTCGACCTTGGCGTTCGTGATCCACTTGATGTGTCGATCGCGCATTTCGGATTCGAGAAGGCCCTTGGTGTCGCCGACCCCGTCGAGGCCGAGGTGGCCGACATAAGGCTCCGGCGTGACGAAGGTCATCGGTATCTTGTCGCGGATCTTGCGGCGCTTCAGTTCGGTGTCGAGCACCATAGCCATTTCGTATGCAGGGCCGTAGCACGAGGCGCCCTGAGCGGCGCCGACCACGATCGGGCGGGGATTGGCGCAAAGTTCCTCGAATTTCTCGTAGGCTTCCGCGGCATGCGCCGTTTCGCAGATGGAGACTGTGTGTCGGCCGGGGCCGAAGCCTTCGATCTCGTCAAAGGCAAGGTCCGGACCGGTTGCAATTACCAGATAATCATATTCGATATGCGAGTCATCGTTCAACTCGATTCGGTTATTGGACGGATCGACCTTCTTTGCGCCGACGCCGCTGTACTCGATACCGTGCTTCGCCATGACAGGGGGGAGGTGGACCTTGATCGCCTCCGGCTCTCGCCAGCCTACCGCTACCCAAGGATTCGAGGGCACGAACCAATAGTCTTCGCCCTTGTTCACTACCGTGACGCGTGCCTTGCCCTTGGTGGCGCCGCGAATTTCGTAGGCTGCGATCGTGCCGCCGAGTCCGGCGCCCAGCACGACGATATGCGGTAACGACATCTCTTTCCCTTCCTCATTTGGTCCTTGACGAATATTACACATACACGATATTCGCAAGTCAATAATCGAAAGGACTTCGAATGTTTGGCTTCGGCAAACGCAAACCGATACAGGAAATGACCCCTGGCGAGCTTTACGACCTGGTCGCCGACCGCAAGGCAATCGTCGTCGACGTGCGCGAACCGGGCGAGTTTGCCGGCGGCCACGTGCCGGGCGCGATCAACCTGCCGCTTTCGCGCTTTTCGCCCGAGCAGTTGCCGGATGCCGGTGACAAGACGATCGTGCTCAATTGTGCCGGCGGGGTCCGATCGGCCAAGGCGCTGCGGATGTGCGGCGATGTGCCTGTCGACACCCACCTTGCCGGAGGGATGGGCGCATGGGGCCGGGCCGGGCTGCCCGTGGAGAGATGACAATGATGACCGAACGAGGGATGAGCAGACGAGGGAGGCTGGTTGCACCGGTATTGACCGCCGTGGTCCTTTCGCTGGCCCTGCCAGCATGCAACGACGAAGCTGCCGAGCCGACCACAGAGCAGGTATCGGCCAAGGGCCCCGCAATCGTTCTCAAGCAAGTCGAGGTTCCGCAATGGACCTCCGTCAGCGCCGAAGTCGCGACGGTCGACCAGGCGCAGGCGACCGCCCGAATTCCCGGCATCCTGACCTCGCTTTCGGTCAGCGAAGGCGATTATGTGAAGAAGGGGCAGGCGATCGGTCGGATCGTCGATTCCCAACTCGGATACCAGTCGGCAGCACTTGGTGCGCAAGCTGTTCAGGCCGAGCAGGAACTGGCGCGGGTACGCTATCTCTACGACAACGGCGTTTACGCAAAGGCGCGCCTCCAGCAGGCTCAGGCAGCTGCCGCTGCCGCCCGCGCGCAACAGCAGGCGGTTCAGGCGGTTGCTGGGCAGGGCCTGGTTCTCGCCCCCGCGACTGGCCGAGTACTGATGGCTGATATTCCCGCCGGGTCTGCGGTTGCACCCGGCATGCCCATTGCGACGATCACCTCCGGTCCCGTCGTATTGCGGATGGACCTGCCGGAATCGCTAGCCTCGGATCTGCGCCCCGGTAGCACAGTCCGTGTGACCGGCGAGGGCGAGGAGATTTTGACCGGCTCGATTTCGCGGGTTTATCCATCGGTCGTCGCCGGACAGGTCCGTGCCGATGCAACGGTTTCGGGCATCGACACAGGACTGATCGGGCGCCGTCTCTCGGCCGAAGTCGAAAGCGGGACCAAGTCCGCGCTTCTCGTGCCGGCCAACTATATCGTGACCCGTTTCGGGGTCGATTATGTCACCGTCAGGACCGCTTCTGACACCGCAGCATTGGTCCCCGTGCAGGCCTCGCCCTCGAGCGAGGCCGGCAAGGTCGAAATCCTTTCGGGCGTTTCTGCCGGCGACGTTCTCGTACTCCCAGCCAAGGCATCGTGATGAGCCTGGGCATATCCGGAAAGCTGACTCGGGCGACGATCAATTCGCCTCTTACGCCGCTGATGCTTCTGGCATCCATCCTCGTCGGCCTGATCGCTACGATGACAATCCCGCGCGAGGAAGAACCGCAAATCAGCGTGCCGATGGTCGATATCCAGGTCGCGGCCCCCGGACTTTCGGCAAGCGATGCGGTGGAGGTGGTGGCCAAGCCGCTCGAAACTATCGTTAAAAGCGTGGACGAAGTCGAACATGTTTACACGCAGGCCGAAGACAACGGCGTGATGGTCACTGCCCGGTTCAAGGTCGGATCGGATGCCGAGGATGCCGCAACGCGCATCCACGAAAAAATCCAGGCCAACATGGACCGTATCCCCGTCGGTATTCCGCCGCCGCATGTCACCGTGCGGGGCATCAACGACGTGCCGATTGTCGTCCTGACACTCAGCCCGGAACCGGATGCTCCAGGCGAATGGAACGACCAGTCGCTCTATGAGCTGGCCGATCGGTTGAGGACCGAGATTGCCAAGGTCGATGACGTTGGACTTACCTTCATCGTGGGCGGTCAGGAACAGGCGATCCGCGTCGTTCCCGACCCCGCGAAACTTGCGGCAAAGCAAGTACCTTTGGGCAATGTGATCGAGGCTGCGACCCAGTCCAACCGTACTTTCCCCGTTGGGACCGTGCGCGAGAACGGGCTCGCAGCGACTGTGGTTGCCGGAAAAAACCTGACTGGCGCTGACGATGTGCGCAGCCTGCAGGTGCGCGCGGTTACAGGTGCACCAGTCTATCTCAGCGATGTTGCGACCGTTACCGAAGAGCCCACGCAGAAGCAGGCCCGCGCCTGGCGCTGGTCGCGGCAGGACGAAAGCGGCAATTGGATGATGACCCCTGCAGTCAGCCTCGCGGTCGCGAAACGGGCAGGCGCTAACGCCGTGAATGTCTCGGATGCCGTGGTCGAGCGGGTAGAGGGGCTGAAGGGCGTCCTGATTCCGCAGGGTGTTTCGGTCGATGTCACCCGCAACTACGGGGAAACCGCCAATGAAAAAGCGAACGAGTTGCTGTTCCACCTCGCGCTCGCCACGGTTTCCATCGTCATCCTGATCGGTTTCGCGATCGGGTGGAGGGAAGCCGGCGTGACGGCCATCGTCATTCCGACAACCATCCTGCTGACGATGTTCGCATCCAACATCATGGGCTTCACCATCAACCGCGTCAGCCTGTTCGCGCTCATCTTTTCGATCGGCATCCTCGTCGACGATGCAATCGTCATGATCGAAAATATCGCGCGCCACTGGGGAATGAATGATGGCCGGGACCGGCAGACTGCGGCGATCGAGGCCGTGGCAGAGGTCGGCAACCCGACGATCGTTGCTACATTGACGGTCGTTGCCGCCTTGTTGCCGATGTTGTTCGTTTCGGGCCTGATGGGGCCATACATGGCGCCGATCCCGATCAACGCGAGCGCTGCAATGGTGTTCAGCTTCTTCGTTGCTGTTATCATCGCGCCGTGGCTGATGATCCGCTTTGCGCGAAGGACTTTGGCACATGGTCATGACGATGCCCATGGGGGCAAGCTGGGCGAATTGTATGGCCGGGTCGCGTCGCGCATCATTCGCGACAGAAAGTCGGCGCGCAATTTCCTGGTCGCCGTAGGCATTGCGACATTGCTCGCCTGCTCGATGTTCTACTTCAAGGCGGTGACGGTCAAACTGCTGCCGTTCGACAACAAGTCGGAAGTCCAGCTCGTCGTGGACCTGCCGGAAGGAACCAGTCTCGAAACGACATCCGGCGTGCTTGAACAGGCCGCGGCGGTGACGCGGAAATTGCCCGAAGTCGAATCGATGGAAGCCTATGTCGGCACCAGCGCCCCATTCAATTTCAACGGCCTCGTCAGGCACTATTTCCTGCGTTCGAAGCCCTGGATGGGCGACCTGATGGTCACGCTTTCGGAAAAGGGCGAACGGTCGCGTTCGAGCCACGAAGTCGCAGTCGACCTTCGCGAAAGGCTGGCCGGTATCACCCTTCCGCAGGGCGGATCGATCAAGGTCGTCGAAACCCCTCCCGGCCCGCCGGTGATGGCCACCTTGCTCGCCGAAATATACGGCCCGGACGAAGCGACGCGCCGCGCCACGGCAGAGCAGGTCGAAAAGATCTTCCGTGATGTCCCGTTCATCGTCGACGTCGACAACAGCTTCGGTCAGCCGGTCCCGCAGTTGCGCCTGGTGCCCGATAGGGACCGCATCGATTATTACGGCCTTTCCGAACGCCAGATTTTTGACAGCATCGGGGCCCTGCTCGGCGATCAACGCGTCGGTTACTCCCCGCAGGGCCTCAGTCGTCCGCCGCTACCGATCCAGATTGGTCTGGACCAGTCGCAGCGCAGCTGGAGCAGCTCCTTGGGCGCTACCCCGGTCGCGGTGTCTCAAGGACCGATGGGCCCGCAACTCATTCGCCTCGATCAGGTCGTCGATGTCTCCTACACCGAAGGAGGGCAATCGATTTTCCGCCGCGACGGCCGCGGGGCAGCAATGGTGACTGCCGAGTTGGCAGGGCGGTACGAGGCTCCGATCTACGGGATGTTCGAGGTGGATCAGGCGGTCGAGAACTTCGACTGGGCGGGCGCCGGCCTTCAGCAACCGGAAATCCGCTTTAACGGACAACCCGAAAACGAGCTGGGCACGTCGATGCTGTGGGACGGTGAATGGGAGATCACCTGGGTGACCTTCCGGGACATGGGCGCTGCATTCATGGTGGCCTTGCTCGGGATTTATGTCCTTGTCGTCGGCCAGTTCCGCAACTTCAAGATCCCGCTGGTCATCCTGACGCCGATCCCGCTCACGCTGGTCGGAATCGTTATCGGACATATGCTGTTCCAGGCCCCGTTCACCGCGACCAGCATGATCGGTTTCATCGCGCTTGCAGGGATCATCGTTCGCAATTCGATCTTGCTGGTGGACTTCATCCGCCATGCGAGAAGCGCGGACAAGAGCCTGCGCGATACGCTGTTGGAAGCGGGCATGATCCGGTTCAAACCGATCGTCCTGACGGCAGCGGCAGCGATGATCGGGGCGGCCGTGATCCTGACCGATCCCATTTTCCAGGGCCTTGCGATCTCGTTGCTGTTCGGGCTTGCCAGCTCTACGCTGCTGACAGTGCTCGTCATTCCGGCGATCTACATCGTGTTGCGCGATGACGAGCGGCCGCTCACTTTGTTCGGACCGGCGGGGCAGGAACGAGAGGAATAATTCGATGGCAGAGACTTTGGTTTGCCCGAACTGCCTGGCGCTCAACCGTGTACCTTCGGAACGGCTTGCCGATGGTCCGCGCTGCGGCAAGTGCAAGGCTGAACTGTTTCCGGGCGATCCGCCTTCGGTTAGCGGTGCCGCCCTGGCAAAGACGGTCGCAAAATCGAGTGTTCCGGTCGTGGTCGACTTCTGGGCGCCGTGGTGCGGGCCCTGCAGGACGATGGCTCCGGCCTATGCGCAGGCAGCCAAACAGCTTGCTGGCAAGGCTTTGCTGCTGAAGGTCGATACCGATGCGGAGCAGGGTGCTGGTGCGGCTCACCGCATCCAGTCGATTCCGACACTGGCGGTCTTCCGGCAGGGTAGGGAAGTGGCCCGCACTGCAGGTGCGATGCCGCCACACGCAATCGTTTCCTGGGTGAATTCCGCTCTGGGCGGTTAGTTTCCGCTGCGTCCTAGAATGCGCGCGAAGGTCGCTGCACCACCGCCGCTGTGCTTGCGCGCAGTTTGTCGGTCGCGGCGTCTCTGGTCGGTCGAACCGGCCAATGCATCGAGCAGGTCACTCGCGCCAAGCATCTGGTCGCTGTCGACACGGTAATAGATCTTCTTCCCGTCGCGGCGGGTCGACACCAAGTCGGCCTTGCGCAGGATTGCGAGTTGTTGGGACAGGCCCGGCTGGGCGATCCCGGTCATTTCCTCGATCTCGCTGACGGCATGCGGCTCGTCCTTGATCGCGCAAAGGATTTGCAACCGCACCGGATGGGCGATCGCGCGCAGCACCTCGGCGCTGGCATCGAAATCGCGATCAATCATTGCGACGCCCCTTGCTTCCAAGCTTTGAATAAAACCAATCGGTCGCATTCGCCTGCTTGAAGAGATTGGCGGAGGTTTCCTCGGGCATCCTCAGAAGATCGTCACCAACCTGCCAGTCGGCGGGAACAAGGGCGTTCTCGCTGTCGGCCTGCTGGAGTGCGCGTAACAGACGCAGCATCTCGGGGATGGAGCGCCCGACGTTTGGCGGATAGGTCACCGATGCGCGCAGGATGCCGCCTGGTGCGATAAAGTAGGTCGAACGGACGGTCGTCGCGTCATTGGCATCATCGCCGATCATTCCGTAAGCGCGCGCGATTTCCATCGTGGGATCTTCGATCAGCGGGAATTCCACTTTGACGTCCGACATCTCGTGGATCATCCGGATCCAGGCCAGGTGCGAGAACAGACTATCCACCGAAATGCCCATCAGTGCGCAATCGAGTGCAGCAAATTCGTCAGCCGCCTGTGCCAAGGCAATGAATTCGCTGGTGCAGACAGGGGTGAAGTCTGCCGGGTGCGCGAAAAGGACAACCCATTGGTCGTCGTAATCGCCCAGATCGATCGGGCCTTGCGTGCTGCGAGCGGCAAATCTCGGGACTATGTCGCCGATGTGAAGCGGGCGAATTTCGCCTTGGAACGGATTGGTTTCGGGCATCGTCAGCCAAAGCTAGACCAGCATCTTGCGCCGTGCAAGACAATTACATGCTTCGATACTATCAAAAATCGAAAAGCATTGGTTGGCGATCCACGATCGCACTGGGTAAGGCGCAGAGCCCGATCATTTAAATCGTTGATAGAGAGGGCAAGCAAGCGTGCGATTGTCAAAGCGGCCTGATCTTTCGCAACTTATTCAAACCTATTGTCAGTCGGAGATTTTCGCGATCACAATAAGCGAAAATCTCGAAGTGCTTGCACGAAAATCGCAGGTTTCCGCCAATCCGAAATGACGGATGCCTTCGAGATAGTGAGTGCTTTGACCGGGCGCTCTTGACTTTGGGATATAAAAGCACATTCCTATATTATATACATAAGACCATAAATTGATGCAGGAGTGAGAGATGAGTGACGCGCAGAAGGCGCTCGACGCCGCTCGCCAGCAAATCGAACATGCAATTGCCGACCAGTCAAAGCGTCCCTCGATCGCCGGTTTTTTCGACGAGGCGACCAACACGATCAGTTATGTCGTGCATGATCCGGCGACGAAGGAAGCCGCGATCATCGATTCAGTTCTCGATTACGAGGCGGCTTCCGGGCGCACGTCCAACGGGTCTGCGGACCTGATTGTCGAATACGTTCGCGAAAACGATCTGACAGTAACCTGGCTGATCGAAACCCACGCCCATGCCGACCATATTTCTGCAGCGCCTTATCTGCAGGAAAAGCTCGGCGGCAAGCTCGCCATCGGCCGCGACATCATCAAGGTGCAGAATGTCTTCGGCAAGCTGTTCAACGCTGGCACCGAGTTCCAGCGCGACGGATCGCAGTTCGATCACCTGTTCGACGATGGTGAAACCTTCCGGATCGGCGCGCTCGAAGGCATCGCTCTCCACGTCCCCGGGCATACGCCTGCTGACATGGCCTTCATCGTAGGCGATGCAGCCTTCGTGGGCGACACGATGTTCATGCCGGACTTCGGAACGGCGAGGGCCGATTTCCCGGGCGGTGATGCGCGCGAGCTCTATCGCTCTATCCGGCGCCTGCTCGAATTACCCGAGGAAACACGTCTGTTCCTTTGCCATGATTACAAGGCTCCGGGACGTGACGAATACGCCTGGGAAACGACTGTCGGCCAGCAGCGCGCCGGAAACGTGCATGTCCGTGACGGCGTGACCGAGGACGAATTCGTCGAGATGCGGACCAAGCGGGACGAGACGCTTGCCATGCCGCAACTGATCATGCCTTCGGTGCAGGTGAACATCCGCGGCGGCCGCCTGCCGCAGCCCGAGGACAATGGCGTCAGCTACATCAAGATACCGGTGAATGCTGTCTGATCCGGCATCATAACTCTGGCAGCAAGGAGGAAGTACAATGGGTAAGAACATGGGAACACTGGATCGCACGCTCCGTATCATCGTGGCGCTGGTACTCGCTTATCTCGCCTATACCGGCGCGCTCGCAGGAGGACTGGCGACCGGTGCCTACATCGTGGCTGCCGTATTCCTCCTCACCAGTCTGATCGGCTTCTGCCCGCTTTACCGAGTGATCGGTGTCAACACCTGCGGCAAGGGCTGATCTGACCCCGAAATAAGTGTGAAAGGCAAACCATGGATCGCAAGACGATTAGTGAAAAACTGAGTGTTTCCGGACAGATAAGGCCTGCTGACGTTGCCGCTCTTGGCGAGGCAGGGGTCAAGACGATCATCTGCAACAGGCCCGACGGCGAAAGCCCCGACCAGCCTTGCGCGGACGAGATCCGTGCGGAAGCGGAAAAGCATGGGATTGCCTTTCACCACAACCCGATTACGCCCGACAATGTCTCACCCGAGGCGGTTGCGGAGCAGGGCAAGATTCTGCGCGATTGCGGCGGTGAAGCCTTCGCATATTGCGGCTCGGGCAAGCGGGCGACGGTGCTCTGGGCGCTATCTAATCCCGAGGGCAAATCGGAAGACGAGCGGCTGAAATGCGCCGCTGCTGCGGGTTACGACCTGGAGCCTCTGCGCCATCGTCTCTGACGCGCGACCGGCTTCGCCCAAAGGTGGCCTAAAGTGACACAGAGCGACACAGGCGTAGCAGATAGCGGTAGAAAGCATCGCAGGCCGCTCGTAAATCTGGGCGGCCTGTCGCGCTTCTTTCCCATCCTCGGATGGGGCAGGGAATACAACTCCAGCATACTGACAAGCGATCTCGTCGCCGCATTGATCGTGACGATCATGCTGATCCCGCAAAGCCTGGCCTATGCCCTTCTGGCAGGTCTTCCGCCGGTTGTCGGACTTTACGCGTCGATCCTGCCGCTGATCGCCTATGCGGTATTCGGGACCAGTCGCACGCTGTCGGTAGGGCCGGTTGCGGTGGTGTCGCTGATGACAGCAGCGGCGGCGGGGAACATCGCTGTCGCGGGTTCGCCGGAGTACCTTGCCGCTGCGATCGCGCTGGCGCTTCTGTCTGGCCTGATCCTTCTTGCGATGGGCCTATTCCGCCTCGGTTTCCTTGCGAACTTGCTGTCGCACCCGGTGGTCAGCGGTTTCATCACCGCGAGCGGGATCATTATCGCCGCTAGCCAGCTCAAGCACATCCTCGGCATCCCTTCAGGCGGCGACAATTTGATCGAGATCGCCCGCGCACTGTTCGCGCATATCGGAGAAACCAACCCCTACACACTGGCTATCGGCATAGCAGCTATGGCTTTCCTGTTCTGGGTCCGGAAGGGGGCAAAACCTCTGCTGGCCAGGATGGGGCTCGGTGCGCGCATGGCGGACCTGCTGGCAAAGGCCGGCCCGGTCCTGGCGATCATCGCGACGACCGCCGCCGTTACCGTTTTCGGCCTGGCCGACAAGGGCGTGAAGACCGTGGGAGAGATCCCAGTCGGCCTGCCGCCGATCGCCCTTCCGGCGTTCACCCCGGCATTGTGGTCGGACCTTCTGGTTGGGGCGATCTTCATTTCCATCATCGGTTTCGTAGAGTCGGTTTCGGTTGCCCAGACGCTGGCTGCGAAACGGCGCCAGAACATCGCGCCAGACCAGGAACTGGTCGCTCTCGGCGCTTCGAATGTTGCTTCTGCCGTGTCGGGCGGGTTTCCGGTGACGGGCGGTTTCTCGCGCTCGGTCGTCAATTTCGATGCGGGGGCCGAGACTCCGGCTGCTGGCGCATTCACCGCGATCGGGATCGGCATCGCCTCGCTTTTCCTGACGCCGCTGCTGTTTTTCCTGCCGCTCGCAACGCTTTCTGCAACCATTATCGTCGCGGTGCTTAGCCTGGTCGATCTGCGCAAGCCGCTGGAACTGTGGTCCTATTCCAAGCGTGACTTCATCGCGATCACCGCGACGATCCTGGTTACGCTGGTGGATGGGGTGGAGACCGGTGTGCTGACCGGCGTCGCGCTGAGCCTGGCGTTGTTCGTCTGGCACTCTTCGCGGCCACATGCGGCAATCGTGGGGCAGGTTCCAGGAACCGAGCATTTTCGCAATGTGCGGAGGCACGCTGTGCTGACGGTCCCGCATCTTCTGACCATCCGCGTCGATGAAACGCTGACCTATCTCAACTCGCGCTGGCTGGAGGAATTCGTCCTTGCCGAAGTTGCACGGCGCCCTGACCTGAAAGATCTCGTGCTGATGTGTTCGGCTGTGAACGGGATCGATGCTTCGGGGCTTGAGGTGCTGGAATCGCTCAACCGCCGCCTCGCCGATGCGCATGTTCGCCTGCACCTGTCGGAGGTGAAGGGACCAGTGATGGACCGGCTGGAGCGTTCGCACCTGCTGCACGACCTGTCGGGCAAGGTTTACCTGTCGCAATATGACGCGTTCGAGGAACTCGCCGGACCTGCCGCCGAGACTGCCATTGCGTCGGTGCCCGATATCGGCACGGAAAGGGAGGAGGCTCGGCTGTGATCCTGCACGACTATCTTTCGAACATCGCAAGCAACAGCGAAAGCTATTTTCAGGCACATCTGGCGAAGGAAGACCTCGCCCGCATCGATCGCCTCTGGGGAATGGCTCAGGAAGCGCAGGATTCGGAGACCCTCCAGAAAGACGCGCTATATATCGGGTGGACCCCCGGCGATTTGCGCACGGGCGAGATCAAGCAGGTGTTGCTACCGCTGATCGCCGCAATCTTCGACGTGGCGAAGGGGGAGGGCGGCGGCGATGCCGTCCTCGATGCATGGAAGGCGTTTCACGAAGAACGGATCAAGGTTCTGATCCACTGCCTCTAGGGGCAGTGGCAGCGGCTATCAGTCGCAATCCTGCTTGTCGGGGTCGCAATTGGCGCAGAAGATTTCGTAGAGCGAACCGATCAGCGAACGCGCATCGCCACTTGCGAGCGAATACCAGACAAATTGCGACTGCCGGCGGGTTTTCACCAGCTTCTCGCGGCGCAGGATGCCGAGGTGCTGCGAGAGGGCCGATTGCGAAAGCGGGACCTTTTCGGTCAGTTCGCCGACGGTCATTTCCTTTTCGGAGAGCTGGCATAGAATCATCAGTCGAGATTCATTCGCCATGGATTTGAGCAGTGACGTTGCGCGCGCCGCATTCGCCTGCATTTGATCCAGGGGCAGGTCCACTTTTGCACTCCTTTGCCGCGCGTTAGCCGCAGCCTTCGAAACCATCTTCCGCCATCTTGGCCTCGTAAGGCCCGGCAACTTCGGTACCCGGGGTAAGCTGCGCTTTCGCGTCAGCCCAGTCCTCCGGCGCCAAAATCACCATCCAATTGGCATATGGGTCGGCATTTGCAAGGTTCGGCTGCGCAACAAGTGCTTCATTGACGGCAACGATCTCTCCTCCGGCCAGCGTTTTGGCTGGGCCAACCCACTTCCCGCTCTCGACGATGGCGCAGCTTTTCCCCGGCTTGATCGCCTTGCCCGGCTTCTTCGGCGTGAAGGCGACTAGTTCACCGGCAAGCGCCGTTGCAACCATCGTCATGCCGATCTTGATATTGCCGTCGCCTTCTTCCGACACCCAGATGTGGTTGTCGACGTCATAAAGAAGTTCGTCGGGAAGGTGGCATCCACGTACGTTTGGCATTTTACGCTCCCACTTATTGAGCAAGCTCGGTCGGCTTCGTCCGAATGGACCTGGAGGAACAGCAGAAATCGCCAATTCCGGCTTCCTGCAATTTTCCTCCGACAAACAGGGTAAGGTGTTTTGTCACCAGACGCATCATTGCAAGCGTCCCGTTGACATCGTGATCGACGCCTTCGGAGGTGACTAGGTTATAGTGATATGCCAGCTCGCGGCAGGTTTCGCGGCAGGCGTTGAAACTGGGGTCGCCTTGCGCACCCTGGCGGTGAAGGGCGAGCAGGCGAAATCCCTCGCGCGTTTCGTTGGTCGGAATCTTGCCGTGTGCGACCAGCCAGTTTTCGAGAACTTCCTCGCCCGATGCGAGCAGCTCTGCTGCATGCGCATGGTTGGCTTCGGCGCGGGCGCCTGAATCGAGCCATTGCTCGATGTCCGAAACGCTCCTTGCCGTTGTTTCCATGATCAGGCGATCCCGCGTTCTTTGAGGAATGGGATCGACTGCGAGACATTGGCATGGATGCCGAGCTTGCGCGGGCTGAGGCCCATCGCAAGGCCGAGGAGCTGGGTGAAGTAGACGATCTTCACGTTCGTATCCTTCGACAGGCGCTTCAATGCACGGATCTGGTGCATCTCGAGACCCGAATGGCAGGTCGGGCATTCGGTGGCGATCACTTCAGCGCCCGAAGCTTCGGCCGCTTCGAGAATATTGAGCACCAGCTTGGTCGACATGTCGCTGTCCGACAATGTGTGCGCGCCGCCGCAGCAGGCGGTCTTGAGCGGGAAGTCGACGCATTCGGCACCTGCCACGGCGAGCAGGTCATCCATGTAATGCGGGTTCTTGGTGCTTTCGCTGTCGCCGCCCTTGTCCTTCTCGGGGAAGATGTGGCGCGGGCGGGTGTACATGCAGCCATAATAATTGGCGACCTTCAGGCCCTTCAGTCCGCCCTTGATCTTGGCTTTCAGCTCTTCTTCGCCAAAGCCGAACTTGATCCAGTCGAGCGCGTGGATCGTCTCGATCTCGCCTTCGTGATAGGCCTCGTGCCCGGCCTTGGCCGAAATCTTCTCGACCGTTTCCTTCGACTTCGGCTTGTTGGCGATATCGTACTCGGCCTTCTTGAGATTGTGATAGCAGCCGTTGCACGGGGCCATCACCACATCGGCCTTGTTCTTGTGCTTGGCCTGGCTCATCACCCGGCTCGACAGGTAGGTCTGGATCTCGGGGTCGATGTTCTTGACCTCCATCGCGCCGCAGCAGTTCCAGTCCTTTACGTCTTCCAGCTGCAGGCCCAGCTTCTTGCCCACGGCGCGCGTGGAAATATCGTAGGGCTGGCCTGTCCCCTCGAGCGCGCAACCCGGGTAGTAGGCGACCTTCTTGTAACGCTCTTTACGGTTGTCCTGCATTCCCTCGTCCTATTCCGCGGCTTCGAGGCCCAGCGCCTGGTGCTGCTTGGCCTTTTCTTCCTCGATGTGTTCCTTGATCGCGGCGCTCGCCTTCGACCAGTCGCTCGTCTTCGGGTGGAAGACGGCAGACCAGCCCATCTTCATCAGCGCGAAGACCGGGAAGCCCTTGACCATGTTCTTGACCATTTCGACGAACCAGTCCTGGAACAGCGGCTGGTCGGTCTTCTTCATGAATTCGACGAGGACCTGGCCGTCCTCGATCTTGCCATGCTCGATGATCTGGTCGGTGAAGATCTCGTCGAAGATGAGCGACGGCGACTTGGGCGTATGCCCCTTCATTTCCAGCCAGTGCGCGGTCGCCTTCATTACTCCTTCGGGCACGACGTCGCGCGGACAGGCGCTGGTGCACTTGTTGCAGCTGACGCACTGCCAGATGATGTCCTTGTCGCGCAGAAGCTCGCTCTCCATCCCCATGCGGATCAGGTAGATCCAGTAGCGCGGGTTGAAGTCGGGATTTTCGGCGTTCACCGTGCAGCTGTTGGTGCACGATCCGCACTGCCAGCAGCGGTGGATGTACTCGCCGCCGGGCAGGGCGGCGATCTCGTCCTGCAAATCTTCGTTGTAGTCGTTGACGACGCGGCTGCGGATGAAGGTCGACCAGTCGCCCGAAACGTCGATGCCGTCGATCACCAGGTTCTCGTGGGTCGAAAGGTTTTCCGGACGGATCAGGCTCTTTTCGTGGATGGGCATCTCAGGCGTTCCCCAGCAGGCGCGAGGTGGTCATGATTTCGGACAGGTCGAGATCGTCGTCGCAAGCATCGTCGCGTTCGCGCGTCTTGGCCGGAACTCCGTCCAGCCCGACGAGGCGAAGGACGAACAGGAAGCTGTCCTGCTCGGATGCGAAGTCGGCCTTGAGGAAGGCGCTGCCCTGCGAGCTGATATAGCCCGCGTAAACCTGCGCGCACAGCAGGTCGACATAGAAGGGGACGTCGCGGAAAATGCCGTTGTCGGTCAGGTATCCCGACAGCTCCTCGCGCAGTTTCAGGTACATCCCGTAATTGTCGGGTGCGTCGATGACGGTGTTGTCGACATCGGGGCCGAACCAGATTTCGCGGAGTACGCCCGAATTGGCCTTCCGGTCCCAGACCCAGCGGGTCATGAGCGGATAGAGCTCCATGTTCGAATTATGCAGCACTTCGGCGGCGAGGTCGCGTATCCAGCGGTGCTTGCGACCCTTGGGAAAATGCTGCTGGAAGCGATCGACCTTGAAATCGACCGCGGTCTTTTCCTGCAATTCGACCAGCGCGTCCCGCAGGGTCACGAATTGCTCGCCTTCGGTATATTCGGTCACGCGGCGGCGGACTGTCGGCATGAACATGCACAGCTTGAGGAACTGTTCGGGGGTGAGATCGCGGCCCTGATCGGCAAAGGCGTCCGCAAAAAGCGATGCCTTCATCTTCATCGCCTCGACGACCTGTTCGATGCCGCCGTGGCGTTCTCCGCCCGCCAGCAATCCTGCCAGCGCAGCCTTCAGCGCTTCCCCGCTCAGGTCGAGTCTGATGCCCAGCTCGTCTTCGCCGGGGTTGTAGGGGTGAAGGGCGCCGGGCGTCGTCACAGGATTACTCGGCTGCCTCCAGATGCGGACCGAGCGATGCCAGCAATGACATGGCGGCCGCAGTCCCTTGCGCGATGGAATCGTCGATCGTTTCAGGGCCGGTCGCGGCGCCTGCAACGAACACGCCGTCGCGGTTGGTGGCGCCGACGACGCCGTAATTGTTCTGCCGCTTGATATAGCCCCAGTGATGCAGTTCGACGCCGAAGATGCTGGAAAGCAGCATGTTGTCGACGTTCGGATCCATGCCGATTGCGTGGACGACCATGTCGAAGGGGATGGTGATCGGGCGTTTGACCAGCGTGTCCTCGCCCTTGACGATGACCTTGTCACCGTCGCTCGTCACCTCGGCGATACGCGCCTTGATGTATTTTACCTTATGCTCTTCCTGGCTCTTCCAGTAGATTTCCTCGTAAAGGCCGAAGGTCCGGATATCCATGTAGTAGATGTATACGTGGCAATCCGGCAGTTCCTCGCGGATTTCCATGCCCATCTTGGCAGAGACGGTGCAGCAGATCTTGGAGCACCATTCACGCCCGATCTGGCGGTCGCGGCTACCGACGCACAGCAGGATGGCGACGCGCTTGGGCGGCTCGCCATTGGACGGGCGACGAATGCCTTTGCCGCTGGAGATCATCTGTTCGACCTGCGTCGTGGTAACCACGTCAGGGAAAGTGCCGAAGCCCCATTCCGGCTTGTTGATGCTATCGAAGTGGGTGAAGCCGGTGCACAGCATGGCCGACGAACATTCGACGCTCTGCCCGTTCGAAAGCGTGGCGGTGAAATTGCCGAGCTCGCCGGAAAACTCGCTTACCGTCGTATCGGTATGAACTGTCACCGCAGGGTGGTTCACCACGCGATCGACCATTGGCCCGATGGCGTCAGTCGCCCATTCGAAGGTGGGGGCAAGCTTCGCATATCCCGAAAGGATCGGCGCGCCGCCCAGGCGGTCCGCCTTGTCGACAACCACCACCTGCTGCCCGGCGATGGCCAGCGAATGAGCGGCGGCAAGTCCTGCGGGCCCTCCACCCACTACGAGGACGGGTTTCGTCATTATTGCGCCCCTATCTGCATGCGTTTTTCAGGCGGAATGTAACCCGGGCCTCCGGTGATGCGGCGACGCGGATCGTAGAGATTTTCCTGTTTCCCGGCCTTCACCTGTTCGAGATACTGCTCGAACTCGGCTTTGCGGGCTTCCCAGTCGATGCCCATCTTTTCGAACAAGCGTTCCATCGGCGAAGCGTGCCAGTGCGATTGCACGATCTTGTAGGGATGGGCACCGCAGGCGAGGGCGGCGAACTGGATGTCGGCGATGACCGGCAGGGAATAGTCCTTGCCTTCGTTGCGTTCGTCCGCCTTGGCGATCCACTGGTTCTTGTCGAGCGTGGTGATGCAGCCCGTGTCGTGGCCGATCATGACGTCGGCCTTTGCTTCGTCCACCGCGATCTTGATCTTGCGGTCGATGGCGAAGCTGCGGGTGAATTCGCGCTCCGAAATGATGTGGCGGAAGCCGAAGCCGCAGCAATCGTACCAGGTCGAATAATCGATCACCTGCGCACCCAGCGACTGGACCACGCCGGTCGAGACGGCGACGCGGTTTCCGTCGAGTACGTCGTCGTCATAGATGACGTCCTGCGGGATCATCTTGTAAACGTGGCAGGCCGGGTGGATCGTTGCGCGCACGCCCGATACGTCGAACTGCTGCCGGTTGGCGATGTCCTGCCGCATGACATGGACCCACTCGGAATAGTGGACGATTTCTTCAGGAATCAGCAGCTTGCCGTCGACCAGCCGGTCGAGCTTGCCGAGGATCGCCTTGACCTTCTCGCGCAGGCTCGATGACAACAGAAGATACTCGCGTACCTCCTTATAATTGCCGAAGGAAGTGCCGCAGTGGACGAGCGGATAGTAATACCCCTCAGGCAGTCCCTCTGCCTTTGCCGCGACGTATGCCTGGTGGAAGTTGCGCAGGAAAACGGCGGCCAGGCTGACGATGTTGCCGATGCCCGAACCGTGGTAATTCCACGCGGTGCAGCTGGTCTGGTCGGTCTCGTCGAGATAGGGGATGTCCATCTCGTTCATCATCCACAGCAGCGCCGTGGGATAGCCCGGAATGTTGCCGCACTGGCCGCAGCTCTTGTGGTGCCACAGCTGGCGGGTCGGGATCTTCTTCTCCCAGCCGTAGAGCGTTTTCGCGATGCGCGGCGCGTGCTGGTCTTCGACCCGGTGGACGACGATCTCGCCTTCCTTTTCGAGCTGCCACATGACGTCGCGAATGTCGTGAACGCGATCCTTGTTGGTCAGCATCGACCGCTTGTCGATCTTCTGTTCGACCCAGCTCGTCGCCTGCATCGCTTCGGCCGGCGACAGGTTTGAATCGCGCCATTCGGCACCGTGGCCGGTAAAGCGTTCGCCATCATTTCCGGTAGGGTTGGTCATGGCCGTTCCTTAATCGTCGTCGTCTTCGTCTTCCTGCTCTTCGAGGAAGTCGTCCCATTCGTCCCGCTTCTCGTCCATGATGTCTTCGATCACGTCGAAGAGGTTTTCATCGATGGTTTCGAGCTGGTCGAGAACGCCGCTCTCTTCCCAAATGGTGTAGAGTTCGACAGAGGTCTTGAGATTGGTTTCCCACGCGGTCTTGATCGTGTTCAGCGTGGGCATCGGGATCGCGCGACGAAGGATCTGGAGCGGCGCATCGATCTTCGAGATATTTGGACCCCAGTCACCGAAATGATCGGGGTTGATCATGTCCGGCGACAGCTGGTTGCCGGTAGAGATCAGTTTCAGCATCACGCGGCTGAAGGGGCGGAGGACACTTTTTGCGCTCTCCATCCCGTGCTTGATGGCGGTCTCACGCATGAGCATGACAAGGCCGCCGGGCGAATTTCCGAAGGGGCAGCGGGCAGCACAGGTATAGCATTGCGCGCAGGACCAGATCTTTTCCTGCATCGCGTCATAAATACCCTCGAGATTTTCGGTCCAGAGAAGCTGGACGATCTCGCGCGGGCTGAAATCGTAATAATGGGCGGCGGGGCAGGTCGCCGTGCAAATGCCGCAGTTCAGGCAGCCATTGAGCTCGTGGTCGAAGCGCAGGTCGGACTGGATGTCGCCGAAGATTTCTTCCAGCGTACCACGGTCGACTTCCTGCGTACCCTCAATCGGGTCACCGATGTATTCCTGGACGCGGGTCGAAGTGTGAGCTGCATCCATCTCGCTCACCTCAATATGTCAGGACGCGGACGTCGTCGTCTTCCATGACCTGTTCGATGAGATAGGCCCCACCGACAATATCCGAGCATTCGGGGATCAGGTCGTCCTTGCCCATGTCGAACAGGTCGAGATTCGGCGAGCAGCAGAAGAATTTGGCTCCGGCCTCGTGCGCGTCCTTGATGAAATCATAGACGGTTTTGGGCGAGCCTTCCTTCACGACCAGCTTTTCGGCGACGCCCTTTTTCATGAGCTTGCCGGAGGTGGCGGTGCAGATCACTTCGACTTCGTATTCCATCGCGGCCGCGACCGTGGCCTGGAAGATGGGCGCACCCAGTTCCTCGCCATTGCTGGGGTCGGTATTCGCCATGATGATGACCAGCTTTTCCGCCATTGCGGCCTCTCCTCTCCGTGTCCCTTTTGAGACTCCCGATAAAGCATCATATTAGGAATTGCTAATTAAGCAAGGTCTATGAATCCTTTGTTTCCATAAGCTTGGTAGCCATCACCAGCCCTGTCATGATCGGTACCAGCGCATCGGCAACGGCGTGCTTGGCATTGCCCAGCGCGTCGAGATTCGCTCCCGGATTTTCGGGGCCTTCCTCGAATTCCATGATCAGGTCCTCGGCCATGGCGCGCTTGAAACCGGGATGGCCGGTGAAACCGAAAATATTCTCACCGATCTGGAACGCGGCAGCGCGTCCGGCCTCGTCGCGCGAGATGATCCTGGCGTAGTCCGGCGGCACCGGCCGATCGCGCATGTACACCGGGTTGAGGTAAGTTTCGGGCATGAAGCCGCAGAGGGCATCGTCCTCGCAGCGGGTCGCCGTGCGCAGGGTGAATTCGAGCGGACCAGCCTCAACCGACCCGTCACAGGCAAGAGCGATGATCTGCGCGCCAAGCCCGATGCCGATGATCGGAAGACCGTGCATGAAAGCATTTCGGGCAAGGGCGATTTCGTCGGCGAGGGTAGGGACGTCGCGTTCCCCGGCGCTACCCCAGGGGCCACCGCCAAGCAGGATCAGCCCGTCGCCGATCTGTTCGAAAGGCGGGACCTTGCCTGCTTCGGTAAACGGGCGATGATAGTGGAAACGGATGCGCCTGCCTTCAAGGTGATCCTCGATCAGTCCGAGATAGTCCGCCGATGTGTGCTGGATGACGGTGAGTTGCTTCACGCCGGCACTTGCATCGCATCGTGCACCGCGTCGGCGAAATCGGGTGGTGCGAGGCCCAGCATCGAGATCGCGGGATCGGCGAAGAAGGCATCGACCTTGCCCGCCACATCATCGAGGTCGGACCCGCGCAGCTGCGATTCCAGGTCGAGCAGTGCGCGCGGCGGCGTGACGAACACATCGCCCACGAACAGCACTTCACGAATCCGGCGGTCGCGCTGGCCGTCGACACGAAGGTATGCGGTCAGGTTGCGGGCCCGGTTCTGACCGACCATGACACCTGCTTCACGCGCGGGATCGCAGATTTCGGACACGAACTCTTCGGTCCCGATTTCGTCGTCATAGGCTTCGTCGGCCAGCGCCTGCTCGTGCGCGGTGAGTTCGCCGGCAATGGTTTCGATATCGAGGACTTCCGCCAGGCCTTCGAGCAGAGCCGCCTTCACGCCAGCGAGATCGGGCATCTCGCCGAGCTCCGCCTTCAACGATGTGACCCGCGCACCCGCATCGGCGAGTTGCCGCTTTTCGAGCTTTGCCTGCGGAACGTTCAGCACCGCCATCATCGCGGCAGGATCGATGTCGAGGATCACGGTCCCCTGGAAAATCAGGATATTGCCGTCGAAGAACCCTCCGGTACCTGAAACCTTGCGTCCCTCGATCTCGATATCGTTACGCGGGCGAAAGCGAGCATCGACGCCCAGTTTCGACAGTCCCGCGGCGATCGCTGTGCAGATCTTCTCGGTAATGTCGGGCAGGGTGACTTTCCCGAAGACGCGGCGGTCGCAAACGAGCGCCCAGCCAAGCTGGCCGCGGTCCATATAGATTGCACCGCCGCCGGTCATGCGGCGAACCGTCTGTACGCCGCGTTGGCGGCACGCTTCGAGATTGAGTTCCTGCGCCAGATCCTGGTGTCGACCGATCAGTGCGCATGGTTCGAATTCGATGAAGCGAATCGTGTCGCCAATCTCGCCCGCGATGCGCGCCTCGATCAGGGCGCGGTCGAGCGCGATGTTCTGGCGACCCGTCCGAACGCCGGTGTCGACGACCCTGAACTGCGCCGCCATCAGAGGCTCTCGAACTCTTCGCCGGCCTCGTATTCCTCGCCCGGGCGGGTCCGGCCGAGCTGGCTGCGGATCTTCTTCATATGCGCGCCTTCCGGCTGGAAGGGATAGCTTGCGATGTCGGATACGGGACTGTCGCCATAAGGACGGTCGCAGGCGGAAATATCCTCCTGGAACTTGCCCGGGCAACCGCTGGTGCGGAAAGCGATGCCGGTGTCGATGATCATGTCGGTTTCTGCCGCGGGCAGGCCATAGTCGGTCACGCGCCCTTCGCTGTCGAATTTCATCTGTTCGACCCGCACGCCGCAATAATCAATCATGTAACGGGCCAACTGGACCCTGCGCCACTGGTCGCGCGGCGTCGCCGGCAAATGGTCCATCAGGCTGCCCTTCTCGGGGAAGAAACAGAACAGGTGGCTATGACCGCCCATGTCGACCAGTTGCTGGATCAGGCTTAGCGCTTCGAACTCGGTTTCGCCCATGCCGATGATTACATGCGCGCCGAATTTCTTGTTCCCGAAGATGTCGCGCGCATCCTCCAGGATCTCCCAGTATTTCTTCCAGCTATGAGGGCTCTGCACGCCCTTGCCGCGGGTGCGGTCGAAGATTTCGGGAGTCACCGCATCGAGCGCGACGGTGAAGATGTCGGCGCCCATGTCCTTCAGGGTCGAGACGTCCTCGCGCTGCATCGTGGTGGGGTTCGACAGGATCGAAACCGGGATGTCGTCGGGCGAGACATGGTCGGTCCATGTCTTGAGCACTGTGAACGTGTCCTCGTCGGAACGAGGATGGGTGATCATCGAGATGCACATGCGGTGGAACGGGCTGTTCGCACCGTCGCGGCCGACGATCTCCGAGATTTGCTCCATCGGCACCGCCGGCCAGTCGACACGGATGAAATTGCGGTCGGCATAGTCGCGATCGGCCTCGCGGTGGCGGGCCAAACCGCAATAGGCGCAGTTGGCGCGGCATCCTTCCGGATAGGTCAGGAGCAGGTTGAGGCAGCGGGTGCAGGAACAACCGTGCATGCTCCCCGGCATCAGCCCCAGCGTCATCGCAGCCGCCGTGCTGATCTGCACATATTCAGGCGAGGTCATGGCCGGGGTCTGGATATTGTTGTTGGGCAAATAGAGCCCTGTCGGGGACACCGCGTTGCTCTTGACCCGGCCGCCATTGCGCAGTTCCGGCGCGATGACATCTGGGATGCGCGGCTGCATCGCGACCGCCGCATTGAAGTCCGCTCCGCCCGCACCCGCATTAGAAGGCTGCGCGTTCTCGTTCTTGAGGCAACTCATCGGCGGTACTCTCCCAATGCTGTATCTCTCATGCGGCGCAAGCGACCTTGACCGCGTTGTCACCCGTCTGCCCCAGCTTGATCGAGCAGCAGGCGTGTTCCTGTTCGAAGGGTCGGCCGATGGCCTGCGCGACCGAAACGGCTCCGTCTGCGGGGAAGGCAATCCCGTCGAGACCGGCCATCACGGCGTAGGCATCGGTCACGCGCTTGTGCATCCCCGGCGGTCGCGCGCAGCCGAGAAGGACTTTCTTGTCGGCAAGCCTGGTGCGCGCTTCCAGGAAGATTCTGCCCACATCTTGGGTCGATGGGGTCCTGAACGTGCCGGGCTTGGCATAGAATGGCATGATCACGACGAGGACGAGCGCGTTGATGTCGTAGCGCGCACAGATATCGAGCGCGTTCGCTTCGCCCAATATCTCGCCATAATGGAGGCCGACCACGATGTGCGGGCTGACTTCCATGCTGGTCGAGGTAAGCGCGGCCAAAGTGGCTTCGAAATCTTCGACCGGGCGATCGAGGTTATAGACCTGATTGATGGTCTCCTGCGCCCCGATGACGTCCATCATGGCCGTATCGACACCGGCGCTCTCCATGCTCTTGGCCAGCGTTTCGTCGAGCAGGGCTGTGTGGATCGCGATCTTGAGATGCGGGAACTCGTTCTTGAGCTTCTCGACCACCGGCAGGAAACGTTCGTAGCGGATCTCGTTGCGCCTGTTCGATCCGCCCGAAAGGAGGAAGCCTTGCAGGTTCTGCAGCAGGATCAGGTCGCGGACCTTCTGTTCGAGCATTTCCGGGCTCGTTGCCGGGATCATCGGTTCGAGGATCTTCTTCTGGCAATGATCGCAATTGAGGGCGCATCCGCCGGCAGTGATCGAAAAGGCGGGGAAGCTGTTCTTCCCGCACCCTTGGAGTTCCTCGCTTTGATATTCCTTGAAGGTCGGCGTGGAAAAACGAACCGAACGGGGCAGGGCGTAGTCGGCGCGCTGCTCCATGGCAGCGACCAGTCCAGCGTCGAACACCGCATCTTCCAGCGGTTCGATCGTCTGAAGCTTTTCCATCCAGTGCAACGGACTCTCCCTTCCTTTGCCTAGACTCGCAAGTTATACATTAGGTATCGCTAATGTATAGTGCGCACAAATCGCGCTTTTCTGCGGTTTTCACCTCAGTGCATGCGTTTCGCGCAGTTCGGATGTGAGTGATTTCACGCTTTCGCGAATCTCGCTGGCGGTGACAGGATCGGACAGGCTTCCGATCCACCACGGCTCGATATCATCCTCGTCCACCAGGTCGGAGTCGAACCCGGACAAAAGCTCGCGAGCTGGTTGCGGCAGCGCGGCAGGAAATTCCTGTCCAGATAGCAGGCCCCACAATCCCGCCCAGCACCGGACTGTGGTCCAGGGATTATAGCCGCCACCGCCAAGCACGACTGCCGAAGGGGTCAGCGCGCAAAGGTCGATTGCTGCCTGCCACAGGGCGTTGTTGCTCAGCTGCATATGCGACAGGGGATCGCCCGCCAGCGCATCGGCGCCACAAGTTATGACGACCGCTTGCGGATCGAAGCGCCGTGCGAAGGGCATGACGACCTGCTCCATCAGCAGGGCATATTCGCTGTCGTTCACACCCGATGGCACCGGAATATTCAGGGCCCGGCTGGACTGGTCCGCGATCAGGCCGGTGTAGGGCCAGCGTTCCGCCTCGTGGACCGAAATGCAGGCGACGCGCTCGTCGCCTTCGAAGTGATCGAACACGCCGTCACCGTGGTGGGCGTCGATATCGACATAAAGCACGCGGGTAAGACCAGCGTCGAGGAAGGTCAGGATCGCATAGACCGGATCGTTGAAATAACAGAAGCCGCTGGCGCGGTCTGGACGGCCATGATGCGTACCGCCAGCCGGGTGGAATGCGATTTCACCGGAAAGCGCGATCTGGGCTGCCAGCATAGAACCGCCGACAGTTGTCGAAGCGCGCTCGAAGACCCCCTTGAATATCGGGTTTTCCATCGTGCCGTAGCGGTATTGCTCGCGCTCGGCAGAAGAGACACTGCCCCTCTCGCTCGCGGCCCTCAGCGCAGCGACATAGTCGCGTTTATGCACACGGATCAGTGTATCGAAATCTGCGATCGGGCTCTGGAGGTAGGTGTCCTCGTCGAGCCAGCCGAGGCGCCTGCACAGCTCCACGACAGAACCCTGGCGGGTGTAGGAAAGAGGGTGATTCGATCCGAAGGACGGGCGGGTGTAGATTTCGCCGCCGATAAACTTTGCAGGGCGCTGCGCGATTGCCGAATTCGTCAAAAAGCGTTGCAATTCGGCCAAGTTACGGCTCCTTTGACGGACTGTTCACCTTCTATGGACAAGGTCGAATTGAATCTATAGTTTCGAGTTTTCTAATATAGCAACCGCTAATGCGGCGGATTGCGATAACTGGCGATGGAGGAACGCATGGGAGAGGCGGGGCTCAATCTCGACAACACCAAGAAAATGACGATCATCTGTACGAAGGGCACGCTCGATTGGGCTTATCCTCCGTTCATCCTCGGCACGACCGCTGCGGCGATGGATGTCGAAGTGACGATGTTCTTCACCTTCTACGGTCTCGGCCTGCTCGACAAGGAGCTCGACCTCAAGGTTTCGCCGCTCGGCAATCCGGCAATGGAAATGCCGATGATGGGGATGCACATGGGCATGCCCAACCTGGTCGGCATGCTTCCCGGCGTCACCGGCGGTGCGACCGCGATGATGAAGAACATGATCAAGAAGAAGGGCGTCGCCTCGATCGAGGAACTGCGCGAGGCTGCCGTGCTGTCCGATGTGCGCATGATCGCCTGCCAGATGACGCTCGACCTGTTCGAGAAGAAGAAAGAGGATATGATCGACGGTATCGAACTTGGCGGTGCCGCGACGTGGATGGAGTCGGCACTTCAGTCCGACATCAACCTCTACATGTAATTGGGAGAATACCTCACATGGCCGATGCAACGCTCGACGCGAAGGGGCTCAACTGTCCGCTTCCGATTCTCAAGGCGAAAAAGGCGCTGAAGGATCTGGAGAATGGCCAGACGCTCGAAATCCTCGCGACCGATCCCGGCTCGGTGAAGGACTTCGAAGCCTTCACGCGTACGACCGGTAACAAGCTTGTCGAACACGGCGAAGACGGAGGCGTATATCGCTTCATAATCGAACGCGTCGCGTAATTGCCCGGATGGGTCGCTCCTGCACAAAAATGAAATTCGGAGATGCCCGTCTGAAGCAATAAAAACCATAACTCTGGGGAGAGGATGATATGGGTAAGCTACTGAAGGCACATATGAAATGTGCCGCTGCATTGTGTGCTCTCACGCTTGGTGCGAGCCAAGCATATGCAACCGAAGGCTATTTCGCCAACGGTGTCGGGGCGAGACACAAGGCAGTTGCCGGTGCCGGTGTCGCCGACGCGAGAGACGCCACCGCGATCACGATCAATCCCGCCGGCCTTGCGAACCTCGATGAAAACGAAGTCGCCGTGGCCCTGTCCCTGTTCAATCCCAACCGAGAGTTTACGGTGACAGGTGGTCCCGGCTTCCTTCCGGATGGAACCACCGAAAGCAACGTCGACATATTTCCGATCCCGAATTTCGCCATCGCCTACAAGGTCGGCGAAAACGGTACGCTCGGTTTCTCGCTGTCGGGCAATGGCGGCCTCAACACCAATTACAGCGCGGTAGATAACCCGGCCTGCTCTTCAGGTCCGTTCCCGGCCAGCGACGGCGTCTATTGCGGCGGCAAGTCGGGCGTGAACCTGATGCAGCTATTCTTCTCGGCCGCATACGCGCATGATTTCGGGGCGGTGAAGGTCGGTGTCACACCAATCTTTGCAGTCCAGCGTTTCCGCGCACGCGGGCTTGCAGCGTTCGGAGGTGTATCGAGCGATCCGACGAACCTGACTGACAATGGACAGTCATATTCGACCGGATTCGGGGCCAGGGTCGGCGTGCAGGTCGATCCGGCACCCGGCTTCCGCATCGGCGCGACCTACCAGACCAAGTTCAGCATGGGCGAATTCGACGAATATGCCGGCCTGTTCGCGGATCAGGGCGGCTTCGACATCCCGTCGACATGGCAGGTCGGGATCGCTGCCGACGTCAGCCCCCAGCTGACCGTGATGGCCGATTATCGCCGAATCAATTATTCCGATGTGACTTCGGTCAACAATCCGTCCAGCGTCATGCTGCCGTTCGGTTCGACGGATGGTCCGGGTTTCGGCTGGGATGACGTCGATGCCTACAAGCTAGGCGTCGAATACCGCCCGGACGAAGGCAGCGCCTTCCGGTTCGGCTATTCGCATAACTCGCAGCCGATCTCCGGCGACGATGTCACCATCAACGTGCTCGCACCCGGCGTGCAGAAGGATCACTTCACTGCCGGTGCAAGCTTCGCAATGGGTGACAGCAGCACTCTCGAGCTCGCGCTGATGCATTCGCCGGGCGAGAGCGTGACGGGGATCGAGGTCACTCCAATGGGCCCCAACCCCGGGCGGGACATCGAAATCAAGATGAACCAGTGGGAATTCACCCTTGGCATGAAGTTCAAGCTCTAGGGTAAATCGACGTGCCGCGGGCGAGGGCTTTTGCGCCCGTGTCCGCGGCTTCATCCAGAATTTTGGGAGCGTGAAGGACCGGTCGCCCGATCGCGATCTCGGGATAAACGTCCTAGGCTGTTGCGTGCCGCCTCCATCGCTGCAATACCTACATTAGCAAATCATCATATAAAAGATTTGCGCGGGGAGACGAGCATATGGGATTGAATCCGTTCGAGACCGTCACGGAAGAGGCTGCGCTCTCGCCGGAAGTCTCGGACGAGGTCAAAACCTCCACCTGCTACATGTGCGCCTGCCGCTGCGGCATCAAGGTTCATCTCAAAAGCGGCAAGATCCGCTATATCGAAGGCAACCCCGATCATCCTGTGAACAAGGGCGTTCTGTGCGCGAAGGGCAGCGCCGGGATCATGCACCAGTATTCACCGGCGAAGCTGACCAAGCCGCTGCTCCGTGTCGGAGAACGTGGCAGCGGAGAGTTCAAGGAAATCGAGTGGGACGAGGCGCTGTCTCTCGCGACCGACTGGCTCGGCGAGTTGCGCAATCGCGATCCGGGCAAGCTCGCGTTCTTTACCGGGCGCGACCAGTCGCAATCGCTGACGGGTTGGTGGGCGACCCAGTTCGGCACTCATAACTTCGCTGCGCATGGCGGCTTCTGCTCGGTCAACATGGCGGCAGGTGGCCTCTACACGCTGGGCGGGGCGTTCTGGGAATTCGGCGAGCCCGATTTCGAGCGGACGAAATATCTCGTCATGCTGGGCGTCGCCGACGACCATGATTCAAACCCGATCAAGCTGGGCCTCGGCAATCTCAAGACGCGGCCGGGGACGAAGTTCGTCTCGGTCAATCCGGTGCGTACCGGGTACAGCGCAATCGCCGACGAATGGGTGGGGATCCGCCCTGGCACCGACGGGCTGTTCCTGTTTGCGATCATTCACGAGCTGCTGCGCGCCGAGAAGATCGATTTTCCCTATCTGGCGCGTTACTCGAATGCTCCGTGGCTGGTGATCCGCGAGGATGGCGCGCCTGACGACGGCCTATTCCTGCGCGACGAGAACGGTGCTCCGCTGCTGTGGGACCTTGCCGATAGCAGCGCAAAGGCGGCGACCGGTGGAGATGCATCCCCTGCCTTCGCCGGCGAGCGCGAGGTGATGGGACGCAAGGTCGTCCCGTCGTTCCAGTATCTCGCCGAACGCTATCTCGACGCGCAATATTCGCCGGAGGCAGTGGCGGAAACGACCGGTGTTCCGGCTGACGTTACTCGCCGTATCGCTGCCGAACTGGCCGAGGTCGCATTCGAGCAGGAACTCGTCATCGAGCAGCCGTGGACCGATGCATGGGGCCGCAAGCACGACAAGATGGTCGGCAGGCCGGTATCGTTCCATGCCATGCGCGGCATTTCGGCCCATTCGAACGGTTTCCACACCTGCCGCGCCATCCATATCCTCCAGGCATTGCTGGGGTCGGTCGATGTGCCGGGCGGCTGGCGTTACAAGGCGCCGTTCCCCAAGCCCGTGCCCCCCGGTATCAAGCCGGCCTGGCCCAAGGCCGAGGCGGCGACGCCCCTGTCCGGCCCGCCGCTCGGTTTTCCGCGCGGTCCGGAAGACCTGATCGTCGACCAGTATGGCGAGCCCTTGCGCATCGACAAGGCGTATAGCTGGGAGCATCCGCTCGCGCTGCACGGCCTGATGCACATGGTGCTGCACAATGCAGCGACGCAGGACCCCTATGGCATCGACGTCCTGTTCATGTTCATGGCGAACATGGCGTGGAATTCGTCGATGAACATCCCCAAGACGCTGGGTTACTTCACGGCGAAGCGCGACGACGGCGAATACGTCATCCCGAAGATCATCTATTCCGATGCCTTCTGGTCCGAAACGGTACCCTATTGCGACCTTATCCTGCCGGACACGACGTATCTGGAGAGATGGGACTGCATTTCCATGCTCGACCGGCCCATCTCCTCGGCACATGGCGCAGGGGACAGCATCAGGCAGCCGGTGGTTCCGCTCGATCGCGATGTCAGGCCGTTCCAGACGGTCCTGCTCGATCTTGGCGCAAGGTTGGGCCTGCCCGGCATGGTGAACAACGACGGGTCGCCGAAATATCCCGGGGGCTATTCCGATTACATCGTCAATCACGAGCGATCCCCCGGGATCGGACCATTGTCCGGATGGCGGGGTGAGAATGGCGAGAAATCGGGTGTCGGTGCAGTCAATCCCGACCAGCTCGAACGCTATATCGAGAATGGCTGCTTCTGGTCGGAAGAGCTTCCGCATTCGGCGCAATATTTCAAATTCGCCAACCGAGAGTATCTCGATTATGCCAAATCGATGGGCTGGCTGGGCCATGCCGATCCGATTGCCTTCCATCTTTACAACGAGGATTTGCAGCGTTTTCGCCTGGCTGCTCGAGGCCATGGCGAAATCCAGCCGCCGCCAGCGCACCGAGAGCGGATCGAGACCTATTTCGACCCGCTGCCTATCTGGTACCAGCCGTTCCTGGAGGCGGACGAGGGCGGCGAAGAATTCCCTGTCCACGCCTTGTCGCAGCGCCCCATGCACATGTACCACAGCTGGGGTTCGCAGAACGCCTGGCTGCGCCAGATCACTTCGGCCAACAAGCTGCATCTCCATCGCAATCTCGCGGCGAAGCACGAGCTTGCCGATGACGACTGGGTGTGGATCGAGAACGGCCGCGGCAGGGTGAAGGCGCAGGTCAAGCTCGTGACCGGCGTAAACGAAAACGTGGTCTGGACATGGAACGCGATCGGCAAGCGCAAGGGTGCCTGGGGCCTCGACAAGGATAGCCCCGAGTTCACCAGAGGCTTCCTGCTCAATCACATCATCACGGAGATGCTTCTGCCCAAGAAGGGCGACAAGGCCTACTCCAATTCCGACCCCGTGACCGGGCAGGCGGCATGGTACGACCTGCGCGTCCGACTGCGGAAATGCAGCCCGGCAGAAGCAGGCGAAACCGAACCGATGTTCGAGCCTGTTGCCAAAAGGTTTTCGGGGCAGGATGGGCCGCTCGAATTCGGGGATGACCTGAAGGGCGACGACACAGGCGGCAAATCGCCGCTGCGCGATTTCATCGGCCAGCGTTCCGCCAACCACAGTTGGGTCGAAGGCATCAGGGACGGGCGGGGCAACCGGGTGAGGGAAGACACATGACGAGTCTTCCCAAGACAACGGCCAGGAAACTGGGGCTGGTGGTGGACCTCGACATCTGCGTCGGCTGCCATGCCTGCGCAGTGAACTGCAAGGAATGGAACACGGCCGGCAAGATGGCGCCGCTGACCGACTACGACCCTTACGGCAAGAAGCCTGACGGCGTCTGGTTCAACCGCGTCCACACCTATGAAACGACGGACGAGGAGGGACGCGGCCAGACCGTCCATTTCCCGCGCAGCTGTCTCCATTGCGAAGATGCGCCGTGTGTGACCGTCTGTCCAACAGGTGCGAGCTACAAGCGCGAGGAGGACGGTATCGTCCTCGTCAATGAAAATACCTGCATCGGCTGCAAGCTGTGTTCGTGGGCGTGCCCCTATGGTGCGCGCGAATATGACGAGCACGAAGGCGTGATGAAGAAATGCACGCTGTGCGTCGACAAGATCTACAACGAAAACCTGCCCGAAGAGAGCCGGGTACCGGCCTGTGTATCCACCTGTCCCGCTGGTGCGCGGAGTTTCGGCGATCTCGGCGATCCGGACAGCGAGGTTTCGAAACTGGTCGCGGCACGCGAAGGTTATGCGCTGATGCCCGAACAGGAAACGAAGCCCGTCAACCGCTACCTGCCACCAAGGCCGCGCCAGCGCGGCGACGACGGGAAAGCGCCACGGATGCTCGATCATGCAGACACCAGCAGCGACGGCGCCGGCCTGATCGCGCGCTGGGTCGACAAGATGTTTTCGTGAAGGAACGCTGACATGCATCCGGCGAAATCCGTCATCTTTTTCACCACCGCCAGCGGCGCAGGCTATGGCATGATGGTGTGGCTGGCCGTGCTTGCCACGATGGGCCTCCTTCCGCAGTCGATGCCGTTCGGGATCATCGCCTTCGGTCTTGGTCTCGGACTGATTGTAGCAGGCTTGCTGTCATCGACATTCCACCTCGGCCGGCCGGAGCGGGCTTGGCGGGCCCTGTCGCAATGGCGGTCGAGCTGGCTCTCGCGCGAAGGCGTTTCGGCGATCATCACTTTCGCTCCGCTTGGCCTCTTCGCGCTGATGTGGACCTTCGCAATCGGTGATCGCTCGCTCGCCGTGATCGCAGGATTGATCGGCGCCGTGATGAGCCTGGTAACGGTTTTCACGACGTCCAAGATTTACGCCTCTCTCAAGACGATCCCTGCCTGGCACAATGGCTGGACGGTTGCGGGCTATCTGGTGCTCGGACCGATGAACGGCGCGGTGATCCTGGCGCTGCTACTCTCGCTGTTCGGGGCCGCAGAGGCAGCAAGGATCGTCGCAGCAATTTCTGTCGCGCTGCTGCTTGCCGGATTGGTCGTGAAAAGAGGTTACTGGTCCCATATCCACAGCGGAAAGGTGGTTAGCACTGCAGGGACGGCGACGGGCCTCGGTCACCTGGGCAAGGTTGAAATGACAGCCAGCCCGCACGATACCGACAATTACCTGCTCCGCGAGATGGGCTTCCGGATTGCCCGCAAGCATGCGGAGAAGCTTCGCCGGACCGCGACACTTCTTGCGTTCATCGTGCCGCTATTCGCTATCGCTGCTGCGCTCACCTTCACCAGCGGCGCCGTTACAACGATCATGTTCCTGCTTGCCGCAATGGCCTGCCAGATCGGCATTACTGCCGAGCGGTGGCTGTTCTTCGCCGAAGCCAAGCATGCGGTAACGCTTTACTACGGCGAACAGGCTGTCTGACATGCTGCGACCATTGACCGAAAAGCGTGTCCGCGATGCGTTGTCGACCGTCCTTCACCCATTGACGGGCGGCGACATCGTGGCCTCGGGCGCGGTCGAGCATATCGGTATCAAGGATGGCAACGTCACCCTGATCCTCAAAACCGATCCGCAGGCGCGCGAAGTCATGGAGAAGGCGGCGAAAGGCTGCGAGACTGCCGTTTCCGCTCTCTCGGGCGTCAAGTCGGTGCGCACCGTGCTGACCGCACATCGACCTACGGGAGAGGCCGACAACAGGCCCCCGCCTGCGATGGGCATGAAGCCTCCGGCACCTCCGCCGCCCGAGCGGCTAGAAGGCGTGAGGACGATCATTGCTGTCGCGAGTGGCAAGGGAGGGGTCGGCAAGTCGACGACCGCCGTCAACCTGGCCTGCGCGCTTAAGCAGCGCGGCTTGAACGTCGGGGTGCTGGACGCCGACATTTACGGTCCCAGCATTCCCAAGATGCTTGGGGCGGGTGAGAAGCCCGGCTTCACGAAAAACGACAGGATCGAGCCGGCCGTGCGTCACGGGATCAGGGCGATTTCGATGGGGCATCTCGTTCCTGAAGACCGCGCCACGATCTGGCGCGGCCCGATGGTGATCGGTGCAGTGCAGCAATTGCTGAAAGGCGTTGCCTGGGACATCGACGGCGATCTGGACGTGCTGGTCGTCGACCTGCCTCCCGGTACCGGCGATGCCCAACTGACGCTGGTCCAGACCGTCCCGATCGATGGCGTCGTGCTGGTTTCCACGCCGCAAGACATCGCCCTGATCGATGCGCGCAAGGCGTATGACATGTTCGACCAGGTCGGCATTCCGGTCCTCGGCATGATCGAGAACATGAGCCAGTTCGTTTGCCCCGATTGCGGCAGCAAGCACGATATCTTCGGGCATGGCGGCGCAGTTGCCACGGCAAAGGAGAAGGGCATCGAGGTGCTGGGAGAAATTCCGCTCGCCCCTGTCATCATGCGTCGTGCAGAAACGGGCACACCGATCGTGCTCGCCGATCCGGGTTCTGAAATTGCCGCCCGATACGGCGAGATCGCAGGCAGGATTGCCGAGCAGATCGACGCCTGACCGTTCCTCAACCTTTCAGATTTGAATAACTGTCCCGCCGCGGGTCTACGCGTCGATAGCCCAGTTTTGCGCGGCTGCTCCCAAACAGTTAGTGGAATCTGCATGTTCGATATATGTAATTGAATAATTGAATTGGTTATCTTTGGCGCAGCCTCCTAGTTGATGTCTGTCAGCAAAGGAGGCCGACGATGACCCGCAAAAATCTGAGAAATACCGGACTGGCAGCCTTGGCCCTGATCACCACCGCGGGCGCGCCGGGGGTAGAGGCACCGGCCAATGCAGCCGCAGTGAACGGCGATGCCCAGGCTCTCCTGACCGCGCTCGACGACGAGTATCGTGCCGAAGCAATCTATGCGGCAGTCATCGACAATCATGGCGAAGCGCGGCCCTTCATCAACATCATCGAGGCCGAACGGCATCATGCCGCGATGGCGAAGGCGGAAATGGACCGGCTCGGCGTCAGCTACCCTGAAGCGAACCCGTATCTTGGCACGCTTGAAGTGCCCGCAACGCTGCTCGGTGCCTGCGAGCAGGGCGTGACTGCGGAAATCGAGAATATTGCGCTCTACGACCGTCTCCTTCCCACGATCGAGGACGACAGCGTGCGCGAAACGCTCTCCAAGCTCCAGTGGGCCTCTCGCGAGCGCCATCTTCCCGCTTTCGAGCGCTGCGTCGCCCGGGGCGGCACGATGGGTCAGGGCGGCATGGGCTTTGGCCGGGGCAGTCACTGATCGCATTCGAAATCTCGAAAAAACTGCAAAACGAAAAGGAAATCCCTCATGTCTCTCCACATTGGCGATACCGCGCCGAACTTCACCGTCGACAGCACTGCCGGCGAGATCAACCTCCACGAATGGGCTGGCGACAGCTGGGTCTTCTTCTTCAGCCACCCGGCCGATTTCACCCCTGTCTGCACCACCGAAATGGGCATGACAGCGAAGCTCGCCGATGAGTTCGACAAGCGCAACGTGAAGCCGCTGGGCCTTTCGACCGATACCGTCGAAGAGCATCTCGAATGGATCAAGGATGTCGATGAAACCCAGCACACCACGCTGAAATTCCCGATCCTGGCCGACCCCGATATCAGCATCGCGAAGCTCTATGACATGATCCACCCGGACCAGAGCGCTACCGCTGCCGTACGATCGGTCTTCATCATCGACCCTGCCAAGAAAATCCGGCTGGTCATGACCTATCCGATGAGCGTGGGGCGCAATTTCGACGAGATCCTGCGCGTCATCGACAGCCTTCAGCTTGCCGATAGGGCAAAGGTTGTGACGCCGGCCAACTGGACACCCGGCGGAGATGTGATCATTCCGCCGTCGATCAGCGATGAAGATGCCCGCGAACTCTTCCCGCAGGGTTTCGAGACCATCAAGCCCTACCTGCGTACCACCAAGGTCGCCTGATCCCCCCGGAACGCCCGCTTCGCCAAGGAGCGGGCGTTTCAACGCATGCACAGGATCGAACAAGTCTTCGCAAATTTGCGTTCGATCAATCTTTCCGCCTCGATTAAGGTGCCCCAATGTTCGACCAGCTAGACGCATTGCTGCTCGCCCGGATCCAGTTCGCCTTCACGGTGAGCTTCCACTTCATATTTCCGGCCTTTTCGATCGGCCTTGCAAGCTACCTCGCGGTGCTGGAGGGCCTTTGGCTCAAGACCGGCAAGCAGCTCTATCTCGACCTGTTCAAATACTGGCTCAAGATCTTCGCGATCGCCTTTGCCATGGGTGTCGTCTCGGGCATCGTGATGTCCTATCAATTCGGGACCAACTGGTCGGTATTCTCGGACAAGGCTGGCCCCGTCATCGGGCCGCTGATGGCTTACGAAGTTCTCACCGCCTTCTTCCTCGAGGCTGGGTTCCTCGGCGTCATGCTGTTCGGCATGAACAAGGTCGGCAGGAAACTGCACTTCACAGCGACGCTCATGGTCGCGCTCGGCACGTTCGTCTCCGCCTTCTGGATCCTGTCGGTGAACAGCTGGATGCAGACCCCGGTCGGTCACATCATCGGAGAGAACGGCCAGTTCCTCCCCGGCGAAAGCTGGTGGGACATCGTTTTCAATCCCAGCTTCCCCTATCGCCTGGTTCACACAGTCATGGCGGCCTATCTGACCACCGCATTCGTCGTCGGCGGGGTGGGCGCCTGGCACTTGCTCAAGGACCGGACCAACCTTCACGCTCGCAAGATGTTCAGCATGGCGATGTGGATGGCCGCGCTGGTCACGCCTCTCCAGATTTTTGCCGGCGACATGCACGGGCTGAACACGTTGGAGCATCAGCCGCAAAAGGTCATGGCGATGGAGGGACACTTCCAGAGCCATCCAGACGGTGCGCCGCTGATCCTGTTCGGCATTCCCGACAGCGAGGAAAAGACGGTCAAATATGCGATCGAGATTCCGAAAGCCTCCTCGCTGATCCTGAAGCACGATGCCGATGCGCCCCTCGCCGGACTCGACACGATACCCGACGATGAAGAACCGCCCGTCGGTATCGTCTTCTGGTCCTTCCGCATCATGGTCGGCCTTGGTTTTGCCATGCTAGGTATCGGCGCCTGGAGCCTGCTCGCGCGGATGCGCGGCAAGCTTTACGACTGGAAATGGCTCCATCGCGGGGCGATCCTGCTGGCACCTGCGGGCTTTGTCGCGGTTATCGCCGGATGGATCACTACCGAAGTCGGACGCCAGCCCTACGTCATCTACGGCCTCCTGCGCACGGCCGATGCCGCTAGTCCGCTCGACGCGCCGGCAGTCGGTGCATCGCTACTCGCCTTCGTGCTGGTTTACTTCACCGTCTTCGGCGTCGGCGTCTGGTACATTCTGCGCCTTATGAAATCCGCCCCGCAAACAGGCGAGAAGGGCGTCAAGCGCGGAGACAAGGGACCGATCCGCACGGCCGGGATCACGCCTGGGCCGACACAGAATCCGGGAGACCCGGACGTCCTTCCCCGGAACGAGGAGGAAGCGCGATGAATATCGATCTGACCGTGGTCTGGGCGTTCATCATCGCCTTTGGCATTTTTGCCTATGTTGTCATGGACGGGTTCGACCTTGGCATTGGCATCCTCTTCCCGACATTCGAGGCGGGGCCGGAGCGGGACAAGGCGATGAACTCGATCGCGCCCGTTTGGGACGGCAACGAGACCTGGCTAGTCCTGGGCGGCGGCGGCCTGTTTGCAGCTTTCCCGCTCGCCTATGCGATCATCCTGCCGGCGACCTATCCGCTCATCATCGCCATGCTGCTTGGGCTGGTCTTTCGCGGCGTCGCCTTCGAATATCGCTGGCGTGACGAAGGGCACAGGCGGTGGTGGGATGCCGCCTTCACCGGCGGTTCCCTCGTCGCGGCGATGGCGCAGGGCATGACGCTGGGGGCCTTGCTGCAAGGGATCGAGGTCGTGGACCGATCCTATGCGGGCAGCTGGTTCGACTGGCTGACGCCATACACCTTGCTCACGGGCATCGGGACCGTCGCCGGTTACGCCTTGCTCGGATCGACATGGCTGGTGTGGAAGCTCGACGGGGAAGGGCAGGCTCATGCACGCTCGCTCGCCAAGAAAGCCGCGTGGGCGACCCTGATCCTGATGGGCGCGGTCAGCCTCTACAATGTCGTGCTCAATGCCCAATATACCGAGCGCTGGCTGACGGCACCGGAGATCTATTTCGTGGCACCTGTCCCGATACTGACGGCTGTCGTCGCAATCGCCCTCCTGCGCGCGCTTGGCGTCGAACGGCATTCAAAGCCGTTCTGGCTGTCGATTGCGCTCTTCTTCATGGGCATGGCGGGACTGGGCGCGACCATGTGGCCCTATGTCGTGCCTCCCGGTGTGACGATCTGGGACGCAGCAGCGCCCGAAAGCAGCCAGATCTTCATGCTGATCGGCGTTGGCATCACGATGCCGCTGATCATCGCTTACACCGGTTGGGCATATTGGGTCTTCCGCGGGAAAGTCGGCGAGGAGGGTTACCATTGAGCGCCAAAGAAGCTCCGCTGTGGAAACGGCTCGGCTGGATGGCGTTGATCTGGGCAGGCAGCGTCGCCGCGCTCGGCGTGGTCGGGCTGGTCATCCGCGCCTGGCTCGCCCCGTGACCTGAAGGAATAGCTTGCGCCCGGCATGGGTTCTTCGCCATCAGGCGGCTCAACGCCAGCAGAGGAGCTAACGATGGCAGGGGTATGGTTCGACGAAATGCACGTCGGGATGAAGTTCGATCACGCGATCCGCAGGACCGTGACCGAAACGGACAACGTGCTGTTCACGACCATGACCCACAATCCGGCACAACTGCATCTCGATGAAGAATACATGCAGGGCACCGAGTTCGGGCAGCGCATCGTGAACTCTGTCTATACGCTCGGCCTGATGGTCGGGGTCAGCGTCGGAGACACGACGCTGGGCACGGCGGTAGCCAACCTCGGGTGGGACGAGGTCCGCTTCCCGAAGCCGGTGTTTCATGGCGATACCTTGCGCATCGTGACCGAAGTGCTGGAGCTTCGCGATTCCAAGTCACGCCCCGATGCGGGGATCGTCACCTTCAAGCACGAAGCCTTCAACCAGCACGGCGATCTCGTCGCGAGCTGCAAGCGCACCGGGCTGCAGCGAAAGCGCCCGAAAGACTGATCGGGCGCCGCCGCGATCAGCGGGACTTGGCGACCGTCACGAATTTCGTGTCGGTGTAGCCGAGATAGCCTTCGACGCCGCCTTCCGACCCGAAGCCGCTGTCTCCGACACCACCGAAGGGCGATTCCGGCGATGCGACGATCAGGTGGTTGATCGCGACCATTCCGGCGCGCAAGGATTTGCCGAGGTAGTAGCTTTCGTCCTGCGACCCGGTGAAGGCATAGGCCGCAAGGCCGTAGCGAAGCGAGTTCGCGATCGAGACCGCCTCCTCGAGATCGTCGAACGGAACGATGCCGGCGACGGGACCGAAGGGTTCTTCGTTCATCAGGCGACTGTCTGCGGCCGGTCCGGCGACGACCGTCGGTTCGTAGAAGTATCCCTTGCCCTCGATCCGCTTGCCGCCGGTCACGACTTCGCCGCGATTTCCGCCAAGGTCTTCGAGGATGTAATCCATTGCCGGGACGCGGCGGGCATGGGCGAGGGGGCCCATGTCCACTGTATCGTCTACACCTGCGTCACCTACGCGGATCTGCCGGACGCGGTCGGTGAATTCGGCCACGAACTTGTCGTACATGCTGCGCGCAACGAGGAAGCGGGTCGGTGACACGCAGACTTGGCCGGCATTGCGGAACTTGACCGTCGCACAGGTCGCGACGGCGTGAGCGAAATCTGCATTTTCGGACACGATGACGGGTGCATGGCCGCCAAGCTCGGGCGTGAAGCGCTTCATACCCTGTGCGGCCAGCGCTCCGAGCATCTTGCCCACTGCGGTCGAGCCGGTGAAGGACACCTTGCGTGTCACGTCCGACTTGATGAGATGCTCGGAAATCATGCCCGGGTCGCCATGGACCAGGTTCACGACACCATTCGGCACGCCGGCATCCACCAGCGCTTCGACCAGCATCTGTGCAGCGGCTGGCGTGTTCTCGGCAGGCTTGAGGATCGCCGAGCAGCCAGCCGCCAGTGCACCGCCAAGCTTGCGCGCGGGCAGGTTGATCGGGAAATTCCACGGGGTCAGCAGCACGCACGGTCCGACCGGCACGTGGTGGACCTGCTGGGAAAGGATTTGCGGGCTGCGCGGCGGGATCATCCGTCCACCGGCACGCTTTGCTTCTTCCGCCTGGAAATCGATCACCTCGGCAGCGCTGGCGACTTCGCCGAGCGCCTGCGAAACAGGCTTGCCCATTTCAGCGGTGATGACGCGAGCGATCTCTTCCTTGCGTTCTCGGATCAGTGCGGTGGCACGGCGCAGGATGGCGCAACGTTCGGCAGCAGGCTTCGCGCTCCACACACGAAAGCCCTCGTCGGCAGCGGCGAGCGCGGCATCGAGTTGTTCCTTCGAGGCTTTGGGACACTGGCCCAGCACAGCTTCGGTCGCGGGGTTGATGACGTCCATCGAACCCTCGCCGCCGCTGGCGATCCATTCTCCGTTGATGAGCATCTTGAGTGCGGGATAGCTGGACATGCGGAACTCCTGGCTCTCGTGGCCGTAAAATTGCTGTGTGTATTTGGCGGTCGTCAGACCAAAGGCAAGTTGTGAAAGCAAGGGTTAGTTTCGATTGTAACCTCTTTTGCAATAGCCTAGGGCGCGCCAAAGCCCCCAGGAGATAGTCATGCTTGTCGGTGTTCCCAAGGAAATCAAACCCAGCGAATTTCGCGTCGGACTGACGCCAGAGGCCGTGCGCGAGTATTGCGCCGCCGGGCACCAGGTCATCGTCGAAACAAATGCGGGCGAAGGTATCTGCAAATCGGACGACGTTTACAGGGCATCAGGCGCAGAGATCGTGGATACCGCGGCCGAAGTTTTCGAGCGCGCGGACATGATCGTGAAGGTCAAGGAGCCGCAGCCAAGCGAATGGGTGCAGCTGCGCGAAGGCCAGATCCTCTACACCTATCTGCACCTTGCACCCGATCCGGAGCAGGCGCGCGGATTGATGAATTCGGGTGTCTCTGCGGTTGCTTACGAGACCGTCACCGGTCCGGGCGGCGGTTTGCCTCTTCTCGCCCCGATGAGCGAAGTTGCTGGCAGGCTCTCGATCGAGGCAGCAGGACAGGCGTTGAAGGCGCACAATGGCGGCCGCGGCGTGCTGATGGGCGGCGTTCCCGGCGTGCTTCCTGCAAAGGTTGTGATCCTCGGTGGCGGCGTCGTGGGAACACAGGCTGCACGAATGGCGGTCGGGCTGGGCGCCAATGTCGAAATCTTCGACAAGTCGCTCCACCGCATTCGACAGCTCGACGATATGTTCCAGGGCCGGGTAACGACCCGTTATTCGACCATGTCGACTATCGAGGACGCAATCGGCCAGGCCGACGTCGTTGTCGGCGCTGTCCTAATCCCGGGTGCATCGGCACCGAACCTCGTCACGCGTGACATGCTGAAGTTGATGGTGCCGCGTGCTGTCCTCGTCGACGTTGCAATCGACCAGGGTGGCTGCTTCGAAACTTCGCACCCGACGACGCATCAGGAGCCGACTTACGAGGTTGAGGGCGTCATCCATTATTGCGTTGCCAACATGCCGGGTGCCGTGCCGCTCACCAGCAGTTATGCGCTCAACAATGCGACCCTGCCTTATGGCCTTGCGCTCGCCAATCGCGGCATCACGGCATGCGAGGAAGACCCGCATCTGATGAACGGCCTCAACGTCCATCAGGGCAAAATCGTCAACGCTGCGGTGAAAGAAAGTCTTGGTTTCTAGGGCTTGACGTAACGGCAGCGCTGCTGTCTGCCTGCGCGGCATCAAGCCAGCAGGAGATTGCCATGAAGACTCGCGCCGCCGTTGCTTTCGAAGCGAAAAAACCGCTCGAAATCGTCGAGGTTGACCTCGAAGGACCCAAGGCGGGCGAAGTTCTGGTCGAGATCATGGCGACAGGCATCTGCCATACGGATGCTTACACGCTCGACGGTCTCGACAGCGAAGGCATCTTCCCTTCGATCCTTGGCCATGAAGGCTGCGGCGTCGTTCGCGAAATCGGCCCTGGCGTAACCAGCGTGAAGCCAGGCGATCACGTGATCCCGCTTTACACGCCCGAATGTCGCCAGTGTAAGATGTGCCTTTCGGGCAAGACCAACCTGTGCAGCGCAATCCGCGCGACACAGGGACAGGGCCTGATGCCCGACGGAACGAGCCGTTTCAGCTACAAGGGCGAGACGATCTTCCATTACATGGGTTGCTCGACCTTCTCAAACTTCACGGTGTTGCCTGAAATCGCGGTTGCCAAGATCCGCGAAGACGCGCCCTTCGATACGACCTGCTATGTCGGCTGCGGCGTGACCACCGGCGTTGGCGCAGTGACAAACACGGCAAAGGTGCAGGTCGGCGACAATGTCGTCGTCTTCGGCCTTGGCGGTATCGGCCTGAACGTGATCCAGGGTGCAAAGATGGCGGGCGCCGGCAGGATCGTGGGCGTCGATATCAACAATTCCAAGAAAGAATGGGGCGAGAAATTCGGCATGACCGACTTCGTCAATCCGAAGGAAGTCGGCAATGTCGTCGAAACGCTGATCAATATGCTCGATGGCGGCGCCGACTACAGCTTCGATTGCACCGGCAATACCGACGTCATGCGCGATGCGCTGGAATGTTGCCACAAGGGTTGGGGCACCAGCATCATCATCGGCGTCGCCGAAGCCGGCAAGGAGATCAGCACCCGTCCGTTCCAGCTCGTTACCGGGCGCAACTGGCGCGGTACGGCCTTCGGCGGCGCAAAGGGCCGGACTGATGTGCCCAAGATCGTCGACTGGTACATGAACGGCAAGATCGAGATTGACCCGATGATCACGCACCGCCTGTCGCTCGAGGAAATCAACAAGGGTTTCGACCTTATGCATTCGGGCGAAAGCATCCGCGCAGTGGTGGTCTTCTGATCAAGTGATTGCTGGCGAAGAAGGCCTGTTGTCCGATCTCTCGGCGCTCGAAATCGCGCACGAGCTGTTCGAGCATCAGGCTGTCTTCACCGTCGATGAAAGCCGTTCGATCAAGGCCGACATTCCCGGCGCGCATACGAAGAACCTGTTCCTGAAGGATACAGCGGGCGACTTCTGGCTGGTCACCGTGCCTGCCGAAGACCCCGTGAATCTGAAAGCACTGCCAGAGGCGATCGGTTGCAAGCGGGTCAGCTTCGGCAAGCCAGAGGACATGGAGCGGCTGATCGGCATCAAGCCCGGGTCGGTAACTCCACTCGCGATGGTCAATGCTGCGCCGGGCAGCATTCGCTGCGTACTGGATCAGGTTCTGGCCGATGCCGACACCGTTAATGTGCACCCGCTGCGCAACACCGCTACCGTCAGCCTTTCAGGCAAGGACATCCTGCGTTTGATCAGGCATTGGGGGCACGAAGCTCTGGTCGCCGTAATACCGAAGAAAGTGAGATGATGACGTTCGAAACAGTGAGTGAGAACAAGGCGTTCGGCGGGACCCAGGGTGTCTATAAACATTCCTCCGCTGAGACCGGCACCGAGATGACTTTCTCGGTCTTCGTGCCTGACCATGCGGAGGGGTCGAAGCTGCCGGTGGTCTGGTACCTTTCAGGCCTCACCTGCACGCATGCCAATGTGACCGAGAAGGGCGAATTTCGCGCGGCATGTGCCGAACACGGCGTGATTTTCGTTGCCCCCGATACGTCGCCTCGCGGGGACGATGTGCCCGACGCCCCTGACGAGTATGACTTCGGAAAAGGTGCCGGCTTCTACGTCGATGCGACCGAAGCGCCGTGGTCGGAAAATTACCGGATGCGCAGCTATATCGAGAGCGAACTTCCCGGCGTCATCGCGGCGAACTTCCCCGTCGACATGGACCGCCAGGGCATCACCGGCCATTCGATGGGCGGCCATGGCGCCTTGACCATCGCCTTGCGCAATCCCGATCGGTTCAAGGCGGTCAGCGCCTTTGCACCGATCGTCGCGCCCAGCCAAGTGCCGTGGGGCGAGAAGGCGCTAGGCCGCTATCTCGGCAGTGACCGCGCTGCCTGGGCGGAATACGACGCGGTTGCGCTGATCGAAGGCGGAGCGAGGGTTCCGGACCTGCTGGTCGACCAGGGGACTGCGGATAACTTCCTGGAAGAGCAGCTCCAGACCCACCGGCTCGTCAAGGCGTGCGAAGATGCCGGTATCGATGCGACCATCCGCATGCAGGACGGATACGATCACTCTTACTACTTCATCTCGACTTTCATGGCCGACCACATTGCGTGGCATGCGGAGCGGCTGAAAGCCTAAGCCTCGACCACGTGCTGCTCGATCGCCCCAAAGATCGAGTGGTTGTGCTCGTCGCGCATTTCGATCCGCACAGTGTCGCCGGGCTTCATGAAGGGGGTTTTCGGCGCGCCGTCATAGATCGTTTCGATCATGCGGATCTCGGCAATACAGCTGTAGCCAAGTCCGCCCTCGCTGACCGGCTTGCCCGGATCGCCGCCGGGGCCCTGGTTCGATACCGTGCCCGAACCGATGATCGTCCCTGCGCCAAGATTGCGGGTCTTGGCGGCATGGGCGACCAGGTCGGCGAGGCTGAAGGTCGCATCGACCCCGGCATTGGCACGGCCGAACGGTTCGCCATTGTAATCCACCATCAGCGGCAGATGTATGACACTGCCCTTCCATGCATCGCCCAGTTCATCGGGGGTGACACAAACCGGGCTGAAAGCGCTCGCCGGCTTCGACTGGAAAAAGCCGAAACCCTTTGCCAGTTCGCCCGGGATCAGTCCGCGCAATGACACGTCGTTGACCAGCATCACCAGCTTGATGTGATCGGCGGCGTCCTCTTTCGACACGCCCATCGGCACGTCGTCGGTGATGCAGGCAATTTCGCCTTCCATGTCGCAGCCCCAGGCGACGTCGCCCAAGGGAATGTCCTGGCGCGGGGCGAGGAAGCTGTCGCTGCCACCCTGATACATCAGCGGATCGTGATAGAAGCTTTCCGGAACCTCGGCGTCGCGCGCCTTACGCACCAGTTCGACGTGGTTGATGTAGGCAGAGCCGTCCGCCCATTGATAGGCGCGGGGCAGGGGGGAATGCGCCTCGCGTTCGTGAAAGCGATCGCATGGCACCGCTTCGTGTTCGACATCGATAGCGAGCGCCTCCAGCAGCGGAGAGACATCCGTCCAGTTGTCGAGAGCAGCCTGCAGCGTCGGCGCAATGTTGCTTGCGGCGCAGTAGCGGGTCAGGTCCTTCGATACGACGACGAGCTTTCCGTCGCGGGTACCGTCATTGAGTGTGGCGAGTTTCATCGGGGGGCCTCTCCGTTATATTCCGGGCTGTCTATCTGGTTGTCTGGGTGGGCGCGCTGGAATTCGGGCAGGGCCAGACAGGCCCGCTCGATGCGCGTGATGTGGGGTTTGTCACTGAAATCGAAGTCGAAGCGCTGGGCGTTATAGACTTGCGGTAGCAGGACGACCTCGAAGAAACCGGGTCGTTCGAACAGGAAGTCTCCGGTGCCAAGCTGGGCCAGCCGGGCTTCCACCGGATCGAGGGTGCGCGACAGCCAGTGCCGGTACCATACGCCGACCTCTTCCTGCGAATGACCCAGCGGATCGCGCAGGTACTTGAGCACCGGCAGGTTGAGCGGCGCGTGCAGTTCCGTCGCAATCGCATAGGCCAGCTCGCGCGCGGTATAGCGGTCTTCCAGATCGGCAGGCAGCAGCGGTCGTTCGGTATAGGCTTCGTCCAGCCATTCGATCAGCGCCATCGATTGGGCCCGGTCGCGCCCACCGCCTTCTAGCATCGGGACCGATCCAAACGGGTTGCGGCTGGTGAACCCTTCGCCCTTCTGTTCGGATTCGAGCAGGTTTACCGGAATGTTCTCGTATTCGATGCCCTTCAGCTCGAGCGCGATGCGCAAGCGGTAGGAGGTCGAACTGCGAAAATATCCATAGAGCTTCATGGGTGACTCTTTGCGGGTCCTACCGCTTCGCTGATTGAGGACCAAATCCTACTGGATGGAACACATGGAACACAGTCCTGTGGCGTGAAAAACGGCGGCAAAGCGCGGTTTCCATATCGCTGTTGCGACAGGTTCGCATCGAGCTGGAACGGATTGCGCCTCATCCCGCCCACATGCCACCGAGTGGCATTGTAGGACAGGGAGAGGCGGGAAGGCGGCATCAGAAAGCCGGGATGCCCGTGATGCCGCGCCCCAGGATCAGGGCGTGCACGTCGTGCGTCCCCTCGTAGGTGTTGACGGTTTCGAGGTTCACCATGTGGCGGATCACCTGGTATTCCTCGCTGATGCCGTTGCCGCCGTGCATGTCGCGGGCCATGCGCGCGATATCGAGCGCCTTGCCGACATTGTTGCGCTTCACGATCGAGATCATGTCGGGGGCGAACTTGCCTTCGTCCATCAGGCGCCCGACCCGCAGCGAGCCTTGCAGGCCCAGCGCGATATCGGTCAGCATGTTGGCCAGCTTGAGCTGGTAGATCTGCTTCGATGCGAGCGGCACCCCGAACTGCTTGCGGTCGAGGCCGTACTGGCGCGCGGCGTGAAGGCAGAACTCGGCCGCGCCCATCGCGCCCCAGCTGATCCCGTAACGGGCGCGGTTGAGGCAACCGAACGGACCCTTGAGACCTTCGACATTGGGCAACAGCGCGTCTGCGCCGACCTTCACCTCGTCCATCATGATCATGCCGGTGGTGCTGGCACGCAGCGAAATCTTGCCTTCGATCTTGGGTGCCGAAAGCCCTTCCATGCCCTTTTCCAGCACGAAGCCGCGGATCGCACCTCCGTGCGCCTCGCTCTTCGCCCAGACGACGAGCACGTCGGCGAAAGGGGCGTTGGAAATCCAGGTCTTCGATCCGCTGATCGAATAACCGTCACCGTCTTTCTTGGCGTAGGTCTTCATCCCGCCCGGGTCCGATCCAGCGTCGGGTTCGGTAAGGCCGAAACAGCCGATGAGTTCGCCCGAGGCGAGGCCGGGGAGATACTTCTGGCGTTGTTCTTCCGACCCGTAGGCGTGGATCGGATACATGACGAGGCTGGACTGCACCGATGCCATCGAGCGGTATCCGCTATCGACGCGCTCGATTTCGCGGGCGATCAGGCCATAGGCGACATAGCTGGCGCCGGCACCGCCGTACTCTTCGGGAACGGTCGCGCCGAGCAGGCCAGCCTGGCCCATCAGGGGGAACAGTTCGGGAGCGTCGATTTCGTCCGCGAACGCCTTGATCACGCGCGGTTGCAGCTCGTCCTGTGCAAAGCCATGCGCCGCGTCACGGATCATGCGCTCTTCTTCGGTCAGCTGACTTTCGAGGTCGAAGGGATCTTCCCAGTTGAACGGCACCATTCCGGCCACGTGCTTCTCCTGCAACTTGTTTTCTCGGTCCCCTTTGCAGCAACGCGTTCGGCTCGCAAGGGGCGGTTGCAGACCGTCAGACACGACCTTGCCCGCGCGGGCAAGTGCCTAGTTGCGGGAAGGGAAAATTCCCTGGAGCGCGATGCAATATTTGAGGTCGACCGACTTGTTTCCGTTGCCCATCGAAAGCTTGCCGCGCAGGTCGGGCAGGCCGAAAGTCGTGCGCCCATCGCCGCCGTAATTTGTGCCGAGGAGCGAGAACAGGGCAGTGTTCGTGCGGATTTCCAGCAGCCTGCCGTCAGCTTCGGCCCATCCACGTGGACAGAAAGTATAGGGGAAGGCGGTGACCTGTCCGATAAATGGTTCTGCCTGTGCCTGTGCAGGTGTGGGCGCGGCGATGGCGGCAGCCATTCCGCAAGCAGCTGCGATGGCGAGCGATTTGAAACGCATGGGAGACTCTCCAATCCGTGGAATCCAGATCGGGAGATCGTAGGCAAGAAGAGGCGGGTGTAAAACCCCCGTCCTGCGTTCGTGCTAATGTGCTTCTATCAGTCCCTGGTTGACCGCATCGATCATCACGCTGGGCGGACACGGTTTGCGCAGCGATTGCGCTTCCGGGAAACGGCTGCGGACTTCGTCTTCCGAAATCTGGCCGGAATGGAAGATCACCGGTACGTGGTCGTCCATCAGCTTCTGCGCCAGCGGGTACACGATGCCGTCGTCGAGCCTGATGTCGAGGATCGCAAGATCGGGTCGCGATTTCTGGCAGGCGAGCATGGCGGAGGAAATATCGGCATGCGGTCCCTCTACGCTGAAACCGGCCTCCTTGACCGTTTCACAAAGATCCGCTGCGATTATGAATTCGTCCTCAGCGACGAGTATTCTTGCTTGCCCCATCCGGCCAGCCTCCCGCGATTTTTCCACCAATTGGCTTCTAACGCGCCAACCGGCTTTTCGTTCCGCGGGGGCTGGATGTGAGCCGATTCAGCCGTTCTGGCCGAATTTTGCCGAGAAACCCGTTTCGTCGCCTGCTGCCAGCAGCTTTGCCTGTTCGACCCAGCTGTCCCGGCGAATGCGTCCCTGGAAGCGCCCAAGTTCGCTGTCGATCCGGTCGACTTCCTCTTCCGACCAGTTCGCGATCTGGCTGTAGCTGGAAATGCCGAGCCCGTTGAGCATGGCGGCCAGTTTGGGGCCAAGGCCCTTGATCCGCGTCAGGTCGTCGCCGCCCGATTGAGGCTCTGTGTGAACTACCGGTTTTTCGGCAGGAACGCTCGGCATAACCGGTGCACCGGCTTCAGCGTCGGTCGTCGCAGTCGCGTGGGCGACCTCCTGCGTGTTGGCAGGGTTCGAAAGGTTTGCGGCGGCGGGCGGAGCATCGATCAGGGCCTGGTTGCGCTGCGCTCTGTCCGCACCTTCGTCCAGCACATCGCGGCGCTCCCCGGTGACCGAAGTCTTGCGATTGGCGACGAAGATGAACCATCCCACGGCAATGCCGATCGCCAGCGCGATGAGCAGGTACGGCCAGTAGGCTTCGATGAGTTCGGGCATGGGGAGGTTACTCCTTGGTAGAGGTGTCGCGGCCGAACATCAGCCAGGCGATGGCCAGGCCAGTGCCATAGGCGGCCAGCGAGAGTGACAGGACTTCGGCCCAGATCGGCATATTAGTGTCCTTCCGTCAGCGCGGACCGGGCGTATCGACCGGTGTGGGTTGAAGCGGGGTTGTGGCGACCACGGCGAAATCGATCCGGCGGTTGGCCGGGTCTTCCGGAAGCAAACCCTCGACCGGCTCCTTCGATCCGACGCCGTCGGCGCGCAACCCGTCAGCGGGAATGCCGCGGTTCATCAGCGCGAGGCGAACGGACTCGGCGCGCTCGCGCGACAGGGCGAGATTGCCCGGTTCGGGTCCGCTCGCATCGGTGTGGCCGGTGATCGAAATGATACTGCCGAGGCATGGCCTGAGCGCGGCGGCGACCTCGTCGAGCAGCTCTCCGCTGGCCGGGTCGATCGCGCTCGACCCTTCCTCGAACCTGATGGTGCGGGCGCGCAGCAGCGCATTCACATCGTCCTGGCAGTGAAGGGGAGAGATCGGAATGTCGCCTGCTTCGGCCAGCAAGGTTCCGTCGGCCCAGCTGATCCCCCCGACGCCCGGGATCGCGGCGACCGATTTGGCGATCTTGTCCCGCGTGCCTTCGTCCAGCTGTTCGCCCCCAGAAAGGAGCGGGTGGCGCGTTGGCGAACCCATGCCGTTGGTGAAATCGGCTGTGACGCCGCGCCCGCCGGCCTCTGTGATTGCAGCCTCAGCCTTCTCGGCGAGGCGTTCGACAAAGCCCTCATCGCTCAGCCGTGCTCCGGCTGCAGCGATGGCTCCGCTGACGATGGCTCCGGCAATGATGGCAAGCGATGGGCGAACGGACATGGCCGTGCCCTAGCCAGAGCACGGCCATCCGAAAAGGGGTGTTGTGACCTCAGCCCCCGTTGCGGCTCGTATCCATCGACCGCGCGACATCGTTGAGGCGCAGGAATTCCTGGCGCCAGTAATCGGTCTGGCTGCCTGCCAGACGGTCGATATCGTCGAAGGTGAAGCCCATCATGAGCTCGTCTTTCCGTAGCAATTGCGCAAAGGCGGCAACGGAGGTCGCAAAGGCAAAGTCGCCGCGAGGGGCCTTCGCATTGGCGAGCGCGCTTCTGGGCACGACATAGTCGATCAGTTTCGACGTCGTGCCGGTCGGCAGCTTGTAGCGCAGCTTGACGTGCGCGGCCTCGGCAAGCTTGCTCGTGGCCGCCGCTGCAGGCTTGTCCTCGTAGCGGCGGGGCGAAACCCAGCCCTTGGTGCCGGCAGGAACGACTTCATAGATGGCAGTGACCTGGTGCCCGGCGCCGATATCGCCAGCATCGACCTTGTCATTGTCGAAGTCTTCTTCGCGAAGGGCACGGTTCTCGTAACCGACGAGGCGGTACTGGCTGATGACGGCCGGGTTGAATTCGACCTGGATCTTCACATCCTTGGCGATGGTGAAGAGGGTGGATGCCATTTCATCGCCCAGCACCTTCTTCGCTTCGAGCGCGCTGTCGATATAGGCGTAATTGCCGTTACCGTGGTCGGCGATCTGTTCCATCATCGCTTCGTTGTAATTGCCGGTACCGAAGCCGAGCGTGGTCAGCGTGATACCGCTGTCGCGTTTGTCCTCGATCATTTCGACCAGAGCATCCTGGTCCGAAATACCGACGTTGAAATCGCCGTCGGTCGCCAGCAGCACGCGATTGACGCCGCCCTTGATGAAATTGTCCTCGGCAATCTGGTAGGCGAGCTTCAGGCCCGCGCCGCCAGCGGTCGAGCCGCCGGCTTCGAGGCTGTCGAGGGCTGCCCTGATCTTGCGCGGGTCATTGGTCGGTTCGAGCACCAGCCCTGCGGCACCGGCGTAAACGACGATCGAAACCCTGTCCTGCGGCGACAGTTCACCGGCGAGGCCGGCAAGCGCGGTCTTCACCAGCGGCAGCTTGTCCGGGCTGTTCATCGAACCCGACACGTCCATCAGGAACACGAGGTTCGCCGGCGGCCGTTCGCTGCGCGCAATATCATACCCACGAAGGCCGATCCGCATCAGGTAGGTGTTATCGTTCCACGGGGTCTTGGCGACATCGGTCGTTACGCTGAAGGGCTGGCTGCGATCGGAAGGACGCGGATAATCGTAACGGAAATAATTGATCATCTCTTCCGTGCGGACCGCGGCACGCGGCGGTAACTGGCCCTGCGTCAGATAGCGGCGGGTGTTGGCATAGGCGCCGGTATCGACATCGACAGAGAAGGTCGACACGGGCTCTGCCTGGACCATCTTCACCGGCGATACTTCCTCGCCGTCATAACGTTCGCGATTGTCCTGGCCCGGCACGACGACCGGCGGGACATAAGAGCGTGTCACGGCAGAGGGGGCGACGGATTGCGCCATCATGGCCGGTGGAGGCGGCGGAGGCGGGGGCGGTGGCATCATGGCTTCGTCGGCCATGGCGTAATCGGTTTCGGCCTTGCTTCCGGTTACGACGATCTGTTCGCCATCCTTCTGGCTGGCACAGGATGCGAGCAGCAATGCCGCCAGCGACACCGCGGCCACTCCGATTTTTGCAGCCGGACGACCGCTTTCGACTGTTGTATTCCCTTCCATATCAACCTCCAGTCCCCGCGGGTGCGTTATGTTATTACGTCTTATCCCGATGTCGCTCTGCCGGTGGGCGGGGGAGAGAAAGACCGGTCCGGCGACAGGGCCAAAACATGGCCCCGGGCCCTGAACAACGACTGAACGTTTTCTGTCAGCGACGAATGGAAGGGCTTGTCAGGCCTCGGCTTCTTCCCCTTGGGGCGCGACGTTGCGGCGGAAAAGCACGCGATCTTCCGGCCCGAAACCACGGTGCCAGATGACGAAGCCATAGGTGGCGAGAATCGCCGGAATACCGAACAGCAGCTCGGCCCATTCGGGTAGCAATGTCGCGAGGTAACCGACCACGACCGCAGGCGCCGTCGCCCAGACCAGCGGCCAGCGCCAGTTGTTGATCCGGTGCCCCAATATGCGCGAAAGCAGGAAGGCCTTGATCAGGCTCGCAATGCCAAGCGCGGTCATCAGCGCGATGGCCGCGGCGGCGGCCTTGAACGGTTCGCCATAACCGCCTGCAACCATCGCCTCGATCAGAACGATGGTGAGGACCGCCTGCAAGGCGATGGTGCCGATGGAAATCCAGAGGTTCCGAACGCGGGCGACATAGACCAGCACTGCTTCCGAGACGACCGCAGTGGCAGCGACCACCTCTGCCGCGAGCAGGAAGGCTAGCGCCCCGGTCCCGCCGACGTAATCGGGGCCGATGAGGCCCATGATCGCTTCGCCCGGCACGCCGAGTGCAAGGGCGATCCCTGCCTGCGCCGCGATGATCCAGAACCCGACCTGGCAGACCTGCTTGGCAATGGCTGCGTAGTTCTTGATCTTCAGGTTCTTGGTGATGACCGGGCCCAGGATCGGCTCGAAACTGGTTTTGAGCTTCTGCGGCAGGCTCGCGATCTGCTGGGCCATGTAATAGACGGCGACCGCGGCAGGCGCTGCAAACAGGCCGAGGATGAAGATATCGACGCGGCGCGTGCCCCATTCGATTGCGTCAGCGGTCGCAAGGGGAAGGGCGCGCAAGGTGATCTTGCCCATGTACCGCGGTTTGGGCCGCCAATCCTTGGGCAGCCCGTAACTGCGAAGGAACGACCACAGGCCGACCGCCAGGCCGGCATAGATCGATGTCAGATAGGCCAGCGAAAGCCCGCTTTCCGAAGTGGCGGGAATGAAGAAATAGACACCGGCGAGGATCGAGATCGTCCATGGTTCGACGATGGCGCGGGCACGCACGGTGGTGGCGATGTCGTGCTTGTAGGCTTGTGCTGCAAGGACGATTTCGGTCAGCGCATAGGCCGGTATCGCAAGCACGATCAGCCGGTCGAGTTCGGTATATTGCCCGCTCGGAAACATCGGTGCGGGGACGAGCCAGAAAAACGCCGCAGCGATGCCAGAGAAGATCAATGCCAGCAGCATCCCGTCGAAGACGAGATTGGCCGGATGTTCGCCTTCGCCATCGGTGATGCGCTGGGCGAGGCCGCGCTTCTCCCCCATCGAGCAGACCAGGGCGACGAGTTCGATGACCACGAGGGCCGATGCGAACCGGCCGACGGTGTCCATGCCGTAAAGCCGCCCTGCTATGAACAGGAAAGGCAGGCGCGCGACGAGCCGCAGCAGGAACCCGAGGAAGTTCTGCCGTCCACCCTTGGCAATGGTGGAAAGGTCTTCGTCGCTGTCAGCGGCGCTCACTCAGCGGATTCCTGTTCAGCCTTTAGCGGGCGAGAAAGCAGGCCTGCGACGACATGGGCCGGATCGGACCCTTCGAGAATATCGTTCACGGCATCGACGATTGGCATGGCGATATGCCTGTCGCGTGCAAGCTGCCGCAGGACAGGGGCCGTATGAGCCCCTTCCGCCACGGTCCTGCGGTCGGACATCAGCGCCTTCGCATCGCTTCCTTCGCCGAGCGCCTTGCCGAGCGAGAAGTTGCGGCTCGAAGTGGATGTGCAGGTGAGGACGAGGTCACCGAGGCCGCACAGGCCGGCGAGCGTTTCGGCGCGGGCGCCCATCGCCTCGCCAAAGCGCAGCATTTCGGCATATCCACGCGCGATCAAAGCTGCGCGGGCGTTCTGGCCCAGTCGCAGTCCTTCGACCACGCCGCAGGCAATCGCGAGCACGTTTTTGATCGATCCGCCGATCTCTGCCCCGGCGACATCGTCGGAGAAATAGGGGCGGAACGTCGGCCGTGCGATGGCTTGCGACAGCCGCGCCCACTGGTCTTCGCCGCCGCTGCATGCGAGCGTGACGGCGGTCGGAAGACCGGCTGCTACCTCATGTGCGAAAGTCGGCCCGGAAAGGACGGCAACGGCGCTGTCGGGACGCGCATCCTTCGCGACCTCGTTCATCAGGCGGCCGCTGCCCGCCTCGATCCCCTTGCTGCACAGGACGAGGTCGGTGGGGCTATGCGATAGCTGGCCGAGAATGGAGCCGAGATGCTGAGCTGGCGTGACAGCGAGGATGCAGTCGATGCCGCCGAAATCCTTGAGATCGCCGCTTGCCCTGATGCCTTCGTCGAGGCTCGCCGATGGAAGGTAAAGGCTGTTCGAATGCTTGGCGTTGATTTCCTCGACCAGTTCGGGCTCCAGCGCCCAGATCAGCACTTCGCGCCCGTCGCTTGCCAGCATCTGGGCAAGCGCGGTGCCCCATGCGCCAGCGCCCAAGACACCGATGCGCGGTTTCGTTCCGGTCATGCCTTTACTCCAGCGCCGCGAGCAGGTTCTGCGTCAGGGTCGAGCGGCCAGCGCGGCTTCGCTGCGAAGTCGAGCGGGGCGAATTCGCCCAGCGGCAGTCGCTCGCACCCGGCCCAGGCGATCATCGCTGCATTGTCCGTGCAAAGGGCGAGGGGCGGTGCGGAAAAGCCCATCGCGTTCGCGTGGGCGAAATCCTCCAGCGCGGTGCGGACGCGGCGATTGGCTGCGACCCCACCGGCGACGACAAGGTTCGGCATGGCGCCGCTCTCTGCCAGCGCATGTTTCAAACGGTCGATCAGGCAGTCGATCGCGGCCTGCTGGAAACTCGCGGCAAGGTCAGCTGCCGAATGCTCGCCGGTTTCGTGGGCGCGGAGGACCGCGCTCTTGAGGCCGGCAAAGGAGAAGTGCGGTTCTTTCGAGCCGAGCAACGGGCGGGGCAGGGGCACTGCGGTCGGATCGCCTTCCAGCGCGAGCTTTTCGACCTTCGGGCCGCCGGGATAGCCGAGGCCGAGGATCTTGGCCGTCTTGTCGAATGCCTCTCCCAGCGCGTCGTCGATCGTCGTCGCCAGTCGGCGGTACTGGCCCACGCCTTCGACCGCGAGAATCTGGCAATGGCCGCCCGAAACCAGCAGCAGAAGATAGGGGAATTCGAGATCCGGATCGGCCAGGCGCGGGCTGAGCGCATGCCCTTCGAGATGGTTGATCGCAATCAGCGGAACGTCGGAAGCCATCGCAAGCGCCTTTGCACTGACGAGGCCGACCATGACGCCGCCGATCAGTCCGGGGCCGGCTGTTGCCGCAACGGCGGCACAATCGCCGAGCTTGACGCCCGCTTCGCCGAGCACCGCCTCGATCATCGGTGCCAGCCGTTCGGCATGGGCGCGTGCGGCGATTTCGGGAACGACGCCGCCATAGGGCGCGTGCTCCGCCTCTTGCGAGGCGATACGCTGCGCCACGATGGTTCGGTCGGTATCGACCAGCGCCACTGCGGTTTCATCGCAGCTGGATTCTATGCCCAAGACCAACGTCATCGCGCTTTCCCTTAAGGCTTTGCGAAGCTAGGGCAAGCGCTCCATGCCAGATCAGACTACATCCGAACCGATCCTGCGCCTTGGCACGCGCCAGTCACCGCTTGCGATGGCCCAGGCATACGAGACGCGTGAACGCCTGTGCGCCGCCCATTGCTGGGACGAAAGCGCCGTGGAACTGGTGCCCGTTCTCGCATCGGGCGACCGCATCCGCGACCGGCCGCTGGCCGAAATCGGCGGCAAGGCACTGTGGACCAAGGAACTCGACGAATGGCTCGGCGAAGGGCGGATCGACGCCTCGGTCCATTCGATGAAGGATGTAGAGACGCACCGTCCAGAACAGCTTCTGATCGCCGCAATCCTGCCGCGCGCCGATGTCGCGGACGTGCTGGTCGGTGCGCATTCCGTCCGCCAGATCCTGCCCGGCAGCCGCATTGGCACCAGCGCACCGCGGCGTGCGGCGCAATTGCTCAATGCCCGGCCCGATTGCGAGGTCGTCAATTTCCGCGGCAATGTCGCAACCCGGCTGTCGAAGCTTGCAGCGGGCGAAGCGGATGTCACGCTTCTCGCCGCAGCGGGCCTTGCCCGGCTAGGCGAACATGGCATCGGCACCCGGCTCGATCCCGAGGAATGGATGCCGGCCCCGCAGCAAGGGGCGATCGGCATCGAATGCCGTGCCGATGACGAGCGCGTGAAATCGCTGCTTGCCGCCATCGATCACCGCGAAAGCCACGAGGCGGTGCTGGCAGAGCGTGCGTTGCTTGCCGGCCTAGGCGGGGATTGCCGCAGCCCCATCGCCATGCTCACCAGCCGCGAAGGCGCGGCAATGACCCTGCGCTGCACGCTCTACAGCCCGGATGGCTCGCAATCCATTCGTGGTGAGGCGCGCGGCACCGCCGAAGATTTTGGTTGGGTGCAATCGTTCGCGCAGGATCTTCTCGGCCGCCTCACTGCTGGCATGGCTTCCGTTTTCGGTCATGGATCGACGTGACGCCTGTCGTCGCGATCCGTCCGGAACCCGGGCTGACAGCGACGCTGGAGGCGGCGGAAGAGGCCGGCCTTGCGGTAACGGGCGAACCCCTTTCGCAGGTGGGGCCCACCCGATGGCAGGTGCCTGACCCGAACGAGTTCGACGGACTTCTGATCGGCAGCGCCAATGTGTTCCGGCATGGGGGAGAAGCGCTGGACGTGCTGCGTTCCCTGCCGGTGTTGGCTGTCGGCGAAACCACTGCGGAAGCCGCAAGGGAGGCAGGTTTCGACATCGAGGTTACAGGCACAGGCGGGTTGCAAGCGGTGCTGGACTCCCTGCCTGCTCGTGCGCGCCGTCTCCTGCGCCTTTCCGGCGAGGAAAACGTCGCATTGCAGCCTCCACGCCATGTCGATGTGCAAGAAATCGCGACCTATCGCATTGCTCCGCTGCCCATGTCGGCACGGCTTGCAAGCACCCTCAGAGAGGGGGCGGTCGTCCTCCTTCATTCGGCAGCGTCTGCGCGCCACTTTGCCGAAGAATGCGACCGGTTTTCCATCGACAGGAGTGCGATAAGGCTGGCCGCACTCGGCCCGCGCATCCTTTCTGCCGCAGGGGAGGGCTGGGGAGAAATGCGTCCCTCAAATGAGCCTAACGACGCTGCGCTCTTGGCTTTGGCGCGCGAGATGTGCAATTAATCGTCAAAAGAGCGTGCTGGCAGGGGAAGGCGCGCCGAAGGTCGCAGAACGGACGGTAATGGAATCGAGATTCGGCAGTCGCCGTAAAAAGCCCTCTTTGCAGCCCATCCTTGGTGCTGCAGCGGCGTCATTCTTGCTTGGCGCGGCTGTCGTCGGCTATTTTTTCTGGAATTCTGAAAACGGCACGGACCAGGGGGCGCTGAGCTCGCCTGCCGGTGCTTCGCCCAGCGCGTCGCCCACTAGCGGCAATTCGCCTTTACCCACGCCGTCTGCTTCGGCCAGCGCAGCTGCCGAACAGGCCGCCGAACGTGTCGAACAGGTAGTGGAACAGCAAGGCGGCATCGATCAGCGCCTGGCCGCAGCAGAGCAGCGTCTTGCCCGGCTCGACCTGCAAGCGCAGGCTGCCGCCGGAAATGCCGCGCGCGCCGAAGGCCTGTTGATCGCATTCGCCACCCGCCGCGCGGTGGAGCGTGGTGCGGAGCTGGGATATCTTGCAGACCAGTTGCGCCTGAGGTTCGGCGACGCATTGCCCAATGCGGTGCGCACCATCATCACATTCTCGCGCCAGCCGATCACTTCGGACCAGTTGCTCGCTCGTCTCGATGGCCTCGGCCCCGAAATCAGCAAGGCGGACAAGGTCGATTCCTGGGGCGACATCCAGCGCGAACTGGGCCAGTTGTTCGTGGTTCGCCGCGAAAGCACGCCTTCGCCGCAGCCTGAAAAACGTCTCGACCGTGCGCGCCAGTTCCTTGAAACGGGCCGCGTGGATTCCGCTATTGCAGAGGTGCAGAACCTTCCCGGCGCGGACAAGGCTGAAAGCTGGCTCGCCGATGCGCGCCGTTATGGACAGGCGATGGAAGCGCTCGACCTGATCGAAACCGCAGCCGTCCTCGAACCGCGCAGGCTACGCGACGGCGCAGGAAATCCGATCGACCAGCTCAGCCCGGCCGGTTCAGAATAACACCAGCCCCGGCGCGATCAGGCGCGGAGCATTTCCGGAAGGTCGCCGGACACGCCGCGCGCTTCGTCCATGAAGAAGTGCTTGAGCAGGCCAGAGCGCTGGACCCCTGCCATTCCCAACCTGCGGATCGCAGAAGCAATCCTGCCCGGTACGCCGAAGAGCCGCGTCAGGCCGTCGGTTGCGCCCATGACCATCAGGGCATCGAGAGCGCGCCAGTCCTCGTATCTCTTGAGCATCTGCGCATCACCTAGGTCGAGGCCCAGCCGCCGCGTTTCGGTCAGCACCTCGACCAGGGCACCGACATCGCGCAGGCCGAGGTTGAGGCCCTGGCCGGCAATTGGGTGCATCCCGTGGGCGCTGTCCCCGACAAGGACGAGCCGCTCCCCGATAATCCGCGCCGTATGCTGGAAGCTGAGCGGATAAGACGTGCGGTTCGAATTGAGCGTCACCTTGCCAAGTATATCACCCATGCGTTTCTGCACCTCGGCGGTGAAGGCGCGGTCTGACAGGGCGATGACGCCCGCCGCGTCCTTTTCGTCCACGGTCCAGACCAGTGCGCTGCGATGCTGGCCATCTGGCCCATCGAGCATCGGGAGAAGGGCGAAAGGGCCTGCCGGATAGAAGATTTCCCAGGCGACATTGTCGTGCGGTTTTTCGTGATCGATCCCGGCGATCATCGCGCGATGGCTGTAATCCCAATGCGCCATGACCAGGCCAGCCTCGTCGCGGGTCGGCGAACGACGTCCTTCAGCGCCGACCATCAGGGCAGCTTCCAGCCTGCGTCCATCCGCAAGCGTTACCGCGACACCGAACTCGCCGCGCTCGCGGCTCACCACCTGCACAGGCGCATGCCAGTTGATCAGCGGTTCGTTCCGGGCCGCTTCAAACAGGGCGAGGCGCAGCTGACGGTTGGCGAACATGCGGCCAAGCGAACCTTCGTGCGGTTCCGGTGTGAAATCGAGCCGTCCGGGCTTCATCTGGTCGGTCACTGCGATTGACGCGATCGGGCATGCGTATGGCTCCAGCGCGTCGGCGATGCCGATATTGCGAAACAGGTTCCAGCTGGCGGTCGAGATCGCGGAGGCGCGCCCATCGAAACCGTCTTTCGTCAGGGAGTCCGGATCGGCCATGTCGACGACGTGGCTGGAAAAACCCTTCTTCGCCGCGGCGAGGGCCAGCGTCATGCCGACCAATCCGCCGCCGATGATCAGGAGATCGTTCTTGTCGCTCATGAACCAGCGCACTAGAGCCACCGCCACCATGCGCGCAAGCACGATACGTCAAACACGGTTGCTGTTTTTGTTTTTCATGCTGCTGATTGGCAGCCTGGCGCACGCGCAATCACTGCCCGAAGCGAAGATGGATCGCGGTTCGGCCGAGCTCGTGTTCGAAGGAACCACGCGACCCGGTTCCTCGGTCATGGCCGCCATCGACTTCAAACCGGTGGAGGGTTGGCACGGTTACTGGTCCAATCCGGGCGATGCCGGGCAGGGGCTGATGCTGAGCTGGAATCTTCCCGAGGGCTGGAAAGCTGGTGCGCCGCAGTTTCCGGTGCCGCAGAAACTGCTTGTCGCGAATTTGATGAACCATGTGTTCGAAGGCGAACACGCGGTCCTGATCCCGTTTGAAATTCCGCCATCGGCGAAGGTCGGCGAAAGCTATCCGGTATCTGTCAGGGCGGATTGGCTCACCTGTTCCGACACCTTGTGCGTGCCGCAATGGGCGACCTTGCGCGCAGTCGTGCGCGTTTCAGACAAAGCAGAGGTAACCGAGCCGCGCTTTGCAAAATGGCGCGCGGCAATCGCACCGCCGCTCGATCAGGCTGGTCGTTTCGAAACGCGCGCTGGAAACTTGCGCATCGCAATTCCGCTGCCTGCGGCGATGGAACCTGCCGCCCCGCATGTCTTTATCGAGCAGGTCCGCATCGTCGATTACGCCGCATCGCAAAGCTTCTATCGAGACGGTGACACAATCATCGTGGAAATCCCGCTGAAGGAGGGTGGAGATGAACCACCGCCGATCATCTCGGGGATCTTCTCTTTCGGAGAATTCGGTTTCCGCTTCGAAGCAGAAGCGGGAGAGGTGCCGACCGGCGGCGTTCGAATTATGGCGGGCTCGGAAAGCGAAACGCCGTCGCTCTGGGTGCTGTTGTTCGGTGCGCTTGCAGGAGGCCTGCTCCTCAACATCATGCCCTGCGTTTTCCCGATCCTGAGCATCAAGGCACTGGCGCTGGCACGTGCGGGTGAAAGCCAGGCCCAGGCGCGCCGCGAAGGCATCGCCTATACTGCTGGTGTCGTGCTGGCGTGCGTTGGACTTGGCGCGCTGATCCTCGCGCTCAGGGCCGCTGGCGAACAGGTCGGCTGGGCATTCCAGTTGCAGAACCCCGGCGTCGTCGTGGCGCTGATGCTGCTCGCGGTTGCGATCACCGCCAATTTCGCCGGAGTTTTCGAGCTTCCGTCACTGTCCTTCACGCGCAAGGGTGCCCCGGCGAGCGCGTTCGCGACAGGACTGCTCGCTGCTTTCGTGGCGACACCTTGCACCGGCCCATTCATGGCGGTCGCCCTTGGTGCAGCCCTGCTGCTGCCTCCGCTGGAAGCACTGGTCCTGTTCGCCGCACTCGGTTTCGGCCTTGCGCTGCCCTTCCTGCTGATCGGTCTCGTCCCGCGCCTGAGGGCAATGCTGCCCAAGCCCGGTCCGTGGATGGAGCGTTTTCGCAAGGCGATGGCCTTTCCGATGGGGCTGACGGCTCTCGCGCTGATCTGGCTAACAGCGCGGCTGGGCGGCAAGGGTTTCGCGCTTGTCGCGCTGGTCGTCGTGGTCGGTTTGATGATTGCGCTGATGGTAGTCGGTCGCCTGCAGCGAAGCGGCAAGATGGCGTGGCCCGCATTCGGTTTGATCGCCGCACCTTTCCTGATTTTCGGGCTGTTCGCATTGCCGGCGAGCTACGATGCGAATGCGCAGGCGAGCCGCGACACCATCATCGAAACCGTGCCATTCAGCAGGGATGCGCTGGCCGATGCGCGCGCGAGCGGGCAACCGGTATTCCTCTGGTTCACCGCCGACTGGTGCGTGACCTGCAAGGTCAACGAAAGCGTCGCGATAGAGCGCGAAGTCACCCGCGAAGCCTTTGAGCGAGCAGGGGTCGTGGCCATGGTTGGCGACTGGACGCGGCCGGATCCGGAAATCACGACCTTCCTGAACGAACAGGGTGCCGCCGGAGTGCCGCTCTACCTTTGGTACGAGCCGGGCACGGACGGCGAACAACTGCCGCAGGTTCTGACGAGCGACATGCTGGTAGAGCGCGCCAAGCGCTAGTTCAGGACGCTATCCGCCTCGTCCGCATCGACGTCAGGGTCGAGCGCGAAGTCGCCTTCCTCTTCGATGTCCTTTTCGAGCAAAGGCGCCCGGCAGCTTTCGATCAGCAGGATCGGCTTTTCGTCAGGGTTCATCGTGACCATGCCTGCGCCGGGGATCGTCATCGTTACTTCGCGCTGGCCGGTCAGGACTTCGAGATCGGGATCGTCGGCGGGGAAGGTGCCCTCCCACAGGAAATAGTCGTTTCGCGGCGTCGCCTCGACCGGCAGGCGGGCGATGTGGCCGTTGCCGATCAGCGCCATCAGTGCGCTCGCGCCCTTGTCGGCGAGGACGTAGCGAGTGATCGTCAGCGTCGGCGCATTGTCATCTGCGTTGCAGGTAACCGCCAGCATCGGTGCTTCACCCGGATTGCCATACAGCAGGCGTCCCGAGACCTTGCTCGCAGCCCAGATGGCACTGCTGCTGTCAGGGGAATCGATTGGCAGGGAAGGGGCCTTGCGCTGCTCGACCAGTTCGCCGCGCGCACCTGCCTCGTCAGTCGGTGGCGGCTTGCATGCCGCCAGCGAAAGGAACGTAAGACAGAAAGGAATCGCTAGCGCGGTTGGGCGGATCATTTGCCCCACTTGCGCTGGCTCTTGCCGTAGCGCAATTTGCGGGTACCCGGTTTTCCCTCGTTAGATCGCCCGACACGCGGTGCCTTGTGTTCTCCTTCGGGCAATCCGAGTTCGTCGTTCTCGAGCCGGCGGATTTCGTCGCGCAGGCGGCCTGCCTCTTCGAATTCCAGATCGGCTGCTGCTGCACGCATGCGCTTTTCCAGATCCTCGATGTAGGAACGCAGGTTATGTCCGACGAGGTTGTTGCGCTCGTCATCACCTGTATCGATCGTGACGCTGTCGGCTGCTGCGGAATGCGCGACGATGTCGGCGATCTGGCGCTTGATCGTCTGCGGCGTGATGCCGTGTTCCTCGTTATATTCGCGCTGCTTTTCGCGCCGACGCTCGGTTTCGGCCATGGCGCGCTCCATGCTCCCGGTGATCCGGTCGGCATAGAGGATGACCTTGCCGTCGACGTTACGAGCGGCGCGGCCGATGGTCTGAATCAGCGAGGTTTCCGAACGCAGGAAACCTTCCTTGTCTGCATCGAGAATACAGACCAGCCCGCACTCGGGAATGTCGAGCCCTTCGCGCAGCAGGTTGATGCCGACCAGCACGTCGTAAACGCCGAGGCGCAGGTCCCGGATCAGCTCGATACGTTCCAGCGTCTCGACGTCGGAGTGCATGTAGCGGACCTTCACGCCTGCTTCGTGCATGAATTCGGTCAGGTCTTCCGCCATCCGCTTGGTCAGCGTGGTGACGAGCGTGCGATAACCCTTCGCCGCCGTCTTCTTGCATTCCTCGATGCAATCCTGGACCTGGTCCTCGACCGGGCGGATTTCGACCGGTGGATCGATCAGGCCGGTGGGGCGGATGACCTGTTCGGCGAAGACACCGCCGGTCTGCTCCAGCTCCCAGCCGCCGGGCGTGGCCGAAACGCAGAAGGTCTGCGGGCGCATTGCGTCCCATTCGTTGAAGCGCAGCGGACGGTTGTCGATACAGCTCGGCAGGCGGAAACCGTATTCGGCCAGCGTCAGCTTGCGGCGGTGGTCGCCCTTCGCCATCGCGCCGATCTGCGGCACTGTCTGGTGGCTTTCGTCGACGAACAGCAGTGCGTTTTCGGGTAAGTATTCGAACAGCGTCGGCGGCGGTTCGCCTGGCAGGCGGCCCGTCAGGAAGCGCGAATAGTTCTCGATCCCCGCGCAGCTGCCGGTGGCAGCGATCATTTCAAGGTCGAAATTGGTGCGCTGTTCCAGCCGCTGCGCTTCGAGCAGGCGGCCTTCCTCGTGCAGTTCCTTCAGGCGTTCCTGCAGCTCGAACTTGATGGCCTCGCTGGCCTGCTTCATCGTCGGGCCGGGCGTTACGTAGTGCGAGTTCGCATAGACGCGCACCTTGGCAAGGTCAGAGCCCTTCTTGCCGGTCAGCGGATCGAATTCGCTGATGTCCTCGATCTCGTCACCGAAGAAGCTGATCCGCCAGGCGGTATCTTCGAGGTGCGAGGGAAACAGTTCGAGATTGTCGCCGCGCACACGGAATGAGCCGCGACCAAAGGCGACATCGTTGCGCTTGTACTGGAGGGCGACGAGCTTGCGGATCAGCTCGCGCTGGTCGACCGTCTCGCCCTTCTTGATGTCGAAAACCATGGCCGAATAGGTTTCGACCGAACCGATACCGTAGAGGCACGAAACCGACGCAACGATGATCACGTCGTCGCGTTCGAGCAGGGCGCGGGTTGCCGAGTGGCGCATCCGGTCGATCGCCTCGTTCACCGAGCTTTCCTTCTCGATGTAGGTGTCCGAGCGCGGCACGTAGGCTTCCGGCTGGTAGTAGTCGTAATAGGATACGAAATATTCGACCGCGTTTTCGGGGAAGAAGCTCTTGAACTCGCCATAAAGCTGGGCGGCGAGGATCTTGTTCGGAGCGAGGATCAGCGCTGGGCGCTGCAATTCCTCGATCACCTTGGCCATGGTGAAAGTCTTGCCCGAACCGGTGACGCCAAGCAGGGTTTGCGTCTGTTCGCCTTCCTTGGCGGCAGCCACAAGTTCCGCAATCGCCGTCGGCTGGTCACCGGCAGGCTCGTAATCGGAAACGAGTTTGAAGCGACGTCCGCCGTCCGACTTGTCCGGGCGAGCGGGTTTGTGAGGGACGAAAGCACCGCTAGTGTCCGGTTCTTCCAATCCTCTGCGAATTACGAGTTCGGCCATGGGCGAACATATGGGGCACGTATAGCGGCTTCGCAATGTCGCGTTGGCACTTCGCCAAGTCACTGATACGCTAGCGCAATCAAACGGGAGTATTTCTCATGCGCGCACCGCTGTTCCTCATGCCCTTGACCGCCCTTGCACTTGCCGCCTGCGGAGAAGAGGCTTCGGATGTGAGCCCAGACGAAGGCGAGGCAATCAGCGTCGAAGAAGCTGTAAAGCGGGCAGAAGGCGCCGCGATCAAGCCGGAGCCGGGGCAATACCGTGTGAGCATGGAAGTGCTTGAAATCGACATTCCCGGCGCACCGCCGCAGGCCGCGGCGATGATGCGCGACATGATGGGATCGCAAAGCCACGAATACTGCCTGAAGCCGGAAGACGTCGAAAAAGGGTTCGAGGAAACCGTGCGACAGTCCCAGAAGGACAGCAATTGCACCTTCAGCAAATTCGACGTCGATGGTAGTTCGATCGACGCGAAGATGACTTGCACCGGGGAAGGGCAGGGCACCATGACAATGGAGCTCCAGGGCGAAGGCTCCCCGACCCGTTCGGTCATGGAAATGACGATGCAGGGCAATATGACGGGCATGGGCGATTCCACAATCCGGATGAAAACGACACACGAACGCATCGGCGATTGCGGTTGAGCGTTACAATCGGGATGTAGCCCGACCCGCGACAATACGACCGGAAACCGACAGCACCCGAATGCATTTGCTTCAGTGGGCGTTCACAGCTCTGAAGCTTTATTGCAGTTCGATTACAGTCTGGTTGGGTAATGGCGACGCGCGCAAACAGCATCTTTCAACGGCCTGCTGCACTGGCAGACAGCGAACTTGCACGCCGTTTTGCCCTTGCGCGGGAGGTTGTCGAATACGAAGTGCCGCGCCCCAGCCTGCGCAGGTTCGCTGGCGAGCTGGAAGCTGTCATGGAGCCGGTAAGACGCCCGTTCCGGACCATCGATATCCCGCAATCCGACAATCCGCAGACGGTTATGGTGCTACCCGGATTTGCCACGCATCCGGTGCGCATGAGGTATCTCGCGAGCCAGCTCGAGCGCGCTGGTCACAAGGCCAAGCGCTGGGGGCTTGGCTTCAACTGGGGTGCTTCGGAAGATACGATGGACCGGCTGGAGCGGCGACTGCTCGATCTGCGGCGGCGCAGCGGCAAGCCGGTGGTATTGCTCGGCTGGAGCCTCGGCGGATTGTTCGCGCGTGAGTTGGCCAAGCGCCACCCCGCGCTTGTGTCGAAGGTCATTACCATGGGCTCGCCGTTTTCCGGTGACCCGAGGGCGAATAACGTCTGGCGTATCTACCAGTTCATTGCCGGGCACAGCGTCGATCGTCCGCCGATAGAAACCGATCTTGCGGAAAAGCCGCCTGTTGAAACCATCGCATTGTGGAGCCCGCGCGATGGCGTGATCGCGCCGCGAAGCGCGTGCGGCCACGGTCACGAACGCGATCGTGCCGTGGCTTTGAGGTGCACGCATATCGGCTTTTCCTATGATCCGGAGGCCATTGGAGCGGTGCTGCGGGAACTCGAACGCAAGTAATCCCTTTCATTAATGGGCCAAGCGCGTATTCTCGCGCTGCAGTGCAGCATTTTGCTTTCGGGGATCAATGGATCGGGACTCTGCCAAATTCGACGAGATGCGCGACGAACATGGCGACGTGCGTGAAGCCTATTCGGGCTATTGCGAATGGTACGACGGTCAGGAAAAAGGGTACCTGAAACGCAAGGATGCAGAGGCTGACGAGACTTTCCGTCGCACCGGCATCACCTTCAACGTCTATGGCGAGAACGAGGCTGAGGAGCGGCTGATACCGTTCGACATGGTGCCGCGTATCATCACGGCTGGCGAGTGGCGGCGCCTGACCCGCGGGATCGAACAGCGCGTCAGCGCGATCAATTCCTTCCTCTACGACCTCTATCACCGGCAGGAGATCATTCGCGCCGGTCGCCTGCCTGCGCGCCTGCTGCGCGACAACGAGGCATGGCTGCCGCACATGGTGGGGCTCAATCCGCCGGGCGGCATTTACACGCACATCGTCGGCATCGACCTCGTCCGCACCGGACCGAACGATTTCTTCGTGCTGGAAGACAACGCCCGCACGCCTTCCGGTGTCAGCTACATGCTGGAAAACCGCGAGACGATGATGTCGATGTTTCCCGAGCTGTTCAGCCGGGTCCCTGTCGAAACCGTTTCGGATTATCCTCGCCGTCTTGCGCGAAGCCTTGCCGCATGCGCTCCGGAATGCGCGAAGAGCGATCCGACGGTCGCCGTATTGACGCCGGGCATCTACAATTCCGCATTCTATGAACACGCCTTCCTGGCCGACCAGATGGGCGCGGAGCTGGTGGAGGCCAGCGACCTTCGCGTGGTAGACGGGCGGGTGCAGATGCGCTGCACGGAAGGGTACCAGCCGATCGACGTGCTGTATCGCCGTGTCGATGACGAATATCTCGATCCCCTGACCTTCAATCCCGGCAGCGTGCTCGGCATCCCGGGCATCATGGACGTGTATCGGGCAGGCGGGATCACCATCGCCAATGCCCCCGGCACCGGCATCGCCGATGATAAAGCGATCTATAGCTTCATGCCCGAGATCGTGGAGTTCTACACCGGCGAGAAGCCGCTTTTACCGAATGTGGAAACGTGGCGGTGCGCCGATCCCGAAAGCCTGAAATACGTGCTCGACAATTTGTCCGAGCTTGTCGTGAAGGAAGTGCACGGTTCGGGCGGCTACGGCATGCTGATCGGGCCGACGGCGTCACGCCGGGAGATTGCCCAGTTCCGCAAGAAGCTGGAAGCCAAGCCGCAGAACTACATCGCGCAGCCGACGCTATCGCTTTCGACCTGTCCGATCTTCACGAAGAAGGGTCTGGCCCCGCGCCATGTCGATCTTCGCCCATTCGTGCTGATGTCGCCGAACGGGGTGGACATTACGCCCGGCGGGCTGACGCGGGTCGCGCTCAAGAAGGGGTCGCTGGTCGTCAATTCGAGCCAGGGTGGCGGGACGAAAGACACATGGGTGCTGAAGGAATGATGGCCGGAGAACGCCCATGCTAGGCCGGACTGCAAACGGCATGTTCTGGATGTTCCGCTATCTGGAGCGGGCGGAAAACACTGCCCGCATGCTGGAGGCCGCGCTGCGCATGGCGCTGACGCGCGACCTGATGACCTCGGAAGAGGAATGGCGATCAGTCATCGCGACGGCAGGGCAGAAAGCGACCTACGAGGCACACAACGGCACCTATACCGGTATCCAGGTGTGGAACTTCATCCTGCGCGACAAGGACAATCCCGCAAACGTGCGGGAGATGTTCAAATCGGTCCGCACCAATGCGCGCATGGTCCGCACCGCGATCAGCAGCGGTGTGTGGGAAGCGGTCAACGAAAACTGGATGCGGCTCGACAAGATGCTGTCGCGCCCTGTCTCGCAAAGCAATGTCGGCGAAGTCGTAAAGACGATCAGGGCTGCGGGCACGCAGGTTCATGGCGCGATGGAAAGCACCATGCTTCGAGATGAAGGGTATCACTTCGCCCGGGCTGGCACCTTCCTCGAACGCGGCGACAGCACCGCGCGCATCCTCGACATGAAGTACTTCCTGCTGTTGCCATCGCTCAAATATGTCGGCACCCGGCTCGACAGCGGGCAGTGGGACCAGGTCCTCAGGTCCGTGGCAGGCGACCGCGTCTTCAGCTGGCTCAATGCCGGGCGGATCGACGCAAGGGGGATCGTCCAGTTTCTCGTCCTCGACGACCGCTTTCCGCGCAGCCTCAACTTCTGTCACAGCGCCTTGCGCGAACAGCTGGCCGCGCTGGCCCGGATCCACGGGGCGGAAGTGGAATCCAATGCCCTGATGCGCGAGGCCGACACCCACATCAACGAAGTGACGGTCGACGATATCTTCGAACAGGGCCTGCACGAATTCCTGTCCGACTTTACCCGCCGCAACGCTGCGATCGGCAATGCCATCGCCGATGATTACAGGTTCCTCGCCTGATGCGCCTCTCTGTCCGCCATACGACCAGATATTCCTTCAAGGAGCCGGTGATGCACGCGCTTCAGCGGCTTCGCCTGACGCCCAAGGAAACGCAGGGCCAGACGATCCTGAACTGGGAAATGGAATACCAGAACGCGCATGAGGAACTCCATTACGAGGACCAGAACTGCAACACGGTGACGCTTGTCGCAGTCGATAGCGGCGCGACCGAGGTGGTCATCACCTGCCGCGGCACTGTCGATACGGAAGACAATGCCGGCGTGATCGGCAAGCATTCAGGGCATTTGCCGCTCTGGAGCTTCCTTGCGCAGACCAAGCTGACGAAGCCCGGGCCTCACATGCGGGCCATGATGCGCGAACTCGATTCCGAAGGGGACAAGCTGGAATATCTCCACGCTCTGTCTGCGCTGATCCGCGAGCGCGTGACTTACGAAACCGGACGGACCGGTGTCGATACGACGGCGGAAAAGGCGGTCGAGAACGGTTATGGCGTCTGCCAGGACCACGCCCATATCTTCATCGGCGCAGCGCGTGCCGCCGATATTCCGGCGCGATACGTCAGCGGATACCTGATGATGGACGACCGCATCGAACAGGAAGCGACGCACGCCTGGGCGGAAGCGCATATCGAAGGGCTCGGCTGGGTCGGCTTCGACATATCGAATGGAATTAGCCCCGATCCGCGCTATGTGCGTGTGGCAACAGGGCGGGATTACCGCGATGCTGCGCCGGTCACCGGCATCAGCTTCGGCGCGACCGAGGAAATGCTGACGGTCGACATCGCGGTCGAACAACAACAGGTTGATCAACAATAAAATGACATATTGCGTAGGATTGATGCTTGATCGGGGCCTGGTCCTGATGAGCGACACGAGGACCAATTCGGGCGTCGACAACATTTCCGTGTTCCGGAAAATGTACCACTGGAACGTGCCGGGTGATCGCATGATTGCAGTCATGACCGCCGGCAATCTCGCCACGACGCAGGCGGTTGTCAGCCAGCTCGAAGAACGCACAAAGGCTCCGGACGAGCGTGACAATTCCTTGCTCAAGGCGCCGACCATGTTTCAGGTGGCGACCGAGATCGGCAAGCTCCTTCGCACGACGATCGAGGGTCGGCAGAGCGCCAATGGCGAGAAGGGCAAGGGGCGCTTCACCGCCTCCATGATCGTTGCCGGTCAGATCGCGGGAATGGAGCCGCGCCTGTTCATGGTCTATCCCGAAGGCAATTTCATCGAGGCAAGCTGGGACACGCCGTTCTTCCAGATTGGCGAAACCAAATACGGCCGCCCGATCATCCTGCGCGGATACGACCGCGACATGAGTTTCGAAGACGCGGTGAAACTGCTGATGGTGTCGTTCGATTCAACGCTAAAAGCGAACCTGTCCGTCGGCCTTCCGCTCGACGTCATGGTGATCGAACGCGACGGGTTTGCACCCAAACATGAACATCGCGTGTCGCTCGACGACCCCTATTTCAACGCGATCTCGTCTAGCTGGGGGGACGCGCTGAAGAACGCGTTCCATTCGCTGCCTGACTACAGTTTCTACTCCGAATAGCGGGCGCCCGGCTGGGTTAGGGGTAAATCCTCAGGCAGCAATACTTAAAAATGGTTCGTTTCGGATGTTCGATCCGGCGCAGAATTACGCCTAACTCGCGGAATTGTTAGCGAAACATTGCTCCATATCGGCTGCGATGTCGCGTGATGATGTGCGTTTGTTGGCGCAGCATTCTTGCATGACAAAGAAAGCCATCCTCCATTTCATCGACAGTTCGAGCCGCACGCGTGCCGAACTCGCCCGTGCAGGATACGACCTTGGTCACCACGCCGAGGTTTATGGAGACATCGGGGAACTATCGGTCCATCCACCGCGAGAAGGCATAGTCGTTGCCCGCGACGCGGTGGAGGACGGGGGCGTCGCGACGATACTGGAGCGGCTCGGCCGCCTCGGCATCTGGCTGCCTCTGATCGCATTCGATACGCAGCCACGGCCCGGCCGCATCGTCGAAGCGATCAAGGCTGGCGCCCTCGATTATCTTTCACTGCCGCTCGATCCGGACCGGTTCGAACGGTGCCTGTCGCGGATCGAGGCCGAAGCGGCCATGTTCGGCGAAGCGCGCAGGCGCATGATCGAGGCGCGCAACCGTATCTCCAACCTTTCGCGCCGCGAACGCGAGGTACTGGACTGGCTGGCAGAAGGCAGCAGCAACAAGGCGATCGCGCGCGAGCTCGAGATCAGTCCGCGAACGGTGGAGATCCACCGGGCAAACATGATGTCGAAGCTGGGCGCTCGCCATGCGGCAGAAGCGGTGAGGCTGAAACTGGAAGCCCAGATCGAGGCAAAGGCAGTCTAGACCAGGGCAGGGGGAACAATCTCCCCCGCTGACATGCTCAGCGGCAGAAGCTGCCGTTGCCGGCTTCGAGGTGGAAGTGATCGCGGTGGGCGGCGTTGTATTCGGGGCCGAGCACGGTCCCGAACCGCTTGCACGCGCTGCCGTGGACAATGCGCAGGAACTGGCGGGTCTTGCTGTCGCCGTCGTCCCAATCCGATTTCACGCTTATCCGCCTGCCATCGGCCAGGACGAAAGCAGCGATATCGACCGCAGCCGCCTGCGCATGGGCAGACCGGCGGGTCGTGCCCGCGACATTGCGGCATGAATAGCTGCCCATGGTCTCGATACGGGCAAGAGGGCTGCCAAGGATCTGGCGGGCGGCACGGTCGACGCCGTACCTCGCCCATTCGGACAGGGTCTGCGCAGTCGGGCAAGTTACGGGGCCGAGATTGCTCAGGCCGAATTCCGACCTGTCACCACGAACGGCGGAAAGCTGGACCGAATTGATCGCGCTGCATCCTGCACCGTAATATTTGTCTGGCAGCGGGGAAAAGCTGCTGCCGGACTGGTTCAGACCGGCAAGGCACATCTGTGCTTCTTGGCTGACTGCGACAGGGCGCGGTGCCGATTGCGGCACGCGGGCAGTCGATGCCTGGCTCGAACTGTCTGATCCCGTCGGCACCATTCCGCAGCCGGCGAGTGCCAGTGTCGAGATCGCGAGGAAAAACAGACGGGTCATGATTCGGATACTCGCCAATCATGGTTAACAAATCCCTAAGGCGAAACACTGGTTCGTCAGTTTGCACGGGGCCGGCGGCGAGTGGGGATTTACGCCGTGCCCGGATGTGCTTGACACGAATCATTTAGGAATTTAGCTAAATACCTATGAGCGGTGTTTTCGATGCCTTGTCCCATCCCATTCGCAGGGAAGTTCTCGAGCTTCTGAAGCGTGGAGGAATGTCTGCCGGTGACCTGGCGGATCATTTCCCCGTCTCGAAGCCGACCATGTCCGGCCACTTTGCGAAGCTGAAGGCCGCGGGCCTGATCAAGGGCGACAGCCAGGGCGGAACGATCACCTACACGCTCAACATGTCGACGTTGGAAGAAGCCGTGATGGGCTTCATGAACCGCTTTTCCGATGCACCGGCAGGTGACGAGGGCGAAGACGGTGCAACCGGAGAATTGAAATGAAGATCAAGGGGCTGGCCCTCCTGTCGCTCGCATTGGCGATCGCTCTTGCAATCTTTGCCTTCGTAACAGCCGGGCGATTGCCGGAAGGCGCCATGCTGCCGACGCACTGGAACGCTGCGGGCGAGGTGGACCGGACTAGTCCGGCCTTGCAGGCGCTTCTGATGCCGCCAGCGCTGATCCTGTTCATCACCGGCATCTTCGCCGTGATCCCGCGCATCGAGCCACTGCAGGACAAACTCGAAGGATCGGCTCCTGTCTTGCGTGCCAGCTGGATCGGACTGCTGTTCCTGATGACCCTGCTCGCGCTGACCATCGGGCTTCCCGCCTATGGGGTGAACATTCCGGTCAAGACCGTACTGGTGGGCACCGGCGTACTGCTGATGGCGATCGGGAATGCGCTTCCGAAAAGCCGCCCGGGCTTCTTCGTCGGTGTGCGCACCCCGTGGGCAATCATCGATACGGATAACTGGATCGCAACGCACCGGCTTGCCGGAAAGCTGATGATGCTGGCTGGCCTTGGCGTCGTGGTTGCGGGCTTCCTGCCGCTTGACGCCGAGGTGACCGCAACCGTGCTGATCGCCGTATTCGCGATCATGGTCATTGTGCCTTACGTGTACAGCTGGCTGCACTGGGAACGGAAGAAGCGCGCCTCTTCCAACGGTTCCGCAGATTAGGACGGAAGCTCGCTCGCCACCTGTTCCCACAGCTCGATCTTCACTCCGTTGGGGTCGAGCAGCCAGGCAAACTTGCCATAACCTTCGTCGACGCTGTCGAGCACTTTCACGCCCTTGGCTTTCAGCTCGCCAACGAATTCGTCGAGATCGTCGACGCGCAGGTTGATCATGAAGCCGCGTTTGCCGGGCTTGAGATACTCGTTATCGGCGAAATGGCTGATCAGCGAATAGGGGTTGGGTTTGGTCTCTTCCGCCCATGCGAGCTGCGGACCGTAAGGGCCATCGATACCCAGCACCTCGCGGTACCATTCCCGTGTCTTTTCAGGATCGTCGACGGTGTAAAACACGCCGCCCAGTCCGGTCACCTTGGCCATGAAAATTCCCCCTCTGGCAGGGGTGCTAGACCGCTCGGATCCGGTTTTCACGCATTTTCGGAAATTATTTTCGCATTTCTTGTAGCCGTATTAACCAGTTTCCGGGCAGTCCCGTGCCGAGGGTAGCGCCGCTTAAGTGGGTGATTTCAACGGCCTTCAATGATTAACGCGCGCCTGCGGCATGGCCGGAACCACGCATCGGGCCCAAGCTGGCGGCTACGGCGGCTTTGCGTCCTTTACAGCTCATTAGGGAAACCTGCGTAGATCGCCCATCGTGCACGGAGAAGTCACGATGAATCGATTTTTGCGCAATTTGGCCAGCGACACTGCCGGTAACGCGCTGATGATGTTTGCGGCCGCCCTGGTCCCGATCCTGATGATGATCGGGAGCGGCGTCGACGCGAGCATTACCTACATGGCGCGTAGCAAGATGCAGAACGCCTGCGACGCAGCTGTTCTTGCAGGACGTCTTGCCATGATCGGTACCGATTTCGGCAGCGACGCGCAGTCGGAAGCGAACAAGTTCTTCAACTTCAACTTCCCGAACGGCACCAATGGCGTCGACGATGCCGATTTCGATGTGACGCAGGATCCCGACGACCCGGCCAAGCTGCTCGGCACTGCCAGCGGCACCGTGCCGACAACGGTGATGTTCGTGTTCGGTTACGACCAGATGCCGATTTCGGTCAGCTGCGATGCGAAGCGTGACATGGGTCACAACGACGTGATGCTCGTGCTCGACATGACCAGCTCGATGCTCAACGAGCCGTCATGGGGCGGCGGCACGTCCAAGGTTCAACTGCTCCGCGATGCGACCGGCGGCCTGTATCGTGCATTGTCCGACGGCGGTGCCAGCAGTTCCGTTACGCGTTATGGCTTCGTCCCGTTCTCGCAAACGGTCAACGTCGCGCGCCAGATGAAGAACAACGACATCGTGCGCAAGCAGTACATGGTCGATGGAAACTTCAACCGTGGCGTCTGGCGTTTCAGCGGGATGAAGGAAGTTTCCCCGCGCGATTCATGGTGGAACAACGGCCACAACGGAGCGTCCGCCAATAATGCCATCATCCAGGGTTTCCGCACCAGCGGCGAAGGCTGCATCGAGGAGCGTCCGGCCTGGGGCAATGACTATGACGATGGCGAATTCGTGATCGGAACCACGGTCACGCTCAATGACGTCAACGAAGAGCCGAAGAACGGCAGCGACGAAGACACGCAGTTCGGTCGCTACGAGCCCGAACGCCAGGAAGGCTGGTGGTTCGAGGCATGTGTTTCGGAATCGAAACAGTTCGCGACCTATGCCGACGAAGACGCGTTCAACACTGCCGTCAACGAGGTCAGCACCCGCGTCGAAGGCGGTACTGTTGCCGATATCGGCATGCTCTGGGGCCTTCGCCTCGCATCGCGAGATGGCATGTGGGACGGTAACAATCCCAAGACGCTCGACGACTGGCCCGTCAACGTGCACCTGATCTTCTTTACCGATGGCCAGATGTACAACACCGGCGGTCACTACACCGCCTATGGCATCGAGGCTTATACCCACCGGGTGGAGGGTGACGGCGTCGCCCGGGAACGCTGGATGAACTACACCGACCTGGTGGCCAAACATAACCAGCGATTTTCCAACATGTGCACGCTGGCAAAATCGATGGGCATGACGATCTGGGTCGTCGCGCTCGATACGCTGCGTAACGACACTTACGTCAACTGCGCCACCAGCGCTTCGCATTACTACGAAAGCGATGGCTCCGACCTCGAGGACAAGTTCACCGAGATCGGGCAGGGCATCGGCAACCTGAGGCTGACGAAGTGATCGGGCTGGGCAAACACCTGCGTCGCCTGCGCGGTGACGAGCAGGGCGCGACGATCGTCGAGTTCGGCCTGCTTGCGCTGCCGCTGTTCGCCATGATCCTTGGCGGGATCGAATTCGGGTATCAGCAATATACCCGCAGCCTGATGCAGGGTGCGCTCAACGATGCTGCGCGTCTCGCCGCGGTGGAAGACCCCGACATGGCATACGGCGGTGATACCGTGGACGAGCAGGTCGAGAACCTGGTGCGCGAGATCGCCGGTTCGATCGCCTATGATGCAACGATCACCGTGACCACGCGCAGCTATTTCGACTTCTCCGATATCGGAAGTCCCGAAACGCTGATGACCGACGTCAACGGGAACGGCATGTTCGACGAAGAAGACGGCGACTGCTGGGAAGACCTGAATGGCAACGAGGAATTCGACACGGATTCGGGCGTTGCCGGCACCGGCGGCGCAAGCGACGTCGTCTTCTATCAGGCGAATATCGAAATGCCGCGGCTGCTGCCGCTGCACAATTTCGTCAACGTGCCGGAAAAGATCGAGATGGAGCTGGAAACAGCCATCCGTAACCAGCCCTATGGCGGCCAGAGCACACCCGCAGTGCTGTGCGGAACACCGTCATGATCCGGCATCTCGCATCCCGCTGGCGGGCATTCGTCCAGGACAATCGCGGCGTTGCGTTTGTCGAATTTGCCATCGGCGCGCCGGTGTTTCTGGTGCTGATCCTGGTCGGACTGGAAGTGTCCAACCTGGCGCTTGCCTATATGCGCGTAAGCAATCTTGCGATGACGGTTGCCGATAACGCAGGCCGTACGACCTCGGGCATCGACGAAGCACACGTGTACGAGGTTTTTGCAGGCGCCAATGTCATCGGGCAGGGCATCGAGTTCAAGGAGCACGGACGTCTCGTGCTGTCGTCGCTCGAGCACAATGGCCGCAGGGGTGGCAATGCAGGCCAGGTGATCACCTGGCAGCGTTGCTGGGGCGACCTCGATATCGATCCTGCCTATGGCGTGGAGGGCGATGGGGCGACCGACGATTCCCTCGAAGACGGTCTGGGCGAGGCCGGTCGCCAGATCATGGCGATGGAAGGCACCGCCGTCATGTTCGTCGAGGCGACCTACGACTACCAGCCGATGGTTGGATACGGTTGGTTCGAACCGCCGCAGATCCGCTACGAAAGCGCGTTCAACGTTCGCGGGCGCATGAACAACAACATCACGAACACACAGGACCTCGACGAGTTGACCTGCTGACAACAAAAAGGCCGGGGCGGACACCCCGGCCTTTTCGTTTGTCGATGGCGTGGCCGATTATTCGGCAGCCTTGCGGCGCGCCTTCTTGCGTTCGTGCGGATCGAGGATCGACTTGCGCAGGCGGATGCTTTCCGGCGTCACTTCGACCATTTCGTCGTCATCGATATAGGCGATCGCCTGTTCCAGCGTCATCACGCGCGGCGGGGTCAGGCGGATGGCGTCGTCCTTGCCGGTCGAACGGAAGTTCGTCAGCTGTTTCGACTTCATCGGGTTCACTTCGAGATCGTCCGGCTTGGCGTTTTCGCCGATGATCATGCCTTCGTAGATTTTGGCACCGCCACGAATGAACAGCTCGCCGCGATCTTCCAGCGCGTTGAGCGCGTAAGGAACGGCTTCACCCGGGACCATCGAGATAAGTACGCCGTTCTGGCGGCCTTCGATCGGGCCGCGATAGGTGTCGTACTTCTCGAACAGGCGGTTCATGATGCCCGTGCCGCGCGTGTCGGACAGGAATTCGCCGTGGTAGCCGATGAGGCCGCGCGACGGGGCAGAGAAGGTGATGCGGGTCTTGCCCGAACCCGAGGGGCGCATTTCGGTCAGTTCTGCCTTGCGGCGCTGCATCTTCTCGACGACCGTGCCCGAATGCTCGTCATCGACGTCGATGACGACGGTTTCGAACGGTTCCATGCGCTGGCCGTTTTCTTCGCGGAACAGCACGCGGGGACGGCTGATGCCGAGTTCGAAGCCTTCGCGGCGCATAGTTTCGATGAGCACGCCCAGCTGCAATTCGCCGCGGCCAGCGACTTCGAAGCTGTCCTTGTCGTCGCTTTCGGTGATGCGGATGGCGACGTTGGTTTCCGCTTCGCGGAACAGGCGGTCGCGGATCATGCGACTGGTCACCTTGCTACCTTCGCGCCCGGCGAGCGGGCTGTCGTTGACGGCGAAGCGCATGGCCAGCGTCGGCGGGTCGATCGGCTGCGCTTCGATCGGCGTCTTTACGGACGGATCGGCGATCGTGTTGGCAACAGTCGCCTTTTCGAGGCCTGCAAGTGCGATGATGTCGCCAGCCTCGGCGCTTTCGACCGGCACGCGGTCGAGCCCGTCGAACGAGAGCAGCTTGGTCGCACGGCCGACTTCGATCACATTGCCTTCCGCGTCGAGCGCATGGATCGGGTCGTTCAGCTTGACCTTGCCCGACTGGACGCGGCCGGTGAGCACGCGGCCCATGAAGTTGTCGCGGTCGAGCAGGGTGGCGAGGAAGCTGAAGGGCGCTTCCGTGTCGAGGCCCGGTGCCGGCACGTGGTCGACGATCAGCTGGAACAGCGGTTCGAGATTGCCGTCGCGTGCGGTTTCGTCGTCGCTAGCGTAACCGTCGCGGCCCGAAGCCCACAGGCTGGGGAAATCGAGCTGGTCGTCATTGGCATCGAGCGATGCGAACAGGTCGAACACTTCGTCGAGCACCTCTTGCGGGCGGGCGTCGTTGCGGTCGATCTTGTTGACGACGACGATGGGGCGCAGGCCCAGCGCGAGCGCCTTGCCGGTGACGAACTTGGTCTGCGGCATCGGGCCCTCGGCGGAATCGACCAGCAGGATAACGCCGTCGACCATGCTCAGGATACGTTCCACTTCGGCGCCGAAGTCGGCGTGTCCCGGGGTGTCGACGATGTTGATGCGCGTGCCGTTCCATTCGACGCTGGTGCACTTCGCAAGAATCGTGATCCCGCGTTCCTTTTCCAGGTCGTTCGAGTCCATCGCGCGCTCTTCGACGCGCTGGTTCTCGCGGAAGGTGCCGGACTGGCGGAAAAGCTGGTCGACGAGAGTGGTTTTGCCGTGGTCGACGTGGGCGATGATCGCCACGTTGCGGAGTGAGCGGGACATAAGGGACCTTGTAGAGAGCTGGGGCGACGACTTGTTGCGCCGCACAATCGGCGCGCGGTTAGCAGGGGGAGGTCCCTACGGCAAGCGCTGCTGCGGATTCAGGGGTGTGTCGGCGATGCAACAGGGTGGAAAGTCGCAAGAATCTCTTGGTTTTGTTTCTTGTAGAGTAACCATTGCTCCCCTAATCCCCCTCGCAGGCCGCCAGGCACTTTATGCATATGGGGATGTGCGCTTGGCGGAGTTTTATTGAGAGGAGATCCCATGCGTTCGATTTCGACCGGTTTTACCGGTACTTCCCGCTTTGCGCTGCTGGCGGGCGCAGCAGCCGTCGCCATTGCGCTTCCGGCCGCCGCCCAGGCACAGGACCTTGCAGACGCAGACGCCGCTGCAATGGAAACCGAAGAGCAGGACATTGGCAATGTCATCATCGTGACCGCTACCAAGCGCGAACAGACATTGCAGGAAACGCCGATTTCGGTTTCGGTTACCTCGGGCGAAACGCTCGAACAGGCCCAGATCCGCGACGTTCTCGACCTGCAGACGGTCAACCCGTCGCTGCGCGTCAGCCAGCTGCAGAACTCGTCGTCGTCGACCTTCATCATCCGCGGCTTCGGTAACGGCGACAACAACTTCGGCATCGAGCCGTCGGTTGGCGTCTTCATCGACGGCGTGTTCCGTTCGCGTTCGGCATCGTCGCTCAACGACCTTGCAAACGTGCAGCGCATCGAAGTCCTCAACGGCCCGCAGTCGACCCTGTTCGGCAAGAACGCTTCGGCTGGTGTGATCTCGGTCGTGACCCGCAAGCCGCAGTTCGATTTCGGCGGTTCGCTCGAAGTCGGCTATGGCAACTACAACGACATCCGCATCAAGGGTGACGTCACCGGCCCGCTCAGCGACACGGTCGCCTTCTCGATCGACGGGAGCTACAACGAGCGTGACGGTTATGCGAACATCGTCAACCTCGACCAGGAACTGTCGAACCGCAATCGCTGGACCGCTCGTGGCCAGCTGCTGTTCGAACCGAACAACGACCTCAGCGTCCGTCTGAGCGGCGATTATTCGAAGATCGACGAAATCTGCTGTAACGTCAGCACGCTGGTTGCTGGTCCGACGGCTCCGGCCGTGTTCGGCGTCGGCGGCGCTCTCAGCACCGACTTCTTCAGCTACGACACTTACCTGAACAAGGCTCCGGTCAACGAAGTCGACAACTACGGCGGTTCGGCCCAGATCGACTGGGCAACCGGTCCGATTTCGGTCACGTCGATCACGGCTTATCGCAAGCTGAAGAACTACGTGAACCAGGACGTCGACTTCACCAGCGCCGACATCGTGGACGAAATCCGCGACCAGCGCGTGAACACCTTCACGCAGGAACTGCGCATTGCTTCGGACTTCGACGGTCCGATCAACTTCCTCCTCGGCGGTTTCTACTTCGACGAAACCGTGAAGCAGGACAGCGCCCTTCTGACGGGTGCGGATTCGCGTAACTTCTTCACGCTGCTCGCCCGCGCTGCGACGCAGGATCCGACCTTCAGCTTCAACGCTGTCGAAGCCGGTCTCTTCCTCCCGCAGAACAGCATCTTCTCGGAAGGCCTGCTGACCAGCGAAGAATATCGCATGGACAACAAGTCCTGGTCGATCTTCGGTACGGTCGATTTCGAACCGATCGAAGACCTCGTCCTGACCGCCGGTTTCAACTACACCGACGACAAGAAGGACTTCGCGCTGGCTGGCGTCGCTTATGACGAACTCGCCAACGTGAACGTGGTCGATGCCTTCATCACCAATTACCTGACCGGCGGTACCGTCACGACCCGTGACCAGTTCCTGGCACTCCCGGCACTGCAGCAGGCGCAGCTTGCAGCACTGGCCACGAACCCGAACGTCAACCCGTTCCTGGGCCTGACGCCGTTCCAGTTCCAGCCGCCGTTCCTGACCATTCCGAATGCGGTCGAAGATGGCAAGACGCGTGACGACGACTTCAGCTACACGCTGCGCGCCGCCTACAACATCCTGCCGGAACTCAGCGCGTACATCAGCTACGCAACCGGCTTCAAGGCGAGCTCGGTCAACCTGTCGCGTGACAGCCGTCCGCTCTACGGGGATTTCATCCCCGCAGTCGGTGGTTATCGTTCGACCTTCCTTGCTCCGGATTCGCCGATCATCAACGCCGGCCTTGCAACCACGAACCTGACCACCGGTTCGCGTTTCGCCGGTCCGGAAGAAGCAGAAGTCTATGAAATCGGCCTGAAGGGCCAGTGGCCGGGCTTCAGCTTCAACCTTGCTGTGTTCGACCAGACCATCAAGGGCTTCCAGAGCTTCCTGTTCACCGGCACGGGCTTCCAGCTCAGCAACGCCGGCCAGCAGTCGGTGAAGGGCTTCGAATTCGCTTCGACCATTTCGCCTACTCCGGAACTGGTGTTCACTTTCGCGACCACCTACCTCGACCCGATCTACGACAGCTTCGAAGAAAGCCCTGTCGGCGATCTGACCGGCGTTCGTCCGGGCGGCATTCCGGAATGGAACATCGCGACGTCGGGTACCTACACGCATGAATTCGGTGCCAGCGGCAACCGCCTGATCACGCGTCTCGACTACAGCCACGAGAGCAACACCAAGATCAACAACGGCCTGCCGACCTTCGGCCCGAACAGCTTCAAGCGTGAAGTGAACCTGGTGAACGCATCCATGACCTTCGCCATGGACAGCGGTTTCGAACTGGGCGTCTGGGCGCGTAACCTGCTCGACGACCAGTACATCGTGACTGTGTTCGACGGCGTTGCACAGGCCGGTACGGTTTCGGGTTACCCGAGCGCACCGCGTACCTATGGTGCGGTGGCCCGCTACAAGTTCTGATCAGAACTCAAGCGTTGAAATAAAGAAGGGGCCGGTTTCGACCGGCCCCTTTTTTGTTGCTGTTCGGCCAACATTATGGTCGCTTGCGGAGGAGCCAAGGGAAAGGGGTGACTTTCATGGAGTACATGATTCTACCGTTTAAGCGTTATTTCGAATTCTCGGGCAGGTCCCGCCGCAAGGAATTCTGGATGTTTGCTCTGCTCAACATCCTTGTGACCTCGGCAATCTATGTTCTGTTATTCGCCTCAGGCGGAGCAGGTACGGTCTTCAATGAAACCGATCCCGGCTCTGGTGCCGCATTTGGCTGGCTGATGGGAGGCTTCGGCCTGCTGCTGCTCGGCTGGGGGCTTATCACGCTGATCCCTTCGATCGCGGTGTCTGTGCGACGGCTGCACGACCGCGACATGTCCGGCTGGTGGTATCTGGGCGTGATCGTCGGCAGCTTGATCCCGTTGCTGAACTTCATCATCGTGATCGGCTTCATCGTCCTCATGGCGCTGCCGGGCACCCCTGGGCCAAACCGCTTTGGCCCGGACCCGAAAGACCCGACGAGCGCGAGCATCTTCGAATAAGCCGATTACAATTCGCGCAATGCCTGTGCCGGTTTCGCTCTCAACAAGGGGAGCGAGCCGGCAACGGCAAAACCGACGACTAGGGCCAGGCCAAGGCCGAGTACGGCAAATACCTCGCCCCAGTCGGGTAGCCAGTCGAATTCGAACAGCTGGGTCACGATGACCCATGCGAGGCTCGATCCGAGGCCCAGCGCAACGACCGCAAGGACGGTTGCGAGAAGCCCGTATTCCGCCAGTTGCATCGACAGGACCTGCCTGCGGCTTGCACCCAGAACACGCAGCACGACCGTATCGTAAACACGCGACGCCCTGGCAGCGGCGATCGCTCCGAGCAGTACGGCCAGCCCCGCGAGCACTGCGACCGACGCTGCGGCGAGCGTTGCGAGACCGACTTGCTCCAGGATGGTACGCGCCTCGGTCAGCACCTGGCCTACCTCGATCACCGAGCTTGATGGGAAAGCGCGGACAAGGTCGCGCAGCAGCGCGCCCGCTTCTGCATTGTCATCGAGCTCGATCGTTGCCGCCAAATTATGCGGCGCATCCTGCAAAGTGTTCGACGAAAACACGAGCACGTAGTTGAAGCCCATGCTTTCCCAGTCGATCCGGCGCAGATTGGCGATGCGCGCACTGCGTTCCACGCCAAGCACGCCGATGGTGATGTAGTCACCGACCTTGAGGTCCACCGTCTGCGCGAATTCCTCGTCGATCGAAACCAGCGGTTCGCCAGTATAATCTGCCGGCCACCAGGCCCCGTCGGTGACGACATTGCCCGGGGGCAGTTCGTCGGCATAGGTAAGGCCGCGCTCGCCGCGCAGCGCCCAGGCGCCCTCGGGAATTTCCTCGAGCTCGTCGACGCGGATCATCTCTTCTTGCGGGCCATAGGCAAGGATCGCCCCGCGCAGCGCCGGAACGGTGCGGATCTGGGCATCATCGGCACGCGCTGCGACCAGCGAGCGGAACTCGTCGGCCCGGTCGCGCGGGATATCCAGGACGAAGTAATCCGGTGCCTCTTGTGGTACGCGTTTCTCGATATTTCCATCGATCGCGCTCTGTACTGCAGCAAGCAGGACGAAGCTGGCGAGACCGAAGCCGAGTGCCGTGACCAGCGATCCCGTCTGTGCACCGGGACGATGCAAATTGGCGAGGGCGGCGCGGACAAGCGGGTTCGAAGGGCGTGGCAGCTTGCGGGTGATTGCGCGTATCCCGGCAGAAATGGCGGCGAGCAGGGCGAGAGCGGCGGCTGCACCGATCAGGAAACCGCCGGAGAGCATGGGCTGTGCAGTCGTGAGCAGGGCGAGGGCGCAGATCGCCACTACGCCTGCCGCCGTCCACGCAAGGGCGCGGCGATCCCGGGCAAGGGGCGCAACCTTGGCACGCATCAAGGCCATTGCCGGGAAGCTGCGGGCGCGAAGCAATGGTGTTGCTGCGAAAGAGAAAGCGACGAGCAGGCCATAAGCCGCCGCAAGAAGTAGCGGCCCGGGCTCGATCACGAAGCCGGTCTCCACTGGCAACAGCCCTTCCAGTGCGGAGCCGAGAAGGGGGGTGACGAGTATTCCGACGGCCAGCCCTGCAACGCTGCCGACCAGGGCGGCGGTGCCGATCTGGAGAGCGTAGATCTTGCCGATGTCGCGGCTCGTGGCGCCCAGGACCTTGAGCGTGGCGATGCTGGTGCGGCGGGCTTCGAGATAGGAGGTAACGCCGCCGCCGATGCCGATCCCGGCAATTACCAGCGCGGCAAGTCCGACGAGCGTCAGGAAATCGCTCATCTGGCTGACAAAGCGATCGGCACCGGGTGAGGCGCGGTCACGCGTTCGAAAATCGAAACCGGCATCGGGAAAACGCTCCGCAATGGCTTCCTGCACAGTTTCCGGATCGCGGGTCGCATCGAACGCGACGCGGTACTTGCTCTGATACATCGACCCGGGAGCAAGCAGGCCGGCCTTGGCCGGTATGTCTTCGGCGACGATGACCGTCGGGCCTAGCTGGAACCCCTCCGACAGGCGGTCAGGCTCGTCGGCAATGACGCCGGCCGCGCGCAATGTGACCGACCCGATCCTGAAGCTATCGCCGACAGAGATGTCGAGCCTGTCGAGCGCCCCCTGGGCGAGCCACGCATCGTTTCCGGTGGGGGCGCCTGCTTCAGCACCGCTCGCCAGTTTCAGCGTTCCGTACAGGGGCCATGCTGCATCGACGGCCTTCAATTCGATCGGTGCGGCGGCTTCCTCGACCGTCGCCATGGCTTGCAGACGGGTTCCGCCAGAGATTGCCCCGTATTCGCCCAGCGCGGCTTTTTCTTCCGCACTGAGGTCGCGTTGCCAGACTTCGACCTCGAGATCGCCGCCAAGCAGTTCCTGCCCGCGTGAAGACAGCTCCCGTTCGATGGCGGAGCTGAGCGTGCCGATGGCAGCGAGAGCTGCCGTGCCGAGGAAGATGCAGACCAGCAGCAGGCGCAGGCCCTTGAACCGGACGTGGAGATCGCGCTTCGCGATCCGCCATGCCCCGCTCCAGCTCAGTCCGCCGGGGATCGCCTCACTCATCGGCGGCCCGTATCCGAGGCGATCTGGCCATCCGCCATGGTGATCACCCGCTCGCAGCGTTCGGCAAGTTCCGGATCATGGGTGATGATGAGCAGGGTCGCGCCCGTCTCTGCGCGGCGGGAAAAGAGCAGGTCGATGATTTCATGGCCGGTCGCGGCATCGAGGTTGCCTGTGGGCTCGTCCGCGAAGATGAGCGAAGGACGCGGGGCCGTGGCGCGAGCGATGGCGACGCGCTGTTGCTCGCCGCCCGAAAGCTGGGTGGGATAATGGTGGAGCCTGTGGCCGAGCCCGACTGCGGTCAGTTCCGTTTCGGCCCGGTCGCGAACGCCCTCGATTTCGCCTGCAAGTTCCATTGGCGTCGCGACGTTTTCGGCTGCGGTCATGGTCGGCAAAAGATGGAACGCCTGCAGGACGATCCCGATACGCCCGCGCCGTGCCTGCGCCAGTGCATCTTCATCGAGGGTCGAAAAGTCGGCACCAGCGACCGTCAACGAACCTGACGTTGCGCGCTCGAGCCCCGACAGGACTGCCATGAGCGAGCTCTTGCCCGAACCGGAAGGTCCCAGCAGGGCGACGATCTCTCCATCGGCGATATCGAGATCGATCCCGCGCAGGATTTCGACCGGCGCGGCATCGCTGCCGAGGGTGAGTTTCAGGTTACGGGCGGAAATTGCGAGAGAAGGGTTTGTCACGAGGCCTCGATGGCATAGGCATGGGGGGTAAACAAGGAGACTTGCAGATGGCTGTTGGCAGCTGGTCGAAACTGTTGGCGTTGATTTTGGCGTTCGCCCTTGTGGGCTGCAATTCGGAAGAGCCCGGCAAGGATGGCGCGGCTATCAACCCTGAATCCGAGCGGGCAGTTCCCGCAGACGCTCCCGAGGTCGACATCCTCGCCTTCGGCGACAGCCTTTTTGCAGGCTATGGCGTAGAGAAATCAGAGAGTTATCCCGCACGCCTGGAAGATGCCCTGAGGGCGCGTGGCTTCAACGCCAATGTAGTGAATGCCGGCGTATCGGGCGATACTTCGGCTGCAGGTCGGCAGCGGCTTGCCTTCACGCTCGACGCGCAGAAGGAAAAGCCGGACCTCGTGATCCTGGAACTGGGCGGTAACGATTTGCTGCGCGGCCTGCCTCCTGCCGAAACGAGGGCCAATTTCGAGGCAATGCTCGACGAGTTGAAGAAGCGGGACATCGATGTGCTGCTGATGGGGATGAGGTCTCCACCGAATTATGGAGGCGAATTCACCGCGCAATTCGACGGCCTCTATCCGGCGCTCGCCAAGGAATACGGGGCGGATCTCGTGCCGTTCTTCCTCGAAGCGATCTATACCGATCCGGGCCTTTTCCAGAATGACCGGATCCATCCGACCCCCCAGGGGATCGACCTGATTGTCGAGGATACGGTCGACGAAGTCGAAGAAGCGCTCGATTGATGCCTAGAGGCGGGTGAGTTTTCCGCCCGCCACCTGCCATACCGCCGCTTCGCCGAGGATTTCCGAGAACGGGCCGCTCTCCGTGCCGGTCAGCCAGACCTGTGCGCGGCCCTGACGAAGCCGGTCGAACAATGCGCCGCGGCGGACAGGATCGAGGTGCGCGGCAACTTCATCGAGCAGAAGCACGCCTGGTCGGCCTTCGGCGGCAAGCGAAGCATGAGCAAGTGTCATGGCGATCAGCATCGCTTTTTGTTCGCCGGTCGAACAGACCGCAGCAGCTTGCCCCGATCCGGCCATGACCACTTCCAGCTCGTCGCGATGGGGGCCGGACAATGCACGACCGGCGGCGCGGTCTCGGCCTCTCTGGCGCCGGAACTCTTCCCTCAGCGCTTCGAATTCCATCGGTCCGCCGGCACGGTAGGTCAGTAGCGGCCGCGCAAAGGGCTGGTCGGGGAGGGTGGATAGTTCATCGCCCAGTGCGCTGACGAGGAGCGAACGCCCGCTGGCAACCCGTTCGCCGTGTTCGGCGACCTGCACTTCGATCGCGGCGAGCCAAGTGGCGTCGCCGCCGCTTTCGAGCAGCTTGTTGCGTTCGCGCAAGGCTGCTTCGAACCGCGTCACATTGCGCGCATGGGCAGGGTCGAGGGCGAGGGCCATGCGGTCGATATGGCGCCGGCGCGCCCCGGCGGAATCCGTGAACAGGCGATCCATGGCAGGAGTCAGCCAGCCCATGGCGAGCCACTCGCCCAAACTAGTGGCGCTCGCTTCCGCCCCGTTGATACGGACTAGCCGGCGGCCCGGTCGCTCACCCTCTACGTATGTGCCGAGCCTGGCGCTTTCATGGCCCTGTTCGTTGAGGCTGGCGCCTATGGCGAAGCCCGATGCCGTTGCAGGTCCAACCATTTCTTCGAGCGAGGCCCGCCGCAGGCCACGCCCCGGCGCCAGGAGGGATAGCGCCTCCAGCACGTTTGTCTTTCCTGCCCCGTTCTCGCCCACGAGCAGGTTGAACTGGCGCGTATCGGCAAGTTCGTTCGCCGCATGATTGCGGAAATTGTAGAGCGAGATGCGGTCGAGCGCCATTGCCACCGCCCTAGCAAAACTGGGCCGCGAGGCCACGGAAATGCGCGCGGAATCCACTGATCCTGAATGTTGGGAAAATTTCCCAACCTTTCGTTTTGATGAACAAGTGCTTCATGAATGAATGTTCAGAAAACCGCAGAATTCTGCGATTTCCGTGTTTTGGCACGGCCTATGCAATCATTTTTGTGTCCGGAGGGAAGGGCCTGAAGGACAAAACGAATGAGGAAAAATGACCATGCTTAGCAATTCGAACACCGGCAGCCGCTTCTTCGCCGCCGTCACCGCTTTCGCCATCTCGGCAATGTTTTTCGCAACCGCGATCATCCCTGCCAGCCCCACGCTGTTCGCTTGATCGCCAACCAGATTACTCAAGAAAGGAATAATTCGATGTTTGCTCTTCTGGACAATGGTAGCCGCCTCGCCGCCGCCGTTTCCGCAATTGCCATCTCGGCGGTCTTCCTAGCCACCGCGATCGTCCCTGCAATGCCCAGCCTGGGAGCAATGGCATGAACAAGGTAGCAAAGAACGACCGCAGCGGTCCGCCCAGCAAAAGCTTCGAGCTCGACCGCCGCAACGGCAAGGTGTTCGGCGTATGCGCCGGGATTGCCAACTATTTCGGGATCAACCCAATGATCGTCCGCCTCGGCTTCGTAGCCGGCACGTTGATCGGTTTCGGATCGTTCATCCTGATCTATCTCGCGATCGCACTGATCGCAGACTAAGGCGCGGCACCTGTCAACTGCATCCCGGTTTACGGAGCAGCCGCGCCTCCATTGTCGAACAAACCGGGAGGGGCCCAAGCGGCCCCTCTTTCGTATCTGCCGTCCGCGTCCCGGGGCAGGTCACATCGCCGATATGCCGCCGTCCAGCTTGAGTTCGGCTCCGGTCATGAAGCGGCTTTCGTCGCTGGCGAGATACAGGACCGCATTGGCGATATCGTTCGGTTCACCCACGAATTTCAGCGGTATCTGACGCGCCAGCTTGTCTAGCAGCACGCCCTTGTCGAGATTGTGATGCTTGGCCGTTCCATCCAGGATCGGCGTATCCACGAATGTCGGGTGCACCGAATTGCAGCGGATCTGCATGTTGTTCTTCGCACAATGCAGCGCGATCGATTTCGACAGCATCCATACCGCAGCCTTGGACGCATTATACGCAGGCATGGTGTCGCTGGCGATCAGGCCGGCGATGCTTGAAATGTTGATGATCGATCCCGGCGCGTGTTCGCGCATCAAGGGCAGCGCCTTCTGGCAACCGTGAAAGATCGAATCGACATTGACCGAAAAGCATTTCTGCCAGTCCTCAAACGTGCAGGTTTCGATATTGCCGCCGACGCCGATCCCGGCATTGTTGACGAGTACGTTGAGCCCGCCGAGGTTTTCGCGTGCCGCATCGACGGCAGCCTCCCACGCAGCAGGATCGGTGACGTCATGCTGGATGCCATAGGCGGTGCCGTCGCCGAGATCGGCATTGATGGCGGCAGCGGTCGCTTCAGCCCCTTCGCCGTTGATGTCGGTGCAAAGCACGCGGGCGCCTTCTTCGGCGAGACGCCGCGAGTGCGCTGCGCCAAGTCCCTGTGCCGCGCCCGTAACCAGGGCCAGCTTGCCCGCTACCCGTCCTGCCATTTTTACTCTCCCGCTAGAATTTCGTGTCCGCGCAGCAAGAGCAGCCGGACGTCGATCCCGCAACCTTCCTCACGCTTTGCTGCAATGAATTGTTCGAGGTAGGAGAGGTCGACGCGGTGGACGGTGATGTCCTCGCTATCGGTTCCACCACCTTTGCCGACCTTCGCCAGCTGCGATGCGCGCACGAGGGTGAAGCTTTCGCTGACCATGCCCGGCGAGGAATAATAAGTACCGAGGTTTTCGAGCCGTGCTGCGCGGTACCCGGTCTCTTCCTCCAGTTCGCGCCCGGCCGCGTCGAGATCGCTTTCACCATCTGCGCCTTCATCGTCGCCGATCAGCCCCGCCGGCAATTCGAGGCAATTTCTGCCCAGCGGGACGCGATATTGTTCGACCAGCAGGACATGACCGTCTTCGACCGCGAGGATGACGGCTGCGCGGATGTTGCGTGAACGGCCGACATATTCCCAGCGGCCGCGTCGCTTCGTCGTGATGAATTTGCCCTGCCAGACGATTTCCTCCGGCTTTTCGGCATCAGGATCGCTCATTCGGAGTGCGTTAGACTTCGATCAGGCGGTCAGGCAACTCGTTCTGGTCATCTTCGCTGCGCGGGAAGTGCTCGCTGAGAACCTTGCCGACATCGCGCACCCCGGCAGCCAGCCCTTGGGCAATGTGGCCCTGTTTGATCTCGCCCAGCATGTCGGCCATGGCCTCGCCCCAGACTTCGGCAGGGACCTTCAGCGCGATCGGTTCGTCGGCAACGATTTCCGCGCGGTGTTCGCGCATCGAAAGGTAGAGGAGAATGCCGGTGCGGCCGTGCGTCCGACGTTCCGCACCCACCTTGAAATGCTTGATCGCCTGTTCGCGCACGCGCGTGCGCTTGACCGGTCCCGGTACCAGCCAGAACTTGAGCGGCTGCCATTGCTGGATCAGCATCATCCCGATGAACTTGAGAAATCCGACTCCGGTGATCAGGCCGAACAATTCGCCGTTGGTCCAATCATGGCTCCAGCCGCCCATCAGCCAGGTCAGCTTGTCGAGATAGAATTCGGGGAACAGCGTCATCGCCGACATGGCGGTGAAGGCCGCGGCGATGGACCACCATAGCGCGACGTCAGTATAGCCGTCCGAGCGGTCGGCAAGCACGGTCACGATTTCGCCGGACGTTTCCAGTTCGGCCTGTGCAACCGCGCTTGAAACGATCGCGTGGCCGGTATCGTCGAGGTATCTTGCCATTACCAGCCTCCCGAGGCGCCGCCGCCACCGAAACTACCGCCACCGCCGGAAAAGCCACCGCCTCCGCCGAAACCACCGCCGAAACCGCCGGAGCTTCTGCCGCCCCAATCGTTGCCGCCATTCATCGCGCTGCGCGCGATGGCCGATCCGACTTCCCACAGGATGATGTCGCCAACAGCGCCGCCGAAACGACGGCGGCGGCGTCCGCCACGCAACATGGGAAGGATGAAGAAGATCAGGATGAAGACGATCCAGATCAGTGCGCCGACCGGAAATCCTCCGTCACTCTCGCGCTTCTGATTGGCTTCCTGCGCGATGCGCTGTGCTTCCTCGTCGGGCAGCTGGAGTTGCTGGACCACTGCATTGGCGCCAGCAATGATCCCGCCTGCCATGTCTCCATCTCTGAAGCGCGGCAGGATCTGCTGCTGGACGATCAGGCCTGAAAGTCCGTCGGTCAGGACAGGTTCGAGACCGTACCCGACCTCGATCCGCACCTTGCGTTCATTGGGGGCGACAATCAGCAGGGCGCCGTCATTGCGTTCTGCATCGCCGATGCCCCACTCGCGGCCAAGCTGATAGCCGTAGTCGGAGATGTCGTAGCCCTCGAGGTCGGGAATGGTCGCCACGACGAATTGCCGCTGCGACTGTGTTTCCAGCGCTTTGAGTTTCGACGTGAGTTCCGCCTCCTGTGCCGGGGATAGAAGGTCGGCATTGTCGACCACCCGGCCGCTAAGTTCCGGAAAGTCCGGCGCGGCCAATGCCGGCGACGCGAGAAGCGCCGCCAGCATGGCGAACAGGAAAGCGATCTGACGCATCGGGTTTTTTACTCGGCCTGGGTCGAGCTGTTCGGCGTCATGTCGAGTTCGGGAGCAACTTCGGCACCCGGCGTCACGGCTTCATAAGGAACCATCGGTTCGGCACCGTGGATGATGTTGGCACCGATCGTGTCCGGGAAGGTACGGATCGTGGTGTTATACTGGCGCACGGCCTCGTTATAATCCTTGATCGCGATCCGGATCTTGTTTTCCGAACCTTCGAGCTGGCTCTGCAGCATCTGGTAGTTCGCGATCGACTGGAGCTGCGGATAGGCTTCGAAATTCGCCAGCAGTCGGCCGATCCCCTGGCCCAGCTGGCCCTGGGCAGCCTGGAATTCCGCCATCTTTGCCGGATCGTTCAGATCGTCCGCTGAAAGCTGGATGCTGGTCGCCTTGGCACGTGCTTCGACCACATCGGTCAGGATGCCGCGTTCCTGTTCGGCCGCACCCTGTGCCACTTCTGCAAGGTTGGGAATGAGATTGGCGCGGGCCTGGAAGGCTGCCTGAACGTCTGCCCATTTTGCCTTGGCATTTTCTTCGGCCGCAGGGACCGAGTTGATGCCGCATGCTGCAAGTCCGATCGAGGCAAGAACGACAACGCCGAAACGGCGCACGGATTTCCAATTCATCGAATTCTCCCTTGGAGTGCAGGGGGTCTGCAAATCTGTATTATATAGATAGCACACCGCAGTGACATTTCAAGAACTTACGAATGTCCCAACTATCCTTGGCAAGCGCTGTTAACCGTGTATTCCTGCGGCTGACTTCAACGGTGGGAAGGGACATTCAATGCTGTCAGAATTCAGGGATTTCATTGCCAAGGGTAACGTGATGGAACTCGCGGTCGCTGTGATTATCGGCGGCGCATTTGCGACGATCGTAGGCTCGATGACCGACGATCTGATCATGCCTTTTGTCGGCTGGATCTTCGGCGGTGCCGATTTCAGTCAGTATTTCATCCTGCTCAGCGCACCCGAGGGATACGAAGGGTCGATGACCGATTACGCCGCCCTCAAGGAAGCCGGCGCAGCAATGATCGGCTATGGCGCATTCATCACCGCAGCGTTCAATTTCGTGATCCTTGCTTTCATCATCTTCCTGCTCGTTCGTTACGCGAACAAGGTAACGGCGCAGTTCGAAAAGAAGGAAGAGGAAGCACCCGCCGAAGCTGCTGGTCCGACCGAGGTCGAACTGCTGGCGGAAATCCGCGATGCCCTGAAATCGGGAGCTCCGGGCGCTCCGCAGAACGGCCCGATGGGCTGACCTGCCGCCAATTAAAACACGTACTTCACTTCACATTAAGCGGGCGGAGCCTATATAGGCCTCGCCCGTTTTTGCGGGATATGGCGATAAACTGCGCTGTGTAATAGGTACAACGGACCCGGGGGCAGTACCCGGCGGCTCCACCACAAAGCCCCGTGAAAACGGGGGTTTATGACGGGGCCGAACTAGGATCGACGTGTGCTGAAAGGCAGTGTTTTCGCCCGGGCTGAGTACCCCGTAAAACTGTTCAAAACACACAAGTGCCAACGATAACGAAGCACTCGCTCTCGCAGCGTAATTCGATGGCCTAACGGCCTGAATTTACAAAGCTAAAGCGCGGTTGGACCCACCGGGCAACAGAAGCGGATTCCGGGGCTCCGGGGGTAGCTAGCAACAGAAACCCCCACCTTCTTTCCTATCCGAACAATCGCCGGAACAGGCTTCGCTGACCTTGGGTCGCGGCCGTCTGGCCGGAAATTTCCATCAGGTAATTGCCGAGCACGGCGGCCTGCTGCTTGCTCATGATGAAGCGGAACTGGTCGGGCTCGCCGTCCTGCTCCTTCTCTTCGAGCGAGTGAAAGCTTTGCAGTTTCAGCATGACGCGGTTGCCCATGTCGTGATGACCCCAACCGACCAAAGCGCCGTGACGTTCCATAATACCTGCCCCGTTTGAACAAGTACGATCCTGCCGGATGCGGCTGGTTTGCGCAATATCAGGGTCTTTTGCCGAGCGGCGGGAAGCTCAGGCCTCTTGCGGGTTAACCTCTGCTTCGGCCTTCGCCTTCGCTTCCTGCTCGTAGCGAATAGCGTCGAGGATTTTCGCGCCACCCAGGAATACCGCGCCGGCAGTGGCAGCCCACAGGAGATAGCCGCCCCAGCCGGGGTATTGCAGGGTGTAGTGCGCGCCGCGGGTCATTGCACCAAGAGCAAGGGCGTAGATGATCAGATACGCTTCGAAGCGCGTCTTGATCACAAACAGCCTGCGTATCTTGTTTAGCATCCAATCACCTGGCGGCATCCAGATCTGCGGGCCGGGTACCAATCGAACCGGCAGGTCGGAATGAACTTAACGTCCCGGTAATACTACCGAGGCCGCAAAAGGTGTCCAGTTTGTTAACCCTTAGGCGCCGAAATCAGATGAGTTCGTCCAGATTCAGGACAGATAGAAGCGCATTTCGTGCTTCGATCACCTGCGCTGCAAGATCGCCGTCGCCGATTTGCCAGACATCGATTTTCTCGGGCCAGTACTTGTCGATGACAGCCTCGATCCGGTCTGCCTTCTCCTCGTCGAGGATGAAGCGCTGATCGACGGTCGCCGGATCAGCCACCACGCGCAGGCGCAAGCATGCAGGACCGCCACCATTGGCCATCGATTGTCGGACATCTACCGGCCAGACTTCGCGAATGGGTCCGTTGCCAGCCAGCATCTGTTCCAGCCAGCCCCAGACGGCAGCGCTTTCGCGGCATTCTTCCGGAACGACGAGGGCCATGCCCCCACCGCCTGGAATGGTGACAAGCTGGGCGTTGAACAGATAGCTGCGGATCGCCTCTGCAAGGCTGACTGCACTATCAGGCACTTCCACGACCTGCAGTGCGGGGAAGGCCGCCCGCATCGCATCATAGGCGCCCTGCCGGTCGGCAAAGGCGAGTTCGTGCGCAAACACCACGTCTTCGTTTGCGACCGCAACGACGTCGTTGTGAAACGCGCCGGCTTCGATCGCGATCGGGCTCTGTTCGATGAAGACCGCACGTTCGGGAGCAAGGCCATGAGCGCGGGCGACTGCCCGGCTGGCCTGTTCGTGCTGGCGTGCAGGAAACTTGCCGCCCGGCCGACCGTAAACGAAAACCTCGACACCTGCCTGGTCATGCTTGCTGCACAGCCGCATGTGGTTTGCCGCACCTTCGTCGCCGAAAGTCGGCGGGACGGCATCGTGAACCGCGAAATGTTCCCGGTTGCCGAAAGCGACCTCGAGTTGCCGCTTGGTATCGGGCCATTCCTGTGCGCGGTGGACCATGGTGACAAGGTTTGCCGGAGTGAGATGGCAACGCCCGTCGCCGGTATCGGGAGCCGGGCTCACCGTTGCCGCATTCGCCGTCCACATGGAGCTCGCCGACCAGGCAGCGGCAACCAGTTCGGGAGGTGCGGTCTCGTCGAGCGCGAGGGCTTTAGACAGGTGCCAGTTGGGGCGAGGCAGGGGCAGTAGATAGCCCTGGGCAAGGCCGCGAGCCATATTGGCGCGCATCTTTGCCAGACCCTGCAGCGCAGCCGCGCGCGGATACGAAGTATCGCCCTTATGCGCTGTCGCCGCGAGATTGCCGAGGCTTAGGCCGGCGTAGTTGTGGCTGGGGCCGACAATCCCGTCGAAATTGATCTCTACCAGTTCGCTCATCGTGCAACGCTCCACACGGTGTCGCCGCCCTTCACGTCGAGGATGTCGGCAGCTTGCGCGTCAATGGAAATGGTACCGTCTTCGTTGAGCTTGCGAGCGCCGTAACAGGCCCGGAAAGTCGCGAGTTTGCCCGTGGCGATGATTGCGCGTTCGCCCTCGGTCGTTTCGATACCCGAAATGGTCCGCTGCTCGGAATTCTTGACGCTCACCACCTCATCGGTGCGCGCCACCATGGTCGGGCCGCCGTCGAAGATGTCGACATAGCCGTCGTAATGGAAACCCTCGTTCTCGAGCATCCGCATGGCTGCGCGTCCGGTCGGATGCGGTACGCCGATCACGCTGCGCGCATCGTCGTCAAGCATTGCGACATAGACCGGGTGCTTCGGCATCAGGTCGGCAATGAACTGGTTGCCATTGATGGCGTTGAAATAGTCGGCTTCCTGGAAATTCATCCCGAAGAAGCGCCCGGCGACGCCATCCCAGAAGGGTGAGCCGCCGCGTTCGTCGATGATGCCGCGGAGTTCGGCCAGCACACGGTCCGCAAAGCGCGCGCGGTGCATCGCGATGAACAGGTAACGGCTGCGCGCGAGCAGCAGGCCAAGGCCGCCTGCCCTTTCGTTGGGATGCAGGAACAGGCCCCCGACTTCGCTTGACCCTTCGAGGTCTGTCACCAGGCTCAGCATCTCGGCGCGGACCGTGCGGTCGAGTTCCTGGCTATACTGCGTCAGTGTGTTCAACCGATATGAATAGAACGGCCACTGCTGGCCGACCTGCGTCATCAGCTGGCAGGTTCCGCGGATTGCCCCGGTCTGCGCGTTTTCCAGGATCAGGACGAACTGTTCGTCGCAAATCTCGTCGGTTTCGTTGGCGAAGGCTGCACTCGCACGGCCAAGCTTGCCCGAAAGCGCATTGCGGTCGGGTGGCAGGTTGGTGAAGCCACCGCCGGTGAGCTTCGCCATCTCGTACAGCGGTTCAAGGTCGTCGGCGCGGGCCGCGCGCAGGCGAAAGGTCAAAACACATCCTCCGAAGCAAGCTTGTGGAGCACCAGCGCCGACAGCGCGGCGCGTTCCCACAAAGACGAAACGATCATGAATTCCTGGGGGCTATGGATTGCACCGCCCCGCACGCCCATCGTGTCGACGACAGGGACGCCTGTCGCGGCGATATTGTTGCCGTCGCAAACGCCACCGGTGGACTGCCAGCCAATCTCCTGGCCCAGCGTCGCCCCGCAATCGCGCACCAGGTCGAACAGTTTCTGCGCGCGCCGATCGACAGGCTTCGGAGGGCGGGTAATCCCCCCGTGGCGATGGATCGAGACCTCGTGCGATTGCTGGACTTCGCCGATCAGCCGGGCAAGGCCGCTTTCGAATGCATCGGCCGCGTCGGGGCTCTTGGGCCGAATGTTGAAACGGAGCACGGCATGATCCGGCACGACGTTGTTGGCGGCACCGCCGTCGATCTTTGCCGGATTGACCGGACATTCGTCGCTCTGCAGTTGCTTGAGGCCAAGGACCAGCGCTGCCGCGGCCACGATGGCATTGCGTCCATCCTGCGGGTTGCGTCCGGCATGGGCGCTCTTGCCGGTGATTGTCAGCGAGTAATTGCCACTGCCGCCGCGAGCATGCGCCAGCGTACCGTCGGGCAGGGCGGACGGCTCGTAGGTCAGCGCCGCATATTTGCCCTTGGCCAGCTGTTCGATCAGCGGTGCGGAGGCCAGCGAGCCTGTCTCTTCGTCGGAATTGATGAGGACGTCATAGCCGATGCGCCCGGCATATTCGGATTGTTCGAAGGCCTTAAGCGCGTGAAGGATCACGGCAATACCGCCCTTCATGTCGGCAAGGCCGGGACCGTTCAAAACCGCGTCGTCGACCCATTGCTGCTGCTGAAACGGGTGATCTTTCGGGAAAACCGTATCCATGTGGCCGGTGAAGAGCAGGCGTCGCTCTGCTTCCGGCCTGACGCGCAGCACCATGTGCTGGCCGAACTTGCGCTCGACCTCCGTACCGTCGGGGTCGATGGCGCTAACCGGAGCGGGATCTATTAGTTCGACTTCGCCGGGCAGGACGGAAAACTCGCTCGCCAGCGCTTGCGCCATCTGCGCCAGCCCATCGAGGTTGGCTGTCCCGGTGTTGATCGCGCTCCACGACCTGGCATGCGCCAGCATCGCTTCCTGGTCGATCGGCTCGACAAGCTTTTCTTGAGTGGCATCCAGTTTCATTCGCAACCGCCTTAGACGCGGGCGAGGCCAAGTCCAACCCGTCACGGACGTTTGTGACCTGCCCGGTTGCAATCGCGCAGGTGTTTGGTCATAGGCGGGCTAATTCCTCCCCGGGAAACCCGAGTTTCAATTGTCCCTTGCTGCTTGGCAGGACTTAACACGCGAGGAATCTGTGAGCGATACCGTCACTCGTTCGGGCATCACCGTCGATGCCAAACTGGCCAACTTTATCGAAAACGAAGTTCTCGTGCCGCTTGGCCGCGATCAGGCCGGTTTCTGGCAGGGTTTCGCAGATCTTCTAGCCGATTTCGTACCGCGCAATCGCGCGCTTCTTGCAAAACGCGACGACCTTCAGGCGCAGATCGATGCTTGGCATACGGAGCGTCGCGGCAAACCGATCGACCAGGGCGAATACCAGGATTTCCTCCGCGAGATCGGTTATCTCGTCCCTGAACCGGGTGATTTCACCATCGGGAGCCGGAACGTCGATCCGGAAATTGCGACCATGGCCGGGCCGCAGCTCGTCGTACCCATTCTTAATGCGCGTTTTCTCCTTAACGCCGCCAATGCACGCTGGGGCAGCCTCTACGACGCGTTCTATGGCACCGATGCGCTCGATGCGCCGCCGGCACGCCCCGGCGGCTATGACGAGGAACGTGGGGCCGCGGTTATCGCGCGCGGCCGCGAGTTCCTCGACCAAGCGCTGCCACTGGTTGACCAGAGCTGGGCCGACCTAGCCGACGAGAACGACGGCAAGCTGCAGGACGAAAGCCAGTATGTCGGAAAGACGGAAAAAGGCCTGTTGTTCAAGGACAACGGTCTTCACATCGAAGTGCAATTCGATCGCGAGCAACCCGTCGGTCGGACGGACAAGGCCGGCATCAGCGATATCGTCGTCGAAGCTGCCCTGACCACTATCTGCGACTGCGAGGATTCGGTCGCTGCGGTCGATGCGGAAGACAAGCTGCTCGCTTACACAAACTGGCTGGGCGTTATCCGCGGCGATTTGAGCGATTCCTTCGAAAAGGGCGGCCGGCAGATGACCCGGACGCTTGCTGCCGACAAGACCTATACGGCGGCGGACGGTTCGACACACAGCCTGCCCGGACGCAGCCTGCTGTTCGTGCGCAATGTCGGCCATCTGATGACCAATCCGGCAATCACTCTGGCTGATGGCGGCGAAATTCCCGAAGGGATCATGGACGCGGTGTTCACCTCAGCCATCAGCACGCTCGACGTCGAAGGCCATGCAAAATACGGCAATTCGCGCTGCGGCAGCATCTACATCGTGAAGCCCAAGATGCACGGGCCTGAAGAATGCGCATTCACCAACGACCTCTTCGACGCGGTCGAGGATCTGCTCGGCCTGCCTCGCCATACTATCAAGGTTGGCGTCATGGACGAAGAACGCCGGACGAGCGCCAATCTTGGTGCGTGTATCGAGGCGGTCCGCGACAGGGTCGTATTCATCAACACTGGCTTCCTCGATCGCACAGGCGATGAAATTCACACCTCGATGCAGGCCGGTCCTATGGTCCGCAAGGGCGAGATGAAAAGCTCTGCCTGGCTGCAGGCATACGAAAAGCGCAATGTGGCAATCGGCCTGAAGCATGGTCTTTCGGGCCGCGCGCAAATCGGCAAGGGCATGTGGGCCGCTCCCGACCTGATGAAACAGATGATGGTCGAAAAAATCGGCCATCTCAACGCAGGCGCAAATACGGCATGGGTCCCTTCGCCGACCGCTGCAACGCTCCACGCGCTGCATTACCACCAGACAGACGTGTTCGAGGTCCAGAAGGGGCTCGGCGAAATCCCGCCGCTCGATGACCTTCTGACCATTCCCCTGGCCAAGGGCGTGAACTGGTCGGAGGACGAACTGCGCGAGGAACTCGACAATAACGCGCAGGGCTTGCTCGGCTACGTCGTTCGCTGGATCGACCAGGGCGTCGGCTGTTCGAAGGTTCCGGACATCAACGATGTAGGACTGATGGAAGACCGCGCGACCCTGCGCATTTCCAGCCAGCACATGGCCAACTGGCTGCTGCACGGCGTCGTTTCCGAAGAGCAGGTGATGGACAGCCTCCGCCGGATGGCGGCCAAGGTCGACGAGCAGAACGCCGGCGACCCGTTCTACGAGCCGCTGGTCGGCAACGAGGATCACCCTGCCTTTCAGGCTGCAAAAGACCTCGTCTTCAAGGGCGTCCAACAGCCGAGCGGCTATACCGAGCCGTTGCTCCACCATTGGCGCCAGGTGAAGAAAGCGGACTGATTTTTGCTTTTCGGCGGGCCGTCACCCGGATAGCCTGCCGCAATGGCCGACTGGTATCGTCAAACCGAATGGAACGATGAGATCGAAGCGTTCTTCTTCGAAAAGCTGCGGCGCGCCCGGGCGCAGCGTGACCAGTATATCGTCATTCAGGCGCTGACCCTCGCTGAAAGCTTTCCCGAAGTCGCGCTCCGGCTGGTGGATTTCTATTTCGAGACCCGGACTGACAATTTCGATGATGCGCGTGCGCGGATGGCAGCGTCACGCGCGAGGTTTGCCTCGGGCGGATATGAGAAAGCGCTGGACGAATACCTGGAAGGTATCTCCGACAAAGGCGACGGACAGGCGCTCTATGTCGGTTCGCCCATCCAGTTTGCATTTCTGGCAGCGCGCTACATGTCGGAGAAGCACTACCTGCCTGCGCTCGATATCCTGCATGGTATTGGCCAGCCGCCGGACACCGCCCCTGACATGGTGCTGATGTATAATGCCGGTTACGCGCTCATCCTGCATGAGACAGGGAAGGACCCGAATGGAGCGGCAGCAATGGCCGAAAAGGCTCTGGCGTTGGAAGAAGATTTCCTCGCTCAGTTCGCCGATGTCGTCTGGCGATTGAGGGGAATTACCCGGCGCTGAGTTCCCGTGCCAGCGACACGAATTCATCGACAGAGACAGTCTCGGCGCGCCTTTGAGGATCTATTCCTAGGCATTCGAGTGCTTCGAGAGCGCCTGGCACCGATTTCAGGCTCTGGCGGAGCATCTTGCGGCGCTGCCCGAATGCGGCCTCGGTCAGCCGCTCGAGCATGCGGGCGCTTACGCCCTCCGGCATCGCGGCAGGCTCGACATGGACGATCGCGCTCATCACCTTGGGAGGCGGGGTAAAGGCGCTGCGGTGAACCTTCATCGCCAGCTTCGCGCGCGCTCTCCACTGGGCGAGTACCGCTAATCGGCCGTATGCCGATGTGTCGGGCTGCGCGACGATGCGCTGGGCGACCTCCTGCTGGAACATCAGGGTCAGGCTGGTCCAGAGCGGCGGCCAAGCTTCACCTCCTAGCCAGCGCACGAAAAGGGCAGTCCCGACATTGTAGGGCAGGTTCGAAAGCACGGCGAAGGATTCGCCGTTCATGATTTCTGCGTGGTCGAGCTTGAGGGCATCGCCCTGGATGACGTTCAGGCGGCCGGGATATGCATCACCGAGTTCGGCGAGCGCGGGCAGGCAGCGCTTGTCCATTTCGATAGCGGTGACCCTGGCCCCTGCCTTGAGCAATGCGCGGGTAAGGCCTCCGGGGCCGGGGCCGATTTCCAGGACAGCCTTGTCCGCAAGATCGCCCGGTATCGCCGCGATCCGGTCGAGCAATTGCGCGTCGAAGAGGAAGTTCTGGCCGAGTGCTTTGGATGCGCTCAACCCGTGACGTGCGATGACTTCCCGTAAGGGTGGCAGTTCAGCCATGTCTGTGTCGCGCCTCTCGGCGGTAGGCACATTCGCCCGCCATACGGACCGCCGCGATGAACGCATCGGGGCTGGCAAGTCCCTTGCCGGCGATGTCGAAGGCGGTCCCATGATCTGGTGAGGTCCGGACAATCGGCAGGCCAAGCGTTACGTTGACGCCTTCATCGAACTCGAGCGCTTTCAGCGGGATCAACGCTTGGTCGTGATACATGCAAATCGCAGCATGGAACTGGCTGCGGGCGCGAGGAGTGAACAGAGCATCCCCGGGATAGGGGCCCGAAACATCCAAACCTTCCTCGCGCAGCGCGGCTATGGCGGGTTCGATGATCGTGGACTCCTCGTTTCCGAACCTCCCGCCTTCACCGGCGTGGGGGTTGAGACCGGCAATGGCGAGGTGGGGATGCTCGATGCCGAAATCGCGTGCGAGGGCGCGTGCAGTGATCGCAACCTTGTGACGGATCAGGTCGATGCTCAGGAGGCCGGGAACCTCGGCCAGAGCGCAATGGATAGTGACAGGCACTGTGCGGAGCGATGTTCCGGCCAGCATCATGACGGCATCGCGTGCCGGCAAATCGCAGGCTGCGGCAAGAAACTCTGTCTGTCCCGGATATCCGAAGCCGATTTTCGCCAGTTCAGCCTTCGCAATCGGAGCCGTGACCAGGGCAGATGCTGCGCCTGAAATGGCCAGCTTGGTTGCATGCTGAAGTGACCCCAGCGCAAGCGCGGCACCCGCTTCGTCCGGATGGCCGGGATGATACCGTGCGTCTAACCCGGCCAGGACCGGAAGTGCTTCGTCGAATGTGTCGAAGGCTTGCGAAAAATCGGAGATGGGTGCGAGTGGCACGTCGATGCCGCGCTCACGTGCCGCTGCCGCAAGCACTTCATGCCCACCGATCACGGCAAACGGAAAGAGCGAGGCCCGGCTGCGTTGCAACCAGGCCTCGGCAATCAGTTCCGGTCCGATCCCCGCCGGGTCACCGATCGAAATTGCGATCGGTGCATCGAGGGGAGGGTTGGGCATCAATTGTATTCGATATAGGCGTCGTTGCGCAGGTCGCGGAGGTAACGCTGGGCGCGCTTGCTGACGCGTTCGTCTTCGATTTCAGACATCATCTGGTCGAAGCTGGGGCCACCCTGCGCAACAGGATCGTCGCGGCCGCACAGCATCAGAACGCGAACGCCTTCTTCCACCGAACCGAACGGGGGCGTTGTCTGACCAACCTGCAGGTTTAGGACGAGAGTTTGCAGCTGGTCGGGAAGCGAACGGGCGCGAATCTGGTCGTTGGTCACGACGCTGGCACCAATGCGAGCGGCTGCGGTTTCAGCATCGCCGCATCCCCTGATCGTCTGGACGCCGGCAGTGAAGTTCTGGACCCTCTGCGTTGCCTGTTCCTGGGTCACCCCAGCTGGGAATTCGATCGAGATCTGCTTCAGGCTGAGCACGGCATCGCGCGGATCGGCCATCAGGACCTGCCGCTTGTCGATCAGGTAAACGATCCAGAAGCCGCCGGGAATTTCGACAGGGCCCACGAGTTGGCCGGGTTCCATCCCGCGCACGATTTCCTCGAGCTGGGGCGAACGCAACTGGGGCAGGCGAATCCAGCCCAGATCGCCGCCGGTCGCAGCGGTGGTCGCTTCGGAGAACTGGCGGGCATAGGCGAGGAAGCTGCCGCCCTGGCGGAGCTGCTCGACAATGCGGACGGCATTCTGTCCGACCGACTCGGCGTTTTCGCTATTCGCCGAGAGGAAGATTTCCCCAAGCCGGTATTCCTCGGTGCCGCGCGATTCCTCGAGCCGTTTCATGACGTCGCGAACTTCTTCTTCGGAGACATTCACGAAAGGAACGACATTGCGGCTGAGCAGCCGCTGCCATGCCAGTTCGCCTTCGATCTGGCGCTTGAGCGAACCAACCGAGGATCCGATCGAGGCGAGATACTTGTTCATGCCGTCGGGATTGTCGCCGAAATTCTGCGCCGCGACACGAGCGAAAGCCTGGTCGATTTCCGGTTGCTGGACTTCAATTTCCTGGGCCTTCGCCTCCTGGATCTGAAGCGTCTCGTCGATCAGGTTGCGGAGCACCTGCATGCGCAGTTGCTGCATTTCTTCGGCCGATACTTCGTTCTGGGAAGCGGCGAGCAGGAGAGCGAGGCGTTGTTCCACGTCCGTGCCGGTGATGACATGTCCATTGACGATGGCGGTCGCGGTGCGAACGTTCGGATCATCCTTGCCGAAGATCGTCAGATCGGAGGGCAGTGCCAGCGGGTCGCCCATCGGGGCAGTCGCCTGGGCCGCCACACTGACAGGAGCAAGCACGGTCGCAATCGCGGCGAATGAAGCAAGGCAGGTCGAAAAAATCTTACGTGTCACGCGTTCAATCCATTTACAGCGCGCCAATTGCGCCGGGTTGGTCGAGCCGATGCCAATGACCGGCTGAACATTTCCTGAGTTTCGCGGGCGGCGAATAGCGTGTTTGTTCGGCTTAGCCAACGCCTGCGCTGCTGAATTCAGGGGGTTTTGCCCGCCGCGCGCCGACTAGCGCACGCCGAGATTGCGAAGAGAGAAGAACAGCTGGAAAGTATCGCCGCGTTCGGCATCGCCCGCGGTGGCGAAATCGCGCCGCCATGTTGCGCCGAATTCCAGGCAGTCATCCTGGTATGCCACGCCCAGACGGGTGCGGATCGGTTCGAAGCCGTCGGAGTTGAAGCTGGGGTCTTCCTCGCGGTCGGTCAGGTTGAATACGCCGGCACCGAACACCGACCAGTATTCGGCAAAAGCGATACGCGCGGCAACCCGCAATTCCTCGCGGTCCTGCAAGTCCTCCACCGTCGAAATGTCGCGGTTGAGGCGCAAATATCCGATTTCGGCGTAGGTGCGCCGGTTGCCCACCGTCGCATCGAATTCGTTCCGCCGGATCGCCAGATTGTCCTTGTCGAGACGGAAGCGGTGCGTGAATTTGACGAAGTCGCGGAAACGGACCTCTGTTCGCCCGACGAAGTCAGAAACGCGCTCCGACAGCCCGGTGCCATCGGGCAGGATCGTCGAATCCTTGTCGAAGCGGTAGGACTGACCGATCGTGGACTTGATGCGCCAGCCGGGACGGAAAAGCTCCCAGTCAAAACCGTAGGTCAACCTGACCCCGTCTTCGAGCCGGTCGTAGCCAGGGAAACGGTTGAGCGCGAAGAGGTTCGAATCTTCCAGATCGATTGCGCGCGCATCCTCGTTCGGGATCGCCAAATTCTTGATCGATGGAGATGCGACAAGCTGGATGCGCGGTTTGAACACCTGCGTTCCGCCAAACGCTTCTCCGACGAAAGGCCATTCGACGTCGACTGCACCCAGCGCGACGCCACGTGTCTCCCAGCCCGGGTTGCCGCGATAGATCGCGGTCGAAGTCAGCCCTGTTTCATCAGTGTGATAGACGTCGCCGCGCACGAGGCCTGTCAAGGTGACGACCTGCCCCATGCCGGTCAGGCGGCGCATGTCCCACCTCGCTCCTGCAAAGGCGCGCTGCGTATCCTGGCCTTCGCTGCGGACGATGCTCAGGCTGTTGGCGTGCAATTCGACCGTGCCGCCGAAAACCGGATCGGCCAAGCGGCGACGATAATCGATGATCGGAAGGGCGAGGGGAACCTGTCCCTGATCCGCATCCAGCCGCAGCGTCTGCGTGGCCCATCCCGAGACCGAGAAATAGGAATCCCGGTCTATCCGCTCGAGGTTGATGGTCGAGCGAAGCCTGTCGTCGCGGCTGATGTCGTAACGGCGCAGGAATGTCCGATCGCTTGCCAGCCTGATGGAGCCGGTGAGGCTCCATTCGGGCGAAAACTGGAACCGGCCATTCGTGAACAGATAGCCGCGGGGGTCGGCTTCGCTCGTCGCGACACCGGTGAAATCCGAAATGCGGCTGCTATGCGTGGCGTAACCGGTGACCTGATAGGCGCCCTTGTCGGTCAGATGCCTCCATTCGGCCGACACCATCGGGTTCGCCTGAGAATAGAGATATGCGCCGAGCGTTAGGTCCTTGTTTTCGGCAAAGCGCATGTAATAGCTGCCGCTGATCTCGATCCCGTTGGATTCGGAGAAACGAAGGTCGGGGACCAGAAAACCCGAAGTCGCGCTGCCGTCGCTCCGCACGGCAAGGCCCGGAAGCGGGAGTATGCGTGCGCCAAACAACTCTAGCATCGCGCCCTTGAAGCGGATGCGGTTTTGTTCGGGGTCGTAGGTGACCCGATCTGCCGTTATGCGCCAGCTGGGTTTCTTGTCGCATCCGTCGGCGTTCTGCACGACGCAGGCGCTGTAGGCGGCGTCTTTCAAGATGACCGTACCGTCTTCGCCGCGTTCGCCCGATCGTGCCGCCAGACGACCGCCAGCGCGCAGGGCGAGCAGCAATTCTTCCATTGCGCCGGTCTCGAAAGTGTCGGTCAGTTCGACGCTTTCGGTGTAGAGCTGGTTGCCACGCTCGTCGACGAAGCGGACGTTGCCGGTGGCCAGGATCGTCCCGCCTTCGCGGTTCCAGGTAACCTTGTCGGCCCTTACCGAGCGGTCCTCGCTGCGCAGAACGACATTCCCGCTTGCCGTGACGACATCCGCCTCGCTGTCATAGGCGAGCTCGTCGGCTTCGAAATCGATCGAGCGGGTGCCCTGCGCGTCTTCGGCGGTAACCGGGTTGTCGGCCGCATCCTGGCTGGCGATGTCCGTCCCTGACTGAGCCAATGCCGAATGCGGCGCTACGATGACGAACGCGGCTAAAGCAACGGCCTGCAAGCGATAAGGAACTGCCTGCTTCGAGGGTTGGCTGTCGGGGAGCATGGGTTGCCTATTGCACCGCTCGCGCCTAATCGCAATCGCCATTGGAAGCGGTAGGTTAAGCTGCGCGGATACGTCCGCATCTGCCGTACCAGAGCATAGTATGCGGAGACTTCATGCAAATCCAGATTAGCGACACCAAGCCCGGCGACATTCGCCTCCATGCCATCGTGGTGAACGAAGGCGTGAGGCCGACGGGACTCGACGGCGCCATCACCGATGGCGCGGACGCAGCCCGCTTCAAGGGGCGCGCAGGACAGACGTTCGAAGGTTTCAGCGCGGAAGGCGGCAAGCTGACCCGTGTCGCGCTCGCTGGCGCAGGCGATGCGAAGTCTAAGGACCGCAAGCTCAATCTTGAAAAAGCAGGCGCGGCACTGGCTGCGAAATATCTCTGTTCGGGCGAAGCGTCGATGATCCTCGATCTTGGCCAGGCAGGGCTAAGCGCAAGCGATGCCGGCGCGGTACTGCTTGGTCTGCGTCTTCGCAGCTGGCGTCACGATGCCTACCGCACCAAGCTGAAAGAAGAGCAGAAGAAGTCGCTTTCGAGCGTCATCGTTGTGAACGCGCCAAAGGGTACGGACGAAGCCCTCGTCGATGCGACTGCTCTTGCAGAAGGTGTAGAGTTTACGCGCGACCTGGTCGCCGAACCCGCCAACAAGCTTTATCCGGTCAGCTTCGTGCATCGCTGCGAGAAGGCATTTGCCGGAACCGGTGCCGAGCTCGTCGTGCTCGATGACGACCAGATGGAAGAGCTGGGCATGGGCGCGCTGCTCGGCGTTGGGCAGGGCAGCGAGCAGCCTTCGCGTATCCTCGCGATCAAGTGGATGGGCGGCAATCCTTCCGATGCGCCCATCGCTTTCGTCGGCAAGGGCGTGACATTCGACACCGGCGGCATTTCGCTGAAGCCCGGTCCGGGCATGGGCGACATGAAGTGGGATATGGGCGGTTCGGGTGCAGTCGTCGGCGCCATGCTTGCACTCGTAAAGCGCAAGGCCAAGGCGAACGTCGTCGGCGTTGTCGGCCTGGTCGAAAATATGCCCGACGGCAAGGCAATGCGCCCTGGCGATATCGTTACGTCGATGTCCGGCCAGACCATCGAGGTGCTGAACACCGACGCGGAAGGCCGCTTGGTCCTTTGCGACGTGCTCACCTGGGTCCAGCGTGAGTTCAAGCCGGCCCGCATCGTCGATCTGGCGACCCTCACTGGCGCGATGATCATTTCGCTGGGAAGCGAACATGGCGGCCTGTTCTCGAATGATGACAGCCTGGCCGGCGACCTGCTCGACGCAGGCAAGCGCACAGGCGACAAGCTGTGGCGTTTCCCGCTGTCGCCGGCATATGACAAGATGATCAACAGCCCGATCGCCGACATGCAGAATATCGGTCCCAAGGGTGCAGGCTCGATCACGGCAGCGCAATTCCTCCAGCGCTTCATCGAGAATGGCACCCCTTGGGCGCACCTCGACATTGCGGGAATGGTCTGGGCGGACAAGCCGGGACACACCTGGGACAAGGGTGCCACAGGGTTCGGCACACGCCTGCTGGACGATTTCATCCGGACCACCGTCAAGGGTTGAACAGATCAATGGCCCGCATGCGTCGCAAGTCCGATCTTCCATCGAAGATCTGCGCCGCGTGCGGGCTTCCTTTCACCTGGCGAAAGAAATGGGAGCGCGACTGGGACGAGGTGCGCTATTGCTCCGATCGTTGCCGGCGTAATAAACCAGCGAAGGCAGAGGGGACCGGCGGATGACCCGTGTGGATTTCTACCAGCTCAGCCGCGATCCGGTGGAACGGGTCGTCGCCATGCTTGCCCGCAAGGTGGCCGAGCTTGGCGAGTGCTTGCTGGTCGTCAGCGCCGATGTGGAACACCGCAAGATACTGAGCCGCGAGATGTGGCGCAGCGGGGCAGAGGAATTCCTTGCCAATGGCGATGTCACGCAACCAGGGCCCGACCGCCAACCCATCCTGTTGTCTGACAGTGCAGGTGCCCTGAATGCTGCCAAGATCGTCATCATGGCGGACGGGAAATGGCGCGACGAGGCACTGCAATTCGAGCGTGCTCTGCTCCTGTTCGGTCCTGACGAGACCGAAGCCGCTCGAAATTTGTGGCGCGAGCTTGACGGTAACGATCAGGTTCAGCGCGAAATACACAAGCAGGACGAGCGTGGAAAATGGCGCGCCGGCGCCTAGTCTTCGTCGAGCCACCGTTTTAGAGAAACCAACAAGACAAGGCTGCGAAAAGCCCTTCGGTTGCATCAAATCAATCGCTTGGAGAGTTCGCCAATGCGCGCTGCAACCTGTCTTTTTTCAACTTCGATAATTGGCCTGTCGCTGTTTCTTTCGGCCTGCGGGTCCGAAAAGTCCGGATCCTTCGAAACCGAGGACGGCGAGCAGGGAACCTATGAAATCGACCAGGCGACCGGTGAAACGACCGCGAGGATAGAGACGGATGACGGCACTGCGGTCATGCGCTCGGGCAAGAACGTGGCGATCGACCTTCCCAATGGATTTGCGGTTTATCCCGGATCCGAAGTGGTTTCCAATACCACCTTTTCCCAAGGCGACACGAAGGGAGCACTGCTCACTTTCGAAAGCGGGGCAGAACCTGTCGAACTGGTCGAATATTACCGCAAGCAGGCCGAGGCAGCGGGTATCGAGATCGAGCTCGAACTGAACGTCAACGATGGCATGATGATCGGCGGTTCGGACAAGACCGGGCAGAGCTTTACCCTCAACGCCAACCGCGAAGGCAGCAAGACTACCGCGCAACTGATGGTGGGCAAACAGCTCTCCAAGTAGCGTCCACCCGGTTCGTCATCGCTGTCGGGGCTTGCGGTTGCAGGCGCGCAGCGCTATCGGCGCGCGCAATTCCCCCACATCAGTTTTTCAATCAAGGAAACGAACATGGCGGTTACCCGCACCTTTTCGATCATCAAGCCCGATGCCACCCGCCGCAACCTGACCGGCGCAGTCACGAAAATGCTCGAAGATGCCGGCCTTCGCGTCGTCGCATCGAAGCGCATCCACATGACCAAGGACCAGGCAGAAGGTTTCTACGCCGTTCACAAGGAACGCCCCTTCTTCGGCGAACTCGTCGATTTCATGACCTCGGGTCCGGTTGTCGTCCAGGTTCTCGAAGGTGAAGACGCCGTGAAGCGCAATCGCGACATCATGGGCGCCACCAACCCTGCCGATGCTGCAGACGGCACGATCCGCAAGACCTTTGCGGAATCGATCGAAGCGAACTCCGTTCACGGTTCGGACAGCGACGAAAACGCTGCCATCGAAATCGATTTCTTCTTCGACAAGGATGAAATCGTCGGCTGAGCCGCCGCGCCTCATCTAGAGCTAGAGAGCCCCGTCGCAGCGATGCGACGGGGTTTTTCTTTTGTCCCAGCGAACGTGTCCCGCAGCCACGGATTCGGCAAATCCGGCAATTTCGTGTATGGATGGGGACTGGCAAAGGGTCGCTGTTTCCGGGGGAGGGAAATATGCGCGCTTTGATGATGTTATTCGCGGTAGGCTGCTACTTCGCGTTTTTCGCTACATTTCTGTATCTTGTCGGCTGGGTCGGCGGTTTCGACTTCATGCCTACGCATGTCGACAAGGGGCCGGCAATGGCGCCTGCGACAGCGGCACTGGTCGATATCGCACTGATCGCACTGTTTGGAATTCAACACTCCGCGATGGCCAGGCAATCGTTCAAGGACGGCTGGACCAAGGTGGTCTCGCCGGTGCTTGAACGCAGTGTCTATCTGCTCGCCACGATCGCCGTACTGTTCATCCTGTTCCGTTTCTGGAGCCCGATCGAGGGGACGGTCTGGTCGGTGCAGAACGAAACGGGGCGGATGATCCTGTGGGGCATGTTCTGGCTTGGCTGGGCCATCTTGTTCATCTCGACCTGGCTACTCAACCATTTCGAACTCTTCGGCCTGCAACAGGCGTGGCTGCACCTGCGCGGAAAGGAAGCTGCCCCGCCGCGGATGCGAACGCCGCTGTTCTACAAGTCGGTTCGACACCCGCTCTACACGGGCTTCTTCATCGCGTTCTGGGCAACACCCGACATGACCTACAGCCATCTGCTCGCTGCAGTCGGCTTCACTGCCTACATCCTTGTCGGCATCGCTTACGAGGAAAAGGACCTGCTGAGGGTATTCGGGAACGAATATGCCGAATACCGCAAGCAAGTGGGCAAGATCATCCCGGGCATCGGCAAACAGGGCTGACCTATCAAGCCTGAGACGCGAAGCCGGCGAGATGGGCGGCATGCGCCTTGTGCTGCCCATTTTCGCTTCGGTCCATTTCTGCGCGCATGGCATTGAGCGCTACTGCACCGAGCGGCAGCCCTAGTTCGTCATAAAGCCGCTTCATCTCGGCCTGCCAATCTTCACCGAGGCGGTCGAAATCGATTTCGGCGACCGTTCCGTCAAAGGTCGATAGGGCTTGCTCCAACCGGCGCTGCCGTAAAGCGATCTTGCGTCGCCATTCGTTCTCGATCCGGTCGAGATCGACTTCGTCCGACTGGATAACCATCTGGTTTGCGACGAGCGAAACCGAACTGCGCAAGGTTTCTTCGCTGCAGCGCTTCGAAACGACGAGCTTGGCGTTTGGAAACCTGTCCAACAGAACCATAAGGTCCTCGGTAAACTGCGGGACCTTCAGCACCCGGGGTCTGTCGGCATTTCCGTGCTGCGCCGCATCGGTTCGCAATATCCGCTCGAATTCACGATAGACCGGCGTCGGATCGCGTGCTTCGCTGAAAGCGACATATGACGGGATATGCCATTGCGCCTCATAAGCAGAATGGTCGAGCGCGCTGGCAAGCCATCCGAGCTCCTCGTCCGCGCGCGCGGCTCCGAACGGATGCAGCGAGTCGATCCAGGGGTCGAGCTTCCTCGCCATGAACAGCTTGAATCCGCCCCTCAACGGGCGAAGATCCGGACGTTCGGGGACAGGATGCCAGCTGTCGCAGAAGCGGGTCGCACTATGCGCCGGATCTGCCGCAAGCAACCTGTGAATGCGCGTCGTGCCGCTGCGCATCTGTCCGGCGACAATGATGGGTGGGGCAATCGGTGTCGAAAGCAAGTCTGGCCGCTTTCGCCACAACGCTCCCAGCGCGAAGCGCTGCTGTATGGCGCGGGTCAACAGGCCGTAGGCGAAAGCCCGCCCGACTGCATTGAGCCGCGCTTCGCTACCCACCGCATCGCAAAGCTTCTCGAGCCGGAGCCTGAAGTCCTCGACATTTTCTGGCGACCTGCCGAAAGTCTCGTCCTCAGCGCGAAACCCCTTCGAGCCGCGCCTGATCAATTCTTCAGGATCGAGCGGAGGAGGGGGAATCCAGCCCTTGTCCCAACCGTGGTCCAGAAAACGCGCCAGCCGATCGACAAGCGGCGCTCTTGCCAGGGGATGCGGTCTTGACGGTGCGACCGATGCCATCTGGTCAGAACTCGTCAGCGGCGTCGATCAGTTTCGTCGCGCTCTTGGGAGCAACGCTGCGCCAGCTTCGTTCGAGCCAATCCGACACATGGTCCCAATCCACTCCCGATCGGTTGAGAATGATCCCGATCCAACCACTGGCGCCGTAATAGGCCGGTTTGAAATATGCGTGCGGCTGCGCTTCGACGAGGCCGAGCAATTCGTCCATGCTGCCCGTTTTCACGAGCAGCGCGATATGCTCGCTGCCATGATGCTGGTCGTTGAAATAGGCGAAGTACTTGCCCGATTTTTCGCTGCCGGCGCGCCAGCCGGGCGAGCCGTGGCTTTCCCGCTCGTGCGTTTCCGGAAGGGCGAGCGCAAGTTGCCTCACCTTGTCGAGCAGATACGCCGGATCTCGTTCGCGCGAGACGTAGTCGTTGAGCGTGCGCGAATACAGCTGGTGTTCGGCAAACAGCACCCGCGAGGCAAGCGCTTCAGGCGTGTCGCCGGGCTGGATAGCAACCTTTAGTTGTCCGAGGATTTCACCATCGTCGAGCTCGGGCGTCACGATGTGGACGCTCACTCCGCCGAACTTGTCGCCCGCCGCAATGGCACGGGCGTGGGTGTCCAGCCCCTTGTATTTCGGCAGTAGCGAAGGATGGATGTTGAGCATCCGGCCAGCCCACCGGTCCACGAATTCGGCGCCGAGAATGCGCATGTATCCTGCGAGCACGATATATTCGGCGCCCGCATCCTTCACCGCTTGCTCCATCGCGGAATCGTGGTCCGCGCGGCTCATGCCCTTGTGCGGCAGGCTGAAAGTCTCGATGCCTTCAGCTTGAGCGAGCGAAAGGCCGCCGGCTTCGGGGTTGTTGGATGCAACCAGCACGATCTCGTAAGCGGCATCGGCCATGCGGCTGGCATATAACAGCGCGGCCATGTTCGTGCCGCTACCCGAAATGAATACCGCGATCTTCGCCTTGTCAGGCAAGGTGCGTGGCCTCCCAATCGGAAGTCGCGCTCCAGCATCCTTGCGGGCCGCGAACGGTGCACCCGCGTTCGCCTTCAGTGATCTCACCCACGCGGACCACAGTCTCACCAGCACCTTCGAGGTCGGCCGCGACGCCTTCGACGTCGTCAGCGTCGACGACGAGCACCATGCCCACGCCGCAGTTGAAGGTTCGGGCCATCTCGACTGGCTCAATATTTCCCTGCGCCTGTAGAAATGCCATCAACCGTGGCTGCTCCCAGCCAGCGGCATCGACTACGGCATGCGAACCTTCCGGCAGGACTCGCGGGATATTCTCGAGCAAGCCGCCGCCGGTAATGTGCGCAAGTGCCGCAATCCGGCCCGAGCGGATGACGGGAAGCAGGCTTTTGACGTAAATCCTGGTGGGCTCGATGAGCGCATCGACCAGAATGCGCTCCTGATCGAACAGGGCGGGGCGGTCGAGCTTCCAACCCTTGTCCGCCGCCAGCCTGCGGACGAGCGAATAGCCATTTGAATGGACGCCCGATGATGCGAGGCCGATAAGCACCTGGCCAGGTTTCACCTTGTCGCCGGTCAATTGTTCGCCGCGCTCGACGGCTCCGACACAGAAACCGGCCAGGTCGTAATCGCCAGCCGCATACATGCCGGGCATTTCAGCCGTTTCACCACCGATCAAGGCGCAGCCTGCCTGTTTGCAGCCATCGGCAATGCCAGCGATCACGCGCTCGGCCACACCGTTCTCGAGCTTGCCGGTGGCGAAATAGTCGAGGAAAAACAGCGGCTCTGCGCCTTGGACGATGAGGTCGTTGACGCACATCGCGACAAGGTCGATGCCGACCGTGTCATGCTTGTCGAAATCGATCGCGAGCTTCAGCTTGGTGCCGACGCCATCGTTGGCGGCGACCAGCAGCGGATCCTTGAAACCTGCTGCCTTTGGATCGAAAAAGCCGCCGAAACCGCCGATCTCGCTGTCTGCACCGGGGCGCGATGTCGCCTTCACCAACGGGCCGATTGCCTTGACGAGGGCGTTGCCCGCCTCGATCGAAACGCCGGCATCGGCATAGGTGTACGAAGAATTATTGCCGCTCATGCCGATCCCTTAGGCAATAGCGCTTGGAATCGCACGAGCATTTCGGCAAAAGGCTGCTGGTTTTCCCCCATGGCTCTGTCTTTTTCCCTCTCCCGACCGGCTCTCGCACCTTCGCAGCCTGCCTCCCGACTGCTTCGGTGGGTGCTTGCGCTCGGCTTTCTGGCTGGCGTGGTCGCCGTCGTCTGGGCACAGGTAGAAGGTGATCGCGGTATCGCTCCCGTTGCTTCCAGCAGCGACATCGACGTGACCGGCATCGAAGTCGATGCAAGCGGCGACACAGCTGAAGAAGCGCGCGAAAACGGGTGGAGAGAGGCACAGAGAAAGGCTTGGGAGAAGCTGAAAGGCCCGGAGATTTCGGATAGCCAGCTCGAAAGCCTCGTGTCTGCGATTGTCATCGAACAGGAACGGATCGGCCCGAAGCGCTACATCGCGAAGCTGGGTGTCATTTTCGACCGTGCCCGTTCGTCACGCTATCTCGGCGGAGAATCGCAAGGGCGCCGCTCGGCACCCATGCTGGTGCTGCCTGTCACCATGAGTGCAGGCACTGCGACCATGTACGAGGTCCGCAACCCGTGGCAGCGCGCCTGGGCCGAATTCAATCCGGGGACGAGTCAGATCGATTACGTTCGCCCCGCTGGCAGCGGCGGCGAATCGCTTCTGCTGACCTATGGCCAGACAGGCAGGCGCAGCCGTACGTGGTGGCGCGCAGTGCTCGACCAGTTTGCCGCAGCGGACGTCATCGTGCCTATTGCGGATCTCCATTATCAGTGGCCGGGTGGTCCGGTCGAAGGAACCTTCATGGCGCGCTATGGCCCCGACAGCACTTATCTCGACGGGTTCAAGCTGACGGCGGACAATCCGGCGGAACTTCCGCAGATGCTCGCGCAGGCAGTGCAGCGCTTTGACGGGATTTTCGAGAAGGCGCTTGCTGACGGAAAGCTGCGTCCCGACCCGACCTTGAGCCTTGGCGCTGGCGGCACGATGGATCCCGGTCTGCAAAGGCTGATCGAGATCGGACGGGCAATGCAGCGCCGCGAAGCAGCGATTGAAGCGGGGGCTTCGGAAAATCCTGATACTCCTTCACCGAGCGAGACACCGGATCAACCGGCCGTTCTGGCGTCATATGTCGTCCAGTTCGCAAGTCCCGATGCCGGTACCATCGACCAGACGCTCGCTGCGGTGCGTTCGACGGCCGGTGTGCGCGGCGCAGTGACGAGCAGCCTTGCGATCGGTGGAACTTCCGTCATGCGCGTCACCTATGGCGGTTCGCTCGAGCAACTCGCGTCTGCCCTGCGTCAACGGGGCTTCAGCGTGACACAAGGCAGCAACGCGCTCGCCATTTCCCGCTAGGATCGCGATCCCGTGTCGCAGATCGCTTTACCTTTGGACCTTCGCGGTCGATCGGACCCTGAATCGATTGTCATCGGCAATGCCAATCGTGCCATTTACGAGGCGCTGATGGACCACGCTGCATGGCCGTTCCGAACGGCGGTGCTGACCGGCCCCGACCGTTCTGGCAAAAGCTTGATCGGCAAATGGGCATCGGGTCAGGGTGTTGCCGTCATCGACGACGCGGAAAGAGAGGACGAAACCGACCTCTTCCATCGCTGGAATGCGGCACAGGAAAGCGGCGAGCCGCTCTTGCTCATTTCGAACCGCCAGCCCTGGGACATTTCGTTGCCCGATCTGAGATCGCGCCTGGGTGGTTCGCTGCAGCTCGAAATCGGGACGCCCGACGATGACATGGTCGCGCAATTGATCGAGTCGATGGCCGCACAACGCGGCCTGTCGCTCTCCGAAGGTGCGACAGCCTATCTCGTGCCGCGCATAGAGCGTAGCTTCTCCGGTATCGAGCGATTGGTGGAGGTGATCGATCGCCTGAGCCTTGAACGCAAGACGCCCGCCACCATGTCGGTATGGCGCGATGCCCTCGATCAGATTCAGGGGCCCGAGCAGCAACGCTTGCTTTGACCGCCGATTGGTGGGAGAAAACTGACATGTTTCAAGGCCTCATCGCCTATCTGGACTCCATAAGGGCGCGCGATCCTGCGCCGCGTTCCCGTTGGGAAATCCTTTTATATCCAGGTGCCTGGGCGCTGTTCTTCCACCGAATTGCGCACTGGCTCTTCGAAGCTAAGCTCTATTTCCTTGCGCGCCTGGTGAACCATATCTCTCGCTTCCTGACCGCGATCGATATCCATCCCGGCGCGACTATCGGGAAGAACTTCTTCATCGACCATGGGTTCACCGTCATCGGTGAGACGGTCGAGATCGGCGACAATGTCACGATCTACCAATGCGTCACGCTGGGCGGCACCAACCCCACGAACGGCAAGGGGGGCAAAAGGCATCCCACCATTCGGGATAACGTCATCATCGGCTCCGGTGCCCAGATCATCGGACCGATTACCGTTGGCGACCGCGCGCGCATCGGCGCAAATGCCGTTGTCACCGACGATGTGCCCGAAGGCGCGACGATGATCGGGCTCAAGGCGCGATCGACGCTGGTGCCCGCAGAAGACTGGATCAAGGAATTCATTCCCTACGGAACGCCTTGCGACGATCCGTGCCAGCCCAGTCGGGATTGCGTAGAAAAGCTGGATGCCGAGCTTAAGGCGCTTCGCGAAGAGTTCGAGGCACTGAAAGCGCAAACGGCAGCCGATGCCGGCGTTGCGGCCCGTCGCAGCGGGACTGACGACTGATGGTGAATGGCAACGGGACTGGCCAGACCGGTTCCATCATTGCGTTTCCCGGGCGCGCGCCCAACCAGGTCGGATTTGCCCGCGACGAACTGCAGCGGATCCTAGATCTGTATGGACGTATGGTTGCTGCCGGTGAGTGGCGCGACTACGCGATGGATTTCAACCAAGATGTTGCCGTCTTCGCAGCGTTCCGGCGCGCAGCGGAACGGCCTCAGGCGAGGATCGAGAAGCGCCCGGCCTTGCGAAATAGGCAGGGGATGTGGACGCTATTTGGCGAACACGGGCAGGTTTTGAAGCGCGGGCATGAATTGCCGGGAGTGCTCGCCCCGATCGAGCGGCGTTTAATCAAGTCTGCCTGACCGCGCTTAGTCGGTCCGGTCGATATCAGCGACTTCCTTCAAAACGCGCTCCGCCCATTCAGGCCGACAGATCAGCAGGTCGGGCATGTAGGTGTCGGCCTGGTTATAGACCAACGGCGATCCATCGATACGTGAACAATGGAGGCCATGGGCGAGCGCCACGGCGACCGGCGCGCAGCTGTCCCATTCGTACTGGCCGCCCGAATGCAGGTATATCTCTGCTTCGCCGCGAACGACCGCCATTGCCTTTGCCCCGGCGCTTCCCATCGGTACGAGCTCGCCGCCGATGCGATTGGCGACTTCGACGGCCTCCTTGGCTGGACGGGTACGGCTGACGACCAGGCGGGGTTTTTCGGCAGGAGATGGAAGGCTTGCGGGAGCATCTGATCGAAGAACTAGGTCGAGACCCGGCAATGCGACCGCTCCGACTTCGGGCTTGCCATCGATGGCCAGGGCGACATGAACCGCCCAGTCGGTGCGCTCTTCACCATATTCGCGGGTGCCGTCGACCGGATCGACAATCCAGACCCGCGACTGTTCCAGCCGGGAGGAATAGTCTTTTTCTTCTTCCGACAGCAGGCCGTCATCGGGTCGCTGCATCCTGAGGGCATGGCACAGGAACTCGTTTGCCGTGGCGTCGCCCGCCTTGCCCAGCGCCTTACCCTCGAACATTCCGCTGTCACGGACCTGGGTCAGGATAATCCCCGCACATCGGGCGAGGTGCGCTGCGAGTTCGGCGTCGGTCATCATTTTTCCTTGGTTATTTCCCTATGCCCCAGCTGATCGATGACCAGGCTCGTTCGTGCAGATAGTACAGGACCATCTTTGTCAGGACTTCGGTCACAGCGATGGCCCCGGCAGCCTTTACATCATCGGTGAAAAGCCAGCTCAGGATGAATGTATCGATGCTGCCAAGAATGCGCCAGCTCACCGCCTTGGCGAAAGAGCGTGAATGTGCCTCTCGGCCGTTGAAAAGCAACATCCGTTAATCCTTGAAAAAAGGGTCTATTTGAGAGGTGCAATCTTGCTGACGATGTATTGCGCCGCTTCTGACGGAGTCATCTCCACAGTATTGACCGTGATATCGGGCCTTTCCGGCGGTTCGTAAGGGCTGTCGATCCCGGTGAAATTCTTGAGCTTGCCCTCGCGCGCTTTCTTGTAGAGGCCCTTCACATCGCGGGCTTCGGCGACCTCCAGTGGGGTGTCGACGAAGATCTCGACGAACTCTCCTTCGGGCAGCATGTCGCGGACCATCTGGCGTTCTGCCCGGAACGGACTGATAAATGCGGTCAGAACGATCAGGCCGGCATCGGCCATCAGCTTTGCGACCTCACCGATACGGCGGATATTCTCGATCCTGTCGGCATCGGTGAAGCCGAGATCCTTGTTCAATCCGTGACGGATATTGTCGCCGTCGAGCAGGAAGGTGTGGCGGTTCATGGCGTTAAGCGCCAGCTCGACCTCGTTGGCTATTGTCGATTTACCCGAGCCGGAGAGCCCGGTGAACCACAGCACCTTGGGCTTCTGATTCTTGAGATTGGCATGTTCGTCGCGGTCGATCGAGGTCGCCTGCCAGTGCACGTTCTGGGCGCGCCGCAAGCTGAAATGCAGCATGCCTGCACCGACCGTGCGGTTGGTAATCTTGTCGATCAGGATAAAGCCGCCCAGCGCGCGATTGTCCGCATAAGGCTCGAAAACCACCGGCCTGTCTGTCGTTACTTCGGCAACACCGATAGAATTGAGTTCGAGGGTCTTTGCGGCCAAATGATCTCCCGGACCGCCGACGTTGTTGATGTTGATTTCGTATTTGGGTTCGGCGACCGTCGCGGAGACGGTCTGGCTGGCAAGTTTCATCCAGTAGCCGCGCCCGGGCAGCAGCGCTTCTTCGTCCATCCAGACGATTGTCGCTTCAAACTGGTCGGATACCTCGGGCGGAGCATCGGCAACAGCAATAACATTGCCTCGCGAGCAATCGATCTCGTCTTCGAGGCAGATCGTTACCGACTGGCCGGCCTGTGCCATGTCCAGGTCACCGCCATAGGCGACAACCGACTTGACCGTGCTGGTATGTCCTGAAGGCAGTACTCGGATGCTGTCCCCGGCGCGAACCGTGCCGCTCGCAACCAGTCCGCTGAACCCGCGGAAGTCCAGATTGGGTCGATTGACCCATTGGACCGGCATGCGGAAAGGCTTTTCGGCATCATGCGCGGCATTGATCTCTACCGCTTCCAGATGCTGCACCAAGGGTGCGCCTTCATACCACCGGGTATTTGGCGAATTCGCCGTGATATTGTCGCCCTTGAACCCGGAAATCGGCATGGCGGTGAAGCTTTCGATGCCGATACCCTTCGCAAAGGTTTCGTACTCGGCGACGATCGCATCGTAGCGAGCCTGGTCGTAGTCGATCAGGTCCATCTTGTTCACCGCCAGGACGATATTCCTGATCCCGAGCAGGTGGCAAAGGTAGCTGTGGCGCCGCGTCTGGACGAGCACGCCCTTGCGGGCATCGATCAGGATGACGGCGAGATCGGCGGTCGATGCGCCGGTGACCATATTGCGTGTGTACTGCTCGTGGCCCGGGCAGTCGGCGACGATGAACTTGCGCTTCTCCGTCGAGAAAAAGCGATAGGCGACATCGATCGTGATGCCCTGTTCGCGCTCTGCGGCAAGACCATCCACCAGTAGTGCGAAATCGATTTCCTGGCCCTGTGTGCCGACGCGCTTGCTATCGTTTTCCAGAGCGGCGAGCTGATCTTCAAAGATCATCTTGCTGTCGTAGAGCAGCCGACCGATCAGGGTCGACTTGCCGTCGTCGACGCTGCCACAGGTGATGAAACGCAGCATCGTCTTGTGCTGGTGCTGGTCGAGATAAGCTTCGATGTCATCGGCGATCAGCGCATCGGTCTTGTAGATGGGATCGGTCATCAGAAGTAGCCCTCCTGCTTCTTCTTCTCCATCGAACCGTCTCCGGAATCCTTGTCGATCACGCGGCCCTGTCGTTCGGAAGTGGTGGTCAGCAGCATTTCCTGGATGATTTCGGGCAAGGTGGCGGCTTCGCTCTCGACGGCGCCGGTCAGCGGGAAACAGCCCAGCGTGCGGAAACGGATCGATCGTTCGACGATCTCCGGGCGCTTGCCCATGACCTTTTCGAGGCGCTCGATATCGTCGGCCATGAACAGCCCGCCTTCATATTCGAAGGTCGGGCGCCTGGCTGAATAATAGAGCGGGACGATCTCGATATTCTCGAGATGGATGTACTGCCAGATGTCGAGCTCGGTCCAGTTGGACAGGGGAAAGACACGGATGCTTTCACCCTTCTTCTTGCGAGCATTGTAGAGGTTCCACAGCTCGGGGCGCTGGCTCTTCGGGTCCCAGCCATGGCTAGCGGTACGGAATGAGAAGATGCGCTCCTTGGCCCGGCTCTTCTCCTCATCGCGGCGGGCGCCGCCGAACGCAGCGTCGAAACCGTATTTGTCGAGCGCCTGCTTCAGCCCTTCAGTCTTCCACATGTCGGTATGCAGCGGACCGTGGTCGAACGGGTTGATGCCGCGTTCCTCGGCTTCGGGATTGTGGTGAACCAGCAATTCCATTCCGGCATCCTTCGCGCTCTTTTCGCGAAGGTCATACATGTCCTTGAACTTCCACGTCGTATCGACATGGAGGAGCGGGAAGGGCGGCGGCGACGGATAGAATGCCTTCTTGGCGAGGTGCAGCATCACGGCTGAATCCTTGCCGATCGAATAGAGCATTACCGGATTTTCGGCTTCGGCCACGACCTCACGCATGATGTGGATGCTTTCGGCTTCAAGCCTTTGCAGGTGAGTCAGGGGAGCATTCATGTCTTTGCGTCGTCTCTGATAGGTTTGCCGGTGTTGTCGACCGAGCCATACTAAATGGGCGAAATGGCAGGGGGGGCCTAATGGGGGAAGCAATGCTCTCTTTCAAGCACGGCATGGCAGCTTTATGCCACCTAGTGAACAATCGGAAGCCGGTATACGATTGCATGGGCTCTGCGGTTGCGCCGCGTCGCAAACGCGCTATGCCTGTGGTTGATGTTGCAACGCAGCAATCTTCCAGCTCCGCCAGCGCTCAAGGAATTGGGCGAAATTGCGCTGTTCCTCGATTTCGACGGAACACTTGTAGGGATTGCAAGCGGTCCAGACGCTATTGCAGTCCCCGAACTGCTCGGCAAATCGCTGGAGGAACTGGCGCGCAGGCTGGACGGTGCTCTGGCCATCGTAACCGGCCGGTCGATCGATAATCTGACTTCATTCCTGGGGGACGTCAGCGTTCATCTGGCAGGGTCTCACGGCGGCCACGTCCTGTCTGCAAAAGGCGCTGTCCTGCGCGAGACGACAGCACTGCCTAGTGAAGTGAAAGACGGGCTCGCCGATTATGCGAAGCGTGCCGGGATCCTGTACGAAAGGAAAACGCACGGGGCAGCGCTCCATTACCGCGCCAAGCCTGAGGCTGAGGCCGAGGTCCGAAAGTTCGCAGAAGATCTGGCAGGCAAGCACCAGCTTGCCACCAAAAGCGGCAAGTGCGTGATCGAGATCGTTCGTCCGGGCATCGACAAGGGCGGAGCGGTGGAACTGTTGGCAGGCCGCGAACCTTTCGCAGGGAAGACCGCGATCTTCGTGGGAGACGATGTGACGGACGAGGATGGATTTGCCGCGTGCAACCAATTGGGGGGCTTCGGCATTCAGATAGGACAGCGCACGCCGACACAGGCGCGCTATCGACTTTCGAGCGTGGGGGACCTGCACGAGTGGCTGCAAATATGAAATCCGACCTTGAGCTCTGGCCGATTGGGAACTGCCAGGTCAGCATGCTGGTCGACAGGACCGGCGCGATCGTCTGGGGTTGCGTCCCGCGTGTCGATGGCGATCCTGTATTCTGTTCTCTTCTTAATTCGAGCCATCGCGATGCCGGCATCTGGCGTTTCGAGCTGGAAGGTCAGGTCAGCTCTTCACAGGAGTATATCCGCAACACGCCGATCCTCGTGACGCGGCTGGAAGCGGAAGACGGAAGCTGTGTCGAGGTGCTGGATTTTTGTCCGCGCTACGAGAACAAGGGGCGGATGTACCGCCCGGTCGGTATCGGTCGAATCGTTCGCCCGATCTCGGGTAACCCGCGCATCCGCGTGGTGTTGCGGCCGATGAACAATTACGGCGCATCGCTGGCGGATACGACGAACGGCACGAACCACATTCGCTATCTCGTAAGCGGGCAGACACTGCGGCTTAGCACCGATGCCCCGGTCGGCTATATCCTCGAACAGCGCACGTTCCGCATCGAAGAGGACACGCATTTCTTCCTCGGTCCTGACGAGCCTTTCATGGGTAACCTGCGGGAAGAGATCCGCCGCATGGAACAGGCGACCCGCAAGTACTGGCAGCAATGGGTGAGGGGGCTTGCGACGCCCGTCGAATGGCAGGACGAGGTTATCCGCTGCGCGATCACTCTCAAGCTTTGCCAGCACGAGGAAACCGGCGCCATTGTTGCTGCCTTGACGACTTCCATCCCGGAAGCTCCGCATTCGGAACGCAATTGGGACTATCGATACTGCTGGATCCGCGATTCCTATTACACGGTCCAGGCACTCAACCGGCTTGGCGCGCTCGACGTTCTCGAGAAGTATCTCGCATATCTTCGCAATATCGTCGATTCTGCCAAAGGCGGCCAGATACAGCCGCTCTATTCGGTCATGGGCGAAAGCGAATTGAACGAAACCACGGCAGCCTATCTTGCCGGCTATCGCGGCATGGGGCCGGTGCGTGTCGGCAATGCCGCCTACAAGCAGATCCAGCATGACTGTTATGGGCAGATCGTTCTGCCGACCGTGCAAGCTTTCATCGATCGCCGACTGCTGCGCATGGCGGACGAGCGCGATTTCGAAAGCCTGGAGCAGGTCGGAGAAATGGCGTGGGCAATGCATGACCAGCCGGATGCCGGGCTGTGGGAATTCCGCACCCGTCAGGAAGTTCATACCTATTCCGCCGTCATGAGCTGGGCTGCGTGCGACCGTCTTGCCATGACGGCAGAGTGGCTGGGCAAGGAAGAGCGTGCGAAGCTTTGGCGCGAACGCGCGGATGCTGTCCGGGCCAAGATCGAGGCCGAAGCCTGGGTCGAAAACGGCGAAGAGGGCGGGCACTATGGTGCCAGCTTCGAAAGCGATTATCTCGATGCCAGCCTGCTCCAGATGGTCGAGCTGCGCTTCCTTTCGCCCGACAACGACCGGTTCCAGTCCACTTTCGCAGCCGTGGAAGAGCATCTGCGACGCGGTGATCACATGCTCCGCTACGCGGCCGAGGATGATTTCGGCGCGCCCGAAACCGCATTCAACGTCTGCACATTCTGGTTGATCGAGGCGCTGCACCTCGCGGGTCGCGATGCCGAAGCGCGCAAACTGTTCTGCACCATGCTGAGCCACACGACCCAATCGGGTCTTCTCAGCGAAGACCTCGATTACGAAACGGGTGAGTTGTGGGGCAACTTCCCCCAGACATATTCGCTCGTCGGCGTCATCAATTGCGCCGGCCTGCTGTCCAAACCATGGAGTGAAGTCCGATAGAACGCCTCGTCGTCATCTCGAACCGCGTTGCAGTGCCAAAGGCACGCGGCGCAGCCGGAGCGCAAGGCGGCCTTGCCGGCGCTCTCAATTCCGCCCTCAAGAAATACGGCGGTCTCTGGTTCGGATGGTCGGGACAGGAGAGCGATGACCGCACGGGAAATATCAACCTGCAGCGGAACGATGGAGTAACCACTGCGACGATCGACCTGTCGAAGCGCGACGTGGACGAATATTACAATGGCTATGCCAATTCGACGCTCTGGCCGCTGTTTCATTACCGGCTCGACCTGACCGAATACGAACGCGAGACGGGCAAAGGCTACGAGCGCGTGAACGAGCGCTTTGCCGAATGTGTCACCCCGCTGATCGAGGAAGACGATCTGGTTTGGGTGCACGATTATCATTTGCTCCCCCTTGGCGAGCGACTGAGGTCTCGCGGCCTCAAGAACCGTATCGGCTTTTTCCTGCATATTCCGTGGCCACCGACCCGCCTGTTCGTCTCGCTCCCGTTTCATGAGCGGCTGGTGCGTACGATGCTGGAATACGACCTCATCGGTTTCCAGACCGGGGAATGGCTTGAAAGCTTCCTGCATTACTGCCGCAAGGAACTCGGAGCAGAAGTCGATGACGCGACCGGGACAGTGACGCTGGAGGGGCGAACGACCGTCGCTCGCGCCTATCCCATCGGTATCGACTGGGACCATTTCCAGGATCAGGGTAATACGGGCGAAGCGCGGCAGGCAGCGCAACGGCTGCTGTCATCAACCCGGCGAAGGATCGCCATGATCGGCGTCGACCGGCTCGACTATTCCAAGGGATTACCTGAACGGATCGACGGAATCGGGCGCTTTTTCGACCAGAATCCGGGGCGTGTTCGCGACCTCGTCTATATCCAGGTTGCTCCGCCCAGCCGGGAGGACGTCGAGAGCTACCAGAAGATTCGCAACCTGCTCGAACAGAAGACGGGGCAGATCAACGGTGCGCGTTCCGAGGTCGATCTCGTGCCGATCCGCTACGTCAACCGCGGCTATTCGCATGCCGAACTCTACGGATTTTTCAACGCATCGAAGATTGGCCTCGTCACGCCGCTGCGCGACGGGATGAACCTTGTGGCGAAGGAGTATGTGGCCGCGCAAAATCCGGAAGATCCCGGAGTGCTGATCCTTTCCCGTTTCGCAGGTGCCGCGCAGCAATTGGGCGATGCGGTGCTGGTCAATCCGCATAGTCCGGACGATCTGAGCCACGCGATCCGTGTGGCGCTCGACATGCCGTTGGAAGAGCGGAAAGCGCGTTACGAGGCAATGATTGGCACGATCCGGGACGACAACGTTCAGGACTGGACACGACGCTTCTGCGACGACCTGGCAGCAGCCGGCGATCAGACGTAGCGACGATCGGAGCGGATTTCTTCTTCCGGATCGCGCCAGGTCCCGGCGCTCTTTTCCAGCACCGTTCGCAGGTCTTCGTGTCGGGGACGATGCCGGCGTTTCATCAAAACGTGCTCGACTGCCCTGATCAGGGTTTCCGCCCTGAAGGGTTTGCGGACATATTCCTGTGCACCGGCATAAAGCGCCTGTTCTTCGTCGCGCTCGCCGCTCATCGCGGTAAACATAATGATCGGCAGGTCGTAGTGCTTCGATGATGTCCGCAAGCGTCGTAGCAGGGTTGCACCCGACATGTTCGGCATGTCCTGGTCCAGCAACAACAGGTCCGGGCGCCGCCAGTCTATCGTTCGCTCGGCCTGCAGCCCGTCGGTCACCCACCCGCAAGCATGCCCGGCAGCAATCAGGGCATCGGACGCCAGGGATGCGACGAGTTCGTCGTCATCTGCGATCAGGATACTGGCCATGGCTTCAATCCTCTTGCCTGTCTTCGGAAGCTCCCCTGCTAACGCCATGGCAACAAGCTCAGGTTTGGGGGCGGATAGGGGAATGTCCCTAAGGCTGTTCACGAGCAGTTGAGTAAGCACGCACCTGCTGCCACGGTCGCCGGCGATGATTCGCAACAGATTCCTGCCCACAGAGGGCATTCACAACTTCCGCGACTATGGCGGCTATTCGGTTGCTGGCGGCGGCACGGTCAAGCGCGGTCTGCTGTTCCGCTCGGGCCAGCACGTGGCGGCGACCAACGATGATCTCGCGCAGGTTGGCGATCTGGATATCCGCACGATAATCGACCTCAGGGGCGAGAGCGAGCGAGGCAATAACCCGTGTCGGCGTATCGAAGGCTTCGATGCACAAGTCATCGCCTACGAAGGCGAGACGACCTCCAGCCCGCCCCACATGGATATCGACGCTCAAACGACGACTGCCGAATACGCCCGTCAGCGGATGATGGCCGTCTATACGCGCATGCCGCGCAACCCGGCGATGATCGAGATGTTCTCGCGATATTTCCGCGCGCTGGACGAGCGCGACGGAGCGAGCCTAGTCCATTGCTTTGCCGGCAAGGATAGAACTGGCGTTGCCGCAACCTTGCTGCTGCACGTCCTTGGCGCAAGCAAGGACGACCAGATGGAGGAATTTCTCCTAACAAACCACGCGCCCACTCTCGACGTCCTTCGCGCACAGTCGGTTCCGTCGATAGAGCAACGGCTCGGCCGCAAGCTGGATGAAGATGCCGTGCGCGCTTTGCTGGAAGTGCACGAAGACTATCTCGCGACCTATCTGGCCGAAATCGAAAGCGATCACGGGTCGCTCGATGCTTTCATAACCCGCACCTTGGGTGTGGATGACGCCATGCGAGAGAGGTTGCGCGACAAGTTCGTGGCGTGACAGAAGCGGGTTCGCTTCCCATTTATCTCATGAACTGATTCCAACGGACGAATTACCATGGCGACCCATCGCACCAAGATGCTCATTATCGGCTCAGGCCCGGCTGGCTATTCCGCCGCGATTTATGGCGCGCGCGCAATGCTCGAACCGATCGTCGTGCAGGGTTTGCAGCCCGGTGGACAGCTGACGATCACCACCGATGTAGAGAACTATCCCGGCTTTGCCGATGTCATCCAGGGCCCCTGGCTGATGGAGCAAATGCAGAAGCAGGCCGAGCATGTGGGCACGCGCATGATGTGGGACACGATCGTCTCGGTCGATCTCGACAGCGGGCCACCCTATCGCGCGGTGGGTGACAGCGGTGACGAATACATCGGCGATACGCTGGTTATCTGCACCGGCGCCCAAGCGAAATGGCTGGGCGTGCCAGGGGAACAGGAGCTTGGCGGCAAGGGCGTTTCTGCCTGTGCGACCTGCGACGGGTTTTTCTATCGCGGCAAGAAGGTTGCCGTGATCGGCGGCGGCAACACTGCTGTTGAAGAAGCGCTGTACCTGACCAATCACTCGGATGACGTGACCCTGATCCATCGCCGCGACGAATTGCGCGCGGAGAAGATCCTGCAGGATCGCCTGTTCAAGTCGGACAAGATATCGACGCTATGGAACAAGACGGTCGACCGTTTCGAAGCGGCCGAAAACGGCACGCTTGCGCATATCGTGCTGAAAGATACGGAGACCGGTGAGGAATCGACCCTGGAAGTCGACGGTGCATTTGTCGCCATCGGCCACGCTCCGTCGACCGAACTGTTCAAGGGCAAGCTCCCGCTCGACGATAGCGGCTATCTCCTGACCGAGCCAGGCAGTCCGAAGACAGAAAAGCCGGGCGTTTTCGCAGCCGGCGACGTGACCGATCACACCTATCGCCAGGCGGTGACCGCAGCAGGCATGGGTTGCATGGCCGCGCTCGATGCAGAGCGCTTTCTTTCGGGCCTCGAGATCGACCTCGACGGCCATGCGCACGCCGCAACCGAGGCTGCCGAATAGACTGGCCTTGTGAGAGGCCCCCGCGAAAGGGGCCTCTCCAAAGCTTTTGCCCTAGATCTCGAAGACCGCAAAGGTCGCGCTGAAGATCAGCGCGATCAGGACGATGCTCGACACGGCGAAAAGGATGAAGCGCACCATCACCTTGTTGGCGGTGGCCTGCACCAGCGAGTGCATGATGCGAAGCCCGACATAGATCCATGCCAGCAGCGCGTTCATTCCGTCGCCCAAGCCGATGATCGCAAGGACGATCGCGATTGCATAGAACACGGTCGGCTGTTCGTGCAGGTGGTTGTAGTTGTCAGCCTTCCAGCTCACCTCGTCGGGGAGTTTCTCGCGCAGGCTGGCGCCCGTGGAGCCGACCAGCCTGGTGCCGTCGATACCTGCCGCGCTCATTGCGGGAATGCGCGTCGCGTACATCCAGACCCACATCACCATGGTCCAGATTGCCAATACGACGACAGGTTGAAGAATGGCCATTCCGATCATGCGAGAACTCCGGGGTCTGCGAAGAGGGTGAGCGCGATTGCGCGATAGGCGAGATAGACCAGCGCGAACGTCGAGATCAGGAAGATCAGCAGGCGCACCGGCACGACATTGACCATGGCCTGCCACAGCGAGTGGACGATGCGCAGGCCGACGTAGATCCACGCAGCCAGCACGTCACCCGATTGCGCGCCGAGCATCGCGATGATCACGACCGTCGCGTAGAAAATCGTCGGCTGTTCCATCAAATGATTGTAATTGTGAGCCTTCCACTGGAGGCTGTCGGGAAGGACGCCGTCGAGGTCCTGGCCGCGGCCACCGGGCTTGGCATTTTTCATCGCGCCCGATTTGGCGAGTGCCGGAAGGCGGGTTCCAGCCATCCAGAACAGCATCACCAGTGACCAGGCGACCAGCACCGCTGCCGGTGCGAGCATTTGAGCTTGCATTGAATCCCTCCCGTTAAGATGCCGCGAAACTGCTGGCGGCAATTCCAATTGTCAAATGCAACGCATCATCCTTCGGCTATCGTCTGCGCAAAAGCGGCCGGATCGGCATTTCCGCCTGTCAGCATCACGACGGTCCCGTCATCGACCGGGACCTTGCCGGCGATGACCGCGGCAAGGGCTGCTGCGCCGCCAGGTTCGACCACGAGACGCAGCTTCGAGAATGCGAAGCGCTGCGCCGCGCGAACCTCGTCGTCGGTCACCACCACGCCGGGTTCGGAGCGTCCGAGCAGTACGTCGAGATTGATCTGCTTTGTCGCGAGCGGCTGGAGCGCATCGCAGATCGTCTTCGGCGGATTGGGCGAAGCAGGGACAATTTCCCCTGCCGCCAGCGATTGCCCGACCTGGTCCCACCCGAGCGGTTCGACCGGGATGATCTCGCTTTCAGGGCAGGCGAGGGCCAGCCCGGCAGTCAGTCCTCCACCCCCGCAGCATGCAACAAGGCGCGATGGTGCCCGGCCCAGCTGCTGCGCGATTTCGATCCCCGCGCTGCCCTGGCCTTCGATCACCCACGGATCGCCGAACGCATGGACGAGCGTTCCGCCGCGCTCGGCAAGCACATTGGCTGCCACTGCGTCGCGATCTTCGCCCGGACGCTGGTAGAGGACGATCTCGGCCCCGAGTGCCCGCGTTGCATCGAGTTTCACCTGCGGCGCATCGTGCGGCATCACGATTACGGCCGGAATGCCGAGCCGTTTTGCCGCCCAGGCGATGCCTTGCGCATGGTTGCCCGATGAAACGGCGACCACGCCGCGGCGTCGATCTTCTTCGCTGAGAGCGGAGAGCCTGTGCCACGCACCGCGGATCTTGAAGGCACCTATCGGCTGGAGCACCTCCGCCTTTACCCAGAACCGCTGGCCGGCGATCTCTGCAGTCAGCAGCGGGGTAGGGGGCAGGATCGCGGCAACCTTCGCCGCAGCTTCGATCACGCCCTCGCGGGTCGGTCGTCTTTGTGCCTCGCTCATGTGCGAAGTCCTACGCGATGGAACACATGGAACACAGTCCTGGCACTGGAATCATCCGCAGTTTTCGGTGAGTTTTCGTCCATCGGGCACGATTATCGCGATGATCGCTGGGTAGGAAATCCCGGATCGATTTACGCATCCGATGCATTGCATTAGAGCGCCCACAAGATTCGTTTCCGGAGAAACAAAACATGTCGACAGTCCCCTCAACCGTGCTGGTCATCGGTGCCGGTGGCGTCAGCTCGGTCTGCGTCCACAAAATGGCGATGAACGCCGACATCTTTGGCGATATCCACCTCGCCAGCCGCACCAAGTCGAAATGCGACGCGATTGCCGCGAGCGTGAAAGAGCGTACCGGCCAGGAAGTCAGCACTTACGAGATCGATGCCGAGGAAGTCCCGGCGATGGTCAATTTGATCCGCAAGGTTCAGCCGAGCCTCGTCGTCAACCTCGCGCTGCCGTACCAGGACCTGCCGATCATGGACGCCTGCCTCGAAGCGGGCGTGAGCTATCTCGATACCGCGAACTACGAGCCCAAGGACGAGGCCAAGTTCGAATACCACTGGCAGTGGGCCTATCACGACCGATTCAAGGATGCCGGCCTGATGGCGCTGCTCGGTTCGGGCTTCGATCCGGGCGTGACCAGCGTGTTCACCATGTGGCTGAAGAAGCACAAGCTGAAGACCATCCGCCAGCTCGACATTCTCGACTGCAACGGCGGCGATCACGGTCAGGCCTTTGCCACCAACTTCAACCCGGAAATCAACATCCGCGAAGTGACTGCGCCCGCGCGGCACTGGGAAAACGGCGAGTTCGTCGAAACCCCGGCGATGGGCAAGAAAGTCGAATTCGACTTCGAGGGCGTCGGCCCCAAGAACATGTACATGATGTATCACGAGGAGCTGGAGAGCCTCGCCAAGTTCAATCCCGAGCTTGAGCGCGCGCGCTTCTGGATGACCTTCGGCGATGAATACATCAAGCACCTGACCGTGCTGCAGAACGTCGGCATGACGCGGATCGACCCGATCAAGTACAAGGGCAAGGAAATCATCCCGCTGCAGTTCCTCGCAGCCGTCCTGCCCAAGCCTGAAACTCTGGGCGAGACGACCAAGGGCAACACCAATATCGGCGTCATCGCCACCGGCGAAGCGCTCGACGGGTCAGGCGAGAAAACCTTCTACATCAACAACATCTGCAGCCATGAGGCGGCTTACGAGGAAACCGGCAACCAGGCCGTATCCTACACCACCGGCGTGCCCGCGATGATCGGTTCGGCCATGATGGTCACCGGCAAGTGGGCAGGCGACGGTGTATTCAACATGGAACAGATGGACCCCGATCCCTTCATGGACATGCTCAACGAACACGGCCTGCCCTGGCAGGTGAAGGAAATGGACGGTCCAGTCGACTTCTGATGCCATTCCGAATCTTTCTTGTGCTCGTTTTCGCAGCCTGCGGATTGGTCGCATGTCGCTCATCACTTGATGAAAGCGTCCAGGCGTATCAGGCTGAAGAGTGGCGAAAGGTTTCGGACGAAGATCGAAAAATTTGTGCCTCGAATGGAGGGGCCTACGAAGCGGTCGGTATGGTTGGCGCTCCGAGTTGTGTCGTTCCCTACCTGGATGCGGGTAAAGCCTGCCGCGATTCCAGTGATTGTGAAGGAAAATGTACGGTGGAACTCTCGAACAACCGGAAATTGGACGGGAATCGGACGAGCGGATTTTGCGAAGTTAATAATGCGCATTTTGGATGCTTCGCCGAAATTTTGGATGGTGTTGAGCAGCCGGGACTTTGCGTAGACTGATGGAAACCAAAGCCGGCGATCCGGGCGCATTCGCCCATTTTGACCTGAACCGGGTCGATAGCCCTGCCTTCGTGGTGGACGCGGCGAAGCTGCGCGCGAACTGCCAGATCCTCGCCGACGTCCGCGATGCGGCCGACATCAAGGTGCTGGCCGCGTTGAAGGCGTTTTCCATGTGGTCGGTTGCGCCGATCATCGGCGAGTATCTCGACGGTGTTTGCACCTCCGGCCTGTGGGAAGCTCGGCTGGCCTCCGAGTTCTACGACGGCGAGATCGCTACATACTCCGCCGCCTTCAAGCCGGACGAGCTGGAAGAGATCTGCCGCCTGTCCGACCACGTGATTTTCAATTCGCCGGGCCAGCTGCAACGCGCCGCGCTGATCATGGAGCAAGGCAGGGCAACCGGGGGCGATTTCGACGTCGGCCTTCGCATCAATCCGCAGGTGCCGACAGGCGAAGTGCCGCGATATGATCCATCGTCGCCCGGCTCGCGCCTTGGCTTTCCGCTCGACCAGCTGACCGACGAGCACATGGAGGGCGTGGAGGGCATTCATTTCCACAATCTGTGCGAGCAGGACCTCGAGCCACTGCGCCAGACCTGGGACCGCGTGTTCGACGCGATCGAACCCTATTTCGGCCAGCTCAAGTGGTTCAATATGGGCGGCGGGCATCACATCACCCGCGCCGATTACCAGCGCGAGGAACTGGTCGAATTCCTGCGCGATGCGAAGGAAGACACGGGCGCCGAAATCTATCTCGAACCCGGAGAAGCCGTCGCGCTCGACGCAGGCATATTGGTCGGCACAATTCTCGACACCGGTTTCAACGAAATGCCGGTCGGTATCACCGACGTGTCCGCGACCTGCCACATGCCCGATGTGATCGAGGCGCCCTATCGCCCCGCCATGCTGGGCGAGTTGACGGGTGAAGAGCAGATTCCGATCCGGCTGGGCGGGCCGTCATGCCTCGCAGGCGATGTTATCGGCGATTATCGTTTGCCGGTGCCCGCCGAACCGGGCGCACGTTTCGCCTTCCTCGACCAGGCGCATTATTCGATGGTGAAGACCAACACCTTCAATGGGGTGCCGCTGCCTTCGATCTATCTCTGGGATAGCGAAACCGACGGTCTCGAGCTGGTGCGGGAATTCGGATACGAGGATTTCCGAAATCGGCTGAGCTGATCGCCTGGGCAGTTGTGTTGGGTTAACCTCTGCGCTTTACTGTCCGGCAGGAACGGGTCGTTTCCACATTGGACAGGGGCAATTCATGACATTCAAGTTCGTGGCAGCAGCCGCAATCGCAGCCGCCGTTATTCCGGCGCCAGCCTTGGCGGAAACCACCTATAATCCTGACCGCATCGTCAAATCTGTCGAAAACGACGACCTCGTCGCGATCGTCAAGAGCCTCGATCACGAGGTCGTGCAGATCGCAGACGACAGCCGCCTCGTCGGTGCGAAGGAAAAAGACGGTCTCAGCTACATCCTGATCGGGACCGCTTGCGATGCCAACGGCGTATCGGGCTGCCAGGGTGTGAACATGCAGGTCCGGTGGAACGGAAGCTCGGGCATAACCGACGCAAACCTTGCCGAAGCAAATCTCGAATATGCGGCAATTACCTCGTGGTATCTGGCCGACACCGATTCGCTCGGTTTCAGCCGCTATGTCGTTCTCGATTACGGGATCACGATGGCGAACCTGCGCGAAAATCTGAAGGTCCTTCTCGCGGTTGCGCCCAGGGCGAAAGCGATCGCGACGGGAAGCAACTAGGGCGTAAATCCCTGTTTCAAACCATGCTCAAGTTCGACGGCCCGTTGCATGCGGGCGCTGAACTTCGGAACATGTGAGGATGGCGTCGATTGAATCGGCATGAACACCGAAAACGACGCCATTTTTCATTTGCGATTCACCCTGCAGGCCCTATATGCGCGCTTCCGCTGCCCCAAGGGGACTTCCTAACCGCAAGGCAGCTTGTCGTTTCATGGTTTCAAAGAACCGTTTTGGGGGTCCCTTGAGTTGCACATCTACCCTGACGCTCGGTCTGTAATTCGCGCTCTTGCGCCGGACGAGCCTGTTATCCTGAATCGTCCGCACGCCGCCGCGCGCGCTGCCCGTTTCTTCGTCGAGAAGTTTCCGGGCAAGTCGCTGTACGCGGTGAAGGCGAATCCCACGCCCGACCTGATCGAAGTGCTGTGGGAAGCGGGCATCACCCATTTTGACGTCGCTTCGATTGCCGAAGTGCGCTTGGTGCGCGGCCTCCTGCCCGATGCGACGCTGTGCTTCATGCACCCGATCAAGACGCCCGGTGCGATCCGCGAGGCGTATCACCAGCACGGTGTTCGGACCTTCAGCCTCGATAGCGTCGAGGAACTGGAGAAGATCGTCGAGGCGTGCCGCAATCCCGAAACAGGCGAAGCGGCGACCGACTTGCGGCTCGCGGTGCGCCTGCGCGTCTCGAGCGAATATTCGGAGCTGTCGCTGGCGAGCAAGTTCGGTTGCGACCTGTCGGAAGCGCCGCTGCTGCTCCAGCAAACCCGCCAGCATTGCGACTGGCTTGGCATCTGCTTCCACGTCGGAAGCCAGGCCATGAGCCCGTTCGCCTATGTCCAGGCGCTTGACCGCACCCGCGCAGCGATTGCCGAAGCTTCGGTCGTGATCGACATGATCGATGTCGGCGGCGGTTTCCCGAGCTGGTATCCCGATCTCGAGCCTCCGCCGCTCGAAGATTACTTCCAGATCATCCACCAGCACTTCTATGCGCTGCCGATTGCCTACAACGCCGAGTTGTGGTGCGAGCCCGGCCGTGCGCTATCGGCCGAATATTCCTCGATGATCGTGCGCGTTGAGAAGCGTCGCGGCGAGGAACTCTACATCAACGACGGCGCCTATGGCGCGCTCTATGATGCTGCGCATGTGAACTGGCGTTTCCCTGTTCGTGCGCTGGAAGACGACCTGCGCGATCCCGATGCGGATTTCGCATTCTACGGCCCGACCTGCGACGATGCGGACTACATGAAGGGTCCGTTCCCGCTTCCGTCGGACATCCAGGCCGGCGACTACATCGAGGTCGGAATGCTCGGTGCCTATGGCGCGGCGATGAAGACCGGCTTCAACGGTTTCGGCGATGCGCAACAGGTCGTCGTGACGGATGAGCCGATGGCCAGCCTTTACGATGGCAGCCGCGCGCGTCCGGAAGTGGACAACGTCGTCAGCCTGCGCTGATAGAGGGCAGGGCGGCTCAGCCGCCCTGTTCGCACCACGAATTCAGCTTTTTCGTCGAACCGCTCGACTAACCGTGCGCGGCGCGGTGCTTGTCGAGCACCTTCTTCACGCGGCCCAGCGCTTCACCCACGAGCTTCGGAAATTGCTCCGGCTCGAGATGGAGGATCGCGTTGTGCGCAGCAGCGACGATCTTCGCCTCGTGCCAGCGGATGCCGAGATCGATCGCCCATTCGCGGAACGCGTCGGCTGCGCCTGCTTCCGGCTTCAATGCCTTTGCCAGCGTGGGATGGAAGTCCATGCGGTCCGTCATCGGCAGGACCGAAAGCGGGAAGCCCTTGCGCAGGTAGGTGAAGGTATCATCCACATGGATCACCCCGCTCGCCTTGTGAAGCGCGAGGACGGAGGAGAAATGTACATTTTCGTCGTCGCAGACGAGCGGTACGCCTGCAGGGACCGAGAATTCGAACCACTCGCCAAACTGGCCAGACAGGGCATCGCTTTCGCATAGCGTGTCCTGCCACGGAAGGTCGGGCATCTTGCGCTTGTGGCGCGCAGTTCCATACAGCTTTGCATCCGGAAAGGTGCCGTGCATCCATTCGCAATGCAGCGTGTGGAACGGGTGCAGGTTGAGGATCGCTTCGATCTTCTCACCGCGATCGGTCATGCGGTCCACTTCCTCGCGCACCGCGTCGGGCAGGGTATAGCTGTCTAGGAACACGAAGCGGCCGGGCTCAAACTCGACCAGCGAACATTGCGTTCCGACATTGAGGATGCCGCCAATGCGAAAGTCCCCGCGGATCGAGTAGAAGCCGCTGCCGAGATCGATGATGTCGTCGCTCAAAATGCCCTCCGTGCCTTTGGTCAACAAACGGCGCGGGGCCTATAAGTTTCCCTGCCTGCCAGGTCTCAGTCGAAACCGATGAAATTGGCGCTTTCGTCGACAGATTTGCGATTGGTATAGACGGAGTTCGCCGGGAAGTCCGGGTCCGGCCAGCCAAGTGCGACCGCTTTCATGATGACCTGGTCGTCCGGGATATGCGCATGTTCGCGCACCACGGGCGATTGCATGATGCCTTGCGAGTTGATGACGCAGCCGAGGCCGCGCGACCAGGCGGCATTGACGAGTGCCGTAGTCACAGCGCCGCAATCGAATGCCGTGTCGTCGCTGTCGGAAAGCTCGCGGTCGTAGGTGACGATGACGCAGACGGGCGCATCGAACTGGCGGAAGCCGCGCAGGACCCAGTCCTGCCGTTTTTCCTTGTTGTCGCGCTCGATCCCCATAGCGCCGAACAATTGCACCGCACATTCGACCTGGCGTTCGCGGTGCACTCCCTCGAATGCATGGCCGCGGCGGAATTCGCGGCTGTCGGGCTCGCCTGCGAGGATGCGCTCGGTATTCCCCTTGCGAATACGATCGAGCGGCTCGCCGGTGATGACGTGGAAGTGCCACGGCTGCGTGTTCATCGAGGTGGGGGAGCGCATCGCCATCGACAGCACTTCCTCGATCAGTTCGCGTGGCACCGGCTTGTCCAGATAGCCGCGGATGCTGCGCCGTCCGCGCACGACGTCTTCGTAAGTCTGGTCAGGGCTGCCGGGTGTCACGTTGGTTGGTCCTCTCTCTCTTTGCGCACAGGATTAGACCACCGCGAGCGGCGAGCAAAATCCCTTACGTAAACGTGGTGTCAGGCGGTGAAGTAAGGCCGGTCTCCGGCGATGGTCACACGTTCCATCACGCGCCGCGCCGGGAAATAATCCGATACGGCGAAATGCTGGCATACGCGGTTGTCCCAGAAGGCGACCGAGTTGGGTTGCCAGCGGAACCTGCACTGGACCTCGACGTCCCAGGCGGTCTTGTAGAGGTGGTCGAGCAGCCAGTCGCTCTCCTTTCGTGAGAGGCCTTCGATATGGCTGGTGAAGCCGGTGTTGACGTAGATCGCCCGTTCACCGGTTTCCGGATGGGTGCGGATGACCGGATGCCTCATCGGCGGATATTTCTCGTGCAGTTCCTCCGGCGTCTTGCCGAGGCGTTTGGCGAAGACGCGGGCGATGTCGTGGACCGCCGTCAGCCCTTCGCAAAACTGCTGCATTTTTTCGCTCAGGCGCTCGTAGGCGAGATGCATGTTGGCGAACAGCGTATCGCCGCCGCATTCGGGCACTTCGCGGGCGTACAGGATCGAACCGAGCGAAGGGCATTCGCGCCAGGTGACATCGGAATGCCAGTTGTTTTCCGAACCGCGGCTGTTGGGCCCATGAACGATGCGCAGGACTTCGGGATTTTCCTGGTCCTTCGGTGTTGCGGGATGGATTTCCAGATCACCGAAATGACGGGCAAAGGCGATGTGCTGTTCCTGCGTCATTTCCTGATCGCGGAAGAATACCACGCCATACCTGAGAAGCGCGGCACGGATTTCGGGTATGCGCGATGCGATGTCGCTCGCGCCGAGATTGACGCCATGAATTTCCGCACCGATGGCCGGTGTCATCGGGCGCACATCGAGTGTGCCGGTATCTAGTCCTGTCCTGTCTGCAACGGTCGCCATATTTCTCTCCCCGACGGGAGGATGCGCGATCCTGCGCAAAGGTCAAGCGTCGACGAACTTTCTCGCGCTTTCCCGGCGATGCGGGCAGCCAGGCCAGCAGCAGGGCCGCTTCTTGCCGTCGAGAACTTCCTCGACCATTCGCTGGCGCCGCTTTTCGCGCGTTGCCTCCTGCTTGGCCGAAATGGTCCAGCAGATGTATTCGTTGCGGCCAAGCTCGGTCAGCTTGTCCCACCGGGATTGAAGCCCCGGCACATTCGCCAGCAGATCTTCGATTTCAGGAGGTGTGGAATGCCGGAAGTCGGGATCGGCCGCTTCCGTCATCGCATCAGGCGGCCTTCGCCAGTTCCAGTTCCATCCGGTCCCAGATTTCCACCAGGGCGGCAACGAGTTCGTCCATCATTTCCGCGGTGTGGGCAGGGCCGGGGGTAAAGCGCAGGCGCTCCGTCCCGCGCGGCACGGTCGGGAAATTGATCGGCTGCACATACACGCCGTATTCGGCGAGCAGGATGTCGCTGATCTTCTTGGCGCGGACAGGATCGCCGATCATCAACGGCACGATGTGCGTCACGCTGTCCATCACCGGCAGGCCCGCATCGCGCATCTTCTGCTTGAGCGTGGCAGCGGCAGCCTGCTGGCCATCGCGTTCCACACTTGAAGATTTGAGGTGCTTCACCGCTGCAAGGACGCCGGCAACGAGCACGGGCGACAGCGAGGTCGTGAAGATGAAGCCCGGCGCATAGCTGCGAATGCAGTCGATTATGCGGGTGTCTGCAGCGATATAGCCGCCCATTACGCCGAACGCCTTGCCCAGCGTGCCTTCGATGATGTCGATGCGGTGCGCGGCTTCGTCGCGTTCGGAAATGCCGCCGCCGCGCTTGCCGTACATGCCGACCGCATGGACTTCGTCGATGTAGGTCAGGGCGTTGTATTTTTCGGCAAGGTCGCAGATTTCGTGGATCGGGGCGACGTCGCCATCCATCGAATAGACGCTTTCGAAAGCGATGACCTTGGGCGTGTCATGGTCTTCTGCGGCGAGCAGTTCTTCGAGATGCGCCATGTCATTGTGGCGGAAGACGCGCTTCTCGCTTCCCGAATTGCGGATGCCGGCAATCATGCTGGCGTGGTTCAATTCGTCGGAGAAGATCACGCAGCCCGGCAGCAGCTTCGCCAGCGTCGACAGGGTTGCATCGTTCGAGACATAGCCGCTGGTGAAAAGCAGCGCGCCATCCTTGCCGTGAAGGTCGGCGAGTTCTCTCTCGAGTTCGATGTGGAGGTGCGTATTGCCGCCGATATTGCGCGTGCCGCCCGACCCTGCACCGACGTCGTGCAGCGCGTTTTCCATCGCCTCGATCACCTTGGGGTGCTGGCCCATGGCGAGATAGTCGTTCGAACACCACACGGTAATCGGCTTCGGGCCGTTATGGCCGTGAAAACAGCGCGCGTTCGGAAACGCGCCCTTGTTGCGCATGATGTCGATGAAGACGCGGTAGCGCCCTTCTTCATGGAGGCGGTCGATCGCCTTGTCGAAGATCTGGTCGTAGTTCACGCGGTTGTTCCGCTTATCTGCTGCGGCCAGTGCCGCCGTCCAAGTGGCAGGGACTTAGGCGTTTCGGATGCATTTTGCCACTGCGATCTTTGCGAATGATTCGCGATTACTCAGGGGGTGATTTCCGGTGATTCTGGCGGCGGGTGCGATCAGAAACGGACCAGCTTTTCGATACCGAACCCGGCGAATACCGGTGCGAGTCTCTCGAACTCTTCCAGCGGTCCGGTCGTGACCGCCATGCTCGAAGCAGAGCCGTCGAATTCCTGCCCTTGCGTCAGATGCACGATCCGCCGGGCGATGCCTTCGGCACCGTCGATCAGCGCCACTTCAGGTCCGAATGCCGCCTGTAGTTCGTCCCTCAGCAACGGGAAGTGCGTGCAGGCAAGGACCACGGTGTCGATCCGGTTGCCGCTGGCCATTTCGGTAAGCGCATCGACCGCAGATCGTACAGCGGTACCATCCACCACCTCTCCGCGCAGTTTGGCTTCCGCTGCTTCGACGAGGCCCGGGGCGGCGTGGCGCAACAGCAGCTTGTCTGTGGCGAATTCGGCCTCGAGATTGTCGACATAGGCCTGGCGGATCGTCGCTTCGGTGCCAAGCAGGCCGATCGTCCCGGTCCTGGTCATGGCCGCAGCCGGCTTGATCGCGGGCACGGTGCCGACAATCGGAATTTCGAGCACTTCGCGAACCATGCCGAGCGCGATCGTGCTCGCCGTGTTGCAGGCGATGCAGGCGAGGCGAGGGCGATAGCGTTCGCTCATCCGCCCCAGCAACCCCGCCACGCGCGCGGCGATCTGGGCCTCCGACTTTGTCCCGTAGGGCAATCCGGCCATGTCTGCGGCATAGATCACCGGCGCATCGGGCAGCAGCTTGCGCACCTCTGCCAGCACCGTGAGTCCCCCGACACCGGAATCGAACAGCAGGATGGGGGCGGATGCGTCGGAAATGGTGCTTTCCCGTCTGGCTTGGCTTGTCGAACGCCGGTCTTTTACCTAGGCCTGTTCAAATTGAAAGCAGGGCATCGTCCTGATCTCTAGGGAGGAATGGCGGCAGCCGATGGAAACGCTCTACGCACTCGGTCTGGGATACTTGCTTGGCTCCGTCCCCTTCGGGCTGCTGCTTACGAAAGCGGCCGGGCTCGGCGATGTACGCAACATCGGCAGCGGCAATATCGGCGCGACCAACGTGTTGCGCACCGGGAACAAGGGGCTGGCCGCTGCAACGCTGGTGGCCGACCTCGTCAAAGGGTTCCTGCCCGTCTTCCTGGCAGGGCAGTTCTATCAGGGATACGGCCTGGCAGAGGCGAGCATGGGCCCGATGGCCGCAGCTGCCCTTGGCGCGGTGGTCGGGCATTGCTTCCCGGTCTGGCTCAAGTTCAAGGGGGGCAAGGGCGTTGCGACCAATGCGGGCGTCAGCTTCGGCCTCGGCTGGCCGATCGGTCTCGCCTACGCCATTGTCTGGTTGAGCGTACTTGCTCTGGTCCGCATCAGCTCCGTTGCTGGGATGAGCGCGGTGGTGGCGGCAGCCATTGCCGCTGCCGCATTTGGCTACGAGCAATTCATTCCCGTACTCGCCGTGATCGCCGGCCTGATCATTTTCCTGCATCGCCAGAACATCCAGCGCCTGATCGCCGGTGAAGAGCCGAGGGTCGGTTCGAAAAAATGAGACGGGCAGGCCGCTGATGCAGGACCAGGGGTCGCAGCCGGTCCTCTCGCAAGAGGAAGCATTCGCACGGATCCGATTGCTGCGCAGCCCGCGCATCGGCCCGGTTTCCTATCGCCAGCTTTTGGCCCGGTTCGGCAATGCCCTTGCCGCCATCGATGCCCTGCCAGACGTCGCGGCCAGATCCGGCAGGCAGTATCGCGCCGCCCCTGTCGCATCGATCGAGGCTGAGGTGCAGCAAACCCGCAAGGCCGGTGCACGCTACCTGTTTCACGACCAGCCAGATTATCCGCTGCTGCTGGCGCAGATCGGGGGCGCGCCGCCGATCATCAGCTATCGCGGCAATCTGGCGCTCGCTACCCGGCCGTGCGTCGCCATGGTGGGTGCGCGCAATGCAAGCGCTGCGGCCATCAAGATTGCGCGGGAATTCGCCGCCGCATTGGCCGAGGCAGGCTTCACGGTCGTCAGCGGGCTGGCGCGCGGGATTGATGGTGCCGCCCACGAGGGCGCCTTTCCAGCAACCATCGGCGTCATCGCGAGCGGGATCGAAATCGCCTATCCACCGCAGCATGCCGATTTGCAGGAGAAGATCGCCTGTGACGGCCTGCTGATCGCCGAGCAACCGCCCGGCACCGAACCGCGCGGCAGCCATTTCCCCAGCCGCAACCGCATCATCGCCGGTCTGGCGGCAGGCACACTGGTGGTGGAAGCGGCGCCCAAGTCCGGGTCGCTCATCACGGCACGCCTGGCGGGCGAGGCGGGGCGGGAGGTCATGGCGATTCCGGGAAGTCCGCTCGATGCTCGCAGCCAGGGATGCAATCAGTTGATCCGCGAGGGGGCCGTGCTGGTGCAATCGCCCGACGACGTGGTCGAACTGCTTTCCGGTTTCGACGGTGTTCCGCGATCAAGCTTTCGCGAAAGCGGATCGGAGCAATTCTATGACTTCGAGGATCTGGCCGATTCCGAACCTGCCGACATCGGTAGCCTGCTTACCACCGCGCCGATTGGTGTGGACGAATTGATCCGCCAGTCGGACAGCACGGCAGCTTCTGTCCAGATGGCCTTGCTTGATCTTGAAATATCGGGAAAATTGGTCCGGCATGCTGGTGGGCGCGTGTCGCTTTCAGCCTAGGCAACATTCGGGGGGTATCAATGCAGCGTGACAGGGATTTCGCAGGTTTCATGGGGCAAACGCTCGATCTTGTCGGGCGTAACATTCCCGTCGTCTTCCTCTACATCGTGGTTATCGGCGGGTTGAACGCATTCGGGCTCATGGCGGGCCTCATCGATTCTACGGACACGATCGCCGGTGCCGGAATGGGGTTCAGCGTCGATGCGTCGGACAGCCTGACGTCTGCGGCGTTCCAACTGGGCGTGGCGATCCTATCGATTATCGCCGGCTATTTCGTGCTTTCCAAATTGCTCGAAAGCGCCGGCCGTCTGAAGGCAACGGATACGCGGATCTGGGCCTATATCGGGATGTCGATCCTTTCGATGATCGGCATCGTGCTCGGATTGATCCTGATCATCGTTCCCGGCCTGATCCTGCTGGTGCGCTGGTCGGCAGCATCGGGTTTCCTGATCGGGGGGCGCAGGGGCATTACGGAATCGCTCGGCGCCAGCTGGGAAGCGACCCGTGGTTACAGCTGGTCGATCTTCTTTGCAGCTCTTGTCCTTTTCCTGGGGCTGATCATCATCGCTGGCGCTTTCGGTGCGATGCTGGCGTTCACCGGCATCGACCTGATGATCGCACTGGGATCGAGCATTGGTGAAGCGGCCGGAAACGTGCTGGCCTTTGCCTTCGGAATCGGCGTGTACACGCTCGTTGCCGATGACAGCACGGAAACGGCCGACGTCTTTGCCTGACAGCACCACGGGCATTTCGTCTGAACGGATGACTTGACGAACGCGAAAGCGGGACCCCACTTTGCGCGTACGCACACGTATACGCGTAAGGGACATACAAAATATAATGCAGCTCGTTATCGTCGAGTCGCCCGCAAAGGCGAAAACCATCGAGAAATACCTGGGCAAGGACTTCAAGGTTCTCGCCAGCTACGGACACGTGCGCGACCTGCCGCCCAAGGATGGCAGCGTTCGCCCCGATGAAGACTTTGCGATGGACTGGGAACTCTATCGCGACAAGCAGAGCCGCTTCAAGGAAATAGCCGATGCGGCGAAGAAGGCCGATCGTCTCGTCCTCGCGACTGACCCTGACCGCGAAGGAGAAGCGATCAGCTGGCACGTCCAGGAGCTGCTGAAAAAGCGCAAGGCGCTGCCGTCCAAGGTTGATCGCGTGACCTTCAACGCGATTACCAAGACCGCGGTCACCGATGCGATGAAAAGCCCGCGCGAGCTCGATACCGATCTGATCGACGCCTATCTGGCGCGGCGCGCACTCGACTATTTGTTCGGATTTACCCTCTCGCCGGTCCTGTGGCGCAAGCTGCCCGGTGCGAAATCGGCCGGGCGAGTCCAGTCGGTCGCGCTGCGTCTCATCTGCGAGCGCGAGCACGAGATCGAGATCTTCAAGCCGGAGGAATATTGGTCCGTCCTTGCGAAGATGGAGCATGACGGGACCGAATTCGATGCGCGCCTGGTCCGTTACGACGGGGCCAAGCTCGACAAGATGACGCTGGGCAACGAAGGCAGCGCCATGGCCGCCAAGGCCGCGGTCGAGGGCACCCGCTTCACGGTCGAGGACATCGAGACCAAGCCGTTGAAGCGCAACCCTGCGCCACCGTTCACAACTTCCACCCTGCAACAGGAAGCCGCGCGCAAGCTCGGATTTTCGGCGAGCCATACGATGCGCCTCGCCCAGTCGCTCTACGAGGCTGGCGCAATCACCTACATGCGTACCGACGGCGTCCAGATGGACCCCGGTGCCATCAATGCGCTGCGCGACGCGATTGGCGATCGTTACGACAAGTCGTACCTGCCCGAAAAACCGCGCTTCTATTCGACCAAGGCCAAGAACGCGCAGGAAGCGCACGAGGCGATCCGTCCGACCGATTTCCGCCGCGAGCATGCCGGTTCGGGGGACGAGGCAAAGCTTTACGACCTGATCTTCAAGCGGGCGATGGCGAGCCAGATGTCGGCAGCCCAGCTTGAGCGGACGACCGTCACCATGCGCGATCCGACCGGCAAGCACGAGCTTCGTGCTACCGGCCAGGTCGTCAAGTTTCCCGGCTATTTCGCGGTCTATCAGGAAGGCCGGGACGACAAGTCGGACGATGACGAGGACGGCCTGCTGCCGGTCATGCACAAGGGCGACAGCCCCTTCAGGAAGTCGGTCGAGGCCAACCAGCATTTCACCCAGCCGCCGCCGCGTTATTCGGAAGCATCGCTGGTCAAGCGGCTGGAAGAGCTCGGCATCGGCCGCCCTTCGACCTATGCTTCGACAATCCAGACCCTGCGCGATCGCGATTACGTGCGGATGGAGAAAAACCGTTTCTTTGCAGAGGAATCGGGTCGGCTTCTGACAGCATTTCTCGAACGGTTTTTCCCGACCTATGTCGCCTATGATTTCACTGCGGAGCTTGAAGACGAGCTCGACACGGTTTCCGACGGGCGCGAGGAATGGAAGGACCTGCTCGCCAAGTTCTGGAAGGACTTCAAGCCCAAGGCCGACGAGGTCATGGAGAAGCTGCCTTCGGAAGTGACCGAATCGCTCGACAGCTATCTTTCGGATTTCCTCTTCCCCCCGCGCGAGGACGGCAAGGACCCGCGTTTCTGCCCGCTGTGCGAGCAGGAAGGGCGCGAGGGTGGCAAGCTGGCGCTGCGCGGCGGTCGCTTCGGCGCCTTCGTCGCATGTGCGAACTACCCCGAATGCAAATACACCCGCCGTTTTGCCCAGCCTGGCGCCGATGGCGGCACGGGTGACGAGGACGGCCTGATGGGTACCCATCCTGAAACGGGTGCGGAAATCCATCGCAAATCCGGACGCTTCGGCCCCTATATCGAGATGGAAGTCGACGACGCCAAGAAGCGCGCCTCGATCCCCAAGGATCTCGACGATTTCGACCTCGAATGGGCGATCAAGCTACTCGACCTGCCGCGCATCGTCGGCGCGCATCCCGAAACCGGGAACGAGATCGAAGCCAATATCGGTCGTTACGGCCCGTACCTGCGGCACGACGGCAAATACGCCAAGCTGCAGAACACAAAGGAAGTGTTCGACGTCGGCATGAACCGTGCGGTCGACCTGCTGGCGCAGGCTGCCAACCGCGGCGGTGGCGGGCGCGGCAAGGCCGAGCCGATCAAGACGCTTGGCGCACATCCGACGTCCGGCGGAGAGATCAAGGTGATGCCCGGCCGTTACGGGCCGTATGTCACCGACGGCACGACCAATGCGACCATTCCCAAGGACGTGAAGCCCGAGGAAGTGACCGAGGCGCAGGCGATCGAGCTGATCGACGCTCGCGCTGCCAAGGGGCCGGCGAAGAAGAAGCGCCGCAAGGCTCCCGCCAAGAAGAAGGCACCCGCAAAAAAGACTGCAGCAGCGAAAAAGTAACCACGTCCCGATCCCGCAAATTCACTTTTGCGCGTTGGGAAATCATCAAGATTTCCGCGTTAGCAAGGTCCGATAGCAGAGGACCTGTTGCGTGATCGAAATCGAAGTCCAGAACGAGACGAACCAGTCGCAGGAGCGCATGCGCTTTGCGGCTGTTCCTCGCATTGGGGAGGGGCTGCGCCTGCGCGGTCCCGATGGGATGTGGGCCAGCTACGACGTTCTCGACGTGTGGTACCAGAAAGCCGAATTCGGCGATGTCTGGGTCCCCTATCTTCATGTCTGCATGACGCCCGGCGAAACGGCGGGCGACATCGGAAACGCGGGCTTCGACGTCCAGCGGGAGCTCGAACCATTCAAAATCTGATCAAACGCACGACCGGCCCCAACGCGGGCAAGGGCTCGCCCAGCGGCGAACGCAAGACACTGGCTGAAAAGCTGGCCGATGTCGGCCGCGAGCTCGGCGAGATCGAGGATCCTTCGGAAGATTTTGCAGAGACAGAGGGCACGATCGACGCACGCGCGCTATCCCGCGAAGCGCCGGCCGAAGCTGGAATTGCGGAAGCGTCGGACACAGATGCACTCGTCCGTCAGGCAAAGGCCATGCGCGACATCCACGAAACGCGTCAGGCCCGCCCGAAGCTGTGCCTGATCGTCGATGACAGCCGCGTCATCCGCAAGGTTTCGAGCAAGATCGCAGTCAGCCTGGGCTACCAGGTGGTCGAGGCCGAAAACGGTGAAGAAGCCCTTGCTCGCTGTAAGCAGCGCATGCCCGACCTGATCCTGACCGACTGGCAGATGCCGGTGATGAGCGGTCCCGAATTCGTCGCGGCCTTGCGCGCCATTCCGACGGTCCATGAACCGACCGTCGTGTTCTGCACGTCGAAGGGCACGGCAAAGGACGTTCACGAAGGGATCCGTGCGGGCGCCGACGATTATATCGTCAAACCGTTCGAGGAATCGGCCCTGAAGGCAAAGCTCGAAAAACTCGGCGTCCAGTAAGCCTAGGCGGACAAAGAGAAATAGCCGGCGGTCAGGCTGATCGCCAGCGCGACCATGCTCGCAGCCAGGGCAAAAGCCGCAGGCCGACCGCGCGATTTCCCGTAAGCGAGCGTCACTCCCAGCTTGACGGTCATGTTGGCGAGGATAGTGCCAGCTATCGCCAGCGCCGCCAGTTCATTGGCGATTGTACCCGGTTCCAGCCCGCCAGCAGTCACGATAGCCGCATCGACATCCATGCTGCCCATCAACAGCAGGAGCACGGCGATGCCTTCTTCACCGAAGTTCGCTTGCGCCCAACGCGCAGCGACGGCGGCCACCGCAATGAAGGCAACGAAGGTAAAGGCGGGAATGAGCGCGATGGGATTGCCGGGTGGGGTTGCGCCCGAGCTGTCCGAAGCGCGGCGATAGAGCCAGAAGCTGACGACGAACCCGACCAGCAGGGCGGGGGCTACCAGCTTTATGAAAGGGACCAGCAACGGGCTTGCGAGCACTGCGACCAGCACGATTACGCGCAGGTACATCACTGCCGTCGCGAGCGCGATCCCGGCGTTTTCGGCGCTTCCACCGGTACCTGCACCGAGCTTTTGCGAAAACGACTGGGTCACTGCGGTCGAACTGTAGGCCCCGCCAATGACTGCGGTGGCGATCGTGCCCTTTCGCGCGCCGAAGATGCGGTTGGCGACATATCCTGCGAAGGAAAAGCCGGTGACGATGACGACCACGAACCAGAGCGAGGTCGGCTCCCACGCGTCGTAAGGTCCGTAGCGGCCTTCCGGCAGGAACGGGAACACAGCAAGCGCGATCACGGCATAACGGGCGAATGCCTTCACGTCGGCCTCATCCAGGGAACGCAGCATGCCGTGCAATTCGCTGCGCAAGGCCAGGACGAGCGTGACGATGGCAGCGCCGGCGACAGCGATTGCAGGCTCTCCAATCCCCGCAATGAACCCGAGCGAAAGTGTCACCATGGCCGCGACTGCCGTCGTCGCATCCGGCTTTCCGTCGAGCTTTATGCTTTGCCAGAACCCGATTGCGACCACGCCGACACAGCCTGCGACGAGGATTGCAGCCACCGCCTGGTATCCTGCCGCCGATAGCCAGCCCGACAGACCAGCCATCGCGCCCAGCAGAGTGAATGTCCGTATTCCAGCAACGCGCCTGCCGCTCTGCCAGCCGCGCAGGTTCCAGCCGCGCTCGATCCCGATCAACAGCCCGACCGCGAGCGCGGAGAACAAGTGGAGCAAATCAGCGGATGGCATGGCGGGCACGATCTCAGGCGCTCACTGCAATGGGAATGCGCCATCGTCGGACGTCATCACTGTCCTGAAATATTCGCAGGCGATCATGAGGTCGTCATCAACCGCGACGCCGCTGCCGCTAAGCACGCGTTGGTAATAGGCGCGATGTGCGTCGCGCCACCATTCCAGCGTGAGGTCGCCTTCACCTTCTGCGCGGGCGAAGTCTTCATCGATTTCGCCGAAACGGCGTATGTCGACCCGGGTAGTCTCGATCACGGCCATCGCCTTGCCGCCGAAATCCGTGACGATGAACAGTTCGCCGGGTTGGGCGACCTCCAACCCCGCCAGTTCAAGCTCTTTCAGGCTCGATGCGGTGGCTTGTTTGCGACCTGCCACGACAAGGTCTGCGCAGATATCCGCTGCATCCTTCGTGTCACAGAAATGGAAGGAGAGCGGGACGTCCTCCGGCGCATGAGGATTCGCGGCGCGAAACCGCATCCATAGCCGGCTGACGCTCGGGTTGGTCATCGCACCCAGTCGAGGCCCATTTCCTCGAAGACTTCCTTGTCCTCGGCCCAGTTCTCGCTGACTTTCACATGGAGGAACAGGTGGACCTTCACGCCGAGGATTTCGGCCATTTCCTTGCGCGCAGCTTCGCCGATTGCCTTGATCCGGCTACCTCCCTTGCCAAGGACGATGGGTCGCTGGCTTTCCCGCCCGACCACGATCTGCTGGTGGATTTCGAGGCTGCCGTCGGGCCTGTGCTGGTAGAGTTCGGGGCGGACTGCCGAATCGTAGGGCAGTTCCTCGTGCAATTGCTGGTACAGCTGTTCGCGGGTGATCTCGGCAGCCAGCAGCCGTTCCGAAGCGTCTGAAACCTGGTCTTCGGGATAATGCCACGGTCCCTCGGGCATGAGATCGGCCAGGGCAGCCTTCATTTCGGGAACGCCGTCCCCGGTCAGGGCCGATACGAAGAACACCTCTCCGAACTCGATCTTGCCGGTCAATTCCTGCGCCAGTTCCAGAAGCGGTTCCTTCTTCGCCTTGTCGACCTTGTTGAGGACGAGGATCTTGCGCTCGGGCCGGTTGGCAAGGACCTCGATCAGGGGTTCAAGTTCGTGGCGGCGCTGCTTGATGGGGTCGACCAGCAGCAGGATCGCGTCGGCCGCTTCCGCGCCTTCCCATGCCGCGCTGACCATCGCCCGGTCGAGCCTGCGGCGGGGTGCAAAGATACCGGGCGTATCCACCAGTATCATCTGCGTATCGCCTTGCAGCGCGATGCCGAGCATTCGCGCGCGCGTCGTTTGCGCCTTGGACGAAGTGATCGCGACCTTCTGGCCGACAAGCTGGTTCACAAGCGTCGATTTGCCCGCGTTGGGGGCGCCGATCACTGCGACAACGCCGCACCTGGTCTGGCTGTCGTCACTCATCCGTATTGCTCCATAAATGCTTGTGCAGCGCGCCGTTCGGCTTCCTGCTTGCTGCTGGCGGTTCCTTCCGCAGAGCCCACCTTGTGGACACTGACACGAACCGTGAATTGTGCTGCATGATCGGGTCCGGACCGGTCGATCAGTTCGTATTCCGGCGGCTTGCGCTGGTTGCCGGCGGCCCATTCCTGAAGCGCGCTCTTGGGATGCTTTGCCTGCCCCAGATCGCCTTTCAACTCTTCTGCCCACCATTGGTGGACGAGGTCGCGTGTGCTGGCAAATCCATGATCGAGGAAATGCGCGCCGAGCACCGCCTCCATCACATCGCCGAGGATGTTGTCGCTGTTGCGCGCGCCATCGTCGCGGGCCTGTTTGCCCAGTCGCACATGTTCGGGCAGGCCGATCTTGCGGGCAATGCGCGCACAGGTCTGGCCGCTGACGAGCGCGTTCAACCGCTGCGACAACTTGCCTTCGGGCGCGTTGTTTTCGGCGAACAGCCACTCTGCCACCGACAGGCCGAGGACGCGGTCGCCCAGGAATTCGAGCCGTTCGTAATCGCTATCCGCTTCGAAACTGCCGTGGGTAAGCGCGTCGAGCCACGCCTCTTCGTCGACGATCTCGATGCCGAGATTGTCCAGCCATTCGCGAGTTTCGGCTGAAATCCCGCTCATATTCCGGACCCCATCCGGTTCCAGCGCGCGGCGGAGAACCAGGTCCAGGGCTTGATCCATTCCGCGCTGCCATCGGTGGACCACATCATCACGCTCGCCTTGCCGACGAGGTTCGCCTGCGGGACAAGGCCGACACCGCCTGCAGGCATTGCTGGAAAGCGGCTGTCCTGCGAGTTGTCGCGGTTGTCGCCCATCACGAACATGCGGTCTTCCGGCACGATTGCCGGGCCATAATTATCGGCCGGCGTCATGCCGAAATCGAGCACTTCGTAAGTTTTGCCCGAGGGCAGCGTTTCGCGATACCGCATATAGCGGCAGACATCGCCTCCATCAGCATCCTTGCCCGGTGTCGCACCCCATGCGCATGGCGTGTTGGGGGAAACGGGGATCATGAAATCCTCGATGCGCGTCTTGGGCACAGGGGTGCCGTTCAGCACCAGCTGCCCGCTGCGCATCTCGATCGTGTCGCCGGGCAGGGCGATGACCCGCTTGATATAGTCGGTCCCGTCGATCGGATGCTTGAAGATAACGACATCGCCGCGCTCGGGCTGCTGCGCCAGGATTCGCCCTGGAATCAGCGGCACTTCGCCGGGAAGCGAGTATCGCGAATAGCCATAGGACCACTTGGAGGCGAGCAGGTAGTCGCCGTTCCACAGGCGTGGCAGCATGCTTTCCGACGGGATCGAGAAGGGAGAGAAGAAGAAGCTGCGGAATATTAGCACCGCAACCACCAGCTTCAGCACGAACCCCAGGAAACTTCCCCAGGTCTCGCGCTTTTCCTCACCACCCTCGGGCGATGCAATCGTATCTTCGGTCTTTCCATCCATTGCTGACGTCCCTAGTCGCCACTTCAACGCCAAGGAAGGATTTTTGCATGAGTTCCCCCGTCCAGTCCGCCTGGGACAATCTCCGCGCCCTGCCGAACCGCACGCTTGTCGAGCTTTTCGAGGATGGCGAACGGGTCGGGAAAATGGGGGGCAGGATCGAATGGGACGCGGAAGAGGGAAGCAATGGCATCCTGTTCGACTGGTCCAAGACGCACCTTTCGGATGAACTCCTTGGCGGCTTCGAAGCGCTTGCAGCGGCGACCGATTTTGGCGGCAAACGCGCAGCCTTGCTGACCGGGGAAAAGATCAACGTGACCGAAGGCCGCGCGGTCGAACATACCGCACAGCGCGGGATCGGGGCGGAACCTTCGGTAGAAGAGGCGATGGCACTCCACGCCCGCATGCGCATGCTGGTCGAGGCGATCCACCAGGGCGCTCTCGGCGAGGTAAAGCACCTCATCCATATCGGCATCGGCGGCAGCGCATTGGGTCCGGCGCTAGCAGTCAATGCGCTCACCCGCGACCTCGAACTGGTCGATGTGCATGTCGTTTCGAACATCGATGGCGTCGCGCTGGAAGAGGCGTTCGCCGCGTGCGATCCGGCGACGACGCTGGTCGCTGTGGCGAGCAAGACCTTCACCACGATCGAGACCATGACCAATGCGCAGAGCGCGCTGAAATGGCTGTCCGACAACGGCGTGACCGACCCTTCGGGCCGGGTGATTGCACTGACCGCTTCCCCTGAAAAGGCGGTCGAATGGGGTGTCGATGAAACCCGCATCCTGCCTTTCGCCGAAAGCGTAGGCGGTCGTTACTCGATCTGGTCTTCCATCGGTTTCCCCGTCGCGCTGGCCGTTGGCTGGGACGAATTCGAAGCCATGCTGGCGGGCGCAAGGGCAGTCGACGTGCACTTCAGCGAGACAGAGGGGCGCCACAACCTGCCCCTGCGCGCCGCATTCGCCGACCAATATTATGCTCGCCTGCGCGGATGCGAGACCCGCGCGGTCTTTGCCTATGACGAACGACTGGGCCTGTTTCCCGATTACCTCCAGCAGCTGGAAATGGAATCGAATGGCAAGCGCGTGACGAGCGAGGGCGAGCCGGTCAATGGGCCGACCGCGCCGATCACCTGGGGCGGGGTGGGGACGGATGCCCAGCATGCGGTTTTCCAGCTGCTGCACCAAGGCACGCACCTCGTGCCGGTCGACTTCATCGCCAGCATTGCGCCGGGCGACGCGCTGGACCCCGCGCATCACCAGATCCTTCTGACCAATTGCTTTGCGCAAGGCGCAGCGCTGATGGCCGGCGGCAACATGGCTGCAGATGGCAAGGACCCGGCGCGCGCCTTCCCCGGCGACAGGCCGAGTGCGACCATGCTGTGCGACGATCTCGATGCTGCGACTCTAGGCGCCCTCATCGCTTTTCACGAACACCGGACGTTTGCGAATGGCGTGCTGATGGGGATCAATCCCTTCGACCAGTTCGGCGTGGAGCTGGGCAAGAAAATGGCGAAGGACATCGAGGGCGGAGAGGCTTCCTTCGATCCCAGCACGACAGAACTGCTGAAGGCTGCGGGGCTGGGAGGCTGAAGACCTTCCCTGCGCGCTAGATCGCGGGGTCGACTGCTCTGCGATAGAGGTGCCAGGTCGCGTGGCCCAGCACGGGCAGGACGACCAGCAGGCCGAGGAACAGCGGGATCATCGCAGCGAAAACGCTGACCGCAACCATTGCTGCCCAGAACAGCATCACCGCAAGGTTGCTGCGCACGAAACGTACGCTCACGATCGTTGCGGAGATGAAGTCGACTTCGCGGTCGATCAGCATGGGGAAGCTGATGACGGTCATGGAGAAAAAGGCGAACGCCATCGCTCCACCGATCAGGCTGCCGACAACCAGCATTGCCACGCCCGGCCCCGATCCAAGCGTCTCGAGCCAGTCTGCCCCGAGACCGGATTCGCCCAGGAATATGCCGAAAATGCCGTGGGCGATGATCACCCAGAAGGAAAAGACGACGAAGGCAATCACGCCCATCAGTGGCAGCTGGTCGTCACCCCGGCCCCTGACGGCGGTGAGGATTGAGGCCCAGCGGATCGGCTCGCCCGACTGGATGCGGCGACTTACCTCGTAAAGGCCGGCTGCGGCAAAGGGAGCGAGGATCGGGAAACCGGCGGCGGCGGGGATCAGCCACGCCATGTCAGAGCGGCCATCGAGGACGAAGAACAGGAACAGGCCCGCAGCGACGAATATGCCGGAAAAGAACAGGCCGCAGGTCGGGCGGGTTCGGTAATCCCGCCATCCCGCGCCGAGCGCCCGAAACAGGTCGCCGATCGTCAGGTCGCTTGCCACTGGCATTGCGGCCGCTTGCGGTTGAACCGTCGTTTCCATCGCCCTCTCCCCATGAAAGCTGGCAGCGAAATTGGCTCAAAACAGCCGTTTCATCAAGACCGGAGCCGCCTCATTCGGCGAAATCCTTTGACTTTTTGCGCTGCAACATCCACATGCCCATCCAGCGAAACGCGCACGCCAGCGTGAAGCGGCGGCGAAGACATGCCAGCCCCGGCCGCGTTTCGGTTTTTCCCAAAGAGACTTCCCTATTCACGCGGGCGGTTTTGAAACCACCGCGAGCGCGCCCGGAATCCGTCTGGATTCAGGAGCAGCGCGCCGCATGCAATGCGAGTTAACATGACAGTTCATTTCAGTGATCTCGGGCTTTCGCAGCCCGTTCTCCAGGCCCTCGACATGAAGGGCTACGATACGCCGACCCCGATCCAGGAACAGGCAATCCCGCCGGTTCTCGAAGGTCGCGACCTGCTGGGCATTGCCCAGACGGGTACCGGCAAGACGGCGGCATTCATGCTGCCCAGCATCGACCGCCTGCGCGAAAGCGACAACCATATTCCCTTCAAGAGCTGCCGCATGCTGGTGCTCGCACCGACGCGCGAGCTTGCCGGACAGATCGCCGACAATGCCAAGGAATATGGCGCACTGGCCGGGCTCAAGGTCCAGTCGATCGTCGGCGGCACTTCGGTCAACAAGGACCGTAACAAGCTGCACCGCGGGACCGACATCCTCGTCGCCACGCCGGGCCGCCTGCTCGACCTGGTCGACCAGAAGGCTTTCAACCTCGGCGGTGTCGAAATCCTCGTGCTCGACGAAGCCGACCAGATGCTCGACCTCGGCTTTATCCACGCGCTGCGCCGGATCAACCAGCTGGTGCCCGAAGAACGCCAGACGCTGTTCTTCAGCGCCACCATGCCCAAGGCGATCAAGGATCTCGTCAGCAATTACTGCAACAACCCTGTCCAGGTATCGGTGACGCCTGCCGCAACCACGGCCGAACGGATCGACCAGTACCTGCTCATGGTGCAGCAGGAAGAAAAGCAGTCGCTGATCGAGTTGATCCTGTCGGGCCGTTACAAGGTCCCGGGCGAGCTTGAGCGTGTGCTCGTCTTCACCCGTACCAAGCATGGTGCCGACCGCGTCGTGAAGAAGCTGGCGCAGGCCGGCATCCAGTCGAACGCGATACATGGCAACAAGTCGCAGCCGCAGCGCCAGCGTGCGCTCGACGAGTTCAAGCGTGCGAAGGTGCCCGTGCTCGTCGCCACCGACGTCGCCGCACGCGGGATCGACATTCCGGGCGTCAGCCATGTGATCAACTACGAGCTGCCGAACGTGCCGGAACAGTATGTCCACCGCATCGGCCGCACCGCCCGTGCGGGCAAGGACGGCGTCGCAATCGCATTCTGTGCAGAGGACGAGCGCGCATATCTCAAGGATATCCAGCGCAACACGGATGCGGAATTCGAGCGCCTGCCGCTGCCGGACAACTTCCGCGCTGTTGTCGAAGGCGTTGGCCCGACCAAGCCTGCACCGCGCACACCTCAGAAACGCGTCAAGGCGAAGCCCAGGGGCGCGCCCCGCGGCGGTGCTCCGCGTACGGGTGCAGCCGAAGGAGAGGGCGGCAACCGCAAGCCGAAGCAAAAACATCCTGCGCGCAAGGGCAAGCCCGCATTCGCCGGGCAGGGCAAGCCGGGTGGCGGCAATCGCAATCGACGCAACAACCGCGGCGGTCAGCGCCGTTCGGGCAGCGCCTGACCTCGATCATTCCCGGCACATTGCGGCCTGAGGGACGTTGGCGGTTGGCATTCTCGATACCAACCGCCATATCGCCCGCCTGACAGGAGATCCGCACATGGCCGAATACGACTTTGACCTCTTCACCATCGGTGCCGGTTCCGGCGGCGTTCGTGCCAGCCGTGTGGCGGCGGCTCATGGGGCGAGGGTGGCCATTGCGGAAGAATACCGTGTGGGCGGGACTTGCGTCATTCGCGGCTGCGTGCCGAAGAAGATGCTCGTCTACGGTGCGCATTTCGCAGAAGACCTGGAGGATTGCGAACAGTTCGGCTGGAAGATCGAAGGCAAGAAGTTCGACTGGAAAGTCCTGCGCGACAATGTCCTGGCCGATGTCGACCGGCTGGAAGGCGCCTATACCGATACGCTGGAAAACCACGACGTCACGATTTTCCACGAGCGTGCGGAAATCACCGGCGACCACGAGGTTACGTTAGCGGGCGGTCGCAAGATCACCGCAGAACGGATCCTGATCGCGACCGGGGCGCGGCCGCGCATGCCCGAATGCCAGGGCGCTGAGCACGCCATCAGTTCGAACGAGGCGTTCCACCTCGACGAATTGCCGAAGAAAGTCATTATCGCCGGCGGTGGTTACATCGCGAACGAGTTTGCCGGGATTTTCAACGAGTTCGGTAGCGATGTTCATATCGTCAATCGCGGCGATACCCTGCTGCGCAGCTATGACGAGGCAGTACGTGACCGCCTGTTGCAGATCTCGACGATGAAGGGGATCAAGTTCCGCTTCAACACCACGTTCGAATATATCAAGCCGTGCGAGGAAGGCGGCTATTTCGTGAAGCTTTCCGATTCCGATGAGGAAAAGGCCGACCTCGTCATGTTCGCCGTTGGCCGCGTGCCGAACACAGAAGGTCTCGGCCTCGACAAGGTCGGGGTCGAACTGGGCGAGAATGGCGAGATCAAGGTCGACCGGTTCAGCAAGACCAGTGTCGACTATATCTATGCCGTCGGCGACGTGACCGATCGTGTGCAACTGACGCCGGTTGCCATTCGCGAGGGCCAGGCCTTTGCTGACAGCGTCTTTGGTGGCGGTGATCCCTATGCTGTCGATCACAGTTGCATTCCCAGCGCGGTCTTCAGCCACCCCCCGATTGCCGCGGTCGGCATGACCGAGGGCGAGGCTAAGAACAAGCTGGGCAGCGTGAAGGTCTATCTGTCGGACTTCCGCCCGATGAAGAACGTCCTTGCCGGCCGCAGCGAGCGCAGCCTCATGAAGATGATCTGCGACGGCGAAAACGGCAAGATTGTGGGCATCCACATGATCGCGCCCGAAGCGCCGGAAATGATGCAGGCTGCGGCTATCGCGGTGAAAGCCGGGCTGACCAAGGCGGATTTCGACGCGACGACAGCGATCCACCCGACAATGGCCGAAGAACTCGTCCTGATGCGCTGATCGCGCGTTGCCAGCGCCCTAATGCGTAGATACGCTTGCACCCTTATTCTGGGAGGCAAGCGATGGCAGATACGGTCCTGGTAACGGGCGGCACCGGCTATATCGGCGGCGAGGTCATCGACCAGTTGCTGGCGGCCGGGAAGACGGTCCACACGACGGTTCGCAACAAGGCGAAAAGCGAAGCGCGCCTACGTGAACGCTGGCCCGATGCGGGTGAGCGGCTGAAGGTCTTCCAGGCCGATTTGATGAGCGACGATGGCTGGGCAGAGGCCAATGTCGGCTGCGATGCCGTGGCCCATGTCGCCTCGCCTTTTCCGCTCGGCGTACCGAAGGACAAGGACGAACTCGTCATACCTGCGCGCGAAGGCACGCTACGTGCGCTCAAGTTCGCGAAAGAGGCGGGCATCACCCGTTTCGTCCAGACCAGCTCTGCTGCGGCGATTGCTTATGGCCAGCCAGAGAAGGATCATTTCGATTATACCGACTGGACGAACCTTGCCGCAGGCGTCCCTCCCTATATCGAATCCAAGACGGTGGCAGAACGTGCCGCGCGCGACTGGGTCGCACTGCATGCGCCCGACATGATCTTCTGTTCGGTCAATCCGGTGGCGGTGTTCGGACCGGTCGAGAATGACGACCTTTCGACTTCGGTCGAAATGGTGAAGCAACTGATTGACGGCACGATCCCGGCGCTGCCGAACATGGGCATCTGCATCACCGATGTGCGCGACGTGGCCCGTGCCCATGTCGCAGCAATAGAAGGCCCGGCAGAAAAAGTGCGCGGCGAACGCTTTCCGACATCGACCGATTTCCTCTGGATAGAGGAGATGGCGAAGATTGCCCGCGAACGTGCGCCAGAACATTCGCGCAAGGTTGCGACGCGCCGCATGCCGGACTGGGTCGTGAAACTGCTCGCACCCTTCGTTCCGGCGATGAAGCAGGTGAAGGGCGAGCTCGGCAATGTGCGCAATGTTTCGGGCAAGCACACCGAGGAGGTGCTCGGCTTCACCTTCATCGATCCTGCCCAGACGATCGAGGACACTGTTCGCAGCCTCGTCGACAAGGGGATCGTCAAGGTTTGAGCGCGGCCCTCAGCTGAAACGGTAAGGCACGACGCCGCGGCTGTCGGGATCGACCTCGATCGCGCGGTCGCTGGGCGGGAAGGCGCGCTGGTCGCAGTCCTCTCGCGGGCAGATGCGGCAGGATATGCCGATCGGCACCACCGTTCGGTCCGACGCGAGGTCGAGCCCGTCGGCATAGATGAACTCGTCTGCGTGGGCGGTCTCGCAGCCCAGTGCGACGGCATAGCGGCGGGGAGGGCGCTCGAACGTGCCTGAAGGTTTCACCAGCCCCTTCGCCATCGAGATATACCTCAGCCCGTCCGGCGTTTCCGCGAGTTGCACGAGAATGCGGTCAGGTACGGCCACCGCTTCGTGCACGATCCACAGCGGGCAGGCGCCGCCAAAACGGGCGAACTGCAACCTGGTCGCGGAATGGCGTTTGGTGATGTTTCCGGCCATGTCGACACGGCAGAAGAAGAACGGCACGCCGCGGGCACCGTCGCGCTGCAGGGTCGAAAGCCGGTGGCAGGTCTGTTCGAAACTGGTCCCGAAGACCTGCGCCAGCCGGTCGATATCGTGCCGCAGCCGCCGCGCCTCGCTGCGGAACGCCATGTAGGGCATCAGCAGCGCCCCTGCGGCATAATTGCTCAATCCCACGAACAGCAACTGGCGCGATGCGGCATTGGGCAGGGCCGCCGCCTCGATCACGGAGAGGATTTCATCGCGCAGCGCCAGCGAAACGAGCTGGTGTGCGAGCTGGAAACGGCGGCTTTCGGCGGGCAGGCCCGGATCGATCGTCAGGTGCGCCATTTCCGCGTCGAAGCTGCGAATGCCGCCCTGCGCCGAATAGATCAGCGAAATCGCCAGCGCGCTACGAAGGTAGTTTTCCATGGTCGCGATGGATGGGGAGGGCTCGCCCAGGCGCGCAGCCAGCGCTTCCGATGCGCGGTCGAGCGTATCGACGTAATTGTTGGCGAGGTGAAACCAGTCGCGCACCTCCTCCCACGGCAGGCGCGCCCCGGCAGGGGATCCGGCGGCGAGGGCATCGTCTACCATTTCGAGCCTCTGGCCAGCACGTCGATAGGCCTCGTGCAATGTCACGAACCGTTCGGCGAGGTCGGGCTGCTGCTCGGCCATGCGGGCAAGCCGTGCAGGGGGTATCGGCTTGGAGAAGAGCGGATCGGCTGCGGCCTCGCGCAGGGCCACGGCAAGCCGTTCGGTCCCGTCTGCGCCCAGGTCCTGCCAGTCGAGCGGAAACAGGTCAGCCAGCCGTTCGATCAGCGCCGGGGTTAATGGCCGCTGGTCGTTTTCGAGCTGCGAGAGATAGGATGCACTGACGCCCAGGTCCTCTGCCAGTTCGGACTGGCGCATCGAGCGCGAGGCGCGAAGCTGGCGCAGGCGCTGTCCGGCAAAGAGGCGACGGCGGCTTGTCACGGACTTCACATAATTTGCAAAGTTCGACTTTGCAACTTCGCAACATTGCATTGGACTTGTTTGAAACTGCGCGCCAACAGAAGCTCAGACAGAACTGACTACGGGGATTGCATGTCTGCCAACATCGCCGAAATGGAACGACGCCGCGAAGCCGCCCGCATGGGCGGCGGTGAAAAACGCATCGCTGCCCAGCATGCCAAGGGCAAGCTGACGGCGCGCGAACGGCTCGAAGTGCTGCTGGACGAAGGCAGTTTCGAAGAGCTCGACACCTATGTCGAACACGATTGCGTCGATTTCGGGATGCAGGATCAGAAGATCCCGGGTGACGGCGTGGTGACTGGCAGCGGCACGATCAACGGCCGTCTTGTCTATGTCTTCAGCCAAGACTTCACCGTGTTCGGCGGTTCGCTGTCGAAACGCCACGCGGAAAAGATCTGCAAGGTGATGGAAAGCGCGATGAAATACGGCGCGCCCGTCATCGGCCTCAACGACAGTGGCGGCGCGCGCATCCAGGAAGGCGTGGCATCGCTGGGCGGTTATGCCGACGTATTCCAGCGCAACGTGCTGGCATCGGGCGTGGTGCCGCAGATCAGCTTGATCATGGGGCCGTGCGCAGGCGGCGCGGTTTACAGCCCCGCCATGACCGACTTCATCTTCATGGTGAAGGACAGCTCCTACATGTTCGTGACCGGCCCGGAAGTGGTGAAGACCGTCACCAACGAGGAAGTCACGCAGGAGGAACTGGGCGGCGCGGTTACGCACACGACCAAGACCAGCGTCGCGGACATCGCGTTCGAGAACGACATCGAAGCGCTGCTGGCGACACGCGATTTCTTCGACTACCTGCCGCTGTCGAACCGCGAGGAAGTGCCGGAGCGCCCGACCAGCGATGCGTGGGACCGTGAGGAGCCGAGCCTCGACACGCTGATCCCAGACAACGCCAACCAGCCTTACGACATGCACGAGGTTATTCGTAAGACGCTGGACGAAGGCGATTTCTTCGAAGTGCAGCCGTCCCATGCGGGCAACATTATCTGCGGTTTCGGCCGGGTGGAGGGGCGCACGGTGGGCGTAGTGGCGAACCAGCCAATGGTGCTCGCCGGCGTGCTCGACATCAATTCCTCGAAGAAGGCCGCGCGCTTCGTGCGCTTCTGCGATGCCTTCGAAATCCCGATCCTGACCTTCGTCGACGTGCCCGGCTTCCTGCCCGGCACCGCGCAAGAGCACAACGGCATCATCAAGCACGGCGCGAAGCTGCTGTTCGCCTATGCCGAAGCGACTGTGCCCAAGATCACCGTGATCACCCGAAAGGCCTATGGCGGCGCCTACGACGTGATGGCGTCCAAGCATCTGCGCGGCGACCTCAACTATGCCTGGCCCACCGCCGAAATCGCCGTGATGGGAGCAAAGGGCGCGGTGGAGATCATCTTCCGCCAGGACCGCGACGATCCGGACAAGATCGCCGAGAAAACGAAGGAATACGAAGACCGCTTCGCCAACCCCTTCGTCGCAGCGCAGCGCGGCTATATCGACGAAGTGATCTACCCGCACTCCACGCGGAAGCGAATTGCGCTGGGGTTACGCAAACTACGGAACAAGCAGCTCGAGAACCCGTGGAAGAAGCATGATAATATTCCGCTTTAGCCTTTGGCTTGCTGCCACTCTGACGCCGAACGCCCTATACGCGCAGGAACTCGACCTTTCGGCTCGAAGCCCTCTGGAATCGGTCGTTCTGGGTGAGGCGGAGGCGGCCAAAGCACATCTCACTGCGCTTGCGCTGCACGCTCGGGAAGATCGCGAAGCGGTGGTGGCCGAACTTCTCGCCGCCGGGTTCGAGCCCAATCGCGGCTCCAAGAATTGCGGGTTTTACGGTTATCATCGCCGCACGACACAGCAAGGAGCCGCCCGCAGCGTTCAAGTTGCTTTGTGCGCCAAAGGAGAGCCGATGGTACTGGTCCTCGACTTTCTGTCGCCTGATGCAAATCGCACTACGTTTCAGGGAACCAACAAAGGTCATCAAAGATGAAACTCGGACGTCTCAACCATATCGGTGTCGCCACGCCCTCGATCGAGGAATCGATCCGCTATTACCGCGATGTCATGGGCGCGACGATCACCCATGAGCCTTTCGATCTGGAGGAGCAGGGGGTGAAGGTCTGCTTCGTCGATACGCCGGGCGAAGAGGGCACCCATGGCACGCAGATCGAACTGATCGAGCCGCTCGGCCCCAACAGCACGCTGACCGGATTCCTCGCCAAGAACCCGGCGGGCGGCCAGCATCACCTGTGCTACGAGGTCGACGATATCGAGGAAGCGCGCAGCTGGTTCGAAGGGCTGGGCAAGCGCATCCTCGGCCCAACGCGCATCGGCGCGCACGGCACGCCCATCTTCTTCCTTCACCCGAAGGACATGATGGGCCAGCTCACCGAAATCATGGAAACGCCCAAGGGCGACGCACACTGGTCCAACTGAGGCGCACAAGACAGTTTTGCAAAGATCAGGGGTGAGGCCATGCGGCCCGCCCGGAAGGGGAGATTGAGATGTCCGAATACGAAACCATCATCGTCGAACGCGACGGTCCGCTGATGACCATTACGCTCAACCGGCCTGACCGGCTCAACGCCATGCCGCCGCAGATGGCGGACGAAATCGGCTCTGCCTTCTATGACCTGGGCGATGCGCGTGCGGTGCTGATCACCGGACAGGGCAAGGGTTTCTGTTCGGGTGCCGACCTTGCCGCCCGCGGCGAACGCAGCGCCCTTGAAACCAAGGGCGGCAGCCACCGCGCCCTGCAGAACCACTACAACCCGGCAGTCAACATGGTGCTGCGCGCGCCGGTTCCGGTCATCACGGCAGTCAATGGCCCTGCCGCCGGTGTCGGCTGTTCGCTCGCGCTGGCGGGCGATTTCGTGCTGGCGGGCAAGAGCGCCTATTTCCTGCAGGCCTTCGTCAACATCGGCCTCGTGCCCGATGGCGGTTCGACCTGGCTGCTCGCTCGCGCCATCGGCCGCGCCCGTGCCACCCGGATGATGATGCTGGGCGAGAAGATCGGTGCCGAGCAGGCAGAAGACTGGGGCCTGATCTACAAGGCGGTAGATGACGATGCCTTGATGACGGAGGCTCGTGCGCTGGCTGAAAAGCTGGCGAACGGTCCGACGCTAGCCTACGCGACGATGAAGCAGAACATCGCCACCGCACTCGACGGCAATTTGACCGAGGTGCTGCGCGCCGAGGCAGAGGGCCAGCGCATTGCCGGTGCCAGCGTCGATGCGATGGAAGGCGGTATGGCCTTCCTCCAGAAGCGCAAGGCGGAGTTCAAGGGCAAGTAATGCTGTTCTACGACAGCCCCAATCCCGCGCCCAATCCGCGCCGGGTCCGCATCTTTGCGGCGGAAAAGGGTATCGAGCTTCCCAGCCGGGAAGTCTCGATCCCGAAGCGCGAGCAGAAATCGCCCGAATTCCTCGAGAAGAACCCGCGCGGCCAGACACCGGCGCTGGAGCTCGATGATGGCACGGTGATCGCGGAAAGCGTGGCGATCATGCGCTATCTGGAGGCGCTGCATCCCGAACCGTCGATGTTCGGTACCGCGCCGAAAGACATTGCCGCGATCGAGATGTGGAACCGGCGGGTCGAAATGATCCTGATGCCTGCGGTTGCTGCGGTCTGGGTCCATACCCATCCGTTCACAGCCGCGCTGCCCGGCCGCAATGCCGACTGGGGCGAGGCAAACCGGCCGCGCGTTGCGGATGCTTTCCGGTTCTTCGACGAATCCCTGAAGGACACCGAATTCCTGGCGGGAGACGCCTATAGCGCCGCCGATATACTGCTGCTGACGACCGCCGACTTCGCCGGATTCGTCGGCTGCGGCATGCCCGATGATTGCGAAAACCTGCGCGGCTGGCACGAACGCGTGTCCGCCCGCCCGAGTGCAGAAGCCTGAGTGCGAAAATGACCGACAAGACCCCGACCTTTGACGACTGGAAGCCCCTTGCCGACAAGGAGGTGAAGGGCCGCGACCTGACCTGGCAGACGCCGGAGGGTATCGCCGTGAAGCCGCTCTATACCAGCGCCGACACGCAGGGGATCGACCCCGGCGTTCCCGGGATCGCGCCGTTCACGCGCGGGCCCTATGCATCAATGTACACTGGCCGTCCGTGGACTATCCGCCAGTATGCGGGCTTCTCGACTGCCGAGGAATCGAATGCTTTCTATCGCCGCAATCTCGCGGCGGGGCAGAAGGGCCTGTCGGTCGCTTTCGACCTTGCGACCCACCGCGGCTATGACAGCGATCACCCGCGTGTGGTCGGCGATGTCGGCAAGGCGGGCGTTGCGATCGACACCGTGCGCGACATGGAAATTCTGTTCGACCAGATCCCGCTCGACACCATGAGCGTATCGATGACGATGAACGGCGCGGTGATCCCCGTATTGGCGTTCTACATCGTCGCGGCAGAGCGGCAGGGGGTGAGCCAGGACAAGCTCGCCGGGACCATCCAGAACGACATCCTCAAGGAGTTCATGGTCCGCAACACCTATATCTATCCGCCCGAACCGAGCATGCGGATCGTCTCCGACATCATCGCATATACCTCGGCCAACATGCCGAAATTCAACAGCATTTCGATCTCGGGCTATCACATGCACGAGGCCGGTGCGACTGCCGTGCAGGAACTCGCCTTCACCATCGCCGACGGCAAGGAATACGCCAAGCGCGCGATGGAAGCGGGCCTCGATATCGACGCCTTCGCGCCGCGCCTGTCGTTCTTCTGGGGCATCGGCATGAACTTCTTCATGGAGATCGCCAAGATGCGCGCGGGCCGCGCGCTGTGGCACGACGTGATGGAAGGGCTGGGGGCCAAGGATCCCAAGTCGAAGATGCTGCGCACCCACTGCCAGACGTCGGGTGTCTCGCTGCAAGAGCAGGACCCGTACAACAACGTCATCCGCACCACGATCGAAGCGATGGCGGCGGTGCTCGGCGGGACGCAATCGCTCCACACCAACGCGCTGGACGAGGCAATTGCGCTGCCGACCGACTTCTCCGCCCGCATCGCGCGCAACACGCAGCTGGTGATCCAGGAAGAAACGGGCGTGACCAAGGTCGCCGATCCCTTGGGCGGCAGCTACTACATCGAAAGCCTGACTGCGGCATTGGTCGAACAAGCGCGTGCCATGCTCGACGAGGTCGAGGCGGCAGGCGGCATGACCCGCTATGTCGCCAGCGGCAAGCCCAAGGCGCAAATCGAAGAAGCGGCTGCGGCCAAGCAGGCCAGCGTCGACAAGGGCGAGACTGTGATCGTCGGCGTCAACAAGTATCGCCTGCCGCAAGAGGCCGATATCGAGACGCTCGACATCGACAACCACGCCGTTCGACAGAGCCAGATCGCGCGCCTCGAAAAGGTGCGCGCCGGCCGTGACGAGGCCGCCTGCCAGGCCGCGCTGAAGGCCCTGACCGACGGTGCAAAGGGCGGCGCGAACGTGCTCGAACTGGCGGTAGAGGCGGCGCGCCACGATGCGACGCTGGGCGAAATTTCCGCCGCGATGGAAAGCGAGTTTGGCCGCTACGACACCGTGCCGAGACCTGTGCGCGGTGTCTATTCGCAGGCCTATTCGGACGATAATCGCTACCGCCAGGTGGTCGAAGGCGTGAAGGCGGTCGAACGTCGCCTTGGCCGCGCGCCCAAGCTGATGGTCGCCAAGATGGGCCAGGACGGCCACGACCGCGGCGCGAATGTGATCGCCAGCGCCTTTGCTGACATGGGCTTCGAGGTTGTCTCCGGCCCGTTGTTCCAGACGCCTGCGGAAACCCGAGACATGGCGCTTGAAAACGATGTCGACGCCATTGGCGCGAGCAGCCTTGCGGCAGGCCACAAGACCCTCATCCCCGAATTGATCGGCCTGCTGAAGGATGCGGGCCGCAGCGACATCAAAGTGATCGCCGGCGGCGTGATCCCGCAGAAGGACTACGATTTCCTGCGCGATGCCGGGGTGCAGGGCATCTACGGACCGGGCAGCAATGTTGTCGAATGCGCGGCGGACGTGCTGCGCCTGCTCGGTCACAACATGCCGCCTGCGGGCGAGGATCTGGACGAGGCGGCGGAATGACCCAAATCCGTACCGACTGGACACGCGAGGAAATCGCGGGGCTGTTCGACCTTCCTTTCACCGAGCTGCTGTTCCAGGCCGCCACCGTCCACCGCGAGTACCATCCGCCCGAGCAAATCCAGCTCTGCACGCTGCTGTCGATCAAGACCGGCGGTTGCCCCGAAGATTGCGGCTATTGCTCGCAGTCGGTGAAGGCCGACAGCGGCGTCGAGGCGACCAAGCTGATGGAGGTGCAATCGGTCCTCCAGCGCGCGGCGCAGGCGAAGGATGCGGGCAGCCAGCGCTTCTGCATGGGTGCGGCGTGGCGCAACCCCAAAGACCGCGACATGCCCGCCATCGTCGAGATCGTGAAGGGCGTGCGCGCCATGGGGCTGGAAACCTGCATGACGCTGGGCATGCTGACGCCGAAACAGGCGGACATGCTGAAGGAAGCGGGCCTCGACTACTACAACCACAATGTCGATACCGGGCCGGAATATTACGAACGCGTGATCTCGACCCGCAATTACCAGGACCGGCTCGATACGCTGAAGAACGTGCGCGACGCGGGTATCAATGTGTGCAGCGGCGGGATCGTGGGCATGGGCGAGACGCGCGAGGATAGGGTGGGCTTCGTCCACACGCTCGCCACGCTGGAGCGCCATCCCGAAAGCGTGCCGGTCAATGCGCTGGTGCCGGTCAAGGGCACGGTGCTGGGCGACATGCTGGCCGACACCCCGCTCGCCAAGATCGACGATATCGAATTCGTCCGCACCGTGGCGGTGGCGCGTATCTGCATGCCGATGAGCATGGTGCGCCTTTCTGCCGGTCGCGAAAGCATGAGTGAGGCGACGCAGGCGCTGTGCTTCCTGGCCGGCGCGAACTCGATCTTCACCGGCGACAAGCTGCTGACCGCGCCCAACGCTGGCGACGACAGCGACGCCGCGCTGTTCGCGAAGCTGGGCCTGACAGCTCTCCAGCAGGATGAGCCCCTCAGAGCATCTGGGCGCGCCTGCAAGGTCATGGAGCCTGCCGAGTGAAACTCGCCGCCGCCTTTTCCCTGGCCTTGATCGGGGCACCGGCGATGGCGCAGAACGCCGGGCCGAACGTGCTCGAAAGTGCGCCGATCACCATCGGGACGACGCATTTCCTCGAATATGCTCCGGGCGATCTGCGTGAAGTGAACGTCTATCTCCCCGACGGATATGCCGATGGAGAGGCAAGCTATCCTGTCTTGTACCTGATCGACGGCGGGCTGGATCAGGACTTCCTCCATGTTGCCGGCACCGCCGCGCTCAATGCCATGTGGGGACGTTCGGCCCCGGTCATCGTGGTCGGGATACAGACCGTGGACCGCCGCGCCGAACTGATCGGCAGCAAGGGCAATGCGGAGGAACGGTCGCAATTCCCGACCGCTGGCGGCTCGGCTGCTTTTCGAGCTTTCCTGCGGGACAAGGTCAAGCCGCATGCCGAGGCGAACTATCGCACAAACGGCGCAGATGCGGTGATGGGCGAAAGCCTGGCGGGGCTCTTCATTGCAGAAACCTGGCTGCGCGAACCCGAACTGTTCGACCGGTTTGCCGCAATCGACCCAAGCCTGTGGTGGAACGACATAGCGCTGGGCAAATCGGCTGCCTCCATGGTGCAGGATGGCAAGCAGCGCGGGCCGATCCTGCTGACCTATTCCAATGAAGGTCCGATGACGGAGAAAGGTACTCGCCTTATTGCCAGGTCGGCCGGGGATCAGGGCTGCCTCGTTCCGCGCCCGGACCTGACACATGCCACCGCCTATCACGTGCTGACGCCGCAAGCGCTGCAGTTTCTTTTCCCAACCGACAACGATTTTGAACCCGAGTGGGGCTTCGAGGTAAAATGTTCAAAAAAATCCTGATCGCTAACCGTGGCGAAATCGCCTGCCGTGTAATCAAAACCGCTCGCCGCATGGGTATCCAGACGGTTGCCGTTTATTCCGATGCCGATGCGCGCGCGCCCTTTGTGCGCATGGCTGACGAGGCTGTGCACATCGGCCCTGCGCCTGCGGCCGAAAGCTATCTGATTGCGGACAAGATCATCGACGCATGCAAGCAGACCGGCGCCGAGGCGGTTCATCCGGGCTATGGCTTCCTGTCCGAGCGTGCGAGCTTCGTGGAAGCGCTCGAAAAGGAAAACATCGCCTTCATCGGTCCGCCGCAAAACGCCATCGCGGCAATGGGTGACAAGATCGAGTCCAAGAAGTTGGCCAAGGAAGCCGGCGTCAATGTCGTGCCCGGCTTCGTCGGAGAAATCCGCGATACCGACCACGCGGTCGAGATTTCAAACGACATCGGATATCCGGTGATGATGAAGGCCAGCGCCGGCGGCGGCGGCAAGGGCATGCGCCTGGCCTATAGCGAGAAGGACGTGCGCGAGGGCTTCGAAAGCGTGAAGCGCGAGGGCCTCAACTCCTTTGGCGACGACCGCGTCTTCATCGAGAAATTCATCGAGGATCCGCGCCATATCGAGATCCAGATCCTCGGCGACAAGCACGGCAACGTCCTCTACCTGAATGAGCGCGAATGCTCGATCCAGCGCCGCCACCAGAAGGTAGTCGAAGAAGCGCCGTCGCCCTTCGTCACCCCGCAGATGCGCAAGGCCATGGGCGAGCAGTGCGTCGCGCTGTCGAAGGCGGTGAACTATCATTCGGCAGGCACGGTCGAATTGATCGTTTCGGGCGCCGACAAGACGGGGGAGAGCTTCTACTTCCTCGAAATGAACACCCGCCTGCAGGTCGAGCACCCCGTTACCGAAGCAATCACCGGCGTCGACCTGGTCGAACAGATGATCCGCGTTGCGGCGGGCGAAAAGCTCGAAATGACGCAGGACGATATCAAGATCGACGGCTGGGCGATCGAAAACCGCGTCTATGCCGAAGACCCGTATCGCGGCTTCCTGCCTTCAACCGGCCGTCTCGTGCGTTATCAGCCGCCGGTCGAACCCTGGGCCGATGACGGCGAGGAAAACGGTCGCCGCGGCGTCGATGGCATCCGTATCGACGACGGTGTCTATGAAGGCGGCGAAGTTTCGATGTTCTACGACCCGATGATCGCGAAGCTCATCACCTGGGGCGAAACGCGCGACGAAGCGGCGGACCTGCAGATTGCCGCGCTCGACGCATTCCAGATCGAAGGGCTGGGGCACAATGTCGATTTCCTCAGCGCCATCATGCAGCACCCGCGCTTCCGCTCGGGCGATCTGACGACCGGCTTCATCGCCGAAGAATATCCCGACGGCTTCGAAGGCGCTGCGGCGGATACGCGCCTCAAGGGCGTACTGGCTGCGGTCGGCGGCATCATTGCCACTGGTGACGCCGACCGGGCACGCCGGATCGATCAGCAGCTCGACGGCGATCTCTATGCACCGGGCGACTGGTCGGTCCGCATCGGAGAACGCGAGGAAAGCTCGTCGACCCATGACGTGCGGCTGGAAGAGAATGCGATTACCGTCGATGGGGAGCAGGTGACGCTGGCGCTCAGCTACACGCCCGGCGATCGGTTCATCGAAGTCGACCTGTTCGAGAATGACGCCGACGACGATGCCGAGCCTGTGGCAAGCTATGGCATGCAGCTACGCCCGACGCGCACCGGCTATGCAATCACGACTCACGGGGCGACGCATCATTTGCGCATCCTGGAAAAGCGGATCGCGCATCTTGCCGGCCACATGATCGAGAAGGAACCGCCAGATCTCTCCAAGCTCCTCATCTGCCCGATGCCGGGCTTGCTGGTGAAACTGCATGTTGCAGAAGGCGAGGAAGTGCAGCCGGGCCAGCCATTGGCAACGGTCGAGGCGATGAAGATGGAAAACATCCTGCGCGCCGAAAAGCAGGCGGTGATTTCGAAGATCAACGCAGGTGAGGGCGACAGCCTGGCGGTCGACGAGATCATCCTGGAACTCGAATAGTGCACTTGCACCATTCACCCGATGCCCCCGCCGCGGACGAAATCAGCTTCGACGAATTCCTGAGGGTCGATATCCGCATCGGCACGATCGTTTCGGCGGAGGAATTTCCCAAGGCGCGTAAGCCTAGCTATCGGCTGGTGATCGATTTCGGCGAGACGATTGGGCGCAAGAAGAGCTGCGCCCAGATTGCCGCCAATTACCATGTCGATGAACTGGTCGGGCGACAGGTCGCGGCAGTGGTCAATTTCCCGCCGCGACAGATTGGACCGGCCATGTCGGAAGTACTGACGCTTGGCTTTGCAGACAAGGGAGGCGAAGTCGTGCTGTTCGCCCCCGATGTTAAAGTACCGGACGGATCGCGGCTGTTCTAGCGTCAGGTAGTTCGGGTTAGCTGGCGTCCTTGAACGCCATGGTCGCGATCATCCAGCCGCTGTTCGCCTTCATCATGGTGAAGTTCCACTCGGTGACGAACAACTCGTGCTGGCAGAGATATTTGAAGCGGATGACCATCGATCCGCTGAAACTGCGTTCGGCCTTCTCGCAACGCTGGATCTTGCCATAAGTCGATCGGGAAACGCTGAACTGCGCGTTGAGATTGGGAATCTGGGGCTTGATGCGCGGGTAAAGCGGACTGCCACTGAAAGCGAGATCGAAGACCTCGCCGCTCTTGTCCGCAACTAGTGCCTGGGTGATTGTTTCGACAACCTTGGTTGCCTCAACGTAATCCGCCTCGGTCGGACGCGTCAGATCGAGAATGTCCTCTGCTGCCGCCGCAGGTTGTGCAAGAACCGCAGCAGCGAAGGCTGCGCCAGCCAATACCGATTTCTTCATTTCAGCGTACCCCGTCAGTCCCCGATGATTGCGACGGCACGAATCCAGCCGGCGCTTGCCCGTTCGATCTTTACCGGGAAGCAACTGAACATAAAGCCGAAATCGGGCAATGCCGACAGGTTCGTGAGTTTCTCGATCTGGTAATAGGGCCTGATGCGCCCCGCCTTGTGACCTTCCCAGATGATCGCCGGATCGCGGTTCTCGGCCCAACGCTTCGCGGTGTGGCTGAACGGTGCGTCCCAGCTCCACGCATCGGTGCCGACCACCTCGACGCCGCGCTCGGTCAGCCAAAGCGTCGCTTCCGCGCCAAGGCCGACGCCCTGGTCGATGAAATTTTCGGTGCCGTAGACCGCGCCCGACTGCACCAGCACGATATCGAGCGGCTTGAGATCGTATCCGATTTTTTCGAACGTCTGTTCGACCTCGGCTGCGCTGACCACGTGCCCGTGCGGCAGATGGCTGAAGTCCAGCTTCACACCGGGTCGGAAGAACCGGTCGAGCGGAGCTTCGTCGATGCTCGGGGCGGGGGCTTCACCGCTGTCCGTCGTCGAGTGATAATGCCACGGCGCGTCCATATGGGTGCCGTTGTGCGTGGACAACTCGAGCATTTCGACGGCCCAGCCTTCGCCGTCGGGAAGGTCTTCCTTCTCCAGGCCCGGGAAGAACATGGCGATCTGTTGCCATGTGTCCTCGTGGGTCATGTAGGTGACCTTCGGCCGCATGACCTCCGGATCGGATATCACGTCATTGGTGATCGGGATCGAAAGATCGACGAACCGCGACACGTCAGTGCGCCTGCAGTTCTTCGTCGAGGAAGGCGGCGATATCGCTCATTTCGACGTCGCGCGCCATGAAGGCATCGCCAATGCGGTTGAGCAGGATGAAGGGCAGGGTGCCTGCGTCCATCTTCTTGTCATGCAGCATATGATCGGCAAGCCGTTTGCCGTCGCAATCGAGGCCGAGCGCCGAAATCTCTGACGGAAGACCTGCTGCGGCAATCGCTTCGGAAACCCGCTGCGCGTCTGCCTCCGTGACATGGCCGCGGCGCGCAGAATACCGTGCGGCGAGGACCATGCCGAGAGCGACCCCTTCGCCATGGAGCAAACGGTCGGAAAATCCAGTTTCCGCTTCGAGGGCGTGGCCGAATGTGTGGCCAAGGTTGAGGAGCGCGCGTGTGCCAGTCGTCTCACGCTCGTCCTCTGCCACGATGCGGGCCTTTGCCGCGACACTGGTCGCCACCGCCTGTTCCAACGCGCCTGAATCGCGCGCCAGAACTGCGGGTCCGCTATTCTCAAGCCATTCGAAGAACTCGAAATCGCCAAGGATCCCGTATTTGATCACCTCGGCGTAACCTGCGCGCATCTCGCGATCGGGCAATGTGTCCAGCGTCGACAGGTCGGCGAGAACGAGGCCGGGCTGGTGGAACGCTCCGATCAGGTTCTTGCCCGCTCCGGTGTTGATTGCAGTCTTGCCGCCCACCGAGCTGTCCACCTGCGATAGCAGGGTCGTCGGAACCTGGATGAAACCGCAACCGCGTTTGACGATGGAACAGGCAAAACCAGTCAGGTCGCCTACGACGCCGCCACCCAGTGCGATGACATGGTCGCCGCGTTCGACACCTTCCGATAGCAGCCAGTCGGTCAATGCGCGCAGGCTGTCCCAGCTCTTCGATCCTTCGCCCGAAGCGATTGTAAATAGTGCGATTTCATGTCCTGCACGTGAAAGTGACGATGTCAGCCGATCGCCATGCGCCGCCCAAGCGTTTTCATCCGCCACGACAGGGACGGTCTTCTTACGCAGAAGTGCTGCTGAACGTTCGCCCGCTTGGTCGAGAAGGCCTGGCGCGACGATGACGTCATAGGATCGTCCGGCGAGGGCGACCGGGATTACAGCCATGCGTCGATTGCCTCCAAAATCTTGATCGCGGTGTTTATGTGCGGTCCGTCCTCGCTCATGACACGGATCTGTGCCTGTGCGTAGTAGGGACGGCGCTCTTCAAGCAACCGCGTGAGTATTTGTTTTGGATCGCCTTGCTTTAGCAACGGGCGGTTGTCCTTGCGACTTGTTCGTTCGACGAGCGTGTCGACATCGCAATCGATCCACACCCCGATACCCCGTTCGAGGATGAGGGCGCGGGTTTCATCATTGACGAAGGCGCCGCCGCCGGTGGCAATGACGCCGGAATGGGCATCCAGCAATCGTGCTATCACCCGGCGCTCGCCGTCGCGGAAATATGCTTCTCCGAAATCGGCGAAGATTTCCGGTATCGAACGCTGGGCTGCAACTTCAATTTCTTCATCTGCATCGACGAAATCGCAATTGAGCAGCGTTGCGAGCTTGCGCCCGACCGTCGATTTGCCGACGCCCATCAGGCCGACGAGCACGATCGGCCGGTCGATCCGCCGGGAAACTTGTGCGATTTCCTTATCGCCGAAGGATGTTGTTTCTTCGGTCATTGCCCCTTCGCCTATAGATGGGGTAGTGCCCGCGCAATATGGCTCGCAAGCACTCACGGATTCAGCCCATGCAAGGTTCGCTCGACAAAGGAGGTTCGCGCAAGCGACATATCCTTTGGGCGGCCATTGCCCTGATTGGCGTTCTGGCGCTGGCGTGGTTCGACGGTGGGGAGGAGCCGATCCACCCTATCGAAGTGCAAGTTTCCATGCCGGAGGGGCGTTGATGAGTGTGAAGCTTTGGACAGGTGTTGCTGCGATTGCTCTCGGTGCCAGTCTGGCCTTCGCGCAGGAAGCACCGGAATCGCTTCTTCCGCCGGGGTTCGATGATCCGGCGCCGGCGCCTGCGCCCGCTCCGCGGCCTACTGCCGCTCCGCAGCCGGGCGGGGCAACTGCGCCTTCTGTTCCGACTGGCGGTGGGACGCCTGTCATACAGGACATTCCCGATATGCCGGAAGTGCCCAGCATCGGCGGCATGGATCTGTCCAAGATCCCTTCGCTCGACGAGCTGGAGGCGATGTCCCCCGACGAGCTCGACGAACTGCTGGGCCTGAAGCCCAAGTTCGACATTCCGCCTGCTGCGCGTCGCTCGATGGCGAAGGTTGGCATCCTGTCTTCGGCAGAGGGCGGACTGCCTTCGGCATCGCTCGCCAAGCAACCGGCTTCGCTTGTTCGCGCGGCGCTGCAAGGAACCGATGGGCCAATGGTTTCGCGCTGGGGTCATATCCTGATGCGGCGCGCACTTGTCAGCCGTCTTGCCGCTCCCCAAGGCATGAATCCTGTCGAGTTCGCGGCACTGCGGGCGAAAGTCCTCAATGGGATGGGTGAATTCGCGGCGGCTCGGGGCCTTGTCCAGGACGTCGACGCTGGCAACTGGAATACGTCGCTGACGGATCAGGCCCTGTCGGCTTATGTGGCGACGGGCGACATCGTCGGAGCATGTCCGGCAGTGCGGGTGCAGGGTTCAGCCCGCGAGGACGCACAATGGAAAATGCTGCAGGCGATATGCAACGCCTATGCAGGTGAAGGTGCGCTGGCCGGAACGGAACTCGACCGTGCATTGCGGCAAGGCATTGCGCCGCGCATCGATGTCCTGCTGGCGCAACGATTTGCCGGGGCTGCCGGGCGAGGTCGACGGGCGGTCGATATCGAATGGGACGATGTTGATGACATGACGCCCTGGCGGTTTGCGCTGGCATCCGCCGTGGGCGAGGAAATCCCCGATAACCTGCAACCGGAAGACGATGGATATTACCAGCGCGTCTCCGCCTTTGCGCCGATGCTGCCTCTCATCGCCCGTGTGATCGCTTCGGATCGGGCTGCGCGTGAAGGCCTGATGTCGTCCCGGGCGATGGTCGATCTTTACAGCCAGATTTACGCAGACGACACGATCGCGGGAGATGAAGCACTCCGCGCCTCCCGCCTTCGCGAGGCGTATGTATCGGCCTCACCTGCAGATCGTATCGCCGCCATGCGCGATGTCTGGGGCGGCAGCGATACCGATTATGGCCGGCTGGTGCTGACTGCCTATGCGGCGGCGCGTGTGCCGGCGAGCGAGGACCTGGCCGACGATGCGGACAAGCTGATCGCCTCCATGCTTACTGCCGGGCTCGATCGCGACGCGGCTGCGTGGGCGGGCGTGGTCGATAGCGGAAGCCTGGCCTGGGCGCTGATCGCGCTTTCGTCGGAGGCCGACCGGCAATCATCGGCTGATGCGATCGACGGCTTTATCGATGACGACAGCAGTGCATCGCAGCGCAAGTCGCGCTTCCTGCTCGCCGGGCTGGCTGGCCTGAACCGCATCGCCAGCGATGATTTGGCCGATTTCACGGGCCGCGTGGAAATCGATCTTGGCCGACAGACCAAGTGGACACGCACTATCGACAAGGCTGCCGACGTCGGCAATCCGGCTCTCGTCGCGCTGCTCGCTGGCCTCGGCATGCAGGGCGAGAATTGGGCGCAGATGACGCCGCTGCATCTCTATCATATAGTCTCCGCGCTCAATCGCGTGGGTCTGAAGGCCGAAGCGCGGATGATCGCAGCGGAGGCGGTGGCGCGAGGCTGATGTCGGCTGCCGTTGAGGCATTTCTCGACATGCTTGCAGCAGAGCGGGGCGCTGCCAGGAATACTCTGGCAGCCTATCGCCGCGATCTCGAATCGACCGAAGAGCTGATCGGCGACCTTTCAGTGGCGGACCGCGACGCTGTCGCAGGACTGGCGGGAGCATGGTCGAGCTACGCTGCGTCCACGGCAGCTCGCAAAAGCTCGGCCTTGCGGCAATTCTTCGGATTTGCGGTAGATGAAGGCTGGCGCAAGGACGATCCCTCTGCCGCGTTGCCCAGGCCGGTTACCCGGCGACCTCTGCCAAAGGTACTGTCGCACGATGCGATCGAGAAGCTGTTCGATAGGGCTGAACTGGAAGCGGAAAGCGGGACGCCGCAATCGCTGCGCAACCTTGCCTTGCTGGAGCTGCTTTATGGGTCTGGTTTGCGCGCAACCGAGCTTGTCTCGCTTCCCTTGTCTGCTGTTCCCCGCGATGCTCCGGTCCTGACCGTCATGGGCAAGGGCGGGCTGGCGCGGATGGTGCCCGTCAGCGACCGTGCGAGCGAGGCGCTATCGCGCTGGCTCGATGTGCGACCCGATGGGTCGCGCTTCGTGTTTCCTTCCCGGACTGGACACATCACACGGGTGCGCTTGTTCCAGTTGCTGAAGGAGCTCGCTGTCCGGGCCGATCTCAATCCCAGATCGATCAGTCCGCACGTCCTGCGTCATGCGTTTGCGACGCATCTTCTCGAGGGCGGGGCAGACCTTCGCGTGTTGCAGACCCTGCTCGGTCATGCGGACATTTCGACCACCCAGATCTACACACATGTGGATGCAGCGCGCCTTGTCGAACTGGTCAATGCACGTCATCCTCTTGCCCGAAGCCAAACATCGGACTAGCGGGGCGCGATGATTACCTACCTCGACTTCGAGAAACCCGTTGCCCAGCTCGACGAGCGGCTTGCAGAACTGCGCGCCGCAGCAGAGGGCGACGATGTCGATATCGCGACGGAACTGCAGCGCCTCGAAACCAAGAGCGCCGATCTTCTGGCCAGCACCTATGCCTCTCTGACCCCGTGGCAGAAGACGCAGGTTGCGCGCCATCCGCAGCGCCCGCATTTTCGCGATTTCGTCGAGCACGCATTCGATGAATTCGTGCCGCTCGGCGGTGACCGCCATTACGGCGAAGACGAAGCGATCATGGGCGGGTTTGCGACCCTGAACGGGCGCAAGGTGGTTCTAATTGGGCATGAAAAGGGCAACGACACCGAAAGCCGGCTGCGTCACAACTTCGGGATGGGGAAGCCGGAAGGATACCGGAAGGCGATCCGCCTGATGGATCTTGCAGGCCGTTTCAACCTCCCTGTGGTCACGCTGGTCGATACGTCGGGTGCCTTTCCCGGCATCGAGGCGGAGGAACGCGGCCAGGCGGAAGCCATCGCGCGTTCGACCGAGGCTTGTCTTGCGCTGCCGGTGCCGATGGTTGCTACCATCGTGGGCGAGGGCGGCTCCGGCGGTGCAGTTGCGCTGGCGAGTGCGGAACGCGTCCTGATGCTGGAGCATGCGGTTTACTCGGTCATCTCACCCGAAGGCTGCGCTTCGATCCTCTGGCGGACTGCGGAAAAGGCGCCCGACGCAGCCGAAGCGATGAAAGTGACGGCGCAGCACTTGAAGAAGCTCAAGGTCATCGACCGGATCATCAAGGAACCGGTCGGCGGCGCACATCGCGACCCGACGGCGACAGCCAAGGCCTTGGGGAAGGCGATCGGCGAGGAAATCGACGCGCTGGCAGATTTGCCCTCCGATACGCTGCGGCGGATGCGTGAGGAACGCTTCCTGCAGATCGGAAGCTTCTGATAATCCTCCCGCTCGGGAACATCACCTGACGACGTTGGTTGCTGTGTTCATGAGGGACGCAGCGATAGGTGGGCGCTGCCCAATGCAGTCAGGAGGACAGTTCCCATGCCATTTTCGAAGAAATCTCTAGCACTTGCTGCCGTTGCACCGCTTAGCCTGGTCCTGTCCGGGTGCATGGGCGGTGGCGAAATTCCGAGCGCGTCCACGCCTATCACGCAAAACGAAGCGCAGCAGGGCGCGGAACTTCATCCGCAACTTCTGGCAGAATTCGGCGGTGCAATGTCGGGTCGCCAAGCGACCTATGTGCAGTCCGTAGGCCAGAAAATTGCCGTCCAGTCGGGCCTTGCAAGCTCGCCGAACGCCTTCACCGTTTCGCTGCTGAACAGCTCGGTTAACAACGCTTTCGCGATCCCGGGCGGCTATGTTTACACCACGCGTCAGCTTGTGGCGCTCATGGACAACGAGGCCGAACTGGCCGCTGTCCTCGGTCATGAAGTCGGTCACGTCGCGGCGCGCCACTCGCAGCGCCGCCAGCAGAAAGCCCAGCAGAACAGCTTGCTAGGCGCAGCTGGCGCGATCCTGTCGGGTATTCTTCTCGGCGATAGCGGTATCGGACAGCAGATCTCGCAGACCCTGCTTCAGGGCTCGCAGCTCCTGACGCTCAAGTTCTCGCGCAGCCAGGAACTCCAGGCGGACGAGCTTGGCATCAAGTATCTCGACACCGCCGGCTACGATCCGCGCGCGATGGGTACGGTGCTTTACAGCCTTGCTGCCCAGAATGCCCTCGAAGCCCAGCTTCAGGGCCGCCAGAACGCAACTGTGCCCGAATGGGCATCGACCCACCCCGATCCGGCAAGCCGCGTGCAATCGGCACTGACAAAGGCCGAACCGCTTGGAACGGGCGTAACGAACCGTGACGGGTTCCTCGCCGGAATCGATGGGCTCCTCTATGGTGATGATCCGCAGCAAGGCGTGATCGAGGGCAACCAGTTCATCCATCCGCAAATGCGCCTGTCGTTCAGCGCGCCGTCCGGTTTTTACATGATCAACGGCACACGCGCGGTCAGCATCAATGGCCAGAGTGGGCAGGCACAACTGACGCTCGCCACATACAACGGCAATCTGGAAACCTATGTTCGCCAGCAGTTTGCGGCGCTTGGCGGTGACCAACAGAGGCTAGAGCCGTCCTCGTTGCAGCGCACGACTGTGAACGGCCTGCCCGCCGCTTATGGCACTGCCAGGGTCAGCAATGGCTCAAGCCAGGTCGATGTCGTTGTGTTCGCCTATGAGTTCTCGAACAATACGGCCTATCATTTCGTCGCGATCACGCCTGCTGGCGGTTCGAATGTGTTTTCTTCGATGTTCAATTCGATGCGCCGCATAACCGCGACCGAAGCTGCAGCAGTAATTCCGCGTGAAATCGACATCTACACGGTGCGCAGCGGCGACACCGTCGCCTCGATCTCCAGCCGCATGGCTTACAGCAGCGGCCAGGAGGCACGTTTCCGCGTGCTCAATTCGCTTGGTGCGAACGATACGGTCCGGGTCGGCGAAAAGGTGAAGGTCGTGATCCGCTCTCGCTGAGCGATCGCGAACAAGCCAGCGCTCGCAAATCTCGAGCGCGCAAAAGAAAAGCGGCGGGGTTGGACCCCGCCGCTCTCTTTTTTACGACTGACGCGTTTCTTACGAAACGGTGTTCGACTCGCCGAGCTTCGTCGAAACGGTCGAGAAGGTCGTGCTGAGTTCGTTGCCGAGGCTCTGCATTGCAGTGATCGCAGCGACAGCGATCAGAGCAGCGATCAGGCCGTATTCGATGGCGGTTGCGCCCTGCTCGTCACGGAGCAGCTTGTTGATGAACTTCATGTGTAGTCTCCTGGTTCAGTCTTCGGTACCCGTGCCCGCTCGTAAAAATTTTCGAACAGACGATTTCCCCGATAATTCGCAGCTGTTGAGAAAATCCTAATTCAGGACCTTTCGGAAAAGTTACGAAGTGCCCATCGAGGCCGTGACCTTGGTTTTGACGACCGCCCACAAACCGGTGTTCTCGTTGGCAACAGCCTCGAACGCACCGATTGAAGCAATCACGACCAAGCTCGCGATCAGTCCGTATTCGACAGCGGTGCTCCCGCTTTCGTCTGTTCCGATCTTCTTCAGAATTTTGACCAAAAGCATGAAACACCTGTCATTACGTTCCTGACTTCTCCGTTTTGGACCCCAGCAGTTAAGAAAGAGTTGAGAAGGGCGCTCGAGTTGCAAAATTTTCCGACATTGCAGTTGGTCGTGGCAGGAGCGCTCGTGGATGACAGCGGGCGCTGGCTGATGCACCGCAGGCCCCATCACAAGCACCACGGCGGCTTGTGGGAATTCCCCGGTGGGAAGGTCGAAAGCGGCGAGAATCCGTGCTTTGCGCTGGTTCGCGAGCTGGCCGAAGAGCTCGGAATCGAGGTCAATCCGATGCACTGCGAGCCATGCGGATTCGCGCATGACATGGCCGAAAACGGTGGATCGGGGATTGTCATCCTCCTTTACACCATACGTAGTTGGAGTGGCGTCCCGGCCGCATTGGAAGGTGGAGCGATCGACTGGTTCGAACCTGTAAAGGTCGGTGAACTTGAGAAGCCACCGCTCGACGTAGCACTGGCAGCACGATTGTTTGAAAAAGAGGGTCGATAGGGATTGCCAAGCCGGAAAACCCTGCCTATGTGCCGCCCCTCACCGCGCGCCAGTAGCTCAGCTGGATAGAGTACCTGACTACGAATCAGGCGGTCGGAGGTTCGAATCCTTCCTGGCGCGCCAAGAAAGCCCATCCCTTGCGGGGTGGGCTTTTTTGGTTTCGGCGTCCGCACCGCGATTCTTCGGATGGGCGCTGGAACCCGGTGGCTCTCTGTCGGTTGGATTAACAAACCAATTCAGGAGACACCCATGTCCGACACGACCGAAATTTTCGAACGCCTGAAGCAGGATCACGACCGTCATCGCGAGCTGCTGGACAAGCTGCTCGAAACGAGCGGCGAAACCGAGGAGCGCAAGGAGCTCTTCACCGAATTGACCAAGGAACTGAAGGCACACGCTGCAGCGGAAGAGCAGGCGCTTTATTCGACCATGCTGCGCAAGCCGCCGACCACTGACGAGACGCGCCACTCGGTTGCCGAGCACCACGAAATCGACGAGGCGCTCAACGACCTGGCAGCGACCGATATGTCGGAAGGTGGCTGGCTGACGAAGTTCAAGACCTTCGCGCACGATTACCGCCACCACATCGACGAAGAGGAGGAAGAGCATTTCCCCGACTTCGAAAATTACCTGACGGATGAAGACACCCGCCACATGGAGCAGGTGTTCGAGCGTCGGAAGAAAGAAGAGAAAGCTTCTGCCGAAGTTACTCCCGAGAAGAAGGAAGACGCCAAGGAATAGGCGGCAGGTCGAGGGGGCAGTCTTGAGCGAAGCCGAGCTGAAACGGCCGGACGGAGACGAATCGGTCGAAACCGGTGTGTGGCGTTACGCCCACGCCGCGCGCGTCGGCGTCATCGTAGATGCCGAGAATTATTTCGCGCACATGCAGCAGGCGATGCTGAATGCGCAGCGCCAGATCATGCTGATCGGGTGGGACTTCGACACGAGGATCCACCTGACGCATGGTCGGCGCTGGTATCATCGCCCCTTCAACGCCGACTACCCCTCGCGTTTGGGCAGCTTCCTGTTGTGGCTTGCCCGCAACCGCAAGGAACTTGAGGTCAACGTCCTCAAGTGGGGACTGTCGTTCATCCAGCTTCTCACGCGCGGGTCGATGACGCTCGACATCATGCGCATGTGGCCCAAGCGCCAGCTCAACTTCAAATTCGATACCAAGCACCCTATCGGTTGCTCTCATCATCAAAAGATTGCCGTCTTGGATCGCAAGCTCGCAGTTTGCGGCGGCATCGACATGACCAACGACCGTTGGGACACGCGCTCACACCGAGAAGAGGACCCGCGTCGGCGGCAGCCTGGTGGCTCGCCCTACGGTCCGTGGCATGACATTACCGTCATGATGGAAGGTGACGTCGCCGTTGCCCTATCCGATCTGTGCCAGGCCCGCTGGGTGAGGGCAGGGGCCGAACCCTTGGTGGAATTTGATCCGCCCGAACAAAGCCCATGGCCCGAAAAACTCGAGGTCGATTTTGAGAATGTCGAAATCGGTATTGCCCGGACTCGCGCCGAATACGAGGGCGTTTGTGCGGTGAACGAGATCGAGGAGTTGGCGCTAAAGCATATCAAATGTGCCAAGCGCTTTATCTACATTGAAAACCAGTATTTCACGTCGCGAAAAATTGCCGAGGCGATCGCTGAGCGGCTGAAGGAAGACGATCCGCCAGAAATCGTTATCGTGCATCCCGAAACGGCTGAGGGCTGGCTGGAACAGCAGGCGATGGACCATGCGCGCGCCTGCCTCGCGAGGATGCTCCAAGAGGTCGATCACAAGGACCGATTTCACCTTTTCGTACCCTATTCCGGCGAGACACCGATCTATGTCCACGCAAAGCTGACGATTGTCGATGACGAGATCCTGCGAATCGGCTCTGCCAATCTTAACAACCGTTCGATGGGGCTCGACAGCGAATCCGACATTTTCATCGATTGCAGGCGCGATGCGAACATGGGGAAGGGCCATGAGGATGCTATCAAGGCCTTGCGCCATTCACTGATCGCGGAGCACTGCGGGATCGACGAAGATGCCATTGGCGACATCCTCGACAATGCAAAAAGCATGACGGAGGTGATTGAGGAATTCGGCCGGCGGCATGGTCGTCAGTTGCGGCGTTTCCAGATCCCCGAACTCAACGAAGTCGAAGAAACCCTCGCCGGATCACAATTGCTCGATCCGGAAAGACCCGATGACATGTTCGAGCCATTTGCGTCCGGCGGACTTTTCCGCAAAGGAAGCTTGCTCGACAGGGTGCGCAAGAGAGTGAAGAGGAAAGAGGGCCAGTGAGCTGCGGAGACGGATATTCTGACGACCCCGGTTTGCCGAGCAAGCCGGATGTGCCCGCCCACGTGCAGGACGCGATCCGCACCCTGATAGAATGGGCAGGCGATGACCCGTCACGCGAAGGCTTGCTCGATACTCCCAAGCGTGTCGGCAGGGCATGGCTTGAGTACTGCCAGGGTTACCAGGAAGATCCTGCAATCCATCTCAGCCGCGTCTTTGAAGAGGTCGGCGGATATGATGAAGTCGTCCTGTTGAAAGATATCCCCTTCCAGAGCCACTGCGAACACCACATGGCCCCGATCACCGGGAAGGCAGCGATCGCATATCTGCCGAAAAACAAGGTGGTGGGCATATCGAAACTGGCCCGCGTGCTGCACGGCTTTGCGCGGCGGCTACAGATCCAGGAACGCCTTACGGCAGAAGTCGCACAATGCATCTGGGACAATCTGGAACCCCATGGCGTTGCTGTCGTGATCGAAGCGCAGCATGGCTGCATGACAGGCCGCGGTGTCCGCACACCCGGCGTCGGCATGATCACGAGCCGCCTCCACGGCTGCTTCCTCGAAGACCAGCGTAGCCGCAAGGAAGTGCTGGGCCTGATGGGCTACGGTTAGATAGACCGTCTGGGGAGGGGCTAAATGGCGCGTTCGTTCGAACTCAGGATGACAGCGGAAGAGTTGTCGGATTTCTTCGTTGAGGCGTTCCCCGGCGACCCGCAGCGCAACTTCATCTTCGACCGCTTCGAGCCAGGTTTCCTTCGCATCAAGCTTGTGCCCGACGAAACCATGCTGCGTCCGGGAGAACTCGTTTCGGGTCCCACGCAGATGGGCCTCGCCGATCGCGCCGCCTATGCCGTGATCCTGGCGCATATCGGTCCGGTCGCGATGGCAGTCACCAGCAATCTCAACATGAGCTTCCTGCGCGGCGTGCAAAAGGAAGACGTCTTTGCAGACGCGACCCTGCTCAAGCTGGGCCGCAAGCTGGCGAGCGTCGATGTCCGGCTATGGCAGGGCGAGGAAAGTCACATCGTCGCGCAGTCGACCGTGACTTACGCGCTTCCCTGATCTCATTTGCGCAAGAAGAAAGGCCCGCCAACCTGAAGCTGGCGAGCCTTTCAAAGCTTCTCAGTTGGTCAGGTATCAGAGCTGGCCGAGCATGTGCTCCGCGCTCGAGACCGAGAAATCGCCCGGTGCTTCGACGTTGAGTTCCGTCACCACGCCGTCTTCGATCACCATCGAATAACGCTGTCCTCGCTTGCCCATGCCAAAACCCGAACCGTCCATGGTCAGGCCGACAGCTTCGGCGAAGTCGCCATTGCCATCTGCGAGCATGGTGATGTCGTTGGCACCGGCAGACGCTTTCCAAGCGCCCATGACGAAAGCATCGTTGACCGCAGTTGCGACGATTTCGTCGACGCCCTTGGCCTTGAGCTCTTCTGACTTCTCGACATAGCCCGGCAGGTGGCGCGCGGAACATGTCGGCGTGAAGGCACCCGGGACAGAGAACAGCGCAACTTTCTTGCCGGCGAAATATTCGCTCGAGTTCACCTGTTCCGGTCCGTTTTCGGTCGCCTTGACCAGAGTCACTTCGGGAAGCTTGTCCCCAACCGAAATTGCCATCGTGAAATATCCTTTCCTGATCCCGTCCTTGGGCCTCCGATATAGGGCCTCGCCGCAGGTCCGCAACAACGCATCATATAAAGATCGCTTTATATTTGATTCGCCAGTCTCCAGCCGCTAGACGCGCGGCCAATTGGGAAGCCCGCAATCGCCGGGCGCAATTGCATGATTTCAGGAGAAGCCGCGTGGCCGAAGCCAAGCACGACTACATCATCAAGGACATTTCGCTCGCCCAGTATGGCCGCGACGAAATCGCCATTGCCGAAACGGAAATGCCCGGCCTGATGGCGCTGCGCGATGAATACGGCAGTGCGCAGCCGCTGAAGGGCGCACGCATCACCGGCTCGCTGCACATGACGATCCAGACCGCCGTCCTGATCGAAACGCTTGTCGCACTCGGCGCTGAAGTCCGTTGGGCGACCTGCAACATCTTCTCGACGCAGGACCATGCCGCAGCGGCGATCGCGGACCAGGGTATCCCGGTCTTCGCGGTCAAGGGGGAAAGCCTCTCCGATTACTGGGACTACGTTGGCAGCATTTTCGATTGGTCGACCGATGCCGATCCCGACCTTACCGCCAACATCATCCTCGATGACGGCGGTGACGCGACGATGTTTGCCCTGTGGGGCGCGCGTATCGAAGCAGGCGAAGAGATGCCCGCACCTGCAAATGCCGAGGAGATCGAATTCCAGCGTGCGCTCAAGGCATTTCTCAAGGCGAAGCCTGGCTATCTGACGAAATCGGTGAAGAATATCCGCGGCGTTTCCGAAGAAACGACAACCGGCGTTCATCGCCTTTATCACCTTGCCAAGCAGGGCAAGCTGCCGTTCCCCGCAATCAACGTGAACGACAGCGTCACCAAGTCCAAGTTCGACAATCTTTACGGCTGCCGTGAATCGCTGGTCGACGCGATCCGTCGCGCAACCGACGTAATGCTTTCGGGCAAGGTCGCCTGCGTTGCCGGTTACGGCGATGTCGGCAAGGGCAGCGCGCAGTCGCTCCGCAATGGGGGCGCACGCGTTCTCGTAACCGAAATCGATCCGATCTGTGCGCTTCAGGCAGCGATGGAAGGGTATGAGGTTGTCACCATGGAAGATGCAGTGAAGCGCGCCGACATATTCGTGACGACGACCGGCAACGAAGCCGTCATCACCGCCGAACACATGAAGGCAATGAAGCCGATGAGCATCGTCTGCAACATCGGCCACTTCGACAGCGAGATCCAGATCAGCGCACTCGACAATTACGAGTTGAAAGAGCTCAAGCCAGGCACCGATCTGGTGAAGTTCCCCGATGGCAAGGAAATCATCGTCCTTGCCAAGGGACGACTGGTGAACCTTGCCTGTGCAACCGGTCACCCGAGCTTCGTGATGAGCTGTTCCTTCACCAACCAGGTGCTGGCCCAGATCGAGCTCTTCACCAAGGCTGGCGAGTACCAAAACGACGTTTATGTCCTGCCCAAGCATCTCGACGAAAAGGTGGCCGCGCTTCATCTCGACAAGCTGGGGGTCAAGCTGACCAAGCTGTCGCAAAAGCAGGCCGACTACATCGGCGTGCCTGTGGATGGCCCGTTCAAGCCGGAGCATTATCGCTACTAGGCTTTTGCAGCTCGTCGCTAAAGAATGGAAAGCCCTCGCATTTGCGGGGGCTTTTCCGTGTATCGACCATTGCTTTGATGCCGGTGCGAGCATAGCTGGAAGCTCATGGAATTTTCGCCCATTGCACTGACTCTGATTGGTCTGCTGCTGGCCGCATGGACGGTTGCGGCTGCGGTGATGATGGTGCGCGCCTCTCGTCGTTCGCGTCGTTACGATGCCATGCGGACCAGCATGAAGCGTATGAGCAAGATGCTGGACGAAGGGCCGGCCATTCCGATGCTCGTTCGCGCAGACGGAAAGATAGAGGCACCCGAACGCCTGGCTCGCTGGCTCGGGCTCGATTCGATGCCGCAGTTTCTCAGCGAGATCGCACCGGGCAACGGTAGTGGGCTATCAGTAACGCAGCTGGAAGAATTGTCGGCGCTTGTGCGTACGACGCAAAAGTCCGCAGCCCCGTTCCGCATGGTTGTGACGCCGCCAGGCTCCAATCGGAGCCTCGCCTTGCGCGGAGTACTGGCAGATGCGCGCATCTCGCCGGGCGGAGCCGCCCTGGTGTGGGTTTTTGATTTCTCCGAAAGTGAGCACGAACTTGCCGGACTGAGGGAAGAGGCATCGCGCGCAAAGGGGGATTTCGCTGCCCTTGTCGGGCTGATCGAGGCCGCTCCGATGCCGATGTGGTTTCGCGGCGCGGAAGGTCGTTTGCGGCTGGTGAACAAGGCCTATGTCGAGGCGGTTGGCGTCGAATCGGCCGAGAATGTCGTTTCAAACCAGGTCGAACTGATCGAACCCGTCGATGGACTCAGCCCCGCACAGATTGCGACGCAGGCGGCGCAGCAGGGCATGGCAACCGAGCGAATTGTCCCGGTTACGATCCGTGGCGAACGTCGGTCATTCCGGGTCAGCGACCTGCCACTCGGAAGCGAAGGCGTCGCAGGCTATGCGATCGATATCGAAGATCTGGAAGCGCAGCGGCGGGAATTCCGGGCCTTCCGCAAGGCGCAGCGTGCGATGCTCGACCAGCTCAGTGTCGGCGTTGCGCAATTCGATGCGAGCGAAAAGCTTGTCTTCGCCAATCAGCCGTTCCTGCGCCAGTTCGACCTTTCGCCGGACATCGTCGGCGAAAGCGTGACGTTCGACCGTTTCCTGAGCGACGCTCGCGACAAGCGCCGGACGCCTGAAGTGCGCGACTTTCCCGCGTGGCGGCGCGAACATGTCGAATGGTTCGCTGCACAAGAGGCGCTCGAGGAAGCTTGGCCGCTTCCCGGCGGCACGCACCTTCGCATTGTCGCGCAGCCTATGCCTGACGGCGGCCTCGTCATGATTGCAGAGGATCGCACCGAACAGCTTGCGCTTTCGGCGACGCGTGACACCCTCCTGAGGACCCGCACAGCCACGCTCGACAGCCTGTTCGAAGCGCTTGCGGTCTTCGCACCGGATGGCTCTCTCCAGCTGTGGAACCGCAGTTTCGCGGGCACGTGGGGCTTGCCGGAAGAGAAACTCGATTCGCACCCGAGCGCGGATCAGTTGCTCGAATTGATTGCACCAAATCTTGCTCGGCCCGCCCGCGCAAAGACGATCGGCGAGATCATCCGGGCTGCCACGCTGGATCGCAAGGAGAAGGGTGGCCGGATCGAGCTTTCGGATGGTCGAACTCTGGAGGCTGCTGGTGTTCCGCTGCCAGATGGTAACGGCCTGCTGACCGTCCTCGACATCACCGATTCCCAGAAGGCCGAAAATGCGCTGCGCGAACGGAATGCCGCGCTGGAAGAGGCCGACGCGGTCAAGGCGCGCTTCCTCGCCAACATGTCCTATGAATTCCGCACGCCTTTGACGTCGATCGGTGGCTTTGCCGAATTGATAAAGAGCGGTGCGGCAGGCCCCGTGTCCGACCAGATGGCCGAATACACCGATGCCATCCTGGAATCGGTGGCTCGCCTGACCGACCAGGTCGAAAACGTGCTCGATCTGTCGCAGAGCGAGGCGGGACTTTTGCCGCTCAGCAAGGAACGTCTCGAACTTCTGCCCTTCGTCACCGAAGTGGTGCGAGGGCGTGAAGAGCCGATCGTATCGGGCGGCCTTTCGCTCGACCTCCGTGGCAATGCAGGCGGCGTGGTAGAAGCTGACAAGCGGCAGCTTGGCCGTGTGATCGGCAACCTTGTCGATAATGCGATCGCTGCCACTCCGCGCGGCGGCAAGATCCTCGTCGATGTTGCAAAGACGCGGGAGGGTGCAAGGATCGTCGTGTCCGACAATGGCCCGGGCATGACTAAGGAAGAGCTGGCGCGCGCACTCGGCGGTCTTCGCGCATCGTCCGATGGCAGCGTCGAACGTCGCCAGGGCCTGGGCCTGCCGTTGTCACGCCAGTTGGTAGAAGCGCATGGCGGAACGCTGACATTGCAGAGCGAACCGGGCGCGGGGACGACCGCGATCATCCTCCTACCATGATCGAGCAGTTGCCGGACCTTGCCGCGATGGAACGCTTGGGCGCTCGTATTGCAGAGCGAGTTGCGAGCGGCGACGTCGTCTCGTTGACGGGTGATCTCGGTGCGGGAAAGACCACTCTCGCTCGGTTCATCCTTTCTGCATTGGGTCACACGGGCGATGTCCCGTCTCCGACGTTCACGATCATCGAGACTTACGACGATCCGGCCATGAAGGTAGCGGCCGCCCATGCGGATTTTTATCGTCTCGACCATCCATCGGAGGCGGTAGAGCTTGGCCTCGACGACTATCGCGAAGGGCGGGTATTGATCGCGGAATGGCCCGAAAAGGCCGGAGGTTTCTCAGCAGAGCCGGGATGCCTTTCGATCAATCTCGAAATTGAGGATGAAGGCCGTCTTGCGACTGTCGAAGGGGGGGCAAATTGGGTAGGTCGGATGCCATGAGCGCACTTCCCGAAGGAATTCATGAGTTTCTGCACGTCGCGGGTTGGGGAGATTGCGAAATCGACCCTATCCCGGGCGACGCGTCGTTCCGCCGCTATTTTCGCATCCGAAGGGGCGACGAGGGCGCAATGCTTATGCATGCACCTCCGCCGCACGAGGATCCCGAACCGTTCCTGAAAGTGGGCAGCTGGTTGACGGGTCACGGCCTTCGCGCACCCGAGGTTTATGCCGCCGATCCAGCGGCTGGATGGATACTTCTGGAAGATTTCGGCAATGACCGAATGCGCGACTGGCTCGATCTGCAGCCTGACGGCGAGCATTCGGCCTATTCAGGCGCGATCGATGCGCTGGTCGAGCTGCACGACAAGCCCGCCGGTCCATTCGCGCCCTATGACATGGAAGTTTACCAGCGCGAGGCAGGATTATTCACCGAATGGTATTGCCCCGCGGTCGGCTTGTCAGTGGATGAAAGTGCGTATCGCTCTGCATGGCAGGATGCATTGGTGCCCATGCTGGAACGGCAAGACCCAGGGGTAACGGTGCTGCGCGACTATCACGCCGAGAACATCATGCTTCTTGGCGATCCGCGAGAAGGCGCACCGCAGGGACTGATCGATTTCCAGGACGCCCTTGTAGGTCATCCCGCCTACGATCTTGTCAGCCTGCTGCAGGACGCACGACGGGACGTTTCGGTCGAACTTGAGCGTGCGATGCTCGACCGGTATCTTGCGTCGGCAGATGCAAGCGAGGATTTCGAAGCCGACTATGCCCGGCTGGGAGCGCAGCGTAATGCCAAGATCGTGGGCATTTTCACGCGTCTCTACAAACGTGACGGCAAGGCGCGATACCTCGACTTCATCCCCCGCGTGTGGGAAGCGATGGAGCGGGACCTGGCGCATCCGGCGCTGGCTCCGGTGGCACACTGGTTCGACGCCAATATCCCGGCCGAATTGCGAGCCAAGCTGGGCGGTGAGGTAAAATGAGCGGCTTGGCGAGCGATACCGCGATGGTGATGGCCGCCGGGCTCGGCAAGCGAATGCGACCTCTTACCGCGACACAGCCCAAGCCAATGGTTCGGGTGGCGGGGAAGCCTCTGATCGACCATGCACTCGACCGGTTGGCCGAGGCAGGCGTCAGTCGGGCCGTTGTCAATGTACACTATCTCGCCGATGCGCTTGAAGCCCACATCACGGAGCGCGAGTCCCCTTCGATCATCATATCCGACGAGCGTGATCTCCTCCTCGAGACGGGCGGCGGTATGATCAAGGCGAAGGACCATTTACCTGATCCGTTTTTCTGTCTCAACGCGGACAACATCTGGCTCGACGGACCTGCCTCCGGATTTCACGACCTGTCGAACCGCTGGAATCCGAACGAGATGGACGCGCTGCTGCTGGTGGTCCCTCATACGCGTGCGGTCAATTTCAACGGCCAGGGCGACTTTCACATGGACGCGGTTGGCCGGCTATCACGGCGCAAGCCGGGCAGGGTTGCGCCGTTCATCTATACCGGGATCCAGCTTGTCTCCCACCGGCTGCTGCGCGATGCGCCGGAAGGCAATTTTTCGACGAATGTGCTCTGGAACCGGGCGATCGAAGAGGGGAGGCTGTTCGGTGCAAGCTTTACCGGCCTCTGGTTCGAAGTAGGCACTCCGCAGGCGATCAAGCCGACGGAAGACGCGCTCGCGCGTGGCTGAGGCGCGCCACCCCAACATCTATTCGATCGCTGCCCATCGAGGTTTTGCGGATGCACTGGTGGCAGGGCTGTTTGCGCGCCACTTCGACAGCGATCTCGGATTATCCCGGCTGACCCTGTTGCTGCCGTCGAGCCGCGCGGCCCGGACAGTAAGCGAAGCTTTTATCCGGCTGGCTGGTGAAGAAGGGCTCCGGGGATTGCTGATGCCGCGGATGGCAATGGTCGGCGATCTCGATCTCGACGAGACCCTAGGTTCTTTGATCGACCCGCTAGGTGCCAGTGATATTCCTCCGGCCGTCGATCCAATGAGGCGCTGGCTCGAACTGGCGGGACTGCTCAAAATCGAAATCGAAGAGCTTGGCAGGCCGCTCCCCGGCAGCGCCGGCCTGATGCGATTGGCGCGCGAGACCGCTGCGACGATGGATCGTCTGCTGGTTGAGGAAATCACTCCGGACGATCTGACCGGCGCAAAGGTCCTCGACATGCTCGGCAATCTGTCGGGGCACTGGCAGGATTCGATCCGCCTGTTCGCACGTGTCCAGGCGCGTTGGCGCAGCAGGCTTGAAGAACGGGGCGAAGTCGATGCGGCGACGCGTCGAAACATGCTGTTCGAACGAGCTGCCCGTCGTTGGCGCGAAACTCCGCCGGACACGCCGATAATCGCTGCAGGCGTCACCAGTGCCTCGCCAGCGCTGGCGCGCATGCTGCGATCGATTTCATTGCTTCCGGACGGAGCCGTGATCCTGCCGGACCTCGACCTTTCCATGGATGGCGCAGCCTGGGACGAACTTGGTCTTGCAGGACAGGCGAAAGAGCCGGACGGACCAGTCTTCGCACGCGGAGACGCGCTGACGCATCCGCAATACCATTTGAAGTTGCTCCTCAACCGCATGAACGCCAATCGCGAGGAAGTGCAGCAGTGGCACCGCAAAGGGATCGGCGCTGCTTCGCCCGAGCGAACACATGCCATCTCGACGCTCTTTCTTCCTCCCGAAGCAAGCAAGTCATGGGTCGATCTTGAGGCAAAGAAGCGCCGTCTTTCCGGCGTGCGCCTGTTGACCATGCCGACGAGCGAGGAGGAGGCGCAGGCTATCGCCTTGCTCGTGCGGCAGGCGTTGGAGACACCTGAAAAGCGGGTTGCAGTCGTGACGCCGGACCGCGCGCTGGCACGCAGGGTCGTGCGTCATCTCGAACGCTGGAATATCGCTGCGGATGATACGGCAGGCAGGCCGCTGAACCTGACTGCTGCGGGACGTTTCATCCTGCAACTCGCCGAGGCCGTTACCGAAGATTTTGCACCTGTGCAGATGGTCGCGGCGCTTGCTCATCCACTCGTCAGGCGGGGTGAGGAGCGACGCGAATGGCTGGCAAATCTTCGCCAGTTCGAGCGGCGTCTGCGGGGGCCGAAGCCCTTGCCGGGGCTGGCTGTGCTGACGCAAGCCGCCGGAGACGCCGGTGTCGCCGAGTGGTGGGATGAGGAGGTCCTGCCTATCCTGTCTCAACTCGGCGCATTGGAAGCAGATGCGCCGCTCGCCGAAGTCCTCGATTGCCTCGCCACCGCAGGTGAAGCGCTTGCCGGTGAGGGGTTGTGGGCTCAGGAAGACGGCCGCGCACTTTCGCGTTTTATCGAGGACTTGAGGGCCAATTCGCTCGCGACCCAAGCCACCGTGGAGACAGGCGAGATCCATGCGGTTCTGAGCGATGCAATGGAGCAAGTTGCGGTGCGGCCACCTTACGGAGGCCATCCTCGCGTCGCGATCTACGGCTTGCTCGAATCCCGCATGACCCGTGCCGATCTGGTGATCTGCAGCGGACTGAACGAGGGCACCTGGCCGGGCGCATCGGTGACAGATTCCCTGCTGGCGCCGCCTATCCTGAGAGCCTTGGGCGTTCCGGGTGCCGACTTCCGCATCGGGCTGTCCGCGCACGACCTGGCAGGTGCGCTCGGAGCGCCTGAAGTGGTGCTGAGCAGGGCAGAGCGTGACATGGACGGTCCAACCATCCCGTCGCGCTTCGTCCTCAGGATCGAGGCCTTGTTGAGCGAAAATGCCGACCGGCATCGCGACAAGGACATCACGGCAATGGCAGGACAGCTGGACCGAGAGACTCCCGCGGCCGAGCCCTATCCGCGCCCCCGTCCCAATCCGAAAGGCGAATTGCGCGATGTCCCGATCAAGGTGACCGCGCTCGACCGCCTTCTTGGCGACCCCTACCAGTTCTACGCGCAGGAAATCCTCGCGCTTCGACCGCTCGACCCGCTCGAGGCGGATGCGACCCCGGCTTTGCAGGGAACATTGGCGCATAAGGTTCTGGAGGTCTGGCATAAGGCCCGCGAGAAGGATCCAAAGACGCCGATCCTTCCGATAGCGGCGCAGCTCTTGCGCGAAAGCAACCTCCATCCGGTGGTGCGCGGATTGTGGCAACCGCGCCTTTTCGCAGCACTGCAATGGATCGGCGACGAAATTGCGCGGCTTGAAGCGGAAGGGCGCACGGTCATCGGCGTCGAGCGCAAAGGCTCCATGACCTACGGCGGTGTGCGAGTTTATGGCCGCGCCGACCGTATCGACAGGATGCCGGACGGGACGCTTGCCATTGTCGACTACAAGACGGGACAACCGCCATCAGCCGCCAAGGTAGAGGCCGGATACGCGCTCCAGCTCGGTCTTCTGGGGTTGATTGCAAGAGAAGGCGACTTCGAGGGGCTCACCGGTGAAGCAAATACGTTCGAGTACTGGTCGCTCGCCAAAAACGATGGCGATTTCGGGTTCGTTGACGAGCCGCTGAAAACAGGTGGCAAACGGTCGGGGCTGACTGCAGACGAGTTCCTGCCGCGGCATGAACAGTTTCTGGAAGAAGCGATCAGTCGCTTCGTCAAGGGCACGGATCCGTTCACCGCCAAGGAGAACCCCGACTATCCAGGCTACACTGATTTCGATCAGCTGATGCGCCTCGAGGAATGGCAAATCCGTGTGGTCGATCTCGACAACGGCGAAAGCGGGGAGGGCGGTGAATGAGCGGCGCGGTCCTTCCCCTGCACGGCAACCAGCGACTGGCGGTCGATCCGGAACGTAACGTATGGCTCTCTGCCTCTGCCGGGACAGGAAAGACGCAGGTTCTTTCCGCGCGCGTTTTGCGGCTCTTGCTTAGACCCGAGGTCGATCCGTCCGAAATCCTCTGCTTGACCTTTACCAAGGCGGGGGCTGCCGAAATGGCGGTGCGCATCAATTCCGTGCTGGCGCGGTGGGTCAGGCTGGATGACATAACGCTGCAAAACGAGCTCGAATATCTCGGGGCACCCTATGATCCGGCAACGAGGGAGCGGGCGCGGACCTTGTTTGCGAGCGTGCTCGATTGCCCCGGTGGCGGGCTCAGGATCGACACGATCCACGCTTTCTCGCAGTGGCTGCTAGCCAATTTCCCCAACGAGGCCGAATTGATCCCCGGCGCAAGGCCGATGGAGGATCGCGAGCGTGAAGTCCTGGCAAGCGATGTCCTGGCTGACATGCTTGCAGAAGCCGAACGGACAAACGACGTCGCCACGCTCGATGCCGTTGCCGATTTTACCTGTCGCAAGGATCCCGATGCGCTGCGAGCATGGCTGATGCGCTGCGCCAAACAGCGATCGCTCTGGTTCGGCCGGACGGCATGGCAGCCGCCGATGCGCGCGCAAGTCCTCCAGCTTCTGGGCCTGCCCAGCGATGCGAGTGAAAAGCACATTGCAGAAATGTGCGACGATGTGACGTTCGACACTGTAAGCCTGAAACGCTGCTGGCAGACCTTGAGCGAATGGGACGCGAAAGCCGGTAGGGAGGGGAGCGAAGCCATTGCCGCGTGGCTATCTGCCGATGCCGTCGGACGCGCCCAGTCCATCGACGATCTTTATTTCGGCCTTTTCACCAAGACGACCGATGCACCGAAGCAATTGGCCAATGTGCTGAAACGCGACGCCGAATACGGCAATTACATCGATCGCGTGAAAGCACATATCGACCTGATACGGTCGTTCCGGACACTACTGGACCTGGCGGACTTCCTCGCCCCCGCGCTGGAACTCGGGCGGAAATTCGCCCTGGCATGGGACGATGCCAAGACGCGGGAGGGGCTGCTCGATTTCGACGACCTCATCTTTCGCGCGGCCATCCTGCTTAAGGAACAGGCCAGCGCCGACTGGATCCGGTACAAGCTCGACCGGCGTTTCGATCACATCCTCGTCGACGAGGCGCAGGATACCAATCGCGATCAGTGGGACATCGTTCTCGACGGTCTGATCGACGATTTCTTCGCGGGCGAGGGTGCTGCCGGAAACCGGTTGCGCACGATCTTCGCCGTTGGTGACTACAAACAGGCGATTTTCGGTTTCCAGGGTACCAGCCCTGAAAACTTCGAGAAGGCACGCCAGCGAGTGAAAGCCATGATCGGCGCGGCGTCAGAGAACCTCGACCGGATGCGAAGCTCGTCCCGGATGCCGGTCTTCTCCAACCTCGATCTTGGCCAGTCTTTCAGGACTTCGGCAAGCGTTCTCGGCTTTGTCGACCAGGCCATCGAGGCCATTGGTCCCGGAGCGCTGGGGCTGAAGGAATACCACCAGCACGAAGGTCAGGACCGTCCAGGCCTGGTGACCATGTGGGAGCCGGTTCACGACGCGCGCGCCAATGGCGGTGACGACGACAAGCAGAACTGGCTGGCCCGCCATGACCGCTTGCTGGCCGACAAGATCGCGGACCAGGTCCAGCGGTGGACGAGCGAACAGGAGCCCTTCGCGCTTGCCAAGGGTGAACCGCGCAACGCCGGGCCGGGCGACATCATGGTTCTGGTTCGCAGGCGGCGCGAACTCGCCTCGTTGATCGTCGCGCGATTGCACGCGAAGGGCGTTCCGGTTGCTGGCGTCGACAGGTTGAGGCTGGGCGCGCCCCTCGCCGTGAAGGACCTGATGGCGGGGCTGCGATTCGCAGCACAGCCATTGGACGATCTCAATCTCGCCAACCTTTTGTCGTCGCCATTGATCGGCTGGAGCCAGGACGACCTTCTCGCCCATTGCCCGCGGCCCGAGAAGAAAAGGCTGTGGCACCATTTGCGCGAAAGCAGCGAGCCCTTGGTCGCGCAAACCTTGGCGCGTCTGCGCGACCTCCTGACGCGCGCAGATTTCGATACGCCCGAATCCCTGCTTCACTGGATGCTCGTCGGGCCGTGGCAGGGCAGGCGAAACCTCGTCGCGCGGCTCGGCAGGGAGGCGAACGATCCGATCGACGAACTAATCAATGCGGCCTTCGCATACGAGTCGGTGCATACTCCCAGCCTTGCCGGCTTCATCCATTGGTTCGATGTCGGCGAGGGGGAATTGAAGCGCGATGCGGGTGAAGCGTCCAATCTCGTCCGCGTGATGACCGTCCACGGCTCGAAAGGGCTACAGGCACCGATTGTCATCCTCGCCGATGCTACCGGCGCTCCGAGTGATGGTGGGGACCTTACGCTCGATGAGCAGCTTCCCGGCTCGACCGGTCGGGAAGTGCCCATTCCCGGCTTGAAGAAGGAAGAGATCGCGGGGCCTCTTTCTGACAGCAAGGCAGCGGCGGCGGCAGCAGAATTGCAGGAGCACTGGCGCCTTTTATACGTTGCCATGACGCGTGCGGAAGAAGCGCTTTTCATTGGCGGCTCGCTTGGGCCGCGCGAAGCGAAGGGGCCGCATATCGATAGCTGGTATGCGCGGCTTGCCCCCCTGTTCGGGGCGGATGGACTGACGGACGAGCTGTGGGGCGCTCGCAGGGAAATCGGCGAGCGGGCCGAGCCTGTCGTGAGCTCTCGCGATACGGCCAAGAGCGCTGCTTCGTCGCTCCCGTCGTGGGCAGTGACTCCGATCGGTCCGGGGCCTCGGCCACCGCGTCCGTTGGCGCCATCCGGGGCAGGAGAAGATCAGGCCGCAGATCCGCCGTTGGCGCCTGCAGAGGCCCGAGCGGCTGCTCAACGGGGTGTCCTGATCCACCGCCTGCTGGAGCGTTTGCCCGATGTTACAGTGGCAGAACGGGCCAGCGCTGCCGACGCATGGCTGGCGAGACAGGCTGCCGATATGACGCCTGCCGCGCGCGCGGAAATCGTGCAGCATTCGTTGCAGGTTCTCGAGCATCCCGACTTTGCTCACGTTTTCGCACCCGAAGCCTTGGCGGAAGTGCCGCTCGCCGCGAGAGTTGGCGGCGAGGTCATCGCAGGTATCGCCGACAGGCTGCTGGTAGAAGCGGACCGGATCACGGTCGTCGATTTCAAGACGACGCGCCGCCCGCCTGAAGCTCTGGACGACGTTCCGGCAGCGACATTGAGGCAGATAGCAGCTTATGTTGCCGCCCTGGGCGAGATCTATCCGGATCGGGAGATAGTTGCCGCCCTTCTCTATACCCATGCCCCGCGTCTGATCGTCGTGGACAGCGGTGCAATCGCGCCATTCAAGACCGCGTTTGAGGAAAACTAGCAAAGGTTTGCCTCTCGGGGCGTTGTGACGACCGAAAAGCTCCCTAAATTGGCAGCAACAGAAATTCAGGAGATCTATCCATGGCCACCGTCAATGTGACCGATTCCAGCTTCCAGTCCGATGTGCTCCAGTCCGACAAGCCCGTGCTCGTCGACTTCTGGGCCGATTGGTGTGGCCCGTGCAAGATGATTGCACCCGCGCTCGAGGAAATCAGCGATGAGCTTGCCGACCAGGTCACGATCGCCAAGATGGACATCATGGACAACCCGGAAACCCCGGGCAGCCTCGGCGTGCAGGGCATCCCGTACCTCGCGCTCTACAAGGGCGGTGAAAAGGTCGCGGAACTGACCGGTGCGCGCCCGAAAAGCCAGCTCAAGGCATGGCTTGAAGGCGAACTTTAAACCCGCGCTGCAAGCGCAAGCTTCGCAAATTCATCCCAGATAGCCGGGCTTGATGCACCTATCAGGCCCGGTTTTTCATATTCGTCGACACGGTATTGCGAGCCATCGTGCCGCGCAGCCTTGCCCCCGGCTTCGTTGAGCCAGAGTACACCTGCGGCATGATCCCACGGCAATGTTCGCTCGAAGCTGGAAACGTCGTTCTGGCCCAGAGCCAGGCGAGGGTACTGCTCCGCAGCGCATCTCGGGATGTCGACAATGCCGTAATGTGGCGCAATTTCGCGATCTAGAGCCGCGCATTGTCGCTCGGTCAGGAACAGGCGAGAAATCGCGGCAATCGGAGGGGTTGTACCAGTCGATTGGGCCGCGATTCTTTCCTCATTAACGAAGGCGCCTGCACCCGAATGCGCGCTGCAGAACCGACCCGTCAGGCAGTCGTAGATCCATCCCGAAGTTGCAATGCCGCCTTCGGCGCGTGCGACAAGAATGCCGAACGGCGCTTGGCCATGGGCGAAGTTGTGCGTGCCGTCGATCGGATCGACAATCCAGCAATCGCCTGAAAGTGCTTGCAACACCGAAGGGTCGGCATGTGCTGCCTCCTCGCCGACGATTGCGATTGAGGGTTCGATGCGGGCAAGCCCTTCGTTGAGGGCGTCCTCTGCTTCGCGATCGGCAATCGTGACGAGATCGTCAGCCGATTTTTCGATGATGTCGCTTGCCGAGAGATTGCGAAACCGCGGCAGGATGATTGTCTCGCTGACCTGGCGGACCAGGTCGAGGACGGCCCGATCGAGTCCTGCGCTCAAGAGCGATAATCCGCGTTGATGCTGATGTATCCGTGGGTCAGGTCGCAGGTCCAGACGGTGGCGCTGCCTTCGCCAATGCCAAGATCGACGGAAATGTCGATCTGCTTGCCCTTCAGATGCTCTGCGACCGGCGCTTCGTCATAATCCGCTATCGGAAGTCCATCGCGCGCTGTCCAGACACCGCCGAATGCAATCGAAAGCTTGTCGCGGTCGGCAGGTTCGCCGGCCTTGCCCACGGCCATGACGACGCGGCCCCAATTGGCGTCCTCTCCGGCAATTGCCGTCTTCACGAGCGGCGAATTTGCAATCGACATCCCCACACGGTGCGCGCTGTCGTCAGAAGCGGCTCCGGTTACCGTGATGGAAATGAATTTCGTCGCGCCTTCTCCGTCGCGCACGACCAGCTGCGCAAGCTGGCGGCAAACATCGCTCAGCGCTGCTGCGAAAGCGTCTGCCCCTGCATCGCCAAAGCCTGACAGCGGATGGTTTCCGGCCTTTCCGGTTGCGAATGCCAGAACGGTGTCGCTGGTCGAGGTGTCGCCATCAACGGTTATGCAGGAATATGTCTCGCGATTGGCGGCGCTCAGCAATTGCTGAAGAAAGGCAGGTTCGACTGCAGCGTCGGTGAAGATGTAACCGAGCATCGTCGCCATGTCGGGCGCGATCATGCCGCTGCCCTTGATGATGCCGCAGAGTGTCACGGTCTTGCCGCCGACGACCGCAGTGGCCGTCGCACCCTTCGTAAAGGTGTCAGTCGTGCCGATGGCCTTGGCGGCATCTTCCCAGCTGCACGGCTCATTTTCGAGCGCTTTTGCGACGCCTTCCCGGGCCTTGTCTTTCGGCAGAGGCACGCCGATCACCCCGGTCGAAGACACGAACACTTGAGACGGCGCGCAGCCCAGGTGGTCGGCAACCTGTTCCATGATCTGGTCGACAGCTTCGCGGCCGCGATATCCAGTGAACGCGTTGGAATTGCCTGCGTTGACGATCAGCGCACGAGCCTGTCCCGCCTTCACTTGCTCGCGGCCGAGTTCGACCTCCGATGAAGCGCAGGCACTTTTCGTGAAAACGCCGGCGACGCTGGTTCCTTCGCCCAGCTCTGCATAAGTCAGGTCGGCGCGCCCCCAATCCTTGTAGCGAGCATTCGCAACACGCAGCGTCACGCCCCCGATCGCGGGCATGTCGGGAAACGGAACGGCGAGAGGCGAGGGGGCTAGATCCATGTTCCCGCCGTTAATCCAGCAACAAGTGCTGAACAAGCTTGCTTTCGGACGAATAGGGGGCATTGATGCGACCGGGAGGTCGTATGATGCTGAAATATGTTCGAATTCTCGCTGTCGCATCCGCGGTCTGCGCAGGGCAAACCATCGCCCTTGGCCAAGATTCCAAGAATGACACGCCGGTCGTGCGGATCTCGCCAGAGTTCCAAGTGCCAGCATTCGATCCCCCCGCAGAGCTTCCTGCCGGACCGGAAGTGCTTGGCGACCGGGCAGCCTGGATCGCGAGGAACGACTATCCGGCAAGAGCGAAGCGAGCAGTGGACGAGGGCAGGACGGCGATCGAATTGACGATCAACAAGTTCGGCCGAGTGGTCGATTGTATCGTCACCGAAAGCAGCGGTTCTTCCGAGCTCGACACTGCGACATGCCGCAATGTGCGATCAAGAGCCCGTTTCAGGCCGGCGTTCGATGCCAAGGGCGAAGCCATTGCTTCGAAATACGAGACGGCAGTGCGATGGAAGCTCGACGCGCGGCCGACACCCGAAGCTTTCGGTGCGGCCTTTTCCTTCACCGTTACCGAGTACGGGACCGTAGAGGATTGCGAAGTCAGCGGCATGATAGGGACCGTGCCCAAGGCGCTGCTCGCCCAGAATCCATGCACCAGGAATGCCAAATACGAGCCATTTCTGGACGAAAACGGCAATCCGGTGCGTCGGCGCGTTACACAGAGCTATTCCACCGATGTCATGGAAATTCCTGACATGGACTGATGGCTGACGATTTCCTGCGGGCGTAAGTGGACTTTTAAACGCTGCGCTATTATCTCGTGCCAGCAATGTTACGCCGTCTTCTTGCCTGCCTTGCTCTCTTTACCGGACTTGCCGCCCTTGGCGCGCCGGCGAGCCCGGCTATGGCTGACGTCGTTGCAGGCCAGATCGGCGCTAGCGTCATGGCCGAACAATCCGAAGGCGGACAGGCATGCGCCTGCGCTTCGGAAACAGCACCTTGCACCGAAAGGCCGTCGCGCAAACCTCTGGGATCGGCGCGCCGCACCATTCGGGTCTATATTCCAACTGTCCAGTTCGGTGCCGATCGCGCTTACGAATAGCGCGCATTTCCCCATATTCTGACCAGTTTCCAGCGATCGCGGCATCCATGCGCGGTCGCATTCCTCATATTCGGCCCACCAGGACCATCATACATGCTCAACACCGTACTCAAGTCCGTATTCGGATCGTCCAACGACCGTTACGTCAAATCGATCGGCAAGGTCGTAAACCAGATCAATGCGCTCGAACCGCAGATACAGGCTCTTTCCGACGACGAGCTGAAAGCGCAGACGGACAAGTTCCGCCGCCAGCTCGACGACGGCGCATCACTCGACGACATCCTCCCCGAAGCGTTCGCAACCATTCGCGAGGCATCGGTCCGCGTGCTCGGCATGCGGCATTTCGACGTCCAGATGGTCGGCGGTATCGTCCTGCACCGCGGTGAAATCGCGGAAATGCGTACGGGCGAGGGCAAGACCCTTGTCGCGACGCTCGCGACCTACCTCAATGCAATCGAAGGCAAGGGTGTCCACGTCGTCACCGTCAACGATTACCTCGCAAGGCGCGACGCCGAGTGGATGGGACAGCTGCACAACTGGCTGGGCCTCAGCGTTGGCGTGATCGTCCCGAACCTCAACGAGTTCGAGCGCCGCGAAGCCTACAATGCCGATATCACTTACGGCACGAACAACGAATTCGGCTTCGACTACCTTCGTGACAACATGAAGCACGAGCGCCGCCAGATGGTGCAGCGCCCCTTCAATTTCGCGATCGTCGACGAGGTCGACTCGATCCTTATCGACGAAGCACGTACGCCGCTGATTATCTCGGGTCCGACCGAGGACAAGCAGGATCTCTACATCGCGATCGACGAGGTGGTGAAGACCATCCCGGAAGAATGGTACGAGAAGGACGAGAAGGCCCGCTCTATCCAGCTTACCGAAGACGGCACGGAGGAAATCGAGAAGCTCCTGCTGGAGAAGGGCCTGCTCGAAACGCAGAACCTCTACGACGTCGAGAATACGCAGGTCGTCCATCACCTCGACCAGGCGCTGCGCGCGGTTCACATGTTCAAGCGCGACACCGACTACATCGTGAAGGACAACAAGGTCGTAATCATCGACGAATTCACCGGTCGTATGATGGACGGGCGCCGCTGGTCGAACGGTCTTCACCAGGCTGTCGAGGCGAAGGAAGGCGTTCCGATCGAACCCGAGAACCAGACCCTCGCATCGATCACCTTCCAGAATTACTTCCGCATGTATCCCAAACTGTCGGGCATGACCGGCACGGCCGCCACCGAAGCTGCCGAATTCTGGGACATCTACAAGATGAACGTGGTCGAGATACCGACCAATGTTCCGGTCCAGCGCATCGATGAAGAAGACGAGTTCTACAAGAACACGCTCGACAAGTTTGCCGCCATTGCGAAAGCGATCAAGGAAAAGAACGAGATCGGCCAGCCTGTCCTCGTTGGTACCGTTTCGATCGAAAAGTCCGAATTGCTCAGCCAGTTCCTCGAGAAGGAAGGCGTGAAGCACGAAGTTCTGAACGCCCGCCAGCACGAGCGCGAAGCGCATATCGTGGCGCAGGCTGGCCGTCTTGGCGCTGTGACGATTGCCACCAACATGGCGGGCCGCGGCACCGACATCCAGCTTGGCGGCAATGTCGAATTCCGCATCGGGGACGAGCTTGCCGATATCGCGGACGACGATCCGAAGAAGCAGCTCGAAATCGATCGTATCAAGGCCGAAGTCGCAGCTGAAAAGCAGCAGGTCCTCGAAGCGGGTGGCCTGTTCGTTCTCGGTACGGAGCGTCACGAAAGCCGCCGTATCGACAACCAGCTGCGTGGTCGCTCGGGCCGCCAGGGCGACCCCGGCCTGTCACGTTTCTACCTATGCCTCGAAGACGACCTGCTGCGTATCTTCGGGCCGGATACCCTCTTTGCCAAGATGATGAATTCGAACCTCGCCGACGGCGAGGCCATCGGCTCCAAGTGGCTTTCGAAGGCCATCGAGACGGCACAGAAGAAGGTCGAGGCGCGCAACTACGATGTTCGCAAGCATGTGGTCCAGTTCGACGACGTGATGAACGACCAGCGCAAGGTCATCTACGAACAGCGCGGCGAGATCATGGAAGCCGACCGCGTCGATGATGTGGTCGTCGATATGCGCCACGACACGATCAATTCGATCGTCGCCGACGCCTGCCCTCCCGGCTCCTATCCCGAGCAATGGGACATCGAAGGACTGAAGGAGCGGGTTCAGGACGTTTTGGGCATGACGCCGCCGATCGATTCCTGGATCGAGGAAGATCACGTCGAACCGGAATTGATCGAAGAGCGTCTGCGTCAGGAATCCGATGCCATCATGGAGCGCAAGATGGCTGGTGCCGATGCGGCAGACTGGCGCCAGGCAGAAAAGGGCATCCTGCTCGAACGTCTCGACCATCACTGGAAGGAACACCTCGCGACGCTCGATGCTCTGCGCCAGGTCGTCAACCTTCGCGCTTACGCGCAGAAGCAGCCTATCAACGAATACAAGCAGGAAGCTTTCGGCCTGTTTGAGCGCCTGCTCGATACCCTGCGTGAAGACGTGACGCGCATCCTGATGCTGGCCGAAATCCGCATGCAGCCGGTTCAATCGCAGGGCCTGCCAGATCTCCCCGATTTCCTGACCGGGCACATCGATCCGCTGACGGGCCTCGAAAACTCGAACGACGGCGACGGTTCGATGGACCGTCCCGAACTGTTCGGTTCGCTCGCCGGTAGTCCGCGTGCTGCTGTCGGCCCCGGCGGGTCGGACACCCACAATCCCTATGCCGACATGGAAATCAGCCGCAATGCTCCGTGTCCGTGTGGTTCGGGCAATAAATACAAGCATTGCCACGGCGCAGCCTGAGGCGCGCTGAGGCAACGAGCATTCGGGGCGGGACAGTCTGATGGCAGGTCTCGTCCCGCTCGCGCTTGTCGCCGCATTCTTTGTTACTGCTCTCCTTTACGCCGCCGTCGGTTTCGGGGGCGGGTCGACCTATGCGGCGCTTCTGGCACTCTCTGGCCTCGATTACCGCCTGCTGCCGCTTGTGGCGCTCGCCTGCAATATCGTGGTGGTTACGGGTAGCTCGGTCCGTTTTGCCCGCGCTTCGATTACTCCATGGCGCGGTGCCATCATTCTGACTTCTCTCGCTGCGCCTGCAGCCTTTCTGGGCGGTATGACGCCCATTTCGCAATCCTCTTTCCTGCTCTTGCTGGGAGCATCGCTGTTGCTGACGGGTGTGACGATGCTGCTGCCCATCGGGCAGGGCGGGGATGCAAATCCAACGCGATATGCGCGTTTCATGCCGTTCGCGGCAGCTCCGCTCGGCTATCTGGCAGGGCTCGTTGGGATTGGCGGAGGAATCTTCCTCGCACCATTGCTGCATCTTACGCGGTGGCACAACGCGAGGGCCATCGCGGCCACCGCCAGTTTCTTCATTCTTGTGAATTCCTTGTTCGGCCTGGCCGGTCAATTGGCCAAGCACGGCGGAGGCACTTTTGCAGGAGCGGTTTATGAAAGCCTGCCCCTGCTGTTGGCAGTCGCTGTCGGGGGGCAGCTCGGGAGCCTGTTCGCCGCTCGCCTGTTTCCCCCACGGATAATCCGCTGGCTTACAGCAGCGCTGGTGATCTGGGTCGGTGCGAGGCTTTTGTTAGGGCTCTAGGCCTCAGTGCGAGTGCCATAGGCGAGCGAAGAAACCGCGTTCCTGCTCCATTGGCTGGATACGTCCGTAATGCATACGGCGAAGGCCCGGATCGCGATGCGCACGCGGCTGTGTCCAGTTGTCCGGACGGCTCGAATGGAAAGTGTGATGCGACATGGCATTTCTCCTCAAGCAGGAGGAGGAAAATTGCCCATACGACCGCTAATCGCCCACCGCGTTAACCTGACGCGTCCACATATGGGATTGCGGACAAGTCGAAAGTTAATGGGCTTGCTAGCCGGATCTGGTGTGAAAGAGTGGCTCCCCGAGTTGGATTCGAACCAACGACCAAGTGATTAACAGTCACCTACTCTACCGCTGAGCTATCGGGGAGCAGCCTTACGGCGGAGGCGAGCCTATATGGGCGGCGCGCGCGCATTGCAACCCCGTTTTCGCGCCTTTTCGCGTGTCTAAACGACGAATTGTTCGGCGACGATACGTTCGTCCAGCGCATGACCGGGGTCGAACAGCAGTGTAAGCTCAGAATCGCGGGCGATCGCGAGAGAAACCTCGGCGATATCGCGCAATTCCTTCTGGTCTGCGACCGCGGAAACGGGGCGTTTGTCAGGTTCGATGACACGAAACCTGATTCGGCTCCGATCGGGCAGGATCGCCCCTGGCCATCTGCGAGGGCGGAACGGGCTGATCGGGGTGAGTGCCAGCAATTCCGAATCGAGCGGCAGGATCGGGCCGTGTGCCGACAGGTTGTAAGCCGTTGAACCGGCCGGGGTGGAAAGGAGTACGCCGTCGCAGACGAGTTCCTCGATGCGGACCTTGTCGTCCACGGAGACTTCGATCTTTGCCGTCTGGCGGGTTTCACGCAGCAACGAAACCTCGTTGATTGCGCAGAAGACCTCTTCGTGCCCATCCTGGCTCACCGCATGCATGCGCAGCGGAGCAATTGCGATAGAGCGCGCCTTTGCAAGACGGCGAGTGACACTGGCCCCGGCACGAAACCGGTTCATGAGAAAACCGACGGTGCCGAGATTCATCCCATAGGCGGGGATGACCCGGCCGGTATCGAGCATTCCGTGCAGGGTTTGCAGCATGAAGCCATCACCGCCGAGGACGACGACCGCGTCCGCTTCTGCGATGGACACCCAGTCGTGCTCGCCAGCCAATTGGGCGAATGCTTCCTGGGCACGCGCCGTGTCGGAGGCAACGAGTGCCAGTCTGTTGAATTCCTGTGACTTGGTCACTTTTTCGGCGCCCCTCTCTCCGGGTCGTTCCTTGTTGTCACTCACTATGGCGGACTGTGCCATTTTTCAACGCAAGTGATTTACGCCTTCGCAAATCTGAACTGTCGCGCCTAGGTGGGTTCCAATGCTGGGAGAGAGTTACCCATTGCGAACCTTGCGTAGCGGCCTGATGCCGCGCGCCCTCGCTCGTGCGCTTGAGAGCGACTTGGCGCTCGCGCTGGGGCGAGGGGAAATCGAGGTACTCTACCAACCGCAATTTGCGAGCATCGACGGCGTAATGATTGGGGCCGAAGCACTTGCGCGCTGGCAACACCCAACGCTCGGGGAAATCGGCGCGCGCGATCTTTTCGCCATTGCAGAAAAGGCGAAGCTGGTTGCGCCGGTATCGCGGCAGATCGTCGCGCAGGCGCTGGACCAGGCAGCAAGCTGGCCCGAACATCTGCGTTTGTCGCTCAACATCACTCCGGAAGAAATCGCGGAGAAGAGCTTCGCCCAGGACTTCGCCACGAATTTCGGCCGCTCGCGGATCGCGCCGAACCGGTTGACGCTGGAAATTACAGAGGACGTCCTCCTCGCGAACTTGCGGCTCGCAGGAGAGGCCCTTGCGGCCCTCAAAAAGACCGGCTTGCGCGTTGCGCTCGACGACTTTGGAGCCGGATTCTGCAATTTCCGCTACCTGAAGGAACTGCCCCTGGACGCGATCAAGCTGGATCGGTCCATGGTGATCGGAATTTCCCGGGACGAGCGTGACCTCGCTGTCCTTCGCGCCATCGTCGGACTTGCGTCGGCTCTCGGACTGGAAGTGGTTGCCGAGGGGATCGAAACCGAGGCGCAGCGCGATGTCGTGGTGGCGGAAGGTTGCGATTATTGGCAGGGGTTCCTGCGTGCAGAACCAATGCGCAATGACGAGATGCTGAAACTGGCAACAGCCTGATCCAGGACGATCAGGCCGCGACCTGTTCCGCTTTTTTGGCTTTCTTGACGATGCCGGAAAGACCCTTGGTCAACTGGAAGAGACCGTTGAGGCGGCTTTGCGGGTCGCTCCATGCACGGTTGATGACCAGCTTCATGTCCGGACGCAGCTTTGCCGTGTCCTTGAGCCTGTCGACATAAGCGAGCAGTCCTGCCGGATCGGGGAAGTCGTCATTGTGGAAAGTGACGAGAGTCCCGCGCGCGCCAACGTCGATCTTCGAGATATTGGCTTTGATCGCCTGATCCTTGATCTCGATCAGCCTCACGAGGTTCTGTGTCGCCTGGGGCAGGGGACCAAAGCGGTCGATCATTTCAGCGGCCAGAGCTTCGATTTCAGCCTTGTCACCGGCATCATTCAGGCGGCGATAGAGCGCCATCCGGACAGCCAGATCGGGCACGTAGTCTTCGGGTATCATGATCGGCGCATCGACCGTGATTTGCGGGCTGACCTTGTCGCGTTCGGGCTCGAGGCCCATCTCGCCCGCCTTTGCCGCTAGGATCGCGTCTTCGAGCATGGATTGGTAAAGTTCGAAGCCGACTTCGCGGATATGGCCCGACTGTTCGTCGCCCAAAAGGTTGCCTGCGCCGCGGATGTCGAGGTCGTGGCTGGCGAGTTGGAAACCTGCGCCAAGGCTGTCGAGATCGCCGAGCACCTTGAGACGCTTCTCAGCCACTTCGGAGAGCTGAACGTCCTTGCCATAGGTGAGGTAGGCATAGGCGCGTAGCTTGGAGCGCCCGACACGGCCGCGAAGTTGATAAAGTTGTGCAAGGCCAAAGCGATCAGCGCGATGAATAATGATCGTGTTGGCGCTGGGAATGTCGAGGCCGGATTCGACGATCGTCGTCGAGAGCAGGACGTCGTATTTTCGGTCGTAAAAGGCGCTCATCCGCTCTTCGACCTCGCCGGCGCCCATTTGCCCGTGAGCGGCGATATATTTCACCTCGGGCACGTGTTCGTGAAGCCAGTCCTCGACCTCTGCCATATCGGAAATGCGCGGCACAACGATGAAGCTCTGGCCGCCGCGATGGTGTTCGCGCAGCAGGGCCTCGCGCATCACCATGTCGTCCCATTCCATGACGTAGGTCCGAACCGCAAGCCGGTCTACCGGAGGGGTCTGGATGGTCGAAAGTTCGCGCAAGCCCGACATCGCCATCTGAAGCGTGCGGGGGATCGGCGTTGCGGTAAGCGTGAGCACGTGGACGTCGGCGCGCAGCTGCTTTAGCTTTTCCTTGTGCGTGACGCCGAACCGCTGTTCCTCGTCGACGATGACGAGGCCGAGGTTCTTGAATTCGGTGCTCTTGGACAGGATGGCATGGGTGCCGACCACGATATCGACGTCGCCATTCGATAGTCCGTCGCGGGTCTCGCCCATCTCCTTCGACGGAACGAGCCTCGAGAGGCGCCCGATCCTGAGCGGGAAACCAGCAAAACGCTCGGTGAAGTTCTGGTAGTGCTGGCGGGCAAGCAGTGTGGTTGGCGCAACAACGGCGACCTGCTGGCCGTTCATCGCTGCCACGAATGCAGCGCGGAGCGCCACTTCCGTCTTGCCGAAGCCGACATCGCCGCAGACGAGCCGGTCCATGGGGCGGCCGCTTTCAAGGTCGCGCAGGACATCCTCGATCGCGCGGTCCTGATCGTCGGTTTCCTCCCACGGGAATTTTTCAACGAACTGGTTGTAGGGCCCATCTTCGGCCTCGAGCACCGGCGCTTTCTTAAGCGCGCGTTGGGCTGCAACCTTCATCAACTCGCCCGCAATCTCGCGAATGCGTTCCTTCAGTCGTGCCCGGCGCTTCTGCCATGCTTCTCCGCCGAGGCGGTCGAGCATCACGGCTTCCTCGCTGCTGCCGTAGCGGGTGAGAACGTCGATGTTTTCTACAGGGATGTAGAGTTTGTCGCCGCCCTTGTATTCGAGCATGACGCAGTCGTGCTTGCTCTTGCCGACGGTAATCGGTTCCAGCCCGAGATACTTGCCGATGCCGTGTTCGACATGAACCACTAGGTCGCCGCGATTGAGGGCCTGCAATTCCGCCAGGAAGGCATCGGAATCCTTGCGCCGCTTTTTCCGCCGGACAAGGCGATCCCCGAGCAAGTCCTGCTCTGTCAGCAGTTCGAGCTGGTCGTTCGCAAAGCCCGTTTCGAGCGGCAACACCATGGCGACCGGTTGCCCGTGACCAGCCGACCCGGGGGCCGCCATGCCGAGCGCTTCCTGCCAGCTTTCCGCCAGTTTGGTCTCGGCACCGGCTTCCGACAGGATCGACGCAATGCGTGATCGGCTACCCGTTGAATAAGCGGCGAGGAGTGGTCGCTTGCCCGATTTGGCGAGTTGCTGGAGATAGGCCGCAGCAGCTTCGTAAACATTGTCGCCGCGTGCTCGCTCCGGCGCGAAATCACGCGCTGAGCTGAAGCCGAAATCGATGACCTTGGCGCTTTCGGGCTCCGCGAAAATCACGCTTCGATGGACTTTGGTTTCCGCGAACAGCGTGCCGAGTTCACCGGAGCCGAGGTAAAGCGCGTCCTCATCCAGCGGGCGGTAGCTGCCAGCCGCCTGTCCTGCGGTCTTGCTACGGGACTGGTGATAGTCCGCGATGTCTTTGAAACGCTCATCGACCGCTGCCTGAGCTGCAGCATCGATGACAACGACATCATCCCTGCCGATGTAATCAAACAGCGTCGCCAGCTTCTCTTCGAAGAGAGGAAGCCAGTGCTCCATCCCGGCGAGGCGGCGCCCCTCGCTGACCGCTTCATAGAGCGGATCCTGCGTTGCATTGGCTCCGAACATCTCGCGATAGCGGGAGCGGAAGCGTTTGATGGTTTCGTCGTCGAGAAGCGCTTCGGATGCAGGGAGCAGGAGATGTTGCTTCAGCGTTCCGGTCGACATCTGCGTCGTCGGGTCGAAAAGGCGCAAGCTTTCCAGTTCGTCGCCGAAGAAGTCGAGCCGCAGTCCCTGGTCTAGGCTCGATGGAAAAATATCGACGATCGAGCCACGCAGCGCATATTCGCCATGGTCGACGACCGTGTCGGTGCGCGAATAACCCTGGCGCTGGAGCAGCGCAGCGAGGCTCTGGTGACCGATCGTTGTCCCGGCCTTGAACTCGCGCACACTCTCGCGAATGCGGAATGGGGTGAGCACGCGCTGCGTCAGTGCATTGACTGTCGTGACCAGCAATTGCGATCCCGCCTTGCCGGACTGCAATCGAAACAGCGCCGAAAGCCGTTTCGCACTTACTGAAAGCGCAGGGCTGGCGCGGTCGTAAGGCAGGCAATCCCATGCCGGGAATTCAATGACTTCGAGCTCTGGCGCGAAGAAACTTGCCGCTTCGCTGACCGAACGCATTGCCGTCTCGTTGGGAGCGATGAAGACTGCCCGCCCTTTCGCTGCGCGGGCGAGGTCACTCATCACCAGCGGCTGCGCCCCGCGGGCCACCGAGGAGAGAGTGAGCGGCTCGGATGCCGAAAGGATGCGGGAAAGGTCGGGCATAGTCAGGTCAAAGGTTGGAGACGGGACGCGTTCCCGCATATCCGCCGCGTTAGCGGGGAATGTCCACGTAATCGAGTTTCTGCATCAGTTCGATCTGGGGGCCGGCGAAACGTTCCGGCACCGGCTGGGTCTGCATGGCCCAGGCCATCACGTCGACATCGTCCTGATCTAGCAGCGCCTCGAACCAGCGAAGGTCTGCTTCTTCCCACTTCTCTGCATAGCGATCGAAATATCCGCCGAAAATGTAATCGGCTTCACGCGTACCGCGGTGCCAAGCGCGAAACTTGGCGCGGGCGAGGCGGGCGGAAAATGTGAGTGCTTCGGGCATGAATTGGGGCGCCAGACGGTTTCGTGTGGCGCCCCTATGTTGGATAGCGTGCCCCCGATCAAGGGGCTGTCGCCATCAGGGATGGGTATGGCTGTAAAGGACCATCGATTCGGTCACGATGGCATCATCTTCGGCAAACAGCTTCTCAGCCGCTTCCTTGCCTCCCGCAACCTTCTCGAAAGCGGCGCGGAATGCAGCTCTTTCGGGCGGATTGTGGGAATCCAGCATCGCCATTCCGCGAGGCATCTCCATGACCATCATGATGTCCCACGGACCTGACATGAGGTAATGAACGTCGGGCTGTTTCTGCCCCGCCGCGTCGGTCGCCGGGCCAAAATACTTTTCGCCCAGTTCGATCCAGCGTTCCTGCTGTCCCGCCTTCAGCTTCAGGAATTCGATGCGATAGGTGGTCCGCGCCTGTTCTGCATCCTGTGAATAGGCAGGTACGGCAGTCAGCATGAATGCTGCTGCGGCGATAGTCGTCGAAATCTTACGGATCATAATCAGTCCCTCTCGTGACAAGACGCGACCCGGTAAGGCCTGGCTGTTATCACTTCTGCGAGGGCGCGACCCACTCCCCCCTTGGAGTGTCGCCAACTGCGCAGCGTTAGAGCGCAAAATCGTTCCACTGGCAAGCGTGCCAGGCGACTTCGCAGGAAGAGCGAATGACGTTAGGGGATACGAGCATGCGCCCCGAAGTCCTCAATCCCCTGTTTGTAGAGACCAGCGCGCTCGAAGGCGTCGGGCCGAAAATGATGAAGCCGCTCGAAAAGCTCGGCCTCACGCGGGTGCGCGACATCGCCTATCACCTGCCGGACCGGTTCGTGACGCGCCGTCCGGTGAAGAACCTCGACGAGGCGAGCGAGGGCGAGCAGATCGTCATCCCGCTCACCGTGGTCGAGCATCGGGCTTCGCGTAACAATCGGGGGCCATATCGGGTTCTGGCCCAGGACGATGCCGGTAATGTCTGCACGCTGACCTATTTCGGGCGAGCATCTTTCACCGCAAAGAAACTGCTTCCGGTGGGAGAAAAGCGCTGGGCTTCCGGCCGCCTCGACCGGTTTGGCGACGCATTGCAGATCGTCCACCCCGACCATGTCGAGAAAGAGGGCAGCGCCAGCCTCGGTCGGCTGAACGAACCCGTTTATTCATTGTCCGAAGGATTGACCCAGCCGCGTGTCGCGAGCCTCGTCGAGCAGGCACTGGGGCGCCTACCGTACTTGCCGGAATGGATCGAGCCATCCCAGCTGGACCGGGAAGCCTGGCCTGATTGGCGGGACGCGCTGCATCTCGCGCATAAGTCCGAAAATCGATCGGCTCGGGACCGCCTGGCTTATGACGAATTGCTCGCAAACTCGCTCGCGCTTTTGCTGGTTCGTGCCGACAATCGTAGGAGACGTGGTCAATCCATCATCGGCAACGGGCAGTTACGCGACAAGCTGCAGCTTCCATACGACCTGACGGGTGCCCAGTCGCGTTCGGTTCGCGAGATCGAAGGCGATCTGGCTCAAGAAGCGCCGATGCTTCGCCTGCTTCAGGGCGATGTTGGAGCGGGCAAGACTGTTGTCGCCCTCATGGCGATGCTGATTGCCAATGAGGCGGGGAAGCAGGCGGCCCTGCTGGCGCCGACCGAAATACTTGCCCGGCAGCATTATGAAACTCTCCGGCAGATGGCGGCTCCGACCGGTGTCGAGATCGCGCTGCTTACAGGCAGGGACAAGGGCAGGGCGCGCGAAAGCATACTGATGGGTCTGCTCGACGGGTCGATCGATATCGTGGTCGGCACGCATGCTATTTTTCAGGAAAGTGTCGGGTACAGGGACCTCGCGCTGGTCGTGATCGACGAACAACACAGGTTCGGAGTGCAGCAAAGGCTGCAGCTGGCAAGCAAGGGAAAGGCTCCGCCTCACACTCTGGCGATGACGGCTACGCCGATCCCGCGCACGCTGACGCTCGCACAATATGGCGAAATGGATGTGAGCAGGCTGGACGAAATGCCTCCGGGGAGGCAGCCGATCGATACCGTGGTGGTATCCCAGGACCGACTTGAAGATGTCATCGCAGGTGTTGCTCGCCACGTGGAGGGCGGTCAGCAGGCGTACTGGGTTTGCCCGATGGTCCGTGAAAGCGAGACTGACGACATTGCCGCTGCCGAAGCGCGCTATGCCCTGTTGAAAGAGCGTTTCGGTGGGGATGTGGTCCTCGTGCACGGGCAACTACGTCCGGAGGAAAAGGATGCGGCAATGGAGCGCTTTGCGAGCGGCAATGCAAAACTTCTCGTCGCCACTACCGTGATCGAGGTCGGGGTCGATGTTCCCGCAGCCACGCTGATGGTTATCGAACAGGCCGAACGTTTCGGTCTGGCCCAGCTTCACCAGCTGCGTGGCCGCGTCGGACGAGGCAGCGAAAAGAGCGTGTGCCTCCTTTTGCGTGGATCTGCACTCAGTGAAACCGGGCGCAAGCGCCTTGCACTGATGCGCGAAACGCAGGACGGTTTCCGTATCGCAGAAGAAGATCTGGAACTTCGCGGCGGCGGCGAATTGCTGGGTACGCGGCAATCGGGCGACACTCCGTTTCGGGTTGCCGACCTGGAACAGATCACGCGGCTTTTGCCCGCAGCGCACGCCGATGCGCGCCTGTTAATGGATCGTGACGGAGGCTTGTCGAGTGAGCGCGGCCAGGCGGCACGTATTCTGCTCTATCTGTTCGAAAGGGATTGGGGCGTGCAATTGCTCAGGGGCGGCTAGCGGCAAGCAATTGGCTGACGATGGCATCGGCGGCCTCACTGGCATCGGCCCAGGTGTCTTCGAACCGGTCTTCGCCATCGTAATAAGGGTCTGCAATCGCTACGCCCTCGCGTCCCGCCACAGCGTCCAGCAATAAGGCGACATGTGCCGTCGCCTCCGCAGGTTTGATCGCTTCGAGGTTGCGCAGGTTCTGGTGATCCATCGCATAGATGTGCGTGAACCGCGTGAAGTCTGCAGCTTCGATCTGGCGACCGCGATAATGAGAGATGTCGATGCCAGCGTCGCGGGCCGTGTCCACGCTGCGAGGATCAGGCGGCGCGCCGACATGGTAGTCGGATGTTCCTGCGCTGTCCGCCACTGCTTCAAGTCCTGCTTTTTCGGCCGCTTCTCGAAATGCAGCCTCTGCCAATGGCGATCGGCAAATATTGCCGAGGCAGACGAATAGCACTGCGGGGCGCACATGATCGGAACTTGTCATTCCGAAATCATGCCGCCCCGCAGCGTAGGGTTCAAGTGAATGCGCGTTACGCGATTGCGTGAGTACCGCCACGCAGGAAGTTCACGTAAATACCGTGGATCACGCCTGGTACGAAGAAGATCAGCGTAAGGACCAGGTTGATCCAGAAATCGCGATCCAGCCCATGCTTCATTGCCACGCCGAGCGGCGGAAGGAGGATGGTTGCGATAAATGTGATGATGGCCATCATGTCGGGATATTCCTTTGATTGCTTTTCCCGCATTTGTGTGCGGGGGTTGCAGGATCAACGGAAACTCACGAGCCAAGTTCCGGAAAATTATCGGGAACAAAAGGCGGATCAGCTGATGGATAATCCGCCGTCCACCGGCAAGCATTGGCCGGTAATGTAATCGCTTGCTGCCGATGCGAAGAATACCGCGAGCCCTTCCAGACCCTCGTGATCGCCGAAGCGCCGCAAGGGAATCCGCTTGGTCATCCATTCGGCGAACCGCGGATCGGCTGCTTCCGTCATGTCGGTTTCGTAGAAGCCGAACAGGAATGCGTTGGCCGTAATCTTGTAGCGGGCCAGCTCGAAGGCAGCACCGCGTGTCAGGCCATTCACCGCCGCTTTGGAGGCCGCGTAATTGGAGCTGCGATTGGTGCCCATGATGGATTGACCGGACGACGTAGCGAGCAGCTTTCCGCCACCGCCGCGCTCGATCATGTGTTTCGTGACATGGGCATATGTCAGCGCCACTCCGCGGGCATTCACTGCCATCGTCGCGTCCCATGCTTCGGCGGTCATTTCCGGCAATGCGCGACCACCGCCGACGCCGGCATTGGCAAAACAACTATCAACCTGGCCGAACCGATCGAGCGTTGCAGCCATCGCCGCTGCGATCGAATCTTCGCTCGTCACATCGCAAACGAAGGCGCCTATCTCGCCTTTGCCCAGGCCGGTGAGCTCTCCCAAGGCAGCGGCATTCTTGCTCTCGCTCCGCCCCCAGATCGCGACGTGCGCGCCTGCTTTGACGAGGCCTCGCGCCATAGAAAGGCCGATCCCGCCGTTACCGCCGGTAATGACTGCGGTGTGCCCGCTAAGGTCGAACAATTGCATCGGCGCAGGTTGGCGAAATCGGCGCCATCCTGCAAGCGCGACGGCCTAGATTACTTCGTCGCCGGCATTCGCGACCGATTCGAGATCCTGTCCCAGGCCGCGAACGGTGTTACATGCAGATAGAGCGGTGAGCGCTGCTAGCGCGAAGAGCAGTGATAATTTGCGCATAAAGCTTCCGATCCCTTGGGCCCCCAAAAGAGAGAAGAACTGGTCGGGGAGAGAGGATTCGAACCTCCGGCCCCTGCCTCCCGAAGACAGTGCTCTACCAGGCTGAGCTACTCCCCGACCGTGTCGATCGCACAATGCTGCAAATGAGCTGTGGATCGAGGCAAGGCGCGCCCTATAGGGAGGAGTGCGCGGGGTGGCAAGCCGCCAATTGCAGGTTTAGGGACATGGATATGGCAAGCGCTGCGATTCCCGACCGAACGACCCGCACCCACCACCCCGAGTGGCAGTATCTCGACCTCATGCGAGACATTTGGGAAAATGGCAGCGAGCGTATCGATCGCACCGGCATCGGCACGCGTTCCATCGCGGGTGCCATGCTGCGGTTCGACCTTTCCGACGGTGCGATGCCCTTGCTGACGACAAAGCGGGTGTACTGGAAGACCGCTACGCGCGAGATGCTGTGGTTCCTTACCGGCGAGACGAACATCCGCCCGCTAGTCCTGCAGGGGGTGAAGATCTGGAACGAGTGGCCGCACGCGAACTATGTGAAGGAAACCGGTGACGACATCTCCCTCGAAGATTTCGTGGCGCGGATTGCGAAAGATGAAGCGTTCGCTGAGCAATGGGGCGATCTGGGCCCAGTGTATGGCAAGCAGTGGGTCGATTGGCCAACCTACACACCGCGTGAAGACGGATTGTTCGAGCGTGGTCAGGGTGTGAACCAGGTTGCGGAGGTCATCGAATCCCTTCGCAAAAGCCCCGGCAGCCGGCGTCATATCATCGAGGGCTGGAACGTCGCAGAGCTCGAGCGGATGGCCCTGCCACCCTGCCACAAGACTTATCAGTTCCATGTCTCGGGCGAGGGCGAGGATGCACGTTTGAATTGCCTGCTTTACCAGCGCAGCTGCGACGTCGCACTGGGACTGCCGTTCAATCTATGGTCGGCTGCATTGCTCAACCGCATGATCGCCCAGCAGGTTGGCATGAAGCCGGGTGAACTTGTCTGGATGGGCGGTGACGTTCACCTGTATCTCAATCACGAGCACCTCATCACAGAGCAGTTGACGCGGGAACCCGAAGGCGCGCCAAGGCTTGAGATAGTAAGGCATCCACCGAGCATCTTCGAATACACGATCGAAGACTTCGAGGTTCATGACTACCAGCCGCAGGGCGCGATCAAGGCTCCTGTCGCAGTCTGAGAGAGGCAAACTTGACCTCCTGCCTCGTGTGAAATAAAATGTCGCACGTTTAAAAGATTGCTTCAGGCAATTTTTCCGCGAGGGAGAGCAGATTATGGCCGACAGGCCTGATGGCGCTGGCGAAACCGGGCACAACAAGCCGGCCCTTTCGCTCCATGTGCCCGAACCCCGTTATCGCCCGGGCGATACGGTTGATTTCAGTCACTTGAACATCCCTGAGGCAGGTGCCCAGGCTCGTCCGGATGAAACGTGCGATCCGAAAGATATGGGCGCGCTCGCCTATGATCTCGTCCGCGTGCTTGGCGAGGACAACAAGGCGCACGGGCCGTGGAATCCGAATCTGGACGCCGAGACCCTGCGCACGATGTTGGGTCACATGGCCATGGTGCGTGCGTTCGATGAACGCATGTTTCGCGGGCAGCGACAGGGCAAGACCAGCTTCTACATGAAGTGCACCGGTGAAGAAGCGACCAGCGTGGCTGCAAGCATGGCGCTCGCCAGCGACGACATGGTTTTCCCCTCCTATCGCCAGCAAGGCATACTGATCGCCCGCGGTTACCCGATCGTCGACATGATCAACCAGATCTATTCGAACAAGGCGGACAAGCTGAAGGGGCGCCAGCTGCCGATCATGTACTCGAGCCGCGAGCACAGCTTTTTCTCCATTTCTGGCAACCTTGCGACCCAGCTGCCGCAAGCAACCGGCTGGGCAATGGCAAGTGCAATCAAGGGCGACAGCCGGATCGCAGCGACCTGGGTGGGTGAGGGCAGTACTGCAGAGGGCGATTTCCATTCGGCCTGTACGTTCGCGACTGTCTACAATGCGCCGGTCATCTTCAACGTGATCAACAACCAGTGGGCCATTTCGAGCTTCTCCGGCTTTGCCGGTGCAGAGCGGACGACGTTTGCTGCCCGAGCACTGGGATATGGTCTGGCAGGCCTGCGGGTGGACGGAAACGACGCTCTTGCGGTTTATGCGGCACAGCGTTGGGCCGCAAACCGCGCTCGCGCGAACGCCGGGCCGACGCTGATCGAGTACTTCACCTATCGCGCAGAAGGGCATTCTACGTCCGACGACCCGTCAGGGTATCGCAGCGCACAGGAGCGCGAGGAATGGCCGCTCGGCGATCCGATCATGCGTCTCAAAAACCACCTTGTCGCGATTGGTGAGTGGGACGAGGACCGCCAGCAGGCGATGGACCTCGAGGCTGCCGAAAAGGTGAAGGCTGCGACCAAGGAAGCCGAGAAGAACGGCATTCTCGGTCATGGCATGCACCATCCCTTCCATACCATGTTCGAAGACGTGTTCGAGGAGTTGCCATGGCATCTCAAGGAACAGGCCGAACAGGCAACGCGCGAGCGCCAGATCAAATGGCCGCAAGGTGGAGGGCCCAAGACATGAGCACCGACATCGAAACGAAGAATGCCAGCCAGGCGGCTGAAGCGGGCGAGCGCCGGATCAACATGATCGAGGCGATCAACGACGCGCTCGACACGATGCTCGGACGCGATCCCGATGTCATCGTGATGGGCGAAGACGTCGGCTATTTCGGCGGCGTTTTCCGCTGCACCGCGGGCCTGCAGGAAAAACATGGCAAGACCCGGGTCTTCGACACTCCGATTTCGGAATGCGGCATCATCGGCGTTGCTGTCGGCATGGGCGCGTATGGCCTGCGCCCGGTCCCCGAAATCCAGTTCGCCGATTACATTTACCCCGGTCTCGACCAGCTGATCAGTGAGGCGGCTCGTTTACGTTATCGTTCGGCTACCGACTACATTGCGCCGCTGACGGTTCGCTCGCCTTTCGGTGGCGGCATTTTTGGCGGGCAAACACACAGCCAAAGCCCCGAGGCCATCTTCACACATGTGTCGGGTTTGAAAACGGTCATTCCGTCAACGCCCTACGATGCGAAAGGCCTGTTGATCAGCTGCATCGAAGACAATGACCCGGTGATCTTCTTCGAACCGAAGCGCATCTATAACGGTCCGTTCTCTGGCTATTACGACAAACCGGTCGAGCCGTGGAAGAAGCACAAGGACAGCGTCGTTCCCGAGGGATACTACAAGATCCCTCTCGGAAAGGCGCGTCATGTCACCGAGGGCGAGCAGCTCACGGTTCTGACTTACGGCACGATGGTGCATGTCGCAGAGGCGGTCTGCCGAGAGAAGGGTGTCGAAGCCGACATCCTCGATCTGCGCACGCTCGTGCCGCTGGACATCGAAGCGATCGAAGCATCGGTCGAGAAGACCGGGCGCTGCTTAATTGTTCACGAGGCGACGCGTACTTCGGGCTTTGGCGCAGAACTTAGCGCGCTGGTGACCGAACGCTGTTTCTACCATCTCGAAGCGCCCGTCGAACGGGTCACCGGCTTCGACACACCCTATCCGCACAGCCTCGAATGGGCCTATTTCCCTGGCCCGGTTCGTATCGGCGATGCGATCGACAAGATCCTGAAGGACTGACGAGCGATGGCAAAGTTCACATTCAACATGCCCGACGTGGGCGAAGGCGTTGCCGAGGCGGAAATCGTCGAATGGCACGTTAAGGTCGGCGATACGGTTTCCGAAGACCAGCACCTGGTCGATGTGATGACCGACAAGGCCACGATCGACATCGAAAGCCCTGTCGATGGCATAGTCGTCGAAGTGGCTGGTGAAGCCGGCGATACGATCGCAGTGGGCTCGATGCTCGTCGTCGTCGAAGTTGAAGGCGAGGTTCCCGACGACACCGAAGAGGGCGAGGGTGCTGCACCTGCACCCAAAGCGGAAGAAGTCGCGGAGCGGATAGAGGTTGAAACCTCCGACGCGAGCGATGCCGATGATGCTCTGGCCGCCGATCCCGCCCCGGAACCGCTGCCTGCTCCTACGCCTGCCCCGGAACCGAGGCACGAAGCAAAAGTCCTAGCCACTCCTGCAGTGCGCAAGCGGGCCCGCGATCTCGGGATCGACCTTTCCGAGATCAAACCGGCAGAGGATGGCCGTGTTCGTCATGGCGATCTCGACCAGTTCCTTGCCTATAATTCGGGCGGAGGGTTTTCGCCTGCTGCCGCCTCTCGTCAGGATGAAGAGATAAAGGTCATCGGCCTGCGCAAGCGGATCGCGCAGAACATGGCAGCGTCGAAGCGGCACATTCCACACTTCTCCTATGTGGAGGAATGCGATGTCACCGAGCTCGAACGCCTGCGTGCGCAGCTGAACGAGGCGCGGGGAAGCAAGCCGAAGCTGACCATGCTTCCGCTGCTGATTACGGCGATCTGCAAGACACTCCCGCAGTTCCCGATGATAAACGCGCGTTACGATGACGAAGCCAATATCGTCACGCGACATGGTTCCGTGCACCTCGGAATGGCTGCACAGACGGACAATGGCCTGATGGTTCCGGTGATCCGCAATGCCGAATCGCGTAACCTCTGGCAGCTGGCGAGCGAGATCGGTCGCCTGGCCAATGCAGCGCGCGATGGTTCTGCCAAATCCGACGAACTTTCCGGTTCGACACTGACGTTGACCTCGCTCGGCCCGCTGGGCGGTGTCGCGACCACTCCTGTGATCAATCGACCGGAAGTCGCGATTATCGGCCCGAACCGTATTATCGAGCGTCCGATGTTCGTCAGCGACGGGCAGGGCGGCGAGAGAATCGAGAAGCGCAAGCTGATGAATATTTCGATCAGCTGCGACCACCGGGTCGTCGATGGATACGATGCTGCAAGCTTCATCCAGGAGCTGAAAAAGCTCGTCGAAACACCTGTTCTGCTGCTGACCGAATAAAGTTTGATTTTTAGCGCCAAGGCTTGTTGACAGCATCTGTCGGCAGCCTTATTGGCGCGTCTCCCAAGAGGCGCTAGCCGCTCAATATGCGCGGGTGTAGCTCAGTTGGTTAGAGTGTCGGCCTGTCACGCCGAAGGTCGCGGGTTCGAGTCCCGTCACTCGCGCCACTTGGGAACTTTCACAGAAATGATGGAAGTGCAGAGGCAGGCGGTTCTACCGCCTGCCTTCTTGCGCGTACATTCCTGAAATTGAGAAATCGGGTTGCGGGAAGGCCTTTCAGCCCCAGCGGCCAGTCTCCATCCAGATTAGAAACCGCCTGAGAGGCAGAAGCCAGATCAGGCCGAGCACGATGTAAACCGCCATCTGCAACAAGCCAGGCCACGAGGCGATCACATCGGGCACATAACGTGCCACAACGAGGCCATAGACGATCAGAGCTGCCAGCAATCCGAGGATGCCGACCGGGATTCGCCAAGTGGGTTCTTCACGCATCAGAATGGTCCGTACATGCGGGTGGGGGTGACTACCAGATCGAGCGGGCGATCATGGGCCTCGACCGGCAATTCGTCCACCAGTTGGCAGTCCCATGCGAGACCGATTGTTCTGGTTTCCGGATGCTGCTCTAGCCAGCGGTCGTAATGACCGCCACCCTGACCCAGGCGTTCACCTCTTTCGGTAAAGCCGATCAGCGGCATGACAAGCACATCGGGTACGATCTTTTCTGCGGCGGGTCCTGGCTGCATCAATCCGAAAGGCCCCTCGACCAAGTCAGTTTCCGCGAAAGGATCGATATGCGACGCAAACTCCATTGCGGAATCTCGAGCAGCAAAACGGGGAAGTGCCAGCCTGTGACCGTTTTCATGGAAAAAGCCGGCGTAATGTGTTGCGGGCGCCTCGTCCGCGTTGGCGCGGTAGAGCCCGATCGTAGATCCTGCCGGAATCAGATCGAGCAGGGGCCGCGGAGGTCGACGGAAGACCAGTCCGCGCATCGCGTCGGGCAAAGCATCGACATGCTGGCGGCGCAAATTGCGAAGTTCAGTGCGGAGTTGGGATTTGGTCTTCATCATGCTTGCAAAGGTAGCGGAACCACCATGGGTCGTTTGCTCGAGAAATCCTCTGACGCCTAAACGTCAGGTGGGCGCCGTTTACTCCAGCCCCCGGGACGAACCCGTAAACCGGAGCAGGGACAGCTCCCTAGGATTGCTTATAGCCTCAGGGATATTCAAACGGCTCGTGCCGGGCAGTCCCGCCGATCCCTATTTAGGAGCCGCTCGTCGTTGCCTCAAGCAGGTCGGCGGATTTTTCGAGTTTTTCGGCTATCATTTCGAGCAGCGGTGCTGTCGCGTCACTTGGCTCGACGTCGGCTTTGGCAGGTTTGCGTTCTTCATAGCGTGCCAATTCCTTCGCCATGGCGTCCCGCTCCGCCTTCAGCGCGTAAAGCTCGAGCTGCAGCTCCTTGAGCTTTTCCGCCGTTTCGTCGGAGGCGCCAGCATCTATTGCTGAGCCATTGCTTTTTCGCGACTCATCGACCTCATCGGCAAGGAGGAGCGCTGCAAACAGGAGGTTCTGGGCGGGCGCGTTGCTGAGATTGCCGCCGAGTTTCGCCAGCTTTTCGTCGATAACCTGGCCGAGGTGTCGCACCTGCGCCTCTTCGCCATCTGCGCAAGCGACCGTGTAGTTCCTGCCTGCAATCTGCAGTGTAACCTGGCTCATGATTCAAGGTCCGCTATAAGCTTGTCGAGATCGCGGAGCGTGTCGGCGACGTCTTCGCGCAAGGCCTCGTGCTTGTTGATCAGGGCCATGACCTTGGATGATCCCCCATTCGCCGAGGTGGATAAAATGGAAGTCGCAGCATCGATACGGGCCAATGCGGCCTCGATCCGTGCCTGTGCGGCTTCGCGACGGTCCTCCTCCATGACGTGAAAATACCAACTTTGCCGTTTCAAGGCAAAACCTTGGGCCGTCCTGTTGATAAGTGTTCGCGGCAGGGCGACGAAGTTCGACTTATGGGGATGTGCAGCGTGTCTTGCTTGACCTAGCTGGACCCATCCGCGAAGGGTCGCCCCGCGCCGAATCGACACGCGGGCCAACGCGGTTTTCTGGAGGCCTGCGCACACCAGCAGGAGCCTTGTCCGCATGAGTTTCGACACCGCCCGTTTGCAAAACATGGCAAACGCCATTCGCGCCCTTTCAATGGACGCGGTCCAAGCGGCAAATTCCGGGCACCCCGGCATGCCGATGGGCATGGCCGACGTCGCGACCGTATTGTGGTCCAAGTATCTCAAGTTCGATCCCGCCCGTCCGGACTGGGACGACCGCGACCGCTTCGTGCTGAGTGCGGGTCACGGCTCGATGCTGGTTTACAGCCTTCTCCACCTATCCGGCTACGTAGAGCCGACGATGGACGACATCAGGAATTTCCGACAGCTTGGCAGCCCGTGTGCCGGTCACCCGGAGAATTTCCTCCTGCCCGGTGTCGAATGCACGACCGGCCCATTGGGACAGGGCCTGGCGATGGGTGTCGGTATGGCGATGGCCGAACGTCACCTCAATGCCCTCTTCGGTGATGAACTGGTCGACCACCGCACATGGGTGATCGCCGGTGACGGCTGCCTGATGGAAGGTATCAATCACGAGGCGATCGGGCTTGCCGGCCATTTCAAGCTGGGCCGCATGATCGTCCTCTGGGATGACAACAACATCACCATCGATGGCACGACCGATCTTTCGACCTCCGAAGACATCAAAGCGCGCTATCGCGCGACCGGTTGGCATGTCGCCGAGTGCGACGGTCACGATTTTGCCGACATTTCGCGCGCAATCGAAGAAGCGATGGCCGATGAAAGGCCTTCGCTGGTCGCTTGCAAGACGATCATCGGGAAGGGCGCCCCGAACAAACAGGGCACCAGCGCGACTCACGGGGCGCCGCTCGGTCCGGACGAGATTGCCGCCGCGCGCGAGGCGCTGGGCTGGACCGCAGAGCCCTTCGTAGTACCGGACGATATCCTTGCCGATTGGCGATCGACGGGTGACGCCGGTAGAGGCATCTCGTCGGATTGGGACGCCCGACTGGCGGCCGACGAAGGCCGCGGCGCTGCATATAACGATCATATGGCCGGCATTGGCGATCGCGCATCTATGGCTGTGGAACAGCACATCAGGGCGCTGGCTGCAGAGCCAAAGAAGGTCGCAACCCGCAAGGCGTCGGAACTGGCGCTTGGCCCGCTGACCGAAAAGCTCCCTCAGCTGATTGGCGGATCGGCCGACCTTACCGGATCGAACAACACCAAGACGCAGTTCACTGCGCCGTTCGTGGCTGACGATTATTCGGGCCGGTATGTCTATTACGGTATTCGCGAATTCGGCATGGCTGCCGCGATGAACGGCATGGCCCTGCACGGGGGTGTCACGCCCTACGGCGGGACCTTCCTGATCTTCAGCGACTATTGCCGCAACGCGATCCGCCTATCGGCATTGCAGCAGGTCGGCGCGGTGTACGTCCTGACCCATGATTCGATCGGTCTCGGCGAAGACGGCCCGACGCACCAGCCGGTCGAACAGGTAATGAGCCTGCGCCTGATCCCGAATCTAAACGTCTATCGCCCGTGCGATACGATCGAGACGGCGGAATGCTGGGCGCTCGCATTGCAGGACGACAAGACGCCGTCGGTTCTTGCGCTATCTCGTCAGAACCTGCCGCAGCTTCGCGGCGAAGGGGACGGCGGCTGGTCTGCTGCTTCGAACCGTTCTGCCAAGGGGGCCTATTGCTTGCGTCCGGCTTCTGCGGATCGCAAGGTCGTGTTGATCGCGACGGGTTCGGAAGTCGAACTGGCGGTCGCAGTAGCCGACGAACTCAAAGGCAAGGGCATTGGCGCGGACGTCGTTTCGATGCCTTGCATGGACATCTTCGACCTTCAGGATGCCGGCTATCGCTCGGAACTGCTCCCTGCGGACGCGCTGAAGGTTTCGATCGAGGCCGGCAGCACGCTTGGTTGGCAGAAATACACCGGGAACGACGGTTTGAATATCGGCCTGGACCGCTTCGGTGCCTCTGCACCGGCAGAACAGCTCTTTGAAAAATTCGGCTTCACTGCGGACGCTATCGTTCCGCAAATCATGAACAAATTGAACGACTAAACAGGAGTTTCTTTCATGGCGACGAAGGTTGCGATCAACGGTTTCGGACGTATTGGGCGCCTTGTTGCCCGGGCCATTCTGGAACGTCACGACCACGATCTCGAACTGGTTTCGATCAACGATCTGGCGGACACCAAATCGAACGCCCTGCTGTTCCAGTACGACAGCACGCATGGGCGCTTTCCGGGCACCGTCGAAGTCGGCGAAGGCTTCATCACGGTCAACGGCAAGAAGATCGTGGTCACCAGCGAACGCGATCCCGGTAACCTGCCGCACGCAGAGCAGGGCGTCGATATCGCGCTCGAATGCACCGGCTTCTTCCAGAGCCACGACGCAGCGGAACCGCACCTGAAGGCGGGGGCAAAGCGCGTGCTCATTTCGGCGCCCGCATCTGGCGTGTCGGCGACCATCGTTTACGGCGTGAACCACGAAACGCTGACTGCAGACGACGTTATCGTCTCCAATGCCAGCTGCACCACCAACTGCCTGTCGCCGATGGCCAAGGTGCTTCACGACACGGTCGGTATCGAACGCGGTTTCATGACCACGATCCACAGCTACACCAACGACCAGCGCATGCTCGACCAGATGCACAGCGACATGCGCCGTGCGCGCGGCGGTGCGCAGAACATGATACCGACCACTACCGGTGCTGCCCGCGCGGTCGGCCTTGTGCTGCCTGAACTCGCCGGCAAGCTGGACGGATCTTCGGTTCGCGTTCCGACGCCGAACGTCAGCCTTGTCGATCTTGTCTTTACCCCGGGCCGCGATACCAGCGCCGAGGAACTCAACGCCGCGCTCAAGGCTGCAGCTGAGGGCAAGATGAAGGGTGTGCTCGATTACACCGATCAGCCGCTGGTGAGCAGTGACTTCAATCACCATCCGGCGAGTTCGACCATCGACAGCCTCGAGACCTCGGTCATGGAAGGCAAGCTCTGCCGCGTCGTCAGCTGGTACGACAACGAATGGGGCTTCTCGAACCGCATGATCGACACTGCTGGCGTCATGGCCGGCCTGATCTGAGGACTGACTGATGGCGGGTTTCAAGACGCTCGATGACCTGGGTGACATAACCGGCAAGGTTGCGCTCGTCCGGGTCGACCTCAACCTCCCGATGAAGGGCGGTTCGGCCAGCGACGTGACGCGGGTCGAAGCGGTGAAACCCACCATTCTCGAACTGAGTGAGAAGGGGGCCAAGGTCGTCCTTCTCGCCCATTTCGGTCGCCCGAAAGGCCAGCGCAGCTCGGTGCTTTCGACGAGCATGGTCCAGGGCGATGTCGAACGTGTTCTCGACAAGGAGATCATGTTCATTCCGGAAGTTTCCGGTCCTGTGGTCGAGCAGGCACTCGGTATCCTGCGGGCCGGCGACATCGGCCTTATGGACAACGTCCGTTTCTGGCCTGGTGAAGAGGCGAATGATCCAGACTTCGCCAAGGCGATCGCGGCGAATGGCGATTTCTACGTCAACGACGCGTTTTCTGCCTCGCACCGCGCGCATGCATCGACTGAAGGTCTGGCGCACCTGCTTCCGGCTTATGCAGGCCGCGCGATGCAGAGGGAACTCACCGCGCTCGATTCCGCGCTTGGCAATCCCGAACCGCCGGTTGCCGCAGTCGTGGGCGGGGCAAAGGTTTCGACGAAGCTCGACGTCCTGAAAAACCTCGTCGGCAAGGTGCAGCACCTGATCATCGGCGGCGGCATGGCCAATACTTTCTTGGCCGCAAAGGGTGTCGATGTCGGCAAATCCTTGTGCGAACATGACCTGACCGCAACCGCCAGCGAAATCATGGACGAAGCGGATCATGCCGGCTGCACGGTCCATCTGCCCTATGATGTCGTGGTGGCAAAGGAGTTCGCTCCCAACCCGCCCAGCCTGCGCATCTGCAACGTCCATGAAGTCGCCGAAGATGAAATGATCCTCGATGTCGGACCACTTGCGGTCGAGGCGCTTGGCGATGTGCTCAAGACTTGCCGTACGCTCGTCTGGAACGGCCCACTGGGCGCATTCGAAACCGAACCCTTCGATGCAGCGACCGTAGCGCTTGCCCGGACGGCAGCCGCACTGACGCAGGAAGGATCGCTGATTTCGGTAGCGGGGGGCGGTGACACCGTCGCCGCGCTCGCACATGCAGGCGTGGCCGACCAGGTCACCTATGTCTCTACCGCGGGCGGTGCTTTCCTCGAATGGATGGAGGGCAAGGAATTGCCCGGTGTAGCGGCTCTCAATGGCTGATATTGCCGCAGAAATCGAAACGCTCGAACACCGCTTCATGCGCGCATGGATGCGCCGTGAAGCGGGCGAATTGCGCAAGCTGGCAGCGCGCGATTTCATGATGATTGTCGCATCCGAACCGTCACAACTGCTTGATCGCCCAAGCTTCGTCGAAGCCATGTCCGGGCCGTTTTCGTGTCAGGGCTTCCGCTTCAACGAAGTCTGTGTGCGAAAGCATGGGCGCTCGGCCTGGTTCACGGCCAGTGCGGAGTTGGAACTCAAAATCGATCGCCGCGACTGGACCGGCAAGTTCTGGATCAGCGACTTGTGGATGAAGGGCAGGGTGAAACGTGGTTGGAAGCTCGTCGAACGCAGTCTTGCACGTACCGACAGTGACGACAAACTGCCTGCCTCGATCCGGCATCTGCAGCTCTGGCATTGAAGCTTTGCCGGGGCGAGTTCGGCCATCATTAGCGGCAGCTACACCAAGGTTTAGGAAAGGTTTTCCACGTGCTGTTGCAAGCGGCGAGGGGCGTGGCTATTGGCGCGCCAACGCATTCGTATGCACCGCACCAGATGCACAGGGCAGGGACTTATGAACTTCGAAGAAATGAAGACCAAGATCGCCACCGGTGAAGGCTTTATCGCGGCGCTGGACCAGTCCGGCGGTTCGACTCCCAAGGCTCTGCGTGGATACGGTGTCGGCGATGACGAATGGTCGGGCGATGACGAAATGTTCGCCCGCATCCACGAAATGCGCAGCCGCGTCATCACCTCGCCCTGTTTCGGCAATGGCAAGGTTATCGGCGCGATCCTGTTCGAAAAGACGATGGATGGTGAGGTCGACGGCAAGACCACAGCTGATGCGCTGAAGGCTCGCGGCGTCGTGCCTTTCATCAAGGTCGATCAGGGACTGGCCGACGAGCAGGACGGCGCTCAGATGATGAAGCCGCTCGACAAGCTTCCCGCGCTTCTCGAGAAATCGGTTAACGCCGGCATGTTCGGAACCAAGATGCGCTCGGTCATCAAGTCGGCAAATCCGAAGGGGATTGCCGACGTCGTGGCCCAGCAGTTCGAGGTCGGGAACCAGATTTGCGATGCCGGTCTCGTCCCGATTCTCGAGCCGGAATACGACATCACGGCCGACGATCGCGCAGAAGGCGAAAAGATCCTGCTAGATGAGCTGATGAAGGGCCTGAACGCTCTTCCGGAAGGCCGCCAGGTCATGCTGAAGCTTTCCATCCCAGTCGAGCCGGGTCTCTACACCCCTGCGATCGAACATCCCAACGTTCTGCGCGTAGTCGCTCTTTCTGGTGGCTTTTCGACCGACGATGCTTGCGAGCACCTGGCGAAGAACCCCGGCATGATCGCGAGCTTCAGCCGCGGCCTGTTGCAGGATCTTCGCAAGGATCTGTCGGACGAGGAATTCGACGCGGCGCTCGGCAAGGCGATCGATCAGATCGCAGCAGCGTCCAACTGATCTTCGGTCCCTATTCGTAGGGCTCGAAAACCCAGTCCAGTCGATAGCGTGAAAGCGGGATCGCGCTGCCTTCGCGCGGCGGCGTCGCAGTATCGACGAGGGTCAGCACGCCTTCGCGCAGGAAAATCGGTTCGCCGAGTTCTGCCGAATATTCCCAGTCATGACCACGATCCCGAACGACCGCGGCGACGAGCAACCGGTCCCGGCCGAAGCATGGTGCCGGAGTTTCGCAGCGCGAATCTTCGATAATCGCCACGGCAGTCACCGAAAGGTCGCTCGCCAGCGCGTAGCTGCGAAAGACGGGAGTGTCGGCGAGATAGACGGGCGTTGAAGCGAGGATGAGGCCCAGGGCGCTGGCAATCGGCATGGCGGAAACTCCTTCACAGCCGATGTATCATTTTCCTCGCGCCTCGTATCGTGCCCGTATGCACTGTCCTGATTGGAAACAGAGTTTCGAGACGGTTAACCCTGTTCGGGACGAGCTAGAGCGCCTGGGCGTAGGTTAGCCGGTAATCCGTCTTCTGCACCGGGCCATTGGTCATTACGGTCGGCGCTGCGTCGATCAGCTTGATGACGCGATCATGCGTTCCGTACATTTCGCCAAGGGTGATATCGGCCGTATCGCGCCAGCCAGCGCCATCGATCCGGGTCGTCACTACCAGCCGTCCAGCCCAGACACATCGTGCGTTCGCGGGGCACCGGCTATCCTCCTTGATCGCTTTTGGAGTGACGACGAGGTCACCGACCACGACGGGTTGATCCAAGGCAACTGGCGTGCCTTCAGCGCGAGGGGTGCCTTCAACGATCGGTGCATCAGGGATGACTGCACATGCGGTCAAAGAGGCAGCGAGGGTGAGAGTGATTGCGAGTTTGTGAGTGTCGATCATGACGCGAAGTTAGCGCTTGCATCGCTGTCGCTCGCCTGAATGGGTGACGAGGGCAAACGATATGGCTAGAGGGCGTTTCATGCCCGATATTGCACCCTGCCAGCTCTACCTGATTTCGCCGCTCGACGTTTCCGGAGACTTTCCCGCGAGATTATCGAATGCGCTCGCCGCAGGGGCCGGGTTGGTCACTGCTTTCCAGTTTCGCGTGAAGGATATCGACCAGCATGAGGCGGCATTGCTGGCCGAACCGTTGCAGAGAATCTGCGCGGAGCACGACGTTGCTTTCATCGTGAATGACAGCATTTCCCTCGCCAAACGCGTTGGAGCCGATGGCGTACATCTGGGGCAGGGTGATGGAAATCCGAAGGAAGCTCGCGAGGTTTTGGGTCGCGAAGCCCAGATTGGCGTGACCTGTCATGCGAGTAAGCACCTTGCGATGGAAGCAGGTGAAGCCGGTGCCGATTATGTCGCGTTCGGTGCATTCTACCCTTCGTCCACGAAGGAAACCGAGCATAGGCCAAGTCCAGATATCCTCGAATGGTGGAGCACATTGTTCGAGATCCCCTGCGTTGCAATTGGCGGGATCACACCGGACAATTGCGCGCCTCTGGTGAGGGCCGGGGCAGACTTTCTCGCCGTCTCCAACGCGGTATGGGGCGGAGACGAAGTTGCTGCGGTAAAAGCTTTTTCGGATAAAATCGCGTCGGCGTGAGTTGATGACCCGAAACGGACCATCCGGTCCGGACATTGGGAGTCATCTATGCGCCGCCTTCTCGCCTCTGCTGCCCTGCTTGCCCTTGTAGCTTGCGGCTCACCGGACACGTCAGGGGACGAAGCAGCGGCCGAGGCAGATCGTACTGCAAATGCAACGACGCAAAACCTTGCCGATGCTATGGCTTCAGACGACGACGGTGAAAGCACCGACAAATCGCTCGACATTCCTGACAGTGAAGATCGTCCGGTCATGCAGCTTCAGGTGGTGCTCGATCGATTGGGGTTCGGGCCCGGTGTCATCGACGGCAAGACGGGCATGAGCACCGAAAACGCGCTGCGCGGCTTTCAGGAAGCGAATGATCTCGAGATAACTGGCGAGAACGACGAAGCCACCACGAAGGCTCTCGCACAATGGGATCGCATTCCCGCCACCCGGATTGTCACCATTCCCGACAATTGGGGGAGCCTGTCGTTCGAGGAAATTCCCGACGACCCTGCCAAGCAAGCCGAGATGGAGGGCATGGGGTACGAAACGCTCGATGAAAAACTCGCCGAGCGTTTTCACACCACGCTGGAAGTGCTTAGACAATTGAATCCCGGCGGTCGTCCGGCAGGCATCAGCGATGGCAACTCTGAGGGTAATTCGGCGACACCGAACCCATCCTCCAAATCGTCATCGGCTGGCGAAGCTGCCGAGAGCGATCCGCCCCCAACCAAGCGTCCCGGGGACAGCTATTTTCAGGCAGGACAGCAAATCCGTGTGCCAAACATCGGTGCGGACAAGATCACGAAGGGCGCGGTGAGCGACGACGGATGGCGTTCGACGCTGGCATCGCTCGGTGTCGGAAGCGATCAACCCGATGTTTCGAAAATAGTCGTCAGCAAGAGCGCCGGCACGCTCAAGGCATATGACATGGGCGGCAAGCTAGTAGCGCTGTTCACGGTTACGACCGGATCGAGCCACGATCCCCTGCCGCTGGGCGAATGGGGCATCACCGGAGTCGCGCACAATCCGCCCTTTGCTTATAACCCGGAATTGTTCTGGGACGTTTCGGACGACGAGGAAAAGCAGCAGCTTCCTCCGGGTCCGAACGGCCCGGTCGGCGTCGTATGGATCGACCTGACCAAGGAGCATTACGGCATCCACGGCACGCCGGAGCCGCAGACCATCGGACGTACGCAGAGCCACGGTTGCGTCCGACTGACGAATTGGGACGCCGCACGTCTTGCCGAGATGGTTTCGGGGAGCACAAAGGTGATCTTCGAGGCATGATGGGTTAGAGGGGACAAATGGGCATTATCGATCGCATTCTCACCATCGTCATTACCGCCACGCTGACCTCTGCTGTGTGGATTGTCGCGGGTGGCAGCCTGATTGAAATGGCGGGGAGCCGTGAGGGGGAAAGGTCGCTGCGGCCTGCCGAAGCCGCGCCGAGCGATGCACCGGAATCACCCCCGGCCGTCGCAGTGCCGAACGGCGACAATACCACGGTCGCATCCGAAGATGCTCCGCTCGACACGCGAAGCGTCACAGGGGCTACAGACGATGTGCTCCAGATACCCGTCCACAATGTCCGGCCGAGCGATCTTACTGACACCTTCATGGATGAACGCGGCGGCGGCGACCGAATGCATGAAGCAATCGATATCATGGCGCCCAGGGGCACCAGTGTCCTGGCCGCCGCGCCTGGCACGGTTGAGAAGCTGTTCGTTTCGGAAGCCGGCGGCAACACGATCTATGTGCGCAGCACCGATCGCAAGACGATCTACTACTACGCACATCTCGACGAATATTCGGAAGGTTTGAAAGAGGGCCAGAAGGTCCGCCGCGGTCAGCGGCTGGGGACGGTGGGTAGCACCGGAAACGCGTCACGCGAGGCGCCGCATCTCCATTTTGCCATTCTGCGCACCACGGCCGACGCCAGTTGGTGGGAACCAACCAATGCGGTCAATCCGTATCCTTTGTTGAAGAAGTAACCGGCAAAAGCTCAGTGAGTGCTTGAGACCCTGATGCAGATCATGCGGCCGAGCGAGCCCTCCGGTTCGATCGACTGAAGTTCGGCGTTACCAGTGCGGCGGAAATTGCGGCCTTTGAACGGCCCACGGGTAAACGTGAAATTGCGGCCTTTGAGGATGTAGGTGCCGTGACCTGCTTCGGACCGATAGCTAGAGGCTCCGCTAAGGACGAAACTTTCGTCCGGGACGCTGGTCCACGCCGGACCCGTCGCATCGCCGGGCAGGGCGCATTCGTAGCGGCCATGAGGCATGGTCTTCAGCATACCGCCGTTCAAGCCATGGGCCGGCGCGGATGCCGCCAGTACCGCGATGAGGGCAATGAGCTTTCGCATGGGCGGTCCGTTATCAGGAAGAAGTGGCGAATTCCAGCCGCCTTGCCGTATCGCCACGGGTAAGCTAAGGGCGCGGCGCAGATTTGCGGGCAGCTCGTCCGCTCTCCCACAAGAAGGTTTCTCCGATGAAAATCAGCGGCGTCGATATTCGCCCCGGCAACATCCTGGAATACGAAGGCGGCATCTGGAAAGTCGCCAAGATCCAGCACACCCAGCCCGGTAAGGGTGGGGCATATATGCAGGTCGAGATGAAGAACCTCATCGACGGCCGCAAGACCAACGTCCGCTTTCGCAGCGCCGACACGGTCGAAAAGGTGCGCCTCGATACCAAGGACTATCAGTTCCTGTACGAAGACGGTGATATGCTGGTCTTCATGGACACCGACACCTACGAACAGATCAACCTGCCGAGCGACCTTCTGGGCGATGCGCGTCCCTTCCTTCAGGATGGTATGCAGGTTTCGCTCGAATTGTGGGAAGAACGCCCGATCAGTGTCGAGCTGCCGCAGCAGGTCGAAGCTGAAATCGTGGAGGCGGATGCCGTCGTTAAGGGGCAGACAGCTTCTTCGAGTTACAAGCCTGCTATGCTCGACAATGGCGTGCGGATCATGGTTCCGCCGCACATCGAAAGCGGAACGCGTATCATCGTCGACGTGTATGAACAGTCTTACGTCGGGAAAGCCGGCTAACGGAGTAATCTATGCAGGGTGCGGGACATCCGAAACTGGCCGCTGTCGATATCGACAATAGCTACATCCTAGGCGTGATTTACGACGATGAGTCGCTCACGCTGGAGATGGACTTCCGCCTCATGCAGGATCATCCCCGTTTCGAGGAACCCGACAGCGACGAAGGTTGTTACCGCAAGGGATTCATCCGATTCTCCGATTTCGAGGACTTGAGGCTGCGTAAGGCCAAGCCCGAAGACGGCAAGGAAGTGGATTACAGCGACATCTATTCAGCCACGATCGAAGGCGATTATGCCTTCATCTCCAGTGGTTGGGGTGAAATTGAACTGACCGCGCAATCGATCCAGATCGCGGTGGACTGACAGGAAACTGGTTTAAAATGGCAGCCATCACTGGCCTCATCCGCGTCATGGAACGTGCGGCTCGCAAGGCGGGCGGTCGCCTGCGGCGCGACTTCGGCGAAGTCGAACATTTGCAGGTCAGCCGCAAGGGTCCTGCGGATTTCGTATCCAAGGCCGATATGCGCGCAGAACGCACGCTTTATGACGAATTGCTGGCGGCGCGCCCTGGCTGGGGCTTCCTCATGGAAGAAGCCGGCGAGATCGAAGGCGAAGAGGGGCAGCCGCGCTGGATCATCGACCCGCTCGATGGCACCAGCAACTTCCTCCATGGGATTCCTCACTTCGCGATCTCCATCGCGGTACAGGAACCGAAGCTCGATGGTTCGGGCTGGGGCGATGTCACGGCGGCCGTGATCTATCAGCCGATCACCGATGAAACCTTCTGGGCCGAAAAGTCTCGCGGTGCCTGGCTCCACGATGGTCGCCTCCGCGTATCGTCGCGCTCGCGTCCGTCCGATGCCCTGATCGCGACCGGTATTCCCTTCCAAGGTGCTGGCAATCCGGCCGAATGGGCAAAGATCTACGGTGCCATCGGCCCCGAAGTCGCCGGTATCCGCCGTTTCGGTGCCGCTTCGCTCGACCTCGCATGGGTTGCTGCGGGCCGTTTCGACGGCTTCTGGGAAAGCAGCCTTAAGCCTTGGGATACTGCGGCCGGCTGTCTCCTCGTACGCGAAGCGGGCGGCTTCGTGAGCGATTATCGCGGTCGTTCGCAGCCGATCCACACCGATCAGGTGCTCGCGGCAAACGACGGCCTGCACTCCCGCTTGCACAAGCTGCTCGCAGGCGCCCTCAAATAAACGAGCGTCCAGGCCGTCCAATCGGTTTTGGAGACTTGATGACTGAAGCTGGCACGGCTATCCGCCGCGCTCCCGCATCAGTGCCCCTGTGGCGGAATTGGTAGACGCGCTCGACTCAAAATCGAGTTTCTTACGAAGTGCCGGTTCGAGTCCGGCCAGGGGTACCAAGGGAGAGCGCCTGAATAGGTCAGGCGCTTCCCGCAGCGCAGCTACCATCCTTGCTGGACGAAGATCGCACTGCCGGCTTGCAGTAATGCTCCGCTGGCGCTTATCGTTCGATACGATCTGGTTTTTTCGCGGGGGCGACTGCAATGCGACCTTTCTGGCTCAATATGCTAGCCGTCCTGGCGATCGGTTCGCTGACGCCGACAGTTGCCCATGCTCAATCTTCAACCCCTTCGGATGTGAAGCAGGAGCAGGTCGAAACTGTCCCGGCGATTCCTTCGAGCCGTGACATCGAAAAGATTTCTGCCGAAGAAATTGAAGCTGATCCGATCGCAGTAGCTACTGAAATCCTCGCCTCACCGCCGGGCGAATACAGCCTGACGAGGATTGCGAGGCTCACCCAATTGCGGAGCGCTCTTGGTGCGCGCAGGGAACTGGCGCGCAAATACGCCGACGAAGGATCGCTCAAGTCCCGGATAATTTCCGCTCAAATAGATGCTCTTGGCCCGCCGCCTGTAGATGGCGCCTTCGAACCTGCTGCGGCATCCATGCGGCGCAAGTTGCTCGATCGTCGGCTGTCGGATGAACTTGCACCAATCCTGGTTTGGCGCGATCATCAGATCAGAGCTGCAACACTGACCTCTGAAATCGACGATCGGATCGCAAGCATCCGCGAAGACAGACTGCTCAGCTACAACGGCACGCCATTGAAGCCCGGTCTTTGGGGCACTGCATTGGGAGCGGTAAATCGGACCGTCAGTGGCTTCGTGTCAAACGTAGGTTTCGGCCAAATCCTGCTCGGCATTCTCTTACTCGTCCTGCCCTTCGGCCTTGTCTTGCTCGGTCACAGGGGATTGGCTTCGATTGCAAAGCGAGCACACGAAGTTTCTGGCAATGCACGTTCGCTCATAATCTTGCTCATCGAAGATGCACTCGGCTTGCTTCTGGCAGTCGTCGTCATGGCTATCGTATCCGGCGGTTTATTCCTGCTTCTCTCGGGATCGATCGAAGAAAAGAAGCTCGCCTCGTTCGTCTTGACCTTGTTTGTCGCCGGTATCGTTCTGGCTGTCGCTCGTTGGTTGGGGCGAAGCATCTTTCGATCACCAATCGACACGCTGCGCATCGTGCATTTGTCGGATGTTGACGGCAAGAAGGCGGCAAAGCTGACAACCGCGCTTGGGCTTGCGGTCGGTCTGGAAGCCATTCTCGAAATGGTCGAGAACGATGGCTTGCTGGCGGCGGAAGTCTCAATCCTATCTTCGGCCCTGCTGGTGCTTTGGGGGAGTTGGCTCATCTGGCGGCTCGCCGAAGTTCTGGCCCGGCGCGAACGCATTCCGCCGCAGCCAGACCCGCTTGCCGATCAGACCTCGGCGGAAGTCCAGGTGCACGAAGCGATCGACTTTGCCGGTCCCATAAGCCGTTTGGTCAAGGTCGTGTCGCTGGTGGCCGCGCTGAGCGCATTGGCCGGCTTCATCTACATGGCGCGGGAGATCTTTTTCGACATTGTCGCGACCCTCGCCGTGGTTGCTGTCGCGTTCCTGGTCCAGAGAACGGTTCGACTGGTTCTCGTCGTCTTGGCCGAAGGGTATCTGCGACGTTTCCGAGGGATCATTCACCTGTTGCCGGTATTTACAGGCTTTCTGATCGCACTTGCCGCCCTGCCGCTGCTGGCGATCGTTTGGGGGTACAACGCTCAAGAAATCTTCGACGGGATCCTGGCGCTTCGCAATGGCGTAACCCTCGGTGAAATTACAATCTCTGCCGGAGACGTCCTCGCTTTCGCCTTCGTTTTCTTCCTCGGGTTTGTGATCACGCGCTGGCTGCAACGCATACTGAGGTTGTCGATCCTCCCGCAGTTCGCTCTCGACCTGGGTGCGCGTTCCGCGATTGTGACGATCGTCGGCTACGTCGGTATCGTGCTGGCAGCGATTGTAGCGATCACTTCCACCGGGCTCGACCTGTCCAGCCTCGCATTCGTCGCCGGTGCGCTCTCGGTCGGTCTTGGTTTCGGGCTGCAATCGGTGGTCGAGAACTTTACCAGCGGCGTCATTCTACTGCTGGAGCGGCCCGTGCGCGAGGGCGACTGGATCGAAGTCGGCCCATATTCGGGAATTGTGAGGAAGATTTCGGTTCGCTCGACGCGGATCGAGACTTTCGATCGACACCAGATCATCGTCCCCAATTCGCAGTTGATCACCGAGAGCGTGAAGAACCTCAGCTTTGCGGGCGACGCTGCAAGGATTATTGTGCCCATCGGTGTAAGCTATGACACGGATCTTGAGCGCGTACGCGATGTCCTTCTCGACATAGCCTGTAATCACGAACTCATCATCGATGATCCCAAGCCGTCCGTTGCCGTCGAGGAGTTTGGAGACAATTCGATCAATCTCAAGCTTCTGGCTTTCGTGGGAGACGTTACGACAGGGGCCGGGGTCAAATCGGAACTGAACTTCGCGATCGCCAAGCGTTTTGCCGAGGAGGGTATCGAGATACCTTTCCCTCAGAGAGTGATTTCACTGCGGGGGGCCGACAGTATCCAAGTCGATACAAAACCAGCCGGCGCCTGATCATGATTCTGGATTGATCATTGGAGCGGCACCTCGAGCCGACCATCACAATTATCTTGTAATTGTTCGCCTGCTCTGTGAGTCAGCGCTTGGATGATCGAAATCCCGTCATATCATGCGATTGCAGCGATGGTCGTGACCATCGTCATGTTTGTTGCCTTCGTCCGTGGACGAATGTCGATCGAGATCATCTCGCTCCTGACAATCGCAGTCATAGCTGTCGGGCTCTATTTCTTCCCGCTTGAAGGGCACAAGGGGATCGACGGGCTGGAAATCGCGTTCGGCGGTTTCGGTCACTATGCGCTCATCACGATCTGCGCGCTGATGATCATGGGCCGAGGACTGGTGGTCACGGGCGCACTGGATCCCGCGGCACGGTTCCTGGAGCGTGTTTTCAAATTCAACGTCCAGCTGGGCCTGCTGCTTTCGCTGCTGATTGCGTTCGTCCTGTCGATGGGCGTCAACAATACTCCTGTCCTCGTCCTTCTGATGCCTATCTTCGTCGCGCTCGCGCAACGCGGGGCGCTACCGGCCTCCAAGACGCTTATCCCTCTGAATGCCGCATCGCTTCTTGGCGGGGTTTCAACGACTATCGGGACCTCGACCAATATCCTGGTCGTTTCGATCGCGGTCGACCTCGGGATGAAAGAGATGGGCGTGTTCGATTTCACCCCCATCGTCCTGATGGCGTCGCTTGTCGCCCTGCCTTACCTGTGGCTGGTCATGCCGCGACTGCTGCCCGACAATACGGTGGTGAACGAGGCGGAGATGCGCCGTTTCCACACGCGCCTGAGGGTGGCTGAGGATAGTGCACTGGTCGGCGAGGATATCTCCACGGTCCTGTCACGGCTGCCGAAGAACATTTCGATAATCGACCAGCCTTCGGGTCCGATCCAGCCCCAGCAAAGGTTGCTGCTATCGGGTACTCACGATGCGCTGGAAGATGCGACACGGGTGCTGAAGGGTGAGCTTGCGCCCAGCTGGGTGCTCGACCGGATCAAGCGCGAGGCGTCTTCACGCGAACAGGACATCCTGGTCGTCGAAATGACGGTAACTGCGGATTCTCGGCTTATAAACCGCACCCTACCGACTTCTGGCATTGCCGATCTTCATGGCGTTGCGGTGCTGGGTATCCACCGTCCGGACCGGATAATGGGCGAGAAGGACCAGTACAGCGAGAACGGCGACCTGCGCATCGCGGAAGGCGACGTGCTGCTGGTAATGGGCCTTCCCGAAGACCTGCAGGAATTCGCACGAAGCGACAGCCTTCTCATGCTTGAAGGGGCGAGGGAGCTTCCACGCCGTTCGAAGGCTCTTCTGGCGGGCATCATCATGGGTGTGTCGGTCTTTACGGCGGCCGTCGGTATCTTCCCGATCGCGATTTCCGCATTGGCTGGTGCGATCCTGATGTTCGTGACCGGTTGCGTCAAATTCGACCGGGTCGGGCGTGCCCTCTCTGCCCGCGTTATCGTTCTGGTTGCTGCCAGCATCGCCATCGGGCGCATCATCGACGAGAGCGGCGCTGCGCTATGGCTTGGTCAGACCCTTGGGCTCGGGCTCCAATATCTGCCGCCTGCCATGGTGCTCGCCGCAGTCATGCTGTTCGTGACGGTCCTGACGAACTTTGCATCGAATGCGACCGCGGCGACTGTGGGGACACCGATCGCGTTCAGCATCGCAGAGCAGTTGGGACTGCCTGCCGAACCTATGGTGCTGGCGGTGCTGTTTGGCTGCAATCTCTGCTACGCGACACCAATCGCTTATCAGACCAACATGCTCATCATGTCGGAAGGTAGCTACGAGTTTAAGGATTACATCCGTACCGGCGTGCCGTTGGTCATCATCATGGTGACGACGCTATCGGTGCTGTTGGTGCTGCGTTACGAAATGTAGGTCGGGGCGAGAGCCGCTGCCAGGCCGTCGGATCATTTCCCATTCGTACAAAAATTGACGGCCGCCGGAGCATGGGGGCGCTCCGACGGCCGTGCTCTCCTCCCCAGGAGACTGGTTGATCAGGCTTAGTTGTAAGTGCCGAGCCTGTGATGAAGTGCGTTGATCTTCGCCAGTTCCTCGCGATCTTCGGTTGCCTTGGCATGGCTTTCGAGCGCCCTGCGCAGCAGCTTCATGTCCGCTGTCGAGAGCAAAGCCCGGGCCCGTGAAGGTTCGCGGGGTTTGGTTTCATCGTCACTCATTGTCATTTCCTCTCCGAATCACGCAGCTGCAAACTGGTTCATCGTGTTGTCTTTGCCGCCAGCCTTCAAGGCTGCTTCACCGGCAAAGTATTCCTTATGGTCGTCACCGATGTCGGAGCCGGCCATGTTCTGGTGCTTCACGCAGGCGATACCCTGGCGGATTTCCTGGCGCTGCACGTTCTTGACGTATCCGAGCATCGCCTGTTCCCCGAAATATTCGCGGGCAAGGTTGTCGGTGCTCAGTGCCGCCGTGTGATAGGTCGGCAGAGTGATCAGGTGGTGGAAGATACCTGCACGCTTCGCGGCGTCTGCCTGGAAGGTACGGATCTTCTCGTCTGCTTCGGCGGCCAGCTCGGTGTTGTCGTAGTCGACGCTCATCAGCTTGGCGCGGTCGAAACCGGACACGTCCTTGCCGGCTTCTGCCCAGGCATCATAAACCTGCTGGCGGAAGTTCAGCGTCCAGTTGAAGCTTGGCGAGTTGTTGTAGACCAGCTTGGCATTGGGGATCACTTCGCGGACACGATCGACCATGCCTGCGATCTGTTCGACATGCGGCTTTTCGGTTTCGATCCACAGCAGGTCTGCACCATTCTGGAGCGCGGTGATGCAATCCAGGACGCAGCGGTCTTCACCGGTTCCGGCGCGGAACTGGTAGAGGTTGCTCGGCAGGCGCTTGGGAGCAAGCAGCTTGCCATCGCGGCTGATGAAAACCTGGCCGTTGGTGATGTTGGCCGGATCGACCTCGTCGCAATCGAGGAAGGCATTGTACTGGTCACCCAGGTCGCCCGGCTCGGTCGAGTATGCGATCTGCTTCGTCAGGCCAGCGCCGAGGCTGTCGGTGCGAGCGACGATGATGCCGTCTTCCACGCCCATTTCGAGGAATGCGTAGCGGATTGCGCGGATCTTCTGCAGGAAGTCCTCATGCGGAACGGTAACCTTGCCGTCCTGGTGACCGCACTGCTTTTCGTCCGAAACCTGGTTCTCGATCTGCAGTGCACAGGCACCGGCTTCGATCATCTTCTTGGCGAGCAGGTAAGTAGCTTCGGCATTGCCGAAACCTGCGTCGATGTCGGCAATGATCGGAACGACGTGCGTTTCGTAATTGTCGACAGCCTGTTCGATGCGCTTTGCTTCGACTTCGTCGCCGCGTTCACGGGCAGCGTCGAGATCGCGGAACATGCCGCCGAGTTCGCGAGCGTCGGCCTGCTTGAGGAAGGTGTAGAGTTCTTCGATCAGGGCAGGGACCGAGGTCTTTTCGTGCATCGACTGGTCGGGAAGCGGACCGAATTCGCTGCGCAGCGCTGCGACCATCCAGCCCGAAAGGTAAAGGTAGCGGCGCTTAGTGCTGCCGAAATGTTTCTTGATGCTGATCAGCTTCTGCTGGGCGATGAAACCATGCCAAGTACCGAGCGACTGCGTGTAGTTGGCCGGATCATTGTCATAGGCTTCCATGTCCTGGCGCATGATCTTCGCGGTGTATTTTGCGATGTCGAGTCCGGTCGGGAAGCGGTTCTGCACGGCCATACGCGCAGCGCTCTCGGCGTCGATGGCATTCCAGGAAGCGCCATTGCTCGCGATGGTCTTGCGGAATTGCTCGATGCTGTTCTGGTAGGTCAATTTCATTCTCCTGCGGGGCGGGGAGGTTCCCCTGTGAGGAGAAATTGGCAAAGCCCGCCCGATTCGGACATGAAAAGTTACAAAATATCTTGTCTTGGAGCGCGCGTTCTGCGAATTTGGTCTGTAAAGATGTAAACAAATTTACAAAGGTGATCCGTGGTCGAAAACCCGATTTTTGCAGGTCCTGCACTCAGGCGTTTGCGCAAGCGCGAAGGTATCACGCAAGCCGCCATGGCTGCTTCGCTCGGCATTTCGGCGAGTTACCTCAACCTCATCGAGCGCAATCAACGCCCGTTATCGGCCCGCGTCCTCGTGCAGGTGATCGACCAGTACGACTTCGACCCTCGCGCGTTGAAAGAGGACGAAACGATCGGAGGGGTGGACGGTCTTGCGAGGAGGCTCGCCGATGAACGGTTTTCCGACCTCGGGATCGACCGGGACGAAGTCAGCGAGTTCCTCTCGACTACTCCGCAAGCTGCAGCTGCATTCGCGAGGCTTTACGATCGCGGCCTGCCGGAACAAGGCGGCGTGCCCGATGCGCTGATAGCTTCCCGCCGCGAAATAGAGCGATGGCGGAATCATTTTGCGGATCTGGACGAAGCTGCAGAGGCGATTGCCGACGAGATGCGGCTGAGCCGGGCGGATATCACCTCTGCTATGACGGAGCGCCTGCGCGAAAAGCACCAGCTGTCTGTACGGATCTTGCCGCTCGACGTCATGCCGGGAGCAATCCGCCGCCTGGACCTGCACGCACGGCAGCTGCAGCTCTCCGAAATGCTCGACCGATCGTCCCGCAACTTCCAGATTGCGCTGCAGATCGCCCAGTTGGAACAGCGGGATGCGATCGATAACCTCGTTGCAGGCGCGCAATTGCCGGACCCGTCGGCGCGGCAGCTGTTCGAGCGCCATGTGACGGGTTATTTCGCGGCAGCGCTGCTTATGCCTTACGGCCGGTTCCTGCGCGCATGCGAGCAGACCGGCTATGACCTGACCATCCTGATGCGACGGTTCGGCACCAGTTTCGAGCAGACTGCGCACCGCCTCACGACCCTGCAACGCGTGGGTCAGCGCGGGCTCCCGTTCTTCATGGCTCGCGTGGACCGTGCAGGGCAATTCTCGAAACGTTTTTCAGGAGCGAGCGGAGCGACGATCCTCGAAAGCGAGGCAAGCTGTCCCCTCTGGGTGATACACGAGGCGTTCGAGCGACGCGGCGAGCTATGCGTTCAACCGGTCATGGTCGAGGGTGCAGATTCCGGTCCGGCGCACTGGCTTACGATGGCTCGTACTGTCGAGGCTGCCGGAGCGACCGGAGAGGCGCGGTTCGTCATCGTGCTAGGGGTCGAGGCACGCTTGTGTGGCGATTGTGTCGCTGCCAAGGGCGTCAACCTCGATCCATCCGCTGCCACTCGAATTGGCATGGGATGCGCTCGCTGCCATATCGTCGGTTGTCGCCAGCGTTCGCTTCCGCCCCGGGGAGTTCCGCTTCAGATCGAGCGGTTGATGCGAGGACTGACACCGTTCGAGTTCAGGCCCCTGGAAGAGCGGAACTAAACCACCTTCGGGAACAGTGGCGAAAATGTGGCGTTTACTTCTCTATCCGAGGAGAAATATTCCATGACCGAAGAACGTATTACCACCGTCGAAGAGCCCGATGGTTCGACCCACACCACCCACACCGTAACCACGGATGACGGCAAGAGCGGGGGCGGCGGTATGGCCATTCTCATTATAGTGCTCGTTATTGCGCTGGCCGCAGGTGCTTGGTTCTTTTCGCAAACGAGCGGCGCGGAAATTGCAAAGGACAACGCCGTTGCTGACGCCGCAAACCAGGTAGGCGATGCCGCACAGCAAGTGGGCGATTCCGTCGAGAGCGTCGCTAACGAAGTGACGGACGGAGAATAACACCGCCTTAAGTTTCGGAACCCGCCAATTGCGCGGGTTTCGGGAGCAGGTGTAAAGTTTACCGACATTTCATTTCTGCCCTTTAATCGGGTTCGCTGAAACGAAGTTTTTTGGCGAGCCTTGGGCGAATGATCCGTCTGTTCAAACACTATATTCCGCATGCCGTGATCCTGCTCGGCCTACTCGATCTCGGCTTGCTCCTGCTTGCCGGAGAGTTGGCCTGGCAGGTTCGCGCAGACCAGATCGGGATGGATGCGGGACCATTCACCGAACGCTGGCTGTCCCTTACCGGATCGGCGCTGGTCATCTGGCTCGCGATGATCTCGGTCGGGGTTTACGGCCCGAACGCGCTGCGTTCCTTGCGCTATGCCGGCGCGCGGCTGCTGGTTGCTATCAGCCTTTCCATCCTTGTGCTCGCGCTCGTTGAGTTCGTCCTGGAAAGCCAGACCTTCTGGCGCTCGACGCTGTTCTACACGATGTGCCTGACGGTGGTCTTCATGGTTGCTGACCGTCTGTTCCTGACCAGCTTTTTGGGATCATCGGCCTTCAAGCGGCGTGTACTGGTGCTCGGATCTGGCGACAGGGCACAGCGACTTCGCAAGCTTGGCGAAAAGCCCGAGAGCGGCTTCGCAATCGTCGCATTCCTTGCAATGAGCGATGGCGAACGCGTGGTCGAAGAAGCGATTCCACGCGACGCGATCCACGATCTCGGCCGGTTTGTCGAAAACCTCGGCGTCAGCGAAGTTGTGTTGGCCTTGCAGGAACGGCGCAATGCCTTGCCGCTGAAAGACCTGTTGCGCATGAAAACCAAGGGCGTTCACGTCAACGAGTTTTCAAGCTTCATGGAGCGAGAAACCGGCCGCGTCGACCTAGACACGGTGAATCCGAGCTGGCTCATTTTCTCGGATGGTTTTTCGTCGGGACGAATGTTCTCGAGCGCTGCAAAGCGAGCGTTCGATATCGTTGCCAGCTTGCTGTTGCTGGTGCTGACCCTGCCGATCATTGCGATCTTTGCGCTGGCGGTGAAGATGGACAGCAAGGGCCCCGCATTCTTCAGGCAGGAGCGCGTCGGCCTCTATGGTCAGACATTCAAGCTGGTGAAATTGCGTTCCATGCGCACCGATGCCGAAAAGGACGGTGCCAAATGGGCAGAAGAGAACGATCCGCGTATCACCCGCATCGGCCGCTTCATTCGCAAGGTTCGTATCGACGAACTACCGCAGACCTGGAGCGTGCTGAAGGGCGAAATGAGCTTCGTCGGGCCTCGACCCGAAGTGCCGCAGTTCGTCAACGACCTGGATGACAAGCTGCCCTATTATGCCGAGCGTCACATGGTGAAGCCGGGCATTACCGGCTGGGCGCAGATCAATTACCCATACGGCGCCTCGATCGAGGATAGCCGCAAGAAACTCGAATTCGATCTCTATTACGCCAAGAACTACACGCCTTTCCTCGACCTTGTCGTGCTTTTGCAAACCGTACGCGTCATCCTGTGGCCGGAGGGTGCCCGTTGATTCCGGCGGGCCAGCCTTTCCTCATGCTTTTCGGCTTCACCGGCTATCTCGCCGGTGCCGTCGCATGCGTGATTGCCGGTTGGTCGATCGCCAAGCGGGGTGATCGCAATCGCGCTGACCGCACTGCCACCATGGCAGCGATCGCGCTGACTGCGATCTGGTGCACTCTTGGTGCTGCTTTCGGATCGAATGCACAATTCAGCCATATCGCCGAAACGGCGCGCAACCTTGCGTGGATATTCCTGCTGTTCCGCCTGTTCGGCAATGACGGCCGTGACGAGAGCGTACGTCAGGTGCGGCCGGTTATCGTTGCGCTGATTTTCGTCGAGTGTTTGCAGCCGATCCTGCTGGTGATCGAAACCCGCTTTGCCATCACTGCAGGCCTGCTTGCGCTGACCAAGCAAATCTCCTCCATCCTGCATATGTTGGTCGCCATCGGCGCCCTGGTCTTGCTGCACAACCTCTATGCAGGTGCGGCCAAGCCCTCGCGGCACCTTCTGCGGTGGAGCGCGCTTGCTCTTGTCGGCTTGTGGGCGTTCGAGCTCAATTTCTATGCGGTAGCCTATTTCACCGGCCAGGACCCGGTCATGCTCGAGGCCGGGCGCGGTATTGCGGCGGGACTCCTTATGATCCCGCTTGCGCTCGGCAGCCATGCGGTAGCCGCCGAAATGCAGTTTCGACCGTCGCGGGCTGTCGCATTCCAGACGCTCTCTCTGCTCGTGATCGGGGCATATCTTGCACTGATGATGCTGATGACGCGGTCGCTTGCAATGCTGGGCGGGGACCTCGCGAGGTTCACCCAGGTTGGCTTCATCGTCCTCGCCACGATTGCGACGATCCTGTGGTTGCCGTCGCCGCGACTTCGAGGATGGCTGAAGGTTACCGCAACTAAGCATCTCTTCCAGCATCGCTACGACTATCGTCAGGAATGGCTACGCTTCAACGCGACGATCGGCCGACCCGGCTCTGCCGAGGAAAGTTTCGACGAACGCGCCATTCGCGCTGTGGCCGACATCACCGACAGTCCGGCGGGCATCCTTCTGGCGCCGAATGAGGAAGCCGAGCTTGAACTCGTCGCACACTGGAAATGGCCGGCGATCGAAGTTCCGGCCGTGGCGGCAACCGCCGCACTTTCAGCCATGCTGGAGGAGCAGGAATTCATCCTCGACCTGGACGAGGTGAGAGGCAATCCGACATCGAAGGCCTTTGCCGATGTGCCCGACTGGCTGGTGCAGGAAACCCGCGTCTGGGCCGTCGTGCCGCTGCTCCACTTCGAGCGTCTCGTGGGTGCCGTCGTCCTGGCGCGCCCTGCTGCTGCTCGGCGCCTCGACTGGGAGGATTTCGACCTGTTGCGCGTCGTTGGCCGCCAGCTTGCCAGCTATCTGGCAGAACGCGCCGGCCAGCAGGCGCTGATGGAAGCGAGCCGGTTCGACGAGTTCAATCGCCGCATTGCCTTCGTCATGCACGACATCAAGAACCTCGCCAGCCAGGTGAACCTGCTTGCCCGCAACGCCGAAAAGCATGCCGACAATCCGGAATTCCGCGCCGATATGCTCGTTACCTTGCGCAGCAGTGCGGAGAAGCTGAATTCGCTGCTCGCACGCCTTGGGCGGTATGGTTCGGGTCATGGTGAAAACAGGGTCAGGATCGCGCTGCACGAGCTTGCTTCATCGCTCGTCGGGCGTTTCGCCAAGACGCGCAATGTCGCCCTCGTAACCTCGACACCGGCGTTCGTACTGGGCAACCGCGATGCGCTGGAACAGGCGCTCACGCATCTGGTGCAGAACGCGATCGATGCGAGCGAGGATGGTGCAGCGGTGCATCTCAACGTCGGTGTCGACGATGGAAACGCCTTCGTCGAGGTCATCGATTCAGGGCAGGGGATGTCGCCGCAATTCATTCGCAACGGACTGTTCAAGCCGTTCGTCTCTTCGAAAGATGGTGGTTTCGGCATCGGCGCGTTCGAGGCGCGCGAACTGATCGGGGCGATGGGCGGGAGACTGCAAGTCGAATCCCGCGAAGGAATTGGCACGAAATTCATTGTCCGGCTCCCGCTTGCCGAAGCGGGAGAGGACGACGGGCGCAAGGAAGCGTCGATAGGGAAGGTGGCATGATGGCCGAGAAGAAACCGGTTCTGCTGGTCGTTGAAGACGACAAGGGGCTGCAGGCGCAGCTCAAATGGGCTTACGACGATTTCGAAGTCGTCCCTGCTCTCGACCGTGAAGGCGCGATCGCAGCACTGCGGACGCATGAACCCGCGGTGGTGACACTGGACCTCGGCCTGCCGCCCGACCCCGATGGTACGAGCGAGGGTTTTGCGGTGCTCGAAGCCATCATGGAGCTGAAGCCCGATACGAAGGTTATCGTCGCGTCCGGTCATGGCGCGCGCGAAAGCGCACTGCGGGCTATCGAATGTGGCGCCTACGACTTCTACCAGAAGCCGGTCGATATCGAGGCGCTGGGCCTCATCGTCAGGCGTGCCTTTGCCCTGCACGAGATCGAGGAGGACAATCGCCGTCTTTCCGAACGGGTTAGCGAAGAAAAGACCGTGCTCGGCAATCTGATCACCGGCGCGCCCGAAATGGCAAAGGTGGCCCGCACGATCGAGCGTGTCGCCAACACCAACGTGTCTGTCATGCTGCTGGGCGCCAGTGGGACCGGCAAGGAATTGCTGGCTCGCGGCGTGCACGATTCCAGCGAACGCCGGAACGGCCCATTCATCGCGATCAACTGCGCAGCGATCCCCGAAAACCTCCTCGAAAGCGAGCTTTTCGGTCACGAGAAAGGTGCGTTTACCGGCGCCGTGAAAACGACCGAAGGCAAGATCGAAAGTGCGCACGGCGGCACTCTGTTTCTCGACGAGGTCGGCGATATCCCGCTTCCCCTGCAGGTGAAGCTTCTCCGCTTCCTGCAGGAGCGCAAGATCGAGCGCATCGGCGGCCGCAAGGAAATCAGCGTCGACACGCGCGTAGTCTGTGCAACCCATCAGGACCTGGAATCGATGATCGGCGCAGGCTTGTTCCGAGAGGACCTGTTCTACAGGCTAGCCGAAATCGTCGTTCGCATTCCGACCCTGGCAGAACGACCCGGCGACGCCGTGCTTTTGGCGAAGGCTTTCCTCAAGCGATACGCCGGCGAGTTCAATCCGCAGGTCAAGAGCCTTGGCCCCGATGCACTCGCTGCCATCGACAGCTGGTCGTGGCCGGGTAACGTTCGCGAGCTAGAGAACCGGATCAAGCGCGCAGTCATCATGTGCGACGGGAAAATGATCGGTGCGGGCGATCTCGATCTGCAGGAAAATGCCGAAGATCGAGATGACGTGCTGAACCTGAAGGCTGCACGCGAGCAGGCCGACCGACGTGTCATCAGGCATGCACTGGCGCGCAGTGAGGGGAATATTTCCAGCACGGCCAAGATGCTCGGGATCAGTCGTCCGACATTGTACGACCTGCTCAAGCAATATGACCTGTCTGCCTGAAAACCGTGAGACATCGGGGCAGGTCATGTTCCGAAATATCAGGATACTTGCAATGGCCGCGCTGGCCGGCCTTGCCGCATGCTCAGGCGATACGGCGGTAACCACGCCGATTGAAAGAGCGCAGAAAGCTCTGGCTGAAGGCGACGGCTATGCCGCCGAACTGATCCTCGAATCCGTTCGGCAGGACGCCGCCTATCCAAGGCAACGCCTTGCCGCATATATGGGTGAAGCCGAGTTGCTTCAGGGACATCTCGCCGCAGCAAGGGAATGGCTCGGTCCAGCCGAATTCGATGATGCCAGCCGCGCGCACGGCTATCACATGCTCGGGCGCCTCGAATTCCTGAGCGGCAACCTGCCTGGATCCGGCCTGGCATACGACAAGGCATTCGGACTTGGTGGCGCACATGCGGACCTGTGGGTCGATGTCGGTCGGCTTCGCTATGTTGGCGGTGAACAATACGCAGCGATCGAGGCGGCTGAAGAAGCCCTGGCATCGGAACCCGGCAATTCACGCGCCCTCCTGTTCAAGGCGCAGCTTGTAAGGGATGCGCAGGGTAATGACGCCGCCTTGCCATGGTTCGAAGCAGCCTCGAGTGCAGACCCCGACAGTGAAGAGGTCGCGCTCGAATATGCGGCTGGCCTAGGTGATAGTTTCCGGACCAAGCGCATGCTCGAAGTGCTTCGTTCGAATGAAGTGAAGGGTGCTAGCGAAGGAAAGGGGCTGTTCCTGCAGGCGGTTCTGGCCGCACGAGCTGGCCAGGCGCAGCTTGCCCGGAACCTGCTCGAACGTGTCGAAGGCCCGTCCAAGGAGCATGCTTCGGCAAGATTGCTCGGCGCGCTGATCGACCTCGATCTCGAAAGCTACGAAAGTGCGACCGCTACGCTCGAAGGGCTTTGGGAAGAGCAGCCTCACAACAGGCTGGTGGCGGAACTGTTTGCCCGGTCGCTCTCGCTTTCCGGTAATGATCGCGAATTGGTGGAGCGCTTCGACGAACGGGCAAAGCGCCCAAGCGCATCACCATATCTCCGATTGCTCGTCGGTCGATCTTATGAGGCACTGGGCGAGCGGAAGCAGGCCGCCTGGTTCCTCGATAACGCAGCAAAGCCAAGGGAAACCGCCATTGTCGTGGTCCAGCCATCTGGAGGGGGCGACAGCGGCTGGCCTGAGCAAATCAGGTCACATCTGGTACGCGGTAACAGGGCGGCAGCCTTGCGTCTTGCCGATGGGATGGCGGAGAAGTTTTCGGGCTCGGCCGATACGCTGGCAATGGCAGGCGACGTCCATGCAGCTTCTGACGATTTGCAGGGTGCGATCGAATATTACGAGAAAGCTGCCGTGGTCAGGCGTCCATGGGCGATGGCGAAGAAAATGGTCGCGATCTACCAAGCGACAGGCCGGGAACGCGATGCCGAGATCATTCTGGCGTCACATGTCCGCAGCGACCCCATGAACGCCGAAGCACTCTACCTTTTGGCTAAAACCCTGGCGGACAGGGGTGAAGCTCAACGAGCGGGCGCGCTTCTTGATGGAGCCATGAGGTCCGGTGCCATGACAGACACCTCGGTAATCGGGCTAAGGGCGCGTATCGCGAGGGACAAAGGTGACGATGCCTTGGCGAATACGCTCGATCAGATGGCGCTTCGAATGCGTCCGATGGCGTTCGCTGGCAGGCGCTAAACGCTCTCAAGCCGCTCGACATTGCTGTATCGATCGGTCAGTTGGCGAGCATGACCTCGCGAATAAAAGCCCTGGCCGATCCGATGTTGGCGGTATTGATCATCGGCATTGCCTGTGCGCTGCTCTTTCCGGCCGAAGGCCAGGCTCAAGAGCGCATCAAGCTGGTATCTAACATCGGCATCTTCGTTCTGTTCCTGCTGAACGGCATTCGCGTATCCCATGGCGAAATGGCTCAGGCGGTCACCAACTGGCGGTATTTTTTCCCGCTTTTCGTATGGATCTTCGGCGTGATGGCATTGGTCGGCTGGGCGATGTCGCTGGCCGTCGGAAACTTTGCTCCGCCCCTCATTGCATTGGGGTTCCTGTATCTCGGAATCCTGCCGTCCACGATCCAGTCGGCAACCTCCTACACCACGCTGGCTGAAGGGAACATCGCCCTGGCGGTGGTCGGCGCGGCGGTCATCAATATCGCGGGCGTGTTCGTGAGCGCTCCGCTTTTCGCGATCATGGGTGGCGGGGCGGTTGCCGACCTTGGTAGCGATGCGATCATTCGCATCGGGACCATCCTGGTCCTGCCATTCGTGATTGGCCAAGTACTGCAGCACTGGACGCGCGGCTGGGTGATCGAACGAAAGCAGCGCATCGTCTGGCTGGATCGCTTCGTGATCGGCCTGGCCGTCTATGTCGCATTTTCAGGCGCAGTTGCGCAGGGCCTTACCGAGCTTCTGGACGTCGCTGGTTGGATCGTGCTGGCAGCCGGTGTCGTCGCCTTCCTTGCGCTGGCATCTTTCGGCTCGTGGGTCGCAGGCGGAGTGCTTGGTTACGATCGGCGTGATCGCATCGCCTTCTTCTTCGCAGCATCACAGAAGAGCGTTGCAATGGGGGCGCCACTCGCGGCGATCCTGTTCGCACCGAAAGTCGGCGGGTTCCTGATCGCTCCGCTACTGCTCTATCACCTGCTCCAACTGGTGATTGCAGCGCCCATCGCGGCCTATTTTACGCGGTCGGATCCAGCTCTGCCCCGTGCTTCCGGTTGAACCGGACCGACCAATAGAGGCTCAGGCCGATCAGGACCGCTCCGATGAGACCGGTAATAGTCTCGGGGATGTGGACCTTGGCCGAGAAGAGCATGATCAGGCCAAGAGCGATGATCGCCCAGAAAGCGCCGTGTTCCAGGAATCGGTACTGGGCCAAGGTTCCCTTGCGCACGAGATGGATGGTCATCGAACGCACGAACATCGCACCTATCGAAAGGCCGAGTGCAATTACGACCATGTTGTTCGAAAGCGCGAAGGCACCGATCACACCATCGAAGCTGAAGCTTGCATCGAGAACGTTGAGGTAGAGGAAGCCGCCAAGACCGCTGCGGACGACGGCGCCCTGCAACTTGGCTGCCTCTTCCTTCAGTTCGAGGATGGTATTGATGCCCTCGACGGCGATGAAGGTGACGAGACCCAAGATCCCGGAGATCAGGAAGGTCAGTGCCTCTGCATCGGGCAGGAGCGTGGAAATACCCCAGATCGTCAGCAGCAGAAGTGCGATTTCGGCAGCTGGGAGAGCGCCGAAACGTGACAGCCATTCCTCGAGCGAGCGGATCCAGTGGACGTCCTTGTCCATGTCGAAAAAGAACTTGAGGCCGACCATCGACAGGAACGCGCCGCCGAAACCAGCAATCCCGACGTGTGCCGAACTGACGATCCGCTCGTATTCCTGGGGGTTGTTCAGCGACAGGTTCACGGTTTCGAGGGGGCCAAGCCCGGCCGCTATCGCGACGATGGCGAGCGGGAAAACGACCCGCATCCCAAAGACAGCGAAGGCGATGCCCCATGTCAGGAAGCGCTTCTGCCAGACCTCGTCCATCTCCTTGAGGACGGAGGCATTGACGACGGCGTTGTCGAAGCTGAGCGATATTTCGAGCACGGAAAGGATCGCGACGATCCATAGGATTTGTGCAGTTCCAGCAATCGTGCCGGTCGCATACCACCCATACCAGCCTGCAAGGGCAAGGCAGACTACGGTGAAGACAAGGGAGAAGCCGTAAAAGCGAAGGAAGCTGTTCATCGCGCCGTTCAATCCTTGGGCTGGTAAGTTTGTTCCTCGCCGGGAAAAACGCGTTCGCGAACTTCCTCTGCGTAGGTCGCAACGGTCTTGTCGATGATCGAGGCGATGTCCTCGTAGCGCTTCACGAACCGTGGCACCCGCTCGAACATCCCGAGCATGTCTTCGGTGACGAGCACCTGCCCATCGCATTGGGCCGATGCACCGATCCCGATCGTCGGGCAGCTGACAGCCTGCGTCGCTTCGATTGCGATCGGTTCGACCACGCCCTCGATGACGATGGCGAAGGCACCGGCATCATCCAGCGCCTTGGCATCACTCACGATCTTTCCGGCTTCTGCATCGCTGCGGCCGCGGGCTGCATATCCGCCAAGCACATTGACCGCCTGCGGTGTGAGGCCGACGTGACCCATCACCGGAATGCCGCGCTGGTTCAGGAAAGCGACCGTTTCGGCCATCGCCTCGCCGCCCTCCAGCTTGACCGCGGCGGCGCCTGATTGCTTGAGCAGGTAGCTCGCGCTTTCGAACGCCTTTTCCTTCGACGCTTCGTAAGAGCCGAACGGCATGTCCACCACGACCACCGAGTGGTACGAACCGCGCACGACCGCGGCGGCGTGGTTTGCCATCATGTCGAGTGTGACGGGAACAGTCGAGGCAAGGCCATAGATGACCTGTCCGAGGGAGTCGCCGACCAGCAGCAGGTCACAATGCGCATCGAGCAATTGCGCCTGCCGCGCAGTATATGCAGTCAGCATGACCAGCGGTTGTTCCGTATGGCCGTCCTTCTTGCGCGCCCTGATGCGGGGAACGGTCAATCGGCGCATGGGCTGCGGCGTCGGGTTGGCGCGGCTGGTCGAGGTGTCGAGCTGGAAGGTCGTAGACATAGCGGCCTTCTAGACGAGCGGGGGATTTGCGCAAATGCTCGCTCGACTGACTTGCGCAAAACGTGCAAACAGTTCGCATTATCGCGCCCCGGAGAGGGCTGGGAAGGATTTGTAACATGGCAGGAAAAGCTGCAGAGGGCGGGGGTTGGTCCTCGCGCACGGCTTTCGTTTTGGCGGCGATCGGTGCCGCTGTTGGTCTCGGAAATATCTGGCGTTTTCCAACTCTCGCTGGAGAAAACGGCGGCGGCGCATTCGTCCTCGTCTATATCGGGTTCGTCTTGCTCCTTGGCGCCCCGTTGGTCTTGTCGGAAATCCTGCTGGGCAGGGCGGGCGGCGAGGATGCGATCGGATCGGTCCGCAACGTCGCCCGTAAATCCGGTCGTAGCGAAAGCTGGAAAGGCCTGGGCGCTCTCCAGATCATCGCCGGCTTCCTGATCCTGTCGTTCTATTCGGTCGTCGCAGGCTGGGTGATCAACTACGTCTTCCTCTCGGGCGCCGACTGGTTCAGCGCGATCGCTTCGGGAGACCCGTTTGCAGGCGCCTTTAACGGAGAGACGCAGGACGAGATCACCGGTCGGATGGGCGCATTATTTGCCGACCCGGTGCGGCTGATCGGCCTGCACCTCCTGTTCATGGTTGCGACTGTCTGGATCGTCGCGAGCGGCGTGCATGACGGGATCGAGAAGGCAGCGACATGGCTGATGCCGGCGTTTTTCGTGCTGCTCGTAATCGTGACCATCTATGGCGCATTCACCGGTGATTTCGGCCAGGCGCTGGCATTCATGTTCACGCCCGATTTTGCCAAGCTTTCGCCGCAAGTCCTCAACGAGGCCCTGGGGCAGGCTTTGTTCTCGCTGAGCCTTTCTGCAGGCGGCCTGCTGACCTACGGCGCATATGTCGGGAGGGACGTCAATCTCGCCCCGACAGCCGGTACGATCGCCTTTGCCGATACGCTTGTTGCCATCCTGGCCGGCCTGATGATCTTCCCGATCGTCTTTGCCGTCGGTCTCGATCCGGCAGCGGGTCCTGCCCTGATTTTCCAGACATTGCCGGTCGCATTCAATTCGATGCCCGCAGGCGCGCTGATCGGCATGATTTTCTTCGTGCTGATCTTCTTCGCAGCGCTTACGAGCTCGATCTCGTTGCTCGAGGGGCCGACGGCCTGGGTCATCGATCGTTTCGGCCTTGAACGCCGTACCGCGGCAATGGTCGTTGGCGGCTCGGCCTTCCTGATCGGCGTCGCTTGTGCACTTGGTTACAATGTGTGGTCGGACGTCCGCCCGCTTTCGTTCTGGGGTATCTTTGAGAACGCCGACATCCTCGACAGCATCGATGGTTTCACGGGCAAGATCATGCTGCCGCTGTCAGCATTGCTGGTGGCTGTGTTCGTCGGCTGGCGCGCAGACCGCAACCTGGTGGAGGCCGAAACCGGCCTTTCCGGCGGGATGTTCGCGCTCTGGCGCTTGCTGGTATGCTGGGCCGCGCCGATAGCGGTATTCCTGGTGCTGCTGTTTGGGTTGTTCCCCGGACTTCTCGGCTGAAGGTACAAAAAAGGCCGCCTCTCGGGGCGGCCTTTCTTTTCGAGTCGTCGAAGCTCTTACAGCGTCGTTTCGACGTGCTTGTCCTGGACTTCATCATGCACTGTCTTGCCCAGTGCCATCTTGGCGACGGTCATGAGACCAACATCGCCGCTCCAGATTTCGGCTTCGCCAAGATCCATGCGCAGGAACAGCAGGTCGGGATCGTCCTTGCCCTGATCGTACCAGGCCTTCACGAAGTTGTTCCAGAACTGTTCGAAACGGCCCTGGTCGGTTTCGACGGATAGCGTGCCGCCGAAGCGTGCGAACATCTTGTGATCCTTGCCTTCATAGGTCGCGGTCACGTTGCCGAGCTTGGCAAAGTCGCTGTTCTTCTGGGTGAAGAACCAGATCGAGCTGTTCGCGTCCTTGTCCAGCTGGGCAGTCATCGGGACTGCGGTTTTTGGATCGTCGTCGCGCTGTAGGAAGAGGTACGAAGAATCGTCCAGTGCCTTCCAGAATTTGGTCTTCAGTTCGTCTGCATTTCCGTTGGTATAGTTCATGGGGGTGTCTCCTTTGTTGTTCTTTCAACGGGATGGAGCGCCGCTTGTTCCTGAGTGAGCGCCAAGCTGAGCGGGGCGGGGGATCAATTGCAGCCGGTGATTGCGAATCGATCCATAATGGAACATAAGAAGAACATATGCGTCATTCCGCTATGCCTTCTATTGTTTCACCCCGTGGGATTGGTCCTGCGATTGCCTTTGGCAGTCGGCAGGCTGCGCGCTGGCGCCCGGGATTGGCGGGGGCTTCGCATAGCGAGGTGTTCGCGAGCGGTGACGAGGGATGCGGCGCGGCGCTGGCGCTGGCTCTTGCCCGCGATACCCTTGCCGCGGCTGCTACCAATCCCCTGAGCGAAACCGATGATCGCCGCATGGTGTTGTGGGTGCAGGATCGCGATGCGATCAAGCGGGGTGGGCGTCCTTACCTGCATGGTTTGCCGGCGGATCTTCGCCATCGCCTGATCCATGTCGAGGTCAAGAGCCCGGCCGATGCCCTGTTCGCGCTGGAAGAAGGTTTGCGGTGCCGGGACCTGGCTTTCGTACTGGGCGAAATCGCCGGAAATCCGCGTGCCCTCGATTTTACTTCCTCTCGCAGGCTCAGTCTTGCCGCGGAAAAGCACGGCGTCCCGCTGTGGTTGGTGCGGCTCGACGCACGGCCCGACCTGTCTTCCGCCAGACTGCGCTGGCAGGCGCGGTCCGCGGTTTCCCCGCCTGCGCGATGGAATGCGCATGCGCCGGGTATAGCTTCATGGCGGGCCGAACTGTTTCGCGCTCGCACCCATCCTCCAGGTACATGGACCTTGCGCGATGACGGCGGAAACCTCGTCGCTGCCGGATCACCTGCCTCCGAAACGTCCGGATCGCCGCATCATGGCGATCTGGTTCGCGCAGCTGGCGGTCGATCGCTGGCGGCTGTCTGACGCGCAGGGGGAAAAGGGCGGCACCGATGCCGAACCCTATGCCCTGATTACCGAAACTGCGCATGGCCCGCGGGTCGATGCTGCCAACCGCGCCGGTGCGGAAGCTGGCGCACGCCCGGGAATGATGCTCGCCGATGCGCGGACGCTTTGCCCCGAAATCAAGGTTGCCCCGTCCGATCCTGCTGGCGATCTCGCCTTCCTGGAAAAGCTGGCCCTGTGGTCGCGCCGGTGGGGCCCATGGAGCGCACTCGATCCACCCGACGGACTGATCGTCGACGTGACTGCAGTCGCGCATCTTTTCGGCGGGGAACGCCGGTTGCTGGCCGATGCCCGCAAGGCCTTTGCCGAACGCGATCTCGATGTGCGGCTCGCCATAGCGCCTACTGCCGGTGCGGCATGGGCTCTCGCCCATTACGGGCGGCGGACTGCGGATGGCGGCAGCATCTTGCCCGGTGGGCAGGACATGGCGGCGCAGCTTTCGGACCTTCCTGTCGCTGCGCTGAGGCTGGATGGCGATGTGCTGACGGTGTTGCGGCGCCTCGGGCTGAAGAAGCTCGGTGACCTGGCGGGGGTCGGGCGCGATGCCTTGCAGCGGCGGTTCCGCAATCGCAAGTCGCCGACTGCCAATCCGCTGCTGAGGCTTGACCAGATCCTTGGCCGCCTGCCCGAACCGCTGTTGCCGGTCGTTCCGCAGCAGGTGCCGCTGGTCCAGCGGCGGCTGATGGAGCCTATTCGCCACCGCGACCTGCTCGACCAGGTATTGCACGATCTGGCGCACGACATGGCGCGCGAACTCGAAGGTATGGGCAAGGGCGCGCGAAGGCTCGAACTGGGACTTTGGCGGGTCGATGGCGAGGTGCTCATCCGTGCGCTCGAGCTTTCTGCCGCAACACGCGATCCTGCCCATATAAAGCGCCTGTTTGCCGTCAAGCTGGACGATATAGACGCCGGGTTCGGCATCGAGACCGTGCGCCTGCGGGCAAGCTGGGCCGAACCGCTGGCGTTGGAACAGGGTGAGATCGAGGCATCGGCCGAAAACCATGGCACTTCGCTCAATGCCTTTATCGACCGGCTGACTGTCAGGCTCGGGCAGAATGCGGTTTGCCGACCCGTTCCCCATGCCAGCCACTTGCCCGAAAGATCTCAACGATGGCAGCCGCCGCTCGAACCGGAGCCTGCCAGTCAAGGTGAATTGGCCTTTAACTTTCGGCCGCTCAAATTGCTCGATCGGGCAGAGCCGATTGCGGTGCTTTACGCCACGCCCGATGGTTATCCGCGTTCTTTCCAGTGGCGGGGGGCTGTCCACGAAGTGGTGCGGGTCGAAGGCCCGGAACGGCTCGCGCCCGAGTGGTGGCGGGAAAAATCCTCTGCCAGATTAAGGGATTACTATCGCATCGAGGATCGCGAAGGGCGGCGTTACTGGCTCTATCGCAATGGAATTATCGGCGATGGCCGGGGCGGTATGCCTGCCTGGTTCATGCACGGTTTCTTTGGTTAACAGGTCTTACATTAAGCTAATCGAAGGCATTTGGATCAAGCACTCTTTCAAGTTTTGATGCCAAATGAACATTATGAACGGCGCAGAAGTCATACGCGATTCCGACAGGCGAAACCTTGGCATACTGGTCGAAGGGCGGATGCGTTCGCGCAGCGTCTGCTTCGACCTGATCGACGTGTCGCAGGGCGGGTGCAAGATCCGCGGCAAACTGGGCTTCGCCACTGAAGGCGAAACGATCAGCCTCAAGATCAACGGGGTCCGCGCCCCGCTTGGCAAGATCGTATGGGTAGAAGACAACTTTGCTGGTGTGGCGTTCGAGGGGCGCATGCACGAGGCTGTGCTGGATCACCTCCAGAAAGAACTTCTCGCTCGCAACAGCTGACGAGTTCCCGGCCCTCCGGGACAGTTCCGACTTATACCTCTTACAGAATCCGCCATGCACAGCCGCCTGTGCATCATTTGATATTGGCGGGATGTCTGTAAGAACATATAAGGAACAAATGGCAACCCGAACGACCCTCGAAAAACTTCAGATACTGGCTGACGCGGCCAAATACGACGCTTCTTGCGCATCGTCCGGGACGGCGAAAAAGAACTCGCTGGGCGGCAAGGGGATCGGCTCGACCGAAGGGATGGGCATCTGCCATGCCTATGCTCCCGACGGCCGATGCATCTCGCTACTCAAGATCCTGCTGACCAATCACTGCGTCTTCGACTGCCACTATTGCGTCAACCGCAAGAGCTCGAATGTGGAGCGTGCACGCTTCACCCCGCAAGAGGTCGCGGACCTCACCATCGCCTTCTACAAGCGCAATTACATCGAAGGATTGTTCCTTTCCTCGGGCATCGTGAAAAGCTCCAACCATACGATGGAGCAGCTGGTGGAAACTGCGCGTATCCTGCGGGAAGAACACGATTTTCGCGGATACATCCATCTCAAGACGATCCCTGAAGCCGACCCCGAACTGGTCCACCAGGCGGGGCTCTATGCCGACCGTGTCTCGATCAATGTCGAACTGCCGACCGACAGCGGGCTGACCCGTCTCGCACCCGACAAGAATGCGCGCCAGATCGAAGGCGCGATGGGCAGGGTCAAGAGTGACATAGTGGAGCTCAAGGATGCCAGAAAGCGGTTCAAGCATGCCCCGCGCTTTGCCCCGGCGGGCCAGTCGACACAGATGATCGTGGGGGCCGATGCCGCCACCGATTCCGACATCGTCGGCAAGGCGAGCGGCCTCTACAAGAGCTTCGGCTTGCGGCGGGTCTATTACAGCGCCTTCTCCCCGATCCCCGATGCGAGCGCGGTGCTGCCGTTGAAGCGGCCGCCGCTGATCCGCGAGCACCGGCTCTACCAGTCCGACTGGCTGATGCGTTTCTACGGGTTCAAGCCAGGTGAAATCGTGCAGGCGGCGGGGGCGGACGGCAATCTGCCGCTCGACATCGATCCCAAGCTGGCCTGGGCGCTGAAATTTCGCGAAACCTTCCCGGTCGACGTCAACCGTGCGGCAAAGGAGCAATTGTTGCGGGTGCCGGGGCTCGGCACGACGGCGGTAAAGCGTATCCTGATCGCGCGTCGGCACCGGACCCTCAGGCTCGACGACGTGGCCAAGCTGACGCAGTCGATCGCCAAGGTTCGGCCCTTCATCGTGACTTGCGACTGGCGCCCGACCTTCCTTACCGACCGCGCCGATTTGAGGAGCATGCTCGCACCCAAGGCAGAGCAGCTGGAACTGTTCGCGGCATGACCTCGCTCAATTCTTTCGTCCGGAACGTCGCGCTCGGATCTCACTACGTCGTTCACCTGCCGACGAGCGACGATTTCGATTTCTGGCGCGAGCGTGCGCGCGGCCTGGTCCAGTGCGATGTCCCGCCCGATCGCGTGTCATGGGTCGAGCCCGGCGGGACGTCGGACCTGTTCGCGCATGAAGGGCCTGCGCGCGGTGAAAAGCGACTGCCGGTGCCGGAAAACGCCAACCGTCCGGTGCGGGCGAGCAAGCGCTTCGTGAGCATTGCAAGGAATGCGGCGCTTCATTCCGATCCGCAGCGTTTCGCCTTGCTCTATTCCCTGCTGTGGCGGCTGCAGTCCCAGCACCGGCTGATGGAAGACAGCGCTGATCCCGAGGTGCGCCGTGCGGAGGAACTGGCGAAGGCGGTGCGCCGCGACAGTCACAAGATGCATGCCTTCGTCCGCTTTCGCCTGGTGGAAGGCGAACCGGGCGAGGAGGGCACGCGCGGAGGCGAAAACGACCATTACGTCGCCTGGTTCGAGCCCGATCATCACATCGTGCGCGCCAATGCCGGTTTCTTCATGCGCCGTTTCGCCAACATGCGCTGGTCGATCCTGACGCCGCGAGGCTGCCTGCACTGGGATGGCGAGGTGATGCGCGAGGGGCCGTCGGCGCAGCGATCCGACGCACCTTCCGGCGATCCCACGGAAGAGTTGTGGCGCACCTATTACGCCTCGATCTTCAATCCGGCACGGTTGAAGGTCGGCGCGATGCTGAAGGAAATGCCGCGCAAATACTGGAAGAACATGCCCGAGGCGGCGCTGATCCCCGACCTGATCGCAAATGCGCAAAAGCGGGAAAGCACCATGGTGGCGAGCGGTTCGCTGGAGTTCGAGGATCGTCCCGAAACGCTGGAAGCCATCGACGAGGCGATCCATCGCTGCCGTAATTGTCCCATCGGCTCGCTTAACAACCATGCGGTGATGGGCGAGGGGCCACACGATGCGCGTTTCATGATCGTCGGCGAACAGCCGGGCGACCAGGAGGACTTGCAGGGGCGGCCATTCGTCGGTCCGGCAGGACAATTGCTCGACGTGCATCTGGGCATGGCCGGGATCGACCGCCGCCGTGCCTATGTCACCAATGCGGTCAAGCATTTCAAATTTTCGATGCGCGGCAAGCTCCGGCTGCACCAGAACCCCGGCGCAAAGGAAATCGACACCTGTCGCTGGTGGCTGGAGGCAGAGCGCCAGATCGTGCAACCCCGGCTGGTGCTGGCAATGGGCGCATCGGCTGCGCGCGGGTTGCTGGGCAAGACAGTGAGCATTTCCAAGGCTCGTGGCGCGCCGATCCAGCTCGAGGATGGCAGCGAATTGTGGGTCACGGCGCACCCGTCCTACTTGCTGAGGCTGGAGGGGGATGCACGCCAAGAGCAGGAGCGGTTGTTCGCGGCCGATCTTGCGGCGGTAAAGGCCCGGCTCGCGCAGCTAGAGGCATGACATGCCCGAGGCGCCGCTCACCCCCGACAAACGCACGCTGGACATCGATCCGGACCTGATCGACGCGCCTGATCGGGCACCCTTCGTCGAACTCGGCCTTGCTTCCTGTTTCAGCTTCCTGAGAGGGGCGTCCGATGCCGTCGACCTGGTGATGACGGCGCGCACGCTCGGCTACGACGCCATCGGTATTGCCGATGCCAATTCCATGGCCGGTGTGGTGCGCGTGCATACGGAAGCGAGCACTCTCAAGCTCAGGCCCGTGATCGGCTGCCGCATCGAAACGGTCGAGGGGCTGGCCTTTCTCGCCTATCCCAAGAACCGGGCGGCCTATGGGCATTTATGCCGGTTGATCTCCACCGGGCGGATGCAGACCCTCGATGGCGAATGGCAGGAAAAGGGCGAATGCCACATCTCCTTGCCCATGCTGGCCGAACACAGCGAGGATGTGCAGCTGATCCTCGTCCCTCCGGAAAACCTGGAAACGCGCATCACCGTGCCTGCCTGGGCCGGCAATGTCGTTGCCCTGGATGGAAGCGACCTTGCGGACGAAGTCACCGGCGATTTCTCAGAATTCCTGCCGCATCTCGCTGCAGGATTGCCTTCGCTACGCCATGTCGCCGCCAGTTACCTTTATCGCGGCAATGACCAGGCGCGGATCGCCCGGCTCGATGCCCTGGCCCGGGCCAATGGCCTGGCCTTGCTGGCGACCAACGATGTCCAGTATCACGCGCCCCAGCGCCGGCCGCTCCATGACGTGATGACGGCGATCCGGCACAAGACTACCGTTGCGGCAGCCGGGCATCTGCTGAATCCCAACGGCGAGCGGTACCTCAAGTCGCCCGAAGAAATGCAATATCTCTTCGCCCGCTGGCCGCATGCGATTGCCGCTGCCCGCGAGGTTGCCGATGCCTGCAATTTCAGCCTTGCCGAGCTGCGTTATGAATATCCGGAGGAGATTTATCCTGACGGCATGACGCCGCAGGAATATCTCGAATGCGAAACATGGAAGGGGGCGGAGCGCCGCTATCCCGAAGGTTTGCCCGAAAGCGTCCGTGCGACGCTGAAACGCGAGCTTGCGCTTATCGGCAAGCTGGAACTGGCCCGCTATTTCCTGACCATCAAGGACATCGTCGATTTCGCGCGGGGCGTGGATCCGCCGATCCTGTGCCAGGGGCGCGGCAGCGCGGCGAATTCGGCGGTCTGCTATTGCCTCGAGATCACTTCGGTCGACCCGGCAAAGCACCAGCTGCTGTTCGACCGCTTCATTTCGGAGGAGCGCCGCGAACCGCCCGATATCGACGTCGATTTCGAGCACGAACGGCGCGAGGAGGTGATCCAGTACATCTATCGCCGCTATGGCCGGCAGCGGGCAGGATTATGCGCGACGGTGATTCATTACCGCCCGCGCATGGCGATCCGCGAGGTGGGCAAGGCGATGGGCCTGTCGGAGGATGTCACCAGCGCGCTTGCCCGCACCGTATGGGGCGGGTGGGGCCGGGAGATCGGTGAAAAGCATGTCGGCGAAACCGGCATGGACGTGACAGACCCGCATCTTCGCCGCGTGCTCGCGCTGACACGCGAGATGATCGGCATGCCGCGCCATCTCAGCCAGCATGTCGGCGGTTTCATCCTGACCGAGGGCGCGCTGACCGAGACGGTCCCGATCGGCAATGGTGCCATGCCCGAACGCAGTTTTATCGAGTGGGACAAGGACGACATCGAAGCGCTCGGCATCCTCAAGGTCGATGTGCTGGCACTGGGGATGCTAACCTGCATCAAGAAGTGCCTCGACCTGCTGGAGGATCATCACGACCGGCGGCTGACGCTGGCGACTGTCCCGCGCGAGGATCCCGAAACCTACGACATGCTGCGCAAGGGGGACTCGCTGGGCGTATTCCAGGTAGAGAGCCGCGCGCAGATGAACATGCTGCCGCGCCTTAGGCCGCGAGAGTTCTACGATCTCGTGATCCAGGTGGCGATCGTTCGCCCGGGGCCGATCCAGGGCGACATGGTGCATCCCTATCTCAAGCGGCGACGCGGCGCGGAAAAGGTCGAGATTCCCGCACCTTCGCCCGAACATGGCCCGCCGGACGAATTGTCGAGCATACTGGAACGTACGCTGGGCGTGCCGATCTTCCAGGAACAGGCGATGAAGATCGCACTTGATGCGGCCAGGTTCAGTTCGAAGGAGGCGAACCGCCTGCGCAAGGCGATGGCGACATTCCGCAGCCGCGGAATGGTCGACGAACTACAGGACATGATGGTCGAACGCATGGTGACGCGCGGTTACGACCGCGACTTTGCCCAGCGCTGTTTCAACCAGATCCGGGGTTTCGGCGAATACGGCTTTCCCGAAAGCCATGCCGCCAGTTTCGCCCACCTCGTTTACGTGTCGAGCTGGCTCAAATGCCACTTTCCCGCGGCTTTCGGCTGCGCGCTCCTCAATTCGCAGCCGATGGGTTTTTATGCCCCCGCACAGATTGTGCGCGATGCGCGAGAGCACGGTGTCGAGATCCTGCCGCCGGATGTGAACCATTCGATGTGGGACTGCACGCTGGAGGAGCAGCGGGCGGCGGATGGTGCACGGGCAGGGCGCTATGACCGTCATGTCGCGCTGCGCCTGGGACTGCGGCAGATCGACGGCCTGCCGGAGCACGTCGCTGCTGCACTGGTGGCAGAGCGGGCCGAGAACGGTGCCTATCGCGACGTAGGCGAGTTGAGGGACAGGGCAGGGCTTTCGCCTGCGCATATCGAACGGCTTGCAAGCGCGGATTGTTTTGGCTCGCTCGAAATGTCGCGGCGGCAGGCACTGTGGGACGCCCGCAGCCTGATCGGTGCGCCCGACCTGCCCCTGTTCAAGGCCGCTGCGGAGCGGGACGAGGGGGCCGAAAAATCGCGCACCGCCCTGCCGCACATGCCCTTGTCGGAAGAAGTGGTAGCCGATTACCAGACGACGCGGCTCAGCCTGAAAGCGCATCCGATGGCGTTCCTGCGCGCCAGTCTTGCCGAACGCGGCTTCGTGCGTGCCTGCGATCTGAGGGCGCGCAAGTTCCGCAGCATGGTAAATGTCGCCGGAGTTGTACTTATTCGACAAAGACCGGGTTCGGCCAAGGGGGTGTGCTTTATTACCCTTGAAGATGAAACCGGAGTCGTTAACCTAGTCGTCTGGCCGGACTTAAAAGAAAAACAGCGCCGGGTCGTCATGGGAGCCCGCCTCATGGAGGTGCGCGGGCGTGTTGAATATGACGACGAGGTGATACACGTGATCGCGCATCACATGACCGATGCAACTGCATCGCTCCACATGCTTTCGGAAGACATGCTCAACGCGCCGATTGCGCGCGCGGACCACGTCAACACACCCTTGCCGTCGAAATTCAATCCACGCGACAATTTGCTGGAGGGGGATGACGATCCCGCCAACAGGACCTTCCGGCCGCGCGACCTGATCGACGAACTGCCCAACACGCGCACGCATCCGCGCAACGTCCGGCTGCTGCCGCGCATGCTCCCGCCCTCGCGCGATTTCCACTGAGGCGGGACAATGGCTGGCAATCCCTGGGACGTTTCGAAGACGGTAAAACGCTATGCGACGGATGCTCGCGTGGTCGGATGGATGATCGCCATCGCGGTATTTTTCGCAGGCTTCACCTATCTCAAGGCGCACCCTGAGCATTACCCTTTCGCCCCGCTCGATACGCGGCAACCGGTCGGCGTCGCCACCAGCTTCAAGATCCGCAGCCTCATCGGCGACACGGCAGCCTGCCACGCAACCCTCGAAAGGAGCGATGTCGCTTTCGAGACGCTGACCCCGACGGGCGAGGGGGCGTGCGCCCTAATCGACCGGACCAGGATGACAGACGCTCCGCTCGCACCTGCAATCCCGACGGCGACCTGCCCCGTCGCAGCAGGGCTGGAAGTGTGGTTCAACAATGGCCTGCAACAGGCGGCAGAGGCCAGTCTCGGTTCACGCGTCGTCAGGCTCGAACACTTGGGCACAAACAGCTGTCGCCGCATCAACAGCAGCCGAACCGCCCCATGGAGCGAACACGCGACCGGCAATGCGATCGATATCGCCGCATTCGTGCTGGCCGATGGACGGCGCATCTCGGTGCTCGACGATTGGGGACGGGATGCGCGCGGCACCTTCCTGAAGGCAGCGCGCGATGCCGCCTGCGACAGTTTCCAGACCGTGCTTTCTCCGGATTACAACGCCGAACACGCGGATCATTTCCACCTTGATCAGGGCATCGCCTGGAACGGCGTGTGCCGTTAGCAGGGCAATGACTTGCCCGCGGCGGCGATTGGCGTCACACATGTCGCCGGAGGGCTTATGACCGAAACCGCACAGGCTGGCATGTTCAGGCCGCTGACAGAGAACCCGTTCCTGCGTCTGGCTACGGTCTTTATCTTCTACATCTTCGAAGGCGTCCCGATGGGGCTGTTCTACATCGCCATACCGGCCTTCATGGCGAGCGGCGGTTCGAGCACGACCGAAATCGCCGCGGTCGTCGGTGCCTTCGCGCTCCCCTGGACGCTGAAGCTCGTCAACGGTTTCATCATGGACCGTTACACCTTCCTGCCAATGGGCAGGAGGCGCATCTGGATCATCGGTTCGCAGCTGACGATGGCGCTGACCATGCTGATTGCGTCCCTGTTCAATCCGGAAGCGACACAGACGGCTGTGTTGTCCGCAATCGCATTTTGCGTGAGCATGGCAACCACGTTCCAGGACGTTTCGATCGACAGTCTGGTCGTCGATATCATGGATGAAGACGAACAGGCCAAGGCGGGCGGCATCATGTTCGGCGCGCAAACGCTCGGCATCTCCGGTTCTGCTGCTGCTTGCGGTTACCTGCTCCAGCATTACGGTTCGGCACCGACATTCCTGGCGGTCGCCGCTTTCCTGCTCGCTGGCGTCGTTTTCGCGATCAGCCTGCGCGAACGACCGGAAGAACGGCGGTTCCCCTGGTCTCAAGGCCAGTCGCATCCGCGCAATCTCGACATCCAGATCGAGGCATGGTGGCCGCTCCTGAAGACAAGCTTCTTCGCCATGCTCGCCAAATCCAGTCTCGTGATCGTGCCGTTCCTGCTGATGCGGAGCATACCGGCCGCGATCTACGACATCTTCAACCCCGTCCTTGCGACCAAATATGTTGGCTATTCGACCAGCGCCTATACCGGAATCGCATCGCTCAGTGCGCTGGCGACCGGCCTGTTCGGCCTGTTCATAGGTGGATGGCTGGTTGCAAAGGTCGGCAAGGGCCGGATCCTTGCGATCAACTTCAGCCTGCTTGCGATCCTGCTGATCGGGGTCGCTCTGATCCCGGAGTACTGGAGCAATCCAGCGGTTCTCTATGCCCTCGTCTGGGGCATCGATCTCTTCGGCATCATGATTGCCATCGCGATGATCCCGCTGGCAATGCAGGTTTGCTCGCCTTCCGTCGCGGCGACCCAATTCACCATCTACATGGCTCTCGGCAATTTCGGGCGACCGATCGGCGCATCGATCGTGGCTGCGACGAGCTCGTTGGACCCCCAGCTGATGTTCGGTACGATCGGTGCGATCATGATTGCTGCCGCGCTCAGCACGCTGTTGCTCAAGCGGGGCGAGGTTACTCCCGAACAGGAACAGGCAACCCACCACGGGGTCGGCGCGGCTCCTGCGGAGAATTGAGCGCTAGTTTATCGGTTCGAGAGAATAGCCGGCGGAGCGGACCGTACGGATCGGATCGGGAGCACCTTCGCGCTCGATCGCCTTTCGCAGACGGCGAATATGCACATCGACAGTGCGCAGCTCGATGTCGCTCCCTGTTCCCCAGACACCGTCGAGCAGCTGGCTGCGGTTGAATACGCGGCCGGGACTTTCCATGAAGAACTTGAGCAGGCGGTATTCGGTCGGGCCGAGCTGCAGAGTTTGCCCCTTGCGTTCCACCCGGTGAGCAACGGGATCGAGCGAGATGTCGCCCACGCTGATGGTTTCTCCGGCGAGTGCAGGGCGGATTCGGCGCATGACTGCGGCGACCCGGGCGAGCAATTCGCGCGGACTGAACGGCTTGGTCAGGTAATCGTCGGCGCCTGTGTCGAGGCCGCGAATCCGGTCATCTTCCGCTTCGCGAGCGGTCAGCATAATGATCGGGACGTGCGCAGTTTCCTTGTCGCGGCGCAGGCGGCGGCACACTTCGATCCCGCTCGTGCCTTCGATCATCCAGTCCAGGATCACGAGGTCGGGGCGCTCCTCACTGGCGAGAACGAGAGCCTCGTCCCCATCGGATGTGGTGCGGACTTCGTATCCTTCGTTCTGGAAACGGTATTCGAGCAGTTCGGACAGCGCCGGGTCGTCTTCGACCAAGAGCAGCTTGGCGGCAGGCATTGCGTCTGATCCTTTACGATCCATCCCTTGACGCCTCCTGCGATATTGCAGCCTCGCTACAGTTTTGTTTCAATCGCCCCGATTTTGTCAGAATCAATCGTCGTGATCGGGCGGATAAGTTCCGGTCGCAGCAAAGTGCACCATTTCGGCAACATTGGTCGCATGGTCGCCGATGCGTTCCAGGTTCCGGGCGATGAACAGCAGCTGCGCCGCGCTCGAAATCGTCGCAGGGTTTTCGACCATGTGACTGACAAGATTGCGGAAAATACTGTTGTAGAATGCGTCGACCTTGTTGTCGGTCGCAATCACTTCGAGTGCCAGTTCGGGATCGCGCGCAGCATATGCCGTCAGCACGTCGTGCACCATTTCGCTGGCGATTTCCGCCATGGCCGGAAGCAGGGTCAGCGGCTCGAACTTCTCGCGGCCTTCGATCTCGCCAACACGCTTGGCTATGTTCTTGGAATAGTCGCCGATACGCTCGACAACGCCGGCAATCTTCAACGCCGCGATGACCTCGCGAAGGTCGTCCGCCATTGGCGCACGCAGGGCGATCACGCGCACCGCGAGCTTGTCGACCTGCATTTCCAGGTCGTCGAGCTTCTTGTCTCGTTCGACAACCTTCTGCGCGAGTTCCTGGTCGCCGCGCACAAGCGCTTCGAGCGATTGCTGGATCGCGACCTCAGCCAGGCCGCCCATTTCGCCGATCATGCCGCGAAGGCGTGTGATATCCTCGTCGAATGCTTTTACCGTATGCTCTGCCATCAGCCGTAGCGCCCTGTGATGTAATCCTTCGTCCGTTCTTCGATCGGATTGGTGAAAATGTCTGAAGTGCGACCATACTCTACCATCTTGCCGAGGTGGAAGAAGGCGGTGCGCTGCGAAACGCGCGCAGCCTGCTGCATGGAGTGGGTCACGATGATGATCGCGTAGCGACCGTTGAGTTCCGCGATCAGTTCCTCGATCTTCGCGGTCGCGATCGGATCGAGTGCCGAACATGGCTCGTCCATCAGGATGACTTCCGGATCGACCGCAATTGCGCGCGCGATACAGAGGCGCTGCTGCTGGCCACCAGAAAGTGCGGTGCCCGAATCGCTCAGGCGATCCTTCACCTCGTTCCACAGGCCCGCACGCTGGAGCGAACGCTCGACGATTTCGTCGAGATCGTCCTTGCCATCGGCGAGGCCGTGGATCTTCGGTCCGTAGGCGATGTTCTCGTAAATCGACTTCGGGAACGGGTTGGGCTTCTGGAAAACCATCCCCACTCGCGCACGGAGTTGGACGACATCCATGCCGGAGCCGTAGATGTCTTCTCCGTCCAGCTCGATGGTCCCTTCGACCCGGGCCGAAGGAATCGTGTCGTTCATGCGGTTGAGCGAGCGCAGGAAGGTCGATTTGCCGCAGCCCGACGGGCCGATGAAGGCCGTCACGAACTCCGACGGGATCTCGATCGACACGTCGTCGATCGCTTTCTTGTCGCCGTAATAGACCGACACGCTGCGCGCGCGCATTTTTGCTTCGGTCTGCTCAAGATTGGGATGGACTACGGTCACCACTTTTTCTCGAATTTGTTGCGTAGGTAGATTGCAAGGCCGTTCATCACGAGGAGGAACAGCAATAGCACGATAATCGCCGCGCTGGTGCGTTCGACGAAGCCGAGGTCGATTTCATCGGACCACAGGAAGATCTGCACCGGCAGCACGGTGGCGGGCGATGTGAACCCGTCGGGCGGGGTTGCAACGAAGGCGCGCATCCCGATCATCAGCAAGGGGGCCGTTTCGCCGAGTGCGCGGGCCATGCCGATGATCGTTCCCGTCAGGATACCCGGGAGGGCAAGTGGCAGGACATGGTGGAATACCACCTGCACAGGCGATGCGCCGATGGCGAGGGCACCGTCACGGATCGACGGCGGTACCGCCTTGATCGCGTTGCGGCCTGAAATCACGATGACCGGCATTGTCATGAGGGCGAGCGTCATGCCGCCTATCAGTGGCGCGGATCGATAATTCGGGAAAATCCACAGGAAGACGGCGAGGCCGAGGAGGCCGAAAATGATCGAGGGCACGGCGGCGAGATTGTTGATCGAAACCTCGATCAGGTCGGTCCAGCGGTTCTTGGGCGCATATTCTTCCAGATAGAGCGCCGCGAGAACGCCGACCGGGAATGCCAGCGCCAGCGTAATGATCATCGTCAGGATCGAACCCTTGAGCGCGCCCCAGATACCGACCTGCTGGGGATCGGTAGCGTCTGCACGGGACAGAAAGCCGGTGTCGAAATTCCTGCCGATCAGGCCTTTCGCTTCTAGCTGCTGTGCGAGCTCCCGCGTTTCAGGATCGCCTTCGCCCCTGTAGGCCGATGCGAGATCCGCGCTGGCGGGCAATTCGAACACGACCGACTGCCTGAGGATCGCGGGATCCTCGATCACGGCAGTGGCAACTTCGCGCCAGGCTTCGCTGCTGATCTCGCTGGCCCCTTCGTCGCCCAATGCCTGGCTGGCGAAGAATTCGATCACCTCGGGCAGTCCCTGGGCCTCGAGGTTCTGGATCGCGCCGCTTTGCGAGAGCGTCGACGGGTCGCCGGAAATGCCCGACTCGGTAAAGTCGACAGGCACCGTCAATTCGACGCGCTGGAATCCGCCAATGCCGTTGATCGACATCGTGATCAGCAGGAATGCCAGCACGATAACCGAGAAAAGGATCGCGCCGAGGCCAAGCATCTTGAAACGCTTTTCCGCCGCGTAGCGCTGTTTCAGCCGCTTCTCGAATGCTTCGGTGCGGGTGGGGGCGATATGCTCACTCATAAGCTTCGCGGAACCTCTTGACGACGCGAAGGGCGATGAAATTCAGCCCCAGTGTGACCAGGAACAGCACGAAACCGAGAGCGAATGCGCTGAGCGTTGCGGGGTGATCGAAACTGCCTTCGCCGGTCAGCATGGCAACGATCTGCACGGTGACCGTGGTCATTGCTTCTAGCGGGTTGACGCTGAGATTGGCTGCGGTCGAAGCTGCCATGACGACGATCATTGTTTCGCCGATCGCACGGCTGATGGCGAGCATCACGCCGGCGACGATCCCCGGCAATGCTGCCGGGACCAGCACACGGCGAATGGTTTCAGACGTTGTCGCGCCCATGGCCAGGCTGCCATCGCGCATGGCCTGCGGAACGGCAGCGATACTGTCGTCCGCCATCGAAGATACGAATGGGATAATCATCACGCCCATGACGAGACCTGCGGCAAGCGCGCTCTCGCTGGAGGGATTGGACATGCCGGCGGACAGCGCGAGGTCGCGAATGAAAGGTGCAACGGTCAGCGCGGCGAAATAGCCATAAACCACCGTTGGAACGCCCGCGAGAATTTCCAGCGCCGGCTTCAGCCATGCGCGCCAGCGTGGATCTGCATATTGGGTAAGATAGATCGCGCTCATCAAGCCGAGCGGGATTGCGACGATCATCGCGATGATCGCACCGATGAAGATCGTGCCCCAGAACAGCGGGATAGCGCCGTAGCGGCTGCCATCTGGGTTTGCGGCATTGGCCATCGGGTCCGGTGCCCAATGCGTGCCGAAAAGGAAATCGATAGGGCTTACCATTCCGAAAAAACGGAAGGTTTCGAACACCAGGCTGACGAAAATGCCGAGCGTGGTGAGGATCGCGACAAGCGAGGCGACGAGCAGGATGCCCATCACTGCACGCTCGACCTTGGTGCGGGCTGCGAAGTCCGGCTTCAGCCGGAGGAAAGCCCAGCTCCCGAACAGCAGTGCAATCGCGAGCGTGGCTCCAATGCCGATCAGACGGTAGTGGGATATCGCTGCACGATACGGCTCGACCAGCGCGTCCGCTTCCTGGTTGAAGACGCCGTTTGCTGCGCCGGTGGCGACAGCACGCGCTTCATTGAGGATTGTCTGACGCTGAAAATCGAACGCAGGCAAGTCGGCTGCGGCCGGGTCCGCGAGGACGCTTTGCGTCACGAGCTGCGGCGCAATGAAGCTCCACAGCGCGATGAAAAGAACAACGGGGATGACGGTCCACAACGCGACATACCAGGCATGGTACGACGGAAGCGAAGCCAGTCGTCCATTGGGCGACTGGCTCCGGAAGCTCCATGCTCGCGCGCGGGCCGCCAACCATCCGGCGAGCCCGAGCCCTAGGGCCAGGAGAAGCAAGATGGTTGGTGACATACGCTAGACTAAGTCCTTACTTCAGTTCCGACCCGTCGAGGGTGGTGTATTCGGTAGCAGCCTTGGCGTTCTTGGCCATGACATCGTCAGGCGATGCGACAAGGCCGATCTTGGCGAGCGGGCCGTCCTTGGCCCAGCTCTTGGTCCATTCGCCGAGGTATTCCTTGAGGCCCGGGATCGCGTCGAGGTGCGCCTTCTTTACATAGACGAACAGCGGGCGGGCGCCGGGATAGTTGAAGCTCGAGATGTTCTCGTAGGTCGGATCGACGCCATTCATGGGCAGGCCCTGCACCTTGTTGGCGTTTTCCTCAAGATAGGAATAGCCGAAAACACCGACTGCGTCCGAGTTGCCCTCGATCTTCTGCACGATCAGGTTGTCCTGCTCGCCCTGGTCGACATAGGCGCCGTCCGAACGGACTTCGGTGCAAAGCTGGTCGTAACGGTCCTCGTCGCTTTCCTTCAGGTCCTTCATTGCCGGGTCGGTCTTGCAACCGGCTTCGAGAATCAGTTCCTTCAGCGCGTCGCGCGTGCCCGAGGTGGACGGCGGGCCGTAAACGAGGATGGGCTTGTTCGGGAGCGAAGGATCGACGTCCGACCAGTTCTTGGCCGTCTGTTCCTTGCCATAGGGCGAAGCGGCAAGTGCTTCGTAAACCATCTTGGGCGTGAGGCTCATCGTGATACCGTCCTTGGCCGAAGCAAAGGCGATCCCGTCGAGGCCGACCTGCAGTTCGATGATGTCGGTGACGCCGTTTTCCGCGCAGGTGGCGAATTCCGATGCCTTCATCCGGCGCGAAGCATTGGCCATGTCAGGCGTATCGGGGCCGAGGCCGGCACAGAACAGCTTGATGCCGCCGCCAGTACCGGTCGATTCGATGATCGGCGACTTGAACCCGGCATTCGAACGAACGAAGCTTTCGGCAACAGCCTTGGCGAACGGGAACACGGTCGAGGAGCCGACAGCGCGGATCGAATCGCGCGAACCGCCGGCGCCGCCGGTGTCGCCGCAGGCCGAAAGCGCCAGTGCCGATGCCGCAATCATCGCAATCTTAATCGTCTTGGACATTTCAATTTCCTTCATTGAACGCGCCTGGGCGCGGGAATCTGATCGAAAGCGCCTAAGCGCCGAAATGTGATCGTTTGACGACAAGGTCCGGAAATCGGTATCGCCACCCCGAACCAAGCCGCGGCTTAGAAGTCAACCTGTGCGCGAACCCCGAAAGCATCGACATCGTACGACGTGTCACCGCCCGAGGCGGCATAGACGGCATCGTCGTAGCTCATCTTACCGTAGTTCATCATGAAGCGGGTGTAGTCGGTCGGGGTCCAGATCATCGAAACACCGAAACCGCTCTGCTGCCCGCCGACGATCCCGGCGTCGTTGAGGTCGAGATAGTCGTAACGAAGGTTAAGCTGGATGGCCCCGATACCCCCTGCGCCAACCGGATTGGCCGGTTTGACGCGGTCGAACGTGCCGCCCTTGTAACCGCGGCTGTCGCCCCCGGTGAGGAAGTAACCGACTTCGGCATATCCACCGAAAAAGGTCGGGTCGTCACCAATCGGCATGTCCACTTTCTGCCAGTAACCTTCGGCAGCGGCATGAAACGGGCCGTTGATGGCTGCCGCTTCCAGACCATATCCGGTCTCGCCATCGGCACCCAACGTGCCGGTGTTGATGAAGCGCTCGCCCGTGAAGTGGACGAAGGGGCGCTGGCGATAACGAACCGTGCTGCCTCCGACGAGGTCGGTGAAGTGCAGCGAACCGCCGAAGTGAAGCTGGGTGTCGCCCATCTTGGGCATGAACACGACGCGGCCGTCGGCGCTCCAGTTCTTGTTCGACAGATCGCTGATGTTGTCGGTGAACAGGCCGCCCTGAACAAGGACATTGCCGCCCGAGTACTGGACCGAGGTGCCGACCCGGCGTTCGAAGCCGAAGGCATCGGTATAGGCTGCACGTTCCATCATCGAGATGAAACGGCTGCTGGTCAGCTCTTCCAGGCCCTGGAAGTTGTTATGCTGGCCGACGTTCACCTTCAGCCCGCCGTCTTCGTAGGTCAGGATGGCATCGGTGATTTCGGTTTCGTTGCCGGCAAAGTCGATTTCGAATTTGTAGCCGAACCCGCCAGGAATATCGCCTTCGACGCCGAGTCGTGCGCGGCGCACTTCGTTGCCGAAGCCATCCTCACGACCGGTCGATCCGGGTGCGTTGGTGAAGCCCGCATCATACTGGAGTCGGCCACGCGGCTTGAAGCTCCAGCCACCGGCCGCTTCAATCAGAGGGGCGCCCTTGAACTTGATGCTCGGCGCCTTGTCGGCGCTTGCCTGCGCGGCAGCGGCGCTTTCGGACGCGCTCGCGGCGCTCTGGCTAGCGGCAGCAGCAGCGGCAGTCGCCGCTTCGGCCTTCGTTTCTGCCTGGTCGAGCTCGGTTTCGAGCTGGTCTACGCGGGCGCTCAAACGTGCCAGTTCGGCGCGCAGGGCGGCGAGTTCATCAGTCGCCGAATCCTTGCCTTGGGCCAGGACCGGGGTCGCCATGGTGCAGGACAGGGCTGCAGCCGCCAGCGAAATGCGTCGAAGAGTTTTCATTGGACCAATGTCCTTGTCTTACGGTTTCATGACGATCTTACCGATCGGCGACGCCTCTATGACCACTCTGTTACGCTTCTGTGACACGACCGAGCGCCATGCGGCTGCACGGTGGAAACCCTGTGGATAACAGTGATTTTTAGTCCTGATCCGGTTCTGGTGTCGACTGCGCGACCGGGAACCTGACGGAAAAGGTCGTGCCTTTTCCAACAACGCTTTCGATGTCGAGACGCCCGCGATGGCGCTCCACGATGTGCTTGACGATCGCAAGACCGAGGCCGGTACCCCCTGATGCCCGGCTTCGACCGGGATCGGTGCGATAGAATCGCCGGGTGAGATGGGGCAGGTGCTCCGGTGAAATTCCCTCGCCGCGGTCGGTTACCGAAAGACATACCTGGCGGTTGCGAGCAGATTTCAGTTCTACCGTGACCTTCTCGTCCGGCGCGCCGTATTTGAGCGCGTTGTCGACGAGGTTCCGCACGAGCTGTTCGATCTGCCGCTCGTCACCCCTGATGTGGAAGTCTTCTTCGGTCGACAACTCCACGCGGGCGAAGCGGTCGTGTCCCGCACCGTCGCGCGCCGCGCGCTCTACGACAGGCATGAGAGAAAAGACGGTTTCCGGCAGGTCGTGCTTTTCAGCCTCGACCCGTGACAGTGACATCAGGTCGCTGACAAGGTTCTGCAGCCGGTTGGCCTCCTGCCTGATGCGCTCGAGAAAACGTTTCGATGTCGCCGGATCGATCGAATCCGAATCGTCGTCGAGCGTTTCGACGTAACCGATGATTGAGGCGAGGGGGGTGCGCAGCTCATGGCTGGCATTGGCAACGAAGTCCGTGTGCGCGCGGCTGATGTCCGCTTCGGCCGTCTGGTTGATCAATTCGATGACTGCCAGATCGTCCCCGACCGACTGGCGGCTGATCCGCCAGATGTCGCGACGCTGGACGAGACCGCGCACGACGGCGGTTCCGTTGCGGTCATCGGTGAGGAGGGCGATGGCTTCGGGATGGCGGAAGGCCACACGCACGTCCTGTCCGATGATATGGTTGCCCAGGATCTGGCGTGCCGATCTGTTGGCAATTGCCACCCGGTCGCGATCGGTCACCAGCAGCGGGGTGTAGGAGCTTTCGATCAGTTCTGCGATTGCTTCTCGCATGAGAGGCTGCGAGCGCTTGTTCGACTGGATTTCAGGAGGCCTGGAATGCGCGAGCATCAGCGACCCGATCCAGATCACGAGAACGGCGATGACGAGGAAAACGTCGACTCGAAACACCAGCATCGCAATGCCTGCGGCTAGGGCCAGCAAAATGCCGGCAACCGGTATCTGGTGCCCCGAATCCATCGAGGCAGGCCATAACAGGAGTAATCGTGATGTGAAGTCGCAAGGAGCGCGTGTCATGTTCGACACGCTGTTGAAGCACCACCTGGTAGAAGGAAGGTGGTGACCCCTACGGGACTCGAACCCGTGTTTCAGCCGTGAAAGGGCCGCGTCCTAGACCGCTAGACGAAGGGGCCACTCGCTTGCGAGAACGCGCCTCTAGGCGGGTCGTTCATTGGGGTCAACCCCGATTGTTCAATTAATTCGGGCCGCATCCTCAAGATGCAATTCGGCCTGGGGGCGTGGACCCCAATCGTCGATTTTGACGCGACCTGCGAGATGGAAGAGCGCCCCCGTGTGACGTTGCAGCAGGGTTTGACCCATATCGCTTTCCGCAGCACGGAACGCGATCGCCTTGAACGACCGCCCGTCCTGGCCCGCAGCGATGATTCGCAAGTGATCCTTGCCCACGATGTCCGCTTTCACGATCCTGACGGGGCCAACGGCCACGCGAGGACCGGGCCAGCCGACGCCGTAGGGGCCGGCGCGTTCGAGCGTCTCGACCAGATCGGGTGTCAGGCCGCCTGCGGAAACGGCAAGGTCGATCTGCATCTCCTGGTTCTCGCGCGCGAGCATGACCTGTTTCGCAAGCCGCTCGTCGAGAAACTCGGACAATGCATTCAACTTGGCCTCTTCTACGGTCAGACCGGCAGCCATGGCGTGGCCGCCGCCTGCGACGAGAAGATCGTGTTCGCGGGCAGCAATAATCGCCGCTCCCAAGTCGACGCCGCTAATCGATCTGCCCGAACCCTTGCCAAGGCCTTCTTCCGAATCGAGTGCGATAACGATCGAGGGCTTGCCGGTCTTTTCCTTGATCCGGCCAGCAACGATGCCGATCACGCCGGGATGCCAGCCGTGACCGGATAGCAGGATGACGCCGCGATTGTGCTGGCTGTCGATCTGGCTTTCCGCCGCCTCCTGCACTTCCGCTTCGATCGCGCGGCGCTCTTCGTTGAGGGCCGAAAGTTGTTCGGCGATCGCGCGTGCTTCATCCATATCGGTCGTGGTGAGCAGCCTGACGCCGAGGGTCGATTCGCCCACACGGCCGCCTGCATTGATGCGGGGGCCTAGTGCGAAGCCGAGATCGCTGCACTTTGGTGCGCGGTTCAATCGGCTTGCATCGATGAGTGCTGCCATGCCGATGCGATCACGCCGCGCCATCACCTTCAGGCCTTGCGCGACAAAAGCGCGGTTGAGCCCATGCAGGGCAGCCACATCCGCAACTGTCCCCAGGGCGACGAGGTCGAGCAACCCCATCAGGTCGGGTTCTTGCCGGTTCTCGAAGTAGCCTTGGGCTCGCAAGGTTCGAACCAGAGCAATCGCCAGCAGGAATGCGACACCTACTGCCGCCAAATGGCCGTGCGAACTGGCGAGGTCGTTCTCGTCGAGCCGGTTGGGGTTCACCAAGGCTGCCGTGATGGGAAGGTCGGGAGAACACTTGTGGTGATCGACGACAATGACATCGACGCCCGCATCGCTTGCCTGCTTCAATGCCTCGTGCGCCATTGCCCCGCAATCGACGGTAACGATCAGGCTCGACCCTTCATCGCCGAGCCGCACCAGCGCCTCGCCGCTTGGCCCATATCCTTCGAGCAGGCGGTCGGGAATGTAATAGCCTGCGTCGACACCCAGATCCTTGAGAAGATTGACCAGCAGGGCCGCGCTTGTCGCGCCGTCGACATCGTAATCGCCGTAGATCGTGATCTTTTCGTCGCTCAGTATCGCCTGCGCGATGCGTTCGGCTGCCACGTCCATGTCACGAAATTCGGACGGGTTCGGCAGAAATCCCTTCAGGGTCGGTTTCGCATGACGCTCGATGTCTTCTCGTGCCACGCCGCGCGTAAGCAAGAGCTGCGTGAGAATATCGTCCTCGAGGCCCGAAATACCGCCTTCGATGCCGAAATTGCCGCCACGCCACTGCCACTTCTTGCCGGATAGCGAGTGTTCGATTCCTAATGCTGCTGAAATTGCGCGCGATGCCATACGATGCAGGATAAACCATCGGGCCAGTCGCTGCCAGTGCCGCGAGATTGACAATCGACAGGCTGCAGGCTTCACCAAGCATATGAGCGAGAAGACGCTTTTGGTCGTCTGGCACAGCCGGACCGGTGCGAGTGAAGCGATGGCGAAAGCGGTCGCGAAGGGGGCTGGCGAGGCAGCACTTCTGCTGAAAGCAGAGGGAGTGCGGCGCGAAGATTTCGAGTCCGCCGGTGCCTATTGCTTCGTCTGCCCGGAAAATCTCGCAAGCATGAGCGGGATGATGAAAGAGATGTTCGACAGGCTGTATTATCCGTTGCTCGGATCGATAGAGGGGCGAGCCTACGCCACGATCATTGCCGCTGGTTCGGATGGCGAGGGCGCACAGCGCCAGATCGATCGCATCGCTACAGGTTGGCGGCTGCGCCGGGTCATGGACGAGATGATCGTCAATTTCGACGCACAGACGCCTGCGGAAATACTCGCCATGAAAACTGTGCCGCAATCCATAATCGATGATTGCCAGGATCTCGGTTCCGGAATGGCAGAGGGACTGCGCCTCGGTATTTTCTAAACTGCTGAATGAAATATCGAATTTGGCGCTAACCTGACTCGACGCCAGATCGTAAATCACTAAACTGCTCTCAGGACGGGATATTGAGCGACAAGAACGGCACCTCGGCGCAGCCTTCGAAGCAGCATGCCTGCCATCATGGCATCTATTTGCTGTTCGAGGCAGGAACCCGCCCGGACCGTGATGGCCTGCAATCCTTTGTTGCAGCCGATCCGCAGCACGGCATTTCGTTTGATCCGGCCAGTTCGTCATCCGAACTTGCCGACGGGGCGAAACCTCGGGAGGCAGCACCTGCTTGGCTTGAAATGTTGAGTTCAGGGCTGACTTTCGAATTGTCCGGCCTCACTCCGGGCGAAAGCATAGCCATGCCAACTGCCAGTCAGTTGTTCGACATAAAGGACGCGAACGGCCCCATGGAATGGGAAGCCATTTGCATGGCGCCCGGCGCACATCTGTCCGGAGGCGAACGAACTCTTCCAGTCATCCGCGTCATGATGGAACTTGCACGCGACCTCGTCTCGCATTTCGGGACACTTGCTGCTGTCGCCTGGATGCCGGCGGGGGCCATGATCGGCAGGCGATACTTCGAATCCACGGTCAGTGCCTGGCTGGGCGGCGGGCCTTTCCCGGCGCCCGGACTGGCAACGTTCGAAGCGGGCGGGGGCGGCTCCTTGAGATCAGTGGGCCTTGCGCATTTCATCGGACAGGAAATCGTCATCGATCCGCTTTTGGCCAGTGACAGGCTCGCAGCCACGCGGTTGGGATCGCGGATCGTCAATCAACTCGTACTGACCGGCAAACTGTCGGAGCGTGAAGACATCATCGCGCCCGACGGAAGCAGGCTTGTGATGACGCCCGAGGCGAGGGGCGCGGAGGTTCATATCCGGCCGGGTTAGCGGCGGAAGCGGAGGGGTTTTTGGGTCGCAAAATCAGTCGCCGTAAGGCGATTCCGTTTCGTTCGGTCAATCGCCGCGATGCGCCCGGCTATCTCGACGACGTCCAGCGGCACCATATCCTGCCGCGCCAATTGATCAGCCGTAGGTGCTTTGGCAATTTTTTCGCCCGTGTGGGCTGTGCCAGTCTCGGCTTCGACGATTTTCGCTCCAACGGCCTCTTGCTTCCGTCAACCGAGGGAAGGGCGATCGCGATGGGGCTGCCACTCCATCGCGGACCGCACCGCCACTACAATGAAATCGTGATCGAGCGCGTCGGCTCGATCGAAACCGCATGGGCGTCGAAACATCCCTCAGATGACGGGCGCGCTGCGATAGACGCCATCTTCAGGCTTCAGCTGCTGCAGCTTGCTCTCCGACGCCGTCTCCTGGAAGAGCGTCGCCGGATAATCCTGAACCGCAAGGACCCCGTCGGCACTGGGTTCGATTTTACAGAACTCGATGCAATGGCAGAGGAACTGTGGCGATCTACTGCGCAATCCACGGCTTGAAGGCGGACTTTGCGTCCAGCGCCTTCTTGGCCGCGTGATATTCGCGCTCGAAACGCGAGACCATATCCTCGACCGTTCCGACGGACTTGATCGCGCCGACACCCTGGCCAGAGCCCCAGATGTCCTTCCATGCCTTGGCCTTGGTATTGCCGCCGCTTCCGAAATTCATCTTGCTGGGATCGCTGACAGGGAGGTTGTCCGGATCCATTCCGGCCGCTTCGATTGAACGGCGCAGGTAGTTGCCGTGGACACCGGTGAACAGGTTCGAATAGACGATCTCGTCGGCGCTACTCGCGACGATGCAGTCCTTGTAAGCCTGGACCGCATTGGCCTCTTCAGTGGCGATGAAGGTGCTGCCGGCATAACCGAAATCAGCGCCCATCGCCTGGGCAGCAAGGATCGATGCGCCATTGGCGATGGAGCCCGACAGGGCGACCAGTCCATCGAACCATTCGCGGATTTCCTGCATCAGTGCGAAGGGCGATTGCGTGCCGGCGTGCCCGCCCGCACCTGCCGCAACGGGGATAAGGCCGTCCGCACCCTTTTCGATCGCCTTGTGGGCAAAGCGGTTGTTGATCACGTCATGCATCGTGATGCCGCCCCAGCTGCGTACGGCGTCGAAGATTTCCGGGCGCGCGCCGAGCGAAGTGATGACGAGCGGCACCTGCCATTTGGCGCAGGTCGCCATGTCGGCATCGAGACGGTCGTTGGTCTTGTGGACGATCTGGTTGACCGCAAACGGAGCGGCGGGCCGGTCAGGGTTCTCGCGATTGTGCTTGGCCAGTTCTTCCGTGATCTGGTGCAGCCATTCGTCGAGCAAGGTCTGCGGACGCGCATTGAGCGCGGGGAAGCTGCCGATAACGCCGGCCTTGCACTGCGCGATCACCAGTTCGGGACCGGACACGATAAACAGCGGGGATCCGATCAGCGGAAGGCGCAGGCGATCGAAAGGGGCAGGAAGAGACATCCAAAACTCCGTTGCAGCTTAAAACTTTTGTTTGGCTTATGCGCGCTCGGCTTCAATGTCGAGGCATCAAGACGGTAGAATATCCTCGATGTCGTAAAACCGCGCTGCGGTGCCCGCGAACAGGGCGCGTTTCTCGTCCTGTCCGGCACCTGTGGCGAGGCGCTTGAAGGCATTCCACAGGACCGGGTATTCTGCACCCCAATAGTCGACCGGGTAATTGCTTTCGAACATTGCGCGCGCCGGTCCGAATGCGTCGATGCAGGTTTCGACATAGGGGCGCCACATGGCAGCAAGGTCTTCCGAGCCTGTTCCTGCTGCGGGGCCCTTATCCGGCAGGCCGCAGAACGCCATCGCCAGGCCGCCGAGCTTCACGACAACATTTTCGCACTGGGCCAGCTCGCGAATGTTGTGACGCCAGGTGTCGAAGCGTTCATGCAGTTTTCCGTGATAGCTGCCCATGCCGAGAGGCGTGCCGCAGTGATCGAGACAGATCGGCTGGTCCGGGAACGCCTTTGCCAGCGAAATGACGTCGGGCAACTGCGGTTCGAGCACCCAAGCATCGAAGGTGAGCCCCATCTTCCCGAGATGGGCGAAGCCTTCGCGGAAAGTCGCGTCGAGATAGAGTCCTTCCGGTGCATGGAAGGGCGCACCCAGCACCTCGGGATCGGCATCCCAGGCGCCTTGGTGACGAATGCCCTTGAACCTTCCCGGTGCGGCAGCCTTGAGCGCTTCCAGCACTTCGGCAGCCCCATCGCCCAATTGAAGATCGGCGTGGCCGATGATCGCTGCGCAGGGGCGCAGGTCGCCATAAAGGCCGCTGGCTCCCTGTGCCGCAACGCCATTGACGAATTCGACCTCGCCGACGGTCTTTTTCGCATCGCCATAGGCTGCGTTGTAGAATGCACCGCACTCCATGAAGACCGTGCCGATCACGTTGTGACCGCTGGTCATGTGCGCATGAAGCTGGTCGAAGGTGTAATAGGCGTTGTCGGGAAGGGCAGAGATGAACGGATGTAGCGGCTCCGGAAATGCGCCGATCATCGGACGCAGGTCCCACAGGTGATGGTGTGGATCGATGATCGGCAGGTCGGGTTCGATTATCTGTTCAGGCATGGCCGCAATTGTCTCCCAGTTTTCCTACTGGATGGAACACATGGAACACTGTCCTGACAAGAGAAACTTGCCGGTTGTTTCGCGGCAGCCGAGTTCGGGAATTGTGGCTTTCTGACGAGCAAACCAGCATCCCCCGATGTTTAGTTGATGAAAAGAAGGTAGGAAATTGTATCATCGGTCGCGGCAATCCAGACTGGCTGTGCTAGGATGCGGTCGGATATCGAGCGAGGGAAACGAATGATCGGGTCGAGCGGTCGCATTGCTTTGGCAGTGCTCTTGTTGGGAACTACGGGTTTGGCTTCCGCGCAGGAAAGCGGCGCGCCGGACATCGTGGCCAGCGATCTGGAGCAGGTCGAAGGCGCGGCCAAGATCAGGGATTTCCGCAAGGTCGTGGCGCAGAGCCAGTTCGTGCCGCTTGCCGAAAGCATCTCCCTCGAAACGCTGCTCGCCGAACACCGGCTCTCGCTGCCGGCTCCCGACCCTTGCGGTCAGCCGGTATGCATTGCCGGGGAAGCGATTGCAGCGGACCTGGCGATGCGGCCCGATGCTGCATTCTTTGTCGGCATATCGCTTGCTGCCGATACAGGGGCAGCTGTGGATCAGGCACGCGATGCCAACGGCATTGTCCTCGTGATCGATCGTTCGGGTTCGATGCGCGGCTGGAAACTCGATGCCGTGAAGCAGGGCCTTGGCTCTATCCTTTCCCGGATCGGCGACCAGGACAGGCTGGGGGTCGTAAGCTTCGGTCAGGTTGCTCATGTCGTCCGCGAATTCTCGCCGGTTGCCGGCGCACGGAATGAAATCGAAGACGCCATTGGTGGCCTGAAGGCCGGCGGCGAGACCCATATGGCCGCCGGCTTCGAAATGGGATTGCAGCAGGCCATCCAAGAAGACGCGAGTCGTGTCATCCTTCTCACGGACCAGCTGCCCAATATCTACGAAGGGCGCGGCGGTAGCTTCATGGATCTGGCCGGAAAAGCTGCCGAACGCGGCATCGGCCTCAGTTTCGTCGGCGTGGACCAGCGGTTCGACAATGCGGTTGCGTTTGCCCTTTCGTCGATGCCGGGCGGAAGCTTCCACGAAATGGGTCCAAGCGACGTTGCCGAAGAGTTTTTTGCCGCTGAATGGGCAGCGATGGAAGGCGGCCCGTCAGGCAAGGGGACCATAACCATCTCTCCTTCCGCAGGATATTCGATCTCGGCAATCTACGGCGTCCCGCCAGAGCTCGTGTCGCATGCCGAAAACGGTGCCGTGTCGCTGGATGTCGGGCCATCATTCCTGCGCAACCGCCGCGACGGGATATATTTTGCCTTGTCGAAAACTGGCGGCGAGCGTGCAGAGAGCACGGATGCACTGGTTCGGCTTGCCATCGCAGGTGAAGGACCGGCGAGCATCGTCGGAACCTCTGCAACTCCGGCACAGGGTCTGGTGACGGCGCAGCACCTGATCGACGAATACGAGGTGCTGACAAATGCGCTCGGCATCTGGCATTCCGGCGTTGATCGCGATCGTGCCATCGAACTGGTCGCGTATCTCAATGCACGCTTGGCGCGCGGCGAAATCCCCTTGCTCGAACGCGAACGGGCAATGGTGGCGAAGCTGGCCCAGAACATGGCCCTTGCGAAAGACAAAGCCGCCCCGTCAGAACTGCTGGGCCGGTGGGAGGTCCGCTACGAGAAAGGCCTGATCGGTGCGAAACAGGGTGACATCGTCGAGATTACCGCTGCCGGCGGTTTTCTGATCTATCCGCGCCACGAGCATTCTGAAGATGCCGTGACGAGGCAGACCTACCAGCATGAAGGCGAGCGCCTGCTGATCGACAACACCGACCTCGTCTTCAACTATTCGGTCAAGGACAAGGGGCGCAAGCTGGCGCTGGATGACCAGGCAGGGCTTGCCAAGCTGAAGCTCAGCAAGCTGCCTTGACGGTCACTTCAGCGCGATTGCGCTGTTAGCAGCGCTGAGGACCGCACGAACACTGGCGGTTGCAATGTCTTCATCGATGCCGACGCCCCAGATGGTCTGGTCACCCGATATGCATTCGAGATAGGCAGCTGCGCGCGCGTCGCGGCCCGATCCCAGAGCATGCTCGGTGTAATCGACAACGCTGATATCCAGCCCGAAGCTGTCCTCCAGCGTGGCGATCACTGACGAAATCAGGCCGTTGCCGCGACCGCTGACCGTCTGTTCCTGGCCTTCGACCGCAATCTTGCCCGAGAATATGCGCGTGCCATCGGCAGCGCGGCTTTCCTCGTAGTCGACCAGCTGGAAATGCTTCGGGTGCGTCTTGACGTGATAGGCGTGACGGAAAGCATCCCAGATGTCTGCCGCGTTGAGTTCCCGGCCTAACTCGTCGGCCATACGCTGGACATGTTTGGAGAAATCCGCCTGCATTTTCTTCGGCAACTTCAGGCCTTGGTCCTGCTCTAGCACCCATGCGAACCCGCCCTTGCCGGATTGCGAATTGACCCGGATGACAGCCTCGTAATTGCGGCCGAGGTCTGCCGGATCGATCGGCAGGTAGGGGACGCGCCATTCCTCGTCGTTCTGCTGCGAGTGTGCCTCGAATCCTTTCTTGATCGCATCCTGGTGCGATCCGGAAAAGGCAGTGAACACCAGTTCGCCGCCATAGGGGTGGCGCTGGTGGACCGGCAGTTCGTTGCAATATTCGACCGTCTCGATCACCCGGTCGATGTCCGAGAAATCTAGACCCGGGTTCACCCCTTGCGTGTACATGTTGAGCGCCACCGTCACGAGGCAGCAGTTCCCGGTCCGCTCGCCATTGCCGAACAGGCATCCCTCAACGCGGTCAGCGCCCGCCATCAGTCCCAGCTCTGCCGCTGCAACGCCGGTCCCGCGATCGTTATGGGTGTGCAGGCTGATGACTGCACTCTCGCGATTGGGCAGGTTGCGGCAGAAATACTCGATCTGGTCGGCGTATATATTGGGCGTCGCAGCCTCGACCGTCGCGGGCAGGTTGAGGATGATCGGGTGATCGGGAGTTGGCTGGAGCACCTCCATAACCGCTTCGCAAACCTCGATGCTGAAATCGAGCTCTGCGGTAGAGAACGTCTCGGGGCTGTATTCGAAATGCCAGTCTGTGTCCGGTCGCTTGCCGGCTTCGTCCCGCAGCACCTTGGCACCCGCGACGGCGATCTGGCGTACTTCGTCTTTCGACATGCGGAACACGATCTCGCGCCATGCCGGGCTGACCGCGTTGTAAAGGTGGACGATGGCAGCGCGTGCGCCTTCGAGGCTTTCGAAACTTGTCCGGATCAGGTCCTCACGGCTCTGCGTCAGGACCTGGACCATCACGTCGTCGGGGATGCGGTCAGACCTGACGAGCCCGGAAATGAAGTCGAATTCTGTCTGGCCGGCGCTGGGGAAACCGACCTCGATTTCCTTCACTCCGACTTCGACAAGGAGATCGAAGAACCGGTTCTTCTTCACTGCATCCATCGGGTCGATGATCGACTGGTTGCCGTCGCGAAGGTCGGTCGACAGCCAGCGCGGCGGGGACGTGATCGTCCTGCTGGGCCATTGGCGGTCCTGCAACGGAACTTGCGGAAAGGGCCGGTACTTGTGGCTGGGATCGGAAAGCATGGGCATGGAAATCTGCTCGTAACGAGAATTGTTGTGCTGGTCGAAGATCGGTCCCTTGAGCGCCCGGCGCGCCGTTCAGGGCACGCGGCAAGTCACGCCCAAGGGCGTGTAAGTCGTAGAAGCAGCAGCGATCCGTTACGCGTCATGACGGTTTCAATTGCCGATAATTTCCCGCATGGCAAGGAAGAACAGCAGAAAACTGCCATTGGGGAGAGTTGAGGGAATGTCCGAAGATACGAAGGCCGACCAGTCGCTGCACGATGCATTGGGATTGATCCGGGTCGTGAAGCTGGATCCGGAAGGGCGTGCGACGCTGGAATACGAGGCGAAGCCTTCGATGTGCCATTCGGGCGGCGTGGTGCAGGGCGGCTTCATCACCGGATGGATCGATGCCGCGATGGCGCATGCTGCGATGGCGAAGAACGGCCGCGACATCGTGCCGATGTCGCTGGAGCTGAAGGTCAGTTTCTTCGCGCCTGCGCGGCCCGGCAAGGTGATTGCCGAAGGTTGGGTCGAACGACACGGCAAACGTACGACGTTCTACGAGGGCCACCTGAAGGCGCCCGACGGGACCGTGCTGGCGAAAGCGACGAGCACGATCCTTCTGGCAGACATGTCGCGTGTTGTCGCCGCATCGAAGAAAGCGACAGGGGCCTGAGGATGGCTGAAATCCGGCCGTTCCATCTCGCCATTCCCGACGAGGAACTCGCAGCGCTTGCGATCAGGCTGGATCACGTGCGCTGGCCCGAGCAGGAGCCGGTCGACGACTGGTCGCAGGGAACGAAGCTAGCAGCGCTGCAGGAACTGGTGGCCTATTGGCGGCTCGACTACGATTGGCGGCGCTGCGAAGCGAGGCTCAACGAGATCGGGCAATTCACCACCGAGATCGAAGGCCTTTCGATCCATTTCCTGCACAAACGGTCGTCTCGTCCCGATGCGATTCCTCTGGTCATCACGCATGGCTGGCCGGGCTCGGTGGTTGAATTTCTCGGCGTCATCGACGAACTGACCGAACCAGGCGATCCGCATGCGCTGGCTTTCCATGTCGTTGCGCCTTCGCTCCCCGGTTACGGATTTTCAGGGAAACCGGCATTGACCGGATGGGGGATCGAGAAGATCGCGCGGGCGTGGGCGGAGCTGATGCAACGGCTCGGCTACAGCGAATGGGTTGCGCAAGGCGGCGATTGGGGTGCCGCCGTAACCACCGCCATCGGCCAGCTCGCGCCCGAGGGGTGCAAGGGGATCCACCTCAATATGCCGATCGGTCGTCCTGGCCCGGACGACATGGCGAGCCAGGACCCGAGGGTGCTGAAAGCGCTGAAAGCGCTCGGTTTCTACCAGGAATGGGATTCCGGATATTCCAAGCAGCAAAGCACCCGCCCGCAGACCATCGGCTATTCGCTCGTGGATTCGCCGGTCGGGCTTGCCGCATGGATACTCGAGAAAATCTATTACTGGACCGACAATGACGGATCGCCATGGGATGCTCTGTCCATGGACCAGGTGCTCGACGACATCATGCTTTACTGGCTGCCTGCGACCGGCGCCTCTGCCGCCAGGCTATATTGGGAAAGCTTCGCAAGGTTCGGTGCGGGAGAGGTATCCATTCCATCGGGTGCGAGCGCCTTTCCCAAGGAAATCCTGCCTGCGCCGCGCGAATGGGCCGAACGTACGCTGACCAATCTCGTGTACTGGAACGAGGTCGAGAAGGGCGGCCATTTCGCCGCCTGGGAACAGCCCGATCTGTTCGTGAAGGAACTGCGCGCCTGCTTTGCGAAAATGGTTTAGCGCCAGCGCAATCGCTCCGGGGTCAGCTGGTCCACTGAGGTCACGCCCATCAACCGCATGCCGCGCTCGATCTCGTCCTTCAGGATGCCGATAGCGCGCTCAACGCCGGGCTGTCCCGCCGCCGCAAGGGCGTAGAGGTAGAGCCTGCCTCCGCTGGCCGCCGTGGCGCCAGCGCACAGGCTTTTGAGGACATGCGTGCCGCGTCGCACGCCGCCATCGACGATAATCTCGATTTCGCCGCCGACCGTGTCGACTATCTCACGCAGCTGGTCGAAGGGCGCGCGGCTGCCGTCCAGCTGCCTCCCACCATGGTTTGAGATCATGATTGCATCGGCACCGATCTCGACCGCGCGGCGCGCGTCATTGGCGCTCATCACGCCTTTCAGCGCAAACTTCCCGCCCCAGTCCTGCCTGATCCGGGCTGCGGTGTCCCAATCCATTGAGGTATCGAGCATCGTATTAAAATATTCCGCGATGCTGACAGCCTTGCCGGTGCCTTCGCTGACATGCGTATCGAGGTTGGGTAGGCGAAATTTCTCGCGCAGCAGGTAATCGAGCGTCCAGCGCGGACGCGTCGCGTAACTCCAGACAGCGCTCGGCGTGAAACGGGGAGGGGTGGTAAACCCCGAGCGAAGGCAACGCTCCCGCTTGCCCGATACGATGGTATCGACCGTCAGCGCGATCGCATCGAAGCCGGAGGCCTGGCAGCGTTCGATCATCGAAGTGTTCAGGCCCTTGTCCTTGTGGACGTAGAGCTGGAACATCTTGGGCCCGTCAGTCAGGGCGGCGATCTCTTCGATGCTGCGCGTGGCGAGGCTCGAGATACCGAACCACAGGCCGAATTTCGCCGCGGCTTTTGCAACGGCGGTCTCGCCTTCATGATGGAATGCCCTCTGCACGGCAGTCGGGCTCAGCACGAGGGGTAGGGCGCTCTTTCGGCCAAGGATGGTGCAACTCGTGTCGATTTCCGCCACGCCCGCGAGCACGTCGGGGACGAGGTCCGCATCGTCGAAGGCGGAGGTGTTGCGCCCCTTGGTCAGTTCATCATCGGCCGCGCCATCGATGTAATCGAATACGGGCCAGGGAAGCCGCGCTTTCGCCAACTTCCGGAAATCATCGATATTATGGCAGTCTGTAAGTCGCATCCCGCAGTCTTAGGCCCACGTGGACGCGCCTGTCGACGCATTAACCGCAGCCGACGGATTCGATTTTGTTGTCGACATCCAACATCACGTTGAGACGGTTCGGATCGAGATCGTCGGTCGTGGCTTCGCCGGGGGCCACCCAGCGTACGGTTTCGATGGGCATGACTGCGATCGCCAATTCAGCACGCGCTTCTTCGCTTGCCTCGTCGCCGATGAACTTTGTCGCCCGGGACGCATTGCACGGATCGATGGCCAGGTCGTCGGCACTTGCCTGCGTGGCGACTGCCACGGGCGTCTCCGAACTGTCGGCGGAGGCTTCGATATCTCCGCAGGCAGCGATGCCTAGTGGAAGGGCGGCAGCAAGGGCGAGAGCATGTCTGAGCATGGCTCTCAAACCCCCGCTGCCGATCTTGGTTCCTGCCGGGCATTCGCATCTGCTCAATGAGTTGAGTTGCGATGCCGTTGGCAGTGCCGTGTTACTTCTTCTCGAATGCGGCAGAAATTTCGAGTTCGACCTGGTCCGAAACGACCGGGACAAAGGTAGCGAGACCGAAATCGCTGCGGTTCAGCACGGCTCGACCTTCGAAGCCGATCGTCTTGGCCTTGGACATCGGGTTGGCGCCCGCGCCGGTAAATTCGGCCGCGATGGCAACCGGGCGGGTTACACCGTTCATGGTGAGGTCGCCAACGATCATGGCCTTGGTTTCGCCGGTGCGCGTCACGCTGGTCGATACGAACCGCGCCGTATCGGGATCGGGGCCGAAGAAGTCGGGTGCCTTGCCATCCTTGCCGGGGCGAAGGAGATGCTCTTTCAGACCGGCAGACGCGAGCGCGACCTCATTGATCGGGATCGTCACATCAAGCTTGGCCGCTTCTGGATTGGCCGGATCGAGTTGCAGCGTACCCTCGATCGATCCGAAGATGCCGAAATAGTCATTGAAGCCAAAGTGATTGACTCGCCAGCCGACCAATGTGTGACCGGGGTCGGTTGCGTAGGTTCCGGCTTCGACGCGGGACAGGTCGACCTGTCCGGGAAGCGAAACCGATTGCTGCGCGACGAGCGGGAATGCGGCGGCAAGGGCGATGCTGCCGGCAAGCGGCAGCGCATAACGAAATTTGGGCAGGCGGATCATTCGTGTGTCTCCTTATGGTGGAACTCACACGGACAAGTCGCCTGCCCATTGATTGGTTTCAAGAAGGCACACCCCTGTTACCGGCCTGTCATCGACATGCGGCCGGGGCAGCCTTCCTTTGATCAGTTCTTTTCCTTGTCGACCAGCTTATTGGCGCTGATCCACGGCATCATTGCGCGCAGTTCGGCACCGGTCTTTTCGATCGGGTGCGCTTCGGCTGCCTTGCGGCTCGCCTTGAGCTCGGGCTGGCCTGCGCGGTTGTCGAGCACGAAGTCCTTCACGAAACGGCCCGAGGTGATGTCGGCCAGGACACGCTTCATTTCCGCCTTGGTTTCGTCGGTGATGATGCGCGGGCCGGTCTTGATGTCGCCGTATTCGGCAGTGTTCGAGATCGAGTAGCGCATGTTGGCGATGCCGCCTTCATACAGCAGGTCGACGATCAGCTTGGTTTCGTGGAGACACTCGAAATAGGCCATTTCAGGGGCGTATCCAGCCTCGACCAGCGTTTCGAAACCGGCCTGGATGAGGTGCGTGATCCCGCCGCAAAGCACGGCCTGTTCGCCGAAGAGGTCGGTTTCGCATTCTTCCTTGAAGTTGGTTTCGATGATGCCCGAACGGCCGCCGCCAACGCCGCTGGCATAGGCAAGAGCAACATCATGGGCGCTGCCGCTCGCGTCCTGGTGGATCGCGATCAGGCAAGGCACGCCGCCGCCGCGCTGGTATTCGCTGCGCACCGTGTGGCCCGGCCCCTTCGGCGCGATCATGATCACGTCGATGTCGTCGGGTGCTTCGATCAGGCCGAAATGGATGTTGAGGCCGTGGGCAAAGGCAAGCGCGCTGCCGGGCTTCATGTTGCCCTTGAGGTCATTCTCCCAGATCGCCGCCTGGTGTTCGTCGGGCGCGAGGATCATCAGGATGTCGGCCCACTTGGCTGCCTCGCTATTGCTCAGCACCTTGAAGCCTGCGCCTTCGGCCTTCCTTGCGGTGGCGGAGCCTTCGCGCAGTGCAATGGCGACGTCCTTCACGCCGCTGTCGCGCAGGTTCTGTGCGTGGGCATGGCCCTGGCTGCCATAGCCGAGCACGGCGATCTTCTTGTCCTTGATCAGGCCCAGGTCGGCATCGGCGTCGTAGTAAACTTTCATGTCTTTTGTCCCTCGTCACCCCTGCTGCGGCAGGGGCCCAGATGAGTTCGCTAGTACAGCGAGGCGGTGGTTAGGCCCGGTTGTCCACCCGGACCACGAATAAAATCTTATGGCAGCCTAAGCTCCTTCGGCGCCGCGCATCATGCCGACGACGCCGCTTCGTCCGACCTCGACGAGACCGAGGCCGCGCATGAGAGTGACGAAACTGTCGATCTTGTCGGGTGCGCCGGTCAGTTCGAAAACGAAGCTTTCGGTCGTGGTGTCGACCACGCTGGCGCGGAACACCTCAGCGATGCGCAGCGCCTCGACGCGCGCGTCGCCTTTTCCGGATACCTTGATCAGCGCGAGTTCGCGTTCGACGTGCGGGCCTGCCTGCGTCAGGTCGACGACCTTGTGCACCGGCACCAGCCGTTCGAGTTGCGCTTCGATTTGATCGATCACCTGCGGCGGGCCGTTGGTGACGATGGTGATGCGGCTGACGGCGTGGTTTTCGCTGATGTCGGCCACGGTCAGGCTGTCGATATTGTAACCGCGCGCGGTGAAGAGTCCTGCGATCTTGGCGAGAATGCCGGACTCGTTATCGACTGTGATGTTGAGAACGTGCCGTTCCGAGGCTGCCTGTGCAATTTTCATGGGGTCGATCCTTACACCAGCGCCTTGGCTTCGTCGTCCATCGTGCCCTCGACCTGGTCGCCGTAGAGCAGCATTTCGGTGTGCGCCGCACCCGACGGGATCATCGGGAAGCAGTTCGCCTCTTTTGAAACGAGGCAGTCGACCATGACCGGGCCATCGTGATCGAGCATCGCCTGGATGCCGGCGTCCAGTTCGCTTTCGTCATGGATGCGAATGCCCTTCCAGCCGTATGCTTCGCACAGCTTCACGAAATCCGGGAGGCTGTCGGAATAGCTGTTCGAATAGCGGCTTTCGTAGGTCAGTTCCTGCCACTGGCGGACCATGCCCATGTATTCGTTATTGAGGATGAACACCTTCACCGGCAGGCGATACTGGCTCGCCGTACCCAGCTCCTGGATGTTCATCTGAATCGAGGCCTCGCCCGCGATGTCGATCACCAGATCGTCGGGATTTCCGAGCTGAGCCCCGATGGCGGCGGGCAGCCCATAGCCCATCGTGCCGAGGCCGCCGCTGGTCAGCCACTTGTTCGGATCACGGAAGCCGAAATATTGCGCGGCCCACATCTGGTGCTGGCCAACCTCGGTCGAGATGATGGGGTTGCGATCCCTGGTCAGGGCGAAGAGGCGTTCGACCGCCTTCTGCGGCATGATCAGGTCGGATTTTTCCGGATAGGCGAGGCAGTCGCGCGCCTTCCATCCCATGATACGTGCGTTCCATTCGCTGAGGTCATTCGCCTTGCGGTCGCCCCAGACGCTGATGATCTGTTCGAGGACGTGCGCGCAATCGCCGACGATCGGCAGGTCGACCGCGACGGTCTTGTTGATCGAGCTGCGGTCGATATCGATGTGGATCTTGGTCGAATCCGGGCTGAAGGCGTCGAGCCTTCCGGTCACCCGGTCGTCGAACCGCGCGCCGATGCAGACCATCAGGTCGCAGCGGTTCATCGCCATGTTCGCTTCGTAAGTGCCGTGCATGCCCAACATACCGAGCCAGTCGGGATGGTCCGAAGGAAATGCGCCAAGGCCCATCAGGGTCGAGGTAACCGGTGCGCCGGTCAGGTCCTGGAGCTTGCGCAGCAATTCCGTAGCGCGTGGACCCGAATTGATGACGCCGCCACCGGTATAGAAGACGGGGCGTTCTGCCTTCGCCAGCAGCTCGACTGCTTCGGCAATGTCCTCGATCGCACCGACCATCTGGGGTTGGTATCGGTGGGTCGCCGAACCGTTTCCTTCGCGGCTGAACGAGGGGACGGCGATCTGCACATCCTTGGGAATATCGACGACCACGGGACCAGGGCGGCCGGTGGTCGCAATGCGAAACGCCTCTTCCAGCGTCGGTTTGAGGTCGGCCGGTTCCTTCACAAGGAAATTGTGCTTGGTGCAGTGACGCGTGATGCCGATGGTGTCGGCTTCCTGGAAGGCGTCGGTGCCGATCAGTGCCGTCGGGACCTGTCCCGTGATGACGACGAGCGGGATGGAATCGAGGAAGGCATCGGCAATGCCGGTTACGGCATTCGTCGCACCTGGTCCGCTCGTAACGAGGACGACGCCGGGCTTGCCGGTCGAGCGTGCGTAACCTTCCGCAGCATGGGCAGCGCCAGCTTCGTGACGCACCAGGACATGGCGGATACGGTCGTTATCGAACAGTTCGTCATAGATGGGCAGCACGGCACCGCCCGGGTAGCCGAAGACGTACTCGACCCCTTGTTCGACTAGGCAATCGACCAGGATGGCTGTGCCGCTGCGCTCCTGTGCCACAATACTTTCCCTTCCTGCGCGGACGACGTTTTGCCGTCTCTGCCATAATGAATGCGGCCCGATGCATGGGTAGCACCGGGCCAGTCGTGGGTGCTCGCTATGCGTTAGAATCTATCGTGTCAACAATTAATAACGCAATAATCGTGCGAAATGAGTGCTCCAGGTATAATTCTCTGACTCGCATCGTGGCCAATTTTCGGGCGGCTGTCGACGGAACCATGTATATTGCCGCTTGGCATAGTTGCGCGTGGCTTGCTGGCCAGCGGCAATGGCTTCATCCAGCGCAAGCTCGCCTTTAAGATGCGATGCGATCTCTGGCACGCCTATCGCCCTCATGACGGGCAGGGAGGCGTCGAGAGACCGAGCCAAGAGTGCCTCGACCTCACCAAGCGCGCCTTGCTCCATCATCAGCGAGAAACGACGATCGCATCGTTCATAAAGCCAGTCGCGATCGGGGAGCAGGACGAGCGGATGCAGGTCGATCTCGTCTGCAATGCCGCCCTCCATCTGCTGCTGCCAATGGGACAAGGGGTGTCCGGTCGACCGTACCACCTCGAGAGCGCGCGACAGGCGTTGGACATCTGCCGCGTCGAGCACGGAGGCACGCTCCGCGTCCTCGACCCCGAGCGCCGCATACAGTTCACCGGCTGTCATGTTTCGGACAACGGCGCGAACTTCGGGGTCAATCTCGGGGACTGGCGCGATCCCGTCGAGCAAAGTCCGCATGTAAAGTCCGGTGCCGCCCACCAGGATCGGCACGGCATTTTCGGCATGTAGTAAAGATATTTCGCGCTTTGCCGCAGCGGCCCAATCGGCAGCCGAACAGGCGGTCGCCCCGTCCCATGTGCCAAACAGGCGATGTTCGATCCCGCGCATGTCATCTGCCGAAGGGCGGGCGCTGAGGATGCGAAGATCGGAATAGACCTGGGCGCTGTCGGCATTGATTACCACGGCCCGCCGACCCTGATCTTGCAGGCCGATAGCAAGGTTCACGGCCAGATCGCTCTTGCCGCTGGCGGTTGGCCCTGCGATGAGCGCGACCGATTGTTTCACTGGAGATTCCCGCTTGCTCATTGCCCGCCTGATAGCAGACCCAGCCACCTTGGAAACGCGCCTCGACGCCGCAAAGGCTGCGCTTGCCGATCAGGGCATGGAAATTGCCATGGCCGGAATGCTCGATTTCTGCGGGGATGTGCTCCAGATTTCGCTGGCGTCGGGCAGGATCGATGCACTTCTCGAGGTGCTCGACACATATTTCTCGCCTGCAGATATGCTCGTGTCGAAGGGTGATATCGCGATCCCGCGCCTGTTTGTGTCCGACATGGATTCCACCATGATCGGGCAGGAGTGCATCGACGAACTGGCCGATTATGCCGGTATCAAGCCGCAAATTGCAGAGATCACTGAGCGCGCGATGCAGGGCGAACTCGATTTCGAGAGTGCCCTGCGTGAGCGGGTCGGCCTGCTCGAAGGGCTGGACGAAAGCGCAATCGAACAATGCCTGGACGAACGGATCTCACCAATGTCGGGTGCACGCACCCTCGTCAGGACTTTGCGGTCGAAGGGCTGCCGCACGGTCCTGGTCACAGGTGGTTTCCACCACTTCGCAGACCCGGTTGGCGAGCAGCTCGGTTTCGAGCGGGTCGTCGGCAATCGCCTGGCGGTTGCCGATGGTAAGCTGACCGGTGGACTGGTCGGGGCGATCACGGATTCTTCCGTAAAGAAGCGCGTCCTTGAAGAAGAGCTGGTATCGCTCGGCGACAATGCCCTGTCGCTGGCAACGGGCGACGGCGCGAACGACATCCCGATGATCGAAGCTGCGGATTATGGCATCGCCTACCGAGCCAAGGCAAAGGCGCGTGCAGCCGCCAATGGCCGGATCGATCGGGGCGACCTGACCTCGATCCTGAAGCTGTTGAACATCCCCGAAAGCGACTGGGTCGCCGGCTAGAGCCAGCTGGCAATCTGCCCCAGCGGTTTCTTGCGCATCGCATGCGCCGGCACCGTCGCATCAGCGGTGGGATGACCGACAACGACAATCATCAGCGGCTTTTCATGGTCCGGGCGTTCACAAATCCGGCGCAGGAAGCCCATGGGCGAGGGGGTGTGCGTCAAGGTCGCAAGGCCCGCCTCGTGCAGGGTTGAAATCAGCATGCCACAGGCGATCCCGACACTTTCGGTGACGTAATAGTTCTGCGTCTCGCCATCTTCCTCGATACCACCCTTGCGCTGCGCAAATACAACGATCAGCCACGGCGCGGTTTCAAGGAATGGTTTGTCCGAATCCGTGCCTAGCGGTGCGAGCGCGCCGAGCCATTCATCGCTAGCCTTGCCGGCATAAAACTCTCGCTCTTCGGCCTCGGCTGCCTCGCGGATCGCGCGTTTCTTTTCGGGCGAGGAGACGACAGCGAAATGCCAGGGTTGGTGGTTGGCGCCATTAGGGGCGGTTCCGGCCGCCTCGATCGCGGCTTCGATCACTTCTCGCGGGACGTCCCGGTCGGAGAAAAAGCGGCAGGTCCGGCGCTGCTTCAACCTGTCCCGCGCCGCTCGTGCGCGGGCGATGCGCTCCGCATCGGTGATCTCGGGAAGGGCGTAAGGTATCTGGTCGTGATCTTTCATCACCAGCATGATCGCCAAATCCCGCGCGAAAGACCAGCCATGCAATTTGGATGCGATGGACAGACAATTTACATTGTTGTAAGTATCAGTTTGATACGCACCTGCGAATGAACGAAGAGAGCGCCATGCCTGTTATCGATCGTCCACTGGTCCACCCCGAACGCAAGACTTCGGGTTTCCACCCGTTGAAGGTCTGGAAGCATTTCCGCCAGCTCGTCGCCGACAAGGAAGATACCGAACAGGTCTTCCACATCATCGAGGCGACCAAGGGACGCAGGAGCCACAAGCAGGCGTGGGATTTCATCCGTTCCGACAAGGGGCAGGCGATGATGAAGCGGGAATGGAGCATTCCCTCGCATCTCGACGATCACGCATTATGGGCCGATTGCGGCCCGAACAGCGTTGCTCAGCATTATATCCGCTTCATGAAACGCGAAGGGCTGTCGGCTGCGGGACTGGTGGCTGAAAGCCATAAGTGGCAGCCGCCAGAGGCCCGGCTGCAGGATCAGACCGAATGGTATTTCGAGCGCCTGCGCGACACGCACGACCTGTTCCACGTGCTGACCGGATATGGGCGCGATGCCTTGGGCGAGGCCTGCCTGCTCGGCTACAGTTACGAGCAGAACCACAATCTCGGCATTCTCTTCATCGCCTATGCAGGCGCTAACGAGATCCGCAAATCGACCGGGACCACCGCGCCTCTGCGGGCCGCGGTGAGCGAGGGCCGGCGGATCGGGCGCGCTGCCGGACGTATCGCGCACGAGGATATCGAAGCGCTGATGCGCGAAGATTACGATGCTGCCCGCAAGCGGCTGAACCTTGGCGATCCGGTTATCTACCGCCAGTGCCTCGCGCAACTGGAAGCCGAGGGTTACCTCGAAGACGACCTGATGCAGCCGCAGGCGGCGGCTGCCTGAGGCGTTACGCTTCCATCCAGTCCTTGAAGAAGCTCTGGTGGGCCTCGCGAAGGTCCTTAAGCGATACACCCAGCAGGCTGTCTCCGCCGACTGTACCGACACGGTAGAAGCCGACCATTTCGGCCTCTGCGATTTCCGGTCCTTCGGCCAGGGTGCGGTTGAAAGCGTCGATCTTGTCCGCGCTTACAGTCATCACATATCGCGACTGGTCTTCACCGAACCACCACTGCGCCGCGGTGTAATTCTCGCTACCCTGCACGTCGGCACCCAAGCCACCGGCCAGCGCCATTTCGGCAAGCGCGACTGCGAGGCCGCCGTCGGAAAAATCGTGCACGGCGTTCACCAGTCCGGCTTCGATCAGGCGGCGAATGATCTGACCTGCGCCGAGTTCTGCGGCGAGATCGACCGGCGGGGCACGGCCATCGTCGCGGTTGTGGACGATATCCAGCCACAGCGACTTGCCGAGGTGTGAGCGGGTCGTATCCGGCCGCGCCCAGAATTCCGGCGCCAGCATGTAGATCGCATCGCCTTCGTTCTTGAAACCGTGCGTCATCATCTGCGCATAGTCGTCGATGATGCCCACGCCGCCGATGGCGGGGGTCGGAAGGATCGCGCTGCCGCCGCCCGTCGCCTTGCTTTCGTTATAGAGGCTGACGTTGCCGCTAACGATCGGGAAGTCGAGCGCCCGGCATGCATCGCCCATGCCTTCGAGAGCATAAACGAACTGCGCCATGATCTCTGGTCGCTGCGGGTTCGCAAAGTTGAGGCAGTTGGTCACGGCCAAGGGGCGTGCCCCGACCGCGCAAAGGTTGCGATATGCTTCGGCGATGGCCTGCTTCCCGCCTTCATAGGGGTCGGCATGGACATAGCGCGGCGTGCAGTCGGTACTGATCGCGAGCGCTTTCTTCGTGCCATGAACCCGCACGACGCCGGCATCGCCGCCGGTCTGCAGCGTATCGCCCATCACCTGGCTGTCGTATTGCTCCGAAATCCAGCGGCGCGAGGCAAGGTTGGGGTGCGCCATCATCTTGAGCAGGTCGGCACCCACATCGTCCGTGTCGGGCGCGTCGGTCATCGGCGTGATACCGGCCCAGGCGGTGTAATCCTCTTTCGATAGATAGGGACGGTCATATTCCGGTGCGTCTGCCGCGAGCGGCCCGAGCGGAATGTCGCACACGACTTCGCCGCCGAATTCCAGCACCATGTGCTGCGTATCGGTCACTTCGCCGATAACGGCAAAGTCGAGTTCCCACTTCTTGAAGATTGCCTCTGCCATCGGCTCCTTGCCGGGCTTCAGCACCATGAGCATGCGCTCCTGGCTTTCCGAGAGCATCATCTCGTATGGCGTCATACCCGTTTCGCGGCAGGGGACCTTGTCCATGTCGAGGCGGATGCCGGCCTTGCCATTGGTCGCCATTTCGACGCTGGAGGAGGTGAGGCCCGCTGCGCCCATGTCCTGGATCGCAACAATGGCATCGGTCGCCATCAGTTCGAGGCACGCTTCGATCAGAAGCTTTTCGGTGAAGGGATCGCCGACCTGGACGGTGGGGCGCTTGGCTTCCGCATCTTCCTCGAAATCCGCGCTAGCCATGGTCGCGCCGTGGATGCCGTCGCGCCCGGTTTTCGAACCGACATAGACGATCGGATTGCCTACGCCAGTGGCAGCCGAGTAGAAGATCTTGTCCGCATCTGCGACGCCGACGGTCATCGCGTTGACGAGGATGTTGCCGTCGTAAGCGGGGTTGAAATTCGTTTCGCCTGCGACGGTCGGCACGCCCACGCAGTTACCATAGCCGCCGATTCCGGCAACGACACCTTTGACCAAGTGCTGCATTTTCGGATGGTCGGGCCGTCCGAAACGAAGCGCGTTGGCGTTCGCCACCGGGCGTGCGCCCATGGTGAACACATCGCGCAAAATGCCGCCTACGCCGGTCGCGGCACCCTGGTAAGGCTCGATGTAGCTCGGGTGGTTGTGGCTCTCCATCTTGAAGATGGCGGCCTGTCCGTCGCCGATGTCGATCACGCCGGCATTCTCGCCCGGGCCACAGATGACCCACGGCGCCTCTGTCGGCAGCTTCTTCAGATGCAGGCGCGAGGATTTGTAGGAGCAATGCTCCGACCACATCACCGAGAAGATCCCGAGCTCGACCAGATTGGGCTCGCGGCCAAGGGCGTGCAGGACGCGCTCGTACTCTTCCGGCGAAAGGCCGTGCTGTTCGACGATTTCGGGCGTGATGGATTCGGCGGCGTTTGACATGTCCGCGCCCTTAGCGGGGCATGCTTGGCACCGCTAGCCCAACTTGCCGTTTATGCCACCTCGTGTCGTCCACCCACCAGGCGAGCGCGGTCGCAATCGCATAGCTCACCAGCGCCAGGACGTAGAGACCGATGCCCGCCTGCTGGGGAGCGCCGCCAAACCAGTCGATCGCCTGCATTGCGAACAGTGCGATAATCAGGATGATCGCAGGGCCGATCGGTCCCTTGGTCGTTCGCAGGAACCACACGAAAGCCGCGAGGGTCAGGATGATCTCGAGCGGCATCTCGATCCAGGGATAGTTCCACAGTCCCAACCCCATTTTCGGCGGGCTGCCTGCCAGTGTCAGGTCTGGCCGGTGCACCAGCCAGTCGAGCACCCAGTGCGACATCACGACAATGGCGCCGAGGAGGGCGGGGACGAGCTGGCGATATGAAACGAACAGGAGCAGGCCGAACGCCAATGCCCACACACCACTGCCGAGCAGGCTGTGAGTGTAAGGCATGTGATAAAGATCCATCCCGTTCATCGCCGTGATGCCGGGGGTGATCCGCATTTTCTCGACGCCGAAGATCGCGAGCGTGAAGAATGCCCAATCTACCAGTTGGGCACCGATGAACAGGGTGGCGAGCTTGGGCGCTCTCGACGAAACGGCTGCCGCGGCAAAGGCGGGCGCGAAGTGACCTATGAACATCGGCTCAGCCGGTCACCTTGAGAGTAATTGCGGTCGCGACAGCGCATGCTGCGCCGGTTGCAACCGCGCCCCATGCGATATCCATGACCGAGATATAGGAGGACCAGGTCTTGAAAACGGCCTGACTGGTCAGGTCGAATGTCGCGTAACAAAGTGCGCCGAGGATCGCGCCATTCAGCATGGCGCTTACAACGCTGCCTGCTTCCAGGCCGGGCCGGATTGCGAAATAGACCATTCCGAAAAGATAAATCACGTAGAACAGGAGCGCCGGCACGACACGGAAGCTGTCTGCCATCATCTCGCCTATCACCGGGCGATAGAGATTGGGCCCGGCCCAGCGCAACCAGATTGAATCCAGAATGCCGAAAGCGATGGCCGCCACGATGTAAGCGATCACGTATTGCATGCGAGTCTGTCCCCTGTTTTTTCGTTAGCCTTGACCGCCAGAGCGGTGCCGGTCAATGCTCGCCTTTATGGAAGACCCTGAAACCGCAGGCGCGGATACCGATATCTCGACGATGAGCTTCGAACAGGCGCTTGGTGCGCTCGAAGAGATCGTTCAGCAGCTCGAACGCGGCGACGTTCCGCTCGACCGCTCGATCACTCTGTATGAACGCGGAGAGGAATTGCGGAAGCATTGCCAGGCCAGGCTCGATTCGGCCCAGAAGCGGATCGAGCGCATTGTGGCCGATCAGTCCGGTCAGGCCGTTGGCACCCGCCCACTCGACGAAGAAGTCTGATTGTGGACATGACGACCGAATCGCAAAGCCTGTCGGACGCTCTCGGTCAGATACAAGCCGAGGTCGATTCGCTGTTCGATGCGCTACTGCCGGTCCCGCAGGATACCCGCGCGCGGCTGGTCGAAGCGATGAGATACGCGGCGATTGGCGGAGGCAAGCGGATCAGGCCGCTGCTCGTCGTCGCAACTGCGGAATTGTACGGCGTCGATCGCAATCAGGCCGTTCGCGCAGGATGCGCGGTCGAATCCATCCACGTCTATTCGCTCATCCACGACGATTTGCCGTGCATGGACGATGACGACATGCGGCATGGCCATCCGACCGTGCACAAGACCTATGATGACGCGACGGCGGTCCTCGCGGGTGACTGCCTTCATGCCATGGCGTTCGAAATCCTGTCGGACCCGGACATGAGCGGCGACCCCTTCGTCAGGGCCCAGCTCGTCGAATGCCTGGCCAAGGCAAGCGGCAAGGACGGTATGGCGGGCGGACAGATGATGGATATCGTCGCCGAGGATGAAGATTACGATCTGCATACCGTGACCCGCCTGCAGCAGTTGAAGACAGGCGCGCTGCTGGCGGCATCTGTCGAAATGGGCGCCATCCTGGGCCATGTTCCGCCGGAAGGCCGCAATCACCTACACGCCTATGCCCGCGATATCGGGCTTGCCTTCCAGATCGCCGATGACCTGCTCGACGTCGAAGGTGACGAGGAGAAGGCCGGCAAGGCTTTGCGGAAGGACGAGGAGCAGGGGAAACAGACTTTCGTGACCCTGATGGGGGCGGACAAGGCACGGGAACAGGCACGCGCGCTGGTCGACCAAGCGATCGGGCATCTTTCGGGATATGGACCTGAGGCGGACCTGCTTCGGTCGATTGCCCGGTTTATCGTGGAGAGGGACAGATGACTGAACGCATCGGCATTTATCCGGGCACTTTCGATCCGATCACGCTCGGCCATGCGGACATCATCCGCCGCGGCAGCAAGCTGGTCGACAAGCTGATCATCGGGGTGACGACGAACCCGTCGAAGAACCCGATGTTCTCGACCGAGGAACGCCTCTCGATGGTCGAGCGGGAAGTCGGCGCGCTCGGTCTCGACAATGTCGAGGTGGTCGGTTTCAACGCATTGCTGGTCAAGTTTGCGCAGAAACAGGGCGCCAACGTCCTGATCCGCGGTCTGCGCGCCGTTGCCGACTTCGAATACGAGTATCAGATGGCCGGCATGAACCAGCAACTCGACGATGAAATCGAGACTGTATTCCTGATGGCGGATGTTTCACTCCAGCCGATCGCCAGCAAGCTGGTGAAGGAAATTGCCCTGTTCGGCGGCGACATCACGCCTTTCGTGAGCCAATCGGTTTGCGAGGACGTGATCGAGCGGGTGAAGGCGAAGGGCCAGCTGGGCGATTATTGATCGCGGCTGTTGAGCGCTCCAGATCATTCATTGCAGTGCAAGTCTGGCGCGGCTAGACCGCCAACCGACATTGAGACAACTGTTTTTACGTGAAGGCACACATGCTGAAGAACATTTTTGCTGCGGCAGCGACGCTCGCGCTCCTTTCGGCTCCGCAGGCCGGTTTCGCTCAGGATGAGGCGTCTTCCGAAGATGCGGCAGCGACGCCCCAGGCTCCCAGAACCTATGACAAGCTGAATTTCGACGCAGCCGAAGACCGCGACAATATCTGGGTGCTCGACCTTTCCAATGGCGAGCGCGTGATGATCCGCCTGATGCCCAACTGGGCGCCCAACCATGTCGAGCGTATCAAGACGCTTACCCGCCAGGGTTTCTACGACGGGATCATCTTTCACCGCGTGATCGACGGTTTCATGGCGCAGAGCGGCGATCCGACGGGAACAGGTCAGGGTGGCTCCGAACTTCCCGACCTGAAGGAAGAATTCAACCCGATGCCGCACCTGCGTGGCACGGTCTCGATGGCTCGCGCAGCTTCGGAAGACAGCGCGAACAGCCAGTTCTTCATCGTGTTCTATCCGCGTTTCAGCCTCGACAAGCGTTATACCAACTTTGGCCGAGTGATCTCGAACATGGGCGGCGTTGACGCGATTGTCCGTGGCGAACCGCCGGCGAACCCGACCCGCATCGTACAGGCGTCGATCGCATCGGATGACAAACCGGTTCCGGTCGTCCGGCAGACTGCGCCGAGGCCGACTGACATTTCAGCCGAGATGCTGAGCGCGCCGATCAGCGAGTAGGGTTTTCAACGCGCTTCGGCGGGCCTAGTGGGCGTGCCATGCGTGTTGACCTGTTCGATTTCGATTTACCGACAGAATTGATAGCCCTGCGTCCTGCGAAACCGCGGGACGCTGCGCGCATGCTCGTTGCGAAAGGTGGCGACCAGCCTCTGATCGATGCGGGCGTGCGCGACCTGCCGTCTTTCCTGCGTGTAGGCGATGTCCTCGTTTTCAACGACACCCGCGTCATTCCGGCGCAACTGGAAGGAATGCGGGGTGAGGCCAAGATAGGCGCCACGCTGCACAAGCGCATCGATCTGCGGCGCTGGCAGGCTTTCATCCGAAATGCGAAACGCGTACGCGAGGGGGATCAACTCGTCTTTGGCGGCGGTGTGACTGCCATTGCGGAAACTCGCCATGACGACGGCAGTTACTCGCTGTGTTTTGGCGGCGACGAGCCGGTCGAGGTTTTGCTGGAACGCGCCGGGCGCATGCCTTTGCCACCCTATATCGCGGGCAAGCGTCCGACGGACGAGCAGGATCGCGAAGACTACCAGACGATGTTTGCGGAAAAGGATGGGGCAGTCGCTGCTCCGACAGCCGCTCTCCATTTTACGCCGCAATTGCTGGCTGCATTGAAGGATGCAGGAATAAGGTCGGAAACGCTTACTTTGCATGTCGGCGCGGGTACTTTCCTGCCCGTGAAAGTGGACGATACGGACGACCACCGGATGCACGCCGAATGGGGAACCATCAGCGAGGAAACAGCTGACAGGTTGAATGCGGCGCGTGCCGCAGGCGGGAGGATAATCTCGGTCGGGACGACATCGCTGCGGCTTCTCGAAAGTGCTGCGCGTGACGATGGAACGATCATGCCGTTCGAAGGCGATACTTCGATTTTCATCACGCCAGGCTATCGGTTCAAGGCCATCGATGGGCTAATGACCAATTTCCACCTGCCGAAATCGACCCTGTTCATGCTGGTGAGCGCACTGATGGGGCGCGAGCGCATGCAGGAAGTCTATGCCCATGCGATTGCGAACAGCTATCGCTTTTATTCCTATGGTGACTCGTCGCTTCTGCTCCCGTAATCGGGTCAGATGAGCGAAACGATCCTGCAGCTTGAAGGGCTGACCAAGACCTACCGCGGCGGATTGAAGGCGCTCGACGGTGTCGACCTGACAATTCGAAAAGGCGAAATTTTCGCGCTTCTCGGCCCGAATGGCGCGGGCAAGACCACACTGATCGGATCCGTCTGCGGTCTTGTCCGGCCGAGCAGCGGAACAATCAAGGCATTCGGTCTCGACATGCGGCGGGACTGGCGTGAAATCCGGTCGCGCATCGGCCTTGTCCCCCAGGAACTCTCGACCGATATGTTCGAGAAGGTGATCCACGCGGTCAGTTATTCGCGGGGCCTGTTCGGTCATCCGCCGGACAGTGCGCGCATCGAGGAAGTGCTCCGCTCGCTCAGCCTGTGGGACAAACGGGATTCGCAGATCCGTGAACTTTCGGGCGGGATGAAGCGGCGAGTGCTGATTGCGAAGGCGATGGCGCACGAACCGGACCTGCTGTTCCTGGACGAACCGACCGCCGGTGTCGATGTCGAGCTCCGCCGTGACATGTGGCTGCAGATCGCCGCCATGCGCGCGCGCGGGACGACCGTGATTCTGACGACGCATTACATCGAGGAAGCCGAGGAAATGGCCGACCGTGTCGGCGTGATCAACAAGGGGCGGGTGCTGATGGTGGACGAGAAGGATGCCATGATGGCGCGCCTCGGCAGGACCGAGGCAGTCATTTCGCTCACATCGCCGCTTACATCACTTCCCGACGCGATCGCGCGTTTGCCGGTGGAACTGGCCGACGATGGTCACTCGCTTTGCTATCGCGGAGGAGACGGTACCGGCAAGGGCAAGGCCGAGGTTGCAGAGCTGACCAAACTGCTGGTCGCGTCAGGGATCGACTACGACGGGATCGATATTCATGAAAGCACGCTCGAGGATATCTTCGTCGGGCTGGTGGCCGATGGCGGGGAGGGGCAGGCATGAGGCATTTCAACCTCCGCGGCGCCTGGTCGATCTACACGCGAGAGCTGATGCGGGCCTTCCGCACGGCCTTCCAATCGATCCTCGCTCCGGTCCTGACGACCTCGCTCTATTTCATCGTGTTCGGCTCGGCGATTGGCGGGCGGATGCCACCAATCCTGGGCGTCGATTATGCGCAATTCATCATACCGGGTCTGCTGATGCTCACCTTGCTGGGCGAGACGACCAGCAATGCGAGTTTCGGGATCTACATGCCCCGCTTCACCGGGACGATCTATGAATTGCTTTCTGCCCCGGTTGGTGTTGCGGAAACGCTTATCGGTTTCGTCGGCGCCGCGGCTACGAAAAGCCTGATCCTGGCGGCGATCATTCTTGGGACCGCTCACCTGTTCGTCGATTACACCATAGTTCATCCATTCCTGGCGATCGGCTTCATCTTGCTGGTCGCGGCGAGTTTCTCGCTGTTTGGCTTTATCCTGGGTGTTTGGGCCGATAGCTTCGAAAAGCTCGGCATCATTCCGATGTTGATCCTGATGCCGCTGACATTTCTCGGAGGGACATTCTACTCCATCGATATGCTGCCCGAGCCTTGGGACAAGATCGCGCTCGCCAACCCCATCGCTTTTCTTGTGAGCGGCCTGCGCTGGACATTCTACGGAGTATCGGATGTGCCGATAGGGATATCTTTCGGCCTGACACTCGTGTTTTTATGTGTCTGTATTGCAACTATTACGGTTATATTTCGCACCGGATGGCGTTTGCGCGAATAATCGGATTGTCCGGAAATATCGTTCACCTAAATGAAAGTTGCGCCTGATCAAAACGGCGTTGCTTCCTCGGGATGGAAGCAAAAAGATCTCATTTAGGAGGAATACAAGTACCATGAAAAAGCTTGCTCTGATGACGGCTGCAGCCGCTGTTGCAATTGCTGCCCCGTCGGTCGCCAGTGCACAGGAAGCTACTTCGGAAGCTTATGTCGGTCTTTCGGCCGGTCTGCATGACCTCGGTGCAGATGACGTTGCTGAAGATTTCGGCATCGAAGTCGACGATTCTGCCGTGATCTTCGGCGTTGTCGGCGGCGTTGATTTCCCCATGGGTTCGACCACCTTCGCTGGTGTTGAAGGCAACTTCCACCTCGGCACCGGTGCTGTCGATTCCGAATACGGCGCTTCGGCACGCTTCGGTTTCCGCTCGGAAGGCGGCGCGAAGTACTACGTTCGTGGTGGCTACCAGTGGGTCGACATCGACGTTGAGGAACTGCTCGACATGGACCTCGGCGGTCTCGAAGACGACGTTGACGACACCGGCGGCGACTACCTCGTCGGCATCGGTGCAGACTTCCCGGTTGGCCAGGGCGCCTTCCGCGTGAACGTCGACACGATCAGCTTCGACACCCTGCGCGGCACTGCCGGTTTCGTTTTCAACTTCTGATAACGACGCAAACTGATCCGGAGGCTGGCTTGCACTGCAGGCCAGCCTCTTTTCATTTGTCGGATGACAGGCCCGACTTCGGAAGCTAGCGCACCGTCCATGGCCGAACGCTTCAAATTCGAGATCTCCGCCACCGACGGCAAGGCACGCACCGGACGCATTTCCATGCTGCGCGGCGATATTCGTACGCCCGCTTTCATGCCTGTCGGCACGGCCGCGACAGTAAAGGCAATGAAACCGGAGGCGGTGCGCGAAACGGGTGCCGACATCATCCTCGGCAATACCTACCACCTGATGCTGCGGCCTGGTGCCGAACGGGTTGCTCGACTGGGCGGCCTGCACCAGTTCATGAACTGGGAGCGCCCGATCCTCACCGATAGCGGAGGGTACCAGGTGATGAGCCTGTCCGACCTTCGCAAGCTGACCGAGGAAGGGGTGGAATTTCGCAGTCATATCGATGGCTCGAAACATATGCTGACGCCCGAACGCAGCATGGAAATCCAGCGCTTGCTCGGTTCGGATATCGTCATGGCTTTCGACGAATGTCCGCGTGCCGACCAGTCGCGCGAGGTCATTGCGCGGAGCATGGAAATGTCGATGCGCTGGGCGAAGCGCAGTCGTGATGCTTTCGATAGCGGTGGGGAGCACGCAGCACGTGCAGCCTTGTTCGGGATACAGCAAGGCGCACTCGATGAAGACCTGCGCCGTATCAGTGCCGAGAAGCTGACCGAGATCGGCTTCGACGGTTATGCGGTAGGTGGGCTAGCCGTTGGCGAAGGGCAGGAGGCTATGTTCGCAACGCTCGATTTCGCGCCTGATATGCTGCCGCAGGATCGCCCGCGCTACCTCATGGGCGTCGGCAAGCCCGACGATCTCGTCGGCGCTGTCGAGCGCGGCATCGACATGTTTGACTGCGTTTTGCCAACGCGCTCAGGCCGCAACGGCCAGGCGTTCACCTGGGACGGTCCGTTGAACCTGCGGAACGCGCGCCATGCCGAGGATACCGGCCCGCTCGACGAACGATGTGCTTGTCCGACTTGCGGGACCTATTCACGCGCCTACCTGCATCATTTGCAAAAGTCGGGCGAGATACTGGGTGCAATGCTGGTGACCGAGCACAATCTGAGCTTCTACCAGCAACTGATGCAGGCCATGCGCGATGCGATCGGGGAAGGGCGCTTTACTGCATTCGCCGCAAAATTCAGGCAGGATTATCTCCAGTCCTGAAGGCGTGAACCGCCTTCGCCGAACTCCAGCAACGTACCACGATACGGTGTGAATCGGCCCGAATACTGGTCGTAAAACCCGGCGCCGATGGCATTTGCCTGCGCTTGCGCTTCTTCCAGTGTCGGATACCATTTCCCGACGCGATTTTTCGTAATGAAACGGTATTTGCACATGATTTTATGCAAATACGTCAATGCTTTGCCGGTTCCCGCAATCCATCGGGCGATTGCTAAAAAGAGAGGCTTTTTTGGGCCGTTCAAAATTAGCTGTCGTCCGGCCGGTCCGGCGGAATGAATGTCTCGCGCCTCCAGATCGGGTCAGCTATTTCCACTCCAAGCCGTGTCACACCTTTGAGATAACCGAAGTAAGTCGCAATGCGGCGACCATCCGGGTTAGCAATGGCCTTTCGTCCATGCATGAAACGGCTGTTGTCCAGCAAGACAACGTCGTTCTGCTGCCATCGGTGCGAATAGGTTTGCGATCGTGCGACCGAGCGGATCTGGTCGAGCATTTCGTCCGGAATTGGTTTTCCGTCCATCAGCGGGAATCTTGTCGACCGCAGATAATCGCGGGCGAAAAGAATGAAATTTACGAACGCACCTTCGTTCTGGAAGAGGGTCGGCTCCAGCGCTGGGCGGGTAAATCCGCGCAGCACCCGATCCTCGCGGCGGCGAAACCAATATGGGCAGCTGGCTGGAGGGTTGGCCAGCAATTCGTCGGAAGGCTCCCGCGTGCCGAGCCAGAATTCGAGAACATCCGGCGAAGCTGCACGGATATAGAACAGAGTGCCTTTTTCGAGCTGCGCCCGAACATCGGGTGGCAGGTTTCTGGCGATGGCAATCCCGTCGCAAATATTGGTCTGCCCCCCGACCTCAGGAGGCTCGATGCATCCGAACATTGCCAGGTCGGGCCGCCATGGCTCTCGCGAAAGCTCGGGGTGGAGAGGAAAAGGGTCGCTGCCGAGGTTTACCGTCTGGACCGCTCCGTCCTTGTGAAGAAGTTCACGATTGGGACTCTCGTTATAGGAAGCGGACGTGCACAGGTTGCTTCCCAACGCGGCAAAACTGTCAACGTCGGTTTCGAACCCGCGCAGGAGCACCGCGCCATGCTTTTCGATCTCAGCGCGGACTCGGTCGACGTCGACATCGTTGAGCGAGCGTCCGTCGCCTTCAACAAGGACGGGAGTGGAAGGTTTTGCCAGTGTATCCAGAGCGGTCATGGCCAAGCTAGATAGTCTATCCTTGAACTGCATGCTAGGGCAGGTCGCATGTCGATTACACTTGCCGATGTGCTCAACGATCCGCGTATTTTCCTCTACGAAATGGATGCGGATTCCGCCCATTTCCTGCAGATGAAGCGAGAGGATTACCTCCGTTCGATCTTTCTGGATGGGCGTATTCGCCATGCGGGTGCTCCGCCGATCCAGGCGCCGTTGAACCAGCTACTCTCCGGCTATGAGAATGCTCCGGGAGAAACGCGCAGCATCGGGTGGATTTTCCACATAGCCCAGTGCGGTTCGACATTGCTCGCCCGGGCGCTCGATCACCCGGGTCGTAGCCTGGTTCTGAGAGAGCCGGCAGCGCTCCGCCGTGTCGGTATTCGCGCAGGCGGCAGTGGACAACTGGACGAGATGGGCGAGCGGTTGTTGCCCATGGTGCGCCACGCTCTGGCCAAGCGATGGGAACAAGGCGCTCCTTTGGTGATCAAGGGCACGGTCCCTGTCAATTTCATCGCGGATCGATTGATGCGGATAGAGCCAGAAGCTCCTGCCGTAATGTTGTATTTCCCGCTCTCAAATTACGTGGCTGCGACATTGCGCACGCCCGGCCATGTCGATTGGACCGAGCGCGTATTCGACGAAATGCGCATGGCCGACAGCGAATGGTGTGAGCATGCTGCGGCAAATTCGCCCGCCGAGAAAGCCGCTGCTCTGTGGCTGTCGCAAATGATCCTCTACAGCCGCTTGCTGGACGAATTCCCCAACGTGTACAGCCTTCATGCGGCAGAGATTTTCGACAACGCAGAAGATACGGTGATCGCCGCGGCAGAGTTGTTCGGCGTATCGTTGCGACCGGGCGAAGCCCGCGAGATCTGCGAGAGCGAGCTCTATCACTCTTATTCCAAGAACCCGGCCCTCGATTACGATCCCGAAGTCCGCCTTGCGCGCGAGGCAGAGTCTATTGCGAGGCTCGAAAAGGAGATCGCAGCAGCGCATGCCTGGGCTGCGCAAGCTGCCGAAAAGTTCGCGCTGCCCGAGCGGTTTTCAAAGCCGCTGGTCGGGGATGCGCCACGACTTCTGCAGTAGAGATTGGCCAACAAAAAAGGCGGCCCCGAGGGACCGCCTTCTTTTTTCCGGATGATCCGAAAGATCAGCGCGAATAGAATTCGACGACCAGGTTCGGTTCCATCGTAACCGGATAAGGAACTTCGTCGAGCTTCGGCACGCGGGTGAAGGTCACCTTTTCGTTGCCGTCGGTCGAAACGTAGTCGGGAATGTCACGCTCGGGCAGGCTCTGCGCTTCGATAACGAGAGCCATTTCCTTGGCCTTGTTGCCGAGGCTGATGACGTCGCCGACGTCGCAACGACGGCTTGCAACGTTACACTTCACGCCGTTGACGCGAATGTGACCGTGGCTGACGAGCTGGCGTGCAGCGAAGATCGTCGGAGCGAACTTTGCGCGATAGACGATCATGTCGAGACGGCGCTCGAGCAGGCCGATGAGGTTCTGACCGGTGTCACCCTTCATACGGGTCGCGTCGGTGTAGGTGCGCTTGAACTGCTTCTCGGTCACGTCGCCGTAGTAGCCCTTGAGCTTCTGCTTGGCGCGAAGCTGCAGACCGAAGTCGCTCATCTTGCTCTTGCGGCGCTGGCCGTGCTGGCCCGGACCGTAGGAACGCTTGTTCACCGGAGAATTCGGACGACCCCAGATGTTTTCACCCATCCGGCGGTCGAGTTTGTACTTGGCGCTCTTGCGCTTCGACATATGTCGTATCCTTCAATTTGCTGAGCCACCCCATTGGCGGCCATTCAACCCGGCATCGCACCGCTGGATCGTGTCATCCAACGCGGCCACCGCTTCACCGGGATACGGGGCCAATTCGCGAAGGCGCGCAAATAGCAATTTCGCGGCTTTCGTCAAGGGCGGAATAGATGCTCGACATCGCGCGCGTGGCAAGGCAGGGGCGCGCATATGAAAACCGATTACCTCTTGCCCGACGATTGCCGCGATATGAGCGAAGTTCGTACCGGGGTCGATGCGACCGACCGCGAGCTGATGGCGCTGCTTGACAGGCGTTTCGGCTATATGCGGGCAGCGGCGCGCATAAAAGCCGATCGTGGCCATGTTCGCGACGAGGCACGCAAGGCCCAAGTGATCGAAAATGCGCGCGCGGACGCGATTGAACGCGGCCTTCCGGGCGAAAAAATCGCGGAAATCTGGGAGCTTCTCGTTGAAAGCTCCATTGCCTACGAACTCGTCGAATGGGACAGGATCAGGAGCTGATCCGATCCTTCGGCGCGCGTTCGAGGGAACTGAGCACCCCGCGCAGCGTCCGCACTTCAAGATGGTTCCAGCCCGGCTTGGTCAGCAGGGTGCGCAAGGTCTTGCGGGTCGCGTCCGCACGGGCCTCGGGAAAAAAATAGCCTTTCGGCTCGAGCATGCCTTCCAGATGGGCGATCATCCCGTCCAACTCTTCCTGAGGAGCGGGTGGCAGATGTTCCTCTTGCGTCGGTTGAACGACCGATGCCTGCTTCGACCATTCGTAGGCGCAGAGAATCACGGCCTGGGCCAGGTTGAGCGATCCGAATTCAGGATTGATCGGAACGGTCAGAATGGTGCGGGCGAGGGCGACATCTTCTGTTTCAAGTCCGGAGGCCTCGCGTCCGAAAAGGATTGCGCTCTTGCCAGGTTCCGCGTGGATGGCGCGCGCTGCTTCATCCGGGCCGACAACAGGTTTGGTCACGCCCCGCTTGCGCACGGTGGAGGCATAGACATGGGTGCAATCGGCGACCGCTTCGGCAGTCGTGTCGTAGATCTTCGCCTGGTCGAGGATGATGTCTGCGCCGGCCGCTGCCGGACCGGCGGAAGGATTGGGCCAGCCGTCTCGCGGCGCGACAAGTCGCATCTCGGTCAGCCCGAAATTGAGCATGGCGCGCGCGGCCTTGCCGATATTTTCGCCCAGTTGCGGCCGGACGAGCACGATCACGGGCTGATTTCCGGCCATCTCAGGCTCCGGTTGTCTCGGTCTGTGCGGCTTCCTGCACGGTGCTGGCGAATTCCTCGAAGTCCTTTGCCTCGCTGAAGTCGCGATAGACGCTGGCGAACCGGATATAGGCCACGGTGTCGATCTGGCGCAGGCCGTTCATGACCATCTCGCCGATCCGTGCCGAGGCGACCTCTGAGTCTCCAGCGGTCTCGACCTGGCGCTGGATCCCCGAGACGAGTTGGTCAATCCGCTCCTGCTCCACGCTACGCTTGCGACAGGCGAGGGCGACAGACTGCTCCAGCTTGCTGCGATCGAAGGCTTCGCGGCGGTCGCCGCTCTTCACCACGATGACTTCACGCAATTGAACGCGCTCGAAAGTCGTGAACCTCGCGCCGCAGCTTGAACATTGGCGGCGTCGACGGATCGAAGTGCTGTCTTCGGTCGGTCGGCTGTCCTTTACCTGGCTGTCATCATGCGCACAAAACGGACACCGCATTCAGGGGCGTATCCGTTTGTACAGCATGAAACCGGCGCCAGCGATCAGGCCTACCGGCCATGTCACTACCGGCAAGAGCGCACCTGCAACCGCGCCGACTGCTGCACCTGTCAGCACCGGTTTGGTAGAGGGGTGCTTCATGCCTTCTTTCGCTATGCCTTTGATTTCAGCCGTCGCGTCGGGGATCAGTTCGTGATCCTGGTGCTTTGGTTCCTGGGGGTCGTCTGCTGCCATTGTCTGTTCCTCACATGCCCGGATAGACCGGGAAGTCCGCACAGAGTTCGCTGACCTTGCGGCGGACGCTTTCTTCGACTTGCGCATCCCCCTCGGGCCCGTTTTTCGAAAGCCCTTCGACAACTTCGGCGATCAGGGCACCGACCTTGCGGAATTCTTCGGTGCCGAAACCGCGGGTGGTGCCGGCCGGAGTGCCGAGGCGAATGCCGCTGGTCACGAAGGGGCTGCGCGTGTCGTAGGGGATACCATTCTTGTTGCAGGTGAGCCAAGCGCGATCGAGGCCCTTTTCGGCGTCCTTGCCGGTAACGTCCTTTGCCGTCAGATCGACCAGCATCGAATGGTTGTCGGTGCCGCCCGAAACGATGCGCAGGCCATTTTCCTCAAGGCTTGCTGCAAGTGCGCGGGCGTTGGCGACGACCGCTGCAGCATAATCCTTGAAGTCGGGGCGCAGCGCTTCGCCGAAAGCGACGGCCTTGGCCGCGACGACATGCATCAACGGGCCACCCTGCATACCGGGGAAGACCGCCATGTTGAGCGGCTTGGTCAGATCCTCGTCATTCCAGAGGATGACACCCGAGCGCGGGCCGCGCAGGCTCTTATGCGTGGTCGTGGTTACGACATGTGCATGTGGGAAGGGCGAGGGGTGGGCACCCCCAGCGACGAGCCCCGAAATATGGCTCATGTCGACCATCAGGTAGGCCCCGACTTCGTCGGCAACCTTGCGGAACGCTTCCCAATCCCACACCCGCGAATAGGCGGTGCCGCCTGCGATGATGAGCTTGGGCTTGTGTTCTTTCGCAATCGCCATGACTTCGTCCATGTCGATACGCTCGTCTTCCTTGCGCACGCCATAGGCTACGGGATTGAACCACTTTCCGCTCATGTTGACCGGTGAACCGTGGGTAAGGTGCCCGCCCGAATTGAGGTCGAGGCCCATGAACGTGTCGCCAGGCTGGAGTAGCGCGAGAAACACCGCCTGGTTCATCTGACTACCGGAGTTCGGCTGAACATTGGCGTAATTGCATCCGAAGAGCTGCTTGGCACGTTCGATTGCCAGCGTTTCGACGACGTCGGCATAATCGCACCCGCCGTAATAGCGCTTGCCCGGGTAACCTTCGGCGTATTTGTTGGTGAAGACGCTGCCGGTCGCTTCGAGGACTGCGCGTGAGGCGATGTTTTCGCTCGCGATCAGTTCGATCTTGTCCTGCTGGCGCTTCAGTTCCTTGCGAACGGCGGCGAAAATTTCCGGATCTGCCTGTTCGAGCGTGTCGTTCCAGAATCCCTGCATCGGGCGATTGAGCGTGTCGGTGGTCATGGGATTACTCAGCAACTGGGGTTGGAAAGCTTGTCGACGCGGCGCTGGTGGCGCCCGCCGGCGAATTCGGTTTCGAGAAATGCGGTCACGCATGCCTTGGCCATGTCGATCCCGGTCAGGCGCGCGCCGATGGCGATGCAATTTGCATCGTTGTGTTCGCGGCAAAGCTCAGCCGACAGCGGTTCTGAAACGAGTGCGCATCGAACGGCGGGATTGCGGTTCACGCTGATGGAAATGCCGATGCCGCTTCCGCAGAGCGCAATTCCGCGTTCGGCAGTGCCGTCGGCGACGACACCGGCGAGTTTATAGCCGAAGTCGGGATAATCGACGCTATCGTGCGAATCCGGGCCGAGGTCGGCAACCTCGTGCCCTTCTTCGATCAACCACTCGCGCAGAGCGGCCTTCAGGTCGATGGCTGCATGGTCAGAAGCGATCGCAATGCGCATGGCACACCTTTGTTGTTGGAGGGTGCCCAGACGAGCGGCAAAACAAGGCTCGCGCTCCACGGCGGTGCTCCGCCTGTCTCGTCAGTTACGCAAGCGAATCGCGATATATTGAAGCCGCCGCAGACTCGCAAGCGGGCAAGGGCGGCTTCCTGTTTACTGATCCAGGAAGCTGCGCATCTTGCGGCTGCGGCTCGGGTGCTTGAGCTTCCTAAGCGCCTTCGCCTCGATCTGACGGATGCGTTCGCGGGTGACCGAGAACTGCTGGCCGACTTCTTCCAGCGTGTGATCGGTGTTCATGCCGATACCGAAACGCATGCGCAGCACGCGCTCTTCGCGCGGGGTGAGCGAGGCAAGGACGCGGGTGACGGTTTCCTTGAGGTTCGCCTGGATCGCGGCGTCGACCGGGATGATCGCGTTCTTGTCCTCGATGAAATCGCCGAGGTGCGAATCCTCCTCGTCGCCGATCGGCGTTTCAAGGCTGATCGGTTCCTTGGCGATCTTCATCACCTTGCGGACCTTCTCGAGAGGCATGGACAGGCGCGCTGCCATTTCCTCGGGGGTCGGCTCGCGGCCTTCCTCGTGAAGGAACTGGCGCGAAGTGCGAACCAGCTTGTTGATCGTTTCGATCATGTGGACCGGGATACGGATCGTGCGTGCCTGGTCGGCGATCGAGCGGGTGATCGCCTGCCTGATCCACCAGGTGGCATAGGTGCTGAACTTGTAGCCGCGGCGGTACTCGAACTTGTCGACCGCCTTCATCAGGCCGATGTTGCCTTCCTGGATCAGGTCGAGGAACTGCAGGCCGCGGTTGGTGTATTTCTTGGCGATGGAAATCACGAGGCGCAGGTTGGCCTCGACCATTTCCTTCTTCGCGATACGCGCTTCGCGCTCGCCCTTCTGCACCATGTTGACGATGCGACGGAACTCTTCGAGCGACATGCCGGTCTGGCTCGCGATATCCGCGATTTCGGTGCGGATACGGTCGATCGCATCGGCTTCCTTCTCGGCGAAGGCAGCCCATTTCTTGTCCTTCTTCGCCTTTTCAGACAGCCAGTTCTCGTCCAGCTCGTTGCCGACATAGGCATTGAGGAAGTCGATACGCTTGACCTTGTGACGCTCGGCAAGGCGCAGCATCTGGCCGCCAAGGGCCGTCAGGCGGCGGTTGAAGGCATAGAGGTTGTCGACGAGGAATTCGATCTTCGTCGCGTGGAACTGGACCGATTCAACCTCGGCCGTCAGCTCTTCGCGAAGGGCCTCATACTTCCGTTCCTTCGCGGCGGGGAATTCGTCGCCTGCAGCAAGGATATCGACGCGTTCTGCCTGAAGCTTCTCGAATGTCTTGAACAGCTTGGTGATACGCGCAAAGCGTTCGATGGCATCCGGCTTGAGAGCGGCCTCCATCTGGGCGAGGGACATGGTGTTGTCTTCCTCGTCCTCTTCCTCGCGACGCTTGGACGAACCTTCTTCGCCGTCTTCGTCGTCGGAATCGCTGTCATCGTCGTCGTCGGCATCATCGTCGTCGCGGATGGTCGGACCTGCGGTTTCTTCCGAAATCTCGCCATCGTCGTCATCGTCTTCGGCGTCGTCGGCAAGCTTGTCCGCCGGCGGTTCCTTCGAAAGCATGGCGTCGAGATCGAGGATCTCGCGCAGCTGCATGTCTTCGTTGTTGAGCGCTTCGGACCACTGGATGATCGCGTGGAAGGTGATCGGGCTTTCGCAAAGGCCCATGATCATCATGTCGCGTCCGGACTCGATACGCTTTGCAATGGCGATTTCGCCCTCGCGGCTGAGGAGCTCGACTGCCCCCATTTCGCGCAGATACATGCGTACCGGATCGTCGGTACGTTCACCGGTGGCGGTTTTCTTGGCGGCAGCAGCCGTCGTCTTCTTGGCGGTTTTCTTGGTCTCGCCGTCATCGTCGTCGTCATCGGAATCGTCGTCGACGGTCATTTCCTCGACTTCGGCATCCTGTTCCGCCTCGGCTTCGGCTTCCTCGTCGTTCTCGACGATCTGCACGCCCATTTCGGAAAGTGCAGTTTGGATGTCCTCGATCTGATCGGGGCTCATCTCGCCTGAAGGTAGCGCTTCGTTGAGCTCGTCATAGGTGACGTAACCCTTTTTCTTCGCCTTCGAGATAAGCTTCTTGATCTGCGCTTCGTTCAGATCGATCAGCGGCGCATCGTCTTTGTCAGCGCCTTTTGCGGTGGAGGCCATATGCTCTGTCAGTCCGTTTCCAAATCGGAGACCGGCTCGTCAGCCGGTTCCGGTGCAATTTCCAGTTCAGCCGCGGCTGCGGCCTTCTTGCGCCCGAAAGTTTTCAGGCGGTCATTCAATCCGGCGAGCCGTTGTCGCAGCCTGGCCTGTTCGGCAAAGGAGCCCTCGGGGTCTTCGTCGAAACGCGCGGTGGCCGCCTTGATGGCAGCCTCCAGCGCCGGTCTTTCGACCAGCAGCGAAACAGCTTCGGCCAATTCCTCGCGCGCATCTACCGGGTCTGTGCCTTCTCTGAGGAAGGCGTAACGGTTAGGTTCCGGTGGGGCGGGAAGGCCTTGCGCGACCGATATGGCTACATTGTCGTGCGAATCAAGCGTTTCCGACACCTCGAAGAGAGATTCCACCATGGGTGAGGTTTTCTCGTCCAGTCGGGCAAGCCTGCCGAGTGCTTCGGAATGCCGCGCAATCTCGCTGGCGTGGCGCAGAAGTCCATGAACGGTTGCCAGCGTCAGCGCGTCTCGTGCGCCGCCCGAAAGGGCTTTCGAAAGCTTCGCCACGGCATCGCCCGAGACTGTCGCCTGGGGCCTGACCTGCGAGCGGCCTCCGCCGCCAGGACGCCATTCGCGCTGCGGTCGGGGAGGGAAGGCGAAGGCGGAGAATTTCTCGAGAAGCTCGCGCCGATACAACGCCTTGATGTCGGGATGTTCGATGCTGTCGACATGAGCCAGGATGCGCGCTTTCAGCCCGGCCTTGTCTTCCGGCGTGTTTAGCGGTGCTGCATCCCGCTCGAACTCCCACAGGGTCTGCAACAGCGACACCGGCTGCGACAGCAGCTTCTCCATCGCGGGAGCGCCCTCCTGCTTGATCAGGTCGTCCGGGTCGAGGCCGGTCGGCAGGCGCACGATCGAAAGGCTTTTTCCGGCACGAAGCATGGGGAGCGCGCGCGAAATCGCCCGCATGGCCGCTCGCTGCCCTGCATTGTCTCCGTCGAAGCAGAGGACGGGTGAGTCCACCAGTCGCCAGAGCATCTCGATCTGGGTCTCGGTCAGGGCCGTGCCGAGTGGTGCGACGGCATCGGCGATCCCGGCATTGGCGAGTGCGATCACGTCCATATAGCCTTCGACCACGACGATACGGTCGCTCTGGCGTGATGCAGGGCCTGCGCGATGCAGGTTGTAGAGAGTGCGTCCCTTGTCAAATAACGGAGTGTCGGGCGAATTGAGATATTTGGCGACGCCGTCACGGCTTTCGAGAATGCGTCCACCGAATGCGATCATGCGGCCGCGTGCATCCTGGATGGGCAGCATCAACCGGTCGCGAAACCGGTCATAGGGTGCCTTGTCGTCAACAGAGATCAGCAGGCCAGCCTCAACCAGCATTGCCTCGTCGAATTCGCCGAGCGCGCCCTTGAGGGCAACCTTGCTGTCGGGCGCGAAGCCGAAGCCGAATTCACCGACGATCCGGCGGCTGAAACCTCTCGATCGCAAGTAGTCGCGCGCCTTGGCGCCAGCGTCGCCGTGAAGGTTTTCGACGAACCAGTCCTGCGCTGCTGTTGTCACATCGACAAGCGTAGCGCGTCTTTCTGCGCGCTGGGCCTCTCGAGGATCGGGGCGGGGTACCTCGAGCCCAGCCTCTTCGGCCAATTCCTTGACCGCGTCCATGAACGGCAGGCCGCGCTGGTCTGTCATCCACCTGATGACGTCGCCATGCGCCTGGCAGCCGAAGCAGTGGTAGAACCCCTTCTGGTCATTGACGTAGAAGCTGGGCGTCTTCTCATCGTGGAAGGGGCAGCACGCCTTCCATTCGCGGCCCGCACGCTGCAGCTTGGTCGTGCGCATGATCACACTCGAAAGCGTGATGCGCGCGCGTAATTCATCCAGCCATTGCGGGGATAGGGCCATCACGCTTCAATGCGCGCCACCGGCCCCCAGTTCAAGAGATAGCGTCAGCCGTCTGTGGAAGGGGCTGTGCAAGCACTGGGCGCCTGATCGGATTTGGCGGGATAAGGTCCATTTCCGGTTGCGGTGACATAGTTGGCCTTGATCGCATAGGCATCGGCAGGGCCGGCAGGCGGTACTGTCGACTGCCACCAGAAGGTTATGGGTTCTGCCTGTTCCCACTGGTCGCCGCCGCCACCTGCATTGATTGTCCAGACGATGCCGCCATCAAGGCAGGTAATGACGACTTGCGCCTTGTTGCCGACGGCGCGGATGACCTCTGCGGTCGAATAGCCCACCGCGCCGGTGAAGCCATAGGCGGGCTGCGTCATCATGAAGCTGGTCGCGATCTCGACATCCGAACTGTCTGCACCGGTCCCGCTGCCGCTGTCATCCTGGTTATCCTCTCCCGGATAGACGGTGTGGACATAGGTGTAGATCATGCCGTTTGGCGCGGTCGCTGGATCGCACTCCGTCACGCCCTTTGGACAGGCGACGTAGGATGTGATGTCGGCGAAGGCCCCGGCCTCGTTGGTCAGGCGTGCTTTCACTTCTTCGCCCTGGGGTCCGACGATCTTCGCACCCAGTTGCAGGTCGGCAAGGTCGCCTCCCTGGATTTCCCTCGCCTTGGCGGCAGCTTCCCCGTCGGTCGTGGCGACGTCGAGGTCGGTATTCTCGACCGATGCTTCGTCGGTGCAGGCGACCAGGCCGGTTGCTAATACCGCGGTCAGGGCGAGGGACAGGGTTTTCATTTTTGGCTCACTTTCAATAGCTCTGTTTGACCAGTGCGCTGGCCATGCTCATGTCCAGTACAGCGCCGTGGCGCGCCTTCAGTTCCGCCATGACGCGGCCCATATCCTTAATGGAATCGGCGCCAATGCTTGCCTTCACATCCGCAATCGCAGCCTTCGTTTCTTCCTCGCTAAGCATCTGAGGCAGGAACTCATCGATAACTGCCAGTTCGCGGCGTTCCTGGTCGGCCAGTTCCTCGCGACCACCGTCAACATACATGGTTATCGACTCGCGCCGCTGCTTGGCCATTTTTTGTAGTACTTCGGTGACGAGATCGTCGTCTGCGACCTCTTTCGAGGAGGTGCGCAGCTCGATGTCGCGGTCCTTGATCTTGGCGCCGATCAGGCGAAGTGTCGCCGTGCGGTCCTTGTCACCGGCCTTCATGGCGGTGACGGTGGCGGTCTTGATGTCGTCGCGGAGCATTGTTTGATCCCTTGAGGTTCGAATTGGTGCGTGAATTGCTGTTCGGATTTACGGGCCAGATAGGCCTTAATCCGGAAAATGGAAATTCTGCCCGGATTTGTCGACTTTTCCCGCACTGCGGCATTGACGGGGGCGGGGCGGATGGCTAGCGGCTGAGACTTAGCGACATTGCTGGAAAACCAACTGAACGGAGCGCCACATGGCTTCTGCCGCCTCTACTCCTGCGCAACCTAAAGGTGCGACGGGAGTCCTCGTTCTGGCCGACGGAAGCGTGATCTGGGGCAAGGGCTTCGGCGCCACCGGAAGTGCGGTGGGCGAAGTTTGCTTCAACACCGCTATGACCGGCTATCAGGAAGTGATGACCGATCCGTCCTACGCGGCACAGATCGTCACCTTCACATTCCCCCACATCGGTAACGTCGGCGCCAATGCCGAAGATATCGAGAGCAAGGTCGAAGGGGCCATCGGCTGCGTAACGCGCGAGGACGTGACCGCGCCGAGCAATTTCCGCAGCGAGCTGACCTTTACCGACTGGATGGAGAAGAACGGCAAGATCGGGCTTTCGGGCGTCGATACCCGCGCGCTGACCCGCAAGATCCGCCTTGCCGGCGCACCCAATGCCGTGATCGCGCACGATCCGGCGGGCAATTTCGATATTCCCGCGCTGCTCCAGAGGGCAAAGGACTGGGCCGGGCTGGAGGGCATGGACCTCGCCACACGCGTCAGCCGCGAAGCGCAGGAAGACTGGGGCGGCGGTTACTGGCGGCTTGGCCACGGCTATGGCCGTGCCGATTGGTCGGGCAAGCCGCATGTCGTCGCGATCGATTACGGCGCGAAGGACAACATCTTCCGCAATCTGGTGAAGGCTGGGGCGAAGGTGACGGTGGTTCCGGCCAAGACCAGCCTTGAGGATATCCTTGCACTGGAACCGGCGGGTGTGTTCCTTTCCAACGGTCCGGGCGATCCGGCAGCGACGGGTGAATATGCCGTGCCGGTGATCAAGGCGTTGCTCGACCGCGACATCCCGCTGTTCGGCATCTGCCTCGGCCATCAGATGCTGGCGCTGGCGGCGGGTGCCAAGACCACCAAGATGCACCAGGGCCACCGCGGCGCGAACCACCCGGTACAGCGCGTGGGCGAGGCATGGGGCGAAACGCAGGGCCTCGTCGAGATCACCAGCATGAACCACGGCTTCGCGGTCGATGCCGACACCCTACCGCCTGAAGTCGAGCAGACCCACGTTTCGCTCTTCGACGGCTCCAACTGCGGGATCAGCATTACCGGCAAGAAGGCCTTCGGCGTGCAGTACCACCCCGAGGCAAGCCCTGGTCCACAGGACAGCTTCTACCTGTTCGAGAAGTTCGTGGGGATGCTGGGGTGACTTCATCGGATTGGATCACAATCGCCGCAATAGTCATCGGCCCAATCGTAGCGGTCGGGATTACCCTTTGGATTGAGGGCCGTCGCAAACGACAAGATGCGAAGCTCATTACGTTGCGCTTGCTGTTGTCTTCGCGAGATTTTCCTAGCGATCCGTCCTATCAGGTCGCAATCAAGCTAGTGCCAGTTGAGTTTAACGATTGCCCATCCGTTCTTTCCGCGCATCGTGAATTCTTAGAAGCGGCAAACGTCGACACCGAAAATATGTCTGACGAGCAAGTCCGAAAGGTCGGGGAAAATACATCGGTGAAGCTCACTCGGCTCTTGTTTGAGATGTCGAAAGCAGCGGGTCTAAGCTTGCGAGAAACTGACATACAAACTGGCGGTTTCGGAAGCCGAGGATTCTATTATCGCGACAACCTTTTGCAGGATTCGCAGAAGGCGATGAGAGATGTAGCTAATATATTGTGGATGCAGACCCGACTGCTCGGGGGCGAAACTTGGGAGCAAATCACTCAGCAAGAATCGACAGAGCCCGTCGAGCAACCTGAAAAAGTGGCTCCGCCTGCCAAGTAGGAACAAAATGCCCAAACGTACTGACATCTCCTCGATCCTCGTCATTGGCGCCGGTCCGATCATCATCGGACAGGCTTGCGAGTTCGACTATTCCGGCACGCAGGCGATCAAGGCGCTGAAGGAAGACGGCTATCGCGTCATCCTGGTAAACTCGAACCCGGCCACGATCATGACCGATCCTGAGTTCGCCGATGCGACTTATATCGAGCCGATCACGCCCGAAATCGTCGCCAAGATCATCGAGAAAGAGCGACCCGATGCTGTGCTGCCCACGATGGGCGGGCAGACCGCATTGAACTGCGCGCTGGCGCTCGATTCCATGGGCGTGCTGGAGAAGTTCGGTGTCGAGATGATCGGGGCCAAGGCGGACGCGATCGACAAGGCGGAAAATCGCCAGCGTTTCCGCGCTGCAATGGACAAAATCGGGCTTGAAAGCGCGCGCTCAGGCGTGGCGCATACGCTGGACGAGGCTTTCGCGGTTCTCGAAACCACCGGACTGCCCTCTATCATCCGCCCCAGCTTCACGCTCGGCGGCACCGGCGGCGGCATCGCTTACAACAAGGCCGAATTCGAGCGCATCGTTCGCGAAGGTCTCGACGCGTCACCCACCACCGAGGTTCTGATCGAGGAATCGCTGCTCGGTTGGAAGGAATATGAGATGGAGGTCGTGCGCGACAAGCACGACAACGCCATCATCATCTGCTCGATCGAGAATGTCGATCCGATGGGCGTTCACACTGGGGACTCGATCACCGTTGCCCCTGCGCTTACGCTGACCGACAAGGAATACCAGATCATGCGCACCGCCAGCATCGAGGTGCTGCGCGAGATCGGCGTCGAGACGGGCGGCTCCAACGTTCAGTTCGCGGTCAATCCGGCAGACGGCCGTTTGATCGTGATCGAGATGAACCCGCGCGTGTCACGCTCATCGGCGCTGGCTTCAAAGGCAACCGGCTTCCCGATTGCGCGCGTCGCGGCGAAACTGGCGGTCGGTTACACGCTGGACGAGATCACGAACGAGATCACCGGCGCAACGCCTGCCAGCTTCGAACCGACCATCGACTATGTCGTGACCAAGATTCCGCGCTTCGCCTTTGAGAAATTCAAGGGGGCCAAGCCCGAACTCGCCACCGCGATGAAGTCGGTGGGCGAGGTCATGGCGATCGGCCGCAACTTTCAGGAAAGCGTGCAAAAGGCATTGCGCGGCCTCGAAACCGGTCTCGACGGGTTCAATCGCGTGACCGAGCTGGAAGGCGTTTCGCGCGAAGTCATCACCGCAGCACTTTCGAAGCGAACGCCGGACCGTCTGCTGCAAGTCGCACAGGCATTCCGCGAGGGGATGAGCGTTGAGGAAATCCACACGGTCACTTCCTACGACCCCTGGTTCCTGCGCCAGATCGAGGAGATCATCGCCGCTGAAAAGCGTATCGGCGAAGAAGGCCTCCCGCGCGAGGCTGCCGACCTGCGCCGCCTGAAAGCGATGGGCTTTTCCGACAAGCGCCTTGCCACGCTGGCCGTCCGTTCCGTGGGCGTGGCCGGCGGGCTTGCCGAAACTCAGGCGCGCCGCTCGGGCCTGTTGCACGATGCGCTCAAGGTCATGGCGGGTGCGACCAGCGAGAAGGAAGTGTGCGAACTGCGGCACAAGCTGGGCGTGCATCCGGTGTTCAAGCGGATCGACAGCTGCGCCGCCGAGTTCGAAGCGATCACGCCCTACATGTACTCGACCTACGAAGCGCCAACCTTTGGCGAACCGGAGAACGAGGCGCAGCCTTCCGACCGCAAGAAGATAGTCATCCTCGGCGGCGGTCCCAACCGCATCGGCCAGGGCATCGAGTTCGACTATTGCTGCGTTCACGCCTGTTTCGCTCTGGCCGAAGCGGGCTTCGAAACGATCATGGTCAACTGCAACCCGGAAACGGTTTCGACCGATTACGACACATCGGACCGCCTCTATTTCGAACCGCTGACCGCAGAAGACGTGCTCGAAATCCTCCGGGTAGAGCAGTCTCGCGGTGAGCTGGTTGGCGTCATCGTGCAGTTCGGCGGTCAGACTCCGTTGAAACTGGCGCAGGCGCTGGAAGATGCGGGCATTCCGATCCTCGGCACATCACCCGACGCGATCGACCTTGCAGAAGACCGCGAGCGCTTTGCCAAGCTGGTCAACAAGTTGAAACTGAAGCAGCCGGAGAACGGCATCGCCTACAGCCGCGACGAAGCCGCTGCGGTCGCTGCGCGCATTGGCTATCCGGTGCTGCTGCGCCCAAGCTACGTCCTTGGCGGACGTGCGATGGAGATCGTCGACAGCGAAGCGCAGCTGGACGACTACATCAAGACCGCCGTCAACGTGTCGGGCGAAAGCCCGGTCCTGGTCGACCAGTACCTGCGCGACGCAATCGAATGCGACGTCGACGCACTCTGCGATGGCGAGGAAGTGCGCATCGCCGGCGTAATGCAGCATATCGAGGAAGCCGGCGTTCACTCGGGCGATAGCGCCTGCACCCTGCCGCCATACTCTCTGCCTGCAGAGATCATCGAGGAGATGGAGCGCCAGGCGGTCTCGCTCGCCAAGGCGTTGAACGTCGTTGGCCTGATGAACGTCCAGTTCGCGGTGAAGGATGGCGAGGTTTACCTGATCGAAGTGAACCCGCGTGCAAGCCGCACTGTGCCCTTCGTCGCAAAGGCCATTGGACAGCCCGTTGCCAAGATCGCGAGCCGGGTGATGGCTGGCGAAAAGCTTGCCACGTTCGAACCCTTCAAGCGCGACCTGCCCTACATGGCAGTGAAGGAGGCCGTGTTCCCCTTCGCCCGTTTCCCGGGAAGCGATCCGATCCTGAGCCCCGAAATGAAATCGACGGGTGAAGTCATGGGCATCGATCGCAATTTCGAAGCGGCTTTCTACAAGTCGCAGCTCGGTGCCGGGATGAAGCTGCCCACCGGAGGAACGGTCTTCGTTTCGGTGAAGAATACCGACAAGGGTCCGATCGTCCCGGCGGTTCGCTCGCTGATCGAACAAGGTTTCAACGTTATCGCCACCGGGGGAACGCAAACTTTCCTGAGCGAGCAGGGGCTGGAAGTCGAGCGCGTCAACAAGGTTGCGGAAGGACAGCCGCATATCGTCGACCGGATTATCGATGGCGAAGTGGACCTGATCTTCAATACCACCGAGGGCTGGCAGAGCTTGCTGGACTCCAAATCGATCCGTGCATCCGCGCTCGAGGCGAAGGTTCCGTATTACACGACTGCTGCCGCTTCGATTGCTGCAACAAGCGCAATTCGTGCAGTTAATGCAAGCCAGCTTGAAGTCCGCTCGTTGCAGGACTATTATAGCTGAAATTCGAATTTAGCGTCCTTCCCTACATTTCGAGCCCGGACAGCCGCTTCGCCAGATGCGGCCAAGGACGAAATGACCCTCTTGCGGTAGAATTGGGAGGCGGCGCGCCAAAGGAAGACTGGGATGGCTACGATGGAAAAAGTTCCGATGCTCGCCGAGGGTTACGAGCGGCTCACTGCCGATCTCAAGACGCTCCGTGCGGAACGCCCGAAGATTGTCGATGCGATCGAGGAAGCCCGCGCGCATGGCGACCTTTCGGAAAATGCCGAATACCATGCTGCGAAGGAACGGCAGGGCCAGGTAGAGGCGCAGATCGCCGAACTGGAAGACAAGGTCAGTCGCGCCCAGATCATCGATCCCGCCACGCTGTCGGGTGACAAGATTATCTTCGGTGCAACGATCACCCTGCTCGATGAAGACGACAAGCCGGTCAAATACCAGATCGTCGGTCAGACCGAAGCCGATGCCGGCAAAGGCCGCATCTCCTACAATTCGCCCATCGCCCGCGCCTTGATCGGCAAGGAAGTCGGCGAAGAGGTAGAGGTGACCGTTCCTTCGGGTGACAAGTTCTACCTCGTCGACAAGATCGAGTTCATCTGATCGAGAGAGGAGGGCGGCTCAATCGAGCCGCTTTTCCATCGCATAATTGTGGATCGGGACGGCCTTGCCGTCGTGAACGATCTCGAAGTCGCGCCGGTGCGTGACCTCGTAGCCTGCCCGCTCGAATGCTGCGCGGGCTAGCTCGCTTGCCTCCGTGAAAAGGCGCTCCACGCCAAGCTGTCGCGCCTTCGATTCAGCGGCCATCAGTACCTCGAGGGCCAGGCCGCGCCGTGTATGGTCGGGATGGCAGTATAGATGGTCCAGATGGCCATCGGGTTCCAGCATCGCATAGGCCACCGGCACATCATGGCTGTCCGCGGCAACGAAGATCATCGCCCCGTCATCGACGCGTTGCTTCAGGCGGTCCGGCCCGGGGTGACGTGCACCCCAGGCGGCCACTTGCGCTTCGCTATATCTATGTGGCCCGATGACGGCGATCGCTTCGGCGAGCAGCCTCGCAAGGGCAGTGGCGTCGCCGTCGCGATATTCGCGGATGGAATAGGCCACAACGCGATCAGGCGTCCGGCGTCAGCAGCCTGTGGATGTGCACCACCACATAACGCATCTCGGCGTCGTCGACAGTGCGCTGCGCATTGGCGCGCCATGCATCGACCGCTGCGTCATAATTGCTGAAGACGCCTACGACATGGAGGCTTTCGGGATCAGCAAATTCCATGCTGCGCGGATCTTTTACGCGGCCACCCATCACGAGGTGGAGCTTCTGGTTGGTTTCGGTTTCTTCCATTGTGAGTGCTTTCGATCCTTGGGGAGGGGATTTCGACGCGCCCATAAACGAAGCGGCGCGACAGGCAAACCCCGTCGCGCCGCTTTGCGACCAATGTCTGGTGCTCTAGTGGTTGACGCGCGCGCGCAGGTCACGCGCTGCACGCCCGGCCTTGCGGGCAACGCCGCGGGCCGCAGAGCGCGTCTTGTCCGACGCGGTTCCTGCGAGGTAGCTGGCTTCCCGCTTTGCATGACGGGCGGTATCGCCAAGAGAATCGCCGAAATCCTCTAGTCTGTCCTGTCCGTCGCGGGCGAGGTCGCCAGCGCGGTCGATCATCGTCATGCCGTAAGCGAGGGCGGCATCGGCGGCCAGTCCGGCAAGGACTCCGCCGCGCTTCGTCAGGTGGCGTCCGGGCTTGGTCATGGCACCAATGGCGAGGCCGACAACGACAGCGCCGCCTAGCGTTGCGAAAGGGTGCTTTTTGACGAAGGTAGTCGCGCTGTCTGCGGCTTCACGCGCGGTATCGACAAAGGTGCGTTCGGCATTGCGCTTCTCGCCGGCTTCAATCTTCTCGCGAAGTTCGGCGCGTTTTTCTTCAGTCGTCATGGAATGCTCCAAAGTTCGAATTTGATTTCAGTGGCAAGGCGTGCCGCAGTTCAATCGTGTTCCGCGTCCTCGTCCTGGCCATCGTCACCTCCTTCGGCGACGAAAAGCGACATGATCGGATTTCGGGCGAACCATACGAACACCGCTCCGATCAGGGCCGCGAGGACCCCACGGTGAGTTTCGGCTGCGTCGGCTGCGCGCTCGAACACATCGCGGGCGCCTTCGCCGACATTGTCGAGCATCCGCTCGCCGATGCCCTTGCCGGCGAAATCTGCGCGCAAGTGCGCATAATCGGCATGCACGAGAGCTTTCGCGGCGTCGCGAATAGCCCTGTCTTCGATCATCCGTCGTTCGAGATCGCTCATTTCTCGCCTTCCGAAAATGCCTTGCCGATGGCCCGCGTGTGACGTCGCATCATGACGACGAGCGCGAAAGCCGCGGCAAGAAGGACGCCTACGACGATCGCGATGGCTCCGAAGGCGGTTACGATCGGAGCTAGTGCAATAATTGCCCCGACAACCAGGGCGATGAGCGCGAGGTGGATGAGCGCAAAGGCCGATATGCCGAGCAGTGCCGCGGACTTGCCGTTCTCTGCTGCAAAGGCGGCGCGGGACTTCTGGTAGGCCAGTTCGGCCTCGACATAAGTCTTGCCATCCTCGAACAGGGCAACGACATCATCCGTCAGCGAGCCACCGGAGTAGCCTGCCTCATCTTCGCCGAGCATTGCGGCGTCGAATTCGTCTTCGACGCCGTGCTCTTCCTGCCGTTCATTCGGCAGGTCCTCCTCACGCATTATCAGCCCCTCTCAGCCGCAAATCAGTCGCGGCTGCCGCGGAATACGCGTGCAAGCAGGAATCCTGCAACTGCTGCGATGCCGACAGCGACACCGGGGCTCTTGCGAACAAACTCGCGAGCATCTTCGCCAAGCTCGTCGACGCTCTTGCTGTCGAGCTTTGCCGATGCTTCCTGGAGCGAACGCGAAGCCTTGCGGGCGTAATCGCCGTACTGTTCGCCAAAGCGGCTATCGAGATCGGTAGCAGTGTCTGCGACGACCTTCCCGAGCGAGGCGAGGCCATCGCTGACCTTTGTCTTGCCGTCGGTTGCGAGATCGCCTGCGCGGGTCTTCGCTTCGGCGCCGTAGGACTTCGCATCGGCCATGAGCGTATTTCCCTTCGACTTTGCCGAATCGCGGTAAGCACCGGCACGCTCGCCAGCTTCTGCACGCAGCGCTGCGGCGCCGGCCTTGGCTTCGTCGAGCGCGGCGTTGAAACGGCTCTTCGCTTCTGCCGTGTTGTCGGTAGCAGTCGCCGCGACGGTTTTCTTCGCGGTCGACTTTTTCGCCGGGGTCTTGCGGGCTTTCGTGGTGGTGGGGGTAGTGGTTGCTTCTGCCATGACTTGGTCCTTTGCCCTCCGTGGCTGTGTAATAATGTGACTGAACCTGCCTGATCAGCCTTCTATGTTGCAACGCAACTTGCGCCCGAATGTTCCGAAGCATACAGGGCGGCCAACTACCGACATGGTGGTGTTGTAGGCGAATACAACACCTGTCCGCATTTTTTTGACGCCGGAGACAGTTCAATGACCGCGATTATCGACATTCATGGCCGTGAAATCCTCGACAGCCGTGGCAACCCAACAGTCGAAGTCGACGTGCTTCTGGAAGACGGCAGCTTCGGCCGGGCGGCGGTCCCTTCGGGTGCCTCCACTGGCGCGCATGAAGCGGTTGAACTGCGTGACGGCGACAAGACGCGCTATCTCGGAAAAGGCGTCCTGAAGGCGGTCGACGGGGTGAACGGAGAGATTGCGGACGCGATCCTCGGCCTCGATGCAGAAGACCAGCGCGACATCGATCTCGCCATGCTCGAGCTCGACGGCACGCCGAACAAGGGCCGGATCGGCGCCAACGCCATTCTCGGGACCAGCCTTGCCGTGGCCAAGGCAGCTGCGAACGCCCGTGGCCTGCCGCTCTATTCCTATCTCGGTGGTGTCGCAGCGCATCGGCTTCCGGTTCCGATGATGAACATCATCAATGGCGGCGAACACGCCGACAACCCGATCGACATCCAGGAATTCATGATCATGCCCGTCGGTGCGGAAAGCATCGCAGAGGCAGTGCGGTGGGGCGCGGAAATCTTCCATACGCTGAAGAAGGGCCTGTCGGACAAGGGGCTCGCAACCGCAGTCGGTGACGAAGGCGGTTTTGCACCCAACCTCGCATCGACCCGCGATGCGCTCGATTTCATCATGGCTTCGATCGAGCAGGCCGGGTTCAAGCCGGGCGGCGATGTCGTTCTCGCGCTCGATTGCGCTTCGACCGAATTCTTTGCCGACGGCCGGTACGACATGGCGGGCGAGGGCACCTCGCTGAGCCCCGCCGAGATGGCAGACTATCTCGCCGAGCTTTGCAAGGCTTACCCGATCCGCTCGATCGAGGATGGCATGGCTGAAGATGACTTCGAGGGTTGGAAGCTTTTGACCGACAAGATTGGCGACAAGGTCCAGCTCGTCGGCGACGACCTGTTCGTGACCAACCCCGAACGCCTTTCGATGGGCATCGAGAAGGGCCTGGCAAATTCGCTTCTCGTAAAGGTCAACCAGATCGGGACACTGACCGAAACGCTCGCTGCCGTAGAGATGGCCCACCGTGCCGGATATACGTCGGTCATGAGCCACCGGTCCGGCGAGACCGAGGATGCGACCATTGCCGACCTGGCAGTCGCCACCAACTGCGGGCAGATCAAGACCGGGTCGCTTGCCCGTTCCGACCGGCTTGCAAAGTACAACCAGCTTATCCGGATCGAAGAGGAACTGGGCACGAGCGCGGTCTATGCCGGTTTCAACGCATTCGGACGACTTGCTGGGTAGCTATTGCTTTCCCGACTTGTCGGTCAGGCCTGACAGATAAGTCTCCAGGCGTGTTATGGCGTCGGGAGAGAGCCGGACATTAACGCGGCGTTGGTCTTGCGGGTCGTTCTCCCGCAGGACCAAGCCTTCCTGTTGCAAGATTCCCAGCCACCGGAGACCGGTTGTGGGCGGTGCTGCCGAACCGATGCACGCACTCGATACCGAAACGACTTTGCCCCGCGCATGCGCAATGTAGAGGTCGAGCAGGATATCCCAGGCAGGCTCGCCGAACAGTTCGTAACCACCAATCAGCGGGCTGCGCTGACGGCGATCGGCATATAGGCGTTCGGCGCGTTCCAGCAGGGTTGGACCCGCAGTGGCCTGAGTATTCTGGCGTTCGTGTGCGATTTCGCCGTGCGAAGCAACGCCAAGCAGGTCCTTCGCGATTTGGCTCAGTTGCTCTGCAAGGTCCGCGATCTCGGAACTGAAGCCTTCGGCTCCATTTTCGATCATTATGGACGCAGCATTGCGACCTTCCACGCGGCGCTCCCCAATCCGCCCAGCGACGGAAACGCCGTTGAGTCAGAAGATTGATAGGCCCTAGTTAAGCCCTTGGCATTACGTGAGAATGCGTAGTCCATGGTCCACGCAAAGCGCACATTCATCCGCTCGATATTTTGAGGTGCTGGATCGCAGCATCGATGTAGGCAGCTGGAATGTGGGCACCCAGATTATCCAGCTGGGCCATTTGGGTTTCGAGTATGGTCACGATCGGCGCAATACTGCGGCCGTTGTCGGTCGAATGATCGATCATTGTTTTTTCTTGTCCTGTCAGCAAGGCCGGATCTTCCCCGTCCGGTCCTGCATCAAAAGACATATCTCAGGCCTCTAATATGAGACAGCCGAGTTTGATCGAAAATCAATCTATCTGATATTGAAATCAGGGTCTGCTTTTCCGATTATCCCGCAAACTTCGACTGGAGGTCGAGCAGGGCCATCGCTGCTTTGGCCGCTTCGCCGCCCTTGTCCTTCTGCGCAGCATCTGCACGTACGATCGCCTGTTCCTCGCTCTCGACCGTCAAAATGCCGTTGCCAATCGCGATACCGTCCATCGTCAGTGCCATGATTGCGCGTGCGCTTTCACCGGCGACGATTTCAAAGTGGTAGGTCTCGCCGCGGATAACGACACCGATTGCAACGAAGCCGTCGTATTGCCCGCTCTCGGCTGCAAGTGCGATTGCCCCCGGGATTTCCAGCGCACCGGGGACGGTTAGAACCTCTACCTCGTGCCCTGCCGCTTCGAGAGCCGAGCGCGCACCTGCGACGAGCATGTCGTTCAGGTGGGCGTAGAAACGTGCTTCGACGATAAGAAAGCGGGCCATTGTTTACCTCATTGTGCCGAGGCAGCGGGTGCCTCGCGATTGGTTTTATTCCGTGACGATGCGATGCGTTCAGTCCGGGATCGGCATATGGTCGACGATATTGAGGCCGTAGCCCTCGATCGCCACGACATTGGGCTGAGAATTGCTGAGCAGGATCATGTCGTGAATATTCAGGTCGGCCAGGATTTGCGAACCGATGCCGACATTGCGGTGTTCGTGGTCGGGCCCGCGGTTGGCGACTTCCGAATAACGCGCGGTGATCAGGACGATCACGCCTGATCCGTGCTCGCCCACAGCCTTCATCGCGCGCTGCAGGGTCCGCTTGCGTGGGCCAGACTGGCCCAGCAGATCATCGAAAATGGAGATCGGGTGTACGCGGGTCAACGTTGGCTCGCCGGGGACGACGTGCCCCTTCTGGATGACATATGCTTCGCTACCATCGACCTTGTTGCGATAGGTCATCAGCCGCCACTGGCCGCCGTAATCGGATTCGAATGCACGTTCACTGATCCGCTCGACCAGGTGGTCGTTCCGGCTGCGGTACTCGATGAGGTCGCGGATGGTGCCGATCTTCAGGTCATGCTTGCGAGCAAATGCGATCAGGTCGTCCAGTCGCGCCATCGAACCGTCTTCGTTCATGATCTCGCAAATCACACCCGAGGGGTTGAGGCCGGCGAGACGCGAAATGTCGACAGCCGCTTCCGTATGGCCGGCGCGAACCAGAACGCCGCCATCGCGAGCAGTCAGGGGGAAAACGTGGCCAGGGGTCACGATGTCGTCCGGACCCTTCGTGGCGTCGATCGCAACTGACACGGTTCGGGCACGGTCCGCTGCCGAAATGCCGGTCGTCACGCCTTCTTTTGCCTCGATCGAGGTCGTGAAGGCAGTCTGCATGCTTTCACGATTGTCGCGGCTCATCGGCTGCAACCCGAGCGTTTCGACACGCTTTCGGTCGAGCGCGAGACAGATCAGTCCCCGGCCATGCGTGGCCATGAAATTGATTGCGGTCGGCGTGGCCATCTGGGCCGGAATGATCAGATCGCCTTCATTCTCGCGATCTTCATCATCGACGAGAATGTACATCCGACCATTGCGGGCTTCATCGATGATCTCTTCTATGCCGACCAATGCCGGGCGATCATCGTTATGGAGAAGGAAGTTTTCCAGCTTCACCAGCGTTTCGTTTGTCGGGTTCCAACTGGCGTCACCGCAATCTCTGAGAGTGTTGGCGTGAAGCCCGGCAGCGCGTGCCAGGCCAGCGCGGGTCATACTGCCCGATGTGACGAGATCGCGGACTTTATCGATGATGTTTGTGCTCATAGGCGCCAATTATCACATCAAAATGTGATTGGGAAGCGTGTGAATGTGATTTGGAGTGTGATGGTGGACGCACTAGGGCTCGAACCTAGGACCCGCTGATTAAGAGTCAGCTGCTCTACCAACTGAGCTATGCGTCCACTCGCCGAAGATCACATCGGCCTCGATCATCAGCAGCGGTGTGCCGCTTCCGACTCGGGAGGCGCTGCATATAACGCCGATTTCGCCAAAGAAAAGGCCGCTTTGTCAGTCAGTGCGATTTTCTGCCCTGACTGCGCGCAAAAGAGGCTGTTTGAGGGTGATTTCGGATTCAAACCGGTCGTGAATGGCTGGCGAAAGCTCCGCCAGGCCTTCCTCGACGAGTTTGGATGCCAGTCGCAGTGCCTGGCTCTGCTCGATCTCCATGATCTTGTGCAACTGCCGCAGCGAAGTGCTCTCACCGGCAAGCTGTCGGTTGCCGACTGCCGTGATGAGTTCACCGATTGCACCGTCGTCGACCACGGACATAAGGGTTGGCTTGATGGGCCGGGTTGCGCGCACGATCGAGCGCATTGAGGATAGCAGCAAGCCGAATGGGCGCGCGATCTTTGCAGTATTGGACACCAGGTGATTCCGTTGCGACACGAAGTTCGGCGGCAGATGGGGGGCCGCAGTATTTCTCGTTTTCAGCGAAGCAGGCCGTTGGCCGTGAACCCGTCTTTGCGGGATTTATGCGCGACACGCCTGAGCGTTTATGTTCTGCGCGCCGAATAGAGAAATCACGGTTAATGGAAAGTCGCCTATTCGGGGGACAGGCTAGGCTGACAAGCCGCTGTGCGGGGCCTCCCGGTTCCAGCGGTTGACCATCATCAGAACGCCGATGCAGATCATATTGGTCATCATCGAGGATCCACCGTGGCTCATGAAGGGCAAGGGAATGCCCACAACCGGGGCAAGTCCCATGACCATCATCAGGTTCACTGCAACGTAGAAGAAGATGGTCGCGGTCATGCCAATGGCCAGCAGCCGTGCGAAACGGTCATTGGACTTGCGCGCAACGCCAAGGCCCCAACCAAGGATCATTGCAAAGATCCCTATGACGACGAAGCCGCCGATCAGTCCCCATTCTTCCGCCATTGTCGCAAACACGAAGTCGGTGTGAGGTTCCGGCAAATATTGCAGGTGGCTTTGCGAACCTTCGTTGAAACCTTTGCCGGTGATGCCGCCCGAGCCAATCGCAATCTTCGACTGCGTGATGTGATAGCCGGCTCCCAGGGGGTCGCTTTCCGGGTCCATGAAAGTCGTAACGCGGCGCTGCTGGTATTCCTGCAGTCCGAAGAAGAAGGCGAGAGGGGCGGCGATCAATCCGGCGCCTCCGGCCATCAGGAACCATCGCATCGGCAGGCCGGCCATGAACATGACGACTGCGCCCCCGAAGCCGATCGCGAGCGCCGTGCCGAGGTCAGGCTGTAGCAGCACCAAAGCCATCGGTATGCCGATCAGGACGCCTGCAGGGATCAACGATCTCCACGTGCCGATCAGTCCAACTGGCAGGGTATCGTAGAACCGCGCAAGTGTCAGGACGATAACCGGCTTCATCAATTCGGAAGGCTGCAATTGCATGAAGCCGAGGTTGAGCCATCGTTGGCTGCCACCTCCGACGAAACCTATTGCTTCCACCGCGACGAGCAGCAGCACAACGCCGATGTAGGCGGGATAGGCCATGAAGGTGACGAATACCCGGGGCATATTGGCGATGATCACCGCAGCGACCATGAATACGGCGAAGCGTATCAGGTGAGAAATCGCAAACGGTTGCCACGATCCACCGGCAGCAGAATAGAGGACGAGCGCACCGAAACCGACCAGCACGAAAAGCGGGATCAGCATCTGCCAAGGCTGGCGAGCGATCGGGGCGGGTACGATCCCGTTCATTGCGAAGCCGATGGTGTCGGCGCGGATGCAGGTGCGGCCCGGCTCGTTGCAGGTGCCGGCTCTGCCACCAGCGGGCTTCCATTGTTTGTCGCCGCGCCGTCCGCTGGTGCTGTCGATCCTGGCGCGCTTGGTGACCCGGAGGGCGTCGGATCGGGGCGCGGGGTCACCGCGTCTTGCGCGATGGCTTCCGGTTGTGCGGCAGCCGCGCGCGCCTCGGCTTCGACCTGGTCGAAAATATCTTCGTCCCTGCGGGGCGGTGCGCCCACGGTTTCACCTGCTGCAGCGGCATAGGCGCGGTACTTTGCATCAAGCCGTTGCTGCGCAGTACCACCCCATTGCTTTTCTAGCGCATGGAGCGCCTCCATCCCTTTTGCAGGATCGAACATGAAGGTCATCACGTCGCGTGCGATCGGATAGGCCGCGCCCGAGCCACCACCATGTTCAATGACGACCGCCCCTGCATACTTGGGCTTGTCGTATGGCGCGAAGAATATGAAGAGCCCGTGGTCGCGGTACTTCCACGGTCCGCTCTTACCGTCCGATATGTTCAGGCCCACCACCTGTGCAGTGCCGGTTTTCCCTGCGATCAGTACATCGTCAATCGGAAGGCGGGCACGACCTGCCGTGCCGGGACCGTTGACGACATCGCTCATCGCTTTGCGGACATATTCGACCTGATCGGTCGGGAAGTCGATCTCGTTGAAGCCCTTGGGCTTAGTATTGAGAGTAAGGCGCGGCATGACGTGGTGGCCGGTCGCAATGCGAGAGGCCATGACTGCCAACTGCAGCGGACTGGCGAGCATGTAGCCTTGCCCGATCGTGGCGTTGACCGTGTCGAACGCCTGCCATTCGCGGTCGTATTTTTTCTTTTTCCAGGCGGGATCGGGAACGGTGCCATAGAACTGGCTAGTCACGGGCAGGGGGAATTCCTGCCCCATGCCGCAACGACGGGCCATTTCGGCAATCGGTTCCATCCCGACGCGTTGTGCCATGGCGTAGAAATAGACATCGCAGCTCTGGTAGATGCCCTTGGCCATATCGACCGCGCCGTGCCCGCGGCGGTTCCAGCAACCGAAGACGCGGTTACCGACGCGAAGACCGCCTCCACAGAACACGGTCTCGTGCGGGTCGATGCCTTGCGACATCAGCGCCATGGATACCATCGGCTTCACGGTCGAGCCGGGCGGATAAAGACCCTTTAGCACCTTGTTGCGCAGCGGCACGCGGTCGTCGTCTCGCAGCATCGAATATTCGACCGAGCCGATACCGTCGGAAAAGCTGTTCGGGTCGAAGCTCGGCATGGATGCCATGCAAAGCAGGTCGCCACTGTCGCAGTCCATGACCACTACCGAGCCGCTTTCGAGGCCCAAGCGACGTGCGGCGTAATCTTGCAGCGGCCCGTCAATCGTCAGCCTGACGGGATCGCCCTGAACATCTTCGCGTGTCTCGAGGTCGCGGATGATGCGCCCCGACGCAGTCACTTCGACGCGGCGAGCACCTGGAACGCCGCGGAGCGTCTGTTCGAACTGTTTTTCGAGCCCGTCCTTCCCGATTTTATAGCCAGGCGTAACGAGCAGGGGATTGCGGTCAGCCTCATATTCCTCGGCAGAGGCTGCGCCTACGTATCCTATCAGGTGTCCGACAGCCGGGCCGGTGGGATAATAGCGAGAGAAGCCTCTCTGCGGGACGACGCCCTGCATATCGGGCAAGCGCACACTGACGGCGGCGAACTGGTCGTAAGCAAGCCCGCTCGCAACCTCGACTGGCTGGAACCCGCGCGCATCTGCGACACGCCGCTTGATATCGGCAACCTTGTCCGCCTGCAGGTCCAGCAGTTTTCCGAGGTTTTCGATCACCGCATTGGGATTGTTCAACCGTTCGGGAATGACATCGACGCGGAAATCCGCCCTGTTCGATGCCAGTGGTGCTCCATTGCGGTCGAGGATCCAGCCCCGACGCGGCGGGATCAGGGTCAGGTTGACGCGATTGCTTTCGGATTCGGTGCGATACTTTTCGTTCTCGGCAATCGCGAGATATCCCATGCGGACAGCGAGGAGCGCGCCAATGCCGCCCATGCCCGAACCGATCACGAAACTGCGACGGTCGAATGCATTCTTGAGGGTGGACGCCGTGATGAGCGGCCTGGAGCGGCGGAGGGGCATCAGCCGACCTTCCGCAGGCGGAGCAGCCGCATCCGGTCGAACCACGCGACGAGGCGCGCGATGATCGGATAGATGAGAATGGACAAAAGCACTTGTGGTCCGGCGGCGACGATGTGGTTGATCGAGGGCGATGTGCCCGAGAAAGCTAGCTGCAGGAAGAGATAGCCGATGGCGATTAGACCTGCGGTTAACCAGTCCTGCCAGAATCCCCGCCAAGGGTAACGGGATTCAAACAGCTCGACCACGATCATGGTGATCGACCAGAGGAAGATAGCGCTGCCGAATGGCTGTCCGCTGAAGAGGTCGTCGAATGCACCGAGGGGGAGCCCGGCCCATAGCGGCAGCAGGCCCGGCCGCATGAGACGCCAGCCCAGGAACAGCATGAATCCGATGGGCGGAATGATCGGCATGACACCTGCAATAGGCAGGACCGGCAGGATCGATCCCAGCATGATGGTGAGAGCAGGGACGGTGTAGACGAGAAGGGGGGCATGGTCGCGATTGATGCGCCGACCATATTGGTCCGCACGTGACCGGGGGTTGATACGCTGGATCACTCCTGCGCGTCTCCTTCCCCGAGCACTTCTTCCTGCGGAGTAGATGCGCCACTGACTGCTTCGGGCTGCCAGATTGGTTCGACGGATACGAAATCTGCCGATGCGGGGTCGGAGACGAGATGCGCAACGCCGCCGTCATTTGTGACCTCGTCGACGATCGCGACTGCGACACCCGGGCGATAAAAACCACCGGCTCCACTGGTCACGAAAAGATCGCCCTTTTCGATGGGGTTGATGCCGAGATTGATCAGGCGGATACGAAGTTTTCCATCGCCACGTCCTTCTGCGAAGGCGACCGTATCATCTTTCGCCCGGCGGACCGGGAGCACGCTCTCGCTGTCGGTCAGCAAGAGGACGCGGGAAGAGCTGCTACCTACTTCGAGGATGCGCCCCACGACACCGCGAGCACTGCGTACGGGCATGCCGACAGCAACACCGTCGGATCGTCCGGCGCCCAAATATGCAAAGCGGCGCGGGCTGGAGGATGTGGAACCGACGAGGCGAGCAACGACAACCGGTTCGACCTCCTTGTCTTTCAGCCCGAGCAAACCCTTGAGCCGCACGTTTTCCTGTTCGGTAGCGGCGGCTTCGGCGAGCTTGATCCTCGCCAGTTCGAGTTCGTCACGAAGGGCCGCATTCTTGCTGCCGGCGCGCCAGTAGGCGGCAATCGTGTCGAAGACATTGCTGGTTCCGCTGCGTGCAGTGGCTGTTGCCTGTCCGGCCGGCTCGACCACGTCGCTCGCTGTGCCGCGCAGCCCACTGAAGGCACCGGGGTTCCACAGCGAAACGGCGAGCAGGATAGCGCCTATCACCGCGCCGATGGCGGCGACGACATAGCCGGTAAAGACCGAAAATTGCGCTCTTCGCGAATGGCCCGAGCGCCTGGACGAAATAGGCGCCACGCGCTGAACCCCCTTAGGCTGTCATCAGCACGCCGCGATAGATCGGATCTTCCATCGCGCGGCCTGTGCCGACAGCAACGCAGGACAGCGGGTCTTCGGCGATACTGACGGGGAGGCCGGTTTCGTCGCGCAGATGCTCGTCGAGGCGGCGGATGAGTGCGCCACCACCGGTAAGCACGATGCCCTGGTCGACGATGTCGGCCGCCAGTTCAGGAGCGGTGTTTTCGAGTGCGATGCGAACGCCTTCGACGATGGCACCGATCGGTTCGCTCAACGCTTCGGCGACATGCGCCTGGTTGATCGTGATTTCTTTCGGCACGCCATTGACGAGGTCGCGGCCCTTCAAGGTGATCGTTTCGCCAATGCCGTCTTCCGGCGGAACGGCGACGCCGTAATCCTTCTTGATGCGTTCCGCAGTTGCTTCACCGATCAGCAGGTTGTGGTGTCGGCGGACATAGCTGACGATTGCTTCGTCCATCTTGTCGCCACCGGTGCGGACCGAGGTGGTGTAGGCAAGGCCGCGCAGCGAAAGGACTGCAACTTCAGTCGTGCCGCCGCCGATATCGACCACCATCGAGCCGACCGGTTCGGTTACGGGCATGTCCGCGCCAATGGCTGCTGCCATCGGTTCGAGGATCAGGTAAACTTCGGAAGCACCGGCATTCGACGCCGCGTCGCGGATCGCGCGACGTTCGACTGAGGTCGAACCCGACGGAACGCAGATCACGATTTCAGGGAAGCGGAACAGGCTGCGCTTGCCATGGACCTTTCGGATGAAGTGCTTGATCATCTCTTCCGCGATTTCGATGTCGGCAATCACGCCGTCACGAAGCGGGCGGATCGCTTCGATGCTGTCGGGCGTCTTGCCCATCATCATCTTGGCGTCGTCGCCAACAGCCTTGACGCGCTTGATACCGTTGATCGTTTCGATCGCCACAACCGAAGGTTCGTTCAGTATGATGCCCTGGTCCTGCACATAGACGAGCGTGTTGGCCGTACCGAGGTCGATGGCCATGTTCTGCGAACCGAATTTCAGAAGATTGGAAAAGAAGCTCATTTAGATGTCTGTTCCATGGATGGGGGGAGGCGCTGGCCGCGCTTCCATGCGACCTCTACGACCCGGTTGTGACTGGATGGAGCGTCTCTAACGAAAGCGACGCGAAAAGGCCAAAATATTTTGTTGAGCGAATGGCCTATTTTCCACTGTCCGCCTCGAAATTGCGGCGCATTGACGCTAGCATGAGGCAAATGCCGCAAATTCGCAGACTTCCCGAACATCTGGTCAACCGTATCGCCGCCGGCGAGGTGGTCGAACGGCCCGCTGCCGCGCTCAAAGAGCTGGTCGAAAATGCCATCGATGCCAAGGCGACCCGAATCGCGGTGAAGCTGGTTGAGGGCGGACTCGACCGGATCGAGGTGACCGACGACGGCTGCGGCATGAGTGCTGCGGACATGGAAATCGCGCTTGAAAGGCACGCAACCTCGAAGCTTCCCGATGAAGCGATCGAGCAGGTCGCCACCCTCGGCTTCCGTGGCGAGGCCCTTCCGTCGATCGCCAGCGTCGCGCGACTGACCATCGAAAGCAGGGAGCGCGAGACCGATACCGGTTGGCGCCGTGTGGTCGATCACGGCGCATTGCGCGAGGAAGGCCCTGCCGCACTTCCCCCGGGAACGCGGGTGCGGGTCGAAAACCTGTTCAGCAAGGTGCCTGCGCGCCGCAAATTCCTCAGAACCGCACGGAGCGAATATGCAGCCTGCCTCGATGTCATGCGCAGGCTGGCGATGGCGCGACCCGATGTGGCGTTCTCGCTAGAGCATGGCGACAGGCGCATCTTTGCCACCCAGGCAATGGAGCCCTTGCCGGACCGCGTGGCCGGACTGATCGCCCGCGAGCTGAAAGACAATTGCGTAGAGATCGCGTTAGAGCGCCCCGGACCTTCCGGCCCGATGCGTCTCACCGGGATTGCCGGGCTGCCCACCTACAACCGCGGCGTTGCCGATCATCAGTACCTGTTCGTCAACGGACGGCCGGTGAAGGATCGCCTGCTCGTAGGCGCTGTTCGTGGTGCCTATTCCGACATGCTCGCGAGGGATCGGCACGCCGTGCTGGCGCTGTTTCTTGATCTGGAGCCGGAGGATGTCGACGTGAATGTCCACCCGGCCAAGACAGAGGTCCGTTTCCGCGATGCCGCAGGCGTGCGCGGCTTCATCGTATCCGGGCTCAGGCAGGCGCTGGCGACCGGCGACCGGCGTAGCGCCCAGGGTCCGGACCGCGGTGCCATGGAGCGCTGGCAACAGGAGCCGGTTCGCGAAGAGGTATCACCGGCGCTTCGGTCGATCTTCGATGGCCGTGATTGGAGTCAGCAGAGCACGCGGTTTGCAGAACCGATTTCACAGTGGCAGGGGGAACAGGCGGTTTCTGGCTCTGCCCCACTGGCAGCACCCATGGGCCGCGCGACCGAGACCGTGGTCGAGGATGACGAGTCGGCGAACACCTATCCGCTCGGCGTGGCACGCGGGCAGGTAGCCAAGACCTATATCGTCGCAGAGGCATCCGACGGATTGGTGCTGGTCGACCAGCATGCCGCGCACGAACGCCTTGTCCTCGAACGACTGCGAGCTGCCGGGGCTGGCGAGGCAGCTGCTCGTTCGCAAGCGCTGCTGGTTCCCGATGTCGTCGAAATGGACGAGGTCGACTGCGGCCGTCTCGAAGATGCCGCCGAGGGCCTCTCCCGCTTTGGCCTGGTGATCGAGCGTTTCGGCCCCTCGGCCATACTGGTTCGCGCCGTGCCGCATGCGCTTGGCAAGGCAAGCCCTGCTGCGCTGCTGCGCGACATTGCCGACGATATTGCCAAGCATGGCGAAGCATTGCTGCTGGGTGAAAAGATCGAGCATGTGCTGGCGACCATGGCGTGCCACGGATCGGTCAGGGCAGGGCGCACGTTGCGGGTCGAGGAAATGAACGCATTGCTACGCGAAATGGAGCGCACCCCGCGTTCCGGCCAGTGCAATCACGGGAGGCCGACATGGGTCAAACTGTCGATGGAAGACGTCGAGAAGCTGTTCGGTCGTCATTGATGCGGTTGCTGGCAGTTGCGTCATTGGCACTCGCGTTGACCGCCTGCGACAAGCCAGAGGATCCTGCACCGGTTGACATAGAGCAGATGAACAAGGATGCACTCGGCCCGCCCGTGCAGATTACGCTCGATCCCATCAACTTCGCGCTGATCGAAAAATTCGACCTGTTCGGTGCGGGCTGCAGTTTCAGGCCCGAAGGCTGGACCGATCTCGCCATCATCGCCAACGATCAGGAGGCTACGATCATCATTGGCGGTGAAGCCGTGCAAGCCGCAGCGGATGCCGGATCGCGTGAGCTGCCCTATGGTGCCAGGGCGGAATATGACGGTCTGTCTCAAGCATTCGAGCTCAACCTCGATGAGGGCGAGCAATTGACCGAAGACTACGAGGTTTCCACCTATTCCGGCACATTGATCGTTCGCGACGATCAGGATCGCGTCGTTTACGAACAGACCGGAACCTACGAGTGCGGAGCATGACCTTGGGTTTCCACAGGTCGACCAACGGCATTCCAGCATCGGCGAAAGCGTTTGCCGCCAGCCGCGGGTGCTGCGTAGATATCGCCAGGCCAAAGCCGACGGGACTGGAAACCGCTCGGCCCGGCAAATCAGGATAGGGGTTCCTCGATGCGAAATAAGCGTTTCGTTGCCAGCTTGCTGGCTGCTTCCACATTATTGGCCGTTCCAGGCTCGCTGTTTGCCGGCGAACCGGACAAGACCGCCCAGATCATCGACGAGGGATTGGCGCGTTCAGAAGCGCAGATTCTCGCGCATGAACTGCTCGACCAGATTGGTCCGCGGCTCACCAATTCGACGAATATGCGCAAGGCTGAGGCATGGGCCGTCGAAAAAATGCAGAAGCTCGGCCTCAAGAACGTCCACAAGGAAGGTTTCGATTTCGGCCGTGGCTGGGATCTGATTTCGTCTGACGTTCGCATGACTTCGCCGCGCCCGATCGAACTCACCGCCATTCCTGTCGCTTGGACGCCGCCGACGAACGGTCCCGTCGAAGCCGAGATCATCGTCGCGCCGATTTCCAAGAAAGAGCATTTCGACGCTTATCGTGGTCAACTCAACGGCAAGATCGTTCTGCTGACCATCCCCGGCATGGGCGACGAGCCGACGACGCCGGCGTTCAAGCGCCTCGACCAGTCGGATATCTCGAAGAATGACGAAATCGACCTGCCGAGCTTCGATCCCGGTGCCATCGAACGCTGGCGCAAGCGCTCCGAATTTGCACAGGAGCTCGACGATTTCCTTGCGAGCGAGGGTGCTGTTGCCTGGGTGAAGAAGGCCCGCCGTGATGGCAAGCTCCTGCACGGTGAAGGCAGCGGGTATGAAGTCGGCAAGACGCCTAAGCTTCCCGGCATAGAAATGGCTGCCGAGGATTATCGCCGCCTGGCGCGCCTGGCCAAGACCGGACCGGCTCCGAAGCTGACGATCAATTCCAACGTGCGTTTCGTCGATGGCGATACGCAGGGCTACAACATCATCGGAGAAATCCCGGGCAGCGACCCCAAGGCGGGTTATGTCATGGCCGGGGCCCACTTCGACAGCTGGTTGGCCGGTGACGGTGCAGTCGATAATGGTGCTGGCAGCATCACCATCCTCGAAGCCGCACGCATCCTCCAGGAAACCGGCGTGAAGCCGAAGCGCACGATCAAGTTCGTGCTCTGGAGCGGCGAAGAGCAGGGCCTGCACGGTTCGCTCGGCTACGTCCGTCGCCATCTCGTTGCTCGCGAAGGCGAAGAGGCTCTCACCCCCGGCAATGTCTATCGCGAATGGCGCTATCTCTTCCCGGTGACTGCGAAGCCCGGCTATTCGGAGATGAAAGCCTATTTCAACATGGACAACGGTTCCGGCAAGCTGCGCGGCATTTATGCAGAGGGCAACGTCGGTGCTGAACGTTTACTTCGGTCGTGGCTGGCGCCATTCGGCGATCTCGGCGCATCGTCGGTCGTCGCTGGCGAGACCGGCGGCACCGATCACGTATTCTTCAACGCGATCGGCCTTCCGGCTTTCCAGTTCATCCAGGATCCGCTCGATTATGGCGCGCGGCTTCACCACACCAACATCGACACCTTCGATCACTTGCGCCCGGACGACCTTCGCCAGGCAGCGACTGTGATGGCCGGTGTCCTGATGGCTGCGGCCAATGACAAGGAAGAACTGCCGCGCAAGCCGCTGCCTGAACCGCAGTCGGCCAGTGATCCGTTCAAATACGATTACCCCGAGACAGACTGAGTTCTGTCCAAGTGCTATCGGTGCCGGTCCTTGCGATCGGCACCGATTTTTTTGGCTTTCGATAATTTTCTAAGCGCGGAATTGCGGGATGTGGCGTTCAACATCCATGTCCGGAATGATGCGATAGCGGGCCAGGATCAGGCTGAAGAGGCCGAAGATCAGCAGGCCGATCGCTACCAACTGGAAGACGATCCCCTCTCCTGCAAGCGATGCGAGCGCGTCACCCAGCGTCTTGATCTGTTCGCTTCCGGCGGAACCAAAGCCGGCCTTGATCAGCGACCAACCGATAATGACGAAGACGACCGCGCGCGCGGCAAAGCCGATCCGGCCCAGCAGCTTCGTCTGGCCCGGAGCGGCACCGGAAATACGGTTCATGAAATCGGCGGTGTAGCTCTTCTTCGCCTGGTTGAACGCGGCGAGGAAGAACGCAATGCCTAGGATGCCAAGGATGACACCGCCGAAGGTGATCGAAAGCACACCGGCGGCGGCTTCTTGCGCACCGCCCGAACCGGCACCCTCGCTGTTGGTTCCGGCAAATTGGAATGCCGACCAGGCGAGAGCAAGGTGGCCGATCGCGCTGCCGGCATGGCCGATACGTTTGCCCCAACCGATGGTGTCGCTGCCATGGTTCTCGATATCGAAGAAGGTCGATGCGAAGCGGAACATCGCATAGGCCAGCAAGCCGACGACCATCAGCCAGAGCACCGCTTCGCCGAGGGGGAAGTCCTCGATCGCACGGAAAATACCGGCAGTACCCTTGCCGATCTTGCCTGCGCTGGTGAGCGCGATCAGGCCGAGCACCGAGTACATGATGGCGCGGCTGAAATAGCCCACCCGTACAAGCGTGCTGAACTTTTCCGATTTGTCGACCATTGCCGTTTCCCCTGATGAACGTTTGAGGGGGAACGGTCGAAGCCTGAAAACGGTCCCTAGACGTTGAACTTGAACAGCATCACGTCGCCATCCTGGACAAGGTATTCCTTGCCTTCCTGGCGCAGCTTGCCAGCTTCCTTGGCCCCGTTCTCACCTCCCAACGCGACATAGTCGTCATAGGCGATGGTTTCGGCACGAATAAAGCCGCGTTCGAAGTCCGTGTGGATTTCGCCGGCAGCCTGCGGTGCCTTTGCGCCTGCAGGGAAAGTCCACGCGCGCGCTTCTTTCGGACCGCAGGTGAAAAAGGTCTGCAAGCCGAGCAGCTTGTAACCTGCACGGATGACACGGCTGAGGCCTGATTCATCAAGACCCAGCTCCGCAAGATATTCGGCGCGGTCTTCGGCCGGCATGGCGACAAGCTCGCTCTCGATGGCAGCCGATACCACCACAGCCTGTGCGCCCTCGCGCTCTGCCTTAGCGAAAACTTCGGCCGATAGTTCGTTGCCGGTGGCGGCATCTTCTTCCGCCACGTTGCAAACGTAGAGGACAGGTTTCGCCGTCAGCAGCTGTGCCTGGCGGAATACGCGTTCTTCCTCGTCATCCTTGGGCTCGGTCAGTCGGGCAGGCTTGCCATCGCGAAGAAGTTCAAGCGCCTGGCCAAGAACGCTGGCCATGATCTTGGCTTCCTTGTCGCCGCCGGTCGCACGCTTCGCAGCAGCCGGTACGCGCTTTTCGAGGCTTTCGAGATCCGACAGCATCAATTCGGTTTCGACGACTTCGGCGTCGGCGATCGGATCGACCTTGTTGGAGACGTGCTGGATGTCGTCATCCTCGAAGCACCGCAGCACGTGCACGATCGCGTCCACTTCGCGGATATTGCCGAGGAACTGGTTGCCCAAGCCTTCGCCCTTGCTCGCGCCCTTCACGAGGCCAGCAATGTCGACGAAGGCGAGCTGGGTCGGTACGATCTTCGCGCTGCCGGCGATGGCAGCAATCTTGTCCAGCCGCTCGTCCGGCACGGATACCTGGCCGACGTTCGGCTCGATCGTGCAGAACGGATAGTTCGCAGCCTGCGCGGCCTGCGTCTCTGTCAGTGCATTGAAAAGGGTGGACTTGCCTACGTTCGGCAAGCCGACGATCCCGCAACGGAAACCCATCGAAAACTCCGGAATAGAATGTTGGCGCGCGCCTTAGCCGCAGGGGGCGGGAAATGCCAGAGGTCTAGACGTCGTGGACCGCTTTAACGAGCGGACCGAAGGGAGATTGTCCGAGCCAGCGCGTTTGTACCTGCGCGCAGACTTCATTGATAGGCGTTTGCGGGATGTAGCCGCCGCTGACCGGCACACGAAGAGGGCGCTCTCCTGCGGGCATCGCGATCAGCCTGGCAATAGCCTTTGGTACGTCCATCGGATCGGCAGTGCGGCCGGAGCCATCCTCTGCCCCCATGCGAGAGACCTGTTGCGGATAGCCCGAAGAATGGACGCCGGTGAGACGCTCCTTGAGCTCGGCGGAATATCGATTGCGGTTGACCCACACATTGGTCGGATAGCCGCCAGGTTCGATGATCGACACATCGATTTTGTGCGGAACAAGCTCGTAGGCAAGCTGCTCGCTCATCGCCTCGAGCGCGAACTTGGTTGCAGAGTAGTGTCCTGAATAGGGCACGATCACCCTGCCGAGCTGGCTCGAAATCTGGATAATCTGGCCGGAACCGCGCACCCGCATTCCCGGCAGCACCATGCGCGCCATGTTGTGCGGAGCAAGCACGTTGGTTTCGAAGATGAGGCGCGTCGCCTCCATGTCCTGCACCTCGACCGGCGAGGAAATTCCGATCCCAGCATTATTGATGAGGACATCGACCTGACCGCCGCCTAGCTCCTTGTCGATATAGGTCCGGACGTCATCGATCTCGTTGTCGAGAAGCACGTCGAGCCGCACCACGTGTATGTCCAGGCCTTCGTTTTCGGCGAGTGCGGTCAGTTCCTCGGCCTCGGGGCGCGGCGTGTTGCGCATTGTCGCAAAGACCTTCGCACCGAGGCGTGCGTAATATTCCGCACCCAGCCGCCCGAAGCCTGACGAACATCCGGTGATGAGAATGGATTTGCCGGAAAGGTCCGGCGGCGAGGGGATGCTCGTCGCCTTGAGGGTGGATGCACCCGAGGCGAGGGCCCCTGTTGCGGCGGCACCTGCGATGAGGGTTCTGCGGTCGAACGTTGGCATGCGTGATCTCCTCTGACGAGGAGACCTGTTAGCACATCAATCCTGCATTCGCAGCGCCACGTCGCTCATGAACCGCGGATCGTCGCCTTTGGCGAGCCATTCAGCCTCTGCCCCGATGGCAGCGAGCATCTGGATCAGATCGTCTTGTTCGGCCTTGGCATAATTGCCCAGCACGTGGCCGTGAACCCGGTCCTTGTGCCCCGGATGACCGATGCCGATCCGCACGCGGCGAAAGTCCGGGCCGAGGTGCTGGTTGATCGATCGCAGGCCATTATGGCCGGCAAGGCCGCCACCCGTACGCACCTTTACCTTGAACGGGGCAAGGTCGAGCTCGTCATGGAAGACGGTCAGCGCATCTGTGTCGAGCTTGTAGAAACGCAGCGCTTCGCCAACGCTTCGGCCGCTTTCGTTCATGAAGGTCGCGGGTTTCAGCAGGATAACCTTCTCACTGGCAATCGTGCCTTCCTGGATCCAGCCCTGGAACTTCTTCTGCGACGGACCGAACCTATACATCTCGGCAATGACGTCGACCGCCATGAAGCCGACATTGTGCCGGTGCATGGCGTATTTGGGTCCGGGATTTCCTAGGCCAGTCCAGATCTGCATGATTAGCCTTTAGCACGCTGGGCGTGCCCCTCAAGCGCTGGGCGCCGCACCTCCGTGCGGCTTGGCTTCGCCGCAGTGGCGGCGACGCGCAGTCGCGCTCTGACTGCCGTGACCAGGAACCGGGTCGGTGGAGACACGGCAAGCATGCATGTGTGCCCGCAGCGGGTGCAGCTTGCTGCACATCTAGCGAGGATGTTCCGACGGAGGTCGGGACACAAACAAGAACGCCGGCCCATTTCTGGACCGGCGCCTTGGTGATTTCCGACAGGAAAGCGCGAATTAGTCTTCGCTCTTTTCTTCCTGCTCGTCGGCGGCATCGTCGTCCGGACCCTGTTCGGTCGCGGCCACGCCGTCTGCCGGTACTTCTTCGCCAGCTTCAGCGCCTTCGGCCTTCTTGAGAGCCGACGGAGCGACCAGCGTCGCGATGGTGAAGTCGCGATCGGTGATGGCGCTCTCGCTGCCTTCGGGCAGAGTGACTTCGCTGATGTGGATCGAATCGCCGACTTCCTTGCCGGTGACGTCGATTTCGATTTCGGTCGGGATCTTGTCCGCGTCGCAGACGAGGTCCAACTCGTGACGGACAACGTTGAGCACGCCGCCCTTCTTGAGGCCGGGCGAAGCGTCTTCGTTGGCGAATACGACCGGTACGTTCACTTCGACCTTGGCGCCCTTTGCGAGGCGCAGGAAGTCGACGTGTTCCGGACGGTCGTTGACGGGATGCAGAGCAACGTCCTTGGGAAGGGTGCGGATGGTCTTGCCATCAAGTTCGATCTGCACGATCGAGTTCATGAAGTGACCGGTGCCGAGTTGGCGGACCAGTTCCTTCGCCTCGACGTGGATCATCGTGGGTTCTTCCTTGCCGCCATAGATCACGGCGGGGACACGGCCTTCACGACGCAGTTGACGGGAGGCTCCCTTGCCAGCCCGTTCGCGCGCCTCGGCCGGCAGGGTCAGAGCGTCGCTCATTTCACATACCTTTCGAATTGCTAATTGGTTGTTCGGTCCGCCACGCCTCCAGGGATGACCATGACGCCGAAGGGCGGGCCTTTAGTCGCCCGTACCGTGAATGGCAAGCTATTGCTTACTGCACGCGCGAGACGGTGTAGCCCTGTCGTTCCAGCAGTGCTGGCAACCCGTCCGGTCCGACCAGATGGGCTGCGCCAACCGCAACCAAGGGCCTTTGACCCTGATCCAGCCTTTTGATGAGTTGCGAGAGCCAGTCGCGATTGCGATCGACCAACAGCGCTTGCCTCAATTCTGGGTCGGCCAGCATACCTTCTGTCGTTGCTTCTTCCAGCACTTTGATATCGCCTGACAGCCAGGCGCGCTGCAGCCGGGCCGGATCGGCGGAACGGGTGTCTGCCTCTTCCACCACCGCGGCGAGGAGGTCCTGCTGCTCTTTCTCGGGAAGTTGGTCGAAAATGCCGAGCTGCTTCTCCACGCCTTCGAATTCATGGATCGGGCGGCCCTTGAAGGCGTGGATCATGGCACGGTCCGCGCCGTTCTCGGGTTCGCCGGTATCGAAGACCTGCGCGAGGTTGAGCGCCACCGCCCAGGTTTCGAGAGACTGGAAATCGCGCGGCCGGTATCCGGCCTCGTCGATAAGCGAGAAGAGGGCGGGGCGGCGATCTGCCGTAACCTTCAATCCGATGTCCGGCTGTCCCGGAGTGACCGACAGCCTTCGATAGATATCGAAAAGCGCCGCACTGTCTTCCAGTGCGGCGATCTCGACGATCAGGCTGTCGGCATTGCCAATCGCCTCATCCAGCTTGTCCGTTCGCCATTCCGTATCGTCGGGCAGCGAATGGATCGTTCCGAAGAGCCATGCCTTCGTCTCTCCATCCGCATCCGCGACTTCGAACAGGATTGGCGATGCACCGCCCGTGTACCCGCCGCCCGGTTCGTCCTGGCATGCGCCCAGACAAAGGAGCACAGCGAGCATCAGGGCAAGGCGGTGGATCACCTTACGCGCACCACTTCGATACCGCGGCCGTTCAGCAGGTCCTGCACGCTCTTTGTGCCGGCGAGGTGGCCTGCACCCACTGCGATGAAGACAGTGCCCGGATCATCCATGCGGTCATCGATCCATTCGGCCCAGTTGGCATTGCGATTGTAAAGCAGCGCCTCTGCCAGTGCCTTGTCTTCCATTCCTTCGTTCAGGAGCTCGGCAAGCTGGTCGGCGTCGCCTTCGATCCATTCGGCGAGCATGGCGTCCAGCTGGTTCTTCACCTCGTCCGTGTTCGCCGCGGCATCGACCAGGAACTTCACCTGCGATTCCTGCGGCAATCCGTCGAACACGCCAATCTGAAAGTCGATGGTTTCGAGCGCGCCCTTCTGGCGCTCACCGGCCTGGCGAAGAAGGACCATCTCCACGCCTGAATCGGGGGCATATCCCTGCTGCATCAACGGAAGCATGGTCAGCATCATACCGGCATACCACGGTTCGAAGCGATCGAATGCCTCGACCGGCAGGCCGAGCTTCGTCATCGCGCCGTCGAATGTGGCAAGCTGTTCTTCGTCGAGGAGCGAGCGCAGCGTCGTGTCGGCAGGCAACATGCCCTTCGCCATCACCAGCGCCTGCATTTCGGCGGCCATGCTGTCGTCCATCTTGATTTCGGTCACGATGGTATCCGAAGCGGCAAAGGCATCGGCGATCGGCCCGTCGAGCCATTCGATACCTTCGGGCAGCGCATGAACCGTGCCGAACAGATAAACGGTCGTGTCTTCGTCTGCGACCTTCCACAGCGCGGGGCCGGTCGGGGCCGCCGTAGTCGCTGCGACCTCGGTATTGGCGGTGGCACTTGCTGCGGCATCTTCAGCAAAGGCCGGGGCGCTGAACAGCATGGTCGATGCGGCGAGGGCAGCAGTGAGCTTGCGAGTAAGAGAAGTCATAGGAATGTCCTTGGATTATGGGTGTGAATAGGGAATTAAAACGCTTTAGCGAAGGCCCAGTCGGCGCGCGAAATAGGCGACAGCGGTAAGCGCGAAAGTCATCCAGAAGATCGCGCCGGCATCAGGCTCGATCAATGCGCCCGCCTGGTTGAAGAACCACCAGGTGCCGTATGCGATCATGTTGCCATAAAGGCCGATCGTGCAGGCCCAGAGATTGTCCGAAAGATCGAGCTCGTCGACCTTGCGGAAATAGTCCCGCGAGAACCAGATGAAGCCGATCGTCACGATGACCCAAACGGCGATCAGCACGCCTATCGGCAGGTCGCCAACTTTCACCATGATCGCTCCGGCACCGGTAACGGCGCCTGCGACAAGCGCGACAGCGAATGCGATCGCAACGTATCGGAAAAAGGCAGAGCGGCGGCTGTTGTGGCGCTGTTCGCCAATGGTTTCGTAATCAGGCTTGGTCATCGAAGATTTCCTCGATTTGCATTTCAAAAAGTCGGGCGATCTTGAAGGCCAGCGGTAGCGATGGATCGTGCTTGCCGGTCTCGATAGCGTTGACCGCTTGTCGAGAGACGTCGAGCCGTCCTGCCAACTCCGCCTGGCTCCAGTTGCGTTCGGCACGCAGAACCTTGAGACGATTGTTCATATGAGCTCCTCGCCCCGTGTTCAGGGCCAGATGCGCGAGCCGACCATCAGTCCGACGATCGCGCCGAGAATGAAGAGCAGGGCGATCATGGCGATCCGTTGGCCACGCATGTTTGATACGTGATCGAATGCGTTGCTGACGGGGGTGTTGTTTGCCTGGTCCATGTCCTTGGCCTCTGTGCAGTTCACAGCGAACCAATCAGGCGGCCGAGCGCATATCCACCCGCCGCACAGAGAACGAGGATAAGGCTGAAGATTGCAGCATTGCGCGGTGTTACGTCGATTTCCATTTTTCGGTCCTCCGATTTGTCATGATTTGCTGACTGTATGTCAGGTATGCCTGACTATATGTCGCGATTCGCTGACTATGTCAACACTACCTGACACAATGTCGTGATGACCTGTCCTTTTTCGCGCAGGGGAGTTGCAGGATTGACGCTCTCAAGCGCTTCCGCCATTGCGCCCGCCATGACTGCTGTGCCGGACAGAAACCCCAAGGCGTCCTTCCAGGACATGATCCTCGCGCTCCATGATTTCTGGAGCGCGCAGGGCTGCGTTATCCTGCAACCGTATGACATGCGCATGGGGGCAGGAACCTTCCACACCGCCACCACGCTGCGTGCGCTCGGTCCGGAACCGTGGAATGCCGCCTTCGTGCAGCCTTGCCGTCGTCCGACCGATGGCCGCTACGGCGAAAACCCGAACCGTTTGCAGCACTATTACCAATACCAGGTGATCCTGAAGCCGAGCCCGCCCGACATCCAGGACCTTTATCTCAAGAGCCTCGAGGTGATCGGCATCGATCCGCTGAAGCACGACATTCGCTTCGTGGAGGATGACTGGGAAAGCCCGACGCTGGGCGCGTGGGGGCTTGGCTGGGAGGTCTGGTGTGACGGGATGGAAGTCACCCAGTTCACCTATTTCCAGCAGATGGGCGGCTTCGACTGCAAGCCTGTTGCGGGCGAGCTTACCTACGGTCTCGAACGCCTCGCAATGTATATCCAGGGCGTCGACAACGTCTATGACCTCGCATTTAACCAGCAGGGCGTCAGCTACGGCGACGTGTTCCTCGAGAACGAGAAGCAGATGTCGAAGTGGAACTTCGAGGTCGCCGATACCGACGCGCTGTTCGACCTGTTCAACAAGGCCGAGGCGGAATGCAGGAATGCGCTCGCCGCAGGTGTCCCGATTGCCGCCTACGAACAGGCGGTGGAGGCGAGCCACATCTTCAACCTGCTGCAGGCTCGCGGCGTGATCAGCGTGCAGGAACGCGCCAGCTACATGGGCCGCGTCCGCGACCTTGCGCGCGGATCGTGCGAGGCTCACATGGAGAAGGAAGCGCCCGTGTGGGCGGAGAAATATCCGGAGTGGTCGAAATGAGCGACTTCCTCCTCGAATTGCGCAGCGAAGAAATTCCGGCCCGGATGCAGGCCGGCGCCCGCGCCGAACTCGAAAAGCTGTTCCGCCGCGAAATGGACGCCGCCGGTGTCGATATCGGCGAGATCACCGTGTGGTCGACGCCGCGGCGGCTCGCCCTCATTGCGCGCGGACTTCCCGAAGCCACGAAGGCTGTCAGCGAGGAATTGAAGGGCCCACCCGTCGGCGCGCCCGAACAGGCCCTCGAGGGTTTCTGTCGCAAGGCCGGCGTCGACGAGTCGGACCTGGAAGTCCGCGACGTCAAGGGCCGCGAAACCTATTTCGCGGTGAAGAACATCCCTGGCCGCGCCACGAAAGACCTGCTGGCTGACGCCATTCCGGCAATCATTCGCGACTTCGCTTGGCCAAAGTCGATGCGCTGGGGCGCTGCCTCGCTCTCGACCGAATCCTTACGCTGGGTGCGCCCGCTGTCGGGCATCGTCGCGCTGCTGGGTGACGATGTGGTAGAATGCGAAGTGCATGGTGTGACGAGCGGTCGCGAAACTGCGGGCCATCGCTTCCATAGCATCAGGAAATCCGATCCTAAGTCGCGCAATTTCGGGCTGCCGGTCGAGTTTTTCAAAGACAAAGACCCGACTGTTTTGAACAGCAACGGCATGATCGAAATCGGTAATCCCGACGACTATCAGCGCAAGCTCTTTGATGCTCATGTGATTGTCGACCACAGGCTTCGCGAGCAAGAAATCAGAATTGGCGCAATGGCCGCCGCGAAGGGTGCAAGTCTCAAGCTGGTCGAGGACGAAGGGCTGGTGATCGAGAATGCGGGCCTTACCGAATGGCCGGTGCCTCTGCTCGGCCGGTTCGAGGAGGACTTCCTCGAAGTGCCGCCGGAAACGATCCAACTCACCGCGCGCGTCAACCAGAAGTATTTCGTGTGTGAAGATGGCGCAGGCAATCTCGCCAACGCCTTCGTCTGCACCGCCAATATCGAGGCTGCGGACCCGGCAGTGGTCGTCGACGGCAACCGCAAGGTTCTCGCGGCGCGTCTGTCCGACGCGCGTTTCTTCTGGGATGTCGACCGCAAGAAAACGCTCGCTGAGCACGCCAAGGGGCTGGAGCGCATCACCTTCCACGAGAAGCTGGGTACCGTTGCCGACAAGGTAGAGCGCGTGGCGAAGCTGGCCCGCTGGCTGGCGGAAGAAGGCGTGGTCAAGGGAGCCGATCCGGATCTGGCCGAACAGGCAGCGCGTCTCGCCAAGGCCGATCTCGTCACCGAAATGGTCGGCGAGTTTCCCGAACTGCAAGGCCTGATGGGCGGATACTACGCCCGCGCTGAAGGACTGCCTGATGCCGTCGCCGACGCAATCCGAGATCATTACAAGCCGGTCGGGCAGGGTGACGATGTGCCCACCGCTCCGGTGACGGTTGCAGTCAGCCTGGCCGACAAGCTGGATACCTTGCGTAGTTTCTTCGCCATCGATGAAAAGCCGACTGGCTCCAAGGATCCTTTCGCCCTTCGCCGTGCTGCACTGGGTGTCATCCGGATCGTCCAGGACAACGGCCTTCGTTTCGGTGTTGCGGAAGGTGACTTGCTCGACTTCTTCGCCGACCGTCTCAAGGTCCAGCAGCGCGAGGCAGGTGTCCGCCATGACCTGATCGATGCAGTCTTTGCGCTCGGCGGGGAGGACGATCTCGTCCGCTTGCTCTCCCGCGTGAAAGCGCTCCAGTCCTTCATGGAAACAGAGGACGGTGCGAACCTGCTCGCCGGCTACAAGCGCGCTGCCAATATCCTCAAGAAAGAAGACTGGCACGGCCTTGAAGGCGAAATCAGCCGCACGGGCGAGGAAGACCCGCTGGCTCTGGTCGACGATCCCGACATGAAGGCTGTAATCGACGCCAAGATGGCCGAGCGTCATGCAGCCGAGCTTTCCTACACGCCCGAACCGGCCGAAAAGGCGCTGATCGATGCGCTCGCCGCCGCCGGGCCCAAGGCCGACGCCGCAATCGCTGCAGAGGACTTTGCCGGAGCAATGTCGGCTCTGGCTTCGCTGCGCGCACCGATCGACAGCTTCTTCGATGAAGTCACGGTAAATGCGGATGAAGAAAACAAACGTGCATATCGCCTGGACTTGCTTGCACAGTTTCGTGCTGCAGTGCACAAAGTCGCGGATTTCTCACGTATCGAGGGGTGAGAATTCAAACCCTGGACACTGTTCCATGTGTTCCATCGCGTAGGAATTGGGAGAATACCTCGGGCATGAAGACAGTCTACACCTTCGGCGGAAACGCCGATCACTCGGATCCTCGCCAGAAGGACAAGACCGTCACGGGCGGCAAGGGCGCGAACCTTGCCGAAATGGCGAGCATCGGCCTGCCGGTGCCGCCGGGCTTCACCATCACGACCGAAGAATGCGTGCGCTACCTGCAGGATGGCGCGGACTTCTCCGCCGATCTGCGCGCCCAGGTTGCCGAGGCGCTGACTCATATCGAAAAGACCGTTGGCAAGGGTTTTGGCGATGCGGCGGACCCGCTGCTCGTTTCGGTCCGTTCGGGCGCGCGGGTTTCGATGCCGGGGATGATGGACACCGTCCTCAATCTCGGCCTCAATGACGAAACCGTTGCGGGCCTTGCCAGCGCTTCGGGTGACGAACGCTTCGCCTGGGACAGCTACCGCCGCTTCGTCCAGATGTATTCCGACGTCGTTCTCGGCCTCGATCACGGCTTGTTCGAAGAAGCGCTCGAGATCGCCAAGGAAGACAAGGGCTATTACGCCGACACCGAGATGGAAGCGAGCGACTGGCAGTCGCTGGTCACCGAATACAAGCAGATCGTGTCGGATGAACTGGGCAAGTCTTTCCCGCAGGATGTTACGGAACAGCTCTGGGGTGCCATCCGCGCCGTGTTCGACAGTTGGGATTCGGACCGCGCAAAGGTCTATCGCCGCCTGAACGACATTCCCGCCGACTGGGGTACTGCCGTCAATGTACAGGCGATGGTGTTCGGGAACATGGGCGATACCAGCGCGACCGGCGTTGCCTTTACCCGCGATCCTGCGACCGGCGAACGCGCCTATTACGGCGAATACCTGATCAATGCGCAGGGCGAGGATGTCGTGGCCGGCATCCGCACGCCGCAATACCTCACCAAGGCCGCACGCGAGGCTGCCAATGCCAAGCCGCTGTCGATGGAAGAGGCAATGCCCGATGCCTACGGCCAGCTGGCGCACGTCTTCGACCTGCTCGAAAACCACTACCGCGACATGCAGGACATCGAATTCACGGTGCAGCAGGGCACGCTGTGGATGCTGCAGACCCGCAGCGGCAAGCGCACTGCCAAGGCAGCACTCCGCATGGCGGTCGAAATGGTCGATGAAGGCCTGATCGACGAAGAAACGGCTATCCGCCGTGTCGATCCGATGGCTCTCGACCAGTTGCTCCACCCGACGCTCGATCCCGATGCGCCGCGCAATGTGCTGACCAGCGGCCTTCCTGCTTCGCCGGGTGCTGCCAGTGGCAAGATCGTGCTCGATGCCGATACCGCCGAAAGCTGGGCGGGGCGGGGCGAAAAGGTGATCCTCGTTCGCGTGGAAACCAGTCCGGAAGACATCCACGGCATGCACGCGGCGCAGGGCATCTTGACCGCTCGCGGCGGGATGACGAGCCACGCGGCCGTCGTCGCACGCGGCATGGGTCGCCCCTGTGTTTCGGGCGCGTCGGCCGTCTCGATCGATCGCGCGACCAAAACGCTGCGGATCGGCAGCCACGAATTGAAGGAAGGCGACCTTCTGACGCTCGACGGAGCGACCGGGCAGGTGATGGCGGGCGAAGTCCCGACAATCGAACCCGAACTCGCTGGCGACTTTGCCGTGCTGATGGAATGGGCCGACAAGCATCGCCGCATGCGGGTTCGCACGAACGCCGAAACGCCTGACGATTGCCGGATGGCTCGCCAGTTCGGTGCGGAAGGTATCGGCCTTTGCCGTACAGAGCACATGTTCTTCGACGCGAACCGCATCAGCGCCGTGCGCCAGATGATCCTCGCCGATGACGAAAAAGGCCGTCGGGCCGCGCTCGAAAAGCTGCTGCCCGAACAGCGCAAGGATTTCCGCGAAATCTTCGAGGTGATGGCTGGCCTGCCATGCACGATCCGCCTGCTCGACCCGCCGCTCCACGAATTCCTTCCGCATGGCGATGAGGAGTTCGAGGAACTCGCGAATGCATCCGGTGTCGGCATCGACCACCTGAAGCGTCGTGCGGGCGAACTGCATGAATTCAACCCGATGCTTGGCCATCGCGGTTGCCGCCTCGGCATCACTTTCCCCGAAATCTACGAAATGCAGGCGCGCGCAATCTTTGAGGCTGCGTGCGAGGTTGCGAAGGATTCGGGCGAGGCACCGGTGCCGGAAATCATGATCCCGCTGGTCGCGACGAAGCGCGAATTGCAGCTGCTCAAGGCTCTCGTCGACAAGGTTGCGGGTGAAGTTTTCGAAGAGACGGGTTGCCCGGTCGAATACCTCGTCGGCACGATGATCGAGCTGCCGCGGGCTGCCCTGATGGCTGGCGAAATCGCCGAAGAGGGCGCCTTCTTCTCCTTCGGCACGAACGACCTGACGCAGACTACGCTCGGTGTCAGCCGTGACGATGCAGGCCGGTTCCTGTCTGCCTATGTCGACAAGGGGATTTTCCCGCGCGATCCGTTCGTCAGTCTCGACATCGACGGTGTCGGCCAGCTGGTCGAACTGGCTGCCGAACGGGGCAGGGCGACGCGTCCTGGCATCAAGCTCGGCATTTGCGGTGAACACGGCGGCGACCCGGCCTCGATCGGGTTCTGCGAGAAGGTCGGGCTCGATTACGTTTCGGCCTCGCCATACCGCGTGCCGATCGCGCGCCTCGCTGCGGCGCAGGCATCGCTCAAGTAAGGCGGTTCAGCCCCAACCGGTCAGCGTCAGGATCTCGAAGGTCTCGGTAACACGGCCTTCGTCATCAGCCATTTCGCTGAAAGCGGCCCTTGCACGTTCGAGCGATGTGCGGGTCAGTGGCGGCGGGGCATCGGCAAGAACGTTGGTCAGGGCCTGCGCACGAAGGTCGCCGAACAGTGTATCGAGGCTGCCATAACGCACAGACAATGTGTGCGTATCGACCACCTGTCGGGCAAATCCGGCGCGCTCGAGCAGAGCTGTTGCCGCTCGGGTGTCGATCTGAGGGTGAACCCTTGCCGCGGGGCGCTCTCCATCAGCGGCCATGAGGATCTGGCGCAGGCTCGAAAGGCTTCCGGCCCCCAGGATCGGCGCAAACATCACTCCGCCAGCCGCCAGCGCATTCCGCAAATGTATCAGCGCGCCGGGCAGGTCGTTGACCGTATCGAGCATCGCCATCGAGACGATCAGGTCGAACGGCCCGGTTTCGATCGGCGTTTCATCATCTCGCAAGGCAAGCGAATTGACCTTCGCCCCCATGCGATCGAGCTCGCTGGTCAGTTCCTGAGTGTTCAACCCGATGAGCAATGCCTGGTCAGGCTCATGACGCATGAAGTCGATGCGTTCGATGATTTCGCTTTCGAGATGTTGCAGGAGCCAGCACGAAGAACCTGCCTGGCCCAAGCGAGTGGCCGAGCGGGCACTCCTCGCACGCCGACGCGCTGCAGAAAATATTCGCGGTGCCCCAGTTGCGACCATGCTTTCGTCTGCACCGCTTGCGTGATCCATGCAAGACGTGCAGCACACGGCAAATGGGTCTGCGCGCAATTTTATCGGAAGGGCTGAAGCCCGCCCTCGATCTCGTATATCCGCCCCGCTGCCCGGTTTGCGGTGACGCAACGGGAAAGCAGGGTGCACTATGCCTCGATTGCTGGAGCGGTCTTTCAATACCTCGCGACCCACAATGTGCCAGTTGCAGGTCGCCCCTCGGAACAGAATCTATCGCAGTCGGCGCTCGATGCGCGCAATGTCTCGTCAAAAATCCCAAGCATTCGGGCATTTTCGCAGCGACATTCTACAACGAAGTGTCGCGCAAGCTCATCCTGTCGTTCAAGCACGGAGGCAAGATCGGCCTATCGCCGTTGCTGGGGCGCATGATGGCGGCACGTCTGCCCGATATCGAGGATGGCGAACTTCCTATAGTCGTGCCGGTGCCGCTTCATCGATGGCGGCTCTGGTCGCGCGGCTACAATCAGGCTGCTCTCTTGGCGAGTGAGCTGGTTCGCGGAGGTAAAGGGCGACTGTGCGTGGACGCGCTCGAAAGGACTGTCGCCACGCCGTCCCTGGGCGGTCTTGGCAAGAAAGCTCGTGCCAAGGTTCTGAAGGGTGCAATCAGGGTCAGGCAAAGTCGGGTGCAAGAGATTCGGGACCAGAAGGTCTTCCTGGTGGACGACGTGTTGACGAGCGGAGCAACGACCGACGCTTGCGTCCACGCCCTGTTGAAAGCAGGAGCAAATTCGGTTCGGATAGCCTGCTTTGCTCGCGTCATTGATGATGCCGTCGTGAAGGGCAGCGCACAAACACTGGATATGGAAGAGCAACTTGGCGCCACAAAGTGAAACGCCCGAGGCATAAAGCCTCGGGCGCCACGTGACGAATTACCTTGAATCCGCTCTTGGAGAGCTCAGATGGCATTCCCCCTTAGAAGCCATCAGGATTCTATCCCTCATCGTTCGAGCCGGTTGCCACAACACCCCCTGTTGCCAGGCTACCGACTACCCCCTGAACCTGGCACTCTGTTGGTACCGTGTGTTCGGTGACGAACCATCAAGTCCGTAAGCAGAAATGTCTCAAACAAAGTCATTTCTTAAAAGCGTCATCTTCACCGGGGTTGGATTTTGAACGTGATCTGTGGTTATCGTGCAACAAATTATCGCATGTACGCCTCAACTTGCCGAAGGAAGTTTCGTGTCATCATCATCTGACGCCGTGGAGCGCGAAGCGGGGTCGCGCTTCATGCCCAAATTCGACGCCAGCGGTTTGCTAACCGCGGTTGTCGTTCACGCCGAAACGGGTGGCGTTCTGATGGTCGCTTTCATGAACGAGGAAGCGATCGCTCTGACGCGCCAGACCGGCAAGGCGCATTTCTGGTCGCGCTCGCGCCAGGCCATGTGGATGAAAGGCGAAAGCAGCGGAAACGTGCTGTCCGTGCGCGAAATCCTGGTCGATTGTGACCAGGACGCGCTCGTTCTTCGCTGCGATCCAGCAGGGCCGACTTGCCACACGGGGGCGGAAAGCTGTTTTTACCGGTTGCTCGAGGATGACGCTCTCGTAAGGGTCAATACTTGACGCTAACGTAAAGGTAAGCTATTTGGGGTCATGGCTAGTGTACCAGCAAATGATCCCAAAAATGGTGAGCGTCGCAAGCATTCCGGGGCGCATCTCGAACGCCCTGACAAGCTGGCTCGCGAACAGTTTACCATTTCCGATCTGACATCCGAATTCGGCTGCACCGCACGCGCGCTGCGCTTCTACGAAGACGAGGGATTGATTGCGCCGGCGCGAGTCGGCCTGACCCGCGTCTATTCCAAGCGTGACCGCGCCCGGCTCGCATGGATCATGCGCGCAAAGAACGTCGGGTTCAGCCTGACCGAAATTCGGGAAATGATCGATCTCTACGATCTTGACGACGGCCGCGTAGAACAGCGCCGCGTCACGATCGAGAAATGCCGGGAACACGTGGCCAAGCTCAAGCGTCAACGGGCGGATATCGATTCTTCGATCCGTGAACTCACCGAGTTCATCAAGATGATCGAAGGTCTCGATCCTTCCTGAGGCGAAGAGCGTTTCGCTGCACCGATAAATTCCCCACGCAAGGACACGCAGATGCCCAGCTATAAAGCCCCCAATCGCGACTTCCGCTTCATCATCAACGAGATGCTCGACATCGAAAGCTATGGGAACCTTCCCGGTTTCGAGGGCGCGACGCCCGACATGGTTGAATCGATTCTCGACGAATCGGGCAAGTTCACATCCGAAGTCATCGCCCCGCTGAACCGCGTCGGCGATATCGAAGGATGCACCCGCCACGAAGACGGCTCGGTAACGACGCCGACCGGCTTCAAGGAAGCTTTCGACATGTACCGCGAGGCGGGCTGGGGCACGCTGTCGCAGCCGGAAGAGCTGGGTGGCCAGGGCCTTCCGCAGGTAGTCGGCTTCGCGCTGAAAGAGATGATGTCGTCCGCCAACCAGGCGTTCGGCATGTATCCGGGCCTGACCAACGGCGCGATTGCTGCCCTGTTGGCCAAGGGTACGGACGAGCAGATCCAGACCTATGTCCCCAAGATGGTGACGTGCGAATGGACCGGCACAATGAACCTGACAGAGCCGCATTGCGGTACCGATCTGGGTCTCATCCGCACGAAGGCAGAGCCTAACGGTGACGGTAGCTATGCAATCACCGGCACCAAGATCTTCATCTCGGCCGGTGAGCACGACATGGCGGAAAACATCATCCACCTCGTGCTGGCCAAGACACCGGGTGCTCCCGACAGTTCAAAGGGTATTTCCCTGTTCGTCGTGCCAAAGTTCCTCGTGAACGAGGATGGATCAGTCGGCGAACGCAACGGCGTCGTCTGCGGTTCGATCGAGCACAAGATGGGCATCCACGGCAATTCGACCTGCCTCCTCAACTACGACGGCGCCAAGGGTTGGCTCGTCGGCGAGGAGAACAAGGGTCTGGCTGCAATGTTCATCATGATGAACGAAGCGCGCCTCGGCGTTGGCATGCAGGGCCTCGCACAGGCCGAGGCAGCCTATCAGAACGCCGTCGCCTATGCGCTCGATCGTCGCCAGGGCCGCGCCCTTACCGGTCCGGCAGAGCCTGAAGCGAAGGCCGACCCTATCTTCGTTCACCCCGACGTTCGCCGCATGCTGATGGACGCGAAGGTCTTCAACGAAGGCATGCGTGCACTCTGCCTGTGGGGCGCCTTGCTCGAAGATTTGAGCCACAAGGCCCAGACCGAGGAAGAACGCGCCGAAGCGATGGAGATGATCAGCCTGCTGACGCCCGTCATCAAGGGTTACGGCACCGACAAGGGCTATGAAGTCGCCAACAATATGCAGCAGGTGTTCGGCGGCCATGGCTACATCGAAGAATGGGGCATGAGCCAGTTCGTTCGCGACAGCCGTATCGCGCAGATCTACGAAGGCACTAACGGTGTCCAGGCCATGGACCTTTGCGGCCGTAAGCTGGCCCAGAATGGTGGCGCGGCGATCCAGGCATTCTTCAAGCTCGTGGGCGAGGAAATTGCGTCAGCGAAAAGCAACGAGAAGTTGGCTCCGGTTGCCGAGCGCCTCGAAAAAGCGCTTGGCGAACAGCAGGCTGCGACGATGTGGTTCATGCAGAACGCCATGACCAATCCGAACAATCTTGGTGCTGGCGCGCATCACTACATGCACATCATGGGCATTGTGACGCTGGGTTATATGTGGCTTCGCATGGCCAAGGTCGCTGTTGCAAAGCTCGCAGACGGTAGCGCTGCGGATCCCGCATTCTACGAAGCCAAGCTCGTTTCGGCGAAGTATTACGCCGAGCGTTACCTGCCGGATGCAGGCGCGCTTCGCCGCAAGCTCGAAGCTGGTGCAGAGCACATGATGGCCCTGCCGGAAGAGGCATTCCTCACCGCAGCCTGATTTGCGAACAATCTATTGGAAGAGGCCCGGGCGTTTGTCTGGGCCTTTTTCTTTTTAGCCAAGTTCCTCGTCGAGCAGGCTCATCAGCGCGGCCCAGCTTTGGCGGTCGGCACTCGCGTCATAGGCAACAGCGCCCGTCGGTGAGGGATTGGGATTGGTAAAGCCGTGTGGAACGCCGCTGTAGGAATGGAAATGCCAATTGGCCCCGGCCCGGTCCATCTCTTCCCAGAAAGTGGTGACATGATCGCGCGGTACGAGAGTGTCGGCATCGCCGTGGCAGACCAGAATGCGGGCCTTGACAGCGCCTTCTTCCGCAGGGCGGAGCGTTTCGAGCAAACCGTGGAAGCTTGCCACGACAAACAGGTCGGCTCCGTCGCGGGCCAGTTCGAGCACCGCCTGCCCGCCCATGCAGAACCCGATCGCTCCTATTGGCAAGTCCGGTGCAATCTTTCCCAACGCCGCGAGGCTCGCACGAAGGCGGGCGCGATGCGCATCGGGATTAGAGACCAGAGCACGGGCCCATTCTTGCGACTGGGCGAAATCTGCGGGGGTTGCCCCGTAAAAGTCGCAGATCATCGCCAAGAAGCCGGCGTCCGCCAGCGCGCGCGCCTTCGCTTCGACAGCAGGGGTCGGGTTCATGATGGTAGGAAAGACGGCGACTGCGGCACGAGCAACGCCCGAGGGACGGTACAGGGTGCCCTTGAGATCAATCGCGCCGTCCCGATAGCTGATTTCCTCAATCGTCACGCTTTCCGGTCCTCCAACTGCATCAGCCGCACCGCTCTGCCCATCAGCCACCATATCAACGGCACCGCAGCAGTCGAGAACAGGCCGTCGACAGCGTAATGCCATCCGAGATGCACTGAGCCGACTAGGATCGCGAGGTGATAGAATATCGCAAGGATCGTCTGCCAGCCCCAACCGAAGCGGTTGTGCAGCATCAGCACGATCAGCATGGTCATTCCGCAGTGGACGGAGGGAAGGGCGCTGATGCCATTTCCGATCGCCTCGTTTCCCGCGCTTTCCAGTAGGTATCCTTGCACCTTCAGCGCGGTGGCATTTTGCGCGGCGAGTGCCTGTTCAAGTCCGGTGAACGGATTGGCCGGATAGAAGTCGCCGTAGAAACACGGGCCGACGGAAGCGAAAACGATCGCCAGGATATTTCCGAGCAGGATCCATACGAGAAAATAGCTGAGCGCCGCCCTGACGCGGAACGCGGGTTCCTTTGCGAAGGCTGCGAAACCGAATGCCAGGAGCATTACGGGCAGCCACAGCAGATAAATCATGTCGATGAATTGCGAAGCGAGGGGTGACAACATTTCGTGTGTCAGCCGCCAGGGATCGGTCCCGAAGATCGCCCGGTCCCAGCGCGTGAAAAGCGGGTCGGCCCAATATTCATTGATCGACGGGATGGAGACCTTGATCGCGCGATAGGCACGGTTGACGAGCACATAGCAGCCCAGCAGCACGATACCCGATGCGAAGCGTTGGCGGTTCGCGACCAGCGTGTCCTTCACATCCCCGATGAGATTGTCTGGACGAGCAAGGACTGCCCGAACCAGCAGCACGAGGAAGATCAGGATCGGCGGAATGACGAGGATCGACACAGCCTCGCCGATGGTCGTCAGCGTGAAGTAATCGGCCAGCGCGCGGTCGCCGATGACGAGCGCGAGCACGAAATGCGCGATTGCCAGAGCGACGACCCAGCGGATGATCCATTCCCCCTACACGGATGCAACGGGACTAGCTTGCCGGATTGAGGGCGCGCAAGCCCTGCCGGATTTATTCCGGCAGGAAATCGGGCACCGAAAGATAGCGCTCGCCCGTGTCGTAATTGAAGCCGAGGACCCGCATGCCGGGTTCGATTTCGGGCAAGGCGCGCTTGATCGCGGCCAGGGTTGCGCCGGAAGAGATCCCGACGAGCATTCCTTCCTCGCTAGCGGACCGGCGGGCCATTTCCTTCGCATCTTCAGGATCGACCTGGATCGCACCGTCGATCGACTGGGTATGCAGGTTTTCCGGGATGAAGCCCGCACCAATGCCCTGGATGGGGTGGGGAGAGGGCTGGCCGCCTGAAATAACCGGCGAAAGGCTGGGTTCGACCGCGAACGCTTTCATCTGTGGCCAGTGCCGCTTCAGTTCCTCAGCGCAGCCGGTCAGGTGTCCGCCGGTGCCAACACCTGTGATAAGAACGTCGATCGGCGTATCGGCGAAATCTTCGAGGATTTCCTTGGCGGTCGTCCGCACATGGACCTTCCAGTTGGAATCATTGTCGAACTGGCTTGGCATCCAGGAATTTTCGGTTTCAGAAATGAGCTGCGTGGCACGTTCGATCGCGCCTTTCATGCCCTTTTCCTTGGGGGTCAGGTCGAAACTCGCGCCATATGCCAGCATCAGCCTGCGACGTTCGAGCGACATAGATTCCGGCATGACGAGCACGAGCTTGTAACCCTTCACCGCCGCCGCCATCGCAAGGCCGATACCAGTGTTGCCGCTGGTGGGCTCGATGATCGTGCCACCGGGCTTGAGCGCGCCGCTGGCCTCTGCATCTTCGATCATGGCAACGCCAATACGGTCCTTGATTGAACCGCCCGGATTGCTGCGCTCTGACTTGATCCAGACCTCGTGATCAGGAAACAGCTTGGACACCCTGACATGCGGGGTGCGGCCGATGGTTTCGAGGATATTGGCAGCTTTCATGGCTAACTCCTGATCTTTTGTTCTGTGCTGTCTTCCAGCAATTCGGGAGGAGGGTCGAACGTCTTCGTCGTCCGCAAGACCGGAAACAGCTTCGCCCAGAGTAACACAGTTGCGATGGCCCCGGCACCCCCGGTTACGACCGCCGCGACCGGCCCCAGCAGGAATGCCAAGCTTCCCGAGAAGAAGTCGCCGAATTCGTTCGATGCGCTGATGGTCAATTGTGAGACTGCCGAAACGCGGCCCCGCTTGTCGTCAGGCGTGTGAAGCTGGATCAGCGATTGGCGGATATAGACGCTGAACATATCGGCGGCGCCGACGATGAACAGCATCGCAAGGCTCAGCGGCATCGATGTCGACAGGCCGAAGATGACCGTGGCGCAACCGAAAATGCCGACCGCCCAGAGCATCTTGGGACCGACATTGTTCTTGAGCGGATTGATCGAGAACCACAGTGCCGTGACTGCTGCCCCGCTGGCGGGTGCCATGGCAAGGTGGCTGAGGCCGGTTGCGCCGACCTGCAGGATGTCGCGCGCATAAACCGGGAAAAGAGCCGTGGCACCGGCGAGGAAAACCGCAAACAGATCTAGGGTGATGGAACCCAATACCATCTTGTTCTGGATCACGTAATGCAGGCCATCAACGATCTGGCTGACGGGGTGGACACCCTTCTTCAACGCTGGCTGCGGGACGTTGCCGATGAACGCGATTGCGAGGAATGCGACGATGAAAAGTCCCGCCGCAGCCGCATAGGGTGCTGCCGGATCGAGGACATAGAGATAGCCACCCAGGGCCGGTCCTACGATCATCCCGACCTGCCAACTGATCGAAGACAGTGCGATGGCATTGGGCAGGATCGATTTCGGAACCAGGTTGGGAGCGAGCGCTGAAAGCGCCGGACCCGAAAAAGCCCGCGCAATGCCGAGCAGGACGGCAACAGTGAACAGGATGGCGAGGCTGATGACTCCCGACCAAGTCGCCCAGGCGAGGCCGACCGCGCACAGCATCTGGAGCGTCACGGTCAGGCGGGCAATGTTCCTGCGGTCGAACTTGTCGGCTGCTAATCCGGCGAATGGCGTCAGGACGAACAGGGGCGCGAATTGCAGCAAGCCGATCAGCGCAAGCTGGCCCGAGGCTGCTGCCAGCCCCAGTCCGTCGTCACGCGCTATATTGTAGGTCTGCCACCCGATGATTAGCAGCATGGCATATTGAGCCAGCGTCATCGTCAGCCGCGCGAGCCAGTATGCCCGGAAATTGGCGATTTTGAACGGGTGGTTTTGGGTGGTGTCGGCGTCGCTCACGCATACGCAATGGCAGGCCGCAGAGGGCCTGCCAAGACGTCAAAATCTAGCTGATTTGGAAGCGTAACTACTTAGCGCGAACGGCGCAGGCGCGGGTTCGGCTGAAGCGTGTCGATGATCGCCATGAAATCGTCGAGACGGATGATCCGTTCGAACTGAAATCCGGCACGATCGTCGCGGTTCCATATGACATAGGCCTCGATCCGCCCGACGACAGGCAGGCGAATGATCACGCGGTCCCCGCGCTGCAATCCTGCAGAATCGTCGACCATGAAGCCGTGCGCTGAAATATTGGCGACATGCATATTGATGTCACCACGCTTGTGATGCTCGACGATCACCGGAAAATCGACCGGGTGACGCGCCGCGCGGCGCATGTCGGTTACGCTAAGGTTTGCTCCCGCAGACACAGATGTGACCCTCCACTGCTTGGTTGTCAGCGATCACTAATGCGCCAGAAAGGCTGATATTTTGTAAAGGCTTACTGTCCTATTTTGGGACAGCGTCCATGTCCCCCAAATGGGGGAGGTCAGCGATAAAGCAGTCCGTGCTTCTTCTTGCCGAGGCTGATCTTGATCGGGTCAGGCCCATCGGGAAGCACGAGGAAACCGGGATCGGTGACCACCTGTTCGTCCAGTTTGACCGCGCTTTCTGCCAGTTTCCGCTTTGCCTCGCCATTCGACTGGGTGAAGCCGATTGCGGTCAGCACGGCACCGATCCGCATCCCTTCCTCGCCAACGGAGAGCGTCGGCAGGTCCTCGCCCGCACCGCCGCCGGCGAAGGTTTCCTTCGCAGTGGCTTCGGCGGCCTTGGCTGCTTCCTCGCCGCGGACGAGCTTCGTGATTTCGTTGGCGAGCACGACCTTGGCGTCGTTGATCTCAGCGCCTTCGAGCGATTCAAGGCGTTCGATCTCGTCGAGTGGAAGGTCGGTGAACAGGCGGAGGAAGCGCCCGACGTCGCGGTCGTCCACGTTGCGCCAGTATTGCCAGAAGTCGTAGCTCGGCAGCTGCGCTTCATTGAGCCATACCGCGCCGGCAGCGGTCTTGCCCATCTTCGCGCCATCTGCCGTGGTCAGCAGCGGCGTGGTCAGGCCGAACAGTTCGGTCCCGTCCATGCGCCTGCCGAGCTCCATGCCGTTGACGATGTTGCCCCATTGATCGCTGCCGCCCATCTGCAGGCGCACGCCCATTTCCTTGGCCAGGTAGCGGAAATCATATCCCTGCAGGATCATGTAATTGAATTCGAGGAAGGTCATCGGCTGTTCGCGGTCGAGGCGCAGCTTGACCGAATCGAAAGTGAGCATCCGGTTCACGGTGAAATGCGTGCCCACTTCCTGCAGCAGCTCGATGTAACCGAGCTTGCCCAGCCAGTCGTTATTGTTGACCATGACCGCGTCGGTCGGACCGTCGCCGAACTTGAGCAGCTTTTCAAAAACGGTGCGGATGCCGGCGATATTCTCTTCGATCGCCTCGTCGGTCAGCATCTTGCGGCTCTCGTCGCGGCCGGTCGGATCGCCGATACGTGTCGTACCGCCACCCATCACGACGACCGGCTTGTGCCCAGCCTGCTGAAGGCGACGCAGCATCATGATCTGCACCAGGCTGCCAATGTGCAGCGAGGGTGCCGTGGCGTCGAAGCCGATATATCCGGGAATGACCTGCGTCTGGGCGAGGGCGTCCAGACCCTCTGCATTGGTCATCTGGTGGATATAGCCGCGTTCGGAAAGAACACGCAGGAGATCGGATTTGTAGGTGCTCATGATGCGCCGCCTCTAGCAGCGGACGAAGCGTCGTGTAAGCCTCTTGCGGTGCGCTTCTCACAAACTTAGGCAGCGATAATGAAATCCCTGATTTTGCATCCGGATTGCGTCGACGGCCCAATCAATTCGATCAGCGCGAGCCTCGATCCAACATCGCAGGGCTTTGAGGTCGAATACCGTGTGGCAGGCGATCTGGCGCGCGTCCGGTTTCCGGAGCATCAAGTTGCCGAACGGACGGACGGGCTGTGGAAGGCGACCTGTTTCGAGGTCTTCTGGCAGGGCAAGGGCGAGATCGCCTATCGCGAGTTCAACTTTTCGCCATCGAGCCGATGGGCAAGCTATGCCTTTACGGCCACGCGCGAGGGAATGAGCAACGCGCCGGTCGATGCAATAGCTATTGCTTGCTCGCGCAATGACCGGGAATTCATCCTGAAGGCCAGTGTCGCGACCTCTCTGCCTTTACCCGCTACAGCGGGGCTAACTTCCGTCATCGAACTGGAAAATGGGGACATCCAGTACTGGGCGCTTGCCCATCCTGCAGGTAAGCCCGACTTCCACCACGCTTGTGGCAGGACCATCGAACTGGAGACCCTTGAATGACTGTTCTTTTCGGCATCGACCGGCTCCTGACGGAGGACAAGCTGCTTGCCGAGCTTCAGGGCAAACGGGTCGCTTTGGTCGCGCATCCGGCATCTGTGACAGCCAACCTCGTCCATTCACTCGATGCATTGATCGAATGCGGTGTGAACGTGACCAGCGCTTTCGGACCTCAGCACGGACTGAAGGGCGACAAGCAGGACAACATGGTCGAAACTGCGGATGAAACCGATCCACAATACGGCATCCCGGTTTTCTCGCTCTATGGAGAAGTGAGGCGCCCGACGGGACAGATGATGTCGTCTGCCGACGTTTTCCTCTTCGATCTCCAGGACCTCGGCTGCCGCATCTATACCTTTGTAACGACCCTGCTCTATCTCCTTGAAGAAGCGGCCAAAACAGGAAAAGCCGTATGGGTTCTCGACAGGCCTAATCCGGCCGGCCGACCGGTCGAAGGCACGCTTCTGGTACCGGGCCAGGAGAGTTTCGTCGGAGCAGCCCCGATGCCTATGCGCCACGGCCTGACGATGGGCGAAATGGGCCACTGGTTCATCGACCATTTCGGCCTCGACGTCGATTACCGCGTGATCCAAATGGAAGGCTGGGATCCCGATGGTCCCGGGCATGGCTGGCCCACGGACCGGATCTGGATAAATCCCAGCCCGAACGCGGCCAATGTAAACATGGCACGGGCCTATGCCGGTACGGTAATGCTCGAAGGTGCGACCTTGAGCGAGGGCAGGGGCACTACCCGGCCGCTCGAAGTGCTGTTCGGCGCACCTGACGTCGATGCGAAGGCTGTCTTCACGGAAATGGCATCGCTCGAACCAGACTGGCTCGCAGGCTGCGCTTTGCGCGAATGCTGGTTCGAACCTACCTTTCACAAGCACGCAGGTTCACTCTGCAACTCTCTGATGATCCACGCAGAAGGTCCGTTTTACGACCATGAACGCTTCCGGCCATGGCGGCTTCAGGCGCTTGCCTTCAAGGCGATCCGCAATCTCTATCCGGATTACGATCTCTGGCGCGACTTCCCCTATGAGTACGAGCTCGACCGGCTCGCCATCGACGTGATCAACGGCGGCCCCGCGCTGCGTGAATGGGTCGATGACAAGGCGGCGCAACCGGGCGATCTGGACGCGCTTGCGTCCAATGACGAGGCAAGCTGGATTGCAACATTGCGCCAGCACCTGCTGTACTAGAGGGGGCGGGGTTATGGACCGACGCAGATTTATCGCAGCGACGGCAACGGCGGCCGCAACTCCATTCGCTTTCTCGTCGGGTAGCCTGGCTTTTGGCGACGAATTGCCAAATCTTGCGGCGAATGCATCGCCGATCAGCGTCGAGGAGCGCCTTTCCCGTGTCGCGATGGCGGCCTCGCTCATGCAGGCCAACGATATCGATGCAGTGCTGGTAGAGGCGGGGTCCAGTCTGGTCTATTTCACCGGCGTACATTGGTGGCGCAGCGAGCGACTGACGGGTGCCGTGCTGACCCGCGACGGCGAGATCGCCATTGTGACACCATTCTTCGAGGAACCATCGGTCCGCGAAAGCCTGGCGATCGAGGCGGAAATCCTCACCTGGGACGAGGATGAAGATCCTCTGGCCCTGATTGCCGAATGGCTTGGATCACGCGGCCTAAAGTCTGGCAAGATCGGGATCGAGGAAACCGTGCGTTTCTTCGCCGTCGATGCATTGGGTCACGCCATGCCCGAAGCTCAGATTACCAGCGCAAATCCGGTCGTACGCGGTTGCCGGATGCGCAAATCGCCGGCCGAACTCGCCCTGATGCAAACCGCGAACGAGATTACTCTGGCCGCCTATCGTTACGCTTTTCCGCGCATCGAAGAGGGGATGACACCACAGGACATCGGCGCCCTTATCAACGGTGCGACCCGGCAGATGGGTGGATCGCCCGAATTCGCACTGGTCCTGCTGGGTGAAGCGAGTGCGTACCCCCACGGGACCGGCAAGCCGCAGCATGTGCGCGACGGCGAGGTCGTATTGCTCGACAGCGGCTGCAATGTGCATGGATATCAATCGGATATTTCCCGAAGCTTCGTATTCGGTGAAGCGACGGCGAAACAGCGAATGGTCTGGGCTCAGATGCGCATGGGGCAGGAGGTGGCTTTCGAGGCCGCAAAGATCGGTGTGGAGGCCGGGCAGGTCGACGACGCCGTACGTCAGTATTACGAATCGCTGGGCTACGGCCCAGGGTACAAGTTGCCCGGGACCTCGCACCGGACAGGGCACGGGATCGGCCTCGACGGGCATGAACCGGTCAACCTCGTACGCGGCGAGACAACCGCGCTTGCGGCAGGCATGTGCTTTTCGAACGAGCCAGGGATCTACATTCCCGGCGAATTCGGGATCAGGCTGGAAGACTGCTTCTATATGACGGAGAGTGGGCCGCGCTGGTTCAGCGAGCCAGCACGATCGATAGACGCCCCCTTCGGCTAGCGATCCAGTTCGATGTATTGCTGCGCTTCCTCATCCCATTGGAAGGCGCATGGGTGATCCCGGTCGACCAGGTCGACCCAGCGGTCGTCGGCATTGAGGACTGCGCCGATGGCGATGTAGCGCGGCTTGTCGCCGTTCTCCTTGTCGATAGCGATGGCCCCGACCGTTCCCCTGATCCGCCACCCGCTGTCGAGGTATTTGTCGCCATCCTCGGTCATGTCCGGCTCTTCACGGTAGAGGTAATCGGCATGGCAACGGCCATCGGCAACGCATGCGTCGACGAAACAGCGATCCCAGTAGGTTCTCCGTGGTTCGACTTCTGGAAGTTCGCGGCCATCCCCGGTGAAAACGCCGATGACATGGTCGATCGGAACCGTGACGGGATCGCCGCAAGCCAGGTTCACCATGTCCGATGGTTCGTTGTCGAGCACACCGACAAACGCGCCGGCTGTGCGGTTTTCGATGCGCATCCACATGCGTTCGGCATCGTAAGCGCCATCACGATCGACAAAGATCGCCTTTACCAGATCGCCTTCGCGCGCCGCGGCCACGTGCTCGGGATGCGGCAATTCGAATGTATAGGGGCTTTCGGCGGCAATCGGTCGCGGGTCGCGCAGGCTGATACCGTCGGGCAGGCTCATCGAACCGAAGTCTACCCGTGCTTGCGGCTCAGTTCGCGCATTGCGTCATCGAGACCGTCGAGCGTGAGCGGGTACATCCGATCATTTACCAGCTGCTTGATGACCTTGGTCGACTGGGAATAATTCCACTGCTTCTCGGGCACCGGGTTCAGCCAAACGGTCGCAGGATAGGTGTTGGTCACACGCTGCATCCAGATCGCGCCTGCCTCTTCGTTCATATGCTCCACGCTGCCGCCGGGATGGGTAATCTCGTAGGGGCTCATCGCGGCATCGCCTACGAAGATGACCTTGTAGTCGTGACCATATTTGTGAAGCACGTCCCAGGTCTTGGTACGTTCCTGCCAACGGCGCTTGTTATCCTTCCACACGCCTTCGTAGAGGCAGTTGTGGAAATAGAAAAACTCGAGGTTTTTGAACTCGGTAGTCGCCGCACTGAACAATTCTTCGCACAGCTTGATGAAAGGATCCATCGAACCGCCGACATCGAGGAACAGCAGCAGTTTGACCGCGTTGCGCCGCTCCGGCCGCATATGGATATCGAGCCAGCCCTGCTTGGCCGTGCCGTCGATCGTCGCGTCGATGTCGAGCTGGTCGGCCGCACCTTCGCGTGCGAAGCGGCGCAGTCGGCGAAGGGCCATCTTGATGTTGCGGGTACCCAGTTCCTTGGTGTTGTCGAGGTTCTTGAACTCGCGCTTTTCCCAGACCTTGATCGCGCGTTTGTGCTTGCTCTCGCCGCCGATCCGCACGCCTTCCGGATTGTAGCCCGAATGGCCGAAGGGCGAGGTGCCGCCCGTGCCGATCCACTTGTTGCCGCCCTCGTGGCGTTTTTGCTGCTCTTCGAGCCGCTTCTTCAGCGTTTCCATGATCTCGTCCCAGTCGCCCAGGCTCTTGATCTTCTCCATCTCTTCTTCGGAGAGGAATTTCTCGGCAACGGCCTTAAGCCAGTCCTCGGGGATTTCCACGGGGTTCTGTCCGTAATCCGACAAGATACCTTTGAAAACCTTCGCGAATACCTGGTCGAACCGGTCGATCATCCCTTCGTCCTTCACGAAGGTGGCGCGCGAGAGGTAATAAAACTCCTCGGGGCTCTGTTCGATCACATCCTTGTCGAGCGCCTCGAGCAAGGTGAGGTGTTCCTTGAAGCTCGCGGGAATGCCCGCTGCGCGAAGCTCGTCGACGAAGTTGAAAAACATTCCGCACTCCTAGCGCCGCTCCGCGCTCAGCGCCAGCGGCTGCATTAATTGCATCAGGCTTAAACATTCGGAAACCATGAACGGTTACCTGTGTCCACTGACTATTTCGAAATTCGGGGTTCGGGGCGCTAGATGAAAGCAATTGAGATAAACGGCGAGGGTGTTCAGGCGCTTGATCGTATTCCTGCCAGCTGCGGGGATGTGACCGTCAGTTGCACCGATGTCGCGGGCATTCTCCAGGCTGTCATCGAATCGTCCGAAAAACTGCGTGACGAACATACGGCCCTGCGGGGGACCGTAACCGAGCTTGAGGCTGATCAGGAAAAGGTCGCCGAAGCCAGCGACGAAGCTCGCCTCCTGTCCGAACGTGCGATCGAACGGCTTGGTGAGGGCACGAGCCTGATCCACGCATCGCTCGGCAAGATCAATTCGGTCCTCGGGCTGGTCGAAGCGCTTTCGCAGCATGTTACGAGCTTCGCCGCCGCGATGGAACAGGTGCGTCGCAGCGCCAAGGACATCGAGGAAATTGCCGAAACGACCAATATCCTCGCCCTCAATGCAACGATCGAGGCGATGCGCGCAGGTGATGCCGGACGGACATTTGCTGTCGTCGCAGGCGAAGTGAAAAGCCTCGCGAACGATACGCGCAAGGCAACCGACGAGATTTCAGCCACGGTCGAAGCGCTGGGATCCGAGGCGAGCCTCGTCATCGAACGCATCCAGACCGGCTCGCAGGCAAGCGACGAGGCCAAGGCCTCCGTCTCGCAGATCGAGCGGACCATTTCGAGCGTTGGAGAACTTGTCGAGGAAGTCGACAAGCAGAACGACCAGATCGCACGTTCGACCAGCACGATCAGCGGCCATGTCCAGCGCGTCCAGAACGTGCTCGACAGCTATGACACGGCGGCCATCGATAACGAGGCCAAGCTCGAACAGGCGCATAGCCGGATGGAAGAGCTGGAATTGACTGCCAGCGACATGTTCGACCAGATCGTGAAGGCCGGGCTTTCGCCCGAGGACAGTGTACAGGTCGAGCGCGCCCAGAGCGTTGCGCGCCGTGTTGCCGAAACGGCAGAAAAGGCCATCGCGGAAGGCAAGCTCAGGATCGATGCGATGTTCGACCAGAACTATCGCGAAGTGCCGGGCACGAATCCGAAACTGTTCCGCACGTCGTTCAGCGATTGGGCCGATGCCAACTGGCGCCCGATTTTCGATGGTGTGGTTGCCGACGGCGGCGTCGTTCGCATGTGTTCGAGCGCCGACATGAACGGCTTCCTGCCGACGCATATCACCGATTGTTCGCGTAAGCCGACGGGCGATCTCGCGCATGATACGAAATACTGCCGCAACGGCCGGATCATGCTCGAAGGCGTCGATATTGCCGCGAAGAAGAGCACCGCGCCATACATGATGGCGGTCTATCGCCAGGAAGGCGACGGCAAGACCTACCATATCGTGCGCAATGTCTATGTTCCGATCATCGTAAACGGTCGGCGCTGGGGTGATTTCGAGCTGGCCTACGTACTTTGAGATAATCAAATAGCCGCCGCTATCGCTGACTTGGAAAATATCGAGCAGCGTGGGCAATCAGGCGGCCATTTGTCGGGAGGGCAAATGACCGAGTATCGCAAGATAGAGATTTCCGAAGAGACCGTTCTTCGCGGATTGCCCGACAATTGCGGGCGTGTGGTCGATACCGCTTCCAATGTCGCTGGGCTGATTTCCAGCGTGATAGGCAGCAGCAACAGCCTTCGCGACGATCACCTGGCATTGCGCCAGAACATCCAGGAACTCGAAGCCGACCAGGACCGCGTCAGCCAGGCGAGCGACGAAGCCCGCCTGCTGTCCGAAAAAGCCATCGCCAGGCTTGGCGAGGGGACCGAACTGATCAGCGGATCGCTCGAACGGATCAACGAACTGATCGAACTCGTCGGCGCGCTGACCGATCATGTGACCGGCTTTGCCGCCGCCATGGACCAGGTGCGCCGCAGCACGCTCGACATCGAGAAGATAGCCGAGACGACGAACATGCTCGCGCTCAATGCCTCTATCGAGGCGCAGCGGGCGGGTGATGCAGGCGCGAATTTTTCGGTCGTGGCGACAGAGGTCAAGACGCTCGCCGCCAATACGCGCAAGGCCACCGAAGAAATCGGCAAGACCATGGATGCTCTCGCGTCCGAGGCCGGCACAGTCATCACCCAGATCGAGGATGGTGCATCCGAGAGCCGCCTGGCGCAGGAAAGCGTCTCTCGCATCGAGCAGACGCTCGGCAGCGTTGTCCAGTTGGTCGAAGAGGTCGACAAGCAGAACGACCAGATTGCGCGCTCGACCTGCACCATCAGCGACCACGTGTTGCGAGTGAAGGATGTCCTTGAATCCTTCGATGCGGCATCCGACGCCAACGACCGCCAGCTGAGCCGATCGAGCGAGCGCCTTACCGGTCTGGAAGATATTGCCAACGACCTGTTCAACCAGCTCGTTCATTCCGGCGTCGCCGCGATCGATGAGAGGATGGCGAAAGCGGCCACCGAAGGTCACGCGGAGGCAATGCGCGTCACCGAGCAGGCCCTTGCCGACGGCGTCATCAGCGAAAGCCAGATTTTCGACGAGAATTACCAGGAGATCGCGGGGAGCAAACCAAAGCGTTATCGCAACCGCCTGATGGATTGGGCGCACGAAAATTGGCGACCCATCCTGGACGCAACGACGGAGAAGGATGACGCGATCATCTTTGCGTTGCTGAATGACATGAACGGCTATCTGCCGACCCATATCTCGGCGCAATCCCAGGCGCCGACAGGCGACCTGAAGCATGACGAACTTTATTGCTTCAACGGGCGGATGATTGAGGTCGATCGGCGCAAGTGGGAAAGCATGCCGCTCGAAACCTACAGCATGTACACTTATCGCCAGCCACGCGCGGACGGTAAGTTCTGGCTGATGCGTTGCGCCAGTATTCCGTTTGTAATCAATGGTCGGCGTTGGGGTAACTTCGTTGTGGGTTATCGCCTCCGAAGCGATCGGAAATGACGCAACAAGAGCTTTTCTAAAATTACAAGAAATACACAAAATGAGCAATAATAGAATGTTTACTGGGCTGGCGTAATCTAAGCTCAGTCGAACAGGAGATTCGATCCGGAAAGCGATGCTTGTTCAGCCAGTATGAGACTGGCGATCTGGCGCAGGAGCGTCGGGAGAGGTCGGTATGGGACAGCTCAATCCTATGATGCATAAAGGCGGGATCACCGCCTCGAGTGCTCGCCTTCTTGAAGGTTTCGACGACGTCTCGAACACTCTCGCAGCAGCGCTTGCCGCAAACGATGCCGGTCGGACCGGTCGCTACGAGCTCAAGACCATCCTCGCGAAGATTGCGACCGACCAGCAGGTAATGAGCCAGGCGAGTGGCGCGACCCAGGCAATCTCCGAAGATGCACTCGAGCAATTGGGCAATGGCACAGCGGTCATCGATTCTACACTGGGAGAGATCGAAGAACTCATTGCCATCATGCCCGAACTGATGGAGCGCATTGCAGGCTTTTCGAAGGCGATGGAGGTTGTGCAGAAAGCGGCCAACAAGATCGCGGAATTGGCCGATGCGACCGACATCCTGTCATTGAATGCGCGGATCGAGGCGGCTGTCTCCGGCAGCAGCGGCGATAATTTCCAGACTGTCGCGAGCGAAGTCCAGGCGCTGTCGGTCAAGGCCAAGGCGGCGGCTTCCGGGATCAACCGCACGGTGAACGCACTCGCGTCCGAAACGAAGACCATGAGCGAGCGTGTTTCGACGGGTGCCGACGCGTGCAGCGATGTTTCCCATTCTATTGGTCAGATCAAGCAGACCATCCAGGATGTCTGCGTCTCGCTGGTCGAGGTGGACAGTGCCCAGTCCCGCATCGGGGACGTGAGCAATCACATGTCGGAAAACCTCGCAAAGTCTACCAAGGCGATCGACGCCGGTGATGGCCGCCTAGGGAATCACGGCCGGGAAATTGCCGCTGCGTCCGAGCGTATCGTCAGCCTGAAAGAGCGGACCGAGGATCTGCAGCGCTTCGTCAAGCAGATCGAAGCACCGCAAACCTGATTTTCCTGCGTCAGATCAGCTCGGGTTGCGGCGTGCCATGAAGGCAAGCCGTTCGAACATCATCACGTCCTGTTCGTTCTTCAGCAGCGCACCGTGCAGCGGCGGAATTGCACTGTTGGGATTGCTGTCCTGCAGGACTTCCAGCGGCATGTCTTCGTTCAGGAGCAGCTTCAGCCAGTCGAGCAGTTCGCTGGTGCTGGGCTTCTTCTTCAGGCCCGGAACGTCGCGCAGTTCGTAGAAGATATCCATCGCCTTGCTGACGAGTGTCTTCTGGATGCCCGGATAGTGGACTTCGATGATGTCCTTCATCGTCTCGCGGTCGGGGAACTTGATGTAGTGGAAGAAGCAGCGGCGCAGGAAGGCGTCGGGCAGTTCCTTCTCGTTGTTCGAGGTGATGACGACGATCGGGCGCTCCTTGGCCGCGATCCGCTCGTGCGTTTCGTACACGTCGAAACTCATGCGATCGAGTTCTTGCAAGAGGTCGTTCGGGAATTCGATGTCGGCCTTGTCGATTTCGTCGATCAGCAGGACGGGCAGTTCGGGGCTGGTGAAGGCCTCCCACAGCTTGCCCTTCTTGATGTAGTTCGAAATGTCGTGGACGCGTTCGTCGCCGAGCTGGCCGTCGCGAAGACGGGCAACCGCGTCGTATTCGTAGAGGCCCTGCTGCGCTTTGGTCGTCGATTTGACGTTCCATTCGATCAGCGGCGCACCGGTCGCCTTGGCGATTTCATGCGCCAGCACCGTCTTGCCGGTGCCGGGCTCGCCCTTGACCAGGAGCGGTCGGCGCAAGGTCACTGCGGCATTCACTGCGACTTTCAGGTCATCGGTGGCGATATACGAGCTGGTGCCCTCGAAGCGCGTCGTCTCGGTCATGTAGGCTCCCTTGGAGTTTCGCTTTGCAACTTGACGTTTGCGTTAGGGGGAGGGCACGCGAAGAGCAAGAGCGCGTTGCATCAGCATACCGCGAATAGCAAACGGAGCGAGAATGCCGACAGAACCTGTTTCCATCCAGACTGCATCGGGACACACTCTGGCGGGATCGCTGGAAATGCCGACCGGCCTGGTCCGCGGCGCGGCGTTGTTCGCGCATTGCTTCACTTGCACGAAGAATTCGCGTGCAGCGGTCGAAGTCGCTCGTGCACTGGCGCGCGAGGGCATTGCATGCCTCAGGTTCGATTTTACCGGCCTGGGCGACAGCGAGGGTGATTTCGGGAAGGCCGGTTTCGTCACCGATGTTGCGGATATCGCCCATGCGGCAAACTACCTCTATCAGCGCTTCGGCACGGCAATACTCATGGTCGGGCACAGTCTCGGTGGGGCGGCGGTCCTGGCGGCTGCCGATCAGCTGGAAACGGACACCGTGGCAGCGATCGCGACCATCGGTGCCCCTTCCGATGTGCCGCATGTACTGTCGAATATCGACGGCGACCTGGACGCAATCCGTGAGACAGGCGAGGGTCAGGTAAAGATCGGCGGGCGGGAGTTCTCGCTCGGCAAGGATTTCATCGAGCGGACCTCCGCAGTCGATCTGCTGGAGGAGGTGGGAAGGCTGCGCAAGCCGCTGCTGATCCTTCATAGCCCGACCGACGAGGTGGTCGGTGTCGATCATGCCAGCACTTTGTTCGCTGCTGCGAAGCATCCGAAATCCTTTGTCAGCCTTGCCGGAGCAGACCATCTGCTGCTTGATGATGCAGACGCGCATTTCGCCGCAATGATGATTGCCAGCTGGGCGCAGCGCTACCTTCCGCTCAAGGAGGATTGGCCTCTCCCTGCAGAAGGCGTGGTCGTGAAATCCGGTCATGGAAAGTTCGGGACGGAAGTGCACTCTGCGCGTCACCGGTTCATCGTTGACGAGCCGCGCGATTACGGAGGGGATGATACAGGTCCGACGCCATACGATCTTTTGAACGCATCATTGGGTGCGTGCACGTCAATGACACTGAAGATGTATGCAGATCGGGTCGGCTTCCCCCTGGAAAGTGTGACGGTGCACGTGACTCACGAGCGCGATTACCATGCAGATTGCGAAAATTGCGAGAAGGGTGTGCGGATCCAGGCATTGCATCGCAAGATCGAGTTACACGGTGACCTCGATCAGAGCGAAGTGGCGGAATTGCTCGAAATTGCCGACAAATGTCCGGTTCATCGAACCTTGGAAGGAAAACTCGAAATACTAACCGAGCGGATTTCCTAGCGTGGAGCGGCAAACCCGACTTTCAGGTTTTGGATAGTCGATTTCCGAAAATTGCAGAAATTGTGAACGATCACCACGAAACCAATATTGATCCACATCAAAAAGCAGGGATAGCTTGTGGTTGAATTTAAGTAAATTCAGGCTTTTAATTGACTTTTTAACATAATGAGCGTCAATATGACGTTCGTCGCATCTGGGGAGATGAGCCACTTGTTCTGAAGGGGCACAGCGATGAACGAAGATAATCGTAATGTAACTGCGGCAGATTTTGTCCGCCACTTCGCGAAATATCGCGAAGCTGCGCAAACGGGGCCAGTAATCGTCACCAACCACGGGCGTAAAACACACGCTTTATTGTCGATTGCAGATTACGAGGAAGCGCAGGGTTATGCTTCCAAATCGGCGTCGGGTGAAGCGGCCGATCCGCTTGAAGTAATCGAAAATTTTGCCAACTGGATCTCTGAGTCCCTGATGGTGATGGACCACGATCTGAAGATCGAGACCGTCAACCAGCAGCTGGAAATGATGCTTCACAAATCGCGCAAGGACCTGATCGGTCTGACCGTGACGGACCTCCACGTGAATATTCGTGGCAGTGTTGCGGAATCCCTCCTGATCCGGACTTCCACTACCGGCCAGTCGAGCGTTGCCGACTTCCCTTCGTTTTTCAACGTAGGGCGCTGGATACACATGCGTTGTTTTCCGTGGGGCGATCACATTGTCGCGTTGTTTCGCGACATAACCGAAGAGGTCACCAATTTCCGGCTCGCCGATGTCAAGGAATCGATCCTGGCAGCGATGGATATACACGGTGGCATCGGATACGCGCGCCTGTCGCCGCGGGGCACGATCGACCGTTGTGACAAGGCATTGGCCAAGAAACTTGGCTTGAACGAAGATCGCCTGGTTGGTGTGCCGTTCGTCGATCTTGTCGATGTGAAATCTCGCGTCGAATTCCGAGAAGCGCTGGAGAAATGCCTGCGCAACAATGTGGGCGAGAGGATCCAGACGAGCCTGCTGACGAATTCGGGCACTCTCCTTTCAGGCGTAGCCGGTATTCACGGCCTGCACGGTGCCTATGGTGTAGAAGGCGCAATCGTCGTTCTTACTATAGAGTAGATTTTTCTGAACTACAGAACAGGCGATTCGTTTCTGCGTTAGCGGAGCGAATTCGCACGTTGATTTAAATCAATGGAAAAATCAGTACTTGGCTGCCACTTGCGCAAAATCACAGGTAAATCGAATTTAACTATGAACGCGATTCCGCCAGTTATGTTTGTGTGCGCCGCAGCAAGCGCTGCGTAATTTGCGAAATTTTCGTATTTCGACTGTTCTACATCGTGTTTAAGCCTTTTGGCGATAGTAGCGGTCATGGAAACCGCAACGATCACTCACAAGATGAATGGCGACGCGGGGTCGTCGCCGTGCATCTTCCATCGCTTCCGCACTAACGAGGACGGGTCCGTTCTCGCGGAGTCCGCATTCGTCATCCCGATGCTCATCGCGATGATGTTCGCGGTCCTTACCTACGCAACCTGGTTCATGCAGGCTCACAGTATCCAGCAGGTCACCAATGATGCCGCGCGGGCGAGCCTGGCAGGCATGACAGAGGCCGAACGACTTAGTCTTGTCCAGGATTCGATCGAAGCTAGCCTGCTGGAGCGCAACGGTATCGAATATGAAAACGTCGCCGTATCCACGAGCCGCGACGACCAGTTCTACACCGTCACCCTTCGCTATGACGTCGGCGGGAATGCTCTGTTCAAGAGCTCATTCGTTCCGCTGCCAAGCGAAACGATAGCCCGCTCAGCCACCGTCGAACTGCCGACCTACTGACTGGACGATGATCATGGCAAAGAACACTCTCAAATCCCTACTGAGAAGCGAAAGCGGCGCTTCGGCCATACTCTTCAGCCTGGCTGCGCCGCCCCTGCTCGGTGCGACCGCGATCGCCATCGATTTCGGCATGCTCTATCTCGAGGAGCGCGACCTTCAGGGCGTGGCAGATGCAGCTGCGATGGCTGCCGTCCTGCCAACCGATATTCCGAGTTATGGCGAAGAGAAAGTACAGGGCATTCTCGATCAGTCGCCCGAGCTCGACATCCGCATCGTGTCGGTAAAACCGGGCAAGTTCAACGCGGATACCGGGGTGAGCATGTCCGACCGCTTCGTCGAGAACGACGACGAGGCCAATGCCGTCGAAGTCCAGCTGGAACGGCGGGTGCCGCTGATGCTCGGAAAGCTGATGGGCAAGGAATTTTCGTCCGTCACGGCGCGGGCGAGGGCGGCGCGGACCGATCTCGTCGCCTTCGATCTCGGCAGCGATCTGCTCGGCTTCGACAAGAACTTGCCGGGCCGGTATCTGGAGGCTCTTGCCGACACCAATCTCGGCCTCAATCGCATCGAAGTGAACGCGATCCTGGGGGCGCAGGTGGATGTCGGTCTCTTCGCTGAAATCCTGCGCGACAGGATCGGGGATGAGGACGACACCCTCGGGGATGTATTTTCGGGCGAAGCTTCGCTCTACGAGATCGTGTCGGCGATGGCTGCTGCAGCCAGCACTTCTGATGGGCAGGAGGCGCTCGAACGCATTGCCAACCAGTTGAGCGATGACGAGATCGCCCTCAGCAGCCTCGTAAATCTTGGTCCTTTGGGTCGCCAGATGGCCGATCGTGGCAGCGACCGGCTCAATGTCGGCGCGTACATGATGCTGCGGGCCGCCCTGCAGAATGCGCAGGGTGATGAATACTCGGCAGAGATCAGGACCGAGATCCAGAGCTTCGGGTCGGTCGATGTGAAGATAGCTGGTGGACAACACACCACGTCTTCACCCTTCCTCGCCGTCGATCCTCTCAAGAAGATCACCCTCTACACGACCGAAACGCGCATCGCTGTGGAGGCAAAGACTACGGCGCAGAGCATCGGTGCCGTTAAAGTGCCGCTCTATCTGGAGCTGGCACCGGCAGAAGCGCAGATTTACGATGTCGAATGCGACCCTTCGGAAAGCGACAACGGCGTAACGCTCCGGGTCAAGCCGTCGATCGGATCGGCCAAGATCGGCGAAGTCGACGATGGCGATTTCTACGATTTCTCGACCAACCCCACGGTTGCGAAAGGAACCCTGATCGATACGCCGGTCCTGGATATTCTCGGCTACGCGGACCTGTCGGTAGGCGGCGACCAGAACCAGTATCCTCGGCTCTCGCTTGCAGAAATCCGGGCAGGCACGCGCAAGCGCGTGGCGACCAATGACACAGTCCAGGCGCTGATCAATTCGCTGATCAGCGATCTCGATGTCGAAATCAGGACCCTCGATATCGGGCTCGGCCGGCAAAGCACTGCGATAGAAGACAGGCTGCTGCGTGGTCTTGCGAATATTGCGCCATCGGTCGATGCCGTGCTCAATGAAGTGACCGACATGGTCGGCGTCAAACTGGGTGTCGCCGATGTCGGGGTGACCAGCCTGTCATGCGGCCGCCCGACGATTATCGGCTGATTTTCGGGTCCGGTTGGGCCTAGGCGTCGATCAGGTCGCGGTCGATTTCGCCGGCCCGGTTCTGGATGAAATTGAACCGGTGTTCGGGATTGCGCCCCATCAGGCGATCGACCAGATCCTTCACCGCAGCGCGCTGCTCGAATTCCGGCGGCAGCGTAATGCGGATGAGTGACCGGCTTTCCGGGTTCATCGTCGTTTCGCGGAGCTGGCCGGGGTTCATTTCGCCGAGACCCTTGAACCGCGCGACGTCGACCTTCTTGCCCTTGAATACGGTTTCCTCAAGCTCGGCGCGGTGCGCATCGTCACGGGCATAACGGCTCTCTTTGCCGGCAGTCAGGCGATAGAGCGGGGGCTGCGCCAGGAACAGGTGCCCCTTTCGAACGATCTCGGGCATTTCCTGGAAGAAAAACGTCATCAGAAGCGTTGCGATATGCGCACCGTCGACGTCGGCGTCGGTCATGATGATGATGCGGTCGTAACGCAGGTTTTCGGGATCGCATTCCTTGCGCGTGCCGCAGCCCATCGCCAGCGTCAGGTCGGCGATTTCCTGGTTCGCGCGGATTTTGTCGGCCGTGGCCGACGCGACGTTCAGGATCTTGCCACGGATCGGCAGGATTGCCTGCGTCTTGCGGTCACGGGCCTGCTTTGCACTACCACCGGCGCTGTCACCTTCGACGATGAAGAGTTCGGTTTCGCCTTTGCCGTCGCCCGAACAATCGGTCAGCTTGCCGGGCAGGCGCAGCTTCTTGGCATTGGTGGCAGTCTTGCGCTTGATCTCGCGTTCCTGCTTGCGGCGCAGGCGCTCGTCCATCCGCTCCATGACCTGACCCAGCAGCGCCTTCCCGCGCTCCATGTTGTCGGTCAGGAAATGATCGAAGTGGTCGCGCACCGCATTCTCGACGAGACGCGCAGCGTCGGGCGATGTCAGGCGATCCTTGGTCTGCGACTGGAACTGCGGGTCGCGAATGAACACGCTCAGCATCACTTCGGCGCCGGTCATCACGTCGTCGGCGCTGATGTCCTTCGCCTTCTTGGCACCGACCAGTTCGCCGAAAGCCCGCAAAGCCTTGGTCAGTGCAGCGCGCAGGCCCTGCTCATGTGTTCCGCCATCCGGTGTGGGAACCGTATTACAGTACCAGCTGGTCGAGCCATCCGAATAGAGCGGCCAGGCAACGGCCCATTCGACGCGACCCTTGTCCTCGGCAAAATCCTGCCTGCCGGTAAAGGGCTGGCTGGTGACGCATTCGCGCGCGCCGATCTGTTCGGCAAGGTGATCGGCAAGGCCACCGGGAAATTTGAAGACGGCATCTTCCGGCACATCCTCGCTCGCCAGCGACGGTGCGCACTTCCAGCGAATTTCGACCCCTGCGAAGAGGTAGGCCTTGGACCGTGCGAGCTTGAACAGGCGGGCTGGCTTGAATTGCTTGCCTTCGAAGATTTCCGGATCGGGAACAAAGCTGACGGTGGTGCCGCGGCGGTTCGGTGTCGGACCGAGGCTTTCGAGCTTGCCTAGGGTCTGCCCCTTCGAGAACTCCTGCGCGTAAAGCTGGCGGTCGCGTGCGACCTCGACCCTTGTGTGCTCGGACAGCGCATTGACGACAGAAACGCCAACGCCGTGCAGGCCGCCGCTGGTGGCATAGGCCTTGCCCGAGAACTTGCCGCCCGAATGCAGCGTCGACAAAATGACTTCGAGGGTGGACTTGCCGGGAAACTTGGGATGCTCGTCAACCGGAATGCCGCGGCCGTTGTCCGAAATCGTCAGGCGATTGCCTTCTTCGAGGCGCACCTCGATCCGGTTCGCATGGCCTGCGACCGCTTCGTCCATCGCGTTGTCGAGCACTTCGGCGGCGAGATGATGCAGGGCACGGTCGTCAGTGCCGCCGATATACATGCCGGGACGGCGGCGAACAGGCTCAAGCCCCTCGAGGACTTCGATCGAGGAGGCATCGTAGTCGCCGCTCGAGGCGGGCGTACCATCAAACAGGTCATCGGACATGGGCAAGCTATATGGCCTTGCGCGACCCGCTCACAAGCGGGGCCGGCTTGTTATCGTCAACGCTGTGCGTCAGTCGTCGAAACGCGCCGGAGCGGCATCGACGACGACCACGTCGCCATCGCGGATTTCGCGGACTTCCATCGCCCGTTCGACCACCCCGTTACTGCCGAAGCGGAACGGACCGTCGAGGCCGAGGAAGCCGCCGTCTTCACGCAGTTTCGATACGGGGAAATTTCGCCCGACCTTCCAGTCGCGAGCCACGCGCAGGGTCAGCAGGACGGCGTCGTAACCGAGCGTCGAAATCCGGTAGGGGCTGGCCCCGAAGCGTGTCTTGTAGCTGTCGCTGTAACGCTTGTAGCGGCCGTCAGAGACTGCCGAGAACAGCGCGCCGCGCAGCGAACCTGCCCGCGTCAGCGTGCTTTCGCCGCTCCAGAGTTCCGTACCGATCAGGCGCGTCGAGGCGCCGTCGCCCGATTTCAGTTCATCGGCGGCCTGAATAGAGAGCCGCGAACCCTCGGCCAGCAGGACGGTGTCATAGCCGCCACGCTGCTTGAGGCGCTGGGCCGCGCTCACGATCGAGGTGTTGCCGCGGGCATAGCTTTCCGAAGTTGCCAGCGCTCCGCCATAGCTGCGCAGGGCGTTGGTGAGCGCACTCTCGGCGCGCTGGCCGTAATCGCCTTGCGGAAGGATCGCGGCAAACCGCTGTGCACCCCTGCTGCGGGCATACTGCACGCTGCGCTCGATCGACTGTTCGGGGATGTGCCCCATCACGTAAACATCGCCCGAAGCGATGCTGGTGTCGTTCGAGAAGGAAATCAGCGGCACCTTGGCGGCGCGGGCGACAGATACGACCTGCGAGACATTGTCCGCGAGCATCGGGCCAAGGATCAGCCGGTTGCCGTCGGCAATCGCCTTTTCCGCGGCGCTGCGAGCACCCTGCGCCGTGTCATATGTCGTGATGCGCAAATTGCTGGCATTGGTATCGAGCAGGGCCATCGTGGTCGCATTGGCGATAGACTGGCCAACTGCGCCATTGGTGCCGGACATCGGGACCAGCAGGGCGACGCGGTGGCGCGTTTCATCCGTCGGCAGCGCTGTGGCACTCGGTTCCGGCGTCGGGCCGGTGTCCGGTGTCGTCGCCGGGCCTGCGCCCTTCGGAATGACCTGACAGCCGGCAACCAGAGCGGCCGCACCGGCGGTCATCATCATGCGACGGTTGAAGATTTTCCCGATCATGCTTGCCGACCCCATTTCCCTCGATCAAAAGGCTACGGGTGACCGACACCCGCAAACCTGATCCTGACTTGTCCGAACCTTTGAAACCCGGCCTCTATATCGTGGCGACGCCAATTGGCAATCTTGGCGACATAACGCTCCGTGCGGTCGACATGTTGAGCCGCTGCGGCCGGATCGCGTGCGAAGATACGCGCGTGACCGGGAAACTGCTCAAGCATCTGGGCATTTCCAAGCCCTTGATCCGGTTCGACGATCACGCCAGCGAACAGGCAAGTAGCAAGCTGCTCGAAATGATGGCTGGCGAGGCGATCGTGCTTGTCAGCGATGCGGGCACGCCGCTCATATCGGACCCTGGATACAGGCTGGTGAGAGAAGCCCGGGACAGGGGCATCAGCGTTACATCGTTGCCCGGGCCGTGTGCGGCAATCGTTGGAATGACCCTGTCCGGCCTACCCAGCGACCGTTTCCTTTTTGCAGGTTTCCTGCCGCCAAAGGACAAGGCGCGGCGCGACATGCTGGAGGAACTTGAGAGAGTACCCGCAAGCCTCATCTTCTACGAAACCGGCCCGCGGCTGACGAAGTCGCTGGCTGTGCTTGCCGAGATATGGCCGGATCGCGAAGTCGCGGTCGCTCGCGAATTGACGAAGCTTTACGAGGAATGCCGCACGGGCAGCGCCGCAGACCTGCTCGAACACTACGAGGCCGAACCTCCGAAGGGCGAAATCGTACTCTTGGTCGGGCCACCGGGGACCAGCGGCGAAGAGATCGACCCCGACGAGTTGCTGCGTGAGGCATTGGCCGATCACAAGCCGTCGCAGGCGGCCGCCCTGGTCGCCAAGGCAACCGGGCTCGATCGCAAGGAGCTGTACGCAAGGGCGATGGAGCTCAAGCGCGGGTGACCCGTCAGCGAGCAGAGCAACAGGGACGCCGGGCAGAGCTGTGGGTATCGGCGTGGCTGAGGCTAAAGGGGTGGAAGCGGCTCGCCAGCCGCGTGAAGACCCCTCGCGGTGAGATCGACCTGGTGATGCGCAAATCTGGCATCGTGGTCTTTGTCGAGGTGAAGTGGCGCAAGCGTATAGAAGATCTCGATCACGCAATTGATGCCCACCGCCTGCAACGCGTGGCAGCGGCGGTCGAATGTGTCGCGCACGACTATGTGAGGGAGGGTGACGACATGCGTATCGACGTCGTGCTCCTTGCGCCGGGCGCAATGCCACGCCACATCGTCAACGCCTGGCAACCCTGACCTCCGGCGCCGGAGGGATAAGCGGAGAATTCTATGACCCTGCGTGTCGCCGTTCAGATGGACCCGATCGAGACAATCAAGATCGCGGGGGATTCCTCTTTCGCACTCATGCTCGCAGCGCAGGAGCGCGGCTATGAAGTGTTCGAATATCATGTCGAAAGCCTGACCCTCGACGAAGACGACCGACTTTATGCGCAGGCGTACCCGGTTACGGTCCAACGGGTCGAGGGCGACCATTTCACCAAGGGAGAGGCGCAGCGTCTCGACCTCGGCCGCGATGTCGATGTGGTGCTGATGCGGCAGGATCCGCCTTTCGACATGGGCTATATCACGGCCACGCATTTGCTGGAGCGAATCAAGAGCGAAACGTTGGTCGTCAACGACCCCGAAAGCGTCCGCAATGCGCCGGAAAAGGTCATGGTGCTGGACTATCGCCGCTTCATGCCCCCGACGCTGGTCACCCGCTCTGTCGACGAAGTGAAGCGCTTCATGGCCAAGCATGGTGCGGTCGTGGTGAAACCGATCCACGGTAACGGTGGCAAGGCGATCTTCCGCGTTCCCGCCGATGGCGACAATCTTTCCGCCCTGTTCGAAGTGTTCAACCAGACCTGGCCCGAACCGCACATGGTCCAGCCTTTCCTTCCCGAAGTGGCAGAGGGCGACAAGCGCATCGTCCTGATCGACGGGGAAGTTACCGGGGCTATCAACCGCAAACCGGGCGAGGGCGAGTTCCGCTCCAACCTTGCACAGGGCGGAAGCGCCGAAGCGACCGAGCTGACCGAGCGCGAGCGTGAAATTTGCGATGCGATGGGACCTGAACTCAAGCGCCTCGGCCTGACATTCGTCGGGATCGACGTGATCGGCGGCAAGTACCTGACCGAAATCAACGTGACCTCGCCGACGGGTATCGTCGCCATCGACCGATTCAATGGCACCGACACCCCAGGCAAGATCTGGGACGCGATCGAAGCGAGGTTGGCGAACCTTTAGCCAATACGGACGTTGGTCCGATCATGAACGAATTTATCCTGCAGACGATTGCCCAGGGCGGATACTGGGGGATCTTCCTCCTGATGGCGCTGGAGAACATCTTCCCGCCTATCCCATCGGAAATCATCATGGGCTTCGGCGGCATTCTCGTGGCCCGCGGGCAGATGGATTTCCTGCCTCTATGGCTGATCGGCACGAGCGGCACGGTTGTCGGGAACCTGTTCTGGTACTGGCTGGGCTATCGCTGGCGCGAGCCCCAACTGCGCGCCTTCATCGCACGGCATGGGCGCTGGCTCACTTTCGAATGGCACGAGTTCGAAAGCGCACGCGACCGCTTTCGCAGAAACGGCGACTGGATTGTTTTCTTCCTGCGCTTCTCGCCTTTTCTCCGCACGATCATCTCGTTGCCTGCGGGCCTTGCGAAGATGAAGATGTGGCGTTTCCTCCTCTTCACCTTTCTCGGGTCGCTGGTCTGGAACGGTGCGCTGATCGCGGGTGGCTCGGCACTGTCCGGGCTGATCTCGGAATACGAGGCAGTGGCTGAGTGGGCGATCCTGGCTTTTATCGGCGGCGGGGTGATCTGGTACGTCTATCGCCTGATCGTTTGGGAACCGGTTTCGGCGGAAGCCGACTAGCCCTTTTTCCGTGCCCTTGGATGGGCGGAACGGTAGTTTTCGAGCATCGTGGCCGCGTCGACCTTCGTATAGATCTGTGTCGATCCGAGCGAGGCGTGGCCGAGCAGTTCCTGCAGGCTCCTGAGGTCCGCGCCCGCACCCAGAAGGTGGGTCGCAAAACTGTGGCGCAGCGCGTGCGGGGTCGCCGTGTCGGGCAGACCCAGCATCTTGCGCGCTTTGGCCATCGCCTTCTGCACCATCCCCTGGCTCAAGACCCCTCCCTTTGCCCCGCGGAAAAGCGGTTCTTCAGCGCCGAGGGTGTAGGGGCACTTGGCTGCATATCGGTCAACCGCCTCGCGGGTAATCGGCAGGATCGGAACGATCCGTTGCTTTCCGCCCTTTCCGGTCACCTGGATGACTTCGCCCAAGGGAAGGTTGGCGCCCTTCAGCGACAGCGCCTCTGCAATGCGCAGTCCCGATCCGTATAGCAGCAGCATGACCGCGCGATCGCGTTCGCCGATCCAGTCTGCCACGGCATTGCCTGCGACGAGGTCCGCCATGTTGACGGCATCGTCCGGGGTGACGGGGCGGGGGAGACCTTTCTTGATACGCGGACCGCGCAGCCGCGGGGCCTCGCCATCTCCGTCACCGACCTGTTGCCGTGCGAATGCGATGAAGGATTTGAGCGCGGACAATTCACGCGCCGCCGTCGCATTGCCGATGCCATCAGCCCGCCTGTCGGCAATGAACCGCCTCAGGTCCGGCGCGTCGAGTTTCGCGGCCTGATCCCATTCCTCGATCTCGAGCGATTGGAGCAAGCGTGCCGCACAAGCGGAATATGCCCGCACCGTGTGGTCGCTACGCCGCCGGGAATTGACCAGGTGATCGCGCCATGTGGCAAGGAGATCATGCCTGCTCACGCTTCGACGAGTCCATCGCCGACAACCTGGCCGAGCAGTGCGTCGAGCAGGGGCATCCCCCTCGTCGTGAGGCCGATCCTGCTCCCTTCCTGCCACATCAGGCCAAGGTCGACAAAGAGCGAGAGCTTTTCGCGATCGACCAGCGCATCGGGCGACATTTCGAAACGTGCGGCAAAATTCTCGAGATCGATTCCTTCCATCAATCGCAAGCCGACAAGCAAGGCTTCCGATGCCTGCTCGTTGATGGCCAGGATGCGCTCGTGCTTGGTCCCGTGCCCATGCGCTTCGCAGGCAGTCGGGTAATTCTCTGGCTTCTTGTGTCGCTCTGTGGCCCTGTTCAGTCGCCTTCCATGCGCACCCGGCCCGACGCCGAAATAGTCGCCATATCGCCAGTATGTCAGGTTGTGGCGGCTTTCCTCGCCGGGTCTTGCATGGTTCGAAATTTCGTAGGCAGGCAGGCCCGCGGCCTCGGTCATTTGCTGCGTGAGAGCATACAAATCCGCTGCAGGATCATCGTCCAAGGGATTGAATTTGCCCAATCTTACGTCGGTTTCGAACCGTGTACTCGGCTCGATAGTCAGCTGGTATAGCGAGAGATGGCCGGTTCCGAATCCAAGCGCTTGCTGCAATTCTGCCGCCCATTCGTCGGGTGTCTGGCCGGGTCTTGCATAGATAAGGTCGAAGCTCACCCGGTCGAAAACGCCTTGCGCCGTTTCGAGTGCCGCCAGGGCCTCTCCGGCAGAGTGCAACCGCCCGAGGAATTTCAGGATTTCGTCATCAAGCGACTGGATTCCAAGAGAAACACGATTGACGCCCGCATCCGCCAGCGCCCTGAAATTGGCCGCTTCCACCGAGGACGGATTGGCTTCGAGCGTGATTTCTACGTCGGGGGTGAAACCCCACAGTCGTTCTGCTTCGCCAAGCAATGTGCCGACCAGTTCCGGCGGCATCAGCGATGGCGTGCCTCCGCCGAAGAATATCGAATGGATTGGCTGCTCTGGCGCGAGCAGAGCCTCGTGCTTCAAGTCGGCGATCAGCGCCTTCTCCCACGCGGCCATGTCGACACTTGCGCGAACATGGCTGTTGAAGTCGCAATAAGGGCATTTGCGGGCGCAGAAAGGCCAGTGGATGTAGAGCGCGCGGGTCACGATCCCACCCTATGCGATCACGGGGAGGAAATGCCAATCGCGCAATCGAAAACTGCTCGCCGCAATTGCAAAACGCCCTGGCCAAACCACGACCATTTCTGCGTCAAATGATATGGCAATGTGCGCGTTAACCAGCTTTCTAGGGATGACATTAGGTAGGGATCGCAAGGCTAGGGAGCCATGACGAGGGGTCGGATCATTTCAGCATTCGCTGCTGCAGCCGTTTTGGCTGCGGCCGGTTCAAGCGCAATTGGTGCGGGCGCACCCGGCAACCGGTTTGCCGGCGAGTTGCTCGAGGCGCACAATTCGGAGCGGGTCACCTTTGGCGCGCCGAAGTTGCAGTGGAGCGACAAGCTGGCTGCAGAAGCGCATCAATGGGCCCAGACCCTGGCCCGCGAGGGTCGCATGCGCCACGCAACGAATGACGAGCGGAAAGGCGCGGGCGAAAACCTCTGGATGGGGCCAGCCGGACAATATTCCGCGAGCTTCATGGTCGGGGCTTTCGCCGAGGAGAAACGTCACTTCCGTGAAGGCAAGTTCCCCCACATCTCGCGCACCGGCAACTGGCGCGATGTCGGGCATTACACGCAGGTCGTGTGGCACGGCACGAAGGAAATCGGATGTGCAGTTGCTCGCAACCAGCGCGATGATTTCCTGGTCTGTCGCTACTGGCCTGCCGGCAACACCTACGGCGTCGAGATCAGGCAGCTCGCATCGCGCTGATCAGGCGCCGAATTGCTCGGCCACAAGCTTTGCAAACGCATCGGCCCGGTGGCTGATGGAGTGCTTTTCTGCTGGATCGATTTCGGCAAAGGTCTGCGAGCGGCCCTCGGGCACGAATACAGGATCGTAGCCGAAACCGAGTTCGCCACGCGGCGGCCAGGTCAGCGAGCCCGCACAGGTCCCTTCGTAAACAGCATGCTCACCGTCCGGCCATGCGATCGCAAGTACGCAGTGGAAAGCGGCGCTGCGATCGACGTCGGTACCGATCTGCAGCAACATCCCTTCGACCTTGCCCATCGCCATATACCAGTCGCGGCCCGGAGTGCCTTCGAACCACTGCCGTTCCGCCCAATCGGCGGTGTAAACACCGGGTCGGCCATCGAGAGCATCGACCGACAGGCCGCTGTCATCGGCAAGCGCGGCGAGTCCAGATGCTTCTGCCGCAGCGCGCGCTTTCAGCAAGGCATTCTGTACGAAGGTCGTACCAGTCTCGGCCGGTTCGGGCAGGCCGAGAGAACCCGCGCTGATGCACTTGATCCCGTAAGGGTCGAGCAACGCGGATATCTCTTTCAGCTTGCCTGAATTGTGGGTCGCAATGACGAGCGAACCCGAACCGAGACGCCGCGCCGAGTTCACTTCACCGCGTTCCGCTGTTCGGCAAAGATCCGGTCGCAGCCCATGCGTGCGAGGCGGAGCAGGCGAAGCAGTCCTTCCTCGTCATAGGTTGCGCCTTCTGCTGTCGCCTGGACCTCTGCAATCTGCCCGCCTTCGATGAGGACGAAATTGGCGTCCGCCTCGGCCGAGGAATCTTCCGGATAATCGAGGTCGAGAACAGGTGTGCCGTTGAAAATGCCGCAGCTGATCGCCGCGACCTGACCGGTGATCGGGTCTTCCTTGATCGCGCCCTCAGCCATCAGTTTGTCGATTGCAATGCGCAGGGCGATCCAGGCACCGGTAATGGATGCCGTGCGGGTGCCGCCATCGGCCTGCAGGACGTCGCAATCGAGGGTGATCTGGCGTTCGCCAAGTTTCTTGAGGTCGACCACGGCGCGCAAACTGCGCCCGATCAGGCGCTGGATTTCCTGCGTGCGTCCCGACTGCTTGCCTTTGGCCGCTTCGCGCTGTCCGCGAGTGTGGGTCGATCGCGGCAGCATCGAATACTCGCCCGTTACCCATCCTTCACCCTTGCCGCGAAGCCATGGCGGGATCCGTTCTTCGACGCTCGCATTGCACAGCACGCGCGTGTCGCCAAAGCTGATCAGGCAAGAGCCTTCTGCGTGTTTGGTGAAGCCGGTTTCGATGGTGATAGCGCGCATCTCGTCGGGCGCGCGGCCGGAAGGTCGCATGAATAATCCTTGTTCGATTCGAATTGTCGCGGGTTTGGCCGTGAAGGCTTGAGGCTGCAAGTGCAGTCGCTAGATAAGGTGTATGTCGTTCTTGCCGATTTCCGAACTGACCGAGCGTGCGCGGGATATCTTCCAGCGCGTCGTCGAAGGTTATCTGGAAACAGGCCAACCCGTCGGATCGAAAACGCTGGCAGGTGACCGCGACATAAATCTGTCGCCTGCGTCCATCCGGTCGGTACTAGCCGACCTCGAACAACTCGGCCTGCTCGCGGCGCCGCACACGAGCGCGGGGCGCATGCCGACTGAGACCGGCCTGCGGATTTTCGTCGATGGAATGATGCGCGTTGCCGAACCGACACCGCAGGAACGTGCACAGATCGAAAAACGACTGTCCGAACCGGGTCCGATCGAACAGGCACTCGAGCAGACCAGCGCCATTCTTTCCGATCTTTCGGGCGCTGCTGGCATGGTGATGGTGCCGACACGCGAGCATCGCCTGGCGCAATTCAGCCTTGTGAACCTCGGGCAGGGAAGGGCACTCGCGGTCCTCGTCAGCGAAGATGGTGCGGTAGAGAACCGGGTCGTCGAAATCGACCCGATGGCATCACCGTCGATGCTGGAGCAGGTCAGCAATTATATCACTGCCCGGCTTGCCGGAAGGACGCTCTCGGAAGCTTCTATCGCGATGCGCAGCGAAATCGCAGCGGGTCGGTCGAGACTCGACAAGGCCAGCGCCGACTTGGTTGAAAGGGGCCTTGCCGTCTGGAGCGAAGACGCCGCACGCCGCCCGGTGCTCATCGTCAGGGGGCAGGCAAACCTCCTCGATGAAAGCGCGATGGGCGATATCGAGCGCGTACGTTCCCTTCTCGACGATCTCGAAAACAAGCAGTCGGTCGCGACCTTGCTCGAAAGCGCGCGCGAAGCGGAATCGACGAGAATTTTCATCGGAAGCGAGAACCGGCTGTTCTCTCTTTCGGGCTCATCGGTGATTGCATCACCCTATCGCGACCGCGAGGGCAGGGTGGTTGGAGTGCTCGGCGTTATCGGCCCAACGCGGTTGAATTACGCACGGGTCGTCCCCATGGTGGATTTGACTGCCCGTTCACTGGGCAAGCTTTTCGGATAGCTTTGGATTTTATTGAAATGATCGACAACGACAAGCCGCGCGACGAAGCGGTTGAAAAGGAACGGGACGGCGTGCCGAAGGAATTTCTCGACGGCGACGATGCCGAGACTGCCAATGAAGAAACGAGCGCACTCGACACTGCGCTCGATCGATTGCGCGAAGACCTCGAAGCGGCAAAGCAGGAAGTGCTTTATGCCAAGGCGGAAACGCAGAATGTGCGCCGCCGGCTTGAAAAGGACATGCAGGACGCACGTGCCTATGCCGCGACAGGTTTTGCGCGCGATATCCTGAGCGTGGCGGACAATCTTGCCCGTGCACTGGAGCATGTTCCCGAAACACTGCGCGGCGACGACAAGGCCGATCGTTTCATCCAGGGCATCGAAGCGACCCAGCGCGAGATCGAGAAGGTCTTCGGCCAGCATGGCATCACCCGTGTGGCTTCTGTCGGTCTGCCGCTCGATCCCAACCAGCACCAGGCCATGATGGAAATCCCAAGCAACGATCACGAACCCGGAACCGTCGTGCAGGAAATGCAGTCGGGCTGGATGATCAAGGACCGCCTGCTGCGCCCCGCGATGGTCGGCGTGGCGAAAAAGCCGGACTGACCGGCACTTAGAACCGATTGTTGAAAGGGCGAGACAGTTCAGGCTGCCTCGCCCTTTGCATTTCAGGCGACGACCTGTTCGCGGTTTTCGTCGCGGTGCTTCTTGAGATACTTCATGAATGGCGTACCTCCGGTCCCGACGTCAGGGTCGTTACCGCTGTTCGCGCTCATCTGCTTGTTGATGTAGCTCGCAGCATATTCGAGATGCCGTGTGCGGAAGCGCGCAGACTGCTCGACGCAAGCGTTGAACGCCGATTTCAGTTCTTCATAGGCGCTCGCGCCCACGAAATCTCGGAGCGTCGATTGCGCAGCGAGATCCTCGATGAACCGTCGGTGCTCGACCGGACGGTAATGGTGCAGCTCGTCGAGGAAGCTTCTGAGCGGATCGTCGCTATGACCGACCTGGAACAGCGCATCCATCGCCGGAACGATGCTGGATTGGGAGCCGGTCTGTCCGCGGAAAGCCTGGGGCTTGCCTTCATAGCGATCCATTCCGTCGTAGATCAGACCGCCATCGAGTGCGGGGTTGCTTGCCCACCCGTGGATGTAGGGACGCACCCTGTTGAAATAGATATAGGGGTCGCAGCGTTCGGGCATTCTGGCGAAATGGCCATAAATGCGCTCCCATGCTTCATCCATTTCACGGAGCAGTCGGGTGGCTTCAACCTGATCTGCTTTCCTGGCTACGGTGACCAGTTTGGCCGCGTTGTCCAGCAGAACGCCTGCTTCGGCCTCGATGGCTACGTGGACGAGTACGAACCAGTTTTCGTCCGCTCCGCCAAGGAAGTTCTGATACATTCCGATGTTGTCGAGACTGATCGGCTGCGACTTGTCGAGCCTGTACCAATTGTCGAGCACATAGGCTGAATAGGGGAGCAGGGGTGCCTGGCCCAGCCTGTCGGCAAGCGCGCAGATCGGTCGGGAAAGATTTGCCGGCAGTGAAGCGGGCGGTGTGTCCTCGCCCCAGACATATGCCTGTACGAGGAAGGAATAATGGACCATCGCTGTCCGGACTTCTTCCTCGGATGCGGTCTGTGCCCATTCGGAAAGTTCGGGATCGGGCAGGCGGTCGAGGAAGTGTCTTACGCGGCCGCTCGTCAGAAGGTTCGAAAGGTCGCTTCCTGCAGCGACGATGGGCGCGAAACCTTCAGGGAGGGGGATCTCGTCGATTTCGTAATGCGAAAGATAGCCGCGCTCGCGGCTCATACCGTAGTTTTCAAGCTCCATTGTGTTGACTCGTGGCCGGGCGCGGGTTGGGCCGCCCGGACGGGGCAAGTGGTATCAATTGAAACTTGATGGTCAAGCGATGCTGGTGGATAACCCCGGTCGAACGACGGTTGTCTCAGATCTCGCAAATCATCTGCAGGTTGCATCGCGCATAAGGCGTCTCCCACAGCTCATGTTCGGACAGCGCCCTGAATCCCTTGCGCTCGTAAAGTCGCACGGCCGGACCAAGCGCATCATTGGTCTCAAGCCAGATCCGGTCGGCGCCCAGTTCCCGGGCACGTTCAAACAGCTTGTCGATAACGGCGCCACCAATTCCGCGCCCCTGCGCCTTCGGGGAAGTTGCCATCTTGATGATTTCCATCCAGCAATGACCATCGTCCGGAACGTAGTGCGGCGAAACCAGCGCGCCGGTCCCGACGATCTCCCCATCGAGTTCCGCAACGACGATATAGCCGCCCTGGTCGATAATGTTCTTGCGCGCCTCCAGCAGTTGCTCGCGGTCGCTATCCTCCACGCAGAAGTTCTGTTCGATCCAGGCAAGGTTGAGACCGGCAAAGGCCTTGGCATCCCTGTCCTCGAACGGGCGGTAAATCACTTCGCTCATAACGCTTCGGTCCCAGGAAAATTGACGAGCAGATCGTATGCGGCAGGATCGGATACCCCGGCGATCCTCATGCCATTCCGAAGCAGGAAAGCATGGCGAACGATTTCGGCTTGCTGTTCGACGCCATATCGATCGAGCGACTGCCCGGGCTTCAGGGAATAATCGTAGCGTGACCAGGGCATACGGTTGAGCAGCAGGAACCATTCGCCCCGGGTCTGCACCTGCCACACATGCGTCATCTCATGGATGAAATGCGCTTGTTTGGTCAAAGCGACCCGTGAAAAATCGTCACAATAATTGGCTGACAGCGGATGAAAATGGAGATGACCGCGCGGAGCCATGGTGACTTTCCGTGGTTGGAACGGAAACCACTTTCGGCGCCTGACCGTGACCTTTGCGTAATCTATCGCGGTGCCGAAAACGCTGCGGGCGAGGGTGACCTCGCCCGGCGTCAGAGGTCGCTCCCCGCCAATTGCACAAGCGGGGGCGAAATCGTCACTCGGATTTGATGAAACCTCGTCGATCATTCACTCCCGGCGGACTTGATCTCGGCCGGGAAAGTGAAGGTCTTGCCCCCGATAACGGTTATCGTGACGTCAGCCGTCCCGCCCGGTTTCATCTCGGCGGAGGGGCCCATCACCATCACGTGCTTGCCACCCGGTTCGAACGATACCTTGTCGCCGGGCTGGAGCATCAGCGGGCCCATCTCGGCCATCTGCATTTTGCCTTCCCACTCGCCATAATCGTGCATCATCGAGCTTTCGGCGCCTGCGACTTCTGCCTTGCGCAGCGAAGTGTTGCGATCGCCATCGTAAGCAAGGTCGAAATACACTGCCGCGGGGTTACCATCGACCGCGTTCAGCACCATGCGTGCATTTGTTACGGTCATGCCGGCAACGCCTGCGGGTTCTTCGGCGACGGGAGCTTCCGCCTCGCCGCACGCGGCAAGTACAGTGGTCGATGCAAGCAGGATCGCGGCGGCGGTAATCTTGAATTTCACGTGATGAACTCCCCCAAAAAACACATTCGAAAACTAGTGGCGTGCGTCCCTTGTGCCAAGAGAAACCGCACCTATATCCCAAATGTAATCGAGCTGCCGAACGGTCTTGCCTCTTGAGGGAGGCCAACGAAGCGGCGTCCAACTATTTGAAAGAAGATGGGGAATCCATGGCCAAAGTAATCGGTATCGACCTCGGCACCACCAACTCCTGTGTCGCAGTTATGGATGGCGGCAAGCCAAAGGTAGTCGAGAATTCGGAAGGCGCGCGCACGACGCCTTCGATCGTTGCCTTCACCAAGGATGGCGAGCGCCTTATCGGCCAGCCGGCAAAGCGCCAGGCCGTCACCAATCCCGACAACACGCTGTTTGCCATCAAGCGCCTGATCGGTCGCCGGTTCGACGATCCCATGACCAAGAAGGACATGGAGCTCGTCCCGTACGACATCGTGAAGGGCAAGAATGGCGATGCCTGGGTCGAAGCCGGCGGCGAAGACTACAGCCCCTCGCAGATTTCGGCCTTCATCCTGCAGAAGATGAAGGAAACCGCCGAGAGCTATCTCGGTGAAACGGTGACCCAGGCGGTCATCACCGTTCCCGCATATTTCAACGACGCCCAGCGTCAGGCGACCAAGGACGCCGGCCAGATCGCCGGTCTCGAAGTCCTGCGCATCATCAACGAGCCGACCGCGGCAGCCCTTGCCTATGGCATGGACAAGGAAGACGGCAAGACGATCGCCGTTTACGACCTTGGCGGCGGTACGTTCGACGTTTCCGTGCTGGAAATTGGCGACGGCGTCTTCGAAGTGAAGTCGACCAACGGCGATACCTTCCTTGGCGGTGAAGACTTCGACAGCGCGATTGTTGAATGGCTCGCCGACCAGTTCAAGAAGAAGGAAAACATGGACCTGCGGACCGACAAGCTCGCTCTGCAGCGTCTGAAGGAAGCGGCGGAAAAGGCGAAGATCGAACTTTCGAGCTCGCAGACTACCGAAGTGAACCTGCCCTTCATCACCGCGCGCATGGAAGGCGGCAGCTCGACCCCGCTTCACCTCGTCGAGACGATCAGCCGCTCGGACCTCGAAAAGATGGTCGACAGCCTGATCCAGCGCACGCTCGAGCCTTGCAAGAAGGCTCTGGCCGATGCCGGCGTCAGCAAGGACGAGATCGACGAAGTGATCCTGGTGGGCGGTATGACCCGCATGCCGAAGGTTCGCGAGGTCGTTGAGAAGTTCTTCGGTTCCAAGCCGCACACCGGCGTGAACCCGGACGAAGTCGTTGCGATGGGTGCCGCCATTCAGGCCGGCGTTCTTCAGGGCGACGTCAAGGACGTTCTGCTGCTCGATGTGACCCCGCTTTCGCTGGGTATCGAAACGCTGGGCGGTGTCTTCACCCGCATGATCGATCGCAACACGACGATCCCGACGAAGAAGACGCAGACCTATTCGACCGCTGAAGACAACCAGAACGCCGTTACGATCCGCGTCTTCCAGGGCGAACGCGAAATGGCCGCAGACAACAAGCTGCTTGGCCAGTTCGACCTCGTCGGCATCCCGGCCGCTCCGCGCGGTGTGCCTCAGATCGAAGTCACCTTCGACATCGACGCCAACGGCATCGTCAACGTGTCTGCAAAGGACAAGGGTACGGGCAAGGAACAGCAAATCCGCATCCAGGCATCGGGTGGACTTTCGGAAGCCGATATCGACCAGATGGTCCAGGATGCCGAAAAGTTTGCCGACGAAGACAAGAAGCGCCGCGAGCAGGCGGAAGCGCGCAATCAGGCCGACAGCCTCGTTCACGCAACCGAGAAGCAGCTCGAGGAGCATGGCGACAAGATCGATGCCGACACCAAGTCGGCTGTCGAAACTGCGCTGGCTGAAGCCAAGACCGCACTCGAAGGCGATGATGTCGATGCAATCAATGCGAAGGCTCAGGCGCTGACCGATGCCGCCATGAAGATGGGCCAGCAAATCTACGAGAAGGAGCAGGCTGCTGCTGCTTCCTCGGCTGATGCAGGTGCATCGGATAGCTCGGACGACGAAGAAGTCGTCGATGCCGAGTTCTCGGAAGTCGACGAAGACAACAAGGGCTGATGTCCTGATGGAAACCTGGCCGCCACCAGTGCAACGCGCGCTGGTGGCGGTTAGCGTTTGAGGGACGGGATCATCATGTCTGCTACAGAAATCGATTATTACGAACTGCTCGAAGTTTCGCGTGATGCGGATGGAGCAACAATCAAGAGCGCCTATCGCAAGCTTGCGATGAAGTATCATCCCGACCGCAATCCCGGTTGCGAGGAAAGTGAAGCGCGCTTCAAGGCCATAAGTGCCGCCTATGACTGCCTGAAAGACCCGCAGAAACGGGCCGCTTACGATCGCTTCGGGCACGAGGCGTTCCAGCAGGGAATGGGCGGAGGCGGTGGTCGCGGTCATGCCGGCTCCGATTTCGGCGACATCGGCGACATCTTCGAGACTATTTTCGGACAGGCTTTCGGCGGTGGCGGCGGCGGTCGCCAGCAGCCGCGCCGGGGTGCCGATCTTCGTTACGACATGGAAATCTCGCTCGACGAGGCTTTCCATGGTGAAACGCGCGAAATCGAGATCGAGGTCAGCCAGTCGTGTGAAACCTGTGACGGTTCAGGCGCGACGCCTGGCACTGGCGAGCGGCAGTGCAATCTTTGCGGCGGGCACGGCAAGGTCCGGGCAAAGCAGGGTTTTTTCGTGGTCGAGCGTCCGTGTCCGACCTGCCATGGTCGCGGATCGATCATCGAAGATCCTTGTAACGATTGTCGCGGCGAAGGTCGGGTTGACCTGCCGCAGTCTCTCCAGGTTGATATTCCTGCAGGCGTCGATACCGGGACCCGCATCCGCCTGTCCGGCAAGGGCGAGGCCGGTCCTCGCGGTGCGCCGTCTGGCGACCTCTATATTTTCATCCATGTGAAGCCGCACGCTGTCTTCCAGCGCGAGGGCACAACATTGCTGACCCGTGTTCCGATAAGCTTCACCACGGCTGCGCTCGGCGGCTGCGTGGAAATTCCCGACCTGTCGGGCGAGACCAACAAGGTCGATATTCCCGCAGGCATCCAGTCGGGCCGGCAGTTGCGCGTTCGCGGTGCCGGTATGCCGGTCCTTCAGGGACGCGGCCGAGGCGACCTGGTGGTAGAGATCATGGTCGAAACGCCGACCAAGCTGTCGAAGAAGCAGAAGGAAATCCTTCAGCAGTTTCGCGAAACCGAAACGGGTGACGAATGCCCCGAAAGTCGGGGCTTCTTCGACAAGCTCAAAGACGCTTTCGGCGGTTGATCCCCTAAATCGGTGAAAGTCCCAGCTGCTTCGTGAGTGCGGCAGCGGCGGCTTCCTTGTCCCGGTTTTCCTTGGCTTTCTTGGCCCAGATTTCGGCACGCATGGGATTGGCGGTTCCGCCTATGCCGTCGCGCCAGTATTGTGCCATGACATCTGCGGCATCGCTCGATCCCCGATTCCCGGCAATCTCGAACAAGGAAAAGGCGGTTGCCTCGTTCTTCGGAACGCCGCGACCCGAATAGAACATGCGGGCAAGGTCCAGCGTTGCGCGGGCAGAACCGGCCTCATGCGCGATGTAGAGATACTTCGCACCTAGGTCGAAATCGGGCGGAAACGGATCGCCTGCCACCATGAAGTGACCAAGGCGATAGGCGGCATTGGTGTTGCCCAGATCGGCAAGCTGCGAAGTGTAGCTGATGAACTTTGCCCGGTCTTTCGGATAACCATTGATCACTCCGGTCAGGTAAAGGCGGCTCAGCAGGTCGAGCGCACCCTGTTCCTTGCTCGCGGCAAAGCGTTCGAGGATTGGCCTGGCCTTTGCCGGATCGGCATTCATGAACTTGCTGTCGCCGGTTTCGACGAATTTGCCGTTGCGCAAATCGATCGATTTGGCCCCGTTGACACCATAGATGTATGCATTGGCGAGGAAGGACTGGGCGTCCCAATTGGCTTTCAGGCTGTCCTGGTCGAGCAAGCCAATGGCCTTTTTGACCAGCGCCATCTTTTCGACGTTGTAGGTACTGACTGTGCGATCCTCGATGCCCCGGCGAATCTGCACGTATTCGTTTGAAAAGACGCCTGCGTTTTTCATTGCAGCCGTTTCCGAATGCGTGACCTGTTCGATCAGCTTTGTTTCCGTGCCGCGCGGTCCCTGTTCGCAGATCGAGCAAACGCGCAGGTCACGAGCCATCTTGAAATAGGCGATCGCGCTGTCGGCATCGCCAGCAGCCGCACCCTTCTCGAAAAAGTCGAGAGCATCCATCGGGCCGCCTTCGGGAAGCTGGCCGAGCCGCACCATCTCACCCATGCGGAAAAAGGCCGGGCCGTATCCCTTGCCCATTGCGACCGCGAGGTAGCGGACCTTGACCTCGATCAGGACGATCGAGTTGCCCGAGTACTTCTTGTCGAGGGCATCGACGACCTTGATGATCGAATAGGGATCGCCGCGGTCCGCACTGGTGCGCACGCGCGCCATTTCGCTCGACGTAAGGAAAGCCTCGATATCGGCCTTCAGGTCCTCACGGGTGAAGGTACCGACGTCCTGTGCGCTGGCTGGCACCGCAGCTGCAATCGGGGTGAGAAAAGCTGCGGCGATGGAGATCGCTATAGGTCGTTTCATGTCGGGGAATTCTCGGGTTACTTTGACTGATAGCTCACCCGGTACCGCGAAAATATGCAGTAATTATAGTAATTTTACGACACCTCGGGGGAGTTTTGTATGCTCAACCAAGCCGCCCTTCGACCTCGCTCCGGATTATGTCGATGAAGCGTTGCCGCACACGCTTCTTGTCCGATTCCTCGTCCAGGATGGCGAGGAACAGGTCGCGCTTAAATGCCCGCTTGGCGGTTTCATCGACGCTTTCCTCGACAGTCGAACAGACCAGGTCGATCATGCGTTCGGCCCCGTGCAGGCGGCCCCACAAGTAATCGTTTTCGCGATAGGCGCGGCTGAAGAAGGCCCCGAAATTGTAGAATTCGATCCCTCGCAAGGTCGCGCGTGTTCCGCCCTCGCGGATCGATTTGGCATCGTCCGGAGAAATTCGGTCGACCTTGACCGGATCATATTCCGTCAGGCCCTCGTTTCGCAGCAGCGGCAAGGTCGCAATGTCGTAATACGGGAAGCCGAGATAGGTCAGCAGCATGCGGCGGCGCAGGTTTTTCGGCATTATCTCGAGCGCTTCGGCAAGCATCTCTTCAGCGATGCGATCGGTGTCGGCAAGGCCGCGTTGCTGCTCGATATGATCGAGGAAGCTGGCAGGATCGCCCATCACGTTCCGTGCAAGATCGCGGAACTCGGCACCGAGGCTGCCGGCGGCCTCGTGCTCGTAATAGAGAGCGAGGATCGAATAGATCGCTTCTCTTGCAATATCGAGATCGGCGTCGGGTATCTCCGGGTCTGCTTCCCAGTCACGGGCCAGCCTGCGAACGAGCAAGCGTAGCCTGCGAATGCGGAAACCGACGTCATGCGCGCGGAAGAAAGCGATTGCCTCGTCGCTGGCCCCTCCTGACGGAGCAGACAGGGTCACAAGTCCCCGGCGTTCCAGTTCCGCCCTCAGCACGTCTTCGATTGGTCGCGCATCTGGAAAGCCGAGCTCTGGAGCAGCATCGTAAGCAAGCTGGGACAAGTGTTCGACAATCGCGGTGAACTTGGTCTGGGCGTAGGAGTGAAACGCATATCCCGCGTCCAGCGCCGCCGCCTGCTGCGCTTTTGCCCGCCAGCCGTGCAACCTGCGCGGTGTCGGCCGATCGAAGAAGAGCGTGCGACCGAAAAGCTTGTCGACCGCACGTTCCACTTCCGGTCGCAAGGCATTGACTGTCCGCCGAAGCCTCGCGGCCTCTCGCGATTGATGCTCCAGCGCGTCGAGATTGTCCCTGATCGGCTGTTCGCGGGGGATGATCGAAAGCGATGCGAAGATCGCGTTGAAGAAGCCGACCGGGCGAGATTCTTCGTTGTCCCGCTGCGAACCGAAACGGTCGGGGCGCGGATCGATATAGACAAAGCGGCGATCGACCTCGCGCAGGGCAGGGCGTCCGCTGAGCGCCTCTATCGCTTCACCGAAAGGCTTGTTCACGAGCACGGACCCATCGATCAGCGAGACGCCGGACACGGCCTCATTGCGGTAGTGCACCGGCATGATACGCTGCAGGAATTGCGAGCGCCCCCTCCAGCTTCGTTCCCGCTGTTTGGCCAGGCGGTCGATCTCACCGACCTGAAGCGGGGGGAATGCGCCGGGAAAACTCGCCGTCGCACGTGCCGCAAAAGTCAGTTCAAGCGGATCGGCTAGGTCTATTCCGGTTGACATGGGCGTTCGGGCAGCGAAGCCGATCGGCATCCGGTGTTCGCTTTCCTCCACCACCGGCGGCGAATTCAGGCGGAGCAGTTCAAGGTGCCCGCGAAAGTCTGTTGCAGTCACGAACAGGTCGATCGGATGGTCAGGGGGCAACAAGGGATCGCCGCGCTCGCCGTCGCGCATCGCTATCAGCGCATCATAGAGCAGCTTTGAAAAGCCTATTCCCGAAAACGGGGGCTGGAACCACCGGCCCCTGACAAACCGGGAGACCTTGCGCCTGACTTCCGATCTTGTTTCGGGCGCAACACTTTCGCTCACCGCATTGCCGGGCCTGGTAAACAACCACCAGGCAATCGGCTGGGCCCAGAACTTGGCAAAGCGCCACATCGGCCGCGCATCGGGATCGAGGAGGCGGTCGACATCGGCGTTGTCGAGCCACAGGTCGGTCAGTGGTTCCAGCGAGTTTCCGGAATGGATCGCCTGGGCAAGGAAGACTGCATTTATCCCGCCTGCACTCGAACCGGTGAGTATATCGGGCAGGACCCTCAAACGCAGGCTATGATTGGTTTCGATATGTTCGAGCAGGTTGCGATAAATCTGCTCCACGCCAGAGGAAGGCTGCGATCCGGCGAGGAACCCGCGACTTGCCTTGGCAAGGTGCCAGATCTCTTTCGTGACGCCATGCATGTACACGGCAAGGCTGACGCCGCCGTAGCAGACCAGGGCGAGGCGAAGTTCCTTTTGCCGCATTCCCGTCCTGATGGCGGGGATAAGCGGGAAAGGCAATTGCGTTCCTAAAATGTTCTGGGTATCGCTCGGCCCATGGCGAAACCCAAAAAGCGATATGTCTGCCAGGCTTGCGGCAGCGTAAGTCACCGTTGGCAGGGCCAATGTCCGGACTGTGCCGAGTGGAACACGCTATCGGAAGAGGCACCGGCAACTGTCTTTTCGCAGAAGCACGATTTGTCGAGAGGCGGCCGGTCGATCGAATTCGTCGCGCTGAACCAGCCAAGCGAATTGCCCGTCCGGCGCAAGACCGGCCTTGCAGAATTCGACCGTGCTTTGGGCGGGGGGCTCGTACCGGGATCAGCCGTGCTGATGGGCGGTGATCCCGGCATCGGTAAATCGACCCTGCTTCTCCAGACTGCTGCCAAGATCGCAAATGAAGGCGGCGACGTCGTTTATGTGAGCGGTGAAGAGGCGACGGGGCAGGTCCGTATGCGCGCAGCACGCCTCGGCTTGGCAGAGGCACCCGTGCGGCTGGCATCGGAAACTTCTGTGCGGAATATCCTCACCTCGCTTGGCCAGATGGAAGCTCCCGCCTTGCTGGTCATCGATTCCATCCAGACGATGCATTCGGACACGATCGAAGGCGCGCCTGGCACGGTCAGCCAGGTTCGCGGATGCGCCTTCGAACTGATCCGCTATGCCAAGGAAAACAACGTCGCCCTGGTGCTGGTCGGTCACGTGACGAAGGATGGCAACATCGCCGGCCCCCGCGTGCTCGAACACATGGTCGATGTGGTGATGAGTTTCGAGGGTGAACGCAGCCACCAGTATCGCATTCTCCGCGCACTCAAGAACCGTTTCGGTGCGGTCGATGAGATCGGCGTATTCTCGATGGTTCAGGAAGGGTTGGAAGAAGTCAGCAATCCATCGATGCTGTTCCTTTCGGGGCGCGACCAGCCTCTTGCCGGGAGCGCGGTATTCCCAGCGCTCGAAGGCACGCGGCCTGTGCTGGTCGAAATACAGGCACTGATCGTGCGGCTGCAATCGGGTGCCACTCCGCGCCGTTCGGTCGTGGGTTGGGACAACAGTCGCCTCGCGATGTTGCTTGCAGTGCTCGAATCGCGCTGCGGTCTGAATTTCAGCTCGGCCGAAGTCTATCTCAACGTTGCAGGCGGTTATCGCCTGTCCGATCCTGCGGCGGACCTCGCCGTTGCGGCAGCGCTGGTTTCCGCATTGGCGGACAAGCCATTGCCAGCGCAAAGCGTGTGGTTCGGCGAGATATCGCTCGCGGGCGAAATCCGCCCTGTGGCGCATGGAGGGCTCCGCATAAGGGAGGCTGCAAAGCTCGGCTTTTCGTCCGGTTTCGGCCCGTCCGATACGAAAGCCGGTTCATCTACCCTCAAGTTCAGCGGGCTTACGCAGCTTGCGAACCTCGTTGACCGGGTGATGGGGAGCACCTAGTTGCTTCGTCCAAGGACGGGATCGTTATGTCAGTTTTCGATATCATTGTGCTCATTATCGTGGGTGTCGCCGCGATTGGCGGTTTCCTGCGCGGACTGGTGCAGGAAGTCCTGTCGCTCGCAGCCTGGGTGCTGGCAGCATTCGCCATATATTACCTGCACTCGCCACTGACGGACGGCCTGAAGACCTATCTCGATACCGAGCCGACGGTTTCGATCCTCGCTTTCGCACTCCTCCTTTTGATCCCCTACGCCGCGATGAAGGTCATCGCGAACAATGTGGGTGAGGCTTCGCGCAATTCTATCCTCGGTCCGATCGACCGGATCCTCGGCTTCGGATTCGGCCTGCTCAAAGGCGCGCTGATCGTCGTCTTTGCGTTTTCACTGCTCGTCCTCGGATATGACACGATCTGGGGCGTGGAAGGTCGTCCGAACTGGATCACCACGGCGCGCACCTATCCGTTCGTCGATGCAAGCTCGCGCGATCTCGTGTCCGTGATTGCCGAACGTCGCGCGAAATTGCGTGAAGAAGCGGAAGCGACAGCTGGCGGCTGACGATGCATACCGGCGGCAAGCTTTACACGCCTGAACTCCTGGCGCTCGCCACCAGCCTGTTCAAATATCCGCTGACTTCCGAATTTCCGATTGTCGCGGAGGCGCGATCGCGCACCTGCGGGAGCTCGCTTAAGCTCGGTTTCGCACTGGATGAAGACCGCCGGGTCAAATCGGTCGGCTTGCAGGCTGCGGCCTGTGCGGTCGGACAGGCATCATGCGCCATATTTGCGCAAAATGCGGTCGGGCTAGATCGGTCGGAAATACAGGGCCTCAAAGACCAGATCGAGGCATGGCTGGCAGGGGGGGGCTCTCTCCCGGACTGGCCGCAGATCGAATGTCTTGCGGCCGCGCGAGAGCACGCCGGGCGTCACGGTGCGATCCTCCTACCGTGGAATGCTGCGCTCGATGCGCTTTCCTCCGAACCTGCGACACGATAGAGCAGCGGCAATCAGATACCGGGAGGGGTAGAACCGATGGGGCAAGCGACTGCCGCAGCAATGCGCGAACCGAGCGACAAAGAGATCAGGCTGGTCATTGCCGCCAGTTCGGCGGGCACGGTGTTTGAATGGTACGATTTCTTCATCTACGGGACGCTCGCCGGGCTGATCGGCGCTGCGTTCTTCCCCAGCGATAACAAGACCCTCGAAACCCTGCTCGTCTGGGCCGGTTTTGCCGTGGGTTTTGGCTTCCGCCCCTTGGGCGCAATCCTGTTCGGTTTCCTCGGCGACAAGCTTGGGCGGAAATACACATTCCTCGTGACGGTGACGCTCATGGGCATCGCCACTGCGGGTGTCGGGTTGATCCCCAGCGCAGCGACGATCGGAATTGCAGCGCCCCTGATCGTCATTTGCCTGCGCATCCTTCAGGGGCTGGCGCTGGGCGGTGAATACGGTGGCGCGGCGATCTATGTCGCCGAACATGCGCCTCCGGAAAAGCGCGGGTTCTATACCAGTTTCATCCAGGCGAGCGTGGTCGGCGGCTTCGTGCTTTCGATCCTGGTCGTGCTTGCTTGCCGAGCTTTGATCCCTGCCGAAGATTTCGCTGAATGGGGCTGGCGGATCCCGTTCCTCCTGTCGCTGATCCTGCTCGGCATTTCCTTGTGGATGCGCCTGAAACTTTCTGAAAGCCCGGTTTTCCAGGCGATGAAGGAAGCAGGCGAAACATCGGGCAATCCGTTCAAGGAAAGCATGACCTATCCCGGCAATCCGAAGCGCATCTTCGTTGCCCTGTTCGGGATCACCGGCGTCCTGACTACGATCTGGTACACGGCGTTCTTCTCTAGCCTCAGTTTCCTGCGCGGACCGATGCGCATGGATGAAAGCCTGGTCGAATGGATCATGCTGATCGCCGGCGCGCTTTCGATGGGTTTCTACATCATCGTCGGGAAGTGGTCTGACCGCGTCGGCCGCAAAAAGCCGATCATCATCGGTGCACTGGCGTCGCTCGCGCTGTTGTTCCCGATCTTCTGGGGTATGGGTAGCCTCGCCAATCCCGGCCTCGTCGAAAGCTCAAAAGCGGCGCCTGTCGTCGTTTCAGGCCCTGCATGCGAGTACGACCCATTCGCAGAAGTCCAGGCGAGCCAGTGCGGCCGGGTGCTTCAGGACCTGACCGCCCTTGGCGTTCCCTATGACATCGACGCACAGGAATGCGGCCCCACGGCGGAATGCGTTGCCGCTCCGATGATCATCGGCGACCAGCTTTACGTCTATGATGGCCTTAGCAATGAGAACCGCCGCGATACGATCAAGGGCTGGCTCGAGGATAATGGCTACGATTTCGATAAGCAGAATCCGCCTCTCATGAACGTCCTCGGCATCATCGCATTGCTGATGGTGTGCGGCGTGCTGTCGGCGCTGACCTATGGTTCGGTAGCTGCGCTGCTAAGCGAAATGTTCCCGGCGCGCATCCGCTACAGCTCCATGTCGATCCCCTACCACATCGGCGCGGGCTATCTCGGCGGGTTCCTCCCGCTCATCGCGAGCTATATCGTCGCGATGACCGGCAATGCCTATTCCGGCCTGTGGTACACGATGACGGTCGTCGGTTTTGGCGTAATTGTGGCGTGGTGGGGCATTCCCGGTGGTCCGCCGAGCGATTTCGAGGATAGCCACCAAGACCCTCCGGCATCCCCGGTACTTCCGTGATCGAGATATGACGCAAAAACCACCGCCGACATTGCGGCTCAGACTGGATACTTCGGCGCTGGCGGAAAACTGGCGCGCGCTTGATCGCATGTCGGGCAGCGCGAGGGCGGGCGCTGCAGTGAAAGCAGATTGCTATGGCCTAGGTGTCGATCGCTGCGTTCCCGTCCTACGCGATGCGGGCGCTGCGTCATTCTTCGTCGCGCATTGGAGCGAGGTCGAAATGGTAAGGCGGCATGTCGAGCCGGGTAGCATTGCCGTTCTGCATGGCCCCGTGCGTCCCGAGGATGCGGCATATGCATTTGCAACGGGCGTAGTGCCCGTGATTAACTCGCTCCATCAGGCGAAGGTCTGGCAAGATGCAGGGGGCGGGCCGTGCCACCTGATGGTCGATACCGGCATCAACCGACTCGGCCTTGGCATGCACGAGATAGGCAGCGAACTAGTCCAGTCACTGGATGTCCGTACTCTGATGTCGCACCTCGCCTGTGCCGATGAGGATAGCGGTATGAACGCGCAGCAGCTTGCGAAGTTTCGGGATGTCGTTGGTCAGATCGAACATCGCGAAGCAAGCCTGTCGAACAGCGCCGGTATCGCGCTTGGCAAGGACTACGCCTTCGATGTGACGCGCCCGGGCCTCGCGCTGTATGGCGGCGTTCCGCGTGCCGAATTGGAAGGGCAGATCGGGCAGGTCGCCTATCCGGAGGCCGCAATCATTCAGACGCGGCAGCTCGAAGCAGGAGATCGCGTCGGTTACAATGCGACCTTCACGGCCCAGCGCGCGATGCGTGTCGGCGTCGTATCGCTGGGGTATGCCGATGGCTTCCTGCGATGTTGGGGCGGGGCCCATGTCGTGCATGACGGGAAATGCCTCCCCATCCTCGGCAAGGTCTCGATGGACATGATCGTGATCGACCTGGAAAATGCACCTGATCTGCACGAGGGCGATTGGGTAAGTGCCGACTATTTCCTGCCCGATGCTGCGCAGCAAACCACTCTATCTCAATATGAATTACTGACCCTGCTCGGGACACGCCTGAAAGCGAAATAGCGCAATGTTGCGCTGCACATTGTGCAGGTGCTAAGCGTTGGGTGCAACTGCAACAGGACAGGCATCGATGGGGAAGAACACGGCACCGGGCGAACCGGTAATCGTCAAGAAATACGCCAACCGGCGGCTCTATAACACCAGCACTTCGAGTTATATCACGCTCGAGGATCTGGCCGGTATGGTACGCGACAATGTCGAGTTCCAGGTGCTCGATGCCAAATCGGGTGACGACATCACCCATTCGATCCTGACGCAGATCATCATGGATGAAGAGGCGAGCGGCGAACAGATGCTGCCTGTCAGTTTCCTGCGCCAGCTGATCAGCATGTACGGGAATTCCATGCAGTCGCTCATGCCGTCCTACCTCGAAGCGAGCATGGAAAACTTCCGCCAGAACCAGTCGAAGATTCGCGAGGCCTTTGAAAAGGGTATCAGCAACACGCCGCTCGCGAAGATTCATGAAACCAACATGGCGATGATGCGGGCCGCTGCCGACGTGCTGATGCCCGGCGCGGCGAAGGCGGCGGAAAAACCGGCTGCTTCGGAATCGCAGTCGAATGAAATCGACGCATTGCGCGCCCAGATGGCTGCCATGCAGAAGAAGCTGGACGAACTCGGCAAATAACGCGAACGGGCGCCTGACCAACGCCGAAGATTCGCACACGAGCCGGACAACGGCCGCACAGCAGGAAAACAACACGTGTCCAATATCCGCCACGCCCTCAACACCAAGCGCGAAGACGATTTTTCCGCATGGTACCAGGAAGTCATCTCTGCCGCCGACATGGCCGAGGATTCCGGCGTGCGCGGCTGCATGGTCATCAAGCCTTGGGGCTATGGAATCTGGGAACGTATCCAGCGCCTGATGGATGACAGGATCAAGGCTGCCGGCGTTCAGAACTGCTATTTCCCGATCTTCATCCCGCTCGCCAATTTCGAGCGCGAGGCCGAACACGTCGAAGGCTTTGCCAAGGAAATGGCAGTGGTGACCCATCACCGCCTTATTTCGGACGGGAAGGGCGGCCTGATGCCCGATCCCGAAGCCAAGCTGGAAGAGCCGCTGGTCGTGCGCCCGACGTCGGAAACAATCATCGGCGACGCGATGGCGCGCTGGGTGCAAAGCTGGCGCGACCTGCCGCTCCTCACCAACCAGTGGGCGAATGTGGTTCGTTGGGAAATGCGGACCCGCATGTTCCTGCGCACCAGCGAGTTCCTCTGGCAGGAAGGCCATACTGCGCACGAAAACCGTGAACAGGCTCTCGAAGAAACGCACCGTGCGCTCGAAATGTACCGGGCCTGTGCGGAAGAGGACATGGCTCTGCCGGTCATCGCGGGCGAGAAGCCCGAAAACGAGCGCTTTCCCGGCGCGGTCGAAACCTGGTCGATCGAAGCGATGATGCAGGATGGCAAGGCGCTGCAGGCCGGAACCAGCCACTATCTCGGCACCAATTTCGCCCATGCTGCCGGTATCAAGTACCAAGATCGCGAAGGTACGGAACAGTTCTGCCACACGACCAGCTGGGGCGTTTCGACGCGTATGATCGGCGGCGTCATCATGACGCATGGTGATGACGATGGTCTGCGCGTGCCGCCGCGCATTTCGCCGCAGCAGATCGTAATCCTGCCCATGCTTCGCGAAAAGCCCGAGGACGAAGAACTGCTCGCCTATTGCGAGGAAGTCCGTGCTTCACTTGCGGCCCAATCGGCTTGCGGCGAACCGATCCGCGTGTTGCTCGACAAGCGTCCGGGCAAGGCAGCGGGCAAGCGCTGGGACTGGGTACGCAAGGGCGCACCCATCATCGTCGAGGTCGGCCCCCGCGATATGGAAGGTGGCAAGGTCGCAGTGCTTCGCCGCGACAGGCTCTGGAACAGCGAAAACGGCAAGCCCGATTTCGCCTTCACCCCGCGCGATGAATTCAGCAGCCAGGCCGCTGCCATGCTCGAGGAAATTCAGCAGGGCATGTTCGAGCAGGCGCGCGAACGACGCGATGCGAATATCACCCGCGGTGTCGGATCACTCGACGAAATTGCCGCCTTCTATGACGGTTCGACCAAATATCCGGGATGGATCGAGGTTCAGTGGTCGAAGCCGACCGGAGATGCTCTCGATAAGGTCGTCGAGAAGCTCAAGGCGCACAAGCTGACCTTCCGCAATGTGCCACGCGATGCCGAACCTGCCGACGGCACATGCATTTTCACCGGGGAACCGGCGGTCGAACGTATCCTTGTCGCCAAGGCATATTGATCGCGGGGTCCCTCGTCACGATATGAGGGGCCATGAATAAAAATAAGAAACAGCCTCGGCGGCCTGAGGGCATGCCGAGCAAGGAACAAATCCTCGAATTCATCCAGACCTCCAACACCCCTGCCGGCAAGCGAGAAATCGCCAAGGCCTTTGGGTTGAAGGGGCAGGAAAAGATCACCCTCAAGCGCGTGCTGAAGGACATGGCCGAAGAAGGCCTGATCGACGGCAAGAAGACCGCCTATCATCGCATGGGCGGGGTACCCAAGGTCACCGTGCTCCGCATTGTCGAGATCGACGATGGCGACGTTATCGCCATTCCGGACAATTGGTCGGACGATGCGCCGGACAAGCCGCCGCGTCTCGTGATGAAGGAAATGAAGGGCAAGGGCGGCAAGTCCGGGCCAGCGCTGAAACGCGGGGACCGCGTCCTTTCCCGCACCGAAGAAACCGAACGCGGATGGATCGCCCATCCGATGAAGAAGCTCCCCGCCCGCACAGAAGGGCTGATGGGGGTCGTCGAACTGGATGGCAGTGGCAAGGCCTGGCTTGCGCCGGTCGACAAGCGCATCCGCAATTCTTCGCCCGTGTCCGATCTCGGCGGGGCAGAGGCCGGCCAGCTCGTCATCGCAGAGCGCACCGGTAAGTCGGAACGCAGCGGCGTGCGGGTGACGGAAGTCGTCGGTGATCCGCTCGCTCCGCGCAGTTTCAGCCTGATCGCCATTGCCAAGCACGGCATTCCGCACATCTTCCCCGACGAAACGCTGGCAGAGGCAAAGCGTGCAGCGAACCTTCCTCTCAGCGAGAAACACCGCGAGGACCTTCGCGATGTGCCGATCGTTGCGATCGATCCGGCCGATGCCCGCGATCATGACGATGCCATCTGGGCCTCACCCGCCGATGACGGCGGTTACGAGGCGATCATCGCCATTGCCGATGTCAGCTATTACGTCCGTCCCGGCGGGGCACTCGACCGCGAGGCCCGCAAGCGCGGCAATTCGGTCTATTTCCCGGACCGCGTCGTTCCGATGCTGCCGGAGGTCCTGTCTGCCGACGTCTGCTCGCTCAAACAGGGCGAGGATCGCGCCGCGATGGCATGCCACATCAGGATCTCGCCGGAAGGGAAGGTAACCTCCTGGCGCTTCACCCGCGCCATCGTCCGCATTGCCCACAACATCGCGTACGAGGATGCGCAGGCCCAGATCGATGACGGTTCGGCGCCAGAATATCTCGTGAACCTCTGGGGTGCATGGAAGCTGCTGTCGGCAGCGCGTGAGGCGCGAGACCCGCTCGAGCTCGAATTGCCCGAACGCCGCGTCATCCTCGACGAGAAGGGACAGATTGCCGAAATCGCCGTGCGCGAACGGCTCGATGCCCACCGCGTAGTCGAGGATTTCATGATTGCGGCCAATGTCGCTGCGGCGAAGGCCTTGGAGGCCAAAACGGCGCCGGTCGTCTATCGCGTGCACGAACCGCCAAGCCGCGAGAAGCTGATCGCGCTTCGCGAATATCTCGGCACGCTCGGCCGCAAGCTGGCGCTGGGCCAGGTCGTTACGCCAAGCCTGTTCAACCGCATGCTGAAGGACGTGACCGACGAAGCCGAGAAGGCGCAGGTGATGGAGGCCGTTCTCCGCACCCAGATGCAGGCTTATTACGGGCCCACGAACGCAGGCCACTTCGGCCTCGCACTCGGGAGCTATGCGCACTTCACCTCGCCGATCCGCCGCTATTCCGACCTTCTGGTGCACCGCGCGCTGGTCGACGCCTACAAGCTGGAACAACCCAAGGCGCCATCTGGCATCCCCGAAACGACCGGGCTTTCGGACCGCGACAGGCAGTCACTGCAGCAGGTAGCCGATGCGATCAGCCAAGCCGAACGGCGCGCGATGGAGGCGGAACGCGATACGATCGACCGCTATGTTGCCGCCTGGCTTTCGGGCCGTGTGGGCGAGACATTCGACACCCGCATCACCGGGGTCCAGAGCTTCGGCTTCTTCGCCACCATCGTCGGCCTTGGCGGCGACGGGCTCGTCCCGGTCTCGACGCTTGGGCGCGAACATTTTCGCTATGATGAGGCGGCGCAGGCGCTGGTCGGATCCGAAAGCGGCACCCGCTATGCTTCGGGCGATCGTCTGAAGCTGGAGCTGGCCGAAGCTAACCCGCTCACCGGCGCGCTAAAGTTCGAAGTTCCCGGCAGCGATGGCGGCGGGATCGAGCGACGGGGCAACCGGCCACCGCCGCGCAACAAGCCGACACGCGGCGGTCCCAAGAAGGGGAAGGGTGCACCGCGCCAGTCCCACGACCAGGGCAAGCGCGGGCGCCCCGGCAACATTCGCCACCAGGGACGCAAGAAACGCTGACGCGGCAGCAGCGTCAGATCTTGTCTTCGGTTTCCTCGTATCCCTCGGGAATGATGTAGAGCGGGCAGGGCAGCGTGCCTGCGTGCGCGGAGAAGTGCGATACCAGCGGTCCCGGCGCGCCGCCCGACGCGGCCCCCAGGACCAGCGCGGCCACTTCGTTGTGTTCGTCGAGGAATTCCTGGATCAGCCTCTGGCCGGTGCCGACGCGGACCGAGATCGCCGGCATGATGCCGGATTCGCTCAGCAAATTGCCCGCGGCCCCATGCGCCAGCATTTCGGCGCGGTCGCGTGCCTCCTGCTCTATCGTCGCCTGAACACCGCCGAATGCGCTGACATTCTGCTGCGGGACGAGGGCAAGGATATGCACCGCCCCGTCGACGGCCGCAGCGCGATGCGCGGCGAAACGCATGGCGGCGCTTGCCTCCTGCGTGTTGTCCATGATCACCAAGAATGTACGCATCTGACCCCTCGAATTGCTCGCACGGTATCTGCTGAAAACGTATTCTTCGCAAGAACCTTGCTCGTTGCGCGCTAATTCGCCAGAGACTTGCCGTAACGTAAGTTTGAAGGAACTACCTGCTCGATGCCGATCGAAATCAAGATGCCTGCGCTTTCCCCGACGATGGAAGAAGGGACGCTCGCCCGCTGGCTTGTGAAGGTCGGCGACACGGTGAATTCGGGCGACGTCATGGCCGAGATCGAGACGGACAAGGCGACGATGGAATTCGAAGCGGTGGATGAAGGCGTCATTGCCTCGATCGCCGTCGAAGAGGGGACCGAGAACGTCAAGGTCGGCACTGTCATCGCGGTGCTTGCAGAGGATGGCGAAGCCGTCGGTTCGGCTGCGAGCGCACCCAAGAGCGAAAGCAAGCCGGCGGAACCTGCCGCTGAAAAGGAAACGGCTCCGGCCCAAGCGCCCGCGCCAGCACCCGCCGCTTCATCCGCTCCTGCACCGGCTCCAACTCCGAAACCTTCGGGCGACCGGGTCATCGCGTCGCCGCTCGCGAAGCGCATTGCCGAGCAGAAGGGTATCGACCTGTCGGGTCTCACCGGTTCGGGGCCCAATGGCCGTATCGTCAAGGCAGACGTAGAGGGCGCGAAGCCAGGCGCATCTCCTGCGAAGGTCGAAGCTGCGGCACCGGCGCCAACGGCTGTTCCTACAAAGCCAGCAACGCTCGGCGGCGATCTCGATGCGCCTTACGAAGCGCAGAAGCTCAACAATGTCCGCAAGGTCATTGCGAAGCGCCTGACCGAAGCGAAGCAGACGATCCCGCACATCTACCTCACCGTGGACGTGCGCCTCGATGCGCTGCTCAAGCTGCGCGGCGAACTCAACAAGAGCCTCGAGGCGGACGGCGTGAAACTGTCGGTCAACGACCTGCTGATCAAGGCGCTCGCTCGTGCGCTCCAGCGCGTGCCGAAGTGCAACGTCAGCTTCCAGGGCGACGAGCTGTTCCAGTATGCCCGCGAGGATATCTCGGTCGCCGTGGCCGCGCCTTCGGGCCTCATCACCCCGATCATCCGAGACGCGGGCCGCAAGGGCCTCGCGCAGATCAGCACCGAGATGAAGGAGCTGGCGGGCAAGGCCAAGGACGGAAAACTGCAGCCGCATGAATTCCAGGGCGGTACCGCGAGCCTCTCCAACCTCGGCATGTTCGGCACCAAGCAGTTCGATGCTGTGATCAACCCGCCGCAGGCGATGATCCTCGCGGTCGGCGCGGGCGAACAGCGTCCGTGGGTGATCGACGGCGCATTGGGCGTCGCTACGGTGATGAGCGCCACGGGCAGCTTCGACCACCGCGCCATCGACGGTGCGGACGGGGCGGCGCTGATGCAGGCTTTCCAGCAGCTGGTCGAGAACCCGATGGGGCTGCTGGTTTGAGCCAGTATCGTCCTGTCGGAGTTTTTCTAGTTTGCCTTTTGGCAGCGAATTTCACAGCACTTGCAGCCTTTTTCATGCCCTTTCTGTTTGACGACATCGCGCGAGCGACCGTCAGCGAACTCATTTCAGGCATGATGTTTTTATCGATTTTTAGTTTGCCGATTACCCTCGTGGGAGGGCTGACATTCGGCTTGGGATTTTTGGCTCTGGCCCGCCGTTTTGACATTGCTCGATCCGTGGCTGCAATGACCGGTGTCGGCGCTGTAGCAGGCGCATTATATGCCCTTTCGGTCATGGTATTGCTGGGCGGATTGAGAGAGTCTTTTTTCGTGACGTGCTGTGCTGGACTAGTCGGGGGCGTAGTAGCCGCCATCACATGGACTGTGATGCAGGAACGCCATGCCAATGCCTGACCGCTCCCCCCTCATCCGCGTCACGGCCATGCCGACCGACCTCAACCCCTATGGCGGGGTGTTCGGCGGGTGGCTGATGAGCCAGATGGCGCTCGGCGCCGGTTCGCTCGCGAGCCGCGAGGGAAAGGGCAAGGCGGTGGTCGTCTCTGCCACGGATTTCGCATTTCCCGGCGCGATGCAGGTAGGCGACGAGCTCTCGGTCTATTGCGAGATCGCGGCGAGGGGCAACACCTCGCTCTCCATCACCGCCGAAGCCATCGCCCGAGAGCGTAACGGCGAAGCCGAGACCAAGGTGGCGCAGGGCACATTCAAATTCGTGCTGCTGGACGAGAATAACCGTCCGCGTGCGGTGTCGCAGGCATTGGCGTGATAGAGGAAGAGAGCCGTGGCCCTTTCTGGGCAAGCGATGTTGCGCGGAAGGTCACAATTGGCCTTTTGGTGTTTCAACTCGCAGGCTGCGGCGTGGATCTGACGACATCTCAAACAAGCCTGATCTCAATTGTCTGCTTGGCGACCTTTCCTGACAATCCAGCCTTGGAGCGGGTTGGACTACTCATTTGGCTGACGCTGTCGCTTTCATGGATCGTAGGGTTTGTTGCGGTCTGGAGAGAGGCTATCAGACCGATTTATTGGTTACTCCTGATCGCGATTCCGATCGGCTTCGTCTCCCAGCAAGTTCTGCTTGAGAATAAAACGCTACACTGTGATGGGCCGTGATCGGTGTCCTACTCCCCCTCACTTGTGGCAAGCTGATCACATGATCCGCCGCATATTGACCCGCGAATACCTATTCCGCTTTCCCTTGCGAGAGCGGCCTGTTTTTGAAGTCATGGACAGTGTTCCATGTGTTCCATCGGTTCAGATTTAAGAGGTTCAAACTGAATGTCCGACCAGTATGACGTCATCGTTCTCGGCTCCGGACCCGGCGGTTATGTCGCGGCGATCCGCTGCGCGCAGCTGGGCCTGAAGACCGCCATCGTCGAACGCGAACTGCTTGGCGGCATCTGTTTGAACTGGGGCTGCATTCCGACCAAGGCGCTGCTGCGTAGCGCCGAGATCCTTCACTACGCCCAGCACGCGAGTGATTATGGACTGAAGATCGCGGGCAAGATCGAGGCGGACCTCGAAGCTGTGGTGAAGCGCAGCCGCGGCGTTGCCAAGCAGCTGAACCAGGGCGTCACGCACCTCATGAAGAAGAACAAGATCACCGTGCACATGGGTACGGGCACGCTGACCGGGCCGACCAGCCTGACCGTGAAGTCGGACAAGGGCGAGGAGAAGCTCACCGCCAAACACGTGATCGTCGCCACCGGCGCGCGCGCCCGCAACCTGCCGTTCGCCCCTGCCGACGGCAAGCGCGTGTGGACCTATCGCCATGCGATGACGCCCAGCGAAATGCCCAAGAAGCTGCTCGTGATAGGATCGGGCGCCATCGGGATCGAGTTTGCCAGCTTCTACAACGACATGGGCTGCGATGTGACCGTGGTCGAAATGCTCGACCGGATCGTGCCGGTTGAGGACAAGGACGTCTCCGTCTTCCTCGAGAAGAGCCTGACGAAGCAAGGCATGACGATCATGACCGGTGCGGGTGTCGAAGACATCAAGGTCACTGGCAGCGGCGTGAAGGCCAAGATCAAGGACAAGTCCGGCAAGGTCTCCGAAACCGAATTCAGCCACTGCATCACTGCCATCGGCATCGTGCCGAATACAGAGAACGTGGGCTTGGAAAAGCTGGCCGAAATGGACCGCGGCTTCATCCAGATCGATCCCTATGGTCGCACGAAGTCGAAGGGCCTGTGGGCCATCGGTGACTGCACGCCGGGACCCTGGCTGGCGCACAAGGCGAGCCATGAGGGCGTCACCACCGCCGAAGCGATCGCGAAGGAGCTGGGCAACAAGGACGTCCACCCGCACCCGCTGGATCGCGGCAACATCCCGGGCTGCACCTATTGCCACCCGCAGATCGCCAGCGTCGGCCTGACCGAGGCAAAGGCGAAGGAAGCTGGCTACGAGGTCAAGGCGGGCACGTTCCCATTCATCGGCAATGGCAAGGCCATCGCGCTGGGCGAGGCGGAAGGCTTCGTGAAGACCGTGTTCGATGCCAAGACCGGCGAACTCTTGGGCGCGCATATGGTCGGCGCGGAAGTGACAGAGATGATCCAGGGCTTCGTCGTCGGCAAGACGCTGGAGACGACCGAGGCGGAACTGATGAACACCGTGTTCCCGCACCCGACGATCTCGGAATCGATGCACGAAAGCGTCCTTGCTAGCTACGGGCGCGCGCTCCATATCTGACATTCGCTGCTGACAGGGGGAGGGCGAGTTGACCGGTTTCCTGATACTCGCTTTCGTGATCCTCGTCGCAGGGGTGCTTGCGGTTCCTGTAGCGACCAGGCTCGGTCTAGGGTCGGTGCTCGGCTATTTGCTGGCAGGCATGGCGATCAGTCCACTGCTCTCCGCACTGGGGGTCGATGTCGAGGCGCTGCAGGTCTTTGCCGAATTCGGCGTCGTGATGATGCTGTTCATCGTCGGGCTCGAACTGGAACCCAAGCGGCTGTGGGCGATGCGCGGCAAACTGCTGGGCCTCGGCGGCAGTCAGATAGTGCTCACAACGCTGGCGATCGCGGGCATTGCCCTGCTCGACCACCAGCCTTGGCAGACGGCGCTTGCGATCGGCATGGTCCTCGCACTTTCCTCAACCGCCATCATCATCCAGTCGCTTACCGAAAAGGGACTGCTCAGGAGCGAGGGCGGCGAAGCCAGCTTTTCCGTCCTGTTGATGCAGGACGTGGCGGTCATCCCGATCCTTGCCATCGTCCCGCTGCTCGCCATGCCCGAGCTCGCCAGCGTAGCCGCGCATTCTGGGGGCGAGGGGGCGCATGGAGGCGGACTGGATCTGACAGAGAACATGAGCGGGTGGGGTGCGGCAATCGCACGTATCGCGGCAGTCGGGGCGGTGCTGTTCTTCGGTGCCTATGTGACCCGCCCGCTGTTCCGCTTCATCGCCGGGACGAACTTGCGCGAACTGTTCACCGCGGCCGGCCTTCTGGTCGTAATCGGCATCGCCTTGTTGATGACATTGGTGGGCCTCTCACCGGCGCTCGGCACGTTCATCGCAGGCGTCGTCCTCGCCACCAGCGAGTACAGGCACGAGCTCGAGAGCGACATAAACCCGTTCAAGGGACTGCTGCTCGGCTTGTTCTTCATCACGGTAGGCGCTGGTATCGATTTCGGCCTTGCGTCCGAGATGATCGGCGATGTCCTGTTCTGGGCGTTTGTGACGATTGCGACGAAATTCGTCGTGCTCTTCACGATCGGTTGGCTTTATGGGCTGCGCAAGCAATCACTGTGGCTGTTTGCACTCAGCCTGCCGCAAGCGGGCGAGTTTGCCTTCGTCCTGATCAGCTTTGCCGTCGCCAATGCCGTCTTCGGTCGCGATCTTGCCGACCTGCTGCTGTTGATCGTCGCGCTGACCATGCTGGTCACTCCGCTGCTGTTCATCCTCTACGACAAGGTCGTCGAGCGCATTTATTGCGGGGCGACAGAGCGCGAACCTGACGCCATCGACGAAAAGAACGACATCATCCTGGCAGGACGCGGCCGGGTCGGCGGGCTGATCGACAGGATCCTGGACGCGGCAGGGTACAAGGCGACAGTCATCGATTACGATTCCAGCCATCTCGAAATCCTCAAGAAGTTCGGCGTGAAAAGCTATTTCGGCGACGCGACAAGGCCTGACCTGCTCGAGAGCGCAGGCATAGCGAACGCCAAACTGCTGGTCGTTGCGCTCGACGAGAAAGAGCAGATCGACAAGCTGGTCGGTTATGCCAGCAAGACGTACCCCGATCTTCATGTGACGGCCCGCGCGATCGACCGCGATCACGTTTACAAACTCTGGTCACTGGGGTGCCGCGATATCATCCGCGAGACCTATGATGGTTCGATGCGGATGGGGCGTTCCGCGCTCGAAGCACTTGGCCACGACCGGCAAGAGGCGCAGGCGATGGTCGACGCGTTCGAGGAAATGGATCGCAGCTCGATGCGCGAAATCGCCGATGCCTATCGGGTCGATACGCCTGCGCACGAAAACGAGGAGCTTCTCGCGAAAATCCGGGAGCTGCGCTCGGAATGGGACCCCAAGCTGCGGGAGCAGATGGACGAGATCACCAAGCGGCGACGGAGCTGATCGAACTGGTGAGAAGTGGCGGACAGGGTGGGATTCGAACCCACGAAGGGCTTGCACCCTTGCCGGTTTTCAAGACCGGTGCATTCAACCGCTCTGCCACCTGTCCGCTTGGCGCCGCTCGCTAGCCTTTGTTGCGATACTTGTCATCCGCAAACGCCAAAAACACACCACGCGATCATGTTTTTCGCGGCGTTCGTCGAAAATTCTCATTCAGTCATTGGCGTTTAAGGTCGAAAATGACACAATCGCGAACATGGTCATAAAGCGCCTTTTCCTCGCCGCCGCTCTGCTCTGTTCGACAACCGCATCGGTGCCTTCGATCGCGCAAAGTCCCGACATTTCGTTCGACGCATATCTTCAGTTGCTGATCGCACGGGCGCGGGCCGAAGGTGTCAGTGAGGCAACTATCCGGCGAATGACCTACGACCTGACGCCGAACGAGCGCGTCATCAGGCTCGACCAGTCGCAGCCGGGCACGCCTACTCGCAGCGGCTATCCTGCGCTTGCACCTTACATTGCCACCCATGTCGACCAGGCGCGCATCAACGGTGGGCGAAATGTCTTCGCGGCGAACCGGTCCACGTTGCGCGCGATGGAGAACGAGTACGGAGTGCCTGGCGAAATCGTCGTCGCGATTTTCGGGCATGAAACGGCCTATGGCCAGGTGACCGGTAATTTCGATCTCGCCCGTTCGCTCGCGACCCTTGCATGGGAAGGGCGCCGCCGGGAATTGTTCGCGGGCGAATTCGTGGACCTGCTCAAGGTTGCCGATAAGGGTTACCCGCGTTCCACCTTGCAGGGCAGTTGGGCTGGCGCTTTCGGCAATCCGCAATTCCTGCCGAGCGTTTACCTTAGACTGGCGAAGGATGGCGATGGTGATGGCCGCGCCGATATCTTCAACAATCGCGCCGATACATTCGCTTCGATTGCAAACTACTTCCAGGATGCGGGCTGGCGCAAAGGTCAGCCTTGGGGCGTGCGCGCGTTTGTGCCGGCGGGCTTCGATGTCGACCGCTACAAGACCAAGCTGAATGCACCGGTATGCTCGCGCGTCCATGAACGCCACAGCCAGTGGAAGACGGTAAAGGAGTGGCGCAATCTGGGTGTCAGGGCCCAAAAACCATTGGCCGACGACGTCATGGTTTCGCTGTTCCAGCCCGACGGCCCAAACATGCCTGCCTGGCTCTTAACCTCAAATTATAGGGTTATCCTCGAGTATAACTGCTCCAACTACTACGCTATGAGTGTGGGGCTTTTGGCAGATGAGATTGCCCAATGAGAGTTTTCGGCTCAGCTTGACGCTGGGATTGCTGGTAACCGTCGCGGCATGCGGCGGCATCAGCAGTGCGTCGCGTCCGGATACCGCCAATGCGCAGGCAAATGACCTGGCCAGCGTTTCCACCAACGGACCGGAAGCTGACTATCCAGTCGTAATCGGCGATGCTTACAAGATCGACGGCATTGAGTACGTTCCGGCCGATGTGTGGAACTATGACGAAGTCGGCTACGCCACGTTCAACCCAGATCAGGGCGTAACGGCGTCGCACAAGACTTTGCCCTTACCCAGCTATGTGGAAGTCACATCGCTTGAGAACGGCAAGACGATCGTCGTGCGTGTCGAACGCCGCGGCCCGATGACGAACGAGCGCTTGATCGGCCTGTCTGCAGGTGCGCAGGCGCTTCTCTCGGCAACGGAAGGAACAGCCATAAGGGTACGCCGGATCAATCCTCCAGAGGTTGAGCGTGCGGCCTTGAGAAGCGGCCAGGCTGCGCCGGATCGCCTCGATACACCGATGTCGCTGGTTGAAATCCTTAAAAGGAAACTGCCGGCTGCCGGTTCCGCTTCACTCGCAAAAGCTGAACCTGTCGCGCCCACTAATGAGAACGGCGACAGCTTCGATGCAGCAATGGCCGATCTCGCGGTCGCTACGGAAAAGCAGGAACAGCTGATCGCTGTTCAGGATGTGCTGCCAACTCCGGATGCGTCGGAGCAGAAGAGTCCGACGGTCACGACAGTTGCCCAAACTGCTCCTGAACCAAAGAAATCATCGGCGGAACCGAAGAGGTCCACTGGCGATTTCGTGATCCAGGCCGCCGCTTTCTCGAGCAAGGCCAACGCAGATCGAGCGGCAAAAACAATCAGCGGTTTCGTTGAATCGTCAGGCAAACTCTTCAGGGTTCGCACCGGGCCTTACGAGACTCGTGGACAGGCTGATGCAGCGCTCGCCAAGGTGCGGGCAGCCGGTTATAGCGACGCCAGAGTTATCAAAGCTGGATAAACGCCGGTCCTGCCGGCGGCGGGACTGATCAGTTTGCAATATGTGTTGAAAATCGGCGGTGGCCTAGCGTTGCTCGCAATGGCCGGCAGTGCGTCAATCGCCGTCGAAAGTGGTCCCTCAATCGAACGCGTCGCAAGTGTCGACGAAGTAACTGATGCAGCGCCGATCGCTTTATTGGTCGATATGCGATCGGGGCAGGTTCTCTATTCGAAGGAAGCCGACCGCCGCTTCGTTCCTGCTTCGATAACCAAGGTGATGAGCGCATTCGTGGCTTTCGAAATGATCGAAAGCGGCGAACTGGACGAGCGTCAGGTATTCACCTTCTCCAAAGAAGCGGCAAAGGTCTGGAAGCGCAAGGGTTCTACTATGTTCCTGACCGAAGGGGAGCAGGTGCCGGTCTATGCGCTTCTCCAAGGGATAACCTCGGTGTCAGCCAATGATGCCTGCGTTGTCCTTGCGGAAGGTGCGGCAGGATCGCTCGACGCCTGGGCCGATCGGATGAACAAGGCCGCGGCCGACCTTGGGATGTCGAATAGCCATTTCAACACGCCCAACGGTTATATGGACGATGGCAAGACCTTCACGACGGCCAGTGATCTGTCGAAGCTCGCACGTGCCCTGATTTCGCGCCATCCGGACAAATACGCCCGCTATTTCGGTAAGGAAGGTCTGAATTACAAAGGGATTGCACAGGCGAACCACGATCCGATTACAGGCAAGGTAGAAGGGGCCGATGGCCTCAAGACCGGGTTCACCAACGAAGCTGGATACGGGTTTCTGGGCAGTGCCGAGCGTAACGGCACCCGGCTGATCATGGTCGTTGCCGGTGTTGATCGCGGGCGCGAACGGGGGCAGGCCGCGCGCGATCTGATCGAATGGGGATTCGCCGCATTCGACCGCAAGCTACTGTTTTCGCGCGGACTGAAAGTCGCCGATGCCGAAGTCCAAGCCGGGTCTGCGCGCTCGGTCGGCCTGGTTGCGGCAGAGCCGATCAAGCTTGCCGTGCCAAAAGGGACCACCCCCGCAGTCTCCATCCGCATTTCTTACGAAGGCCCTCTTCGCGCACCGATCAGGCAAGGTGACAAGGTTGCCTCGCTCGTCATGGATGTCGATGGGATGCCGCAATCGCGCATAGCTTTGGTCGCGCAGGACGATGTTGCAGAAGCAGGCCCGCTTGACCGTGTATGGAACGGGCTTGCAGGATGGTTCTCGTGAAGCGCGGAAAATTCATAGCATTCGAAGGCGGGGAGGGGGCAGGAAAGTCCACACAGGCCCGGCTGCTTGCCGATGCCCTAAATGCGCGTGGCATTTCGGTCGATTGCACTCGCGAACCTGGCGGAACGCCCGGTGCGGAAGCCATCCGTGATCTGCTGCTGCAACCTCCGGGTGAGGGGTGGGGCGCAGAAGCCGAGGCGCTGCTTTTCGCTGCGGCGAGGGCGGATCACGTCGCGCGCCGGATCGAACCAGCCCTTGCCGAGGGAAAATGGGTCATCAGCGACCGTTTCGTGGATTCCAGTCGTGCCTATCAGGGTGGTGCGGGCTCACTTGGCGATGAGGCTATCGTCGAACTCCACAAGATTGGTAGCGGCGGGATGCGCCCGGATCTCACTATCCTGATCGAAGTTGGAGAGGATGCGGTCGCACAGCGCCTTTCCGCTAGGGATGGCAATAATACCGACGCCATCGGCGGTCGGGATCTCGAATATCACAGAGCGGTGTGGACAGCTTTCCGCAAATTTGCGGATGACGATCGCGACGGGTTCGTGATTATCGACGGCAATGGGACGCCCGAAGAAGTCCATCAAAGGGTCCTCGATGCTGTCGAAGCGAGGTTGGGACTGTTATGATCGATTGGCCCAATCATCTCGAGGCTTGGCGGAGCTGGCGCGACGCCATGCAGGGTGATCGCATGCATCACGCCTGGCTGCTTGCGGGAAAGTCCGGTCTCGGCAAGCACGAGTTTGCAGAAGCTGCAGCACGCGAATTGCTGGGCAGGGCGCCGGGCATGGACCACCATCCCGACATTCACTCCATCACCTACGGGCCGAAGGACGAAAAAGAGGACAAGAAGCGCGCTGAAGGCAAGGATTACGAACGTGCCCGGAGCATCCGCATCGGCCAGATCCGCGAGATGCAGCACCGTCTGACGACGCGGCCGACGTTGGGCGACAAAAGGGTCGTCATCATCAACCCTGCCGACGACATGGAGCGCAATGCCTCTAACGCGCTGCTCAAGAGCCTCGAGGAGCCCCCCGCTGGAACTTACTTCCTGCTGGTGACGCATCGCCCGGCGCGGTTGTTGCCAACCATCCGCTCACGATGCCGCGTCTTGCGGTTTCCGACGCTGGCGGACGAACAGATCGCCCTGCTGCTCGATCAGCAGGCGCCGATGACCATGCCGGACCTGCGCGAAGCGGCGCTGGCTGCAGCTGGCGGCTCGCTTGGCAATGCGCTGACCTTCATCGAGCAGGAGCTGGGCGAGATTTCGTCGCTCATGCACCGCATACTCGATCAGGGCGATCCGCATTTCGAATTGCGTGGCCAGCTGTCCCGCGCCATCGGGCCGCGCCCCGACAGGGCCCGATTGACCGCGATCCTTGATCTCGCGCTATCGATCCTGGGTGAGCAGATCCACCTGACTTCCGGCGTTCACCAACAGGCGATCGTCGATGCGCACGAAGAGTTCGTGAGGCTCTCGGGCCAGGCGCCGACGTTCAATTTCGACGCAGGATTGCTTTCGATAGAGATTGGCACCTTGCTTGCGCGTGTCGCTGAGGCTAGCGAGCCCGCCAATGCGTGAACCATTCTACATTACCACAGCGATCAATTACCCCAACGGGCGGCCCCACATCGGCCATGCCTATGAAGGGATTGCGACCGATGTCATGGCGCGGTTTCAGCGCCTCATGGGGCGTGATGTACGCTTCATCACCGGGACCGACGAACACGGCCTGAAGATGGACCAGACAGCCCGCAAGGCTGGCCGTGCCACGATCGATCTGGCGGATGAAATGTCGGGCTATTTCCGTGAGATGGCTGATGTTCTCAATCTTTCGTATGACGACTTCGTGCGCACGACGGAGCCACGCCATCATGCAGCCAGCCTGGAATTATGGCGGCGGATGAAGGAAGCCGGCGACCTCTATCTCGATCGATATGAGGGCTGGTATTCTGTCCGCGACGAGGCGTTTTACGACGAAAGCGAGCTGGTCGAAGGTGAAGGCGGGGAAAAGCTTTCGCCGCAAGGCACACCTGTCGAATGGACGGCCGAGGAAACCTGGTTCTTCCGCCTCTCCAACTATCAGGACAAGCTGCTCGCGCTCTATCGCGACAATCCGGACTTCATCCGGCCCGAAAGCCGCCGCAACGAAGTTCTCCGCTTCGTCGAGGGCGGCCTGAAGGATCTGAGCGTTTCGCGGACCAGTTTCGACTGGGGCGTGCCAGTGCCGGACAGCGATGGGCATGTGATGTACGTCTGGGTCGATGCCCTGACGACCTACATGACCGGCGTCGGCTTCCCCGATGCGGATGGCGAACTGTTTCAGCGTTACTGGCCAGCCAATATCCATATGATCGGCAAGGACATCGTCAGGTTCCACACGGTCTATTGGCCTGCATTCCTAATGAGCGCGAACCTTCCCCTGCCGCAGCAGGTTTTCGGACACGGCTTCCTTCTGGCCCGCGGCGGCGAAAAAATGAGCAAGAGCGCTGGCAACGTCGTCGATCCGATGGCGCTCGCAGAGCAGTTCGAGGTCGAGAACCTTCGCTACTTCTTCATGCGCGAAATCGCATTCGGGCAGGACGGCAGCTATTCGCCTGATGCCATCGTCAATCGGGCAAATGCGGAACTGGCCAATAGCTTCGGCAACCTTGCCCAGCGTACCTTGTCAATGATCGCGAAGAACATGGACGGCAAGCTCGAAGCCTTTGAACAAAGCGAAGAAGACAAGGCCCTTCTGGCCACTGTTCGCACAGCCTGCTCAAACGGCCTGCCCGACCATTTCGAACGGCTCGCATTCTCACTCGGCATCGAGGAGTGGATTAGGGCAGTCTATGCCTGCAACCAGTATGTCGACGAACAGGCTCCCTGGACCTTGCGCAAAACCGACCCGGAGCGAATGAAGGCGGTCCTCCAGACGCTTTTCCTGGCCTTGCGCGATCTTGCCATCGCGATCAGCCCGGTCGTGCCAGAAAAGGCGGGGGCATTGCTCGACCAGCTCGGCATCGCCGCTGAAGCTCGTGATTTCGCTGCACTCGCATCCGATGGCTGGTTCGATGACCTCGTCGCTTCGGGCTTCACTGTCGACAAGCCGACCCCGATATTCCCGCGTCTCGAGATGCCAGAGGAAATGGAATCCTGATGTTGATCGATAGCCACTGTCACCTCGAATATGAGGGGTTGGTGGACGACCGGCAGGGGGTGCTTGACCGGGCACGCGAGGCTGGGGTGCGTGGTTTCCTCAATATCTCGACCCGCCAGAGCGAGTGGGAACAGGTTGTTGGGACCGCCAATCGGGAAAGCGATGTCTGGGCCAGTGTCGGCATCCACCCGCACGAGGCCGATGCCCATGAAGATCTCGGCCGCGATGTCCTCATCAAGGCAACGGAAAATGCGCGGGTCATCGGCATCGGCGAAACCGGGCTCGATTATTACTACGACAATTCGGCGCGCGACACTCAACGAGACCTGTTTCGGATGCACATCGATGTCGCTCGCGAAACCGGGTTGCCGCTCATCATCCATACGCGTGATGCAGAAGATGATACGCTCTCGATCCTGACGGAAGAGAAGGGCAAGGGTGATTTCCCGGCGCTGATCCACTGTTTCACCGCCTCGGCCGAGTTTGGGCGAGCCGTGCTGGATCTTGGTCTATCGATTTCGATATCGGGGATTGTCACCTTCAAGAATGCGAAGGACTTGCAGGATGTTGCCCGGCAAGTTCCTGCCGATCGCCTGCTGGTAGAAACTGACAGTCCATTTCTGGCTCCGGTCCCGCACAGGGGGCGCAAGTGCGAACCGGCATTCGTGGCTGACACCGCGCGTTTCATCGCCGAATTGCGCGAAGAGCCGCTGGAGGTTTTGGCAGAAACGACCTCTCGAAACTTCTTCAACCTGTTCCGGAAGGCTGCGGCTTGAAATTGATCATGCTCGGTTCCGGCACCTCCACGGGCGTGCCAAGGATCGGAAACGATTGGGGCGCCTGCGATCCGGATGAGCCGCGCAATCGCCGTAGCCGCGTCTCCATCATGGTCGAGAACAACGACGGCAACCGTCTCTTGGTCGACACATCGACCGATCTTAGGCGTCAATTGCTCGATAACGCGATCGACCGCATTGATGGTGTGTTCTGGACGCATGATCATGCCGACCATTGCCACGGTATCGATGATCTTCGTGTATTGCGGTACGGTCGTGGAGGACCGATTCCAGGATTTGCTTCGAAAGATACCGTGCACCGACTGCGCCAACGTTTCGGCTATGTCTTTGCCGGGCAGCATGGCTATCCCACAATTGTTTCGCTCGACACCCTGGACAGGTTGCGGATGTTTTCGGGATTTTCGGTCGAATGGTGCCAGATGCCGCATGGCCCCACGGAAACAACCGGGTTCCGGTTTGAGTGCGATGGAAAGTCGATCGCCTATCTAACTGATTATAGCGAGATAACAAACGACATGGTCGACCTGGTCGAGGATGTCGATCTTCTGGTGAGCGATTGCTTGCGGCGCGATCCGCATCCGACGCATGCGCACCTGGGAATGGCCATGGAACTCGCCGAGAGAGCCAACGCCGGCAGGCTGGTCCTTAGCCATCTCGACAAGAGCATGGATTACCGGACCCTGGAGGATGAAACTCCGGATAATGTCATAGTGGGCTATGACCAGCTGGAGATCGTGTTGTGAACGAAGGCAATGCTGTTTCGCTGATTGCGCTTATCGGTTGGCTCATTTTGGCTGGCGGCGCGTTTGCATCGTACAAGCTCAACTGGAAGACATCGCTAAAGCAGGCGCTCACATGGATTGCGATATTCGGAGCAGTGTTTGTGCTGTTTACCTTGGTCAGGGGCCAATAGGGGTTTTGCCACAGTCGCCGCGCTTTGTTTAATTTAACATAATATATATTATCATCCTAACCTAGCTTTCGATATATGACCAGCCAGATCGACCGCCTCCTCCACATCATGCGCACCCTTCGTCACCCCACAGAAGGCTGTGAATGGGATCTGGCGCAAACATTCCAGACGATCGTTCCGCACACGATCGAAGAAGCCTATGAAGTCGCCGACGCTGTCGAACGTAACGATCTCGAAGATCTACGTAGCGAGCTCGGCGACCTGCTTTTCCAGGTCGTCTTTCAATCTCGCATCGCCGAGGAAGCAGGACACTTCAATTTCGAGGACGTTGCCCGCGCAATGTCTGACAAGCTCGAAGCAAGGCATCCGCATATCTTCGGCGACGAAGAATTGCCCGGCGGGATGCGCGAGGAACGCTGGGAGGCCCTGAAAGCCAAGGAACGTGCCGCTGAAGGCTCGCAAAGCGCAATCGACGGTGTGGCGACAGCACTTCCAGCCCTCATCCGCGCGCAGAAACTGCAAAAGCGCGCAGCGCGGGTTGGCTTCGACTGGCCCGATATCGAGGGCCCCAGGGCAAAGGTTTTCGAGGAAATTGAGGAACTTGAATCGGCTACTTCGCAAACCCACCGTGAGGAAGAAGCCGGCGATCTGCTATTCGCAATCGTCAATTATTTGCGCGCCCATGATATAGCTGCAGAGGATGCGCTCCGGGCGGCAAATTCGAAGTTCGAAAGGCGATTTCGTGGGATGGAAGAGCTTGCCCAAGGCACATTCGAACAACTCGACCTTGATGCCCAAGAGGCACTTTGGCAGCAAGTCAAAAGCCGGGAATAACGCTTAGAATACAGCGTTATAGGCTTTGATATTGCCCCAATTCCTTCGGATTCAGGCGAACCCTGACGCGATGCTCGGGGCCAGTGTCCCCTTCCCTTTGCTCGTCCGACAGCACGTCTCCATGCGCGTAGAGCCAAGCCAGTCGCCTTCCGTCGCTAGCCGGTACGACAAACTCGCATTCACGGGCCTGCCCAGTCAGCATCGTCCCCACCTGCTCGAACAGGGCATCGATTCCTTCCCCGGTCAGCGCCGATATGATCGCGACGTCGTCAATGTTTTCGGCAGCCGTGCGCAGTTCGTCCGCAGCCTCGGGCTCGAGCAGATCGACCTTGTTCCAGACCTCCAGGATGGGAATATTGCTCGACCCGTCATCGGGATCGATCACTCCGAGATCAGCGAGCACTGAAAGCACTTGTTTCTTCTGTGCCTGATTACCGGCATTGGCCATGTCTCGAACGTGCAAGATCACGTCGGCCGCAGTTACTTCTTCCAACGTCGCCCTGAAGGCCGCAACGAGCTGGGTAGGAAGATCCGAAATGAAGCCAACCGTATCCGACAGGATCGCCTTCTCGACGCCCGGCAGGCTGATCGCCCGCATGGTCGGGTCCAGCGTCGCAAACAGCAGGTCTTCGGCCATAACCTCGGCGCCTGTCACGCGATTGAACAGCGTCGATTTCCCGGCGTTGGTGTATCCGACGAGCGCGATCACGGGCCACGGGGCGCGTTCACGTCTTTCGCGATGAAGGCTACGTGTCTTGCGAACCTGCTCCAGTTCACGGCGCAAACGCCCCATCCGCTGGCGGATCATGCGGCGATCGGCCTCGATCTGGGTTTCGCCAGGTCCGCCAAGGAAGCCAAAGCCGCCGCGCTGGCGCTCGAGGTGCGTCCAGCTCCGCACCAGGCGACTTTGCTGATAGTCGAGATGCGCGAGTTCGACCTGGAGCCGCCCTTCGGCGGTCGCGGCGCGCTCGCCGAATATCTCGAGGATCAGACCGGTCCGGTCGATGACCTTGCGCTTCAGCTTGTCTTCCAGATTGCGCTGCTGGATCGGTGAAAGCGCGCCATCGACGATAACGAGTTCTGCCTCGTTCTGTTCGCAAGCGGCAGCAATGTTGTCGACCTGGCCCGAACCGAACAGCGTATTGGGTCTGACGTCCCTGACGGGGATGATCTGTGCATCGGCAATGACCACGCCGATTGCGAGCGCAAGGCCGCACGCTTCCTCAAGCCGTTCCTTCGCATCGAGATCGTATTTCTGCGACCTGATGTCCGGACACAGGACAAGGGCCCGCGCACCGCGGGTAACCTCGCCCATCAAGTCGTCATCGAAACTCAGTCTTCGTCACCTTCCCAATCGTCGGTCAGGTCGACCGGCGATGCAGGCTGGATCGTCGAAACTGCGTGCTTGTAGGCAAGCTGTACGAACCCGTCGCGCTCCAGCAACATGCAGAAGAGGTCGTATGCTGCGATCCGCCCCTGGAGCATCACGCCGTTCACGAGGAACATCGTGACCTGGACGTTCACTTCGCTGACGCGCGATAGGAAAACATCCTGCAACAGGCGCTGCTTCTTGTTCCCCGCCTGGCTGGCGAACTGTTCGGCATCGATCGGCTGACCGGGCATGATGGTCGATATCGCATGCTTGTAAACAAGCTGCGATTGGCCATCGCGGCGCAAAAGGATCGAGAAGTTGTCGAACCACGTGACAATGCCCTGCAGTTTGACGCCCTTCACCAGGAACATCGTTACAGGAACCTTGTTCTTGCGCAGCAAATTAAGAAACGCGTCCTGGAGATTGGCCTGCCTGCTATCTTTCGAAGAGACTGGATCGGGCTCGGAACGCGGTCGGGCAGAAAGGGTTCGCCCATTGGTCATAGTTATTCTCCTGTTTTTGGCGGCCGCTTTTGCAGTCCGCAATCTGGTGGGGGCGCGCAAAGCACTCCCACCGACTTTCCGACTTAATATTGCCGAATAAAGATCGTCTCGCAATCCTCGAATTCAAGCCGTCAAATAGAGGTCAATCCTCGTCTTTGTCCTGCCCATCCTTGCGTTCGGTCATGCCGAGCAGCTTGAGCTTGCGGTGCAAGGCCGATCGTTCCATCCCGATGAAGGTCGCGGTTTTCGAGATATTTCCGGAAAAACGGCGGATCTGGACGGTCAGGTATTCGCGTTCGAAGCTTTCCCTCGCTTCCCGCAGGGGTGCGCCCATCATCGCTGTCAGGCCCGAGCCTGAATCCGCAGTCTCGCCGCCCGTAATTTCCGCCGGAAGCATGTCCGGTTCCACGGTTTCGAGCCGGTCGCGGGGGGCAAGGATGATCGTGCGCTCCACGACATTGCGCAGTTCGCGGACGTTACCAGGCCAATCATAAGCCTGGAGCGCGGCTGTCGCCTCATCGCTCACTTCGGGCGGGGGGAACCCCTGCTCGGTGGCGTAACGCGTGAAGAAATGTTCGGCCAGCGCCGGAATGTCATCCCGTCGTTCTGCCAGGGAGGGGATTGTCACCGGCACGACGTTGAGGCGATAGAAGAGATCTTCGCGAAAGCGCCCCTCCTCCATCTCGACCGTCAGATCGCGTGAAGTCGATGATACGACGCGGACATCGACGCCGATCTGGCGACTGCCGCCTACGCGGACGAAACTCTGATCGGTCAGTACGCGCAGGATGCGGGCCTGTGTCGACAGCGGCATGTCCGCAACCTCGTCGAGGTAAAGCGTGCCTCCATCGGCAAGTTCGAGCATGCCCTGGCGCACGAGCTTCCCATCGGCCTCCTCGCCGAACAGTTCCTGTTCGAAACGTTCGGGTGTGATGCGAGCGGAATTGACGATCACGAATGCGTTATCGGCCCGCGGGCTCCAGCTGTGTAGCAGCCGGGCTGCTACTTCCTTGCCCGCGCCTGCCGGACCCGATATGAGCACGCGGCTGCCGGTGTTTGCGACCCGCTTCAGTGTTGCGCGCACCGTGTTGATGGCGGTCGAATTGCCGGTGAATTCTTCGCCGCGTGCGACGGAATCGCGTTCGCGCAGCTGCGAGTTCTCACGGCGCAACCGTTCGGTTTCGGTCGCTCTTTCTACCAGCAGGAGAAGGCGTTCGGCTTCGAATGGCTTCTCGATGAAATCCATCGCGCCCCGACCGACCGCAGAAACGGCCGTATCGATATTGCCATGGCCCGAAAAGATGATCACCGGGAGCGCGGGTTCACGCTGCTTGATCGCGTCGAGTACTTCGAGCCCGTCCATCTCGCTCCCGTGCAGCCAGACGTCGAGCAGAACGAGGCTCGGCCTACGCTCGTCGATGGCAGCAAGGGCATCGCTGCTGTTGGCAGCGGTTCGGCAGCTGTATCCCTCGTCGCTCAATACTCCAGCCACGAGATCGCGGATATCGCGTTCGTCATCTACGATCAGGATGTCGAGTGCCATTACGGCAAGTTCCTCCGGTCAATAATCATTCGGCGGCCTCTTCGGTCCGCTCCAGGGGGTCGCGAGCAAAGCGCAGGACGACGCGTGTGCCGCCATCTTCACTGCTCGAAAAAACCATGTCGCCGCCATGCTCGTCGACGATCTTGTTGACGATGGCGAGGCCGAGCCCGGTGCCCTTCTCGCGCGTCGTCATGTAGGGTTCCATGATCCGGTCGCGTTCTTGCGGAAGTCCGATCCCGTTATCATCAACCGTCACGCAGAACATTTCGTCGTCCGACGCCAGCGTCACACGAATACGGCCGCGGAAATCGAGATCCGATGCTGCCGCCTTCGCCTCGACCGCTTCGACCGCATTTTTCAGGACATTGGTCATCGCCTGGCCGAGTTGGTGACGGTCGCAGCTAATCTGGCCTGCTTCGACGTCTTTCGTCGAAAGGTCGAAATTGATCTGCGGGTGAGCTACTTCCTGAAGGAACAGCGACTGCCGCACCAGATCGACGGCATCTTCCTGTCGGAAATGGGGTTTCGGCAGCCTGGCGAATGACGAAAATTCATCAACCATCTTCCTCAGGTCACCGACTTGTCGGACAATCGTATTGGTCAATTCGTCGAACAGATCGCCATCGCTTTCGATCTGTTTGCGATAGCGGCGTTTCAGCCGTTCGGTTGCAAGCTGGATTGGCGTCAGCGGGTTCTTGATCTCGTGCGCGATGCGGCGCGCCACGTCCGACCATGCGGCTTGCCGCTGATCCAGCAGCTGCCTCGTAATGTCTTCGAAGGTTATGACATAACCATCTGTTTCCGGGGCAATCTTTACCGCAAGGGTCAAATGCTCACCATTGTTTTGGTGCGATACGACGCCACTGGCCAGCCCAGCTTCGACCATCTGATCGATCTGGTTCGACAGATCGGATAGGCGCAGGCCGAGGAGCGGCCTGTCGGCATCTTCCATTAGGAGTTCCTGCGCCGTGCCGTTCATCAGCAAGACGTTGCCTTCGCCATCGGTCGAGATAACCCCGGCGGTTACCGATTCCAGCACCGCTTCCATGAATGCGCGGCGATCGTCCAACTGGCGGTTCGCACTCACAAGCGCATCGGTCTGTTTTTCTAGCTGTGCGGTCATGCGATTGAACGCACGGTTGAGCATCCCGATTTCATCCGCACCGGTCCTGCCCGCGACACGAAGCGCGAAATTGCCTGCCCCGACCTTTCGCGCGGCCCCGACCAGCTCGGTCAGAGGCTCGACCTGCCGGTCTGCAAATCGCAGCGCAAACCAGACAGCAAGTCCGACCAGCAGCAGGCTGATCACCAACAGCGCGAGGTTGAACCGCAATTGCAGCGCCCTCGCCCGCTTTGTCAGGACATCATAGGAAGCGACGACCGATTTGGCACGCTCCCAATAGTTGAAGGAAGCCGCCTCTGCCGTTCGGGCGTTATAGAGGAAGATCCCGCCCTGCTCGTCGATCGGGGCAAGCGCGGCAATGCGTTCGGGGCTTCCCTCGACAACCACGAGTTCGCCTTCGTTCAGCCGGGCAATGGATTTCGATGCGAAGTCGAGCGGGCGATTGCCCGCAACCAGATCGAAGATTGCCGCCGTTCGGAGCGTATCGTCGGGCATCCGCTGGAGAATAGCGCTCTCCGTGACGTCGCGGGCCTGCGCCTGATACTTGTAGAAGTCGGCAAAGCCATCGTCGGCAAGAGAGCCGCGCTCGAAATAGAAACGAAGGTCGCCTGCCATGGCGATCGTCTCGTTCCCGACCTCGAGCTGGTTCTGCTCGTAATAACCCTGCGCCAGTTCATTGGCGTTCTGCATCAACCCGCGGGAATCGCTCGAGAACCAGAAATTCACCCCGGACTGGAAAAGGAAGGCGGCAAACCCTGCAACGAGCAAGGTCGGGACGGCAGCGATCAGCGAGAAAAAGAAGACGAGCCTGACATGTAGTCGCGCAGTGCTCACCGCAGCGCGCCTGAGAGCCAGCCTCCGGCCGACGAGAACGAGCAATGTCATCGCCGGTATCAGTGTCGCGATCAGTAGAACCGACACCTGGATCGACGGGAGCAATTGGCCGTCCGCCGGTGCACTGGTAAATGCGAACCAGGTGGTCCAGATCGCGGCAAGCAAAGCTATAGCCGACAGGATTTCCAGCCAGAGAAAGACGTTCGCACGCCGCGAGGCTACAAGAAACCGCCTCCACCAACGCGGGGAGCGCTTGGCCTTGATGATCTGCGCCTCACTCATCGTTGCACGCTTACAACGGCGGTGTTGCAATCATGCAAGTGAAAAGTGTGGCTTTTGCGTCAAAGCGAGCGCGCGAAGCGGTCGGGTTCGATCGAGAGTTCCGCAAGGCGTTTTCGCAAAGTGTTTCGATTGATGCCAAGGAGCTTCGCGGCGCGCACCTGATTGCCGCCCGTCTGGCCTAGCGCAAATTCCAGCAGCGGCTTCTCGAAAGCCGCCAATGCCCCCTGATATACAGCCCCGGAAACGGGTTGGTTCTGGTCGAGCCAGTCCTTCAAGGCGAGTTCGAAACCCTGCGCACCTTGCGGCTGCTCTAAGGCGGCTTCCAGCCCGATTGTCTCGATGACGGTCGAGGCATCGACCATCTCCTTTCGTGCCATCAGAGCGAGACGGAAAATTACATTGCGAAGTTCGCGCACGTTGCCGCGCCATTCGCGCCGTTCCAGTTCCGCGATGGCGTCGGGACTGATCTGCCTTCTGGGCAGGCCTTCTTCAGCTGCGAGAACGAGGAAATGCTGGGCGAGGACGCCGATGTCTTCGCGCCGCTCGCGCAATGGCGGAAGTTCGATGGGCACTACGTTGAGCCGGTAGTAGAGGTCTTCGCGGAACGTTCCGCTTGCGATCATGGGCACCAGATTGCGATTGGTCGCAGCGATAATCCGCACATTGACGGCGATCTCCTGCCTGCCGCCGACCCGCCGGATCCGTCCCGACTGGAGCGCGCGGAGGAGCCGTGTCTGCGCTTCGGCAGGCATATCGCCAATCTCGTCAAGGAACAGCGTACCCCCATTCGCTTGCTCGAACTTGCCGATCGCCTGACTGACAGCGCCGGTGAACGCACCTTTCTCATGCCCGAAAAGTTCGCTTTCGATCAGTTCGCGGGGAATTGCCGCAGTGTTGACAGCCACGAATGGTCCCGATTTGCGCGAACCAAGGTTGTGAATCGCCTCGGCAACCAGCTCCTTGCCGGTTCCGCTTTCACCGGTGACGAGGACAGTCAGGTCGTTCCGCAAAACCCGCGTAATCATGCGGTAAACGCCTTGCATCGCCGGGCTGCGCCCAACGAGCGGCATGCCATCGCCCTCGAACTCCGGAGCGGCCTCGCGATCCTCGCGCTGCCCGACTGCATGCCCCACTGCCCGCACCAGTTCGTCGAGGTCGAACGGCTTCGGGAAATACTCGAACGCGTGGCTGTCGCTCGCTCTAACCGCCGTATCGAGCGTATTTTGCGCAGAAAGGATGATGACGGGCATGTCGTGACCCGCAGCACGCATCTGGTCCAGCGCCGAGATGCCGTCTCCATCGGCCAACATCACGTCTGTCAGCATGGCTGCGTAATCATTTGCGGCGAGAAATTCGTCCCGTTTTTCGATGCTGTCACATCGGTGGACGGTATATCCGTCGTCCTCCAGCGCGGCGGTGATGACCGTCGCAATGGATGTATCGTCCTCCACCAGCAGAACCCGTTCGGTCATTGGCTACGCCCTTCCTTGGCCAGCGGCAGGTGGATGCGAAAATGCGTCAGGCCTTCCCTCATGTCCCTCTCGTGTCCGATCCTACCCGCCATGTCCCTCACCAACTTGCGAACCAGAGCGAGGCCAAGGCCCTGCCCCGATTTCTTCGACGTGACGAAGGGTTCGAAGATGTGATTGCGAATTTCGGCCGGAATTCCGGGCCCGTTATCCGTGATCGTGATCTCAACGGGAAGCTTTACCGATCGCCCCAGGCTGACCGCGCTGAACACCAGTCCGCTGACAAACCGCGTACGTACGGTCACCATCGGATTTTCCATCCCCGATACCGCATCGCGTGCATTCGAGATGAGGTTGATCAGGACCTGTTCGAGCGCATCCCTGCTGGCGAGGACCGGCGGAATTGAAGGATCGAACTCCTCGGTAATCTCCACCTCGTCTCCTGCCGCCCGGACCGTCGCAATGGCAGAGCGGATCGCTTCGTGCAGGTTGCAGGCTTCGACCGGTTCCTGTGTGGTACGGCCCAGTTCCTGCATGCGGTCTATCAGGCGTGCGATGCGATCGACTTCGCCAGTGATCATCCGTGCGAGAGCACGATCCTGCGGCTGCAGCTTGCGCTCGACCAACTGCCCCGCCCCGCGGATCGCCGATAGGGGATTCTTGATTTCGTGAGCCAAGATTGAAGGCGCGCCGATTTCGCTGTCGCGCGCTTCTTCGCGACCGTCATCGCTCCTCCCTGCGTCCGAAAAGGTCAGGACCCGCCAGCCCGGGTTGGCCGAGAGGGGCGAAACGGTCACGTTGACGCGGAACTCCTGCCCTGCGACCAGCAAGCCTACATCGCGGGCAAGTATCGACGCGTCAGGATCATCGAGGCGGTTGAGCACGCGGTCGTCGAGCAACTGGACTGTTTCGGTCAATTGCCGCCCGGCGAGGCGTTTCGAACTCTGGCCGAGCAGGTTTTCGGCCGCGTGGTTGCTTTCGACAATGCGAAGATCGGGATCGATGAGCAGAACGGCGAAGATCATTCCGCCGATCTGGCTCGCCGCGCTAGGCTTCTCGCCCGCCGCCGTCACGCTGCTTCGCGCTCCAGGAAGGGCGCATAAAACCGCTCTATCTCGCCAAGCACTTCGTTCGGATCGTCGATGAAGTTGGCCTTGTTGCGAAACTCGGCAGAGCCATGGAGGCCCTTGGTGTACCAACCAAGATGCTTGCGTGCGATCTTGGTCCCGACGTTCTGGCCATATAGCTCGAGCATTGCACTGTAATGCTCTGTAAGAACGGCATATTGCTGTGAAAGAGGCGGATCCGATAGAACCTCCCCCGTTTTCAACCAGTGCATTACCTGTCCGAGCAACCAGGGCCGACCATAGGCGCCCCGGCCGATCATGACGCCATCGGCGCCCGATTGTTCGAGAGCCTTGGCAGCGTCTTGGATGCCGCAAATATCTCCGTTGACGATCACCGGGATGGATACGGCGTCCTTCACCTTGCGAATGAAAGCCCAGTCGGCGCTGCCCTTGTACATCTGGTTCCGGGTCCGGCCGTGGACCGTGATCATTTTCACGCCCAGATCCTCTGCGATGCGCGCGAGTTCGGGCGCGTTGAGGCTGGCGTGGTCCCAACCCATCCGCATCTTCACGGTGACGGGTACATCGACTGCCTTGACCGTCGCTTCCATCAGCTTCGTCGCCAATGGAACTTCGCGCATAAGCGCACTGCCGGCCATCTGCCCGACGACCTTGCGGACCGGACAACCGAAATTGATGTCGATGATCGCCGCACCATTGCCTTCCTGCAGCTTAGCCGCTTCGCCCATGCTTTCGGGATCGCATCCGACGAGTTGCATCGAAACAGGTTCCTCGATTGGATCCCATGCCGCTTTCTGGATCGACTGGCGCGTGTCGCGAATGGCCGCCTCGCTTGCGATCATTTCGGTCACGTTGAGCCCGGAACCGAAGCGGCGCACCAGCCGGCGGAACGGCAGGTCAGTAACGCCCGTCATCGGCGCAAGGACGACCGGCGTCTCGATCCTGACAGGACCGATATCGATGGGCGTAACAGCCGGGGGAGAGGGAATTTCGTTCATGTGCGGAGGGTGTGCCTAAATTTTGGGCAGCGCATAGTGGATTGCGCATTTTCCGTCCAGTCCCTAAGCGCGAGCGCGCTATGGCCGGTCGTGCCCCCCTTCCCCGCTTTTCGGCAATCGTCGTCGCTGCCGGCAAAGGCTTGCGAGCTGGCGGCGAACTGCCCAAGCAGTTCCGCGTATGGCGCGGCAAGCCGCTGCTCCGTCATTCGGTCGAGGCATTGCTGGAACACGGTGCCGAACGCGTCGTTGTCGCCATCCCGCAGGACGGAGAGAGCGCGACACAAGAGGCGCTGAAAGGGATCGAAGCGTTCGAAATGGTCGTTGGCGGCGAGACGCGCCAGCAATCGGTAAGGAACGCGCTGGAAGCTCTTGCTCAAGCCGATTGCGACAGGGTCCTGATCCATGACGCCGCTCGCCCCGACCTGCCCTATGCCGTTACATCGTCACTCATGCTCGAGCTTGCGAAGGCCGATGGCGCGATACCGGTCCTGCCGGTGGTGGACAGCATTGCCGTTGCCGATGGAAACACGATGTCGGGCAAGGCCGATCGCGACGTGCTGCGCCGGGTCCAGACACCGCAGGCGTTCCGCTTCGAAGCCATACTTGCAGCGCACCGTGCATGGCAGGGCGAAAGTGATGCGGGCGACGATGCTCAGGTCCTGATGGCTAACGACGGCTCGGTCCATCTCGTGCTCGGTGACGAGCGATTGAAGAAGATCACATTCGCGGAGGATTTTGCGAACATGGTGCCGGATTTCCGTGTCGGACAGGGTTTCGACGTCCATCGCCTTGTCACCGGGGAAGAGCTCTGGCTCTGCGGCCTCAAGATCGAACATGACAAAGGGCTTGCAGGTCATTCCGACGCCGACGTCGCACTGCATGCCGTTGTCGACGCGCTGCTGGGCGCCATCGGTGATGGCGACATCGGCACGCATTTCCCGCCAAGCGATCCGCAGTGGAAAGGGGCCCCTTCCCCCCGCTTCCTCGAGCATGCCGTCCATCTGGTTTCCGAAGCGGGATTTGCGATCGGGAATGTCGATCTGACCCTGATCTGCGAAGAGCCGAAGATTGGCCCGCACCGGGACGCCATGCGGGCGAAACTTGCCGAGCTTCTGCGTGTTGATGCAGGACGGGTCAGCGTAAAAGCGACCACGACCGAAAAGCTCGGATTTACTGGCCGCGGCGAAGGTATTGCCGCACAAGCAATCGTGAGCCTCTACGGATCGTAAGGCTGGAGATGAATATGAACCAGGGACATTTGCTGCCGGCCGAGATTTCCGATCTCGCAGAAAAGGTGATCGAGGCCAATAAGGCCGCGGGACGCACGGTCGTCCTCGCAGAGAGTTGCACGGGCGGCCTAGTGGCGGGTGCGCTGACCGAGGTCCCGGGCTCGTCGGCGGTGCTCGACCGCAGCTATGTTACCTATTCGAATGAAGCGAAGATGGAGATGCTCGGCGTCTCCAGCGAGATTATCGAGACATTCGGTGCGGTCTCAATCGCCTGCGTCTGGGCGATGGCACAGGGCGCGCTCGAGCGCAGCAATGCCGATGTCGCTATCGCGGTGAGCGGGGTTGCCGGCCCTGACGGCGGAACGAAATTGAAGCCGGTCGGCACGGTGGTGTTTGCACGTGCCTATCGCAACAGCGACAATGAGCCCGAGGGCGAGCTGAAGCATTTCGACGGCGAGAACCGCGCCGACATCAGGCGTCAGGCAACAGTCTGCGCGCTGGAATTGCTGCTGCCGTAAAGAACCGCGGCGCGCGCTTCGAACGCGTCGACCATCTTGCGGAAAGCGCGGTCGAAATACTGGCCGGCCATCGCCTCGAACACCCGGTTCTTGAACGTGAAATCCACGCAGAAATCGACTTCGCAACTGGTCGGGCCAAGTGCCCGGAATTCCCACTTGTTGTCGAGATCGCGCAGCGGCCCATCGACGTAGTGGACGTCGATCAGTCCCGGCCTGCTCTTGTGCACCTTGGAGGTGAACTTCTCGCGCAGGGATTTGAAGCCGACCACCATGTCCGCGATCATTTCGGTCTCGGTATCCGAGCGGATGCGGGTGGCGACGACCCAGGGGAGGAATTCGGGATAGCGCGCAACATCCGCCACAAGGTCGAACATCTGTTCCGCGCTGTACGGCAATGCATGGACTTCGTGGATACCCGGCATCAGGCGTTTTCGGCTGCTGCTTGCTTTGCCAGTTTCTCCGCGCGGGCGGCGCGCATTTGCGCGAAATCGTCGCCTGCGTGATAGCTTGAGCGCGTCAGCGGGCTCGAAGCGACCTGCAGGAAGCCCTTGGCACGCGCAATCGAACCATATGCCGCAAACGCCTTGGGAGTTACGAACTCCTCGACATTCGCATGCTTTGGCGTTGGCTGGAGGTACTGCCCCATCGTGATGAAGTCGATCTGCGCGCTGCGCATGTCGTCCATCACCTGGTGCACTTCCAGACGCTGTTCGCCCAGCCCCAGCATGATGCCGGACTTGGTGAAGATCAGCGGATTGTGGTTCTTCACTTCTTCTAGCAGGCGAAGCGAGGCGTAGTAGCGCGCGCCCGGCCGGATGGTCGGATAAAGCCGCGGCACGGTCTCCAGATTGTGGTTGAAGACATCCGGACCTGCCTCACAAATTTCCTCGATTGATTCACGCATTCGCCCTTTGAAATCGGGCGTGAGGATTTCGATCGTGGTGTTTGGCGTTTCGCGGCGCAGCGCGTTGATCACCTTCACGAATTGGCCGGCACCGCGATCGGGCAGGTCATCTCGGTCGACGCTGGTGATGACGATATGCTCGAGCCCCATCGCTGCAGCGGCGACTGCGGTATGTTCGGGTTCGAGCGGATCAACCGGCATCGGCATACCGGTCTTGATATTGCAAAACCGGCAAGCCCGCGTGCACGTATCGCCAAGGATCATCACCGTCGCGTGCTTCTTCGTCCAGCATTCGCCGATGTTCGGGCAGGCGGCTTCTTCGCAAACGGTGTGCAGGTTGAGGTCGCGCATCAGTTTGCGCGTCTCATTATAACCCTGGCTGACAGGCGCCTTCACCCGGATCCAGTCAGGCTTGCGCTGGCGGGCCGGACGCGGCTGTTCGCCTTCGGGAGAAACCTTGGTCACTTCGTTCATGGCGCCGATCTAGTCGCGGGACTTGCCAGAAGCAATGGTTCAAGCCATGGCGCATACCTATGATTAATGACTCGACCCCCGCTCTCGACTCCCTGATCAAAGGTTATCGCCGTTTTCGTGAAACCGGATGGGCCCCCTACCGCGCCCGCTGGGCGGAACTGAAGGAAGGTCAATCGCCGCAGGTGATGATTATTTCCTGTTCCGACAGCCGGGTCGATCCTTCGCAGATCTTCGACGTCGACCCGGGCGAGATTTTCGTCGTCCGTAATGTCGCCGCCCTTGTCCCGCCCTATGAGACGACGCCCGGCCAGCACGGTGTGTCAGCCGCGCTCGAATTTGCGGTCCAGGTGCTGAAGGTAAAGGAAGTCGTCGTGATGGGTCACGGCATGTGCGGCGGCTGCCAGGCTGCCCTGACGCAGGCGATGGACGGGGCCGATTTCGGCGAAGGCCGGTTCGTACAACAATGGATTTCGCTGCTGGACGAAGCGCGCAAGCCGATCGCGGCGAAGCATGGCACCCATTCGCGCGAGGCCGAGCTCGAAATGGAGAAGGAAGCGGTCAAGGTCAGTCTCGCCAACCTGCGAACCTTCCCGTTCGTGTCGGACAAGCTGAAGAATGGCCAGCTCAAGCTGCGCGGTGCGCATTTCGCGATTTCGGACGGCATCCTCAATGTTCTCGACGAGGGCGAGGATCGCTTCCGCGCGATCGTCTGACGCCTTGCCCGACACTGCGCTTGCCTGACAGGCGCGCCACTGCGATAGGGCGTGAATGTCTGAAATCGGCGCAAAAAACATCGCTCTCCTGATCGACGCGGACAATGTCGATCCGCGCGGGATCAACGCTGTCCTCACCGTTCTTGCTGAACTCGGACAGGTCAACATTCGCCGCGCATACGGCAACTGGGCGAAGGATGCGCTGAAGCGCTGGGGCGACATCACCAATCGTTACGGCATTCGCCCACACCAGCAATTCGACCTGACCCGCGGCAAGAACGCGACCGACATGGCGATGTCGATTGATGCCATCGACCTGCTCTACCAGGGCAAGGTGGACGGTTTCGGCATCATGAGTTCGGACAGCGATTTTACGCCGCTGGTGACTCGCCTGCGCCAGGATGGGCTTCCGGTATATTGCTTCGGCGATGCCAAGACGCCCGAGGCGCTCCGCACCGCCTGCACCCGCTTCATCGATATCGCCAAGCTCATGAAGGGCGACGAAAAGGGACCGGCGGGCAAGGAAGACACCGGGATAGACGATGAACTCATCGATCTGCTCGGGGGTGCATGGAAAGCGTCGAGCCGCGATGATGACGGCTTTGCCAAGCTTCAGGAAGTCGGGCAGATCGCCGGCAACCGGTCGAGCTTCGATGTGCGTAATTACGGCTTCAAGCGCCTTTCGGAGCTGGTAGCTGCCATCGATCGCTTCGAATTGAAGCGCGGACCGGACAACCAGATGTACGTCAGGCGGCTTCGTTAGAGCGCAAAAGAAAACGGCGCGAAGTCGTGATGACCTCGCGCCGCTTCTGTTAGCTGTCAGGGCTCCAGCTTAGCTGGTAGCGCCAGCCTTCTTGCCAGCAACATAGATCGACCAGAGGCGGGCTATTGCGGCACGGTTGCCGGTCACCTTGCCGAAGGTTTCCAGTGCAGCGTCGTATTTGCCAAGTTCGGCCTGCGCGATACCCAGACGGGTCAGCGCAACATTGGCGTCAACACCCGGCATGCCGAGGCTCTTCTGGAAGAATTCCTCTGCCTTGGCGTATTCGCCATAGTTGAGGAACGCGTCACCTGCCGCGCTGACGGTACGCAGCGATGCCGATGCGGCGCGTGCGTCCTTTTCGAGCGCAGGGAGGTCGGCACGGTCTGCGGTCATGCGCGTCTTTGCGGTCTTCAGCGAATCCGCGACGTAGATGTCATCACGGCTCACTACACCGCTGGCATAACCCTGCTCGATGACGGTTTCGACTTCCTTGGGCAGACGACGCGGGTCGGCAGCTTCGATGAAGTCGATGTATTCCATCTTGTTTTGCATGGCCGAAACGCGGTTCGACAGACGAAGGAGGTCGAGCATTTCCGGCGCTTTGTAATCGTTCAGATTACGAGCGATGTTGATCGAATCGCGCCAGTTGCCCGGGCTTTGGTATTCCGGCAACCACATGGCGATGATTTCGTAAACACCCGGCACCTGCTCTGCCTTGTAGGCAACGGAAAGGCCACGTTTGTACCAGTCTTCCTTGATCACCTGGCCCGATGCCTTGCGGATCGCGATGGCATTCTTGAACGCGGCGAGACCTTCGTCATACATTCCGTCGGCGAAATAGGATTCAACCAGCACGAAACGGAGGTCGTCCGTGGAGGTGGTTTCGTTGCCGTAATTCGCATCGATGGCTGCCTTGAGGAACGTGCGCGAGAGAGCCGTATCCTTAAGGGCATTCGCCAGCTGGTAGCCGACGATATTGTACTGGCCGATGTTCTCGGCCGGCACGAGACCGCTTCCAAGCATCAGGTTCATACCCTGGAGCTGCAGCGCCTGGTCCTGCGACTTCACGCCGCCGTTATAGAGGATGTTGCCCGTGGCGAGTTTCTCGTCGGCCGAGATCGAAGCCGCAATCAGCGCAGGGATGCTGCCCTTTACCGTGGCAACCGCAGTGGGTTCCGCATTAACGGCATCTTCGATCGGCTTATAAACCGCGATGTATTCCTTGGAGTAGGAAGGCTTGGCCTTCTTGTCCTTCTTCTGTGCGTGAGCGGTATCGGCAAAGCCGGTGACGCCTACGACAGTACCCATGGCAAGGGCAATCGCGAGTGCTGCGGATGCTCCGCGCATCTTGAGGGCACTCTTGGGGGTAACGAATGAACGCATTTACTAACTCTCCTGAAACTTGCGGGGGTGAAGCGCATGTCTGCGCCTGCAATTCATCTCTGCGCGGGCTAATGAACCTCTATCCCGCATATTGCAATTCTACCTAGCCGAAACCGGCTGAATGGCCATTGAATGGTCCATTCAACTTGCAGAATGCGCCACGCGTCGCTCCAGCAAGGCTTTATGTGGATAAAGCGCACGAGGTACGGGTTTTGTTCCGCGCCGATGGTGGCGAAAACCCCTGTTACTCCCTACATTGTGAACCTTAGCTACATGTCCGACAACAGACCAGAAACGGCCACGTTTTGAGCGACGAAATCGATACCCTGACACCTGCCTCGCCCATGGGCGAATATGAACGCATCGACATCGTCGATGAGATGAAGACGAGCTATCTCGATTATGCAATGAGCGTGATCGTCAGCCGCGCATTGCCCGATGTTCGCGACGGCCTGAAGCCCGTCCATCGCAGGATCCTGTTCGCCAGCCAGGAAGGCGGCTTTGTTGCGGGACGCCCCTATCGTAAGAGCGCGAAGATCGTCGGTGACGTGATGGGTAACTACCACCCTCACGGCGACGCCGCGATCTATGACGCGCTGGCCCGCATGACGCAGCCGTGGTCACTCCGCGTTCCGCTGGTCGATGGTCAGGGTAACTTCGGTTCGATGGACCCTGATCCGCCGGCCTCGATGCGTTATACTGAGGCGCGCCTTGCACGTGTCGCCAACAGCCTGCTTGACGACCTCGACAAGGATACGGTCGATTTCGCAGACAACTACGACGGATCGCGCAGCGAACCGACGGTCCTCCCTGCCCGCTTCCCCAACCTGCTGGTCAATGGCGCCGGTGGTATTGCGGTCGGCATGGCGACCAATGTGCCGCCGCACAATCTGGGCGAAGTGATCGACGGCTGTCTTGCCTTCATCGAGAACCCGGGAATCACGTCCGAGGAACTGATCGAATATATTCCGGGGCCCGATTTCCCGACCGCCCCGCTGATCCTCGGTTCTTCCGGCAGCCGGGCCGCCTATACGACTGGTCGCGGTTCGATCCTGATGCGTTGCCGGCACGAGATCGAGGAAACCCGCGGCGATCGCAAATCGATCGTGCTTACCTCGATCCCCTTCCAGGTCGGCAAGTCCGGCCTCGTCGAGAAGATTGCCGATGCGGCCAAGGAAAAGCGGATCGAGGGCATTTCCGACATTCGCGATGAAAGTTCGCGCGAAGGTGTGCGCGTCGTCGTCGATCTAAAGCGCGATGCGACGCCCGAAGTCGTTCTCAACCAGCTCTGGCGCCACACCCCGGCGCAGGCCAGCTTCCCGGCCAACATGCTGGCCATCCGTGGCGGACGTCCGGAAGTTCTCTGCCTTCGCGACATCATCCAGGCTTTCATCCAGTTCCGCGAGCAGGTCATCACCCGCCGCACCAAGTTCGAACTGAACAAGGCGCGCGACCGGGCGCACATCTTGCTCGGCCTTGTAGTTGCCGTTTCGAACCTAGACGAGGTCGTGGCGATCATCCGCGGCTCATCCAACCCTGCGGACGCCCGGGCAAAGCTGATCGCCCGCGAATGGCCGATTGGCGACATCGCGCAATACATCCGCCTTGTCGAAGCGATCGAGCCGACCGCCGACCAGGAAGGCGGCACCTACCGCCTGTCCGAACGGCAGGTGAAGGCAATCCTCGACCTGCGCCTGCACCGCCTCACCGCGCTCGGCCGCGACGAGATCGGCGATGAGCTCAAGGAACTGTCGCTCGCTATCGAAGAATATCTCTCGATCCTGGCAGACCGTGCGAAACTGTACCGCGTGATGCGCGAGGAACTCGAAGAGATCCGTGCGACCTATGCCACGCCGCGTGTTTCAGAGATCGCGCCCGCCTGGGACGGCCTCGAAGACGAGGACCTGATCGAGCGCGAGGAAATGGTCGTGACCGTTACTCACGGTGGCTACATCAAGCGTACGCCGCTCGATACCTTCAGGGCGCAGAACCGTGGCGGCAAGGGCCGCAGCGGCATGGCGACCAAGGACGAAGATGCCGTGGTCGAGATGTTCGTCACGTCGACCCACAATCCCGTATTGTTCTTCACGAACACCGGCCGCGTCTATCGCATGAAGGTGTGGAAACTGCCCGAGGGCGGACCCCAGACCAAGGGGCGCCCGATGGTCAACCTCCTGCCGCTGGGCGACGAGGAACGCGTGACCAACGTGCTCGCCCTGCCCGAAGACGAGAGCGAGTGGGAAAAGCTCAACATCGTGTTCGCGACCGAGCAAGGCATGGTTCGCCGCAATTCGATGGACGCTTTCACCAACGTCCCGACCAACGGCAAATACGCGATGGGCTTCGTCGAAGGCAGCGGCGACCGCTTGATCGGCGTGGAATTGCTGTCGGAAGACCAGGAAATCTTCCTCGCCAGCGATGCCGGCAAGGCGATCCGCTTCTCCGCCACGGATGCGCGCGAAACGAAGAGCCGCACCGGCATCGGCGTTCGCGGCATGAAGCTGAAGGATGGCCAGAAGGTCGTCTCCATGGCTGTGCTCGACGCAGGCGAATGGACCACGGAACAGCGCGATGCTTATCTGAAGGCGGCAAGCTGGAAGGACAACGACGCCGAACAGACGCTCGATGCGGAAACGCTGGAGCGCATGGCCGAGGGCGAGGAGTTCGTCCTGACCATCACGGCCAATGGTTACGGCAAGATCTCGTCGGCCTACGAATATCGTACGATCGGGCGCGGCGGACAGGGCCTGACCAACATCGGCACGCCCGACAGCAACCCCGACCGCAATGGTCCGGTCGTGGCCAGCTTCCCCGTCCGGCATGGTTCGCAGCTCATGCTCGTAACCGATCAGGCGAAGCTTATCCGTCTTCCGATCGATTTCCGTCACATGATGGAAGGCGAGGACCCGGGCGGCTTCCGCATCATCGGCCGTGGTTCGGCAGGCGTTCGGATCTTCAATGTCGGCAAGGGCGAGCACGTTGTTGGCGCTGCCCTTATCGACGAAACCGAAGAGCCCGAGAACGAGGCTGAAGAGGCGGTGATGGAAGAGATAGCTGACCGCGAAGCCCAAGTGACCGAACCACATACGACCGCCCATTCCGACAAGAACATCGACGGCGAACCTGGAGGCTAGGGTTCATCATGGCGCTGCAAGTCGAAACCCCGGATGCTACGTGCGGAGCGCGCGTCACCGGGATCGACCTTGCGGCGCCACTGGCCCCCGGTGCAGTCCAAGAAATCCGCGCTGCCTGGCTGAGGCACCGTGTGGTCGCCTTCCCTGCGCAGCGCATGGACGACGACGCGCTCGAACGCTTCACCATCGCCATGGGGGGCTTCGGCGAAGATCCATTCTTCGCGGCGATCCCCGGGCGTGACCATATCGCGGCAATCCTTCGCGAGGCAAACGAAACGACACCACTTTTCGCCGAAAGCTGGCACAGCGACTGGAGCTTCCTTGGCGAGCCACCGGCGGGAACCTGCCTACTGGCAATCGATATCCCGCCCACTGGCGGAGACACGCTGTTTGCCGACCAGATCGCGGCATTCGCGGCGCTCCCGGACGATCGGAAGGATCATCTTCGCTCTCTTACTGCGATCCACAGCGCCAAGCATGCCTATGCGCCTGAAGGTGCCTATGGCGAGCGTGACAAGGGTCGTTCGATGGCAATCCGACCTGATGAAAGCGCGCGAGAAACCCGCACGCATCCTCTCGTCACCCAGCATCCGGAAACGGCTGAGGAGGCCATCTTTTCGACCCTTGGCTATATTGTCGGGATCGAGCGGATGGAGGATGAGGAAGCGTATGCCTTCCTATCTGAACTCGCCAAGTGGCAGACGCAGGAACAGTTCGTTTACCGCCACCGCTGGGAACCGGACATGCTTGTCATGTGGGACAACCGCAGCGTACTGCACAAGGCGACCGGCGGTTACGAAGGGCACCGGCGCGAATTGCACCGGACCACCATCGCGGCGTATCGCGGCTAAGGCTTAGTCGTCTTCCTCACGCAATTCGTGGCGCAATGTCTGCACCACTCCGGTCGCAATCAGGAACTGCCCGACGAAATAGAGTGGCCAGATCGCCAGGTCGGGAATCGGCGTCAGGTCCACCGGACCCTCGCGGCTGAAGATCAGCCAGTCCGACACGACGAACAGTACGGCGCCGAGCCCGACACGGTAGCGCGGGAAACGGCTCATCCAGGCAGTCGCAGCCATGCCGCCCAGAGCGAGGCCGTAAAGCGCAATCGACGCATTCTGGGAAAGAAACCAGCAGATCAGCGGTGTTCCGAGCAGCAGCACAACGGCCAGCCCCTTCTGGCTGGCAGTCGTGTGATGACGGGGAAACTTCAGATAAAGCGCCATCGCGACGAGGTGCGAGAGGAAGAACGCAGTACCCCCCGCTTCCAGCGTCAGTTCGATTGCCATGTCGCCTATCGCCGACAGGGTCATGACCAAGCCGATAAGGATGCCCGGCGTGCCCTTGCCGCGATGGAAGGCATAGGCTGCCAGCGCGCCGACACCAGCCCCCTTCAAGATGATCAGGTAAAGGCCGCCGATCGCCTCATCGCGCATGAAATAGAATGCCACGGCGCAGGCGACAGCGACCAGCAACCATGGGCGATGTTCCGACAGCGCGCGTTTGGGCATTGACCAATCCCTCCTTTCGATTGCTCTTGGACTTGATGACATGGGGGTGCAAGCACTAGGTGGCGCTCGAAATGACAGAACATACCGATCACGACGTGCACATTATCGGCGGCGGCCTCGCTGGCAGCGAGGCTGCGTGGCAACTTGCCCGGCGAGGGTTTAAGGTCCGCCTTTCCGAAATGCGCGGAAGCGGGGAAATGACCCCTGCCCACCAGACAGACGGCCTTGCAGAACTCGTCTGTTCGAACAGCTTCCGCTCCGACGATAGCGACAAGAACGCCGTCGGATTGCTACACCACGAAATGCGCGCGCTCGACAGCCTCGTGATGAGCGCTGGCGAAAAGGCACGCGTACCGGCGGGTAGTGCGATGGCGGTGGACCGCGACGTCTTTTCATCCGAAGTACAACGAACACTGGAAGAGCATCCCAATGTTACCGTGGTGCGAGAGCGGGTGGACTCCCTGCCCGCCTCCGGCGCGACCATTGTCGCCACCGGCCCCCTCACCGCGCAATCGCTCGCGCAGAGCATCGTAAGTGCAACCGGCCAGGACCGGCTCGCCTTTTTCGATGCCATTGCCCCCATCGTCCACCGCGACAGCATCGACATGTCGAAATGCTGGATCCAGAGCCGCTGGAACAAGCGCACCGAGGCCTCGAACGAGGACGGCGACTACATCAACTGCCCCATGACGAAAGAGCAGTACCTCGCGTTCCACCAGGGGCTGATGGATGGCGAGAAGACCGAATTTCGCGAATGGGAAGCGGACACACCCTATTTCGATGGCTGCATGCCGATCGAGGTCATGGCCGCACGCGGCGTCGAAACGCTGCGGTACGGTCCGATGAAGGGCGTCGGTCTCGACAACCCCTATGACACGACCGAGGAACACCCGCAGGGCCGCTGGCCCTACGCTGTTGTGCAGCTGCGCCAGGACAACAAGCTCGGCACGTTGTGGAACATGGTCGGCTTCCAGACGAAGCTGAAATACGGCGCCCAGATCGAGCTGTTCCGTACCATTCCGGGGCTCGAGAATGCCGAGTTCGCAAGGCTTGGCGGGCTGCATCGCAATACTTTCATCAATTCGCCTCTCGTACTCGACCGGCAGTTGAGACTTCGCGGTGGCGAACACATCCGCTTCGCCGGCCAGATCACCGGCTGCGAAGGTTATGTCGAAAGCTCTGCAGTCGGCCTGATTGCGGGCATGATGGCGGCAAGCGAATTGGCAGGCCGTGACTGGACCCCGCCGCCGCGCACCACCGCGCTCGGCTCCTTGCTGAGCCACATTACCGGCGACGCCGAGGCAGAGACGTTCCAGCCCATGAACGTCAATTTCGGCCTGTTCCCACCCCTGCACGAAGTGAAGAAAAAGCAGCGCAAGGAAGCCTATACTTCGCGCGCAAAAGAGGACTTACGTATGTGGGTAGCTGAAGCCGAGGCTCTGCCCGCGACCTGATCAACAACGGCAGGTGGGCTTTTTGGGCGTCGTCGGCTTAGGCGCCGTCGTTGCAAATTCGCGCTGGGACAACTTGCCGTTCCCGTCGGCATCGGCCCCATCGAAACGATTGGCGGTCGTCACCGCCCACTCTTCGAATGTGAGCAGATTGTTGCCGTCGACGTCGAGCTTGCGGAACGCATCGCTGCGCGTCGAAAGCATCTCATTGCGGGTGATGGAAAGGTCGCGATTGCGGTCGTAACGGAAGAACCGGATCTGCTCGCGGGTCAGTTCGCTCGCTTCAGGCGGGCTCGGCCCTTTCAAGTCCGATGGATCAGCGGAAGGGAGCGATTCAGGATCAGGAGCGATTTCAACCTCTGGCGGAGGCGGCGCATTTTCTTCGACCTGCGCTACACCACGCCACCAATAAAGTCCGATGGTGGCGACAATCAGCCCCAGAAACAGCCCCAATACGACCCTGCCCATTCTGCTCCCCCGCGATAAGTTGCTGAAGGATAGAGCTTTCTAGCGGCCAGACAAGCCTGCCTTCATCGCCGTGAGTGCTGCCCCCCTGCCCTCCAGCAATGGCCGCAGTCCACGATCCAGCGAACGCCGGGCCAGCGCGGAAAGCACCGCCACGCCCCGCATCTCCCGGCGGACGCGCCCCGTAGCGATTACTCCCCGCGCTAGATCCGCGAGTATTTCGCGCTCTTCCTGCTGGCCGTTGTTCACCGCGGCATCGACAAGCGCCCACAGCTTGGCATGCTCTGCGACAACGGATGCATCGGCTGATCCAGACACTTCGGCCACGGCTTCGAAAATGCCTGCCCGGGCATTGGCGAAGGAAGCGAAAGACTCACGCGGCGGGATTTCGCTGCCGATCATGCCTTCCCAGCCATCGACTAGACAGAGTAGCGATCGCTCATGCCCCTCCCAGCTCGACCCAATGGCACCCAGGACGACATCGCCAATCGGACGTGAAGCGACGGGCTGTAAAAGCGTATCGCGCCACCACGCGAGCCGCATCTGCGCGAGCATGGGTTCGTTGGCTGTTGCGACGATCCGCGCAAGCCGCCTGTCCAGTGCGAGCCCCGCCACGAGCATAGGGCGCAGCTTGGGCGCGCAATATGACAGCGCCAGTCGCTGTTCGTCTGAAATGTCCTGTTCGATAGGATCCATCGGGTCGCTAGGCGTGAACGCGATCCTCCTGTCAACCTCACCCATGCGAGCAAGCGTCGGAACCATAGGAAAGACCTGCATTCCCGTAACCCGGCGTTAACCACGTAATCTAATTATAACCTCACCAAGTTCTGGCATTTATCGGATCGTTCGAAGTCATGCTTCACGGGAGAAGCGATCCAGATGGGTGCCATCCGAAACCTCTTCACCAAGCTGCGCGACAACCGCGCAGGCAATGCCGCCGTTCTCGTTGCGCTGGGTATGCCGGCACTGATCGGCGGCGCCGGTTTTGCCGTGGATACCGCGCAGTGGTATCTCTGGAAGCGCGAACTTCAGCAGGCAGTCGACCAAGGTGCATATGCAGGGGCGAAGGCCCTTTCTGCCGATGCGTCGGCGGATACCTATTCCCTGCGGGTCACCCAGGAATTCGATGCCAACCTTTCGATCACGAAGGATTATGCATCCGATCCTACGATCGAGATCGTCGACTACGCCGGTGGCAGCGACAACAGCGTGCTCGTTCGCGCGCAGGTGACACGTCGCCTGCCCTTCAGCAGCTTCCTCACCGGGTCGGCAACAACTGTCGCGGTGTCCGCGCAGGCCAGCTTCGCGCAGGGCGGCGAATACAGCGCCTGCATCGTGTCGCTGGCGAAAGAGGGCGGCGGCACTACCATTGGCGGCAACGCAACGATCAAGGCCAAGTGCGGCATCGCAGCACTTTCCTGCAGTGACGATGCCATCACGATCGGCAGCAATGCCGACGTCGATACGGATATTATCGTTGCATGCGGCAAGGTCGATGCACCCGAGGAACTCCGCGACAAGGTCGTTGAGGGCGCCGACAATCTCTATGACGAATATGCCGATCTCGATCCGCCGGACGATGACCGCGACCGCGAATATGAGTGCACCGGCAAGGGCAAGGCGAAGCAGGCTTCGCTGCTGCCCGGGACCTACGGTTCGCTGGTCGTCGGGTGCACCACGGTGCTCTCGTCCGGTATTTACGTGATCGACGGCGGTCTTCTTGATCTTTCGGCCAATTACAACGTGACCGGAACGGGCGTGATGTTCGTCCTTCGCAATGGTGCCCAGGTCAAGCTGGGCGGGAACGGCAACGGCAACTCGATCCGCCTGTCTCCCATGACTGCGGCGGACCTTGTCACGGCAGGATATGCCGACCAGGCCGATCTACTGTCAGACATCCTCATTTTCGAAGAGCGTGACAACAATCCGGGCGAGCCCGGGCACATCATGAATGGCAATTCGAATTCGATCATCGAAGGGCTGATCTACATGCCCTCGGGCACTTTGCGGATCAACGGCACGGCCGACGTCAACTCGCAGTGCCTGCTGATCTCGGCATACCGGATCGACATCCGCGGCGGCGCAAAGCTCGAAACGCTGTGCCCGACCGAGGATTCCTCGGATGTCGGCTCGGCGAGCGGCAAGATCAGGCTGGTCGCATGATGAATCTGGCCCTCATCCGCAAACTCGCGCGTGACCAGCATGGCGCACTCGCCGTCGAGACAGCCTTCGTCCTGCCGATCCTGTGCGTCATGGCACTGGGCGGGTTCGAGACCAGCATGATCATCTCGCGCCAATACGAGATGCAATCTGCCGCCGGGGAATCGGAGATCATCGCACTGGCCGCCGCCACCGGGGCCACGACCGATGCATCGAAAATCAAGGCGATCCTGAAGGAATCGGTCAACCTCAATAACAGCCAGATCAAGGTCGAACAGTTCTTCCGATGCGATGCCAATGAAAGCACGGTCGAAAGTGCCGACAGCTGCGAAGAAGGCGCCGTGGTCACGGAATACATCAAGCTGACGCTCGAGGATTCTTACGATCCGCTGTGGACCGATTTCGGTGTCGGTGAAAAAATCGACATGAAGGTCGAACGCACGGTGCTGCTGCCGTGAGCCTGCCCCATTTCCTGCACCGTTTGCGACGCGATGAGCGCGGTTCGATCCTGATCGAATTCGCCTTTCTCGCTCCAGTGATCATCATCGCCATGATCGGAGTGTTCCAGGTCGCGTTCTACATGCAGAACTACAATTCGCTGCGCTCCGTCGCTTCGGATACCGCACGGCGGATCATGGTCGAATACCAGCGCGAAAACGAACTGTCGGTCGATGAGATCAGCGCTGTCGCACGAAGCATTGCAGTCGGCGATCCTTACAGGCTGCACACAGAGCAACTCGAAGTTTCGGTCAATCAGGAAGGCACGAGCAGGATCGAAGGCGCGGTCGAATACACCATCGCCCTGTCCTACACCGGGGAAGATTTTCTTCCGATTCCCGGCCTCGACGCACTGAACATGACCTATGATCGTCCGATCTTCGTCGTCTCCGGAGCCGAGGAAGAGGACGAAGAGGACGAAGAATAGGAAGCAGGCACCGAAACCAGGCTTTGGGTCATCGCCCCTGCCCGATTTCGCGCGCCCGCCAGCGCCCTGTCAGTCCTTGTAGCAGACCTTCTTCACTGCCTTCACGATGCGATTTGCATCGATCAGCGCGAGCTTTTCGAGGTTTGCGGCATAGGGAAGCGGAACGTCTTCATCGCAAACGCGCAGAACCGGCGCATCGAGATGGTCGAAGCCGTCCTCCATGCAGATCGCCATCACTTCCGATGCGATCGAACATGTCGGCCAGCCCTCTTCCGCGATGACAATTCGGTTGGTCTTGGCGAGTGAAGTAAGGATCGCCTCACGATCGAGCGGGCGTAGGGTGCGCAGGTCGATAACTTCTGCATCAATGCCTTCATCCGCCAGCTTCTCGGCCGCTTCGAGTGCGAAACCGACGCCGATGGAGTAGCTGACGATGGTGACATCGCTGCCTTCGCGCATGATGCGTGCCTTGCCGATCGGCAGGACGTAATCGTCTAGATCGGGCACATCGAAGCTGCGTCCGTAAACCAGTTCGTTCTCTAGGAATACGACCGGATCTTCGCTCCGGATCGCAGCCTTCATCAGGCCCTTCGCATCGGCGCTGTCATAGGGCGCGATCACGATCAGGCCGGGGACCGATGCGTACCACGGCCCGTAGTTCTGGCTGTGCTGTGCGCCGACGCGGCTGGCTGCGCCGTTCGGACCACGGAAGACGACCGGACAACGCATCTGGCCGCCCGACATGTAATTGGTCTTGGCTGCCGAATTGATGATGTGGTCGATCGCCTGCATGGCGAAGTTGAAGGTCATGAACTCGACGATCGGGCGCAGGCCGCCCATCGCAGCGCCCGTGCCGATGCCGGCAAAGCCGTATTCAGTAATGGGCGTATCGATCACTCGCTTGGGACCGAATTCGTCGAGCAGGCCCTGAGTGACCTTGTAGGCCCCCTGGTACTCGGCGACTTCCTCGCCCATCACGAAAACGCGGTCGTCGCGGCGCATTTCCTCTGCCATCCCGTCGCGAAGGGCCTCGCGAACGGAAACCTGGCTGAAGCTTGTTCCTTCAGGGATCGCAGGATCGGATTTCGGTTCCGACTTCGGTTTTGCCGGAGTGACAGAACCGTCATCGTCATCGCGGCCGACATCCTTGCCTTCACCCGGCACGTCTTCGACCTTGGCGGCAGGAGCTTCGGCGGCAGGCGGTGCTGCGACGTCGGACGCATCTTCGTCCTCGCCTGCCAGCATTGCGATGACAGTCCCGACCTTCACGTTTTCGGAGCCTTCCGAAACGAGGATTTTGGCCAGCGTGCCTTCATCGACGGCCTCGAATTCCATCGTCGCCTTGTCGGTTTCGATTTCGGCGATGATGTCACCGGAAACGATCTCGTCGCCTTCCTTCTTGAGCCAGCGTGCGAGAGTGCCTTCTTCCATGGTGGGCGAAAGCGCGGGCATCTTGAGTTCGATAGCCATGGCTCAATACTCCTCCACCAGAACATCGGTGTAGAGTTCGCCCGGTGCCGGTTCGGGCGAGTTTTCGGCGAAATCGGCGGATTCGGCGACGCGCGCGCGGATCGCCTTGTCGATGGCCTTCAGATCCTCTTCGGTCTTGCCCAGTTCGATCAGTTTCTTCTTCAGACCCTCGATCGGATCCTTGTGGTCGCGCATGTCCTGCACTTCCTCGCGGCTGCGATATTTCGCAGGGTCGGACATGGAGTGTCCGCGATAGCGATAGGTGTTGAGTTCCATCAGGACGGGACCATTGCCCTCTCGCACGTGCTTGAACGCGATTTCGGCAGCGCCGCGTACTTCGAGAACGTCCATCCCGTTCACGTCCATGCCGGGGATGCGGAACGCCGTGCCGCGGCGATAGAATTCGGTTTCAGCAGAGCTGCGACGCACGGCCGTACCCATTGCGTACTGGTTGTTTTCCACCACGAACACGATCGGCAGGTTCCACAGGCTCGCCATGTTGAATGTCTCGTAAACCTGTCCCTGGTTGGCAGCACCGTCACCGAAATAGGCCAGGCAGAGTCCGCCATCTTCGCGGTACTTGTGAGCTAGCGCGAGCCCGCCGCCGAGCGCGACCTGCGCGCCGACGATGCCGTGGCCGCCATAGAACTTATGCTCGGTCGAGAACATGTGCATCGACCCGCCCTTGCCCTTCGAGATACCGGCCTGGCGCCCGGTCAACTCGGCCATGATGACATTGGGATCGATCCCGTAAGCGAGCATATGCCCGTGGTCACGATAGCCGGTGATCACGCTGTCCTTGTCGCTATCGAGCGCGCTTTGAAGGCCAATCGCGACCGCTTCCTGGCCGATGTAGAGGTGGCAGAAACCGCCGATCAGGCCGAGCCCGTACAGCTGGCCGGCCTTTTCCTCGAACCTGCGAATGAGCAGCATCTGTTCGTAGAAGGTGAGCATTTCATCCATGCTCGCGTCGTAGCGACCCGTCTTCTCGTGGAGCTCCTGCAATGAACGCAGGGCGAAATCGCTGTCATCGGTTGCGGGCGCGTTGTTCGCGCTCGTCTTATCGGACTTCTTTGCCGACTGGGCCAAGCTGTAATCCTCTTTATCTTGAGGCCCCTGGGGAGATCATTGAGGCCGCTGGCGGCTATAAAGGCATCCTCGCGCATGACGCAACGTCAAGCACGCATCCTGCATACGAAATCTTGGAAAAATGCGCGGCGCGCCTACTCGTCTTCGAGTGTGATCACGACTTCGTCAGGGTGAACGACATTGAGGTTGCGACGAAGGAGTTCGCCAACCAGGTCGGGATCGGCAGCTTCCGGGTCGAGGCCGTCCACCAGGTTGCGGAGCTCGTCACGTTCGTGCGTCAGCTGGGCGATCTGTGCGTGGCGCTGTTCGAGAAGGTTCGAATTCTCGCTCCACGAGAGCAATCCCGTGGGGCCGGCAACGGCAAAACCGGTCAAGACCAAGAGCCCGCCGAGCGCAAGAAACTGCCTCATCTGCTCTTTTGGTGGTTTACGCATTAGCCCCTCAGTTCCCTAAACGCACAGAATCATAGTTAACCCGCCTATTCAAGCGGTTTCTGGCATCAGCTAGTCGTAATTCAATAGGACCGCGGCAGGCCGAGCACATGTTCGGCCAGATACGACAGGATGAGATTCGTGGAAATAGGGGCAACGGTATAAAGTCGTGCCTCGCGGAACTTGCGCTCGACGTCGTATTCCTCGGCGAATCCGAAGCCGCCATAGGTCTGCACGCACATGTCGGCAGCAGCCCAGCTCGCTTCCGAGGCAAGCAACTTGGCCATGTTGGCTTCTTCGCCCGCATTGCCGCCCTGATCGTAAACGTGGGCGGCGTTGTGGACCATCAATTCTGCGGCACGCATCTGGGCGTAGCAGCGCGCGATGGGGAACTGGATTCCCTGATTCTGACCGATCGGACGTTTGAAGACGGTGCGATCCTTCGCATAATCGCTCGCCTTCTCGATGAACCACTTGGCATCGCCAACACATTCGGCCGCGATCAGGATTCGCTCCGCATTCATGCCTGACAGGATGTAGCGAAAGCCCTTCCCCTCTTCGCCAATCAGCGAGGACGCCGGGATGCGCATGTCGTCGAAGAACACTTCGGTCGTCGAGTGATTCATCATCGTGCGGATCGGCTTGATCGTCATTCCGCCAGCCTCGCGGGCAGCGCGCATATCGACCAGAAAAATGGAGAGGCCTTCGGTGCGCTTCTCGACCTCTTCGACCGACGTCGTCCGGGCCAGCAACAGCATGAGATCGGAATGTTCAGCGCGGCTCGTCCATATCTTCTGCCCGTTGACGACATATTCGTCGTCGTCACGGATTGCGCGTGTCTTGAGAGACAGCGTGTCGGTTCCGCTGGTCGGTTCGGACACGCCGAAAGCCTGGAGCCGCAATTCCCCGCTTGCGATCTTCGGCAGATACTCGCCCTTCTGGGCGTCGCTGCCATACCGCAAGAGGGTATTCATGATGTACATCTGGGCGTGCGCAGCACCGCCATTACAGCCCGATGCCTGGATTTCCTCCATGATCACCGCGGCCGCATCCAGCTTCAGCCCGCTGCCGCCGAATTCCTCGGGGATCAGGGCGGCAAGGAAACCCGAATTGGTCAGCGCATCGACGAACTCCGCCGGATAGGCACGTTCGCGATCTTTCTCACGCCAGTATTCGCCAGGGAATTCTTCGCAAAGGGCGCGCACGGCACGCCGGATTTCTGCCAGTTCTTCGGATTCGCTAGCCATCTTGCCCCTGCCGGAAAATCTCATCTCTCGCGAAGCTCAATGCAGAGAATGGCATGCCATGTCCACCTGCCCTTGTCGTGACTATGCCCCGACGGTTAGTTGGAATACTTGAAATGGCGGAACACAGGCGGCGCAGCATGGTTGGTTGCCTGAAACACCGGGGGAAATTCGTTCGACATGATGGACACGATCAACAACCAGCTGAGCGCGATGTGGTACAGCTTCGTGCAGGCGATACCGAGCCTCGCGATCGCTTTGGTCATATTGATGATCACCGGCATCGCCGCCAGCTTCGCGACGAAGATCGTCGACTCAGTCGTCGGCAAGACAGAGCTTCGCCCTTCGCTGCGCAACCTCATCGAAACGCTGGTCAAGCTTGGAGTATGGCTGGTCGGGATATTCATCGCCGCAATCGTCATCTTCCCGGGAATGACCTTCGCCGGCCTGATTGCGGGCCTGGGAATCGGTGCGGTGGCGATCGGTTTCGCCTTCCAGGACATCTTCGAAAATTTCCTCGCCGGGGTCCTGATCATGCTGCGCGAGAAGATGCGCATCGGTGACATGATCGAATGCGAAGGCATCATGGGCAAGGTCGAGCATATCACCTTGCGCGAAACGCATATTCGCGCCCCCTCGGGCGAATTGACGGTCGTGCCGAATTCGATCCTGTTCAAGAACCCAGTCGAGATCCTCACGGACGCGGACCAGCGCCGACATTCGGTTGTCGTAGGCGTTTCCTATGACACAAATCTCGACAAGGCAGCCGAAGTCATTCGAAAGGCCGTGGAAACGGTCGATGCGGTGGATATCGACAAGGGCATCGACATCTTCGCAAGCGAGTTCAATTCAAGCTCGGTAGATTTCAACGTCCGCTGGTGGGCCGGTTCATCGCCGCGCGCAGGGCATGAAAGCCGGGACAAGGTCGTCCGCGCCATCAAGGCGGCGCTCGACAATGCCGGGATCGAGATCCCGTTCCCCTACATCACCCATACCTTCAAGGAGAAGGTACCGCTCGACAGAGGCGCAGGCGACGCGAACTGACGCGATAGCGCTGAGGTGGGGCACGACATGACAGAAAAAGACGCCGGTGAGCCGGCAGCCGGTCTTTCGCGTGGCAGGGAATTGGCTCTTGCGGCGATTACCGGTGCCACGGTCGCCAATGCCTATTACATTCATCCGATCATCTCGGAAGTCGCCGACGGTTTCGGCGTTAGCGATGCGGCGATCGGTGTCGTACCAGCCTTCAACCAGCTCGCGCTGGCACTGGGCATTCTGCTGCTGCTCCCGCTGGGAGATCGCTTCGGCAATCGCAACCTCAGCCTGATCTTTGCCAGCGCACAGACTGCAATGTTGGCCGTCATGGCCTTCGCTCGCGACTTCACCCTCTTCGTTGGCGCATCGACCTTGCTCGGTTTCGTCACGATCGTGCCCTATCTCCTGCCAGCCTATGTGTCGAAACGCGTGCCGGTAGAGAGGCTGGGACAAGCAACCGCGACGCTGACCGTGGGTATCATCATCGGCATCCTTATCGCGCGTGTAGGGGCCGGCATACTCACCGAGCATTTCGGTTGGCGCTCTGTCTACATCGCCGCCGCTCTCATCATGTTGACCATCACGCTTTCACTCCCGCGCGTAATGGAGCCTGCCCGCAAGACGGGACGGTCGGAAGCGAAGGAAAGCTATGCCGCGCTCCTGGTCTCGATTGTGCCGCTCCTGCGGCAGCATCCGGAAGTCTTCCTTTCAGGCGCAATACAGGCGCTCAATTTCGGTATCTTCCTGTCGGTCTGGCTTGGCCTCGCTCTCCACCTTACGAGCGACGAGATGGGTTATGGTGTCGATACCGTGGGCTATCTGGCCGGTATCGCTGCCGTCAGCATCTACTTTACGCCCAGGATCGGCAGGTGGGCCGACAGCATGGGCCCGCGAAAAGCGCGGTTTCTCATCGCGCTGGTCCAGTTTGCTGCGGTTGCGCTCTACTACCCACTCGGTTGGAACCTGTGGCTGCTCATCATCCCGATCATCATCACAAACGTTGTCGGCCCATCGATCGACGTCACCTCGCGGATGACCTTTCTATCGCTCGACCCCGGGGTCCGGACACGCCTGATGACAGCTTTTATCGTGATGATGTTCGTCGGCGGCGGGATCGCGAGCTGGGCCGGAACCTATGCGTACGAACATGCCGGATGGGCCGGCAACTCAATGCTGGCCATCGCCATGTCGGTCGCGGTCGTTGTGTTGAGCTGGGTCGCCACTCGCAAGGGCGAGTGAGAGGGGAATTGGTGCGCCCGACAGGATTCGAACCTGTGGCCCCCAGATTAGGAATCTGGTGCTCTATCCTGCTGAGCTACGGGCGCCCGCGGCCCGTTTAGGGGCGAGCGTTCGCGAACGCAATCAGTTGAGTTCTTCGGGCGGTGAAACGGGGAATGGCAGCGCTGCGACCGCTATCCCTTCATCGGCCAGGTTCCGTGCCTCTTCCGCACTCGCACGGCCGTGGATTGGCTTCTCGTCCTGTTCGCCGTAGTGCATCGCGCGCGACTGCTCGGCGAACTTGTCACCGACCCAGGTGCTCTTCTTCAGGGCTTCGCTCTGCGCCTTTGCAAGCGCGGCGAGCGCATTCTGCACTTCCTTCGGGATCGGCATATTCGACACAGGATGCGCATTGTCTTCGGACGGACCGGACATTGCAGCGCCGCTGTTGCCTTTGGCCGGAACGGCTGGCGCCATCGGGGCCTTGCCAACCTCCATCGATCCGCATTCGGGGCAGGACACGAAACCCTGCTCCTGCTGTTCGGCAAAGTCGGAGGAGCTTCCGAACCAGCCTTCGAAACGGTGTCCGTGGTCGCAGATTAGGTCGTAAACGATCATCGCGGGCCTATGTGGCGATTTCGCGCCGGTTGGCAAGGCTCGGCAACTGCCGTCTGACTTCTGCAATGCGCCCGAGGTCGATCTCCGCAAATCCAAGACCTGCGCCCTCGCCGCCCATGTCGAGCAACACTTCGCCCCACGGGTCGATCACGAGACTGTGGCCGAAGGTTTCCCGACCGTCCTCGTGCTTGCCGACCTGCGCAGCCGCAACGACAAAGGCACTCGCTTCGACAGCGCGTGCACGCTGCATCAGGTGCCAGTGCGCCTTGCCCGTCGGAACGGTAAAGGCAGCAGGGATGGCAATTACATCGCAGCCCCGGTTGCCAAGCTCCTGGAAAAGGGCCGGAAAACGAATGTCATAGCAGATCGAGAGACCGAGCCGCCCAACCGGCGTATTGTCTACCGTCACCACTTCGGTCCCGGGCTCGTAAGCGGCGCTTTCGCGCCAGCTCTCTCCGGTGGAAAGTTCGACGTCGAACATGTGTATCTTGTCATAGCGCGCGGCGATTTCGCCGTCCGGGCCGATCAGGAAGCTTCGGTTGGCAAACCGCCCATCGTCCCGCCTGATCGCGAGGGATCCGATTGCGACCCATATATTTGTCTCCCGCGCGGCCTGCCTGACGCTCTCCAGCACACCATCATGTCCTTCTTCGACGATCGAAGCCGAACCGCGCTGCCTGTCCCGGTCGAGGAGACCCGACATCTCGGGCGTAAACAGAATTTCGGCGCCGCCTGCGGAGGCATCGGCTACAGCCTTGCAAATATCATTGGAGTTGCGATCGGGATCGATCCCCGACGTCATCTGCAAGACGGCGATGCGCGTCACGGTCGCGGTCAGCCTTCGAGCATCGGGTCGAGCTTGCCGTCGCGATCAAGCGCGTGAAGCTCGTCCGACCCACCGACATAATGTTCTCCGATAAAGATCTGCGGTACGGTGCGTGCCGTGGGTGCACGTTCCAGCATCTCGTCGCGCTTCGGCCCGCCCATGGTGATATCGAATTCGTTGTATTCCACGCCCTTGCTGTCGAGCAGGCGCTTGGCGCGATAGCAAAAGCCGCAGCCGAATTTGGTGTAGATGTCGATTGTCGGCGTCGCCATTGTGAACCCTTCGCGTTTTCAATCCGGTAGCGCCTTTTGGTTGACGCTTGAACCGGCCGGTTTCCATCCTAAATATCAGCAGTCGGCGGCCGCCAAAAGGGGCCGTGCGATATTTGACCGAGGTGCTGCGTGCTGCAGGCCTCATCAGTGTTCAAATTGCTCAAGAGAGGATTTGTTTCGATGTCACGTACCGATTTCACCCCCTACCGCCGTACCACTGTCGGTTTCGACCGCCTGTTCGACCTGCTCGAAGGGCAGGTGCGCAACAACAACGGCGACAACTACCCCCCCTTCAATATCGAGCGTCGCGGCGACGACGATTACCGCATCACCGTGGCGGTGGCCGGTTTCCGTCCGCAAGACCTCGACATTACCGCACAGCAGAACCTGCTAGTGATCCAGGGCAAGAAGCGTGAAGACGACGCACTCCAGGGCGACATGCTGCACATCGGCATCGCCAATCGCGGGTTCGAGCGCCGCTTCGAACTGGCCGATTACGTTCGCGTAGAGCGCGCCGATCTGGAAAATGGCCTGCTGGTCATCGACCTGGTGCGTGAAGTGCCTGAAGCGATGAAGCCCAAGAAGATCGCGGTAAACGGCCAGCCCACTTTGACTGCCGTTCCCGACAGCAAGGGCGACGAAGCCGACGCGGCCTGACCCGCGCTTTTGACTTTTTTGCAAAATCTTGAAGGTAAGTGGGGGCGGATCGGGTTCCGCCCCCGCGACCGTTGAAGTCGCCTCGACCAGAATTCACCGTCCGGGTCGCATAAGACGGTCAATTCCGGTGCGAGCTTGTCGAGGATAAGTCGAGCCCACCCTCAAATTCCTCTCGACAGATTACTGCCCCGCCCCTTCAGAAAAGCTGAAGGGGTAGAATTTGCGTGAGCCAAAACCCTTGTTGATGCAAGGGAAATTTCAAAAACTTGTATAAATGCGACACGAAAAGTCGTGTGCATCCGCAGCAATCGAAACTACATTTCGGTCGCCCGATCAGACGAGGCGCGACTGTTCCAGTGCGGCTTCGATGAAGCCTGCGAAGAGCGGATGCGGCTCGAACGGTTTCGACTTCAGCTCAGGATGGAACTGCACACCGACGAACCACGGATGGTCCGGACGTTCGACGATTTCGGGCAGCAAACCGTCCGGTGACATGCCCGAAAATACCAAGCCCTGTTTCTCCAAAGGCTCGATATAAGCACCATTCACCTCGTAACGGTGACGGTGGCGCTCGGAAATCGTGGTCGCGCCGTCATATATCTTGGAGACATGGCTGTTGCCAGAGAGCTTCGCGTCATAGGCGCCGAGGCGCATCGTGCCGCCGAGATCGCCACCCGACTCGCGCTTCTGAAGGCCTTCCTCGCTCATCCATTCGGTGATGATACCGACGACCGGTTCGCTCGTTTCGCCAAATTCGGTTGAAGACGCATTTTCGAAACCAGCTGCGCGGGCCGCTTCGATGCAGGCCATCTGCATGCCGAGGCAAATGCCGAGGAACGGCACTTTCCGCTCACGAGCGAAGCGGACGCTGGCGATCTTGCCCTCGCTGCCGCGCTCTCCGAAACCACCCGGCACCAGGATACCGTGCATGGGTTCGAGCTTGGCTGCGATATCGGATTCATCGCCTTCGAATACTTCGGCGTCGATCCAGCGAATGTTGACCTTCACACGGTTCGCCAGGCCGCCATGGATCAGAGCTTCGTTCAGCGACTTGTAGGCATCGGGCAGACCGACGTACTTGCCGACCACGCCGATCGTCACCTCGCCTTCGGGATTGAAGTAGCGATCCGTGACATCTTCCCACGATGCGAGGTTCGGCATCGGGGCATCGGTAATGCCGAATGCACGCAGCACCTCTGCGTCGAGACCTTCCTCGTGGTACTGCTGCGGCACGGAATAGATCGACGGAGCATCGAGCGCGGGAATGACCGCCTCAGCCCGAACGTTACAGAACTGGGCGATCTTGCGGCGCTCGCCTTCCGGCAGCGGATGTTCCGCACGGCACAGCAGGATATCAGGCTTGATACCCAGGCTGGCGAGTTCGCGCACCGAGTGCTGCGTCGGCTTCGTCTTCAGTTCGCCTGCAGCGGCGATGTAGGGAACCAGCGTGACGTGGACCGAAACCGTCTGGTTCGGCTCCAGTTCGTTACGCAGCTGGCGAATCGCCTCCATGAAGGGAAGCGATTCGATGTCGCCCACCGTGCCGCCGATTTCGCAGAGGATGAAATCGTGATCGTCCTGATCGTCGAGCGCGAAAGCCTTGATCGCGTCTGTTACGTGCGGGATGACCTGTACCGTCGCGCCGAGATAGTCCCCGCGCCGTTCCTTCGCGATGATGTCGCGATAGACACGTCCCGAGGTGATGTTGTCGCTCTGCCGGGCAGACACGCCAGTGAAGCGTTCGTAGTGGCCGAGATCGAGATCGGTTTCCGCACCGTCATCGGTGACGTAAACCTCGCCGTGCTGATACGGGCTCATCGTGCCTGGGTCGACATTCAGGTACGGGTCAAACTTGCGGATACGCACCTTGTACCCACGTGCCTGAAGAAGGGCAGCAAGCGATGCTGCCATGAGACCTTTGCCGAGCGATGAGACCACGCCGCCGGTTATGAAAATGTACCGCGCCATGGGAGTTGGGCCTTAAGGCTTGAATTGGATTCGATGCAAGCGATTAGCGGCGCGTCGAGCGCGCAATCCACAAATCGCGGGTGAAAAAAGTTATTCTGTGGCGTCTGCCAGCGGATCAGCCGGTTCTGCGGGCACTGCAGCAGGAACCGATTCTTCCGAACCACCCAGTGCACTACCAAGCGGATCGGCGGGCTGGACGTTGCGATCCAGCGTCGAGCTGATTTCGTCCGAACCGGTCGTTTCCACGGCAACCGCAGCAAGCGCGATCGACAGACCGACGAAAGCGACAGCCAGCCACTTGGTCGTGCGGGTCAGAAAGTCGGCCGCCCCGCGTGCGCCCATCAGGCCGCCCGGGCTACCGCCGATACCCAGACCGCCGCCTTCAGAGCGCTGCATGAGCACGACGACGACGAGGCCAGCGGCGACAATCGCCTGTAGCACGGTGAGGAAGATGAAAACGGACATGAAAATCTACTCTGAAACTGTTTCGCTGGGCATTTAGGGGCGCACCGCCACGAGAGCAAGGCCTGCGAGGCAGAGCGCCACCAGGGCGATCAGCCTTCGGCGCCCTCGCCTGCGGCAAGCGCGATACCCATGAAGCTGTCTGCGGTGAGGCTTGCGCCCCCGACAAGGGCGCCGCCAACTTCCTCGGCCGAGAGAATTTCGCGGGCGTTGTCGGGCTTTACCGAGCCGCCGTAGAGAATGCGCACTTCTGCACCCTGCTCTTCGCCGAACAATTCGACGAGCAGGCCACGGATCGCCTTGTGCATGGCTTCGATGTCTTCGACCGTAGCAGTGTTGCCGGTGCCGATCGCCCAGATCGGCTCGTAAGCGACCGTCAGGCGTTCCTCGGCATTGTCCATTTCGGGAAGCGATGCCCGAAGCTGGTCGAGAACGAACTTTTCTGCCTTGCCCGAATTGCGCGTCTTTTCGTCTTCGCCGCAGCACATGATCACGCGCATGCCGGCTTCGAGCGCAGCCTGGGCCTTGCTCTTTACCAGGTCATTGCTTTCGCCGTGGGCGGTGCGCCGCTCGCTATGGCCGAGGATGACGAATTTGGCACCGGCATCGGCGAGCATGCTAGCGGAGATGTCGCCGGTATGGGCGCCATCTTCACCGGGGTGGCAATCCTGCGCACCGACGCCGATTTGTTCGGCCTCGCGGTGAACTGCATGAATGAGAGTGAACGGCGGAGCGACTGCGACCTCCACCTTCATGTGACGCTGGGCAGCCCGGTCGATCGCGCGCGCTTCGGAAAGCATGGCGCGCGTGCCGTTCATTTTCCAGTTTCCGACAATATAGGGCCGTTGGGCCATGGGGGTATTTCCTGAACTGAATGCGAATCTGGCCGTGCATATAGGGACGGCAGGGGCCGGTCCGCTAGCCGACCTGAGCAATCCAGTCAAAACCCTTGGCTAAGTGTTGCCGCGAGGTCGCATGCCGGATAAAGCGCCTGACGTTCCCGCCGACGCACCAATCGGCTCCCATGATTTTCAACCGGAAACCAGACCCGTCCCATGATCCAGTTCTTCCGCAGATTCTTCGCCTCGAAGATCGGTCTTGCGATCACCATCGCCTTCGTCGGACTCATCGGCCTTGCCTTTGCGAGCATGGATGTGTCGGGTTCCGGCACTTTCGGGGGCATTTCCGGTGGCGACCGCGTCGCCGTGGTCGGCGATGCCAAGATCGGCACCGCAGAACTGAGGAACGGTGCTAACAGCGGCCTCGAAGAGGCCCGGCAGAGCAATCCCACGTTGAGCATGCAGGCCTTCGTCGAAGGCGGCGGCCTCGAAAGCACGATCAACCGCCTCATCGACCGTTTTGCCCTGAATGAATATGCCCGCATGGCCGGTCTTCGTGCAGGCGACAACCTGGTGAACAGCGAGATCATGCAGATCGGCGCTTTCGCAGGGCCTGACGGTTCGTTCGACCAGCAGGCATACCTTGCAGCGCTGCGCCAGCGGAACCTGACCGATGCGCAATTCCGCCGCGACGTGACTGAATCGCTGATGGCCCGCCAGCTCGTTTCGCATACGCTGCTCGGCAACAGGATGCCGGACAAAATCGCGCTGCGCTATGCCTCGCTTCTCCGCGAACGCCGCAAGGGTGCCATCGCACTGATCCCGAGTTCCGCATATGCGCCCAAGGGTGAACCCACTGCCAAGCAGCTGCAGGCCTTCTACGAAGCCAACCGCGGCCGCTACATCCGTCCTGAGCGCCGGACCCTGCGCTACGCCGGTTTCGACGCTTCTATCGTGGAAAACCGCATTGCCCCCACCGATGCAGAAATCGCGGCACGTTACGAGCGCGACAAGGCTCAGTATTCGGCAAGCCAGGCGCGTACTTTTACCCAGTTGATCGTGCCGACGCAGCAGGCCGCAGAATCCCTGCGTAGCCGGGCCCAGTCCGGAGCCTCGCTCGACACACTCGCTCGCGAAGCCGGTTTCAGCACATCGAAGGTGGGACCGATCACGCGCAGCGAACTGGTCTCGACCGCCAATGAAGCGGTGGCCAAGGCGGCATTCGACGCAGCGCGCGGCGCGGTTGCAGCCCCTGCCCGCAGCCCGCTCGGCTGGCACGTCATGCGCGTCGATGCCGTCGATACGAAAGCTGCTCGCAGCCTTGCGCAGGTAACTCCGGAAATTCGCGAAGCGCTGACCAACGAGAAGCGCCTGACCGCACTTGCCGATGTCACCGCCCAGATCGAGGAAGAGCTCGACGGTGGCGCTTCGCTCAGCGAAATCGCCAAGACCTACGACCTGACCCTGCGCTCGACGCCAGCCCTGACGGCCGATGGCCGCATCTACGGTCAGCCTGAAAGCGGTTCGCCCGACGTCTTGATGCCGATCATCGAAACCGCATTCCAGATGGAAGAAGGCGAGCCGCAACTGGCAGAGGTTACGCGCGGCCAGAACTTCATCGTCTTCGAAGTGCAGGAAGTCACGCCATCGGCAACCGCTCCCATGGACGAAATCAAGGATCGCCTCGTGGCCGCATGGCGCCTGTCGGAAGGTTCGCGGCTGGCGAAGGCCGCGAGCGACCGGATCATAGCGGCTGTCCGCAAGGGCACCTCGCTCGCTGAAGCCATGCAGGCCGAGAAGGTCGCCTTGCCGCCGGTCGACCAGATCGACCTCAACCGCCAGCAGCTGGTGACGCAGTCGCAGCAGGTGCCGCCACCGCTCGTACTCTTGTTCAGCATGGCCGAAGGCACGGTGAAGCGGCTTGAAGGTGCTAGCGACATCGGATGGTTCGTTGTCGATCTGGACGATATCAGCGTCGAACCCATTGCAAAGGACGATCCGCTGGTCGCTGCGACGAAGCAGAACCTGGGCCCTGCGATCGGCAATGAATATGCCTCGCAGCTGGTTGCAGCCATCAAGGAAGAAATCGGCGTCGAACGCAACGAGACGGCGATCGAAGCTGTCCGCAAGCAGCTGACCGGCGAAAGCTGACGGGAGGTCGAACTGGCCTCTAACGCGCCACAGAATGCCGCCGATGCTGCTCGCCTGCTGAAAAGCGGGAAGCCTGCGCTTATCTGGCGCAAGGTCATCGCCGACACCGAAACGCCCGTTGGTGCGGCTGCCAAGCTGATCGTTGCCGGTAGAGGCGACTTCCTGCTCGAATCCGTCGAAGGCGGCGAGGTCCGCGGACGCTACAGCCTTCTCGGGCTCGATCCCGACCTGGTCTTCCGTGCATCCGGAAAATCGGCGCAAGTCAACGCAGCATGGCGGCACGACCGCGATGCTTTCGCCGAGTGCGAAGGTGACAGCCTGACCGAATTGCGCGCGCTGGTCGAAAAATGCCGCATCGACGTGCCAGACGGCCTGCCCCCTGCCCTTGCCTGCCTCGTCGGATATTTCGGATACGAGACGATCGGGCTGGTAGAGGATCTGCCCCGCGCGCCGCAAAGCGAGCTGGACCTGCCCGACATGCTGTTCGTCAGGCCGACCCTGATCTTCGTTTTCGACGGCCTCACCGAAGAACTTTTCTGCATTGCGCCTATCTGGTCGGCGACCGATGCAGAGGCAGAAATCGAGCGCGCTGCGGAACGGATCGACGATGCGCTGAGCCAGCTTTCCGCCGCAGCGGTGCAGCAGGATCGCAGCGCCGACCTGCCCCCGATGGATCTCCAACCGGTTCTTGGCTCTGACGAGTACAAGTCACTCGTCGCACGTGCCAAGGAATACATCGTGGCAGGCGATATCTTCCAGGTGGTGCTGGCGCAGAGATTTACCTGCCCGTTCCCGCTGCCGCCGTTCACGCTCTATCGCGCATTGCGTAGGGTGAACCCCTCGCCCTTTCTCTATTTCCTCGATTTACCGGGGTTCTCGGTAGTCGGTTCCAGCCCCGAAATCCTCGTCCGAGTGCGCAAGAACGCAGCGGACAAACAAGAAGTGACGATCAGGCCCATCGCCGGCACCCGGCCGCGTGGTACCGATCCCGAAAGCGACCGCGAGAACGAGGCGAGCCTGCTCGCCGATCCCAAGGAGCGTGCGGAACACCTGATGCTGCTCGATCTGGGTCGCAACGACGTCGGACGGGTCGCGGCCAAGGGCACGGTTCGTGTCACCGACAGCTTCACCATCGAACGCTACAGCCATGTCATGCACATCGTCAGCAATGTCGTTGGCGAGCTGGCGGAAGAAAGCGACGCGCTCGACGCGCTGTTCGCCGGTTTTCCCGCCGGTACGGTTTCGGGTGCACCCAAGATCCGCGCCTGCGAAGTCATTGCCGAACTCGAACCTGAAACCCGTGGCGCCTATGCCGGCGGCGTTGGCTATTTCGCGCCCGATGGCTCAGTCGACAGTTGCATCGTGCTGCGCACGGCAGTCGTGAAGGACGGCGTCATGCATGTGCAGGCCGGTGCCGGAATCGTTGCCGACAGCGATCCCGATTATGAACTCAATGAATGCAAGGCAAAGGCCGGGGCATTGATCGCCGCCGCGAAAGAAGCGGCCCGTGTCGCAAGCGAGCCCGGATTCGGACAATGAAACGCGTATTACTGTTAGCCACGCTCGCCCTTTCGGCGTGCACCCAGGAGCCTGAAGGCAAGGCTGTCACCGTCATCGAATTCGGCGAGAATGGTGAAACCACCATCAGGCAGACGGGCGCCGATCAGGCCGAACCTGCCGAAGAAGTCGCGGCGAAATCGGACCAGGATGACGCCTGCGAGGTCGTAACCTTCGAACAGGTCGCACTGACCCACTGCGTTGCCGACCCAGCAAAGAACCGGATCACTACCGCTCTCGGACCGGAAGGCGGCGCTCCCTACAGGTCGCTCGCCGCCTATTCCAATACGGTCGACAAGGCCGATGTCGCCTTTGCGATGAATGCGGGCATGTATGATGGCGAAGGCAAGCCGATCGGTTACTACGTCGAGGAATCCAACCGCGCGAAGGAACTGAACCAAGCGGACGGGCCCGGCAATTTCCACATGAAGCCCAACGGCGTGTTCTACGGAACGGGCGGCAGCTGGCAGGTGAAAACTTCGGACGAGTTTTATCGCACCGTGGGCACCCGGCCGGAATTCGGCACGCAATCGGGACCGATGCTGGTCGTCGATGGCAAGCTGCATCCTGAAATCACCGACAACGGCCCGTCGAAGGCAATCCGCAATGGCGTGGGCGTGGACAAGGCTGGCCGGGCGCATTTCGTCATCTCGAACTCGCCTCTCAGCTTTGGCCAACTGGCACGCTATTTCCGAGACGAGTTGAAAACGCCCAATGCGCTATTCCTCGACGGGAACGTGTCGTCACTCTGGAATCCCGCCAGCGGAAGGCTCGACAAGGGCGTCCCGATCGGGCCGCTCATCGTCGTGACAAGGAAACAGCCATGATCACTTACGAACGCACGCTCTATCCCGAAATCGAGCCATACGAGACCGGTATGCTCGATGTCGGCGAAGGCCATTCGCTCTATTACGAGCGGGTCGGAACCCCCGGAGCAAAGCCTGCGGTCTTCCTTCACGGCGGCCCGGGCGGCGGGATGAGCCCGTCCCATCGCCGCCAGTGGAACCCTGAGCTTTACGACGTCCTCCTGTTCGACCAGCGCGGTTGCGGCAAATCACTGCCGTTCGCCGAAATCGAGCACAACGATACCTGGCGTATCGTCGAGGATATCGAGCGCCTGCGCGAAATGTGCGGGCACGAGGCATGGCAGGTGTTCGGCGGCAGTTGGGGCGCGACGCTATCGCTCGCCTATGCGGAGAAATACCCCGAGCGGACCACCGAGATCATCCTGCGCGGCGTATTCCTTGCGACCGAGCGCGAGAAAGGCTGGCTCTATCGCTATGGCGCGGGCGAGATCATGGCCGAACAGTGGGACCAGTTCTGCGGCCACATTCCGCAAGACGAACGCGGCGACCTCGTGAAAGCCTATCACGACCGCCTGACCAGCGATGATGAGGCAACCCGCCTTGCCGCAGCCCGCGAGTGGTCGATGTGGGAAGGTACGGTCTCGACCCTGCTGCCCAATGAAGATCTGCTGAGCGAATTTGCCGACCCGTCGAAGGCTGTACCGTTCGCGCGCATTTGCGCCCGCTTCTTCCTCAACGATTTCTATCTCGAGGAGGGCCAGCTGCTGCGCGATATCGATCGGGTCCGGGGCATTCCGATGATCATCGTCCAGGGTCGCCACGACATCTGCACGCCGCCTGTCTCGGCTTGGCAGGTGATGAAGGCCCTGCCCGATGCCGATCTCAGGATCGTGCACGATGCGGGCCATTCTGCAGGCGAACCGGGCATTATCGACGGGCTGGTCCGCGCGACGGACGAGTTTGCCAAGCGCGGTGGGTGAAACCAAAACTGTCTTGATTGCCGCGGGCCAAACCGCGATGGCGCACAGGCTATGATCCTCGTCATCGACAATTACGACAGTTTCACCTTCAACCTAGTCCATTACCTGATGGAACTGGGTGCAGAGGTCCGCGTCGAGCGCAACGATGCCCTTACCGCGACCGAGGCACTCGCTACCAATGCTGCCGGCTTCCTCATTTCGCCCGGCCCATGCACTCCCACGGAGGCGGGCATCAGCCTCGATCTCGTGGCAGCATGCGCCGATGCGGGCAAGCCGCTCCTCGGCGTGTGCCTTGGCCATCAATCGATCGGCCAGCATTTCGGCGGCAGGGTCGACCGCGGCGGGCTGATGCATGGCAAGACCTCCCCGATTACGCATGACGACAGCGGCGTTTTTGCAGGCATTCCCTCCCCCTTCACCGCGACCCGCTATCACAGCCTCGTGGTGCAAGATCAGCCGGAAGAGCTGATCGTCAATGCGACCTCCGACGATGGCTTCACAATGGGGTTCCGCCACCGCGAACTGCCGATCCACGGCGTGCAATTCCATCCGGAAAGCATCGCCACCGAACACGGCCATGCCCTGCTCGCAAACTTCCTCGACATGTGCGGGATGAACGAGAGGGTGCCGCAATGAAGACGCTCCCTCTCGCAGTACCGCATATGAGCGAGGCCGAGGCTGAAGAAGTCTTCGGCTGGATCCTCGACGGCGAAGCGAGTGAAGAGGAAATCGCCCGCTTCCTGCTCGCGATGACGGAGCGGAGTGAAACCGCCGATGAGATCGCAGGGGCTGCACGTGCCCTCAGGGCAAGATTGATCCCGGTCGACGCACCCGCAAATGCAATCGACTGCTGCGGGACCGGCGGCGACGGCCATCATACGCTGAACGTATCCACCGCCGTCAGCCTCGTCGTTGCAGCCTGCGGGATCCCGGTGGCGAAGCATGGCAACCGGGCTGCCTCTTCCAAGTCGGGTGCAGCCGACACGCTAGAGGCGCTCGGCCTCGACATGGAAGCAGCTGGTCGCACGGCGGAAAAGACGCTGGCGGAACTCGGCATCTGCTTCCTCTTTGCGAAGAACCACCACCCGGCGATGGGCCGCATCCAGCCTATCCGCCTCCGGATCGGGCGCCGTACCATCTTCAACCTGATGGGGCCGCTTTCCAATCCCGCGCGGGTGAAGCGGCAGCTGATCGGTATCGCCCGCCCTGCGTACGTGCCTATCTATGCAGAGGCTATGGCCAAACTCGGCACCGACCACACGATGATCGTATCGGGTGACGAGGGGCTGGACGAGCTGAGCCTCGCCGGCGGTAACGAGGTCGCAGTTGTCGAAGGCAATGATTTCGACATGCGGCGCATGGACGCGGAAATGGCGGGCCTGCCGCACGCACCGATCGAGGCGATCAGGGGCGGCGACGCGGTCCACAATGCTGCCGCGCTCAAGGCCCTGCTCGAAGGGACGCCCGGCCCATATCGCGATGCCGTCCTGTTCAATGCGGCGGCAACCTTGCGCGTTGCAGGCAAGACGGAAACGCTGGGCGACCTTGCCGCTATGGCTGGCGAGGCGATCGATAGCGGTGCGGCAAAGGGCCTGCTGGCCAACTGGATCGAGATGGCCCGATGAACAAGCTCGACGAGATTTGCGAGAACAAGCGCATCGAGGTCGCGCAGCGGCGGGCCGAAAGGTCGATCACCGCGCTCGATCACGAGGCAGCCGGACAGTCGGCTCCACGCGGCTTCGAAGCAGCATTGCGAGCGGCCAGTGCGGACGGTTTCGGCCTGATTGCGGAGATCAAGAAGGCATCGCCTTCGAAAGGCTTGATCCGCGCAGACTTCGACCCACCGGCTCACGCAGAGGCTTACGAGGCAGGCGGTGCGGCGTGTCTCTCCGTCCTGACCGATGCCCCCTATTTCCAGGGTCACGAAGATTACCTCGTCGCGGCGCGGAATGCATGCGCACTCCCCGTTCTGCGCAAGGATTTCATGGTCGAACCATGGCAAGTCGCAGAAGCCCGCAGCATCGGTGCAGACGCGATCCTCATCATCGTCGCTGCGCTGGAAGACAGCGCAATGCAGGAAATCGAGGCTGCTGCGCTGGAACGCGGGATGGACGTGCTCGTCGAGGTGCATGACGAGGCCGAAATGGAACGGGCATCGCGCCTGAAATCACGCCTGATCGGGGTCAACAACCGAGACCTCAAGACGTTCAGGACAGACCTTGCGACGACCGAACGGCTGGCGGGACTTGCGCCTGAAGGGACCTTGCTGGTGGGCGAAAGCGGGATCAACTCGCACCGGGATTGCCTGCGGCTGGCCAGCGCAGGCGTGCGAACCTTCCTTGTCGGGGAAAGCCTGATGCGCGAAGCTGATGTCGAGGCTGCAACTCGCAAGCTACTGCTCGGCTGACGCTATCCTACTGCCGCATTTTCTGGCAGGCACGGCGCATGTAGTCTTCGGGACATCCGGTTGAAATGCGCCAGGACAGCCTTGCGCCGACGCCCCAGTTTTCCTCTACATGGACTGTGTTCCATGTGTTCCATCCAGTAGGATTTGCAGCGGAAGAATGAGCAAGCGGATGAGCGATCTGACCCATCTCGGTGAAAGCGGCGAAGCGCGCATGGTCGATGTCGGTGCAAAGGCGGAAACGGTGCGCAAGGCTGTTGCAGGCGGTCGCATCACGATGAAGCCGGAAACGCTTGCGGCGATCAGGGCTGGCGATGCTCCCAAAGGCGACGTTCTCGGCACCGCGCGGATTGCCGGGATCATGGCAGCGAAGAAGACGGCCGACCTGATCCCGCTTTGCCATCCACTCGGGCTCGAATCTGTCGAAGTGCAATTCGATTTCGAGGATTGCGCGATCCGCGTAACCGCAACCGCCGCACTCACCGGGAAAACCGGGGTGGAAATGGAGGCAATGGTCGCCGCATCCACAGCCTTGCTCACCATTTACGATATGGCGAAGGCGCTTGAAAAAGGCATGGTCATCGAAGGGGTTCGTCTCCTGGAGAAGACCGGCGGCAAATCGGGTCACTGGCGGGCAGAAATCGCCGACTGATGGCTGCCTTGCTATCCCTCGAAGACGCACAGAGCCGTGTATTGGATCTCGTCGATCCGCGCCCTGTTATCACACTGCCGGTCGATCGATGTATCGGACGCTACCTCGCCGAAGACCTCAGGGCGAACCGCACCCAACCCCCGGCAGACCTCTCCGCAATGGATGGATACGCTTTAAACGGCGACGGACCGTGGCAACTGGTTGGCGAGAGCCGCGCAGGTCACCCGTTCGCAGAACCGGTCGGTGCCGGTGAATGCGTGCGGATCTCTACTGGCGCCAGCATGCCCGAAGGCGCGGACCGAGTTCTCATCCAGGAGAATGCAGAGGTCGAAGGAGGTCTGGTCAAATGCACGCATGACCATCCGGATAGGGGCAAGCACGTTCGCCGCCGCGGCTTCGACTTTGCCAAAGGCGACCTCGTGCTGAAGGCGGGCGTGCGGATCGGACCTGCACAGCTCGCACTCGCCATCGGCTCGGGCCATGCGAAGCTGCCGGTAATGCAGCCCCTGCGGGTCGGCGTACTCGACAGCGGTGACGAGCTGTCCGCAAATCCCGAAGATTGCGGACCCGATCAGATACCTGCATCGAATGGCGCGATGATCTCCGCGATGCTCGCAGAGCTGGGCTGCGAAATCGTCAGGATCGGCCCTGTCGGCGACGATCCGGATGCCCTGGCAGAAGCCCTCGCGACAGCCGACGGCCTCGACATGCTCGTAACTTCTGGCGGCGCATCTGTCGGCGATCACGATTTGATGCGTCCTGCCCTCGAAAACTGGGGCGCTCACATCGACTTCTGGAAAGTGGCCATCAAGCCTGGCAAGCCGTTGATGGTGGCGCGGAGAGAGAAGACCGTGATCTTCGGGCTTCCCGGCAATCCTGTTTCCAGCTTCGTCACCTGCCTCCTTTTCGTCATGCCATATGCGAGAGCCGCGATGGGCGCGGCCGCTCCGATGCCATTCAGAGCCGTAGCGAAATTGGGTTGCGATCTGGCGCCGACCGGATCGCGACGGGAATTCCTGCGCGGATATTGGGACGGGACAACGGTTGTCACCTCGGACTCGCAAGATTCATCCGCGCTTGCAACGCTTGCTGCGTCGAACTGCCTTATTGATCGTCCGGCTGAAAGCACGGCGCTTGCGACTGGTTCACGGGTGGAGTGCATCTTGCTCTAACAGCCTCGCAGCTTGACTTGGTGAAAACTGTTGCCTAATTGTTCCTTATTCGTTCACCTTATCGGTGCACGAGAACGGGCGACCAGAGGAGGTTTTCGCCATGCTGACGGCAAAGCAGCACGAATTGATCCGCTTCATCCAGCAACGGCTTGAAGATACGGGAATTTCGCCATCCTTCGAAGAAATGAAGGAGGCGCTCGATCTCAAGAGCAAGTCGGGTGTCCATCGCCTGATCAGCGCGCTCGAGGAACGCGGCTTTATTCGCCGGCTTCCCAATCGCGCCCGCGCACTTGAAGTCATCAAGCAGCCCGAAGATGCGACCCCTGCGGTCAAGCGTCCGGTTGCAGCCAATGATCCTGTCACAATGTCGCGTGCAGCTGCGGCTCGTACGCCCGAACCGGCCAACGATATCATCGATGTTCCGCTTCATGGCCGGATTGCAGCCGGTGCCCCGATCGAGGCGATCGAAGGCCAGTCATCGATGCCGGTGCCTGCCGCCCTGCTCGGCCCTGGCGAGCACTATGCGCTCGAAGTCTCTGGCGACTCGATGATCGAAGCGGGCATTTTCGATGGTGATTTCGCCCTCGTGCGCCGGACCGATTCCGTCCGTGACGGGGAAATCGTTGTCGCCCTGGTGCGGAACGAGGAAGCGACACTCAAGTATTTGCGCCGTGAGAACGGCAAGGTTCGGCTCGATCCGGCAAACGGAATGTACGATCCGCAGATTTACGATGCTCATGAAGTGGTTGTTCAGGGCAAGCTAGCCGGATTGCTCCGCCGCTATCACTGAAAATCCGGTTGATTGGCGAGCCGCTACTTCTCGGCGGCTTGCCACCAACCATGCTGCCCCTGCGCTGATGCCACTGTGGTGATCTCTCGCCCCTCAACGTCGATCGATAACCCGCCATTTTCCCTCAGATAGGCAGCGTCCGCTTTCAGCCAGAGCGGCCTGCAAGACGCCGGTAGCCAGCGATCTGCCACGACAATGTCGGAACGTTCGCAAGCGGCAGCGAGTGACCGCTCCTCTACCCTGACCCTGTTTCGCGCCATCAGCAACGACCACTTCCGTCCGTCGCGTTCGATATCAAGGACACAGAATTCGGGAGAACAATCGGCGCTTGGCCAAGTTTCGACCGGGACGGGCTCACTGCGGGTTCCCGCCAGTTCGATCATGTTGTCCCTTGCGTAATCCGATCTCGTATCGCGAAGGCTCAGCAATCTATTGTCCGGCATTGTGATGGCGACGTGTCGACCATCGCTTGATATGAGCAGGTCAGGGACAGGCGTGCGCGCCAGCATGATGCATCCGATGGCAATCGGAACAGCAGAGAGCAGCCGGAACCTGCCACTCCACAAGGCAAGCCAAAGCCCGCCTGCGATGAAGAAACCGAACGTCGCGTATGTCATTTGCGGCATCAGTTTAACCGCGCCCGGCTGTGCTGCTGTAGTGTGAGCGATCTTCAGGAGAAGGTCGAGGCTCTGCTCCACGATCCACCACGCGGGAGCGCCAAGCCCAACCACGTCCAATGCCAGTGCGAACGCGATCAATGGCATGGAAACAAAGGTTACGAGCGGGATAGCGATCACGTTGGCAAGCGCGCCGTAAACGCCCGCCCTGTGAAAATGGAACAGGACAATCGGCATCAGCGCGATCTCGATAACGAAGCCGGTTACTAACAGCATGAGTGTTCGCCGACCGAACCTTGCAAGCCAATTTTCATCCCTCGGCGAGAGAAACTCCCGCACGGGCCGCGAACCATGCAGTGCGATTATTGTTATGACGGCGGCGAAGCTCATCTGGAAACTCGGCCCGGCGATCGCCTCCGGCCACAACAGCAAAACCGTGAAGGCAGCTACCGCGACCAGTCTCAGCGACAGCGGCTCACGACCCAGCACCAGCGCTCCCAATACTAGCAAGGCGGCGACGCAGCTCCTGACAGTCGGCACTTCGGCTCCGGTCAGCAGGGTGTATCCAATCCCGGCGCCTGCTGCGACTGCGGCCGCAACGATCGGAAGCCGGGCGCGCAGGGCGATTGCCGGAAAGAGCGCGAGGAGCCTGATGGCGAGAAAATATGCACCGGCAATCAACGCGCTCACGTGAAGGCCGCTGATCGACAATAGGTGCGTCAGCCCGGCGTCGCGCATAGCCTCATCGTCGGCAGGGGAGATCGCCCCCCTATCTCCGCTGGCGAATGCTGCAGCAATAGCTCCCGCGGAACCGTCCAGTTGGCTCCGAACATGGCTGGCAAGCCGCCGTTGGACATTGGCGAGACCGGATTGCGCTGGGTCGCCGTCGATGACTTCCACTTGCCCGATCGCGCTACCCGTGGCGGCCAAACCGTCGAACCACGCCCGCCTTGCAAAATTATAGCCGCCGGGAAACATGGGTGGCGCTGGTGGCATCAGGCGAGCACGAAGCTTGATGATCGAACCCTCACTCACCGAAGGGTATAAATCATCCTCGTCGACATTGACGCGAACCTTCAACGCCGCGCCGCGATCCGCCTCCCTGATTGCCAGCGTCAACCGCGCGCGCTTTTGCGCTGGCTGATTTTCCCGGTCGATCACATAACCCGACAAGGTCGTGACCATCGGCCTGTCGACAGGTGTCGCACCAACCATCTCGGAGCGCGTCCAGATTGTCGCGACACCGAGTGCGAACATCACCGACAAGGCGATGACAGCCATTCGCAGATGCGATCTCGATCCGTCGTCGCGCCACACCGCCGCGGCGGACACGGCCACCAGAACGCAAATGATGATAGATAAGGCCCATTGAAGCGGACCGGGCATCAGGAACCAGCTCGCGATGCCAGCGGAGAAAGCGACGACCAGCCATGGCGCACGATCGAACCCGGAACGGTCCAAATTCCGCTCCAGCAAGGACACGGCACTGGACAATTGAGCTGCACTAAGCCAATTGCGCTGCACTGCAGCATCCAAGCTGCCCTGACCGTCCCCCGTGGGCACCATCGGCGTGTGACGTGTCCCCATGTGTTTATTGAAAGGATTGAGGCACTTATGGCAAGCGAAAGCGGAGAAAAGACCGGCACGGTCATCACTCGCTTTGCCCCTTCCCCCACAGGCTTCCTCCATATCGGCGGAGCCCGGACTGCCTTGTTCAACTGGCTCTTTTCCCGCCATCACGGTGGCAAGGCCCTGCTCCGCATCGAGGACACCGATCGCAAGCGCTCCACGCAAGAAGCGATCGATGCCATTCTCGACGGTCTGCAGTGGCTCGGGCTGGAATATGACGAAGAGCCGGTGTTCCAGTCCGAACGCGGTTCACGCCATGTCGAGGTCGCTGAAAAGCTGCTGGAAGCGGGCTATGCCTACAAGTGCTTCGCCACTCCAGAAGAACTCGAGGAAATGCGCGCTGCCCAGCGAGCAGCGAAGGAGCCGATGCGTTACGACGGCCGGTGGCGACACCGGGATGCGAGTGAAGCGCCGCTCGGCGCTCCGTTCGTAGTCCGTCTGAAAACGCCGGAAGAAGGCGAAACCACCATCGAGGACCAGGTCCAGGGTAAGGTGACGGTCCGTAATGCCGAACTGGATGATTACATCATCCTGCGCGCAGATGGCACACCTACCTATATGCTGGCAGCAGTCGTGGATGACAGGGACATGGGCGTGACCCACGTGATCCGCGGGGACGACCATCTCAACAACGCATTCCGTCAGCTTCCGATCTATCACGCGATGGACAAGATCGAGGGCGACTGGGCGCAGCCCGTCTACGCGCACATCCCGCTGATCCACGGTGCCGACGGCGCCAAATTGTCGAAACGACATGGTGCCCTCGGCGTGGACTCTTATCGCGACGATATGGGCATCCTTTCAGAGGCCCTGTTCAATTACTTGCTGCGCCTTGGCTGGGGTCACGGCGACCGCGAGGAAATATCGCGCGAGGAGGCGATTGCCCTCTTCGACATCGATGGCGTCGGCAAGAGCCCCTCGCGCTTCGACCTCAAGAAACTCGAGAACCTCAACGGGCACTACATTCGCGAGGCAGACGACCACCGCCTGGCCCAACTGGTCGCCCCGCGAATTGGTCCGGAAGCCGATGTCGCGCTGCTGGCGCAGGCGATGCCAGTCCTCAAGACACGTGCGAAGAACCTCGACGAACTCGCTGAAGGTGCGGAGTTTTTGTTCAAGAAGCGTCCGCTCGAAATGACGGAAAAGGCCGCCGGCTTGCTGGACGATGACGCGAGGCAGCGCCTCTCCGTGATCGGAGAGCGGCTACGCGGTGAAAATGACTGGACAATCGAGGCACTCGAAGCCACTACCAAATCAATCGCCGAGGAGCTCGAACTGGGTCTCGGCAAGCTCGCGCAACCAATGCGCGCAGCCCTTACCGGAACGACGACGTCGCCCGGTATTTTCGATGTTCTGGTCCTTCTGGGACGGGAAGAAGCACTTGCGCGGATCGAAGCGCAGGCTGCAACAGCAGGCTGAGCGCGGGAAAACGTTTAAAGGAGAAGCATTTTGTCGGACAAACAGGCAAAACTCGAACTGGGTGGTCAGACTTACGAATTTCCTGTGCTGGAAGGCAGCACCGGGCCCGACGTGGTCGATATTCGCAAGCTGTACGGCCAGACCGGCGCCTTCACCTTCGATCCCGGATACAAGTCGACTGCCAGCTGCGAAAGCGCACTGACCTATATCGATGGTGACGAAGGTATCCTTCTCCATCGCGGTTATCCGATCGGTCAGCTGGCAGAAGAGTCCAGCTTCATGGAAGTCGCATACCTCCTGCTGAACGGCGAGCTGCCGCAACAGGAAACGCTGGACGACTTCACCTACACCATCACCCGCCACACCATGCTGCATGACCAGCTGCGCCAGTTCTACCAGGGCTTCCGCCGCGACGCGCACCCAATGGCCATCATGTGCGGTGTCGTCGGTGCGCTGTCGGCCTTCTATCACGACAGCACCGATATTGCCGATCCCGAGCAGCGCAAGATCGCGAGCCACCGCCTGATCGCGAAGATGCCGACGATTGCTGCAATGGCCTACAAGTATTCGGTCGGCCAGCCCTTCATGCAGCCCGACAATTCGCTCAGCTACACCGGCAATTTCCTGCGCATGACCTTCGGCGTTCCTGCCGAAGATTACGAAGTAATCCCGGCCGTTGAGAAGGCCATGGACCGCATCTTCATCCTGCACGCAGACCACGAACAGAACGCGTCGACCTCGACCGTTCGACTTGCCGGTTCTTCGGGTGCCAACCCGTTTGCCTGTATCGCAGCGGGCATCGCCTGTCTGTGGGGCCCTGCCCATGGCGGCGCCAACGAAGCTGCGCTGAACATGCTGCGCGAGATCGGCACGCCGGATCGCATTCCGCACTATATCGAGCGCGCCAAGGACAAGAACGATCCGTTCCGTCTCATGGGCTTCGGTCACCGCGTCTACAAGAATTACGATCCGCGCGCGACGGTCATGCAGAAGACCGTTCGTGAAGTCTTTGACGCGCTCAAGGTCAGCGACCCTGTCTTCGAAACCGCGCTGCGCCTTGAAGAAATGGCTCTCAACGACGATTACTTCAAGGAAAAGAAGCTCTTCCCCAACGTTGACTTCTACTCCGGCGTGATCCTCTCGGCCATCGGCTTCCCGACGACCATGTTCACCGCGCTCTTCGCCCTTGCCCGTACCGTTGGCTGGGTCGCGCAGTGGAACGAGATGATTTCCGATCCAGGCCAGGTCATCGGTCGTCCGCGCCAGCTCTACACCGGTCCGACGCAGCGCGATTACGTGCCGGTCGGCCAGCGTTAAGCGCAGCAATGGCTTTCTTGCGTTATCTCTTCCTGATCGCGGGCTTCGTGCTCGCGATCTTCGGAAGCTTCTTCGCACTGCAAGGTGCCGGCATCATTATGTGGCCGGCAGAAAGCTTCATGTTGGCGAACGGCGACTGGGTCACCTATGGCATCGCCATAGCCATCGTCGGTATTTTGCTGATTTTGCTATCGCGGCAGATCGCACGCCGCGGCTAAAACCGGTCAGGCTCGGGGCAGGAAAAGGGTGAAAGTCGCCCCTGCCCCTTCCTCGCTCTCGACTTGAAGCTCACCGCCCATGGCGTTTGCCAGGCGTTGGGATATGTACAGGCCCAGGCCTGATCCACCGTCGCCATCGCGCCCGAGTCTTTCGAACTTTTCGAACACACGCGCGCGTTGTTCTTCGGAAATTCCCGGCCCTTCGTCGGAGACACTGATCGTGACGCGTTGGGCGCCGATTTGTCCGACCGTAACCTCGACACGGCTGCCGGCAGGCGAATAGTTGATCGCGTTGCCGACAAGGTTGAGCAGGATCTGGAGGATACGGCGGAATTCGCCAATGGCCTCGATGTCCATACTACCTTGCGGCAGCACCAGATTGATGTCCTTGTCACGCGCTCTCACGCCCAGGATGCCGCCTGCCCGGCGCGCGGCATCGGCAAGGTCGATACGATCCTTTGCAGCGGTAAAGTCCGGCGCTTCAACCACTTCAAGATCGGCCAGATCATCGAGCAGGCCTGCCAGGTGCTGCCCTGCGGCAGAGATATCGGCGGCGTAATCGCTGTATTCGGGGCGCAACGGACCTGCGAGACGTGCCCTGATTGTCTCTGCATTCGCAATTATGCGCGACACTGGCTGCCTCAACGCCGGCGCGAGCGCTTCTCCGATAAGGCTGCCGTCCCCGTTATCCTCAGCACCAGCGTCGTTATCTGCTTCGTCCATGAGCGGATGATCGGCAATCAGAAGCAGTTCGAACCCATGGGGTTCCTGCGTGCTGCCACCGATCGGCATCAGGCGAGCGGTCCATCCGCGCTCCGAACCTTCGACAGTGCATCGCGATCCGTCGAGGAGGCGCCAGTGCAGTGGCTGACGGTGGGCAATGCCTTCCAAATGCACGTAGTCGTGCCAGCACTTGCCGGGTTCGCCGCGCATTGCACCTGCAAGCTGTAACAAGTCTGCGCCCTGCGTATCGATAGTCAGGACCCTTTGGCTTGCATCGAGCCGGGCGGTAAACTCGGCGCTGGCGCGGTCGATCGCGTCCTGCCGTGCGGCCATTTCCCGAGCGTCTTCCACCGGGCGGCTTTCCCTGTGCCAATTCTCAACCAGCAATTCGCAAACTGCTCCGTCGTCAGTCTCAAGCGGATTGATCCTGACGAAGCCGCTCACCTTGTCGACGCCGTCGAAAGCGCTGAATTCCCGCGCCAAACGTAACCCCATCTGCCGACCCTGCCGCACCAAGTCGAGAAGTTCAGGGATCGCCAGAGTTCCGGGTATCGATCCGCCGCAACGCTCCTGCAATTCTGCAAGCGGAGGATCCGCGCTCAACAGGCGATCTTCGCCATCGGTGATGCCCCGAGCGGCCAGCAAGTTTTCCGAACCGGCCATGGCTTATCCGTCCACTCCGCTGCGCGATTCCTCGAGGAGCACCTGCGCCCTGTCAGCGGAGATATTCGCCACCTCTTGCGGCAGCTCAGCCCCGGGGTGCAGCAGGGCGACCTGTTCGATCACCCTTTCGGGGGAGAGGTCGGTCGACCTGAGTGCCAGCGCCAGCCTCGTTCCCTGCGTATCGTGGCACGAAAGCGCTGCCAGTTCTCGCGGCTGTTTGGAGAGAGCTGCAAGGCTCGTAACGAAAAGCGCCACACCCGCGTGATCGACTGCCAGCGCTGCCCGCGCAGCACCACCCAAAGCCCCTACAAGGCGGGTCAGGAGCGCGGTTCGCCCCAAACTTTCATCGTAATTTGCGCGAAGAAGCGCCTCACCCTTGGCCCGCGTGGCTGCGGCAGAGCTGCCCGCAATCTCGTTCCAGCTCGCCATCAGGCTGTGAAAAATATCGGCCGGCAGATCGTTCAGCGACAGCCCCATACGCCTGCGCGCCTGCACAAACCGCGCTTGCGCGCTCATCGCTGCCATCGCGAGTTCCGCCAGCTTGGCATCTTTCGAGGCAATCAATTCCTGCATCAGGGGCGAGAGTACCTGATCGAGGCCGAGCCGGAGTTCGAGTTCCTCGCTCAGCTGCGCTTCCACCGCCACGGCGAAACAATGGCTCAGCAATCGCGTGTTGGCAGCCAGTTTGACCATCAGGCTGTCGTGCGACTGATCGTCGCCCCCGCTGAATGGGAAAGGGGCGGTCGCTTCTTCCTGTATGCGCAGAAGCTGTCCTGCAATGTCCGAGAGCATCCCGCGCATCCGGGCCAGGAGATCGTCCGAAATCAACGACTGGCCAGAACTTGCCAGCAGGTAGCTGAGCACCGGGGCAACCCCTGCCAGGGCGCGATCACTCTGGTCGAGGTCGCCGCGAAGCAGCGTCTCGACATCTGTCGCCAAGGGTATTTGAGCCGCTGGTTCGGTCATGCCTAGATCTTACCCCGATAGGGTTAATCCCCTGTTATCCGCGACGGGCGAAGAACGAAAAGCGCTGCCGACAAAAACAGTAGGGCAACAAGGGCAAGCATTTCGTCGAGACGACCGATGGATGCAGCCGGTGCGAGCATAAGGGCAAGAAGCACTCGGTCGGATGCGAGACCCGAGAGCATCTTTCCCGCATCCCGCTGTGCCAGTCGGGCAAGGCCAATCGTGATCAAGGGCAGGAATATTTGGCTAGCGAGCATCGGAAGCGATGCTGGTAAAACAAGAATCGCGATCAGAACAATGTCCACCAAGGACTTGGTTATAATATTCTTTTTAACAGACTTGGCGGCCCCTCGCATCCGGCTGTCCATATCACTCAGCGCACTGCCAACCTGCCATGCAAGAAAAGCGATTGCGGCAAGGATCAGGCCGACCCAAGTGTAGTCGACAACCGAACAGGCGATCCCTGCGCCCACAGTAACAACTGCAAGGGCCTTGGCGATTATCGGTCCTTTCTTGAGCGCTCGCGGCGCCAACCAGCGCGCAAATCGGCTCGAGATCGCAGAAGCCGGTGCGGTCCACGAACTGCGCGTCACTGCCTGATCGAGGAGTGCGACCTCCCTTTTAGCTATCGAAGTCTCGTCCGATGCCAGGATGAGTTCGCCTGAGGCCATCCGTTGACGATCGAGCAAGACGACCTGCGTCCCGGATTGCAGCGCCAACCGCAGAAGTAGCGAAACGGCATCTGCGTCTGCCGGCATATCGGCAAGGCGCTCCACGATGTTGCCACGAGCCACAATAAGCCCTGCCCACGCCCTGTCAGCATCGATCCGCTCGAAACCGGCCGATACACCTTCATCGCCAGGAAGCGCCGCAATGCCGCGACAATTGCCGGCAATTTCGCCTGCAAGGGCCACATCCATTACCAGGCCATCTTCGATCACGACGATCTCGTTATCGGCGGACATGAGCCCGACGAGTTGCAGTGGGCCGCGTACCATCCGGAACTGAAGGCCCCTGCCCTCGACCTCTTTCTGCAATTCGATAAGTTCAGGTCGAGGTCCGGTCGCGAGGCAGATAATCCTTTCGCAACCGAGGCTTACGGCAAGATCCACCTGCCAGGCGATAACCGAACGACTGCCGATGGTCAGGAACGCCCTGAGCGTGCCCTGGTCGGTGAGTTCAACGGCAGATAGAAGTGCGACGCGCAAGTGATTGTCTCTCCAGAAGGAGCGACAATCTAGGCTTCAGGCGGGGCTACTGCCAAGCGCCGAAAAACCGATTTTCGCGAGCTTATGCCTGCTTAGGCGAAAAAACCTGGAGCACCTGCTCGATCTTGCGGACGACGGTGGGTTCTCCGGGCGCCGAAGTCAGCGCCTCTTCTGCAAGATCGTAGAGCTCACTCGCATGGAAACTGGCAGCCAGCCCTTTGAGCCGCATCGCAGCGACGTTCCAATTGCCATCGCAACGCGACCGTTTCAGCAGGTCGACCTGCTTGCGCGCGCTTTCCACGAACGCGAGGCGCAGTTCGGCCATCAGCGCGCTGTCTTCGCCTGCTGCTGCCGCCAAAGTGGCGTCCAATGCTCCGCTTTCGTATGCCATAGGACACGGGAATACGACGGATAGGGTTAAAGCAGGGTTTAACCTGCTCTGAAACGTGATAGATTCCATAATATGACCGGGGGATCGCATATCCGGGCCGTTGGCCCCGAAGCCGCGCAAGAAGCGCAGGATCACGCTGTCGAGCAGACAAGCGACGACACGCTTGCGCTCGAGGAAGAGTGGCAGGACGAGTGGGAAGAGCTCGAGGAAGAGCGTGCTGCACGCTCGTTCGCATGGATCGTCCCGGCCGCCGCGATATTCTCTGTCATCGCCTGGACCGCCTTTTTCGTTTGGACGTTCCGCGACGCGATCCTGTCTGGCGGAACTCCGGAGCAGTGGATCGGCTGGGTGATCAACTGGTCGGTTCCTGTCCTTCTGATCGTGTCGCTCTGGCTCTTGGCCATGCGCAACAGTCGCCGCGAATCCGTGCGCTTTGCCGATGCGGCAGCTGCCCTTGCACGCGAATCGCGCGAGCTCGAAAGCCGCCTCATCATCGTGAACCGCGAATTGAGCCTCGCACGCGAATTCCTCGGATCGCAATCGCGGGACCTTGAATCGCTTGGAAGGATCGCAGCGGAGCGCCTTTCGACGCATGCCGACCAGTTGCAGGGACTCATCCACAACAACAGCGCGCAGATCGATTCCATTTCTTCGGTGAGCACGACTGCGCTGGAAAACATGCAGAAACTGCGGGACGATCTGCCGGTTATCGCGAATTCGGCAAAGGATGTGTCGAGCCAGGTCGGAAACGCCGGAAGAACCGCCCGGGAACAGCTGGACAAGCTGATCGCCGGGTTCGGCCGGTTGAACGAGTTCGGCACAGCGAGCGGCAATCAGGTCGACGCACTAAGCGCGAAGGTGGCATCGACCATCGACGCCTTCGAACAGCAAGTGGATCGACTCGATGTGCTGGCCACCGAACGGTTCGAGGCGCTCGCGGCAAAGAGCGAGGAATTCAGGGTCGATCTCGACGGACGTGAAGTGGATGCTCTTGCCGCCATGCGCCACAGGGCGGACGAACTTCGGAATGGCCTCGTCGCCCTGCAAAGCGAGTTCACAGACGAGGAAGAACGCAGCCTCGATGCGCTGAAATCGCGAATCGAACTCGTACGCGAAGAAGGCAGCGCCATCGGCGCCTCCATTCGCGAAGCCGAGGAGCTGGCATTCAAGAACCTTCGCAACGCCAAGGATCGACTTCACGATGAAGTCGCGGCCGTCATATCTGATCTCGACCAGCTTGATGCCAAGGCGCTTGAAGCCGCGCAGGCGCGGGTCAAGGCATTGCACGAGGAAGCAGGCCGTTTCGACGATCTGCTCGCCGTTCGCGACGCGAAATTCAACGAGGAAATCGCCAACAGGCAGGACCAGTTCGAAACGCGTGAAACGCAGGCGAGCGAAGCCCTTGCTCAGCGACTTTCCGATCTCGACGACGCAATAGAAGAGCGTACGGAAGCCCAGCTTGCGCGGGCGGAACGGATGGTCGCGCACGGGCAGGAACTGGCTGCGAAGGTGAGCGAGATCAATTCGCTGTTTGAGCGGGTTTCCGAACATGCCAGCGGCGCATCGCAACAGCTGGACACCGGCCTGAGCGGTCTCGAAGACAAGCTTTCGAACAATCGCAGCAATTTGGAAGCGACAAACGCTGCCTTGGCTGAGGTGACGGAATCGAGCATTCGCTTGCTTGAAATCCTGCAGTCGGGTGCCCGCCAAAGCCGTGAGGATTTGCCGAAGGCAATCGAGACAGCGTCCGCCAAGCTCGAGAGGGTGGAAGAGCGTGCTGCGCTCCTGCGCGACACGATGAACGAGGCGAGCAATCGCGGCGACGCCTTGTCGAACTACCTGATTACTACGCAGGACAATATCGAACACACCGGCAAGAACATCGACGCGTTGCACATGCGCCTTAGGGCCCATTCGGACGATAATCTGGTGCGCTTGCAGTCCCTTCAGGCCCTTGTCAGTGACCTTGAAGGTAGCAGCGAGCGTCTGGCTAACCATGCCAGCGACAGTTTGCAGAATGCCATCAGCGAATTGCTGAAGGCTTCGAAGGAAGCATTCGCTACGCTCGAAAAAAGCGCCGAAGATGTCGTGAACAAGGCCGCAGATGGTGTCGCCGGTCTGGCGAGCAGTGCTGTGCAACGCTCGCTCCAGACGCACAGCCTCGATGCAATCGAGCAAATCGAACAGGTCGCGATCAAGGCCTCGCAGGCAGGCCGCGAGACGACGATCCAGCTGCGTGATCAATTGTCCAAGGTGAACGAACTCGCCGGCAATCTGGAACAGCGCGTCACGAGGGCGCGGGAAATCGCACAGGAACAGGTCGACAATGATTTTGCGCGTCGCATGGCGCTCATCACCGACAGCCTCAATTCAAGCGCTATCGACATAAGCAAGGCCTTGGCAGAGGACGTTGCCGATACCTCCTGGGCTGCTTACCTTCGCGGCGACCGCGGTATCTTCACCCGCCGCGCGGTTCGCCTGATCGACAATTCCGAAGCTCGCGAAATCGTCGAGCTATACGAAACCGACGACGATTTCCGCGAGCACGTCAGCCGGTACATTCACGATTTCGAAGCGATGCTCCGCTCGTTGCTTTCAACGCGCGATGGCAATTCACTGGGCGTGACCGTACTGAGTTCGGATATGGGCAAGCTCTATGTCGCGCTCGCTCAGGCTATCGAGCGCCTGAGGAACTGAGCCTAGCCGCGGAGAGCGGAGAGGAAATCCACGTCCTCGACCCCGATCCAGCCATAGATGAAATTGAGCACGTAAAGCGCGGTCAGCACGGCTGCGAGCACGAATGCACGCAGCACTAGCCTGCCCGGACGGAAATTGGCAGGCGCGCTATCGGCCTGCCCCGGCACCTTCTCTACGCCCAGTTCATCATGCGTTTTTACGCCGAACGGCAAGAGGACGAAGGCCGACATGACCCAGAACAGGGCGTAGATGGCGAGAATGGACGTCCATTTCATCGATTGCTGCTCCCGGGTAGAATGATCACCTTGACCTGCGGCTTCTTGCCCGACCACCGCTGCGCAGCCCTGCGCGCAGCAAGCCGTGCCGCTTCGTGCACGTCATCGATGCTCCTGCCGCCGCGCCCTTTCAGCTTGCGGAGCGCATCGACGATGTCGCTCTGAGCTTCGGCGAGGAATTCTGGCAGGTCTTCGTCGAGCGGAAGACCTATCGCTTCGATGGTCGGCTGCAGGCTTTGGTCGAGCACGACCATCAACAGCCCGTCACGCGCCAGACGACGCCGCATGGTGATGGCATCGCCATCTGCAGGAGCGATGATATCCCCATCCAGGACGAGCCGCCCGGCGCGCACATCGGCCAACTTCCCAGCCTTGCCCGGAGCAAGGCGAACGATATCGCCATTCTGCTGGACAACAGCTTGGGGGATTCCGGTCGAGCGGCCGAATTTGGCCTGCTCCCGCATATGACGCATTTCGCCGTGGACCGGCACGAGGATTTCAGGTCGCAGCCAACCGTAAAGCGCTTCCAGATCGGGGCGTCCCGGGTGGCCGGACACGTGGATTTCGCTTTGCCGGTCGGTCACCATCGTGATGCCGCGAGACGCGAGCTGGTTCTGGACCCGGCCAATCGACAGTTCGTTTCCAGGGATCTGGCGCGACGAAAACAGGACGACATCGCCGCTAACGAGCTCGATGGGATGATTTCCTTCAGCAATCCGGGCGAGTGCCGCGCGCGGCTCACCCTGGCCGCCCGTTGCCAGAATCAGGACTTCGCCCCGCGGCAGCGACATGGCGGTGTCGAAATCGATCAGATCGGGCAGGTCCGTGAGATAACCATTATCCTGCGCCACCTCGATAATGCGGTCGAGCGAGCGCCCGGCAACACACAATTGGCGGCCGGTTTCCTTGGCTACATCTCCCAGAGTTTGCAGCCTTGCGACGTTGGAGGCGAAAGTCGTGACCAGAACCCGCTTGCCCGGGTGCCTTGCGACTTCTTCCATCAGGCCGCGATAGACCGCGCCCTCGGACCCGCTCGATGCCGTGTTGAAGACATTGGTGCTGTCGCAGACGAGCGCGAGAACCCCCTCGTCACCGATCTCGGTCAGCTCTTCTGCGGTTGTCGGTTCACCGATGATCGGCTCTTCGTCGAGTTTCCAGTCGCCCGTATGGAAGATGCGGCCATAGGGCGTCTCGATCAGCAGGGCGTTGCCCTCTGCAATCGAGTGCGCCAGCGGAATATAAGTGATGCCGAACGAGCCGAGCTCGAAAGAGCCGTGGTCGTCGGGAATTACGTTCAATTCGATCTCGCCAGCGATACCCGCTTCTTCCAGCTTCCGCAGGACGAGGTCGGCTGTAAACGGTGTGGCGTATAGCGGAACGCCGAGCTCGGCGGCGAAATAGGGCACTGCGCCGATGTGATCTTCGTGCGCATGCGTCAGGACGATGCCCAATAGATCATCAGCGCGCTCTTCGATGAATTCGAGGTCGGCAAACACCAGGTCGACACCCGGATACTCGTTGCCGGAAAATGTCATGCCGAGATCGACCATCAGCCATTTGCCGTCGCAACCATAGAGGTTGACGTTCATGCCGATCTCGCCCGAGCCACCGAGCGCGAGGAAAAGCAGTTCGTTTTCGGGAGTGCAGTCTTTCTTCAAGCCGAACGCTCCGCGAGCAATGCGAGCCCATTGAGCGTCAGGTCGGCATCGACCGCATCGAACAGATCTGTATGCTCATCGAACAGGATCGCGAGACCGCCGGTCGCCACAACCTTTGCCGGCCTGCCGATTTCCTTTTTCATACGCGTGATCAGACCTTCGATCAGGGCGACGTAGCCCCAGAAAACGCCGATCAGCATCTGATCCTCGGTGTTGCGGCCGATCACGCTGCTGGTCGCAGGCTTTTCGATAGCGATGCGGGGAAGCTTCGCCGTATTTCCGACCAGCGCATCGAGCGAGAGGTTGATGCCGGGGGCGATGATGCCGCCTTTGTAGCTACCGTTAAAGTCGACCACGTCGAAAGTGGTGGCAGTACCGAAATCAACAACGATCAGATCGCCTTCGTATTTCGCGTGGGCGGCCAATGAGTTCAGCGCCCGGTCTGCACCGAGCGAACTGGGTTGTTCGATGTCGAGATCGAAACCCCATTGCGCATCGCCCTGCCCCGCGACCAGCGGCGTTACGCCAAGGTACTTCTCGGACAGCACGGTGAGGTTGTGGATCGCGCGCGGCACCACGGATCCGATGATGACCTGATCGATGTCGTCCTTTGAAAATCCCTGGAATTCGGCAAGCTGGAGCAACCAGACCGCATATTCGTCCCCCGTGCGCCGGGGATCGGTCGCAATACGCCATCTCGCCTTGATCTCTCCGCCATCGAATACGGCGAATACGACATTGGTATTTCCCACGTCCGCGACAAGCAGCATGGCGATCTCCCTTAGGCGAGCGTTACGTCGCCCGCGTGGATGGCACGTATGGAGCCATCATCCAAGCGCAGCTCCAAATTTCCAAGCGCGTCGAGGCCGGAGTAGTCTCCCTCGACGAGCCTTCCGTCTGGCTCATGCACCTTCAACCGTGTGCCCTTCGGCGTTCCGGCAGCCGACCAACGGCGAATGACCGTCTCGAGCCCGAAAGTCCGCCAGCGTTCAATTTCGGTAGCAAAAGAAAGCGCAAGCGCTTTGCCGAAATCGGATGGAGCCGGCGCAGGCGTTACTTGGCCGAGAGCGATCGTATCACGACCTTCGACCGAAGGCGCCACGGCCAGATTGACACCTATGCCCACGACCACGGTCGTATCCTGCCTCTCCAGCAGCATCCCGCACAGTTTTGCATGTTGCAGCAGGACATCGTTCGGCCACTTGAGTACGAGGGCGGAAGGATCCGGCAACAAGGGAACTAATGCCTCGTAAACCGCCAGGCCCGCTACGAGCGCGAGCGTGTAAGCCGGCGGATCATTCGGCCCGAGGGCTACGACCGTGGACCCCATGAAATTGCCATGACCGTCGAACCACTCGCGGCCCTGGCGACCCCTTCCCGCATTCTGCCGTTCGGCAACAAGCCAGTCGCCTTCGGCCACCCTCTCCCCGCTAGCGAGGCGGATGAGCAGATCGGCGTTGGTCGATCCCGTTTCCGCGACTGTTTCGATCAATGCGGCAATCCCGGACGGTGTCCGATCAAAGTGCGAGGAAAAGCGCCGAAGCGGCCTTGTCCGCCAGATCGGTCAGCGACGGTGTCAGCAGATATCCCACAGGCGAGATGATGGCAGCGCAAATCAGCAGGACGATCCAGTGGCTGCGCTCGCTCTTGCCAGTCACGACATCGGCAGGCTCATCGAAGAACATGACCTTGACGAATTTGATATAATAGAACGCACCGATCACGCTCGCCGCGATGCCGATGGCACCGAGCCATACGAGACCGGCCTCGACCGTCGCTTGGAACACGACGAATTTGCCGTAGAAACCAAGCATCGGCGGGATGCCAGCGAGGCTGAACATCAGCAGCAGCAAGCTCCAGGCAAGGAGCGGACGAGTGGTCGATAGCCCGCTGATGTCGGCGAAGCGTTCATACAGATTGCCCTCTTCATCACGGAGCATGAGCAAGGCAACGAAACTGCCGAGCGACATTACGACATAGACGAACAGGTAAATGAGCATCGAACGGGCGCCAGCATTGGTCGCGACGGCCAGGCCGAGCAGGATGAAGCCGACGTTGTTGATCGAGCTGTAGGCGAGCAGGCGCTTGAGGTTTTCCTGTCCGATCGCGCCGAGCGCACCGACGACGATCGATGCCAGAGCCGCAAAGATGACGATCTGGCGCCATGCATCCGCCTGACCACCGAAGACTTCGAGCGCGACACGGGCGGTCAGCGCAATCCCTGCGACCTTGGGCGCGGTTGCGAAGAACGCAGTAACGGGCGTAGGCGCACCTTCGTACACATCCGGCGTCCACATGTGGAACGGCACTGCCGACACCTTGAATGCGAGACCCGCGAGGACGAAAATCAGGCCGAACAGTGCCCCGGTCGAAAGCTCACCCGACAAGGCGACTTGTACCTGTGCGAAGCTGGTGGATCCCGTGAACCCGTAAAGCAGGCTCATACCGTAAAGAAGAATGCCCGAAGCGAGGCCGCCGAGCACGAAGTACTTCAGGCCCGCCTCCGCCGATTTGCCATCGCTGCGCAGGATTGCCGCGAGGACGTAGGCAGCAAGGCTGTTCAGTTCCAGGCCGACATACAGCGTCAGGAAATTGCTCGCCGACACCATGATGCTCATGCCGAGCGCCGCAAACAGGATCAGCACCGGATATTCGGCGCGCATGGCCTTGAAGCGTTCGAAATAAGGCGGCGCGACGACCAGACATCCGATCGAAGCGAGGTAAATCATCGCCTTTGCGAATGCAGCAAATGCATCCGCGCGGAACAGGTCGCCAAAGGCAAAAGTCTCGGCCCCGACCAAACCGTCATGCAGTGTCGGAACCAGCTGGAAACCGGCGGCGAACAGCGCCGTCACTGCAAGGATTGCGATGAGGCGTGCAGCCTTGTCGCCGCCCCATGCGGCAATCAGCAGCAGGACCAGGCCAGCGATGCTGAGCGTGATTTCAGGCGCAATGAGCGCGAGGGAGGTTGCGTAATCCATCAGTGGGCCCCCTCGCCCGCATTTTCATGGTGTTGGATCTCGTTGGCAAAATGGCCGGTTGGCTCGCCTACCACGAGAGCCGGATCGGCTGCGATGGCAACCCGGGCAAGCCTTGCATCAAGTGCGGCGATATCCGCACGCATCGGCGCAAGGAAACTTTCCGGATAGACACCCATCCACAGGACCGCCGCAGCCAATGGCGCCAGCATTGTCCATTCGCGGACATTGAGATCGGGCATCGCGGCCGCATCGGCGTTCTTCTGCTCACCGAATGCGACGCGGCGATAGAGGTAAAGCATGTATGCAGCGCCAAGGATGATCCCGGTCGTGCACACCAGCGCGACAAGGGTCGATACCTTGTAGATGCCTGCCAGCGACAGAAATTCGCCGATGAAGTTGCTGGTACCCGGCAAGCCGACGCTCGCCATGGTGAACAGCAGGAAGAAGGTGGCGTAGCGGGGCATGTTGATCGACAGGCCGCCGTAACGACTGATCTCGCGCGTATGCAGGCGGTCGTAGATCACGCCCACGCACAGGAACAATGCGCCCGATACGAGCCCGTGCCCGAGCATCACCATCATCGCACCCTCAAGGCCTTGCACGTTAAAGGCGAACAGGCCGACCGTCACGATCGCCATATGGGCGACCGATGAATAGGCGATCAGCTTCTTCATGTCGTGCTGGACGAGCGCGATGAGCGAAGTGACGACCACCGCAATCATCGAGAGGATGAAGACGAACCAGGCAAACTGCGCCGAAGCATCGGGGAACATCGGCAGGCTGAAACGGATGAAGCCATAGCCACCCATTTTCAGCAGGACGCCTGCAAGGATGACCGAACCGGCAGTTGGCGCCTGAACGTGAGCATCGGGAAGCCATGTATGCACGGGCCACATCGGCATCTTGACCGCAAAACTAGCGAAGAACGCTAGCCACAGCCAAGTCTGGGCCCCAACAGGGAAATCATACTGCATTAGCGTTGGGATGTCGGTCGTGCCCGCTTCCGCAACCATCCAGAACATCGCGATCAGCATCAGCACCGAGCCGAGCAGCGTGTAGAGGAAGAACTTGTAGCTGGCGTAAATGCGGTTATCGCCGCCCCAGACACCGATGATCAGGTACATCGGGATCAGACCTGCTTCGAAGAAGATGTAGAACAGGAACAGGTCCTGCGCCGCAAATACGCCGATCATGAGCATTTCCATGATCAGGAATGCCGCCATGTATTCGCCGACGCGCTTCTTGATGCCTTCCCAGCTCGCAAGGATGCAAATGGGCATCAGGAAAACCGACAGGACGATCAGCATCAGCGCGATACCGTCAATGCCGAGGGCATAGCTGAAACCGGCAAACAGATCGGCGCGTTCGGTGAACTGCCATTGCGCCCCGCCAATGTCGTAGTTCAGCCACAGCAGGATGCCGAGGCCCAGATTGACCAGCGTTGCGATCAGCGCAGTCATGCGAGCAGCGGTCGCTTCGAGGAAGAAGCAAGCGATACCCGCTGCCAGCGGAACGAGCAGCATCAGCGAGAGGATCGGAAACCCGTCCATCAGAAAAGAACCCACGTGATCGCGGCGACCAAGCCCAGGAGCATGATCA